>NZ_CP023667.1:0-1358421 GCF_002443155.1 Alcaligenes faecalis | reverse complement strand
GGTTCAGTTTTTCTACTCCCCAACTGGCTTTTACAGGCTCTACCCCATAAGCGGGGGATGCGCATTCACTAGACACGGTTGATCACACCGCTCCACCCGCACTGAGCCAAGACTCTCATGCGGTAATTCTCAAAGTTCCTGAACCCATACGCACGGCGTGAGAGCATTTCCATCTTGGTGTGGAAGCCTTCAGTAATGCCGTTGGACTTGGTGAATCGCCACATCCTGACGATGGGTTCGAGCCATGATTTTAATGTGGCGGCCAGCGCCCTGGCCGGGCTCTGCTCAAACTGCTCAATCAACGCCAGGAATTGGGGCATCATCTTTTGAGCCCTCTTTCTTTTCAAGCTCTTCATCACCAAGAATCCATTTAACTGCTGCTTGGCGAAGTACAGCGCCCGCAGCACCGGCTCCTGAGCCAAGTACTGATGCAGATTCTCCTTCTGCATGGCGGTCAGCTTCCAATGGTGACGGCGCATCAGGCTGAGCAACCCCCGGTTCTTGCGACCCTGGGGGTCATACTGCTGCCACAGCTTCAGGAAGTGCTGGTTCACCAGGCGCACGACATGGAAACGGTCAGCCACGATGATGGCATTGGGGAAGTACTGCTGAGCGATCCGGCGATACGTCTCGGACAGATCCATCACGATCACCCGCACATTCTCCTTACCCGGCAAGCGTTTCAAATAGCTGCGCAAACTCGCCTCTGAGCGGCCCAACACGACATCGAATACTTTGTGATTCTTCAGGTCGACCAGCGTGGTGGCGTAACCGCGTTTGCGAGTGAAGAAGTGTTCATCAATCCCAAGCACCTGCGGGCAGCTGCGCCCAGAGAGCTCCGACACGCGTCGCTTGATGAACGACTGATACCAGCGCTCCACCGTCGCACTACCGACGCGGTGCGTATGGGTCAGCTTGCGCTGACTCACGCCACCCTCGTGGGCCTCAAAGACCTCCAACCGATACGTCTCGGTCGAACGTAGCCGGGGCAGAATCCCGGCGAAACGGTGGCGAAAATACCGGTTGCAGTCGGTGCAGTGGTACTTGGGAACGCGCAGGTGCAGCACGACCAGCTTATTGCCCTGTCGCGTGTGCTTGAGCGTGCGTTGATGAGTCGCCTTGATGCGCACTTGGTTGCCTGCGCAATGCAAGCAGGCGGGCCGCTTACGCGGCCGCGCCCATACATGAATATCCTTTGTTCGTTTGACAGCCTGGACCACCAGCCCAGGGATCCCTAGGATAGAATCGATTGGGGACATCGGCATTGCTTCCGTTAGACAGGTTCTTCGCAAAAACAAGTCTAGCGAATGTCGATCGTCCCCCTTTTATGATGTAGAGCCAGTTTTTCTACTCCCCAACTGGCTTTTACCGCTTGTTTCCAGGTACTGGCGATCAGTAGTACCCACTCATGAAACAGCACCTTACTTCAGGCGCTTTTTTGTTGCTCCTGAAGACATCGCGCTGCACGGCTTGATTCTCTTTTTGCTGTGCATACACTCGCCATGCCTTGCGCCAAAACAACTGCAAAGCAGGGCATAACGCTGACTGGAACACGATTTTCCGGACATAAAAAAGCCGCCTGAGTGGAGCGGCTTTATTCATCAAGCTAGTTAATCCTGCCTGTCATGCTTGCCCGGGAAGTCACTAGGCCAACGCATGGGCTTAGGTTCCGGATTGGGCCTGGGAGCTGGATGGGGAGAAAGGATACCATTCACGTCCAAACCTCCTTCACGTAACAATCAAAAGTATGCAAGCCACGCGTTAATTGCACTAAATACTATAGCAATGGTGGAAAATCACCAGCCTTCCAGTATTAACCCCACTGCAATAGGGCACCACGTCATCAGATCAAGCGTTCTCCGGAAACGTAGTACGGACACGAAAACAGGCTTGCACTTCCTTTTAATCAGACTGTTTTTTAGCCCTGCAGTTCCCTGCAACTACAATCCCAAACAGCGGCGCGACGGCAAACACGCTAAATAGATAATAAGCAGCCTGACGCGTCCCCTCCACTCCACCCGGATGAATAAGTCCACCTGCATTGGCAACCATCCCCGCCAAAGCCGCCCCGCTGGCCGTTGCAAAGAGCTGAATGGTGGTGATGGATGCCCCGGCCAGTTCTTGCTCCTGAGCGGAAGCGGCTTTTAACACCCGTATCAGCAAGTGGGGCCAGGCCAGCCCTACCCCCAAGCCGATCAGCGCCAGTGCCAAACAAATCGGTACCAGATCCAGAAACAGTCCCGTGCTGGTCTCCGGCACCAGAAAGGCGAGCCCGACCATGCCCAGCAAGCCGCAAAGCGGCCCGGCCAGAATCGCCCGCTCAATCGCCCGTCCACTCAGCCCCGAGCTGATGACCGCCCCCACCGTCCAACCCGCTCCCATCAAGGCGGCCAGGTAGCCCGCCACCAAAGGAGACTGCTGATGCAAAACTTGCAGGAAAAGCGGTGCAAAGACCTCTCCGCTAGTGACAGTCAACACCAACAAGGACATCAAGGCATACCAACCGGCAATCTCGGAACGCAACCGAAATGTCCCCGACGGCAACAAGCTGCTTGGCGAACGTTTTCCGACAGCAATCAAGGCGGCACCCAGCACGAACGCCAGCGCCAGGCCCAGGACATTGTGCGCCAGCTCTGCCGACGTACTCCCCGCAGAAATAGCCAGCACAGCCAGCGTCAATAAAATCAGCTGAATCAACGGGATAGATGCCTTGACCCCAGTGCCGGATTGGGGCTCCCGTTTGGGCAAGACGCCAGAAGCCACTACAGCAAAAAGAACTGCGATCAGGGCAACGGCTCCAAAAGCAGCCCGCCACATGCCCCACTCCGCAAACACGCCGCCGATAGCCGGGCCTGCAAGGGTGGCTACACCCCACATGCCCGATACCAAAGCCATCGCACGGGGCCATAACTGCTCGGCAAAAACCACGCGAATCATGGCGTAGGCCAAGGCAAAGAGAAAACCCCCACCTATGCCCTGAACAAAGCGACCGAACAGCAAAATGGACATGCTGGGTGCCGCCGCACAAATCACCGCCCCCACCGCAAAGATCACGGCGGCCAAGCCATAGCTTCCTTTAGGCCCTGTCATGGCCAGCAACTTGGGGGACAAGGCCGAACCCAGGATGGATGCCACCACAAACAAGGTCGTGTTCCAGGCATATAAATCCAGTCCGCCGATATCCTGCACCACCGTAGGCAAAATGGTGGTCGCAATATAGACATTGACAGCATGCAGCACCACACCGCCCGCCAGCACCAGCGCACGCATGGCATTGGCGCCAGACAATAACTCCCCCAGGCTGACTGGCTGGACGCCCCCTGCCCTCCCTTCGCGGCCAACTGGCCTGGTGCCGCTGACACCTCGCCCGCAGGGGCTTGCTGATTCTTCATAAGATCTCGACTCGTTCACAATAAGACGCCCAGTTGCTCAAAGAGCTTGCAGGGGCAAGAGTCGTCTTTTATAAAACCTCATGTATAGATGAGGTCAAGAGAATCCGTCACCATGAAAATCGACATTACTGTCCCGCTATCGGTAGGCGAAGTTGCACGCCGCAGCGGAGTGACTATTGCCACCGTGCATCACTATGAGACCAAAGGCTTGATTCAAGGCTGGCGCAGCGATGGCAATCAGCGCCGCTATCACCGCGAGGTTTTGCGAAAGATCGCGGTAATCAAAATTGCTCAAAGAGCGGGTATTCCGCTGGCAACAATCAAGGAGGCCTTGGATGAACTGCCATCCGGCAAGCCCCTCCAGGCCAAGGACTGGGCACTGCTCTCGACCCGCTGGCGCGACATGCTCAATGATCGGATCCGCAGCCTGACCCAACTGCGTGATGAGCTGGATGGATGCATAGGCTGTGGATGCTTGTCCATGACGAATTGCCCGTTACGAAATCCGGGGGACCAATTGTCATTGGTGGGAGATGGGGCTGTGTTACTGAGTCAGAAGAACGCCATTTAATGCGCTTAGCAGCAGGATCTGATCCGTTGAGCAAAGAGCGTTCAATGCCGCCCTTGAGGGCCCGGCCGGGACGCCGGGCCCGTTCTTATGGGGATGTTTATCAAGCGAGTACTAAACCGCTTTAAATCACGCCCCAGAAATACAGCAAGGCAGGCAGCAAAGCCGTCAGCACGCCCTGCACGGCGGACACCATGCCCGTCAATCGAGCAATGGGCTTGTTCAGAACCAGCAGCAAGAAGAACATGAACCACAGCACGGCCCAGGACAGCCAGCTCAGCACTTGCCAGTAATCGAAAATCCGCTCGGCAAGACTCAGATTGGTAATCGCGGCAGGAACGGCGATACAAGCCACCACCAAGGAATACCAGCCCAGCGCCCGGCCGTCACTGCCAGTAAAGGCGTTCACCCCCACCCAGAAATAGGTCAGGGCAAACAGGCCCAGGTAAATGGCGGACAAGGGCGAGTACACGGTGCTGTTGGCCGGATTCAGGATGTGGGCCATGCAGATGAATCCCAGCACGGCAGTGAACAAATTGACGATGGCAGCATCTTTAGCATCCACCAGCCTGCTCGCGTGATGGCCTTCAGAGTAATAGAGACGAACACCATTAACGAACAGGCACAGGCCTGCAAACGCCAGAAAAGCGGCAACTAGCATTTTGAAGTTTTCCTAAGTAATAGAAAGCGGACACAGAACATGCCCGCAACATGATGTTGCACTCAGAGCCGAGGCGGAGCAGATCATAGAGCTTGGCGGTCCAATCGCCATGTATGTTTTTTTATAAGCTCTATAAGAAAAAACCGCGCATTTTTACGGCGGTTTTCTGGTGAAAATCCATGCTGAAAAACAGAAATTTTTCGCGGACAGAATGAGAGCCGCCGTTACAGGCTGCGTCTGAGCATCAAACCATGCTAAAAGCAGAAAAAACCCGTCAGATCAATGACTTGAATAACATCGCATTCAGAACAGTTACGCGGTCAGTAAGCTCCGCAAGCCAACAAAGCGCTCCTTCCTGACCGTGTTCAAGCCCGCTGGTTTTGTCCCCAACGAGCCAATACGCGCACATAGACCAGTTGCGCCAGCAACTCCACCAAGGTCTGGGTCAAAATAATGGCGGGCAACAAGGGCAAGGCACCTGGAATAGCAAGGGCCAAAGGCAGCACAACCAGGGAATTACGAGTCGCACTGCTAAAGGCCACGGCCCGTCGCAAGGGAACAGCCAGGCGCGCTTGTCGCGCCAGCACCCAGCCGATGACGGGAGCCAGGACAGCAAACAGGACGTACACCGGCACTACGCGCCACAAGACATCCAGCGCAGGCTCCAATTGCCGCAAAACGGCGGCTACCACGATAAACAGCACCAGGGCGGTAGCCGGAACCGGCGCCACGCCCAAGCCCGTCTGGATCTGCGCCCAGACACGACTTTTATCAGCAAGATATTGAGTCGCCGCCGCCAAGAGCAGTGGAATCAGAATCAGAAAAAAGAAAGCGTCCAAAAAAGGCCCGGCCTTGATATACAGACCAAACTGCTCCCCCAAGGCCAACTTCAAAAACAAGGGTAAAAGCAGCATTTGCACCACAAGCAGCACCGGCGTGGCCGCCAGCAAGCTTCGCGCATCGGCCCGGCCCAGTTGGGCAAACGTGACAACGTAGTCGATGCAAGGAGTCAGCAAGACCAGCAGCACCCCCAGACGCAGCATGGTGTGATCCGGCAGCAAGGGCAGCAAGGCAAAGACAAAGAGAGGGATCAGGCAAAAGTTGGCCACCAGCAGCACGGCCAAAAAGCGCAGTTGAGTCAGCGCTTTACCCAGTTGAGAAACGGGCACCTGCAGGAAGGTGACATACAGCATGAAAGCCAGCGTCGGGTTGATCCAGTCGACCAGACTGGCTGGCATCACCCAGACACTGGCCATCAAACCGGCCAATAGCATCGCCACAAAATAAATGGCAATTTGCCGGCTTTCTAACACATCGCGAATCACGGTCAATACCTCGTCTGGCAGCAAACCCCCGGTACTGCCGTGAAAAAAATCTTACAGACCGCTACGACGCAAACGTGCGGCAGATTGACGATTCAAGTCTCGAGCTTCGCGCTCGGCATACTCGCTTTCACCGGCCTCATAACGGCCTTCGTGCATGCAGGACTCACGATCCCAGGTACATTGATTGAAGAGTTTCGAGACGGGGCCACCGCCGGGTTTAGTCGAGGAGCACGCTGCCATCAAGGTAGCCAAGCCTAGCACCGCAGCGCTTTGAATCAGTCGTCGAACCATCATTGCGTTTTCCCTACAAAAAATCTTTGCTTACCGCGAATCGAAACGAGAGCCAATCGCGGACAATAGGAACACTGTACCCCGAGGCTCTCAAGCACGTCGATTCCCTTTCCTGATAATTTGCAATTTATGACTCAAGAACAATTCCTGCTATTGGCCCAAATTTTGCACTTGTCTCCCAGCCCGGAGCTGGAACAGGAAGCACGGCATCCGAACGGTCCACTTAGCCCGCAGGCCCAGGAGATCCTGGCTTTGCATCGGCGACTCAAAGAGGCTTATGTCATTCATCGACCCACAGCGTTTCGGGTCGTGGTCAGCCATGACGATCTGGATCGCTTTCCGGGTGCACTGGATCTGAAACAGGGTATGCGCGTACAGCTCGTCTCCTACACCAGCGAGCGCTATATCAGCGTTCGCATCACCCAGGTTCCCGCAAGTCCCAAGGCCTATTTCCGAGGGGTGGTCTCGGAGCAAAACATCGGCTACAGCGTCTTTGAAGTTGGAGACAGTGTGTATTTTTCCGAAGATCAGGTGCACGCTGTTCTCAAACAGTCGAGCAACTGACTTTCCTGATCCCGGACCTCTCCGCTACCCCGAAGTTTTCAGGCTGAAATCGGGCAATAAATGCAGTCCGGTCCGACGGACAAACTCTTCATAACTGATGGGCGGGCCAACACGGGTGGACGCTTGATTCGCCTGCCAATGCACCCAGGCACGTCGAGTGGTGGCGTCGTATACCAGCTTGAATAAATGACTGGGCACCGCCACCTGACTGGAGCCGATCGTTGCCGCGTTGCGCTCATATACTGGTCCGGTAAAGACATAGACATTGCCCGCAGCACGGGCGACGTATTTACGGGTATCCGCTTCAATCTTGTTCCAGGGACCGGCATTATGGATCTGATTCTGCGGCACCATATTGGCCAAGGAAAAACTCTGGGCCATGCTCTGCTCCGAAGCCATATCCCCTGCGGGGGCCATATGTCCACGCGAGAATCCGGAACCTCGGTAGTCATTCAGCTCGGCTCGCTCTGATTGGGGCAAGCGGCCTTCGGCATAAAAACGATCGGTACGTTTCAAGCCCTTGGCCGACTGAATCTGTTGCCGATTCAGACGTTGCACAACAAACACCGGAGTTTTGGTTTGCCCGCTATGCAAGATCGCAAACGAGCTGAAGCACAACTCCCGTTGCGTGTAAGCCATGGGCACAACAGGCCGTGAACCGGGGAAAAACTGAGGACACTGCGCAAAGGAAGTCTGGACATACCCATCTATGGCAGCCGGTACAGGTGCACTGTCTTGCTGAACCGCCGTGGGCCAGCCCAAAGACGCCAGAAGCGGCTCAAGACTTTGCCAGTTCAGCCCCTGAGGATGAAGCCAGGCCGTCGCAATCCCGAAACTGGTCAGGGCCGCTGCAATGACTGATTTCAAAAATCGGGACGGACTTGTCTGCCCTGCCTTCTTTCTACTACTGGTTTTTTTAACGCTACGACCTGTGCTTTTTCTGCTCATACCACTCTTGTTTTATGCTTGGTCGGCCTACATCATTGCGCCGACTGCACCTGTGATTATAAGCAGTCCTTTCTATATAAAAGGAACGTGCCCCCACCGGGAGCACGTATTTCCTTCTGACTCCAGCCTTTTTCAGTCCATTGGATGAGCCTGGCAGAAGCGGATTCAAAAGCTGGAGTGCGCTGCTTACTTTGCGCTCAAGGCCTGCAGCTCTTTCAATTCATCTTGCAACTGCTCCAGCTTGGTGCGATCGCGCTCCAGCTTTTTCTCCAGCTTCTGAACCTTGTCTTGCCGCCCCTCAGAACGCTTTTCGGCGATCTCATCAAGGCGGTCCTGTATTTCCTCTTCTTGCTCGCGGATATCTTCCTGCACGTCGCGCAGCAAGTCCGCATCCCGGCAATGCATTTGCACATTGACCAATGCGCGCTGCAGACCACGCTCGCGGTGCTCGTTACCATGCTGGCGGGCATAGTCAATCTGGTTCTGGATCTCGGCTGCCCGATACTGACAAGCCGGGTTATCGGCCCAGGCCGGCAAAGCCATCACACTTAGAACGGCGCTCAAGCACCATACAGAGCTTTTCATCTTCTCGACTCCTGTTGTGTTCATCCGGACAAGCATCATACAAGCGTATTTCTATTTACCTGCAATGGACTCTTAAAACAGACTTCGTCGATTTGTCACGAAAACGTGATTAAATTCGAATATTCCATCGTTTATGTCATATTCAAGTAACAGAATTGTCGCAAATTGTGCCGAGAAACTTACACAACTTGTCTTTAAGCATAAAACAGTTCAGTTACACTCGAAATCCTCATAAAGCAAACTTTTACTTTTTAATCGTGTTCAACATCACCATCAGGAAATTGATCTTTTTCCTGTGCGCTGCTTTGATTATTTTGTGGCTCTTTCCCTTTGCGCACGTCAACGAAAGTTTGCTCAATTCCTCCCAGGCTTATTCGGCCTGGCACACCAGTGTGCTCAACTCCCTGATGCCTTTGTCGATCCTGGCCGTTGCCAGCCTGATCTGGGCAGACAGAGCGGTATCCGCCTGCCTGGCCATGGCCGTCAACACGGTCTTGTTCTTGCTGGCAATCAAGAATATCTGCGATACCGCGGACCGTTTCTCGCGGGTATGCGGGATTGATATTTCGGTTTCCTACGGAGCCATGTTGTATGGGCTGTGCATGGCAAGCCTGTGGGTATTGCTGCTGAGCTATCGCTGGAAAAGTCCTAAAGAACAGTCTGGCTCCTGAGGCAGCCTGGGCTCTGCCATCAGGATGTCTCCGCCCGCCCCTGCATCACCATAATCGTTTGCTGCATCAGCGCACATAAAGTCTGCTTGCCCTCGTCCAGGGCAAATACCTCGGCCTGTGTCACGATCAAACTACGGCCGTGGCGAACCACTGAACCTCGGGCCAGCAAGGACTGCCCCTTGGCGGGGGCCAGAAAGTTAAGCTTGTATTCCACACTGAGCACGCTGGAACCCAAAGGCGTACACGTCATGGCGGCGTAGCCTCCGGCCGAATCGGCAATCATGCCCACAACGCCACCATGCACAAAGCCATGCTGCTGCTGAATCCCCTCCCAATGTGGCAAATGAATCTCGACCAGGCCAGTCTCTACAAGCGGCATGGTGGCACGAATCAGGCTCATCGCCTGTTGGCGGGAAAAACTGTCTTGCACCGCCTGGAACACTTCTGGATCCAATGCGGGAGCAGCAGAAGCAACAACTGAATTCATGACTGGAGTCTCCTTTGTTTTTATATCCTGGTCACCACGTTTTCAGACCGGATTGAAAGGCCAGAAAACCGGAATCAACAACACGCCCAGGACCCAGAAAATCAGGTTCAAGGGCAAACCAACTTTCAAAAAATCAATAAACCGATAGCCACCCGCGCCATAGACCATGGTGTTGGTTTGATAGCCCACAGGCGTAGCAAAACTGGTGGAGGCGGCAAAAGTGACCGCAATCAGAAAAGGGGTGGGGTCGACACCCATCATCTTGGCCGTAGACATCCCTATTGGCGTCAGCAGCACCGCGGCGGCGGCATTGCTCATGAACTCTGTCAGGATCAAGGCCATCAGATAAACCACAGCCAGCACCGTCAAAGGCCCGAAGGATTTCACCAGACCGACCGTGTTCTCCACCAGAAACTGGGCGGCCCCCGTCTCGCTCATGGCCAGACCCAAGGGCAGCAAGCCCGCCATCAGGATAATGATGCGCCAGTCAATGGCGTCATAGACATCGTCCGCCTTCAGACAACCGGCCAGTGTCATGGCTACAGCACCGACCAATGAAGTGATGCTGATAGGCACCCAGCCCAGGGCGGGCACCAAAATCACCAGAGCCATGGTCACCAGGGAAAAAGGGGCGCGCCAGCCCATTTCTTTTTCAGCCTCACGCTCGGACAGCACAATGATATTGCCATCCGCCCGCAGATCCGCCGCCTCGGAGGCCGGGGTCAGCATCAACAAGATATCGCCAACCCGCAAGCGCACGGCACGCAGCTGTTCACGCAGCACCTGACCACGGCGATGGATCCCGAGCACGGTGGCATTCTTGTGCCAGCCCGCCCCCAAGCTACCCAAGGTACGGCCGCTAATACGCGAACGCGGCGCAATCATGACCTCGGTCAGAACTTGATCGACCTGCTCAAAAGACTGTTGCTCCAATTTGAACTGCGGGTCAACCTCCAGACCGGCTTCTTTGCGCAGCTCGTCCAGCTTGGTCCAATCCCCGCGAGCCAACAGCACATCGTCCTGCTCAATCTTCTGCTCGCGCGGGCCCCACACTTTGGTGTCACCTCGCAGCAACTCCAGCACAAACACACCGTACTGCTCCCCCAGCTTGGCATCGCCAACAGACTGGCCGATCAGGGAGGAGTCCGGCATTACGCGCAGCTCGGTAATGTACTTGCCCAACTCATACTGTTCGACCAGCTCGCCACCGCGCGCATCAGGCAATAACCAGCGCCCTACCGTCAGCAAATACAAACAACCAACCGCCATGCAAATAACACCCAGCGTGGTGAATTCGAACATGGTGAAGCCGGGGTGCCCCATATCACGGGCAATGGCATTGACCAGCAGGTTGGTCGAGGTCCCAACCAGAGTACAGACACCGGCCATTTGCGAGACATAAGACAAGGGAATCAGCGCCTTGGAGGCCGACATGCCTATCCGTGCGCTGGCGGCCAGCACGATAGGAATGAACACCGCCACCACGGCCGTGTTATTGACGAAAGGAGCAATCACCGCCAGGACCAGGAACAGGAGCAGCAGAAACTGGACCGGGGAGCGGGCCTTGCCCAGCAAATCCCCAATTCCTGACAGGGCGCCACTATTTTGCAAGCCGGCTGCCAGTACAAACATGGCGGCAACGGTGACCGTCGCCGGATTGCTGAAGCCTCCCACAGCCTGCTCGGGAGTCACCAAACCCAGAATGGTCAGGGTGCTGAGCACCAGCAAGGCAATAGCATCTATTCGGAGTTTTTCTGTGGCAAACAAGACAATCGCTACTAAAGCCAGACCCAAGACCACTGCAATCTCTGTTGTCATGCTGCCCCACTCCTGTTTGTTCTGTGCTGCCAAGTATAGGTAAAAATGCGGCGCACCAAGCGCTGCATTTCGCTGTACTAAACAAAAAAACACAAGTTTTTCAAAACAGGCAAAACGAACTCCACGGCGCGGGCAGGTGCGGATACGGCATCCGCCCTGCAAGACCTAGACCAGCAGCATCACCAACAACACCAATCCCAACAAGGCGATATAGGCTTTGGCATGAAGGCTGTCGGGGATCTTGCCAATCCAGCGCGAGGTAAAGCGAATCCCCAGCCAGGAACCAAGCACCAGCCCCAGGCAGGCTCGCAGGTCTATGTAACCCACATGCCAAGGCCCCAATGAATCCGCATTCCAGGCCAGCATGGCATAGGTCAGGCTCCCCACCACCGCCATGGGCAGGGACAAGGGGTTTGCGGCTGCGGTGGCAGCCGTCATGCTGGCACCGCGTCGGCGCATCAAGGGAACGGTAATCACGCTCCCCCCCACGCCCAAAAAGGCGGCGATGGCACCAATAAGGACTCCGGCCCCCGCGCTGCTGGCCTTGCTTAA
Source organism: Alcaligenes faecalis (assembly GCF_002443155.1). Lineage (NCBI taxonomy): Bacteria > Pseudomonadati > Pseudomonadota > Betaproteobacteria > Burkholderiales > Alcaligenaceae > Alcaligenes > Alcaligenes faecalis. The sequence goes on along the minus strand of NZ_CP023667.1, from coordinate 1,346,559 downwards.
AGGACGCATGACATTGCTTGTTTCCTGGGTAAAACCGGATCGAAACAGACTATCGAGAATCGTCAGGCCTAAATACACCACGAAAACCCAGCGCACCCAGGAGCCGTTCAAGGCCATGGCTGCTACCGCGCCAGGAATTGCCCCCACTGCAATAAACAGGAGCAAAGGACGCACCTGTCCCCAAGGTACGGTGCCCGCCTTGTGATGACGCCAGGTGGACAGGCCAGCCCCAAAAATCATAACGCAGGTGGACGTGGCCACCGCAATATGCATGGCCGCCTGCCCCATCTGACTGTCCACGCCATACATGCCGATCAGTACCGAATACAGCACAGGGACCACTACAAAACCGCCACCGAAGCCAAACAGCACGGTGGTTACCCCGGCCAGCAAACCAAAAAACAGCAATAGAAAATACATAGCCGCCCATCAACAGAGATGACAAAGCCCAAGAATAGGTCGCGCCGCATTGGCTGGCATGCTAAAACCGGTCAACAATACGTTCGTTTCGGCCAGAGGCTTGCTTATGCACAATGTACGACTGGACAGCGTGGATGCCACCCCCCGCCCCTTGCTGGCGATTGGCACAGACTACGCCCCGGGCACCCTGCTGGACTTTCATGTGCACCGGCGGGCGCAAATGCTCTATGCCATGACAGGTCTGATGGAAGTAGAAACTGACGATGGCGCCTGGGTTATCCCGCCCTATAGCGGTGTGTGGATTCCGGCCGGCAAGCGCCATCGCGTGCGCATGCACAGCGCCAGTACGCGCAGTCTATATATAGAGCCAGAGGCCGCCCCCCGCCACAGCACCCATTGCGAGGTGCTGGTGATTACGCCCTTGCTGCATCATTTGCTGCTGGCCTCCCTGGCCTTGCCCGCCTTGTACGAGGAAAATGGCCGCGACGGCGCCTTGGCTCAACTGCTCTTGCATGAAGTTGGTCTGGCAGACACCATGCCGCTCTTTGCCCCTATCCCTCAAGACCCATCCTTGGCCACGCTCTGCAAAGCGTTCCTGATTCAGCCCAATATCCAGAGCACGCCAGAACACTGGGCCGAGCAATTGAACAAAAGTTTGCGCAGCTTCACGCGCCTGTTCCGGCAGCAAACCGGCATGAGCTTTAGCGAATGGCGGCAACAAGCCTGCTTGCTGTCCGCTTTGACCAAGCTGTCTGCCGGTCAGTCAGTCACACAGATTGCGATGGACCTGGGCTATGACAGCTCCAGTGCCTTTTCCACCATGTTCCGTCGCCGTTTAGGACAGGCTCCCAGCAGCTTTATTCGTATTCCCTGAAGCATCGGGCAAGACTGCAGATTGATTGAAGCGGATACAATAAACCCCCACGCTACGCCTTCGGCTTGCTGCCCCCCGAGGGGGAGCTTTTTGTCTTGGGGCGGCCCGGCGACAAAAAAAGCCCCCGGAGCTCTGACATCCGGGGGCCTGGCACTGCCCGCCTCAACTTATAAGTGACTGGGCGTCACAAATGGGGCTTAACGCGTGATACGCGCCCGTCCGCCAATCGTGGCCGCCAGGCTGGCTACAAAAGCACCGACCAGCAAGGATGCAAATGCCCACAGCGCGAAAGCAGCGGCTGCCTTGCGAGCGGTGTCTGCCGCTTCACGTGCTTGTTGTTCCAGCTTCTCGGCTGTTTCCTTGGCTTGCTTCTGTACGGAGTCCAGACGATCCTTGGCCTGCTCCGGAGTCAGACCGGTACGGTTGGCCACCAGGCGCAGCAAGTAATCCTGATCCTGCTGGGACACCTCGCCTTCTTTCAGGCTGCGCGCCAGAATGCGGCTGACTTCACGCTCAGGGTTGCCAGCCTGTGCAGGTGCGTTGGCTGGATCGGCCGGACGCAGCAAGGTATCGGTGAAGTAGCCCAAACCTGGACCCTGGGCTTGATCTTTGCCAGCCTGCCCCACAACCGCCGACGCGGCGCCAACGCCTGCCCCAGCCAGATTCGCCCCGGCCTGTGCCGTACCCGACACCAGGGAGGCGACACCCGAGCCCAGCAAGAACACACTGACAACCGCACTGACAGCCCACACCAGAAAACCATGTGCCGTATCGCGGAAATGAACTTCGTCGCCATGCACACCGGTCCAGTTTGTACGCAGACGCCCAGTGACATAACCTGCAATGCCGTAAGCGATGATCTGTGTGACAAACAGCCAGACAATCGTGCCGATAGCCATGGTGGTACCCGAGGCCCCTTCATTGCCCCAGGGAGAGATCGCCATGAAACCCAGGCCTGTCCCGCCTACCAGCAAGGTCACCGTCAAGGCAGCGGCAATAACCGCGCCCCCGATGACTGCGCCCCAAGACACAGCGGAATGCGACGATTCCGCGACGGCCTGCGTACCCAAACCTGCATCCGAACCAAATTGCGTCGTAGCCATGATGATTCCTTATTCAAGATTGTGATCGCAAATACCTTAGTGCCAAAACAAGGCCAGCAAAATAATGATAGGAATAGGGACACCCAAGAGCCATAAAAGAATCGATCTCATAACCCCTCCGTTTGAATGAAGAAACAAGAGCCAAATATGGTTAATAAGCAAAACCTTGTAATCATTCTAGGCAGATAAAAATCAGATGAATTTTATAAAATGTAAAAAGCGCAACCGAATCATTACTCACGGCCTCAGACGAGACCCTGCTCCGGACAAACCCGGAAATAACCCTATATGGAAAACGGTTAAAAGTCTTTTTTCACGAGCCCTACAGAGTAAGAACAGAACCAAGCAAGCTGAAACATCAGGCGGCACTAGCCCTTCCAGCAACTAAAACCAAGAACTCTTCACGCAATCCGCATGGCGATCCACGATTATTTTTTATTATTTTGAAATACTTGTTTACGCAGGCGATTTAGTTAAACAAGCTCAACAATAAATAAACAAAATAGCTGCGATAAGAAAAACAAGCAGAAGCAAAAATTAATTATCAAAAAACAAGAATCCAGAAAAACAGTATTAGAAATAAAGCCAATAAGGCCAACACAGGCTCCCGGTCACCAAATTCCTGCAAGCTCCCTCGGCGGGCTCAGCCCAAAACGACAATCCGGCCCCTGCTACCCGCACCTATACGTATTCATCTGCCCTCAAAAGCGACAAAGAAAGCCATAAAACCGTGCATGGATAGGGCAGACTCGGTTATCCTGTTGCCTCCATTCAAGCTCGGCCGCTGCGGTGGTAAACCGCGCATCATGCGCCTTCTGTATCCCGGTACTGCCAATGACGGCCTGCATTCACAGAGCCTAGCCTATGAGCGACCTCCAAAGTCTGATCGAATCGGCGTGGGAACAACGAGCTTCCCTCTCCCCCCAAAAACACAGCATTGAACTGCGCACGGCCATCCATACCGTGATCGAAAAGCTGGATTACGGTTCCCTGCGCGTGGCGGAAAAGATCGACGGACAGTGGCAGGTCAATGACTGGGTCAAGAAAGCGATTCTCCTGTCTTTCAGGATCAACGAGAACCGTGTCATGGCCAGCGAACCCGCTCCCTTCTATGACAAGGTGCCGCTGAAATTCGAGCAGCACGACCAGGCCGCCTTTGCCCAGGCAGGCTTTCGTGCCGTTCCCGGTGCCGTGGTGCGCCAAGGCGCTTATGTGGCTCCCGATGTCGTGCTGATGCCCTCGTTTGTGAACATTGGCGCGTATGTCGGTGAAGGCACCATGGTCGATACCTGGGCCACCGTCGGTTCCTGCGCCCAAATCGGCAAGCATGTTCACCTGTCAGGCGGCGTCGGTATTGGCGGGGTATTGGAACCTCTGCAAGCCAACCCCACTATCATTGAGGACAACTGTTTTATCGGTGCCCGTTCCGAAGTGGTGGAAGGGGTCATCGTGGAAGAGAACTCGGTGCTGGCCATGGGCGTATTCCTGTCGCAAAGCACCAAGATTTACGAGCGCGAAACGGGCAAGATTTACCAAGGCCGTGTCCCTGCCGGTTCGGTAGTGGTCCCTGGTTCCCTGCCTTCGGCCGATGGGCTGTACAGCCTGGCCTGCGCCATCATCGTCAAGCGTGTGGATGCCCGTACCCGCGCCAAGACCAGTATTAATGATTTACTTCGCGCCTGAACATGAGCACTGACAATTCTGTACTAGACACCCTAAAAGCCCTGATTGCCCGCCCCTCGGTTACCCCCGAGGATGCCCACTGCCAGCAATGGCTGGGCGCAAGGCTGGAGCAAGCGGGCTTTAGCCTGGAACATCTGCCCAGCGGCCCGGTGTCCAACCTGTGGGCCCGCCGTGGCACCGAAGCGCCCTTGTTTGTTTTTGCCGGACACACGGATGTGGTGCCTACCGGGCCGGAAGCAGCTTGGGACTCGCCCCCGTTTGAACCTACCGTGCGCGACGGGCAACTGTATGGCCGTGGCGCTGCGGATATGAAGGCCTCGATTGCGGCCTTCATTCACGCGGTTGAGGAATTTACCCAGGCCCATCCTGAGCACAAAGGCTCGATTGCCCTGCTGCTGACTTCGGATGAGGAAGGCCCCGCAACCGACGGCACCGTGCATGTGTGCCGTGTCCTGAAAGAGCGTGGCGAACAACTGGACTATTGCATCGTGGGCGAGCCCACCTGCTCGCGCCAATTGGGTGACACCATTAAAAATGGCCGTCGCGGCTCCTTGTCCGGTCACCTGATCGTGAAGGGTCGCCAAGGCCACGTGGCGTACCCGCAATTAGCCATCAACCCGCTGCATGTGTTCGCCCCTGTACTGCACGAACTGACAGACCGCATGTGGGACGCCGGCAATATCGACTTCCCACCCACCAGCTTTCAGATCTCCAATATCCATGCCGGTACCGGCGCGGGTAATGTGATCCCCGGTCAGCTGGATGTGCATTTCAACTTCCGTTTCTCCACCGAGCAAACACCGGCCGGTCTGCAAGCCGAAGTGGAATCCATTCTGCGCCGCCATGGCGTGGACTTCCAACTGGAATGGACGGTAGGTGGCGAGCCCTTTCTGACCGAGGCCGGCCCGCTGAGCCAGGCTCTTGCCAAGGCCATTGAAACCGAAACCGGCGTGGAAACCGATCTGTCCACGACAGGCGGCACCTCGGATGGTCGCTTTATCGCTAAAATCTGCCCTCAAGTGGTCGAATTTGGCCCGCTCAACGCCAGCATCCATCAAATCAACGAACACGTTTCCGTTGCTGATCTTGAGCCCCTTAAAAACATTTATCGCCGTACATTGGAATCCCTGCTTTGTTAAGCCCTTGCATCGATAGTTCCTCCCTGCTGGAAGCCCAGCAGGAACTGCGCACCGTGCGCGACTTGTTGCGCTGGTCCGTCAGCCAGTTCAACCGCTGTCAGCTGGCCTTTGGCCACGGCAGTGACAATGCCTGGGACGAGGCCGCGTATCTGCTGCTGCACACCCTGCATCTGCCCCTGGACACACTGGACCCGTATCTGGACGCCACCGTGCTGGAGTCCGAGCGCGCCGCCTATCTGGCCCTGGTCGCACGCCGCTGCAACGAACGCGTGCCCGCCGCCTACCTGACCGGTGAAGCCTGGCTGCAAGGCCATCGCTTCCGCGTCACCGCCGATACCATCGTGCCGCGCTCTCCCATTGCGGAGCTGTTGGCTGAACAGCTGCAACCCTGGATTGCCGACCCGGACGCCATCTACAACGCCCTGGATTTGTGCACCGGCTCGGGCTGCCTGGCTATCTTGACGGCCCTGGCCTTCCCGCAAGCGCAAGTCGATGCCGTGGATCTGTCCGACGCCGCGCTGGAAGTGGCGCAGTCAAATATCGATGCCTTTGAGCTGAACGATCGCATGAGTCTGTACAAGAGCGATCTGCTGGATCAATTGCCGCCCACCGCCTACGACCTGATCATTTGCAACCCACCGTATGTGAATGAGCAGTCCATGCAGAACCTGCCCAAGGAATACCAGCACGAGCCACAACTGGCCCTGGCTGGCGGTGACGACGGCATGGACCTGGTGCGTCGCATTCTGGAAGCAGCCCCCAACTTCCTGTCGCCCGAAGGCGTGCTGGTGTTGGAAATCGGCAATGAGTACGACAATTTCGTCGCTGCTTTCCCAGAGCTGGAGCCTATCTGGCTAAGTACGGAAACTGCTGAAGACCAGATTCTCTTGCTAAGCCGGGAGCAACTGGCTCTGTGATACGCGCAACTGGAATTACGCTGCGTCGCGGCGTCAAAGTCCTGCTGGACAATACGGATTTCATCGTCAATCCGGGCGAGCGCCTGGGCATTGTGGGCAAGAACGGCGCCGGTAAATCCTCGCTGTTTGCCTTGCTGCAAGGCGAGCTGGATCTGGACGGGGGTGACCTGAGCATCCCCGAAGTCTGGGAAGTAGCCAGTGTGCGCCAAACCATTCCGGACCGTGACCGCCCTGCCCGCGAATTTGTTATCGACGGCGACGAGCGTTTGCGTGCCTTGCAGGAAAAACGCGCCAACACGCCCGATAGCGATGGCCAGACCATTGCCGAGCTGGAAAATGCCCTGATCGAAGCCGATGCCTGGTCCGCCCCCTCGCGTGCCGAGCAATTGCTGGCCGGTCTGGGTTTCCGCCCCGATCAGTGGATGCTGCCCGTGCGCGAATTCTCCGGTGGCTGGCAAATGCGCCTGTCCCTGGCCCGTGCCCTGATGGCTCCTTCTGACCTGCTCTTGCTGGACGAGCCCACCAACCACCTGGACTTGGACGCCATGCTCTGGCTGGAGCGCTGGCTGACGTCCTACCCCGGCACCGTGTTGCTGATTTCGCACGACACCGAGTTTCTGGATGCGGTGGCCCGTTCGATCCTGCACGTGGATCAAGGCAAACTGGTTCGCTACAAAGGCGGCTACAACGACTTTCTGGTGCAGCGTGCCGAGCGCGTGCAACAAAGCCAGATCGCCTACGAGCGTCAAACCCGTGAAGCCGCGCGTCTGCAAAGCTTTATTGACCGCTTCAAGGCCCAGGCCACCAAGGCCAAGCAGGCACAAAGCCGCGTCAAGGCTTTGGCCCGCATGCAGACCGTAACGCTCTTGCGCGACGACTCAAGCGTTTCCATTCGCCTGCCCTCGCCTGAATACACACCCGATCCCTTGCTGACATTGGATCAGGCCGATCTGGGTTACCCCGATCAGGACAAGGCGATTTTGAGCCAAGTACGCCTGATGGTACGCGGCGGTGCCCGTGTGGGTATTTTGGGGATGAACGGTGCGGGTAAATCCACACTGGTCAAAACCCTGGCTGGCAAGCTGGAACCTATCCGGGGCGAGCGCCTGGAATCCAAAGGTCTGGTGATCGGCTACTTTGCCCAGCACCAGCTGGACTCCATTGACCCGGACTCCACCCCCCTGCAACATCTGGCACGTCTGGCTCCGGATGTGCGCGAGCAGGAACTGCGCAATTACCTGGGCTCTTTCGGTTTTAGCGGTGATATGGTCACCAGCCTGACCGCCCCCTTCTCCGGGGGTGAAAAGGCGCGTCTGGCCCTGTCCCTGATTGTCTGGCAAAAGCCCAATCTACTTCTGCTGGACGAACCAACCAACCACTTGGACGTGGATACCCGCGAAGCCCTGGCAGCGGCCCTGGCTGATTACGGTGGCAGCGTACTGCTGGTATCGCACGATCGCCATTTGCTGCGTTCTACCGTTGATTCTTTCTGGATCGTGGCCGATGGCCAGGTTCAGGAGTTTGATGGCGATCTGGAAGACTACCGCGACTGGCTGCTGGCCCGCAGCGCGCAATCGCGCTCGGAAGCTCGCCAGGAAGCCCGTGCCGATACAGGTGGCGAAGGCACAGACCGCAAGACGCAACGCCGTCAGGAAGCCGAGCTGCGCCAACGTCAGGCCCAGCAACGCAAGCCCCTGGAAAGCCGCTTGAAGAAAGTGGAGTCGGCCATGGAGAAAGCTCAGCTGCGTTTGCAGGAGCTGGATACCTTGATGCAGGACCCCGACTTTTACTCGGACAGCTACAAGGATCAACGGCCCGCCTTGATGACTGAGCATGGTGAACTCACCAAAACGCATCAAACGCTGGAAGAAGAATGGCTGGAAATTCAGGAAGCGATGGAAGAGATTGGGCGGCAGGTCTAAGCCCATCAACTCCGTTCTGTTCGTGAACTCCTGAAAAAGAAGGCGCCATATCTACAAAGATTGGCGCCTTTTTGTTGGAAGCTCTTGATGGTCTGTAAAACGCACATCGAAGCCTTACGAGTTTGCTGACTCCTGGGTTTCTGAGCCAAGACTATGAGCAGAGGATCTATACACTCGTAAACTTGGCTATGCCATCTCGTTCTTCGTTTTGCTGTATGCCATTCAGCGCATACGTTTAGCCAAGGTGAGTCCGGCCAGCAAACAACAACAACAACAACAACAACAACAACAACAAACTCATGTGAGCCAAAACTCACTCGAAAACCGGCTCGCCAACTCCGCTCACTTCCCCGCTTTCCCAGGACTCGCACAGCCCAAATACCCACACAGCAAATCCACAATGGCTTCTTCCACCTGCTCCGGCGGATACGGCACACCGGGCGGGATGATCGCGCCATGAATCAGGGACTCCAGACTTTGCATCACCACCCAGGTGGCTAAATCCAGATCCTGCGGGGCGACCTCGCTGCGGTGCTCTTCCAGCAGCTGACGAATGCGGTCACGAATACTTTGATCAGCCTGACTCTCGCTGGCGGGTGCATCAAAGAAAGGAAAATCCTTTTCCAGTACCCGATGCAACTCCGGGTCCACCCGATGCGCGGCCAACCAGGCTTTGACCAGATCACTCAAACGCCCCCGCAACCCCAAGGACTGCGTATCGGCCAGACTGCTTTCCATAGCCTGGTTCATTTGCATGGCATGGCGCTCGTGCAAGGCGGCGATCAGGGAGTCCTTGTTCGGGAAGTATTGATACACCGAGCCCACGCTGACTCCGGCCACTTCCGCGACCACATTGGTATTGGTACCGGCATAGCCACGCTCGGACAAAACGCGAGCCGTTGCCTCCAAAATCGCCTCCACCAAAGCACGGGAACGGCTTTGACGCGGGATACGACGGGCTTGAGGGAGCGTTTGCATAGGGACTCCGAATGTGAGTTTTCGATGTGAGCAATTATTCATATTATCTCAAATATCGAGCAATTACTCATGTTTGGAGTGTTTCATGTCTGTACCCAATTCGGCACAAGCCACCTCGAAGGCGCAGTCACCACCTGCTGCCCATGTTTTTCTAACGCTGCTACCTATTACGCTGGCTGTGTTCGTCAGTTTTCTGAGCATTGGTCTGCCTCTACCCGTGCTGCCTTTGCACGTACACGATGTGCTGGAGATGAGCACGCTGGTCGTAGGTCTGGTTATCGGTGTTCAATTTGCAGCCGCTTTGCTATCACGCGCCTGGGCCGGGAATCTGGCCGATACGCAAGGCTCCAAGCACGCCGTCATGTTGGGGCTGATGGTGATGTGCTTGTCCGGCCTGGCCTATCTGGCCTCTTTGAGCTTTGTCAGCACGCCTACCCTATCCGTCTGGGTGCTGGTGATTGGCCGAATCTTGCTGGGCTGCGGTGAAAGCCTGATTGTGACGGGTGCCTTGAGCTGGGGCATTGGACTGGTCGGCCCTCAAAACGCGGGCAAGGTCATGGCCTGGGTCGGTATAGCCATGTATGGTGCCTATGCCGTTGGGGCCCCTTTAGGTGTCGCGGTCAACCAGGACTACGGCTTTCACGGTATCTCGGTCGCTGTCACGCTGTTGCCGTTGATTTCCCTGGTGATGTTGCTCAAGGTTCGCGCCACCGCCCCCACTGCGCTGCGTCGCACCCCGTTCTACAAAGTCCTGGGGCTGGTCTGGGGCGCAGGCATGGGCTTGCTGCTGTGCAGTGTCGGTTTTGGTAGTCTGACTGCTTTTATTGCCCTGCTCTTTGCCGATCGCAACTGGGGCAATGCTTCACTGGCCTTCACCGCCTTTGGGGTCGCCTTCATTGCGGCACGCCTGTTCTTTGGTCATCTTCCCGACAAACTGGGCGGGGCACGCGTCGCTTTGCTATGCGTGCTGGTGGAGGCTGCTGGCCTCTTGCTGATCTGGGGTGCCCACAGCCCTGCCCTTGCCTACCTGGGGGCCGCTTTGACCGGATGGGGCTATTCCCTGGCCTTCCCGGGTTTTGGTGTGGAAGCCGTGCGCCGCGCCCCACCCGAGAGCCGAGGTGTCGCCATGGGTGCCTATGTTGCCTTTCTGGACATCTCTTTAGGTATCACCGGGCCCGCCTTAGGCGCAGTCGCAGGAACCTGGGGGATGGAAGCGATTTATCTGGTCAGTGCCGTGGTAGTCAGCTTGTCGGTACTGGTGGCCTTGCGTTTGATGCGTCGTCCGCTGACCCAGGCTTGAAGCCCGCCCCCCCCCGAAGCAATTTCCTCATAACAAGAGGGACTGAGGCTGCGTAAAGGCAGGCTCAGTCCCTTTTTACAAGCTAGACACCGAACTCAACGGCAGCTAGGTACAGCCTTACGGGGCTACATACAAAAGACGGCCCTGCTTTCTGGCTTGTTCCAGCTCCTGCACAACTTGCTGGCGCGTCTTATGAGTACCATCGGCAGGCAAGACGGGATATTCATCGTCTGCGAAGTCCAGCAAACCAGCTTGTTGCGCTTCCTGCAACTCCTGAACCACCTGAGCACGAGTTTTAACAGGGCCTCGCGGCACGTTGGGATAGCCATGCGCCGCTACGCTGATCAGCCCTTGCTCGCGTGCCTGCTCCAATTCCTGCACAACCTGGGCGCGACTCTTGCTGTAGGCCTGCTCCTGTACAGAGGCAGAACCGTCAACAGCCCAAGCCGATGTCGAGGCCAGCAAAGCCGTGCAAGCCAATGTCCATAAACCTAATTTCATGATGAATCTCCTTGATTAAAAAAACGCCTCTCTGCCTGGACCTACACAGACTGGGTAAAGGGAGGCGCGATGGGATTGGGTGGCGAAGAACGCAGCAGCACAGCCAGACACAAGGCCAGCAAACTGCACCAAAACACCAGGTTGTAGGCGCTGATCTGTGCTGCCACCTGTGATTCACGAGCCAGAATGCGAGCCAGACCGGCCAAACCTGCGGAGGCTCGCTCCATGACCAAAGGGTCACCCTCTACAAGATGACTGCTGAGGCTGCTACGGCTGATATCGCCGGCCATGCGCAGCCAAGTGGAAACCAGCGTGGCTGCGGCGACAGGCGTAAAGACACGCGCGATGGGGACATACACGCCCAATGCCACTCCATGTTGGGGATTCAGATTGGTCACAAAGGCAGCAATCAAACCAATCAACATGGTGCTCTCGCCCACAGACTGCAAAATCAGCATCGAGACAAACTGTTCTACCCGCCAGTCGTGGCTGATATGAGTTCCCAACCAGGCCGTGAACGCGATAATGCTTAAACCGATAATCATCATCAGGCGTGGCTCAAGACGGCGACCCAGATAGATTGCCAAGGGGGTCGAGGCCAGATAAGCCCAAAACGCTATCCAGGTGGCGGCGCCTGCTTGCAGCGGCTTCAAGTCGCCCATCTGCGTCAGAAAGCTGGGAATCAGCAAGGACGTTGGCGTCATCAGTACACCGAACAGGCAAGCAATCATCAGACAGATACGAATATTGCGATTGCCCAGGGCCATCAGACTGGCAAAGGAGTTTTGCCTGCGCATGCCACGCCCTATTGCAGCCACGACAAGAAGCGCGCCCCCAGTCAAGGCTGAAACAACCAGACCAGAATCGCTCCAGCCCAGGCGTTCAGCCGACTCTATCCCCACAAAAGCCAGGACCAGGCCGGTGCAAAACAGGGCCATACCCCCCCAGTCCGCGTTTTGCAGTTGCGGCCGGTCTACTGGAGCCAATGGCATGGCCTTCCAGGCCAGCAACGCAATCAATGGCCCCACAAAAGCAGTGGGCCAGTAAACCCAATGCCAACTGATTTCTTCCAGCAGAAAACCGGATGTGCCATACCCTGCATCCATGCCGGTTGACACACGCAAGCTGTACGCCGCCATGACAGCAAGCCATAACCGAGGATGGACGCTGCGCAAAGCCAGGGACATCGTCAAAGGCAGATAGATTCCCAGACACAGCCCAGCCAAGGCATGCAGACTTAGCAGAACGGGATAATGATGGGCAAAGAAAGGAATCAACAAGGCGACCAAGCCCAACAGCAGACTTGGGGCCAGCAAAACCCGAGTCGGCCCGATGACGGTCGCCAGCCATGGCGCAATCGGCATGGAAATCAATTGCGCCGCATTCAAGGCGGTCCCCAACCAAGCAGCTTCCAGCACATCCAAGCCAAACTGGCCACGTAAATCCGGTAAGGCTGCAGAAAAAAGCCGCCCTTGCACGGTGGTCAGGACCGCACCCAGAAAAATCGCAAGCACCGTCAAGGCAGGACGTGCTGTGTGCGTATTGGCCATCAGTCGGGAGAAGCGCATGATCAGCCCTCCTGCGCCCGCACGACAGCCAACTGGCGAGTCTGTTTCAAGCCGGGCATGTCATAGGCCGCAACAGGGGAACCCGCCGTGTCGATTCTGGCCTGGGCCGACATGCCGGGACGCAGGCGCTCCAACTGTGCCTGACCCGGCTCCAGCTCGATACGCACCGGTATGCGCTGCACCACTTTGGTGAAATTCCCGGAGGCATTATCGGCCGGCAATAAGGAGGATTCGGCCCCGCTCATGGGTGCAATCTCGACCACACGCCCCCGCCAGTTCCCCCCAGGCAAGCCATCCACGGACAGCTCCACCGGCTGCCCCGGCTGCACGCGGGCAAGCTGCGTTTCCTTGTAGTTCGCAATGACGTAGGCCTGCTCCAAGGGGACGATGGAAACAATCTGCGTGCCCTGGTTCAACAAGCTGCCTACTTGCACATGACGCTTGTTCACGACCCCGTCAAAAGGAGCCACAATCCGCGTATAGCCCAAATCGCGACGAGCAGACTCCAAGGCAGCTTCAGCCGATTTCAAATCCGCGGTACGAATCGCACGCTGCCCCTGCAGCACCTTCAGGGAATTTTTCGCCAGATCCACTTGCGCGGTAGCGGCCTCCCCTTGGCTGATTGCCTCATCCAGATCGGCCTGGGCATTTTCATAGCCCTGACGTGACAAGGCACCTTCCTTGACCAGCCTTGCCTGGCGCGAAGGGTTATTACGGTATTGCCGCACGCGCACCTGCACGGAGCGCAGCTTGGCTTGCGCCTCTTTAATACGCGCCTGTTGCTGTGCAATTTCACCGTCCAGATTTTCCAGATGGGCCTGCGCCTTGGACTGTTCCGCCTGCGCTGCCGCCACGGCCAGCTCGTAATCGGCCGGATCAATCTGCGCAATCAGATCCCCCGCCTTGACCTGCTCATAATCTCCCAAGGGCAAGGCTTTCACGTAGCCCGAAACCTTGGCACTGAGCACCGCAAAGTCGGATTTCACGTAAGCATTCTGAGTGCTCTGTATGCGGCGGCTACTGGTCCACTCGTTCCACTGCGTGGTCGCCAGAATCAGCAGCCCAATCATGGCCAGGCAGCCCAGCCAGGGAGCCAGCCGCAGGCCCAGTGCTTTGCGTTCCGTCGAAGTTGTTGAGGTGCTCATAACCGTATCCCTGCTCAATCAAAAATCATAACCTAACACTGTTAGTCTATGGGCGAATGATACACTAACAGCGTTAGGTTGCAAATATCGGAGAGAACATGGCAACGAAAGCGCCCCGTATTCAACGCGAACACATCATCCAGACAGCGCTGGACTTGCTGGACCAGGAAGGTTTGGAAGGACTGACATTGCGCAAGCTGGCCCAGGCCCTGAACATCCAGGCCCCCTCGCTGTACTGGCACTTCAATGCCAAGCAAGCCTTGATTGATGGCATGGCCGACGCTCTGGTAGAAAACGTGGCGCGCCATTGCCCAAGCGATCAGACCTGGGATGAACAAGTCCGTCACCTGGCTCTGGAATTTCGGCAGGCCCTCTTGCAACGGCGCGACGGAGCCCGTGTTTTTGCGGGCACCTATGTAGTCACAGACAATGTGCTGCGCACCAGCGAAGCCTTCTTGTCCGCTTTCATGCAGGCAGGCGCAGACAGCCAATTTGCTGCCGAGGCCAGCTTTAGCCTGATCTACTACATTCTGGGTTTTGTCATGGAAGAACAGGCGCTTGGGCCGGGCAGCACATTGGACCTGTCTTTACGCAAACAGGCTTTTTTAGAATTGGCTCAAGAAAAATACCCCTGCAACTGGCAGGCACGTGAGGCGATTTTTTCCGATGACTTTACGGGCCGTTTTATCACTGGCCTGAACCTGTTGATTGATGGTACAAAGCAGCGCATTCAAAACAAACCATAAACAGACCTTTTCAGGACCCGTCCATGCACGTTGCCACACAGGAATTCCCCCGTATCTGGATCTCGAACAGCGCCCCTTCCAACTGGAAAGAGGAGCTGGAAACCTTGCTGGATCAAGGGCAGCGCTTTGTCTTGCTGACCCGAGAGCTGCCCGGCGCAGAGGATAGTTCGGACAAGGAGGAGTTCTCGCAATGGATCAAGGACAACCGCAGCCGCTTGAGCACCTCCTGTGCCGCCAGCCTGGTTGTCGTGAGCAATGCCTTGATGGCCTTTTCCCTGAATGCCTTTGTCGCCCCTTTAAGCGAGAAATTCGGCTTTCCGGTACGCGTCGTTCATGAGGGCGATCTGGACGCACAAGTGGCGGCATTTCTGGAAACCAAGCCTGAAATGGAAAACCACTAAGCAGCGCGGCTACATCGTAAAACGCGGACCCGCCGGACAAGACAGGGCCACTGATGACAGATGGCCCTGCTTGTTCTTATTCCATCTATCCAACATTCCGCTACACAGATTGCTCCACTAACAAAGCTGGAACTGCAACTTTCTGCGCTCTACGCTGTCCATTGTCTTTTCTGATTCTGGCTGTTACCCGTTTGAGTCTCTCCCAACCTTCTTCCAACTTGCCCCCGGTACTTGCGGGCCCTATTCTGCGTCGCCTGGATTCCCAGCGTTTAGTCCTCTGGCTGGTCGGCAGTTCCAGCTTGTCCCTGGATTTAATTCTGGAGCCGGAAGGCTGCCCTCCTCAACGTATCCCTCTGGATACCGATCAATGCCGGATTGTGCAGCTGGGCAAGCACGCCTTTATTCATTTCATTGATGTAGCACTTAGCGGCCCGCTTCCCCAGGACACGTTGGTGCACTACGATCTGATCCACTCAACAGCCAGCGGAACGGAACAAGGGATCGCAGACTGGTCCCCCCATTTATTGCATCAGGGACAGACCCGGCCCAACTTTGTGTTGGCCAGCCGCGCCGATAATCTGATGTTTGGTTCCTGCCGCAAACCTCATCACGCCTCCCGTGATGGCTTGGCACAGGCTGACACGGTACTGAGCGAGCGCATCCCTCAGGCCCAGGCCCGACCAGCCCTGCTCATGCTGTCCGGGGATCAGGTCTATGCCGACGATGTGGCAGGCCCCATGCTGGCGGCCATTCACTCCCTGATCAAGCGACTAGGCTTGTATGGAGAATATCTGGAAGGCGCGGTTGTCTCGGATAGCGAATCTCTTTATCGACATCCCGCCAGTTATTACCGGCGCGCAGATTTGCTGCCGGCCTTCAAATCCAACGAAGATCTGCGTGAGCGTTTTTTTGGTGGCGTAGAAAAGCCGATTTTCACCACCGCCAATGCCCACAATCATTTGGTGACGCTGGCTGAAGTCTTTGCCATGTACTTGCTGGTCTGGTCCCCCATTCCCTGGCAAATCATTGCCGAGCCCACTCCCCCAGCTCTGGAACCCAAACATCAGCAACGCTGGGAACGTGAAGCGGCCGCTCTGCAAGGCTTCCGTCAGGATTTGCCCCAGGCAGCCCGTTTGTTGGCGCACGTGCAAACCCTGATGATTTTTGACGACCATGACATCACCGATGACTGGAATCTGTCTGCCAAATGGGAAAGCGTCGCCTACGGCCATCCTTTTTCACGACAGATCGTGGGCAATGCCCTGGTAGCGTATACGTTGTGTCAGGCCTGGGGCAACCGCCCCGAGGTCTTTGAGTCCATACTGGACACGGTCACCGCCTGGACCCAATCGCCCGATAAGCATCAACGTCTTGAACACCACACACAGGACACGCTCATCAAGGAGTTGCTGGAGTTTCGTCAGTGGGACTATGTGCTGCGCACCCAGCCCACGCTGATTGTGCTTGATACACGCACGCGCCGATGGCATAACCGCCGCATGCCAAGCCGCCCTTCCGGCTTGATGGATTGGGAGTCCTTGACCGAGCTGCAGCACGAGTTGCTGGACGAACGTGCCGCCGTGATTGTGTCACCCACGCCCATGTTCGGCGTCAAGCTGATCGAGGTCATTCAACGAATCTGTACCTACGCAGGCTTTGCTCTGACGGTGGATGCCGAGAACTGGATGGCTCACCGGGGGGCCGCCAATACCATGCTGAATATCTTCAGGCATTCGCGCACTCCCGGTAACTACGTGATTTTGTCCGGAGATGTGCACTACTCCTTCGTCTACGATGTGCAGGTACGCCACAGCAAACATATCCCGCATATCTGGCAAGTGACCAGCAGCGGCATCAAGAACGAATTTCCGGAGGGGCTGCTGAACTGGCTGGATCGGCTTAACCGCTGGCTCTATTCCCCCCGCTCTCCCCTTAACTGGTTTACGCAACGCCGTGACCTGAGCATCAGCCCACGTCTGCCAGATCAGCGCAAGCATGGAGAGCGCGTCTGGAATGGTTCCGGCATTGGCCAGATCTGGCTGGATGAAGAGGGCCGCCCTGCCCGCGTCCTGCATCACAATGCCAACAAAAAGCCGCCTACCGAATTTCTGCACCCTGACCAGGAGCAAGATCGGTAAGGCGGCCAATGCCTGACTACAAGGGCAACAACAGGGTTTATTGACCCGCTACAGAGCTGACATAGGTGGCGACAGCATCACGCTCTTCGTCACTCATGGTTTGAGCAAAAGAAGGCATGGCACCCATGCCTTCTTTCATGACCTTCAGGATCTGCTCCTTGCCCGGCTTGAGTTCATCCAGATCCGGACCGATGGCCCCGGCTGAACCCGCATCAGCCAGGGTATGACAGACCGCACAGGCAATGGGCTTGGCGCCTGTCAGAAACAGTTCCTTGCCTTGCTCCTGAGCGTAAGCCTGGGTACTGAAAACAAATACAGATACTGCAGCAACGAGATATTTCTTCATGATTCCCTTCCATAACCGCCCCGAGCTGACGGGGCGGGTACAACATTCAAGACTTAAACTACCGTGACAGCCAGCATGTGGTCGCGCCAGCTATTGTTCAAATAGCCACGGTTATTGGCTACACGCTCTTCAGGCTGTGCCGTGCCTGCTTCGCTGGTCGCACGACTGGCAATCTCGTACTTGCCCGGTTTCAGATCCACGCCCACAACGAACTGACGCCACGCATATTTGCCCAGATCAGGGCCCACAAACGTCGCTTTCACCCAGTTTTTGCCGCCATCCACGGACACTTCCACCTCTTTGGCTGCCGTCATGCCCCCAAAGGCCAAGCCCTGGATCTGTACCTTGCCGGCCTTGAGCTCCTCACCCGGCTCACCGCTGGGGCTGGTCACCCAGGATTTGACGGGCATTTCCCAAACCGATTCCTGATTCGGGTTGGACTTTTCACCCACTGGCGCCAGGCGGTAGCTGTTTTGCTGAATGTTGGCGGCAGACTGCTCCTTGGTAAACGCCAGCTGCTTGATGTACTTGACGTTATTGACCCCGGTGTAACCCGGCACGACCAAGCGCAAGGGGCCGCCGTGGGCCAGAGGGATAGGCTGACCATTGATTTCCCAAGCCAGAATCGCGTCATCAATGGCTTCCAGCGGAATCGAACGCTCCACCATGATGGTGTTCGGGTCCAATCCCTGAGGAATCTCCTCGCCGCCTTGACCGGTCATGTACTTGGCACCCTCTTCCATGCCACCGACAGCCTCCAGCACAGCCTTGATCGGCACGCCAGTAAAGACCACACAGCCTGCTGCGCCTACGGTCCACTGTGTACCGCTGGGTTTCTCGGGGAAAAAAGCACGACCGTTACCAGAGCACTGCAGCACCATGGGTACGGCGACCAGACCCAGGCGTTTCAGCTCGGCCACGGTCATGTCTTTAGGATTCTTTACGCCCTTGATCGCCAATACCCATGCGTCTGGATCGGCGACGATCTGCTCGGACGGAGGAGCGACGTTATTGCGCACGAACAAGCGGTCCAGCGGTGTGATCAGACCCGAACCAAACGCGCTGCGCTTGGTTTCAATGGTGTTGGCACTGTGCACGATCAAGCTATCGGCATGTTTCCAGGATGCATAGGCTGGCAAGGCTTTAGCCTGCGTTTTCGCCTTTTCCTGGGCCAGTGCAGCTGACAAGGGTGTCAGGCTTGCCGTTCCCGCCAAGGCCATGACTCCGCCCGTGGACAAAAGCATGCGCCGGCGCGAGAGATTGCTAGGTTCCATGATCGCCTCCATGTGTGTTTGTTATCTGTAATTAATTTAGGCTTCGATTTTATGGGGGCACTATCTTTATAACCAGAAACTATAACCCTTATATATAACGCTCATATAGCAGCTAAAAGAAGAACACTAAAAACAGGAAACCCGCATACAGCATGGGTTTCCGAACACACCTTCCCCCAGTCAAAAACAGGAAATAAAACATGAGTTTTTTCTTGGGAGGCTAGGAAACCAAGAATGAGGAGCAGGAGAATTGAACTGCTTAATGCAAAAACCAGGCAAAAAAACGCGTCTGTTTGAAAACTCCCATGGCTTTGTGCGGCCATAAAAAAAGCCCCCGGAGTATCCGGGGGCCTTCAAACTGCAATCGACTGACTCAGTACCTATTTCGCTTATCAGCTCACAGGATCCAGCTTGGCAATGGCCAGGGCCAGAGTCTTGCTGCCGACTTCACGGAACTGAATCAAGGCCTGGGCATCATCGCCCTGACCGGTCAAATTAATAATGGTGCCTTCACCAAAGCGGTTGTGATGCACCCCCTGCCCCACACGGAAGGTCTGGCCATTCACTTCCAGCACGCTGGTGTGACTGCGACCGCCGTAAGGCTGGGCCGAATAGCTCTTGTCCTTGGACTCCCAGCTCTGACCACGACGGAATGCACCCGAACTGGCCTCTGACTGCATGGGCGAACTGGTATAGCGAGCCGACAACCATTTGATGTGTTGCTCCGGCAGCTCTTCCAGAAAGCGTGAACGCATGGCGTAACGCGTCTGGCCGTGCAGCATGCGGCTTTGTGCCAGGGTAATGTACAAGCGCTGACGTGCCCGCGTAATCGCCACGTACATCAAGCGACGCTCTTCCTCGATCCCACCGGGGTCGAACAAGCTGTTCTCATGCGGGAACAAACCCTCTTCCAGGCCGGTAATGAAGACCGCATCAAACTCCAGACCTTTGGCGGCATGGATCGTCATCAGCTGAATGGCGTCCTGGCCTGCCTGGGCCTGATTGTCCCCGGCCTCCAGAGAAGCATGGGTCAGGAAGGAGCCCAAAGGCGACATGGGAGCCAGCACGGAGGCAGTCGCTTGGTCCGGGTTCTGCATGGCCTGCTCGGACTCGCCCGCCACAGCTTCTGGGACTCGACCGGCTGGCAGCTCGGCAAAGCCTTCTTCACCCACAAACACCGTGGCTGCGTTGACCAATTCCTGCAAGTTTTCCAGTCGCTCGGCACCTTCGCGGTCGGCCTGGTAATGGGCCAGCAAGGTGCTATCGTGGACAACGTGCTCAATCAGCTCGGGCAAAGACAGGATCTGCGCCTGGCTGGCCATATCCTGAATCAGGTTCGAGAAACGCATCAAGCTGGCAGCCGCACGCCCTTGCAAATAGGGAATTGCACGCAACAGGCTGGTACCGCGTTCGCGCGCCAGATCAGCCAGTTGCTCGACAGAGCGGGCACCGATACCACGAGTCGGAAAGTTCACGACGCGCAGGAAAGCGGTGTCATCATCTGCGTTGTCCATCAGGCGCAAGTAAGCCAGTACGTGCTTGATTTCCTGACGCTCGAAGAAGCGGTGGCCGCCATACACTTTGTAGGGCAAGCCTTGGGAAAACAGCCTGTGCTCGATCACCCGCGACTGGGCGTTACTGCGATACAGAATGGCAATTTCACGACGTGGCTTGCCTTCAGCAATCAGGGCGCGGACTTCATCCACAATCCACTGAGCTTCCAAAGCATCCGAGGCCAGTTCGCTGATGCGTACCAGCTCGCCTTCGCCGCTATCGGTCCACAGATTCTTGCCCAGGCGACCACTATTGTTCTCGATCAGCGCGTTGGCTGAATCCAGAATATGGCCGCAGGACCGATAGTTCTGCTCCAGGCGTATTACATTGCCACGGGCATAATCGCGCTCGAAGTCGGCCATATTGCCCACGTTCGCGCCACGGAAAGCATAGATGGACTGATCATCATCGCCCACGGCAAACATGCAGGCCTGATCACCGGCCAAAAGACGCAACCAGCGATACTGCAGCACGTTGGTGTCCTGGAACTCGTCAACCAGAATGTGTTTGAAACGGCGCTGATAATGCTCACGAATGGGGGCATTGCGGGACAACAGCTCGTAGGCACGCAGCAATAGCTCGCCAAAGTCCACCACACCCTCACGTTCGCACTGCTCTTGATAAAGCTGATAGAGCTCGATCAGGCGGCGGCGGTGGGGGTCGTGAGCTTCCAGGTCGCCAGGACGTTGGCCATCTTCTTTACAGGCGTTGATGAACTTCTGAATTTCCTTGGGCGGAAATTTTTCGTCGTCCACATTGTTGGCCTTGACCATGCGCTTGATGGAGGCCAACTGATCTGCCGTATCCAGGATCTGGAAAGTCTGTACCAGACCGGCATCACGGTAATGCATGCGCAGCAAGCGATTGCACAGGCCGTGAAAGGTCCCGACCCACATTCCGCGGGTATCGATAGGCAATAAAGAAGTAAGCCGCGTCAGCATTTCGCGCGCGGCTTTATTGGTGAAGGTAACAGCAGCAAGGCCATGTGGGCTGACCTGCCCGGTCTGGATTAACCAGGCCATTCGAGAGGTCAGTACACTGGTTTTTCCGCTACCGGCTCCGGCCAGCACCAGGGCATGGCCAGAGGGTAAAGTAACGGCGGCTCGCTGTTCCGGGTTTAAGCGATCCATCATGCCGCGTAGCGGCGCAGACGCAAGGCGAACTGCTCAAGACTTTCAATACCACTTTGCTGAGCGCGCTGGCACCATGCGCGCAGGTCGGACAGCAACTGCTCGCTGGAGGCGCTGGAGCTTTCCCAGATACCGGCCAGTTCACGCTGCATGCGAACCAGGATGGACAGGCGGGAATCGCCAGCCGCTACCGTTTCCAGTTCAGCGCGCTGCTCGGGAGCCAGCACATCGTCGCCACGACCAATCCAGTCATTGCAGCTTTCCAGCAGGGACCAGGAGCAATTCGGATTGTCCTTGTTCACCTGTGGTTTCAGACGGGCAATCTCTTCCGAGGCCGTGGTTTTGATGATGTCCGCATAGCGGGCCAGAATTTCGTAGCGGTGAGTAATCACGCCCTGCAAGGTGGCCAGGCTGATGCCTTCCAGCGGAGCATTCGAAGGCACGCTAGGCTCCAGACGCAGCTTGGGAGCGACCTTCTTGACCTTGGCCAGACCCAGTGCCTTGAACACCGAGATGTAGCACCAGCCCAAGTCAAATTCGTACCATTTGCTGGAGAACTTGGCGGACGTACCGTAAGCGTGGTGGTTGTTGTGCAGCTCTTCACCACCAATGATGATGCCCCAAGGGAACACGTTGGTGCTGGTATCAGGGCTGGCAAAGTTGCGGTAACCGATAGCGTGACCCAGACCGTTCACCACACCGGCAGCCCAGAAAGGAATCCAGGCCATCTGGATAGCCCAGACAGTCAGACCCAGCAGACCGAACAGGAACAGATCAATACCCAACATGATGGTAATACCCAACATGCTGTATTTGCTGTACAGGTTGCGTTCGAGCCAGTCATCGGGGGTGCCGTGACCGAAACGCTTCAAGGTTTCAGGGTTGGTGGCTTCCTGACGGTACAGTTCTGCACCACGGAAGAACACCTGGCCCAGACCAAAGACCACAGGGGAATGGGGATCGCCTTCACGTTCGCATTTGGCGTGGTGCTTGCGGTGAATCGCAACCCATTCTTTTGTGACCATACCGGTGGTCATCCAGAGCCAGAAACGGAAGAAATGCATCAGCGCTGGGTGCAGGTCCAGCCCGCGGTGCGCCTGACTGCGGTGGAGAAATACGGTAACTGACACAATAGTGACATGAGTCACCGCCAGAATGACGAGAGTAAGCTGCCACCAAGACAGTTGCAGCCATCCGTCAGCAAGAAAAGAAAGAAACGATTGCATAGACCCTTTTAGACCTGATCTTTGTGTTAAGGGAAACCGGAAAAGTGTAGCCCACCTAACCAGTTAACAATAACACTATTTAAGGACGAACTTGCTTTAAATCAAGCACTTTCCGTGATTCGTTCAAGTGCCGCACCAAAGAAACAGTCGGTTTGGTGACGGTCCGTGCGCAGATTCAAATAAGGCCCCTCTAGCGCGAGGGCCGGACATTTGTCCTTCAAGATTTCCCGGGCATCCAGCAGCTTGAACTCGGGATGTTTGTCCAAGAACGCCTGCACTTGCTGCTCGTTTTCTTCAGGCAAGAAACTACATGTTGCATAAACCAAACGACCTCCTGGTGCGACGCAAGCCGCAGCTTGCTCCAGAATGTCGGCCTGCATCTGAGTGTACTGCTCCAGAGCTTGGGGGTGTTGACGCCACTTAAGATCAGGATTTCGACGTAAAGTTCCCAAGCCGCTGCAAGGGGCGTCGACCAATACGCGCTGTGCCTTGCCATGCAGGCGGCGAACACGCTGGTCGCCCGCTTCCTGAATCACGACAGGCACCACATTGGACAGACCAGCACGAGCAAAGCGCGGTTTGGCCTTGTTCAAACGGGTTGCGGACACGTCAAAGGCGTACAAACGGCCTGTGGAGCGCATCAGGGCGCCCAGCAGCAGGGATTTGCCACCAGCACCGGCGCAGTAGTCAATAACCATCTCGCCACGGCGAGGCTCCAGCAAGGCGGTCAGCAACTGGCTGCCCTCTTCCTGAATTTCCAGCTCGCCTTTCTCATACTGTGGCCATACTGCGACAGATGGGCGGCCTTCAATACGGATACCCCAAGGCGAAAACGGCATGGCAACGGGTTTGAAGCGCGCCATGGGGCCGTTTTGCAGCTGACGCAATACGGCGTCACGCTCGGCTTTCATGGGATTGACGCGCAGATCCAGCAAGGCCTGCTCGTTCATGGCGGCCATCAGCTTGTAGGAATCCGGGATCTCTTTCAGACGCTCTTCCAGCCACTCGGGCAGGCTCAGGCGCACGCCAACCGGCAGACCGTCCACATTCAGGGCACGGATATGGCCCAGCCACTGGCGCTCTTCTTCCGTCAGACCCAAAGACAGGGATTCCTGACCGATGGCGGTAGACAGGCCCAGAATGGCCAGACGACGGGTGGATGGGCCTACGCCGCTTTCCGCCCAGTTACGGTACTGACGCAGGTGGCGCAGCACATCAAACACGGCCTCGCGAATCTCGGCACGGTCACGCGAGCCCATTTTGGGGCGTGTACGCGCCCAGCGTGTCAAGGCCAGGTCGGCGGGGTGCTTCCACTGCAAAACTTCACCCAGGGCGCTGGAGACCTGCTCCAGACGGCGCTGTGCCATCGCTCCCGGCTCGGGTGGACCCGAGGGTTTGTCGCGGCGTGCTGCATAAGGGCGACCACGCGCCCCGGACTCGTTACGTTGGGCAGACGAGGACGGGCGCTTGCGGTCCGAGCGGCCGCGGGATTGTTGGTGATCAGACATGAATATTCAAAAATTCCAAATAGCCCGCTCAATCAGGCGGGGAAATAAAAGCCGCGATGCGCAAGTCCGGCAACCTCGACACGGCCATCAGCCTGCAAACGCACCCGTCCCTCGATCAGCCAGCGTACGGCCTCGGTATAGACGTGGTGTTCAGTTGCCAGAACGCGCTCTGCCAGGGTTTGGGCATCATCGTCGTGCAGGACGGGCACGATAGTTTGAGCAATGATGGGACCATCATCGAGCACAGGGGTCACAAAGTGCACCGAGCAGCCGTGAAACTGCACGCCCGCGTCAAGTGCCTGTTGATGGGTATTCAAACCGGGAAAGCTAGGAAGCAAGGATGGGTGTATATTGATGAGCTTGCCTGCATAGTGCTGAACAAAACCTGTGCTCAGGATGCGCATGAATCCCGCAAGTAGAACATAATCTGGCTGGTAGCGGTCGATCACGCGTGCCAAAGCCTGGTCAAAGGCTTCACGTGTTGCAAATTCGCGATGCGAAACCGTCTCGGTAGGCAGCCCTTGACGCTGCGCCCATTCCAGTCCGGGCGCATCGCCCTTGTTAGAGATGACCGCCTCGATACGGCCATTTAAGCCCGCTGTCTTGATCAGTTCGCCTATGGCCTGCAAGTTGGAGCCCCGGCCTGAAATAAGCACAACAAGGCGACAAGGTAGGGTGGAATCGGTCAAAATCCTGTTTCCCGAGAAATAACGAATCCAAAATTGTAAACTCTCGCTTGTGAAATCTGATCTAAAACTCTATCGCTCTCTGCCGCGGCGCAACAGCACGGCCCGCAGCGCTGTCACCATTGGCAATTTTGACGGGGTCCACCTGGGCCATCAGGCCATCTTGCATCGCGTCAATGAAGTGGCGCGCCAGCAGGACCTGAGCTCCTGTGTAATGACCTTCACGCCCCACCCGCGCGCCTTTTTTGCGCAGCGCGGCCAACGGCCCGAACTGATCCCCACACAGATCAGCGGCCTGCGCGACAAGGTCGAAGCCCTGCATCAATGCGGCATTGAACAAATTTATCTGGCTCGCTTCAATCAGGCCATGGCCGATATGTCGGCCGCTACCTTTATTGACGAGATTCTGGTCCAGGGTCTGAACACCGGCTGGTTGCTGGTGGGCGAGGATTTCCGCTACGGCCACAAACGGGCCGGTGACATTGAAATGTTGCGCGAAGCGGGCAAGCGCCATGGCTTCAGCGTCGAGACCCTGCACGATGTGGCCGATGCCGATGGCCGCCGCATCTCCAGCTCGGAAGTGCGCACCGCCCTGGCCGTGGGCCAGCTGGACCGCGCCCGTGCCCTGCTGGGCAAACCCTTTCATATTAGTGGTCATGTCATTCATGGCCAGAAGCTGGGCCGGGACATTGGCTACCCGACCTTGAACGTGCGTGTTCCCGAACACTGTGCCGCCCGCTCAGGCGTGTACGTGGTCCGGGTTCACGGACTGACCGGACAGGCTCTGCCCGGCATTGCCTCCTTGGGGGTACGCCCAACCGTCATAGACCAGGGACGGCTGCTGTTAGAGGTGCATTTACTGGACCAACGCCTGGATGCTTACGGTAAACTTGCCCGTATAGAATTTCTGGAATTTGTCAGGGACGAGGAAAAATTCCCGGACCTCATCACAATGATCGCCGCCATCGACAACGATGCACAACGCGCTCGCGACTACTTTGCTTCAAATGGACTATAAAAACTCTCTCAATTTGCCCGACACCCCCTTTCCCATGCGTGGCGACCTCGCCAAACGTGAGCCGGGCTGGATTAGCCAGTGGGAAGAAAACAAAGTCTATGCAGCAATTCGGCAAGCCAGTGCCGGTCGTCCCAAATTTATTTTGCACGACGGCCCTCCCTATGCGAACGGCGACATTCACATTGGCCACGCGGTCAACAAGGTTCTGAAAGACATCATCGTCAAAAGCCGCAATATGGCCGGCTTTGACGCGCAATACGTGCCCGGCTGGGACTGCCACGGCATGCCCATTGAAGTCCAGATCGAAAAGAAATACGGCAAGAACCTGCCTGTGGCGGAAGTTCAGGCCAAGGCGCGCGCCTACGCTCTGGAACAGATCGACAGCCAGCGCAAGGACTTCAAGCGTCTGGGCGTGCTGGCCGACTGGGACCTGCCTTACCTGACCATGAACTTCAGTAACGAAGCCGACGAGCTGCGCGTGCTGTCCAAGATCATGCAAAAAGGTTTCGTGTTCCGTGGCCTGAAACCCGTGAACTGGTGTTTTGACTGTGGTTCCGCCCTGGCAGAAGCCGAGGTTGAATACGCGGATCGCACCGACCCGTCCGTGCACGTAGCCTTCCCCTTCGCGCAAAAAGACAAGCTGGCTGCCGCCTTTGGCGTGGACAGCGTGGACGATGGCGCCATCGTCATCTGGACCACCACTCCCTGGACCATCCCTGCCAACCAGGCGCTGAACGTACACCCTGAAATCAGCTACGCCCTGGTGAAACTGGACAGCCCACGCGCTACCGGCTCCATGCTGATCGTGGCCGAAGAGCTGGTGAAATCCTGCCTGGAACAATGGGGCCTGAGTGGCCAGGTTGTAGCCACCGCCACCGGCGAAGCCCTGAACCTGATCGAATTCAATCACCCTCTGGCCCACGTGGACGCAGGCTACCAACGCCGCTCCCCTGTGTACCTGGGCGACTACGTCACCCTGGACAGCGGTACGGGCGTGGTGCACTCGGCTCCTGCCTACGGTATTGAAGACTTTATCTCCTGCAAAGCCCACGGCATGAAGGACGACGACATGCTCACGCCCGTGATGGGCAATGGGCATTACGCCGAGAATCTGCCCCTGTTTGGCGGCCAGATGATCTGGAAGGCCAATCCGCAAATCGTGGAAGCCTTGCAGAACGCCGGTACTTTGCTGAAAACCGAACAGCACCCGCACAG
The DNA here is from genome assembly GCF_002443155.1 of Alcaligenes faecalis. Lineage (NCBI taxonomy): Bacteria > Pseudomonadati > Pseudomonadota > Betaproteobacteria > Burkholderiales > Alcaligenaceae > Alcaligenes > Alcaligenes faecalis. The sequence goes on along the minus strand of NZ_CP023667.1, from coordinate 1,319,767 downwards.
CTACATGCACTGCTGGCGTCACAAGACGCCCATCATCTACCGTGCCACCAGCCAATGGTTTGCCGGTATGGACAAGGAAAACAGCAGCGGCCGTACCTTGCGTGAAATGGCTCTGGAAGCCATTGATAACACCGAGTTCTACCCCTCCTGGGGTCGTGCCCGCCTGCACGCCATGATCGCTAACCGCCCCGACTGGACCTTGTCGCGTCAGCGCCAATGGGGTGTGCCCATGGCTTTCTTTGTGCACAAGGAAACGGGTGAACTGCATCCCCGCACGCCCGAGCTGATGGAGCAAGTGGCCGAGCGCATCGAAAAGAGTGGTATCGAGGCCTGGCAAAACCTGGACCCACGCGACCTGCTGGGTGACGAGGCCGATCTGTACGAGAAAAACCGCGACACGCTGGACGTATGGTTTGACTCGGGCACCACGCACGCCACCGTGCTGGGTGGCAAGGATCACACCACCCACGGCTCGCACGCTGACAAGCTGCAATGGCCTGCCGACCTGTACCTGGAAGGCTCGGACCAGCACCGCGGCTGGTTCCACTCGTCCTTGCTGACCGGCTGCATGCTGTATGGCCGCGCACCCTACAAAGCCCTGCTGACCCACGGTTTCGTGGTGGACGGCAATGGTCGCAAGATGAGCAAATCGCTGGGCAATATCATCAAGCCGCAAGAAATTGCCGACAAGATGGGTGCCGAGATCATGCGCCTGTGGGCCGCCTCTACTGATTACTCGGGCGAGCTGTCCATCTCCGACGAAATTCTGAAGCGTGTTGTGGAAGGCTACCGCCGTATCCGCAATACCTTGAAGTTCCTGCTGGGCAACCTGGCCGACTTCGACGTCACCCAACATGCTGTGCCTGTTGATCAACTGACCGAAATCGACCGCTACGCCCTGCAAATGACCGCCGACATGCAGGCCGAGTTGCTGGAGCACTACAAGCGTTACGAGTTCCACCCCATCGTGGCTCGCTTGCAGACCTTCTGCTCCGAAGACCTGGGCGCGTTCTATCTGGATATTCTGAAAGACCGTCTGTACACCACCGCCAAAGATGGCCAGCCACGTCGTTCGGCTCAAACGGCGCTGTACCACCTGACACAAACCCTGCTCAAGCTGATGGCCCCTATCCTGTCCTTCACGGCAGAAGAAGCCTGGCGTGACATGCACGGTGGTACGGTTCCTAGCGGCACCATCTTCACCGAACTGTTCCATGTCCTGCCCGAGCAAGGCGAACAATCGGCACTGAGCAGCAAGTGGCAACGCCTGCGCGCCATCCGTGCCGACGTGATGCGCCGCATTGAAGATGTACGTAGCACCGGCGCCATCGGTTCCTCCCTGGCTGCCGAAATCGACATCTACGCCAACGGTCAGGATCTGGAATTCCTGCAATCTCTGGGCGAAGATCTGCGCTTCATGCTGATCGTCTCGCGCGCCGATGTACATGCAGGCGAAGGCGATTTGCGCATCGACGTTACCCCTACCGAACAGGCCAAATGCGAGCGTTGCTGGCACCACCGCCCAGACGTAGGCCAGAGCGCCGAGCACCCCACCCTGTGTGGTCGTTGCGAGGACAATCTGTTTGGCGAAGGCGAAGTACGTCACCATGCCTGATAAGGACATGGCCCCTTCTCCCGGCCAGGCCCGGCTGCCCTCGCGGCAGTTCTGGGCCTGGATTGGTCTGGCCGCCTTTATTGTCGGCCTGGACCAATGGACCAAACAGTATTTCGACACCAACCTGTTCTATCAGGAACGTTGGAATATCCTGCCCTTTTTTGATTTCACCCTGCTCTACAACCCCGGCGCGGCATTCAGTTTTCTGGCCGGTGGTCAGGGCTGGCAGCGCTGGTTCTTTGTAGGCATTGCCGCTGTCGCCACGGTCTTTATCGTGACCATGCTGCGCCGCTCGGCCAAGCAGCCCTTGTTTTGCCTGTCGCTAAGCCTGATTCTGGGTGGTGCTATCGGCAACGTGGTGGATCGCCTGATGCACGGACACGTGGTAGATTTTCTGCTGTTCTACTGGAATCAATCCTACTTTCCGGCCTTCAATATTGCCGACGTCGCTATCAGCTGCGGCGCTGCCCTGTTGGTGCTGGACGAGTTCATGCGCATGCGCCGCAACAAACGACAGCGCTCCTGAGTCTGTAAGGATCATGTCCTATGCTTAGCAATAAAAAACTGGTGTTTGGCATCACCGGCGGCATCGCTGCTTATAAAACCGCCGAACTCTTGCGTCGCAGCCAGGACCTGGGTGCCCGGATTGATGTGGTCATGACCGAATCGGCCACACGCTTCATCAGCCCGGTCACCTTTCAGGCCCTGTCGGGTCGTACCGTCTACACCGACTTGTGGGATGCGCGTGTTCCCAACAATATGGCTCACATCCAGCTTAGCCGGGATGCTGATGCCATCCTGATCGCCCCCGCCAGCACCAACTTCATGGCCAAGCTGGCCAACGGTCTGGCCGACGACTTGCTCAGCACCTTATGCGTGGCCCGTGGACACTGCCCCCTGCTGATCGCCCCAGCCATGAATCGGGAAATGTGGCTGCACCCGGCCACTCAGCGCAATGTCGAACAACTGCGCCGCGACGGCGTGCATATTCTGGGCCCCGGCAGCGGCGATCAGGCCTGTGGTGAAACCGGCGACGGTCGCATGCTGGAACCGGCCCAACTGCTGGCTGAACTGACGGCCTTCTTCCAGCCCAAGCTGCTGGCTGGTAAACGAGTCCTGATCACCGCTGGCCCGACCAGCGAGCCTATCGACCCAATCCGCGTCATCAGCAACCGCTCCTCCGGCAAGATGGGCTACGCCATTGCCCGTGCGGCTCAGGAAGCTGGTGCACAAGTCACGCTGGTATCCGGCCCGGTAGCATTGGAAGCGCCCTACCAGGTACGCCGCATCAATGTGGAAACGGCCCGTCAAATGCATGCCACCGTCATGTCCCAAGTGGATGATGCCGATATCTTCATCAGCGTTGCAGCGGTAGCAGACTGGTACGTCAGCAATGCCAGCGACATCAAAATCAAAAAGACCTCCGAACAAGCCACGCCAGACCTGCAATTCAGCCCCAACCCCGACATTCTGGCCGAGGTTGCTGCGTTGAAGAACGGTCCTTTCTGCGTAGGCTTTGCCGCTGAAACCGACAACCTGATCGAGCACGCCCAGGCCAAGCGCCAGCGTAAAAATGTGCCTTTATTGGTTGCCAACCTGGCCCAGCGCGCCATGAACGCCGACGACACCGAGCTGGTGCTGTTTGACGAGCAAGGCCATATGCACTGGCCTGCCCAGGATAAACTGCTGGCGGCGCGCCAACTGGTTCAAGATATCGCCCAGCGGCTTTAAACCCTTTTCTCTTTTATGATGACGGGCAGCGCTAAAGCAGGTGCGCTGCCTCTTTTTTTTTCAGGATACCGTCTATGCACCGCCGTATTGAAGCCCGCATCGTCAATGACTTGTTGGGCACAACGATTGAAGCCCCCAGCTACGCCACGGACGGCTCGGCCGCCATGGACCTGCGCGCCTGCCTGAGCGAAGCCGTTACCCTGCCTGCAGGCGGCCGTACGCTGGTTAAAACCGGCCTGGCCATCAATATGATGGACCCTGGCCTGGTAGCCATCGTCGCCTCACGTTCGGGCCTGTCCCTGAAACACGGCGTGCGTGTTGCCCAAGGCATTGGTGTGATTGATGCCGACTACCACGGCGAGATTGGCGTGATTCTGGCCAACGACAGCGATCAGGACTACGTGATCCAGCCCGGCGAGCGTATCGCCCAATTGATGTTCCAGCCTGTGGTGCAAGTGGCACTGCAATTTGTGAATGAGTTCTCTACCGAGACCGAGCGTGGTACAGGTGGTTTTGGTAGCACGGGCAAGAACTAAGCATTAAAACTGGGAAAGGATGCGATGCAAAATGCCTTGGCGCAGCAAGCACCGCCCCTTCCTTAGTCCTGACACTTTGCTTTAAAAACGTACTAGCGCCACGATTCAGACTTACCCAGGCCAATTTCGGATTTCAATGCCCTCTCCCAAAAAAGGTAATTCCAACGCTGAATTACCCACTTCAAACAAAACGGCGGCTCAACTCCATCCGCGTAACCGCCATCAGGGCCGTTACGACTTTGATGCTCTCATCGAAGAAACGCCCGAACTGGCTGCTTTCGTTTTCTTGAATCCGTACGGTGATCAGAGTATCAACTTCGCTGATCCGAGTGCCGTCAAAACCCTGAATCGTGCTCTTCTGAAGAGCTTTTACGGCATAGCGCATTGGGATATTCCGGCCAATTACCTCTGCCCTCCTATTCCGGGGCGTGCCGATTACGTGCACTATCTGGCCGATCTGCTGGCCAACAGCAATAAGGGAGCCATTCCCCGTGGTGAGGCAGTACGTGTCCTTGATATTGGCGTGGGCGCAAATGCTATCTACCCATTGATTGGTAATACCGAATATGGGTGGCAATTTTTAGGATCGGATATCGATGCAGATGCGCTGACTTCTGCACGAAGCATTATTCACGGGAATCCTGGTTTATCGGCTGCAATCAAGTTACGCCAGCAGAAGTCGCCCAGACATATTTTCAAGGGCTTGCTGGGCGCAAACGATTACTTTGACCTGACACTGTGCAACCCTCCCTTCCATTCATCGCAGGAAGAGGCAGCAAGCGTTAGTCAACGTAAATGGCGTGGTTTGGGTAAGGCCGCGCCCAAGCAGAGTGCTCCCGTGCTGAACTTTGGTGGGCAGAAGACGGAGTTGTGGTGTGAAGGAGGCGAGGCGCTTTTCATCCGCCACATGATAGAAGAAAGCGTGACCGTAGGCGGGCAAGTGCTTTGGTTCAGTACCTTGGTGTCCAAAGCCTCGAACGTACCCGGTGTGTTGAATGCCTTAAAAAAGGCTAAAGCGGTTAAGGTCAAAACCGTAGAAATGACGCAAGGACAAAAGCAAAGCCGCTTCGTGGCCTGGACGTTTCTTGATGCTGGAGAACAAGAGGCTTGGCGCAGTGAGCGTTGGCGGTACGCTTATGTCAAACGTTTAGCGAAACACAAGGCTCATAAATAGCTCTTTCCGCGCTGAAGGTGATAAGCAAAAACAGGTTTGACGGGTGTAAAGCGCTGAAGATGTCGACTCACGGCCAAGAGTGAGCGATCAAATCATCGGTCAAGAGCCGTCATCCAAGGTAGATGTGAGCGGACTGCGCGGCATTTCGCGCAGATCCGATCGACTATCGGGATAGTAGGAAAAATCAACTAGAGCCCCTTATTATTTATTTTTTGGGGGATTGCTAGATTTGCTAGGCTTCAGTGATGGAGTGTTCCCTGGTGTGGTCTTGTTATCACGACGGCGCTGATCTGGTTTACCTGTTGATTTTGCTATCGGCTTTGGTCCTGGTTTAAGTGCCATGAATACTCTCCTTAATGATTTAAAAATGACCGTGTACGAGTCCCTTCTAACTTGGTTTCTGGACAACAGCGTTGCTGTCTATCGGCCCTCATGAGCGTTGGCTGAAGTCACGTTGTTTCACTTTACCCATAAACAGCGATACGAACGAGCGGGTTTTCATCTATAGACGATGATTCTGAGCGTCTGCTGTCGGCTAACCAAGCCCGAAGTCCGCCTGCACCAACGATGCTGCGCACAGCATCGTTGGTGCAGGCGGGTTCAGCCCAAGAGCTTCAGCAAGGCCTCAGCGGCGAGTTTGGATGACGCCGGATTCTGACCAGAGATCAGCAGGCCGTCGCTGACCACATGGGGTTGCCAGTTATTGCCTTTGCTGTAATTGCCACCATTGCCTTTCAACATGTCTTCCACCAGGAATGGCACGATGTCGGTCAGACCGACAGCCTCCTCCTCGCTGTTGGCAAAACCAGTAACCGACTTGCCTCGAACCAGCGGGGTGCCGTCAGCCGATTTCACATGGCGCAACACGCCTGGGGCGTGGCAGACGGCAGCGACCGGCTTGCCCGCGGCCAGCATGGTTTCGATCAGTGCGATCGATGTGGGATCTTCGGCTAGATCCCATAAAGGCCCATGCCCGCCCGGATAGAACACGGCATCAAAGTCGGTGGCCACAACGTCCGTGAGCTGTTGCGTCTCGGCCAATACGGACTGAGCCGTCGGATCATCCTTGAAACGACGGGTATCATCGGTTTGCGCCGCTGGATCGTCGCTCTTTGGGTCCAGTGGCACTTGTCCACCCTGCGGCGAAGCGACCGTGATCTGCGCGCCCGCGTCCTTAAAGACGTAGTAAGGCGCGGCGAACTCCTCCAGCCAGAAACCCGTTTTTTGGCCAGTGTTGCCCAGTTGATCGTGCGAAGTAAGAACCATCAAAATCTTCATGGAGCACCTTCTTTGAATGGAGGATAGGAAAGCAAACAGCCATGCCAATCATCAGCTTACCAAAACGGCTGCTGGTGAGTATGCCGATCAAAACCTGCGACGACTGCCGAGATCGCCGTCCGTTTCAGGCTTGCCTGAGCCCGACCTTGACTCAAACAGACAGACGGCGGATTTAACATTGCCAGTCTGGCTAACATCAGTCAGGCACAAAGGAAGAATTTTGTCTATGGATTCACCGCCGTTTTCTGCTGAAAACAGCGTACTGAAGAGACTGTTTGCATCAACATCGAATTACTATTGCTCCTGATACTTTCTAATTACATGCCGAGACTGAAAGCGCGTGCTTAGCGTAAGAAGGTCATTAATCAAACCGCCGGTTCAGTAGGCCATCACACATCAACCTGAGGCTACCCATGAGACATACAGAAAGACACAAGACGCACCGGACAGGATGGCTTCGTGCTGCGGTTCTTCGTGCGAATGACGGGATTGTCTCTACAGCAAGCTTGGTCTTGGGGGTGGCGGCTACAGGGGCAAGCACAAAGAGCATTCTTGTGGCGGGCGTTGCCAGCCTGGTCGCTGGGGCCATGTCTATGGCTGCGGGTGAGTATGTGTCGGTCAGCTCCCAAGCCGATACAGAGAATGCGGATCTGGCCCGCGAGAAAGCAGAGTTGACTAAGGCCTCCGAACAAGAGCATGCAGAGCTCACTGCTATTTATGTCAATCGGGGCTTGGATGAAAACCTGGCTTCAAATGTAGCGACCCAACTTATGGCTCACGACGCACTCGGGGCCCATGCGCGAGACGAGCTTGGCATATCAGAGACCTTGGCGGCTAAACCGGCACAGGCTGCACTAGCCTCCGCTTCGACGTTTGCAGCAGGCGCCCTGCTTCCTTTGCTGGTAGTTCTTTTGCTCCCGACCTCTGCACTCATGTGGTACGTCGCAGGCAGCTCGCTGCTTTTTCTGGCACTGTTAGGCTTGATCGCTGCCAAGGCAGGAGGCGCTCTTCTGTTTGTCTCAACCGCCCGCGTGACCTTCTGGGGGGCGTTGGCGATGGGACTAACGGCTGGCGTCGGTGCGTTGTTTAGTGTGGCCGCTTAATTGCAGAACCTTCTTTGAAAATGCCATACGGATATTTGGCTGATAAGCTGAGTTATTCCGTTACTGTGAAGGGCGTAGGGATGTCTATCTTCGGCTGGTTTTACTCAAAAAAACAACCACAATCCCACGCAGCTTGCGAGAGTCCAGCCCCCATCGAGGTGCTAGCAAATCCGACCCCAGCTCAACCGACAGAGGCACACAAAGCCAAGGAACGTGTGGCGGCCTTAACCAAAATCTGGGAGTGTGGTGGCAATCAACATTTCACAATGTCGCAAGGCACAATCCTCTGGCACGGCGGTACGATATCCACAAACGTTGAAATGGACGACTCGCGCGCGCTCTGGTGCACACGCAATGAGAACAGCGCGGCCCATTATGACAATTCAGCACGCGAACACAGCATGATCAATGGACGGCCCCCATACAGGCTAACGTTGACCACAGCACACCCCTTGAAGCTAGCCAACTTCAATGGTGTCTCTTTATTGCAATTCACTAGTGAGCACTGTGATTATGAGCATGATCGCATGAAAACCGCACTACGAAATTGGTGTTTGGCACACCGCTTTGATGGGGTGCTAAATATCAACCGAGGTCCAGATGAAGTCGTACTTTGCAGACCTGCTCATGACGCTGTTATCCTGCACGCTGCTCCGTTATAGGCAACCGGTCTAATATATTCATAAAGTTGACGATTTAACGCCAGCCCCCGGTTGACACTGCCAGCAATTCCTCCATGTTCTTGCCACAAAATCGACCTTGGAATTGTGATCTAGGTAGACACTTCAATTAGGCGGCTACAATAACTCTCATAACATGATCTTCGGGAGAAAACTATAATGCCACGAATTACTCGCTTTAAAATAAAAAACTTCAAAGGTGCTGAGAACGTGGCAATCGATCTCGAAACCCGAACCTCCAGCCCTGTTCTTACTCTTATCGGCCTAAATGAAAGCGGTAAAAGCACTTTACTGGAAGCCATTTCCCATTTCGTCAGCGGTGATAAATCAATCGCAAGTCTTTTCGAGGGTTCTTTTGCCAAGGCGTCTGCTCTCAATTTAATTCCTCTCCACCGCAAAGCGGCTTTTACTGGAAAGATAGAAATCGAAGGCACCATCCAACTTGATTCAGAAGACATCGAGGCACTTGTCAAACTGGCGAAAGCACAAAAATTATCCTTGGACTCTGATGCCTTAACTGCACCATTCGCTGTCGTCCGTACGTTCACTTTCCAGGACAGCACTCTAGGTCAGACCAATTCGTACTGGCATATCCCGATTCGTGTAAAAAAAGGAAGAGCGACCACATTTAAGCCCTATGAGCGCCCTGAACAAGACTCTGGAGAGCCTGATCTTTGGCTCCAATGCGTGAGTAAAATTGAATCAAATTTAGAGCAGATTGCTTATTTCCCCACCTTTCTGGTAGATATGCCTGCACGTATCTACTTGCGGGAGCATGAGGGTGAAAAGCCCACTAACCGACATTATCGATATGTTTTACAGGATATTCTTGATAACTTGGGAGAGGGCCTAGATCTTGAAAAACATGTTTGCAAGCGGATCGAGGACTTTAAAGAAAGTGAAGGAAATCCATTTTGGCTTTCTATGCTGTTCGGCAGCCCAAGCAAAACACCAATTGACTCTGTATTTCAAAAACTCTCAAATGCAATTACTCGTGAAGTTTTGGGAAGCTGGCAAAAAATATTTCAACGCGCGATATCCGCAAAGAGTATCACGGTTGAATGGAATGTTGATGCAGAGAAGAATAATTTGCCCTACGCGTCATTTTTTGTCTCTGATGGCGAGTCTCGTTACGCCATAAATGAAAGGTCTCTAGGATTTAGATGGTTTTTTTCTTTTCTTCTTTTTACAGGATTTAAGCAGAAAAAAAGTCGGAAAACTGTATTTATCTTTGACGAACCTGCGGCAAATCTACATGCTAAAGCACAGGCAGAGCTTCTAACTAGTTTTTCTCGAATTGCATCCAATGGTAATAGAATAATTTATTCTACGCACAGCCATCACATGATTAATCCTCAGTGGCTTGGCTCAGCGTATATAGTCGAAAACGCTGCACTCGACTATGATAAATCAGAGAATTTTGGTCTGGATACTACACCAACATGTATCACCGCGACATCCTATCGCCAGTTCGTTGCACAGTATCCGACCCGTTCTAGCTACTTTCAACCAGTAATAGAAAAACTGGAGTATGTGGCTCCCGAAGTCATCGGCTCGGGACCATATTTAATTGTAGAAGGAATTTCGGATTATTACGCACTTAGAATCGCTAAAACCTTATCCGGAGATCGCCATCGCTTTAATCTCGTACCTGGAACGGGTTCTGGAGCGTCAGGGCCGATTGTGAGCCAGATGCTTGGTCAAGGAATGTCGTTCGCCATCTTGTTAGATGACGACAAAGAGGGGCGCAAAGCACGCGAGAATTATCTCGCGACTTGGTTTCTGAATAAAAGCTCAATCCTTACCCTGGGGCAAGTGCTTCCGCAATACACTGGCATGGCATTAGAGAAGCTCCTCGGTGAGGAAACATTGACTTTGGCCGCGGAAAAGATGGAGCTGGGAAAACCTCCTACCAAAAAGCAGTTGGGTTGGTATTTAGCAGAGGAATGTGCCTCGGGTAGCGGTGAGGCGTTGCCACAATCAGCCATAGATAGAATGGTTTTAGTCCTTGATTTTTTTGACGCCCAATTTGATGCACAGCGAGAGTAACGGACACTTAGTTAAGAGAAATTTGATGTTGCTATCTTTATGCCGTGATGTTGAGTAGCGGCCATGCAACTAGGCTATTCATAAGACCCAGCACAAAAATCAAAAAGCCAATCAGCTCTGAGCTAATTGGCTTTTTCTTCAACCCTAAATCCTACTTACGCCGCAAAATCCTCTTCCCCCAGATACGCCGCCCTAACTTTCGGATCATGCAGCAACTGCGCAGCCGGGCCTTCCAGTATAATCCGCCCCGACTCCATTACATATCCCCGATCTCCCAGTTCTAAAGCCAGTCGCGCATTCTGCTCGATCAGCAGAATCGTCACGCCTTCCTTAGCAATCGTCTGGATCAGTTCAAAAATCCGCTCGACCATAATCGGTGCCAGACCCATGGAAGGCTCATCCAGCAGCAGCAATGAAGGCCGGGAAATCATCGCCCGTCCCATTGCCACCATCTGCTGTTCCCCACCCGACAAAGTCCCTGCTGATTGTTTTTTACGCTCAGCCAAACGCGGGAACAAGGTATAGATACGCTCGATATCCTGGCGCACTTCGTGGTGGTCCTTGCGGGTATACGCCCCCATGGCCAGGTTTTCTTCGATCGTCAGTTGCGGAAAAATCCCCCGACCTTCCGGCACCATGACCACACCACGACGTACCAGTTGGTGCGATGGAAGGCCGACGATGCTTTCACCTTGATGTTCGATCTGTCCTGCAGCAGCAGGCACCAGGCCTGTGATGGCTCGCAGCGTCGTGCTTTTACCGGCGCCGTTCGCACCGATCAGGCAAACCAGTTCACCCTTGCCCACTCGCAGATCCAAGCCACGTACCGCCCGGATGCCGCCATAAGCCACATCCAGACCCCGAATATCCAGCATCAACGGTTCTGTACTCATGCCTGCTCCTCTTCAACGGTAATACCCAGATCTTTAGCTGCACCTGCGCCCAGATAGGCTTCGATCACGCGCGGGTTATGTTGGACTTCAGCGGGTTTGCCTTCGGCCAGCACTTTGCCGTATTCCAGTACTAAAACTCGGTCGCACAGGCCCATGACCAGCTTCATATCGTGTTCGATCAACAGAACGGTAATACCGTCACCACGGATTTTTTCTATTAGCTGGCGCAGGACTACTGTCTCTGACGGGTTCATGCCGGCAGCGGGTTCATCCAGTGCCAGCAGCATAGGATCAGTTGCCAATGCACGGGCAATTTCCAGGCGGCGTTGGTCGCCGTAGGACAAGGACCGGGCAATCTCGTTGGCGTGCTGGGCAATGCCTACGTAATCCAGCAGCTCGTAGGCGCGGGCCTCGATCTGTTCTTCTTCCTGACGGGTAGCTCGGTTACGCAGCACCGCTCCCAACACGCCTGCATGAGTGCGGACGTGGCGGCCGATCATGACGTTTTCCAGGGCAGACAGGCTGCCGAACAAGCGGATGTTCTGGAAGGTACGTGCAAAACCGGATTCAGCGATTTGATGGGGTTTGCAATCGGTCAGGTTGCGGCCTGCAAAGGTGCAGCGGCCCGACTCGGGGATGTACAAGCCTGTCATCACGTTGAACAGCGTGGTTTTACCCGCGCCGTTCGGGCCGATCAGACCGTAGATATCGCCCTTGCGAATGCTGAAGCTGACTTCGGACAAGGCCTGCAAACCGCCGAAGCGTTTGGACAAGCCTTCTGCCTGCAACAGCACCTCGCCGTCTTTTACTTGTTGGTTCATGCTCAAACTCATGCTTGCACCTGCTTCATTTTGCGTTCACGACGGCGCACTGCCGAGGGCCACAGGCCTTCAGGGCGATAGATCATGACCAGTACCAAAGCAAAGCCGAACAAGAGCATACGGATGCCGTCCGGATCCAGAATCACGTCGCCAAACACGCTTTGCTGCAGCGGTACCACGACAGAGCGCAGCAGTTCGGGGAATACGGAGAGCAGCAAAGCACCCACAATCACGCCAGGAATATGGCCCATACCACCCAGCACCACCATGCACAGCACGGAAATGGATTCTGTCAGGCTGAAACTCTCTGGGCTGACGAAGCCTTGCATGGAAGCAAACAAGCCCCCTGCCACACCACCAAAAGTTGCACCCATGGCAAAGGCCAGCAGTTTGACGTTACGGGTATTGATCCCCATGGCCTTGGCTGCGATTTCATCCTCACGAATGGCTTCCCAGGCACGGCCGATACGGGAGTGCTGCAAGCGCACGCAGATGAATACGATCAGCAGCGTGATCAGCAGAAGCAGGTAATAGTATTTCTCTGGCCCGGTAATCCGTATACCAAACAGGGTTTCCGCCTTGCCGAAGATGAAGTCGCCAATCTTGAAGGTATCGACCCGGTTGATCCCTTGCGGGCCGTTGGTAATATTGACCGGCGCATCCAGGTTATTCATGAAGATGCGGATAATTTCACCGAAACCCAGAGTCACAATCGCCAGATAGTCGCCTCGCAAGCGCAGGACTGGAAAGCCCAGTAGCACACCGAATACAGCAGCCAGAGCGATACCGGCTGGCAACACCATCCAGAACGGCAGGTGCAGACCAAAATGCGGCGATGCCAGCATGGCCCAGACATAGGCCCCCACGGCATAGAAAGCGATATAGCCCAGATCCAGCAGACCGGCAAAACCCACCACAATGTTCAGGCCCAGGGCCAGCATCACATACAACAAGGCAAAGTTCAGGGTGCGAATCCAGCTTTGACCGGCCATGCCCAGCACGAAAGGCAAAATGGCCAGCACTACACCAATCAATAACGCACCGACCCAGACTTTAGCGGGCGTTGCGGGGCGCTGTTTGGAGCCAGCGCCACTTAGGGTTTGATTCAGACTCATGCGCGATCTCCCACACGTTCACCCAACAGGCCCGAGGGACGGAAAATCAGCACCAAGATCAGCACGATAAAAGAGAACACATCCTGATAGTTACTGCCAAAGACCCCATTGGTCAGGTCACCGATGTAGCCTGCGCCCAGAGCTTCGATCAAGCCCAGCAGCAAGCCACCCAGCATGGCACCACCCAAATTACCAATGCCACCCAGAACGGCGGCGGTAAAGGCTTTCAGGCCCAGCATGAAGCCCATGGTGTATTGGGCGACACCGTAGTAGGTCACAATCATGACGCCCGCGACGGCAGCCAAGGCCGAGCCAATGACAAAAGCGGCGGAAATCACGGTATTGATGTTCACCCCCATCAAGCCGGCCACTTCGCGGTTCTGGGCGGTTGCACGCATGGCGGTGCCCAGACGGGTGCGGTGCACCAGCACCATCAAGCCGGACATGATCACAGCGGCACCACCAATAATCAGAATCTGCAGCAAGCTGATACGCGCGTCGCCCAGCTGGAACACCATGGGTTCAATAATGTGCGGGAAGCTCAGGTAATTGCGCCCCCAGATCATCATGGCCAGGTTCTGCACAATAAAGGACACACCAATGGCAGTGATCAGTGCAGCCAGACGTGGTGCCCGGCGCAAGGGTCGATAGGCATAACGCTCGGCAGTCCAGCCTATGCCCATGCAGACGGGAATAGCGGCTAAAAGGGCAAGCCCCACCATCAGCCAGGCGGACAGCCCTGCCGGGTCCGCGCCGACCAGCGATAACACTACTGTCGTGGCCAGCATCGCCCCAACCATGACTACATCACCATGCGCAAAATTAATCAGGCCAATAATTCCATACACCATGGTGTAGCCCAGCGCCACCAGGGCGTAGACACTGCCCACGGTCAGGCCATTTATTAGTTGTTGTATCAGGATTTCCATAGATTGGGACTCGTGGTCATTGCTCCCTGCCCCAGCGCAGGGCGATAGAACAGGGAGCGTGGGCCTGCCAAACACAGGCCACGGTAAAGATGAGCCCCGAAGGGCTCAAACTGCAGGATCAAACGTACTTTAGTTAGCCTGGCTGACCATGGTTTTCACCATCGTCCACTTGCCATCTTTAACTTCGTAGATGGTGACGGCGATTTCTTTCAGGTCGCCGTTCTGGTCGTAGGCAATGTTGCTGCTGGTGGCGCCGTTGCGCTTCAAGGCGGCCAGCTTGGGCAGGTAGTCTTCCGCTTTGGAAGAACCGGCTTCTTTCATGGCGGTGATCATGTTCCAGGCGCCATCGTAGGCGTACGGAGCGTAAACACCGGGCTCAGCCTTGAAGCGGGCCTGGTAGTCTTTGGCGAATTTTTCACCCGCAGCCATGGTGGACAGCGGTACACCAGCCAGGGACGCGTAAGTGCCGTTGGCAGCATTGCCAGCCAAACGCAGGAAGGTGTCGCTGCGTGTCATTTCACCCGAAACTAACGGTGCCTTGATGTCCAGCGTCTGCATCTGACGCTTCATGGGGCCGGATTGCGCATCCAGACCACCAAAGAAGATGGCATCGGGTGCCTTGGACTTGATGTTGGTCAGAATGGAGGTGAAGTCGTTGGCTTTGTCCGTGGTGTATTCACGGGCCACGATCTGGCCACCTGCTTTTTCTACCGCACGGGCAACCTGGTCAGTCAGACCCTGGCCGTAAGCGGTACGGTCGTCGATCAGGGCCACTTTCTTGGCCGCCAGATCCTTGACGATGAACTGGCCCACAGCCGCACCTTGCTGGGTGTCGCTGGTCATCATGCGGAAGGTGTTGTCGTAACCTTGCTGAGTGTACTCAGGGGAAGTTGCCATGGCGATCTGGGGGATGCCCGCGTCGTTGTACACACGCGAAGCCGGAATGGTGGTGCCCGAGTTGAAGTGGCCCAATACGCCATCAACACCGTCGTCCACAATTTGCTGAGCCACCTGAACCGCCGTACGCGGGTCAGCCTGGTCATCCTTGGCCACCAGTTCAAAACGGGCGGTCGCGCCATCAATTTCAATTTTCTGGGCGTTGGCTTCTTCCAGCGCCAGCACCAGACCATTGCGCATGTCTTCACCGTAGTGAGCCTGCGGGCCGGTCAAGGGGGCCGAAAAACCCAGCTTGATCACCTTGTCAGCAGCAAAAGCAGGGCTAGCTGCCAATGCACCGAAAACTACTGTCGAAACCAAGGCCAATTTAAAGCTCGTGATGGACTGCATATTGTTCTCCTTCGTTTTTTAATATAGCCGCGCTACTTGTCGGCCCGTGCCGTGAGAATGAACGCAGGGCCGCCGCTCCAGGTGAAATGTGCGACCAAACGTGTGCATAAAAATGGGTGCCCGCTGAGATCAACCGACCATCATCAGACTGGCATTGCCCCCAGCTGCCGCTGTATTGGTACTGACCGAGACTTCGCGCAGCAAACGCTCGACCACGTATGCCGCGCCCCCCTCCAATTCCTGTGTCAACAAGCCCTGAACCCCAACAATGGGGCCACGGCGTTCCGCCACTTGGCCCAGCACTTGCCGGAGTTCGTCGCTGTCGCCTTCAAACAAAACAGCATCATAATCTGCCTCACCCAAATCGGACATGGTGATTTGCTCGGCAGGGGCATCCTGCCAGCCGCCCAGACCCAAACGATCCAGCAAGATGGCCTGATTGCCACTGCGTGCGCAGGCCTCGCGCTGAGCTTGCCAGCCGTGCACGCTGACGGGCATGCACAGGACTCGCCCCCGTGGATGCAGCTGATACATATTGGCTTCGCCTGTCGGGCCGGGCAAGACTACGCCCTGCTCCTGCCAGCTTTGCAAAGGCAGGTTCTGCGGGCAACGGCTAAGCAGTCGGCGCAGGTACAAGGGGCCGCCTGCTTTGGGGCCAGTACCCGACAGACCTTCACCACCGAAAGGCTGTACGCCCACTACCGCACCCACCATATTGCGGTTTACATAAACATTACCAGCGTGAATGCGCGAAACGACACGCTCTACGGTTTCATCCAGACGGGTGTGCACGCCAAAAGTCAGACCGTAACCGCGTTCATTGATCTGATTGATCAGGCTGTCCAGCTCGCTGCGCTTGAAACGCATTACGTGCAGAACGGGGCCGAAAATTTCGCGCTCCAGATCCTTGACCTGCTCGATCTCGATAATGGTCGGCAAAACAAACGTCCCTGTCAGGCTGCGGCTTTGTTCACTTTGGGTGATGCGAAAACCTGCCTCACGCATGGCACTGATGTGCTCTTCAATACCGGAGCGGGCTTCTTCATCAATCACCGGGCCTACATCGGTACTGAGCAGATCGGGATTGCCCACGCTCAGTTCCTGCATGGCACCATTGAGCATGTTCAGCACACGCTCGGCCACATCTTCCTGAATGCACAGCAGGCGCAAGGCGGAACAACGCTGGCCGGCCGAGTCAAAGGCCGAGTTCAGGACATCAAACACCACCTGCTCAGGCAAGGCCGAGCTGTCGACCACCATGGCGTTCAAGCCACCCGTTTCGGCAATCAGCGGGACGGCCTGGCCGTCTGCCGTCAGACGCTTGGCCAATTGACGGTTCAAGCCCATGGCGACAGCGGTTGAGCCGGTAAACATGACGGCATTCACCTGCTCACTGGCAGCCAACGGCGCGCCCACAGAGGGGCCATCGCCGGGCAGAAGCTGCAAGGCACCGGGAGCAATCCCTGCCTTGTGCAGCAGCTCGACAGCGGCCGCCGCAATCAAGCAGGTTTGTTCAGCTGGCTTGGCCAGGACGACGTTGCCTGCAGCCAGAGCCGCCGAGACCTGACCCAGGAAAATAGCCAAGGGGAAGTTCCAGGGGCTGATGCACAGCACCACACCCACAGGGCGGTACTCATCATTATCAAAGTCGCGCAGAACTTGCCCGGCGTAATAGCGCAGGAAGTCCGCGGCTTCACGCACTTCTGCAATCGCATTCGCATAGGACTTGCCAGCTTCACGCACCAGCAGGCCCATCAAGTCCTGCATATTGTCTTCCAACAGTTGGGCGGCTTGCTGCAGGGCGGCGGCACGCTCTTCTACCGGCGTGGCCTGCCAAATGGGCGCATAGTGGCTGGCGGCTTCCAGAGCCTGCTCCACATCCTGCGCGGTGGCGTACATGACCTGCCCCACTACATCCTGATGATTGGCCGGATTGCGCACAATCGTTGCCTTGGACTCATCCCAGACCGGATTGCCCTGACCCAGGATAGGCTGAGCCTGACGTGGCAAGGCAGCGGTTTGCATCAAGGTGGCGGCCAAAGAGCCCAGGCGATGCTCATTGCTTAAATCCAGGCCAGCCGAGTTCAAGCGCTGCTCGGCATCCCAGTACAACTGGCGCGGCAGCGGAATCTTGTCGTGTGGACGACCCAAAGGTTGCAGGCTCAAAGCCTGAGCCACGGGGTCGGCAATCAGTTGCTCCATGTTCACATCGGCATCGCCAATCTGATTCACGAAGGAGGTATTGGCACCGTTTTCCAGCAGACGGCGCACCAGATAAGCCAGCAAGGTTTCGTGAGAACCGACGGGTGCGTAGATACGACAAGGACGGTTCAGCTTGCCATCCTTGATCGGGCCGACGACTTCATCGTACAGATCCTCGCCCATGCCGTGCAGGCACTGGAACTCATATTGACCAGTGTAATAATTCTGACCCGCCATCACGTAAATGGCGGCCAGGGTTTGTGCATTGTGTGTCGCAAACTGCGGGTAGACGGCTTCCGGAGCCTGCAAGAGCTTGCGAGCGCAAGCCAGGTAAGACACATCCGTGTGCACCTTGCGGGTGTAGACGGGGTAGTCTTCCAGACCATCCACCTGGGCACGTTTGATTTCCGAATCCCAGTATGCACCTTTCACCAGGCGCAGCATCAAGCGGTGACCGCTGCGACGGGCCAGATCAATCAGATAATCAATGACAAAAGGCGCGCGCTTTTGATAGGCCTGCACCACAAAACCAATGCCGTTCCAACCTGCCAAAGACGGGTCGAAACACAGCTTGTCCAGCAAGTCCAAGGACACTTCCAGACGGTCCGCTTCTTCTGCGTCAATGTTCAGCCCCACATCGTAGTGGTGAGCCAGTTGCGCCAGGGACAACAAGCGCGGGAACAGTTCACGCATGACGCGATCACGCTGGGAGCGGCTGTAGCGCGGGTGCAATGCAGACAGCTTGATGGAAATGCCAGGACCTTCGTAAATCCCGCGGCCCTGACTGGCACGACCAATCGCATGGATCGCTTGCTCGTATGCCTGGTAGTAACGCTGCGCGTCTTCCGCTGTCGTCGCGGCCTCGCCCAGCATGTCGTAGGAATAACGGAAGCCCTGCTCTTCAAATTTGCGGCTATTGGCCAGCGCCGAGGCAATGGTTTGCCCGGTCACGAACTGCTCGCCCATCATGCGCATGGCGACATCCACGCCTTTGCGGATCAGGGGCTCACCGCCCTTGCCGATCATGCGGGTCAAGGCGGAGGACAAATTCTTTTCGCTATTCACGCTGACCAAACGACCTGTCAGCATCAGACCCCAGGTAGCGGCATTCACGAATAGCGAGGGGGACTCGCCCATGTGCGCCCGCCAGTCACCGTGGCTGATCTTGTCGCGAATCAAGGCATCACGTGTGGCGCGGTCAGGGATACGCAGCAAGGCTTCGGCCAGGCACATCAAGGCCACGCCTTCCTGGCTGGACAGGGAAAATTCCTGGATCAGCCCTTCTACACCACCGCCACGACGCTTGGCGCGCAGGGCTTTGACCAGACGAGCGGCCAGCTCCTGGGCACGAGCACTTTGAGAGGAACGCGCTGCACTCAGCAGCAAAGGCATGCAATCGGTTTCTGGACGGCGGTAGGCGGCGGTAATGGCAGCGCGCAACACGCTTTGCGGTTGCACATCTTGAGCAAAGCCATAAAACGGGATAGATGGCATCAGCACACCATCTTCGACAGCCTCTGAGTCGCCCCCACTTAGCAGCGCTAATTCGCTAGGCAGCACACCTCGTTCTATGCCTTCGATATAGGACAACAAAGCCTGCTTGTGCAGCCAGTGCGGGGTGCACTGCAACTGATCAGCCGCACGTCGCAGACGCTCGCGCAGTTCTATATCGACTTTAATCCCTAAGGTTGTGCTCGCCATGCTTCTTATCCCGGTTACGCTTTTGTTGACTGCGATATGCCGAAATAATACTGACGGTTAACCCAAATTCGTATCCAGGTTAACCCGCATAAGAAAAAGTTAACTTGAAAGGTTAACTGACGCAGAGCATGGCCTTGTTCAGGTTAACCGGGACAGGTTTACCTTGCATTTGAGCAGCCAGTGCATCCGCCCAGCGCTGCTGCAATTGGCGATGCGCCTGCACCAGCTCGGGTACCGAGGATGCAGGCTCGGTATCCAACCAGCGGCATTGCTGAGTCTTGCCCTCAAAACCGAGCGGCGTCAGGGTCCAGCTCAACTCCAGCGTAGCGCGCTCCCCATAGACAGACTCAAAGCGCTGCACCAGCACATCAATCTGCCAGAGCGGTGTTTTCGCAGCAGCGCTGGCCAGCTGCGGAACGCCCAGCCGATCCTGTAAACCGGACGCCAAGGCCAGAGACATTTCATCGGGCAAGGGCGATGCCCACTGGCTATCGTTGAGCAGGTTAACCTGCCCGCCCGCCGTCTGCGTCAGCACAAAGGATCGACGGTCCAATTGGGCAGGCACATCCATGCGTCGCAGCTGAAAGCCCTTCCACACTTGCGTGGAAGGAGCCGCAGCCGCCGGAGCGGCATTGGAGGCTTGCAAGGTGTAGTAAGTGGGTGTGGTCGAGGCGCAAGCCGTCAGCAAACCGGCGAACGCCACGGGAATCAGAAAACGAGACTTCATGGCGCAGGCTCCGGCAGCACGTCAGGGGAACGGCCTCGCAAGACCGCCGAGGGCTGGCTTTGCAAGGTATCGCTTAAATCACGCAGGGATCGCAAGGAGCGCTTCAGCTCGCTCAAGGTTTGATCCACAGAAGTATTGAAGGAAGAGTCCGAGTCCAGCATGGCGCCCAGCTTCTGAACCGCCGCGTCCATGGATTTGAGCGCACCATTCAGTTGCGGCACTGTCGTCTTGTCCAGCTGCTTGAGCACCTGACCCAGCTCCGTCAGCCCGCTTTGCAGGTTCTTGCCAATCTGATCGAAGGGGACAGCGGCAATCTTGGTCACGATATCGCTGACCTGCTCCTGCAAACGGTCGAAGTCGCCAGCGATGACGGGCACCACCAATGGCTTGGCGTTTTCATCAAAGTCCGCTTCGGGCGCTTTGTCGAAGAACTCCAGGGCAATGTACTGCTGGCCAGTAATCAAGCTGGCAGGACGCAACTGACCACGCAGGCCACGTTCCACCATTGGCTTGAACAAGGCTGTCATCGGATCTTTTTCATCCGGACGGGTTTCCACAACACGCTCGTACAAGCGACCAAAGCGCTGCGGATAGATACGCGCTTTGACCAGGGCAAAGAAACGTTTGCGCTCAAAGTCGAACTCCAGATCCACGTCGTAGACCTGACCCAGCTCCAGGCCACGGAACTCAACCTTGGAGCCCGGCACCAGACCTCGCACGGACTGATGAAAGTGGAAACGCAGCTCGACGGCCGGACCATCCGGTTCGGCCATGGCGCGATTCTGGGTGGAGAACAGCTCGTACTGCGTATCAGCAGCGGCGACATCGGTAGGCTCGCCTTCCATCTGATCAAAGGCCAAGCCACCTGCCAAGGCAGAAACCAAAGAATGCGTGCGCACATTAAAGCCAGTGGAATCCAGGGACATGTTCACACCACTGACGTTCCAGAAGCGCGAGCCTTGTGTCACGAATTTATCATTGGGCGCATCCACAAACACCTGCACACGCACCCCATCGCCTTCTTCGTTCAGCTCGTAGCTGCTGACCTGCCCCACCTGTATGCCCTTGTAGTACACGGGCGAGCCCAGATCCAGCGAGCCAAGCTCAGGCGCTGTCAGTACATAGCGTTTGCCGGCACGGCCACTGGTCACTTCAGGCGGACTTTCCAAGCCTACAAATTCCAGTTGCTCGCCCTTTTTGTCTGTTTCAAAAGGCGCGTCTACGCCAATATACACACCCGATAACAAGGTACCCAGGCCCGAGACACCACTCAAACCCAAGCGTGGACGCACAACCCAAAAACGCGTGTCTTTTTGTGTAATGAACTCCGAGCCATCCCGCTCCAGTTGCGCCGTCACAATCACCCCTTTGCGATCGGGGGCCACCTGAATATCGGAGATTGTGCCCACATCCACCTCGCGATACCGCAGCTTGGTCTGGTCTACCGCCAAGCCTTCGGCTGAGTCGAAGCTGATGGTGATGCGAGGCCCGGTCAACATCCAGTTTCGCAGTACCAAAGACGCCCCCACCAGGGCAGCCGCAATAGGCAAAATCCAGATCCAGGAGAATCGGGATCGCTGGGAGGGGATCAGTTTGGGCTGTGCGGGCTCGGTCTGACCGTCAGGCGGGTTAGTTGTTGGATCGTGCACCTTATTTCCTTCAGGAAGTCGCCTGTGATGCAGGCGGAGACGGCTTTTGTTGCGGTTCTATACTTTGTTCTTCGTGGGTATCCTGGTCCCAGCCTTGCCGAGGGTCGTAGCTGAGCGCAGCCAGCATGGTCAAGACCACCACCATGCCAAAGCTCAAGGCCCCTGCCCCAGGAATAATCTGCGACAGGCCGGGGAAGTTGGCCAAGGCAGCCATCAGGACCACCACGAATACGTCCAGCATGGACCATTGACCAATCAGCTCGACCATATCGTAAAGGCGATTGCGTTGACGCTGCACCGCATTGCCCCGCCAGCGACGTCCCGACAACAGAATCATCAACGCCAGGAGCTTGGTAATGGGGACGACAATACTGGCGATAAACACGATCAGCGCCAGGTCCCAGGAACCCAGCTGCCAGAGCTCAATGACGCCCCCCAGAATCGTATGGGCGCTACTGCCCAAAATGCTGCGCAGTTCCATGACAGGCAGGATATTGGCAGGAATATAGAATACGCAGGCCGTCAGCACCAGGGCGGCAACCCGTGTACGGCTATTGGGCTTGCGTTTATGAACGGTTGCACCACAACGGTCACAATCCTGTTTTTGGCTGGACTGCACAAAGCCACAGTGGGTACAGGCGCTCCAGGACGGATGCTCTTTCAAGACCTGCCGGGTCGAAACGGGCACCAGATCACGATCCTCTGCCCAGCGCCACAGACGCCCTGCCGTAATGCGGCTCAAGCCGGTCAGCAGGAAAGTCAGCGCGAAAAAGGCATACAGGCCCGGCGCAATCATCAAATGCCCAATTCCGGCAAACTTCACCATGGCCACAATCAGGCCCAGGAACAACACGGCCGTCATGGACCAATGTTCCAGATGGCTCAAGGCCCGCAGGCCAATACCAAAATCGCCCGGCAAGGGCTTTTCTCGGGCAATCAATCCCAAGGCCCAGAACTGGAAGATCAGTTGAAACAGCGGTAGCCAGAAGCCCACCAGCCCCGCCATCACGGACAGGCCCCAGTATCCCTGCTGCCAGATCAGCAACAAGGCTTTGGGAAAGGTGGGAGAAACCGTTTTGCCCGCCATGCTCAGATGGACGACGGGAAACAGGTTGGCAATCAGAAAAAGAATGAAAACCGCCAGAACCAGCGCTTGCCATTCGCGAGGCGAAAAGCGGCTGTGGCGGTAAAGTTCGGTATCGCAACGCACACAACGAGCGAGCCCCGCTTCTTGAACGGGGACTCGCTCGTGTACGGTGTCACAATGCGTACAGACGATCAAGGGGCGCGATGCCCTCACGGCTTAGTCGACTAGTTCCGGCTCGGGACGCGAAGAAGCCTTGCTGCCGGGCTCATCAGGTCCTGAAGAAGGATATTCCAGTACCACCTCGCCGTTCTCGTCCAGATCGACCTCGACCTGGCCACCATCGACCAGACGACCAAACAGCAGCTCGTCGGCCAGAGCACGGCGAATAGTGTCCTGAATAAGCCTGTGCATTGGGCGGGCACCCATGGCGGGATCGAAGCCCTTGGCCGCCAGATGCTCGCGCAAGGCGTCCGAGAAGGACACTTCGACGCGCTTCTCGTGCAACTGGTTTTCCAGCTGCATCAGGAACTTGTCCACCACACGCAGGATGATGTCGCGCGACAAAGGCTTGAAGCCAATAATCGCGTCCAGACGGTTGCGGAACTCTGGCGAGAAGTGACGCTTGATGTCCTGCATTTCGTCACCCGATCGCTGGGGCTGGGTAAAGCCAATGCTGGTCTTGTTCAGCGCTTCGGCACCAGCGTTGGTGGTCATGATCAGGATGACGTTGCGGAAATCTGCCTTGCGGCCGTTGTTATCCGTCAGCGTGCCGTGATCCATCACCTGCAGCAGGATGTTATAGACGTCCGGATGCGCTTTCTCGATCTCGTCCAGCAGCAACACGCAGTGCGGCTGTTTGGTCACGGCTTCGGTCAGCAAACCGCCCTGGTCAAAGCCCACATAGCCCGGAGGCGCACCGATCAGGCGCGATACGGTGTGACGTTCCATGTACTCGGACATATCAAAGCGCAGCAGCTCTACACCCAGCACAAAGGCCAGTTGACGCGCCACTTCGGTTTTACCCACGCCGGTCGGGCCGGAGAACAGGAAGGAGCCGATAGGCTTGTCGGGCAGACCCAGACCGGAGCGCGCCATCTTGATGGCCGCTGCCAGGGCGTCAATTGCCACATCCTGGCCAAACACCACCGATTTCAGATCGCGTGCCAAGGTTGCCAACTTATTGCGATCGTCGCTGGAGACTGTCTGGGGCGGAATGCGCGCAATACGCGACACCGTTGCCTGAATGTCGGCCTTGCCGATAACCTTTTTCTGCTTGGAGCGTGGCAGCAAGCGCTGCGCTGCACCAGCCTCGTCGATGACGTCGATGGCCTTGTCAGGCAGGAAGCGGTCATTGATATAACGGGCAGACAACTCCGCCGCCGCCGTCAGGGCAGCTGCCGAGTAACGCACGCCGTGGTGCTCTTCAAAATTGGACTTCAACCCACGCAGAATCTGGATGGTCTGCTCCACCGTAGGCTCGGCTACATCAATTTTCTGGAAACGACGCGACAGGGCGTGGTCTTTTTCGAAAATTCCGCGGTATTCCGAGTAAGTGGTCGCACCCAGACACTTGAGCTGACCGGAGGACAGCGCAGGCTTGAGCAAGTTGGACGCATCCAGCGTGCCGCCCGACGCCGAACCGGCGCCGATCAGCGTGTGGATTTCGTCGATAAACAAAATGGACTGGGCAGTTTCCTTGAGCTGCTTGAGCACCGCTTTCAGGCGTTGCTCGAAGTCGCCCCGATACTTGGTACCGGCCAGCAAGGCCCCCATATCCAGTGCGTAGACGCGCGCTTCGCCAAGAATGTCCGGCACGTCGCCACGCTGGATGCGCAGGGCCAGGCCTTCGGCAATCGCAGTTTTACCCACGCCTGCCTCGCCCACCAGCAAGGGGTTGTTCTTGCGGCGACGGCACAGAACCTGGATGACGCGCTCCACTTCCTTTTCACGGCCAATCAAGGGGTCAATGCGACCCAGGCTGGCTTCGGTATTCAGGTCGGTAGCGTATAGATCCAGCGGAGATTTCTGGGCGTCCGAGCGGGTATCCGTTTCCGCCGCTGCGGCAGCCTTGGGAGGCTCAGGAGCAGCGGGTTCCGGATTGGCCTTGGTGATACCGTGCGAGAGGAAATTGACCACATCCAGGCGCGAGACGCCTTGTTGCTGCAGGTAATACACTGCATGCGAGTCTTTTTCCCCGTACATCGCCACCAGCACGTTGGCGCCGGAAACCACATTTTTACCGGAGTTGCTGGACGATACGTGCATGATGGCACGTTGTATCACACGCTGAAAACCTAAGGTGGGCTGGGTATCGACCTCGCCTTCGCCAGGGAATGTGGGCGTATTTTCGTTAATGAATTTACGCAGATTCTGGCGCAGTGCATCAATATCGGCAGCACATGCTTTCAACACCTCCAGGGTGGAGGCGTTATCGAGCAGGGACAACAGCAGATGCTCTACCGTGATGAATTCATGGCGCGCGGCACGAGCCTCGACAAAGGCCATGTGTAGACTGACTTCAAGTTCTTCGGAGATCATGCTTCCTCCTACACGGCAAGAGTAAAACTAGGGGTTAAGGCTATTCTATGACTAATTTGCCTGATCTGAACAATACGGTAAACCATTAAATGGTCAAGCATCAGGCACCGGCTCCATCACGCACTGTAAAGGGTGCTGTCGCGACTGCGCCAGTTGTCGCACAATTTCCACCTTGGTGGCCGCGATGTCGCGGGGATACACACCACAGACAGCCCGACCCTCGTAATGTACTTTAAGCATAAGCTGTTCGGCCTGCTCAGGCGTTTTGGCAAACACCCGCTCCAGTATATTCACCACAAATTCCATGGGTGTGTAGTCATCGTTGAGCAAGATGACCTGATACATGGGTGGTGGGGCAAGCCGCGCGGATTGGCGCTCTACCGTTGTGGCGCCTTGCTTATCGATCTCAATGGCCATAATACAGAACTAGGTGCTTTCCATAGGTTGACTGGGGGGAACAAAATTCAGCATCATCCGACTGATCGTGTCAACTTCACAATAAAAAGTGGGGTGCCGCGATCACAGGCCCAGGGAGGGGCCGAAAAAAGTATCAACCATACACTAAGTTGAGAGGCAGCAAGCATGTCGGAAACTACCACCACCGCAGGCACTGGAGACAATCAAAAACTATCCGGGACCGTTAAGTGGTTCAATGACGCCAAAGGCTTTGGGTTTATTACACCCGATAACGGCGGCGAAGATCTCTTCGCTCATTTTTCATCCATTCAGATGAACGGGTTCAAGACTTTGAAAGAAGGCCAGAAAGTTCTGTATGAAGTCGCCCAAGGCCCTAAAGGCAAGCAGGCACTTAATATTACTTCGCCTTAAGATCTCTTGCGCTCTCGATTCTAACAAAAGCAGGTTCGCAACACACATGCAGTATCGCACTACGACTACGGGGCCTGCGCGCCCTGTTTTTTTTGCCTGTCTTCTGGCAGCGCTTTGTATTAGCGCCCCGGCCCAGGCGGATGAGACTCTTCCCACCCTGACACTGACCCTGGGTTCCAAAAAAATCCAGGCTGAAGTGGCCGATCGCGACGAGACTCGTGCTCAAGGCTTGATGCATCGAGAAAGCCTGGCCCCCGATCACGGCATGTTATTCGTATTCGAGCAAACCGGAATGCCTTGCTTCTGGATGAAGAATACGCCCTTGCCGCTGGATATCGCCTTTATTACCGATGAAGGCACAATTACCAATATCGAGGCCATGCAGCCCTTTGATCTTCAATCCCACTGCCCGGTGCGACCTGTGCGCTATGCCCTGGAGATGGAACAAGGCTGGTTCAAGCAAGCAGACAAAAAGGCCGGCGAGAAAATCACCGGCCTGCCTGCCCTGCAACCTTAGTTAGACGCGCTCGAGAATCAAGGCCACGCCCTGGCCGACACCAATACACATGGTGCACAGGGCGTAGCGTCCGCCTGTGCGATGCAATTGGTTGATAGCCGCAATCGCCAGACGCGCACCGCTGGCACCCAGAGGGTGACCCAGAGCAATCGCGCCCCCGTTCGGGTTCACGCGCGGATCATTGTCAGCCAGACCCAACATACGAGTCACCGCCAGACCTTGGGCGGCGAAGGCTTCGTTCAGCTCGATCACATCCATTTGATCCAGCGTCAGACCGGCCAAAGCCAGGACTTTCTGGCTGGCAGGTGCCGGGCCAATACCCATGATGCGCGGTTCCACACCAGCAAAGGCCATGGCCACCACACGAGCGCGTGGAGTCAGACCCTGAGCTTCTACGGTTGCCTTGTTGGCGACCAACAGCGCGCAAGCACCGTCGTTCACGCCAGAAGCATTACCGGCCGTCACAGTGCCATCGGCACGCACGACAGGTTTCAGACGAGTCAGGGATTCCAGGGTCGTGGCACGTGGATGCTCGTCCTTGTCCACCACAATGGGATCGCCCTTGCGCTGGGGAATGATCACGGGGGTGATTTCTTCAGCCAGAATGCCGGCTTCCTGGGCGGCAGCAGCACGCAGCTGGCTATTCAGGGCAAACACGTCCTGGTCTTCGCGGGACACATTGAACTGCTGAGCTACGTTTTCAGCTGTTTCGGGCATGGAGTCCACACCGTACTGCTCTTTCATGGCCTTGTTGATGAAGCGCCAGCCAATCGTGGTGTCGTAAATGCCTGCGCTGCGCGAGAAAGCCGTTTCAGCCTTGCCCATGACAAAGGGAGCGCGGCTCATGCTTTCCACACCACCGGCCAGGATGAAGGAGGCATCGCCGGCGCGAATCGCGCGAGCGGCCGAACCAATCGCGTCCAGACCCGAACCGCACAGACGGTTCAAGGTTACGCCGGGCACATCCACGGGCAAGCCGGCCAGCAGCGCAGACATACGTGCCACGTTACGGTTGTCTTCACCCGCCTGGTTGGCGCAGCCGTACATCACATCATCCAGCTTGCTCCAATCGATTTGGGGATTGCGCTTCATCAGCGCGGCAATAGGCACCGCACCCAGGTCATCCGCCCTCACAGCGGACAGCGAACCACCATAACGTCCGAATGGCGTACGAATTGCGTCACAAATAAAGGCGTCCTGACTCATGAAATTCACCCTGATAACTTGAATAAAATCGCGCGAGAGCACTATGAAGAGCGCTCGAAATCTACTGTTTTGATAGTAGCGCTTGAGCACAGAAGCTCATTTACCCACACCAAGGGCTGTCCGCTACGCGGTCGCTTTCATGTTTCATGTCCAAAGCCATCTATTGCTCATTAAATGCAGATATCAAGAGCGAATAAAGAAAAACAAACCACAGCTAATAGTAAAGCCTCACACCCGCCTGCATCCACCCTGGCTTATCGGGGGCAAGCCCCACGCCAAGCGCCCCCATGGCATACTGCCAACGTTGACATCCCTTACAGGCTCATCATCATGCAAGGCAATCCCGAAGTCCTCGACTATCTGAATCAGTTGCTGCGTGGCGAACTCGCAGCGCGCGACCAGTACTTTATCCATTCCCGCTTTTACGAGCATCTGGGTTTCACGCAGCTTTACGAGCGCATGAACCACGAAATGGAAGAAGAAACCCAACACGCTGACGCCCTGATACGTCGTATCCTGATGCTCGATGGCATTCCTGATATGCGCCCCAATGCGTTTGAGCCCGGCAAGGACGTGGTCGGCATGTTGCGCAAGGATCTGGAGCTGGAATATGAAGTTCGCGCTGCCTTGCAAAAAGGCATAGAACTGGCCGAATCCGCCAGCGATTTTGTCACCCGTGACATTATTCTGGCCCAGTTGCGCGACACGGAAGAAGACCACACCTACTGGCTGGAAAAACAATTAGGCCTGATCGAGAAAGTGGGCCTGGAAAACTACCAGCAATCCCAAATGTAAGGCCTTCAGGCAGAACGCATTGCAGCGCAAGTCCGACAGGCTACCGCGCTGCAAACACAAAAAAACCGCCAGCATATGCATGGCGGTTTTTTACTGCCGGGTAGCCCTCCAATGAGCGCTACCCACAACCTGGGCGATTAACCCAGGTTCTTGGCGGCAAAGTCCCAGTTCACCAGGTTCCAGAAAATTTCCAGGTACTTGGGACGGGCGTTGCGGTAGTCGATGTAGTAGGCGTGTTCCCACACATCACAGGTGATCAGGGCGACGTCATCAGAAGTCAGCGTCGTGCCAGCGTTGCTGGTGTTGACGATATCCAGGGAACCGTCGGCCTTTTTGACCAACCAGGTCCAGCCCGAACCGAAGTTGCCAACGGCAGACTTGGTGAAGGCTTCTTTGAACGCATCGAAACTGCCCCATTTGGCGTTGATGGCATCAGCCACTTTGCCGGTAGGAGCGCCGCCGCCGTTAGGGGACAGGCTGTTCCAGTAGAAAGTGTGGTTCCAAACCTGAGCAGCGTTGTTGAACACGCCACCGGAGGATTTCTTGACCACGTCTTCCAGGGAAGCATTTTCAAATTCGGTGCCAGCAACCAGGTTGTTCAGGTTGGTGACGTAAGCCTGGTGGTGTTTACCGTAGTGAAACTCCAAAGTTTCTTTGGAGATGTGTGGCTCAAGGGCGTTGAGTTCGTATGGAAGAGCTGGAAGAGTGAATGCCATTTCAATTCCTTCTAAAAAAAAACCGTGTTTGGTATCCAACAAGGACGACGCAGCCTAGAGTAGATCGTGCGTGCGCACCACATCCACCGACACATGACCGCGACTCAACTCGACATCGAGTCGTTCACCAATCTTTAAGTCTAACGCATTTTTTACAACTTTCCCCTCGCTATCCCTGACTATGGCATATCCACGATTAATGATAAGGCGCGGGGACAGGGCTTGCAGCGTTTGCTGGGCCGCAGCCAGGCGTTGGCGGCGCAAAACCAGCGCGTGATCCAGACCTTTTTCCAGCCGCTGGAAAAGCATATTCAGATTTTGCTGTCTTGACGCCAGCTGCGGAATGCTGCGCTCCAAACGAGCCCTTAACGTAGTCAGGCGCAAAGCGGCGGTATCGGGGACGCTGCGGGCCACACGCTGCAATCTTTGCGTCAGATGATCCAGGCGTTGCTGCTGCTGGGCCAGTCGTTGATGCGGAGAAACCAGCTTGGCCACCGCCCGATCCAGGCGCAAGGATGCGCGGTCCAGATGGCGCTGCACGCCGTGGCTCAAGGCCCCCATGCGCGCAAACACCTGCTCCAGTAACTGATCGCGCCCAAGACAGGCCAGTTCGGCCGCGGCGGTTGGCGTGGGTGCACGCAAGTCGGCCACGAAATCGGCAATGGTGAAATCGGTCTCGTGCCCCACCCCACTAATAATAGGGATAGGACTGGAGGCAATCAGGCGTGCCAGACCCTCATCGTTGAAAGCCCAGAGATCCTCCAGACTGCCGCCCCCGCGTACCAGCAAGAGCGTATCGACCTCGGCCCGCTCAATCGCGGTTTCCAATGCTTGTCGCAATCGCGGTGGCGCTTCGACACCTTGAACTGGAGCGGGATAAATAATAATGCGCACATGCGGAGCGCGACGCTCCATCGCAGTCAGCACATCTCGCAAAGCAGCGGCCGCCAAGGAAGTGATGATGCCTACACTGCGCGGCAAGCTTGCGATTGGGCGCTTGCGTTCCGGCTCGAACAAACCTTCGCTTTGCAGTTGCCCCTTTAATCGCAGAAACGCTTCATGCAAATCCCCCAACCCGGCGCGACGCATGCCCTCGACCTGAACCTGAAAGTCCCCGCGTGCTTCGTACAAGGTCACCGAACAGCGAAACTCGAAGCGCTCGCCCGCCCGCGGCACGAAGCCCACGGCCTGGGCACGCCCCCGGAACATCACGGCACGAACGGCCGCCTTGTCGTCCTTGATGGAGAAGTACCAATGCCCGGAAGCAGCCTGGGTAAAGTTGGATACTTCGCCACTAACCCAAACCACCGGCATGTGCTCGTCCAGCAATTGACTGACACGGCGGTTCAACTGTGCCACGGTCCATACCGCAGGTGCTCTAGATTCTTGATAATGCATCATATTCTTTGTTTTTGACTCGCCACGAGCTAGTTTTCCACCGCTCCGTATCCACAACTGTCATGCTTTTGTCAAATAGACGCCAAGACAATGGCTTCCGTGGAACACCTGATGCAATACTTTATCGAAAACAGGTAAGCCATTGAAATTAAACACTATTTATAAAAACACAAAGATGGTCGAAAATTAGCCAGAGAACCTCTAAACCACCACCCGAGCCACTATGGGATGTTTTATACACAGAATTATCCACAGTTTTTGTGGATAGTTTTAGCACTACACTTATTACTTCAAATACATCAGGGGTTTGGCGTCACTCTGCGTGTAAAAGACCCTGAAGTGTACCGCGCCCGCGCCGGAACATTCCCGCAATGCAGGCAGGGGCTCTACAATAAGCGCTGATTTATTTCGTGACCGGATAATAGACTCGTGCTTACTTTGATCCATGCCGCTGGCTGGCCTGTCTGGTTCCTGCTGGCCTGCTCCATTCTTGCCCTGGGTTTAATCCTGGAGCGCCTTCTGGCCCTGCGCAGCAAACGAATTCTACCGGCTGGACTGGCACGCCAGATCAGCGAGCTGACAGCCCAGAACCGTATCCAGGACGACTCCCTGCCCCGCCTGTACGACAACTCCCCCCTGGGTCGAGTATTAGCCACCGTACTGAAAAATCGTCATCTGGCTTCCGCCTTGCGTGAGTCCGCGGTCGAGGCGGAAGGCAAGGACATCAGCTACCAATTGAACAAGTACATTCCGGCACTGGGCACCATTGCCGTGATCGCCCCTTTGCTGGGCCTTTTTGGTACGGTTATTGGCATGATCGACATTTTTGCCGCCTACGACCCTGCTGGTGGTGACCCCAGCCTGATTGCCCGTGGCATTTCCGTTGCCCTGTACAACACCGCCCTGGGGATTCTGATTGCCGTCCCGGCCATGATCTTTCACCGCTACTTTCGCAGCCGTGCCGACTACCTGCTGCACTGCCTGGAAACAGAAGCCGGTGCCCTGGATCGCCTGTTGGCACAGAGGGCTGCCTGATGCGCTTTCGCCGAGCCCAAGACCAGGACACGCTGGAACTGAATCTGGTGCCCTTGATTGACGTCTTGCTGGTGGTGCTGATTTTTCTGGCTGCCAGCAGCACCTTTGTGCGCTATCGCCAGCTGGATGTTTCCTTGCCCCAGGCTCAGGCCCAGGCCGCCCAGACCACTGAACTGCTACTGGCTATCAGCCAGGACGGGCGCTATGCCCTGAACGGCATGTGGCTGGATGCCAGCAGTGGTTCTCCCCTTAGCCAAGCTCTGTCGACGGAAAAAACCGACGAGAACAGCAGCCTGCTGATTCTGGCTGATGCCCAGGCGCCCCACTTTGCAGTGGTCCAGGCTATGGAAGCCGCCCGTCAGGTTGGCATCCATCGCATTCACTTTGCGACCCAGGCCCCATGAGTGTGCGCGTCCGCCTGACTGATTGGCTGCACCAGCAGTGGCAGAAAAAAGGCTGGTTCAGTCTTGTGATGCGCCCTCTTTCTGCGCTGGCGGTAATCTTCGTACAACGCAAGCAGCATCGCTACGAGCAAGACCCCAGCGCGTCCTACCGCAGCCCGGTGCCAGTGATTGTGGTGGGCAATATCATCGTCGGTGGCGCAGGCAAAACGCCCGTCGTCCTGGCACTGACCGAGCAATTGCGCGCTTTGGGATGGGCCCCCGGTATTGTCAGCCGTGGTTATGGTGTGGAGATCGGCCCCAACCCGCGTGTGGGTCAGGGCCAATTAGCCGCCGAACAGTTTGGCGATGAACCCGCTCTGATTGCCGCCCAAACCCAGGCCCCCATCGCCGTCCACCCTCGTCGTGCCCTGGCTGCCCAGGCTTTGCTCAAGGATTTCCCGGCCGTCGACCTGATTATTTCAGATGATGGCCTTCAACACCTGGCCTTGCAGCGTGATATGGAAGTCGTGGTGCAGGATGCACGTGGCGTAGGAAACGGCCTGCTGCTACCAGCCGGCCCACTGCGTGAAGGCCCCGAACGCCTGCGTACGGTGGACTGGCTGATCAGTCAGGTCGTGGCCGGCCAGGCACCTCCTTCCACCCCTCAACCCGCTGAACCCGGCCGCGCCCTGACCATGAGCCTACGCCCGTATCGGCTGGAGCACCTGAGCTCGGGCCGCCGCCTGAGCTGGTTGGACTGGCAGCAGGAATACGGTCAACAGGAACTGCAAGCCTTGGCCGCCATTGGCCAGCCTGCCCGTTTTTTCACGATGCTGCGCGCTTGTGGTCTGCATCTGAGTCAGACTTTCCCCCTGCCCGACCATGCCGCCTTGCAAGCCCAGGACTTTCAGGCCCTGCATGACGGGCTGGTACTCATTACCCGTAAAGACGCCGTAAAATGCCAGCACCTGAACGACTCACGACTGTGGGTTGTCGATGTCCAACCCGAGTTCTCACGCCCGGACTGGATTGCTGAACTGGACAGCCTGTTGCGCAAGCGGCGCTTAACCCCACCCTCTTTATCCGGAGTTCAATAATGGAAACTCGCCTACTCGAAGTGCTGGTCTGCCCTTTGTGCAAAGGCCCTCTGCGCCACGACCGCGAACAGCAGGAACTGGTTTGCAAAGCTGACAAGCTGGCCTTCCCTGTTGTGGACGGCATCCCCACCATGCTGATCAACGAAGCGCGTCAACTGGATGCGCAGGAACCCGCCAGCAACTGATATGACTTTTTCCGTCATCATCCCTGCGCGCCTGGGTTCCACCCGTCTGCCCAACAAACCGCTGGCTGACATTGCTGGCCAACCCATGATCGTGCGCTGTGCCCAGCAAGCGGCACGGAGTGGAGCGCGTCAGGTTTGGGTGGCGACGGACTCGCCTCAAGTGCTAGAAGCCGTCCAGGCAAGCGGCTTCAACGCCCTGCTGACCGACGCCGAGCACCCGACCGGCACGGATCGCCTGGCCCAGGCTGCCCGCCTGCTGGAGCTGTCCGAGGACGAGATCGTGGTCAATGTGCAAGGGGACGAACCTCTGATCCAGCCCGAGCATATCAATGCCGCCGCCGAACTGCTGGCTCGTAGCGAACAGGCGGATATTGCCACGCTGGCCGCGCCCATCAGGAACGCCGAGACGCTGTTCAACCCCAATGCCGTGAAAGTGGTGTGCGACCTGCAAGGCCGCGCCCTGTACTTTTCCCGCGCCCCCATGCCCTGGGCCCGCGACGCGCTGGCCGGTGGCGACCGGGTACTGGCCGACGGGCTTCCCGCATTGCACCATATTGGCCTTTATGCCTACCGAAATCGCTTCCTGCAGCAGTACGCCCAGCTACCGCGCGGGCCGCTGGAGCACTTCGAATCTCTGGAGCAGCTGCGAGCCATGGAAAACGGCTTCCAGATTATGGTTCACCGCCTTCAGGAGATTCCTGCAGCCGGGGTAGACACCGAACAAGACCTGGAAAGAGTACGCGCTCACTTCGCAAATCGGTTATAAAAGATCTTTTTTCTGCTCTATCCGAATAAAAAATGCGCTAAATATGCTGCAACGCATCATACTGAAGCGAGAATCGGATCGACGCATTTCCTGGAGGAATTCATGCGACTCATACTGCTCGGGCCCCCTGGTGCCGGCAAAGGCACTCAAGCTGCTTTCATTACCGAGAAATTTGGTATTCCACAAATTTCCACGGGCGATATGTTGCGTGCCGCTGTCAAAGCCCAATCCCCGCTGGGTGTAGAAGCCAAAAAAATCATGGACGCCGGTGGCCTGGTCTCCGATGACATCATCATCGGCCTGGTTCGCGACCGTCTGAAAGAAGCAGACTGTGAGCCCGGCTACCTGTTCGACGGTTTCCCACGCACGATTCCCCAGGCCGATGCCTTGAAGGATGCCCAGGTCAAACTGGACTTCGTGATCGAAATCGACGTACCGGAAGAGAGCATCATCGAACGCATGAGCGGCCGCCGTATCCACGCAGCCAGCGGTCGTAGCTACCACGTCACCTTCAATCCACCCAAAACCCCCGGTGTGGACGACGTAACAGGCGAACCCTTGCTCCAGCGCGACGATGACCGCGAGGAAACCGTCCGCCACCGCTTGTCTGTCTATCGCGAGCAGACCCGCCCTCTGGTCGATTACTACTCGCAATGGTCAGCCACCGGCGACCCGCAAGCTCCGGCCTATCGCAAGATTTCCGGCGTGGGCAGCGTCGATGAGATCCGCCAGCGCATTGTGGACGCCCTGGCAAGCTAAGTAAGTCAAGATTCAGCCGGCCCCAAAAGGGCCGGTTGTTTATTATTCAAGGGAGACAAGCTCATGCAAATCAATAACAAGACTTTTATTGTCACGGGCGGCGCATCGGGTCTGGGCGCAGGCACCGTACGTATGCTGGTTGAAAATGGCGCCCGCGTGGTGATCGCCGACATTCAGGACGAGGCCGGCGAGGCTCTGGCCAAGGAGCTGGGCCAACACTATCAGCGCTGTGATGTGACTTCCGAGCAAGATGCCCAGGCCGTGGTGGATCTGGCTTGCCAGGACAGCGCCCGCCCCTTGTTCGGACTGATCAACTGTGCCGGCGTGGCCCCTGCCTCGCGCACCGTAGGACGCAATGGTCCCCACACACTGGACCTGTTCCAGAAAACCGTCATGATCAACCTGGTCGGCACCTTCAACATGTGTCGTCTGGCCGCCGCTGCCATGAGCAGCAATACCCCCGAAGCTTCGGGCGAGCGTGGCGTGCTGATCAATACGGCTTCGGTCGCTGCCTACGACGGCCAGATTGGCCAAGCGGCATACGGTGCGTCCAAAGCCGGTGTGGTGGGTTTGACCCTGCCTCTGGCCCGCGATCTGGCGCAGACCGGCATCCGTGTCATGACGATTGCCCCCGGCATCTTCGGCACCCCCATGATGTTTGCCATGCCTCAGGAAGTTCAGGACTCCCTGGCGGCCAGCATCCCTTTCCCATCGCGCCTGGGTCGCCCTGAAGATTTCTCCCAACTGGTGCAAAGCATCATCAATAATGAAATGCTCAATGGCGAAACCATCCGTCTGGATGGCGCCATCCGTATGGCACCAAAATAACTTTCTGTATCGGCTCCAATGGGTTTGTTTCGCTCGGCGGCCACCATTAGTGGCCTGACGCTGCTGTCTCGTATCACCGGACTGGCACGCGATATTCTGATTGCCCGCGCCTTTGGGGCGGGCCCGCTCACCGACGCTTTCTGGGTGGCCTTTCGCATTCCCAACCTGCTGCGACGCCTGTTTGCAGAGGGTGCGTTTTCACAAGCCTTTGTACCCATCCTGGGGCAGGTGCGCAAGGAACACGAGCAGGACAAGGTTCAGCAATTGCTGGACCGCGTTGCCCTGCTGCTGACCTTTGCCGTCATGCTGGTCACTGCCATTGGCATTGTTGCGGCCCCCTGGGTCGTCAGTGCCATGGCCAGTGGCCTGACTGCACCGGAGCGACAAACCGAATTTGGTGCCGCCATCACCATGACGCGCATGATGTTCCCCTACATCATCTGCATGTCGCTGGTGGCTTTTGCCTCTGCGGTACTCAACACCTGGAGCCGCTTTGCGGTTCCGGCCTTCACGCCCATCCTGCTGAATCTGTCCATGATTGGCGCCAGCCTGTTTCTGGCCCAGCACATGGAAACGCCCATTTATGCCCTGGCCGTTGGGGTGATGGTGGGGGGGCTGGCCCAGTTGTTGGTGCAATGGGTTGCACTGGCCCGCCTGGGCCTGTTGCCACGATTCTCATTACGGCTGGGGGAAGCGCGTCGCGACCCCACCGTGCAACGCATTCTCAAACAGATGCTGCCCGCCATTCTGGGCGTTTCTGTTGCGCAGATTTCCCTGCTGATTAATACCAATATCGCCACTTGGCTGCAGTCCGGCAGCGTGACCTGGCTGTCCTTTGCCGACCGCCTGATGGAATTCCCCACCGCCCTGCTGGGTGTAGCGCTGGGCACGGTCTTGTTGCCCAAGCTATCTGCTGCCCATGCAGGCAAGGACGACAAGAACTACAGCGGTTTGCTGGACTGGGGCCTGCGTCTGGTCTTGTTACTGGGCCTGCCTGCTGCCCTGGGCATGGCCTTGCTGTCGGACGGTCTGGTCGCCACCCTGTTTCACTACGGTGCGTTTGCCGCCGCTGACGTTGCCCAGACCAAGCTGGCAGTGGGGGCCTATTCGGTTGGTCTGGTTGGCCTGCTGGCCATCAAGATTCTGGCCCCCGGCTTTTACGCCCGCCAGGATATCCGCACTCCCGTACGCATCGCCATTGCCGTCCTGGTCATTACCCAGCTCTTCAATCTGGTGCTGGTGCCCACCTTTGCCCACGCCGGACTGGCCTTGTCGATTGGCCTGGGTGCCACCGTCAATGCGCTGACCTTGCTGGTCATGCTGCGCAAGCGCGGGATTTACCAGCCCAATCATGACTGGTTACGTTTTTTCCTGAAGATTATTCCCGCCCTGGTCGCTCTGGCCGCCGTCCTCTTGCTGGCTGACCGTTATATCGACTGGATCAGCCTGGGAGCCACGCCCCTGCTGCGTGTGCTGTATCTGGGCGGCGTGTTGCTTGCCAGCGGCATTTCCTATTTCGGCATGTTGTTTATCGTAGGCATTCGCCCCTCTTACTTTACAAAGCGGGCTTAGTATCCTAGAATAATTGTCTTTGCCGATTAAACTTTAAAACTTAGGCTTTATTAAAAATGGCTAATACCGCACAAGCACGCAAGCGCGCCCGCCAAGCAGTGGCTCGCAACAAACACAACGCCAGCATCCGTTCCATGCTGCGTACCGCTATCAAGCGCGTTCGCCAGGCTATCGAAGCCGGTGACAAAACTGCTGCTAACGAAGTTTTCCGCAAAGCGACCAGCATCATTGATCGCGTTGCCGACAAGAACATCATTCACAAGAACAAGGCTGCCCGCCACAAGAGCCGCCTGTCTGCTGCTATCAAGGCCCTGGCCTGATTGCTGAAGATTTTTAATGGTTTAATCGGCTCTGGCCTAAAAACCAGTTAGAAAAGGGGTGCCTAGCACCCCTTTTTTATTAGCCACAAAACCATTGCCTGAACACGCAGGCCAATCATGCTAAGTTATGGATTTGCTATTTCATCAGCGAGTCCCCATGACACGTCCCATCGTGCTGCAACTGGTATCTTTGGCCCAGCACCCTTCTTTTGACGAAATCGACCGTCACTTCGAGCGCATTGAATTTCAGAACCTGAACCAGCTCTCTGCCGACCAGATCGAGCGCGTACAGGTATTACTGACCAGCGCTGTCACCGCTACCCCCTCCTCCTTGATGGACCGCCTGCCCGCTTTAAAAGCGATTTGCAGCGTCGGGGTCGGCTACGACTCCATCGACGTACAGGCCGCCAAGCAGCGCGGCATCCAGGTCAGTACCACCCCTGATGTCCTGAACGACTGCGTGGCCGATATGGCCTGGGCCCTGATGCTGGACGCTGCCCGCCGCGTCACTGAATCCGACCGTTATGTACGCGCCGGTTTATGGGATCGACCCAACGGTTTCGGTCTGGGTACCCGCGTCAGCGGCAAGAAGCTGGGAATTGTGGGCCTGGGCCGCATTGGCCAGACCATTGCCCGCCGAGCCAGCGGCTTTGATATGGATCTGCGCTATCACAACCGCCGCCCACGTCACGATGTGCCCTGGCATTACGAACCTTCCCTGATCGAGCTGGCCCATTGGGCAGACATCATGGTGATTGCAGCCGTTGGTGGCGACGAAACGCGCGGGCTGATCAATATCGACGTGCTGAACGCCCTGGGCACCAAAGGAATTCTGATCAATATTGCCCGCGGCAGTGTGGTCGATGAAAGCGCACTGATTGCCGCCTTGCAGGAAGGACGACTGGGTGCTGCCGGGCTGGATGTATTCGAGAATGAACCCCAGGTCCCCCAGGCCTTGCGCGACCTGGACCAGGTGGTTCTGGCACCGCACACCGCCAGCGCAACACATGAGACACGCGAAGCCATGCTCTCTCTGGCGTTGGAAAATGTAGTGCAGTATCAGAAAACCGGCAAAGTGCTGACGCCACTGGCCGTATAAAAAAACAAGTCGCCTACCGTTTCAACGGTGGCGACTTCCTGGAGGCGCTGTCTGAATCAGGAATCGACAGGGTCCATATTGTCGGGATCAATGCCGCTAATCTTCAAATTATTATCATCGGCAAAGCCACAGACGAATTTCCAGGCCAAAGGTTCAAGCTCTCGCAGGCGCGCATCCACCACCACACAACGCACGCCGTCAATCAATCGCGGCACCACATAGGGCGAATAAGTCAGATGACCACCCATCGCCCCTGCCGGACGAAACTGGGACATTACACCGGCCAAGCGTTCTGCCCAGTCACTGGGACGAAAGCGCTGATCCTGCCGGGTCACACCATGGATTACAAGTTGCTTCACTGGCTCTGTCATAACAATTAATCGCTAATCGTGCAGTTCAGGTATGCTGCACCTTTTCCTTTCTCGCCACGCATTGTATCCGATCGCGGCCACCCAAAGCCCGGGAATCAATAAATTAGCCGCTTGACAATTTATTGCTGATCATTACATTGCCCCCTCGTTTTATTCCGAAACCAAACGGTTTTCCCTTGTC
This sequence comes from Alcaligenes faecalis, assembly GCF_002443155.1. Taxonomy (NCBI): domain Bacteria; kingdom Pseudomonadati; phylum Pseudomonadota; class Betaproteobacteria; order Burkholderiales; family Alcaligenaceae; genus Alcaligenes; species Alcaligenes faecalis. Next base: position 1,280,596 of record NZ_CP023667.1, on the reverse strand, counting down.
TGTCTCTGGCCGGCTTTGCTCTAAATAGCCAGACAGGTTAAGATGGCTTTCTTTATCCGCAGGATTTTTTTATGGATGCCATCGTGCAAGCAGGGCCGCTTCGGCACTTTCTGCAATTTCGCGACTTTTCTCACGACGAAATTTTATATGTGCTGGAACGCGCACGCCTGATCAAAGACAAGTTCAAACGCTATCAGCCGCACCACACATTGCACGACCGCACCCTGGCGATGGTTTTTGAAAAAGCCAGCACCCGTACCCGTGTTTCGTTTGAAGCCGGTATGTATCAGTTGGGCGGCTCGGTCATTCACCTGACCACCACCGACTCGCAGCTGGGTCGCTCCGAACCTATTGAGGATACCGCCCGCGTGGTTTCGCGCATGGTCGATATCGTCATGATTCGTACCTTCGAGCAAACCCGTCTGGAGCGTTTTGCCTCCCACTCGCGTGTGCCGGTCATCAATGGCCTGACCAACGAATTTCACCCTTGCCAAATTCTGGCCGACATCTTTACCTTTATCGAACACCGTGGCGATATCAAGGGCAAGACCGTGGCCTGGATTGGTGACGCCAACAATATGGCCTACACCTGGCTGCAAGCGGCAGAAATCCTGGGCTTCACCCTGCATGTGTCGGCTCCTAACGGTTACCACCTGGAGTCGGATCGCACCGGCAACCCGGATTCCAGCATTCTGCGCGAATTCGACGACCCATTGGAAGCCTGCAAGGGCGCGCACCTGGTCACCACTGACGTGTGGACCAGCATGGGTTACGAAGACGAGAACGAAGAACGTCGCAAAGCCTTTGCCGACTGGTGTGTGGATCAGGAAATGATGGATGTGGCCGCTCCTGACGCCATCTTCATGCACTGCCTGCCCGCTCACCGTGGCGAGGAAGTGACTGGCGAAGTCATCGACGGTCCACAAAGCGTGGTCTGGGACGAAGCCGAGAACCGCTTGCACGTACAGAAAGCTTTGATGGAGTTCCTGATTCTGGGTCGCTTGGAAGCCTAAGCGCTTTTACCCAGGGGCAGACTGCCCATTAATGAAAAAGGGATGCTTGGCATCCCTTTTTTAATACAGCAGCGGCATAGGCAAGCCACTGAGCAGTCAGCCAATAAGTGCTTGAAGACCACCTGAATACAGGAAGACTGGACTTCCCACCTATTCTTCAACCTCCAAGCCCGCCAAGCGATAGCCAACCTGCAACTCCGTCAGCAGGTACTTGGGTTGTGCCGCATCTTCTTCCAGCTTTTGACGCAGCTGCATCATGTACACCCGCAGGTAATGAGGCCGGTCGGAATACGCTGCGCCCCAGGTTTCATGCAGCAAGTGTTGATGGGTCAGCACCTTGCCATGCCCCCGAATCAAGGCCGTCAGCAAACGAAACTCGATAGGCGTCAAATGCACGGCCTCCCCGTCCCGCGTGACCTCATGGGAGGCCAGATCCACCTGCACACCCCCAAAGCGAACCCTCGAAGAAGCCGCCTGAACATTCGGGACCAGTTGGGAGCGTCGTAACAAGGCTCGTATGCGGGCCAGCAGTTCCGGCACGCCAAAGGGCTTGACCAGATAATCGTCCGCCCCGGCATTTAAGGCCGCTACTTTTTCTTCCTCTCGTTCACGCGCCGACAGCACCAGAATGGGCGAATACACCCAGCTACGCAAATCGCGGATCAAGTCCTTGCCATCCCCGTCCGGCAAGCCCAAGTCCACAATCATCAAATCAGGACGGCGGGTCGCCGCATCCATGCGCGCCTGCTCCAAGGTGCTGGCCTCGATCACGGACATGCCTTCCTGCTCCAAGGCAATTCGCACGAAACGACGAATATTGGATTCGTCCTCCACGATCAGTATCTGGGCTTTGTTCATGTCAGTAGCTCGTCACCATCCATACGGGGAGCCGGTTTCCAGGGCAGGCGAATCTCAAAGATCACCCCATGAGGCAAACGCGGCTTGGCGCTGATCGTACCACCATGCGCGGCAATAATCGTGCGGCATAGTCCCAGGCCCAAGCCCACGCCCGCAACCGAGGACTCTTTCTGCCCCCGCGTAAAAGTATCAAACAAGCGCTCGGGATCGCCGGGCGGCAAACCGGGGCCATCATCACTGATCAATAAATACATGGACTGGCCGGAACACAGACCGCGCAAGGAAATCGTGCTGGTGGCAGGCGTGTATTTGGTGGCATTATCCAGCAGGTTCGTCACCACCCGTTCCAGCATGACACCATCCACCTCGACCAAAGGCAGGTCCGCTGCAAACTCGGTCACCACCTTGCGGGGCTGCAAAGCGGCAGCACAGCGGGCAACAGCAATCCCCACAATCTCGCCCAGAGCATGCCACTCCTTATGCAGCTTCACGCCTTCATTCTGCATCCGCGCCAGGTCCAGCAGGTTGGAGACCTGGCGGCGCAGCTCGTCCGACTCAATACGGATGGAACGGGCAATATCCGTGCGCTCGGTTTCGCTCAAACCTTTGGGCTGCTCCAGCGTTTCAGCCAGACCCCGAATCACGGTCAGAGGTGTACGTAAATCGTGCGAAACGGCCGACAGCAGCGTATTGCGCATCTTCTCCCCTTCCATGCGCAGCACCGTATCCTGGGCGATTTCCACATAATGAATCCGCTCCAATGCCTGGGCCAAGGTAAAGCAACAAGCATCCAGCAAACGCCGTCCATCCGGAGTCCTCAACGACGCGGCTCCGCCTGACTGCACCACCAGAACTCCACGCGGGGCCATGGGACCTTTCAAGGGCAGATACAAGGCACTGGCACCACTCAGAGTCTCGGTGCCGTTACCGGCAGCTTCCATATGATCAAACACCCATTGCGCCACCGATAGCTCTACAAAGCCGGTATGGCGGGTCGCCACCAACTGGTTTTGTTGATCCGGCACCACCAGCACCACCTGCATCTCGAACAAGGGTTCCAGCGTATCGCGGCAGACCGCCAAGACTTGTTCCAGGGCCAAGGCGCCTGCCAAGTCCCGACTGACTCGGGTCAGCGCCGCCGCGCGTCGTTCACCATCTCGTGCAGCCCTGGCTTCGGCCTGCAATTTGGCAGCCAACTGACCAATAATCAGCGCCACCCCCAGCATGACGCCGAAGGTAAATACATATTGGGTATCCGTCACCGAAAAAGAATAGCGGGGCTCGACAAAGAAGAAATCGAAAAAGGCCACGGACAGCAAAGACGCCCACACCCCGGCCAGCCGTCCCAAGCGCAGAGCAATAAAAACCACGGTAATCAGGAACAGCATGATCACGTTGGAGAGCTCGAAAAAAGGCAAGAGCTTCTCGGCCAGCAAGGTGGTCACAACGCAAATAATGAACGCAATTGATAAGGCCTTGCCCTGCGCCATGGGCTGTTCCAGTTCCAAAGGCCGTATAGGCCGCTGCACCGTATCCATGCGCACCAGCAGCAAGCCGATTTCAGGATTGCTGCGTGCCAGGCGCTCGGACAAGCTGGTACGCCAGGGCCAGATAGATCGCGCTGAGGAGTTACCCAAAATCAGCTTGGTGGCATTGCGCTGACGGGCGTAGGCCAGAATCGTATGCGCCACATCCTGCCCCGCAATATTGGCAAACTCGGCCCCGGCATGTTGGGCACTGGCTGCCAAGCGCACCAGTGCCTCCTGCGCCTTGATCTGCCCGCTTTCCTGCGGTGTATCCACATGCAGCACAATCCAGGGCGTCTGCAATTGCTGGGCCAAACGCGCGCCCTCCCGAATCAGGGCTTCCTGGGCACTATCCGCACTGACGCACACCATCAGCAGCTCGCGTGTCGGCCAAACTGTGCGTATCGCATGGGAGATACGGTACACATGCACATCCGCATTAACCCGATCCGCCACCCGGCGCAAAGCCAGCTCACGCAAGGCGATCAGATTGCCGCGACGAAAGAAGTTCTGACGGGCATGGGCCACCGAGTCCGCCAGATACACCTTGCCCGCATTCAGCCGAGATAACAAATCATCGGGAGGTAGATCCACCAGCAAGACATCTGCCGCACGATCAAAAATCCGATCTGGTACGGTCTCCCGAACCCGTACCCCGACAATGCCACCCACCACCTCATTCAGACTGTCCAGATGCTGCACGTTCAGCGCGGTATACACATCAATACCCGCATCCAGCAGCTCCTCCACATCCTGCCAGCGCTTGGCGTGGCGACTGCCCTCGATATTGGAGTGCGCCAGCTCGTCCACCAGCAACAGTTGATAGCCCGAGGCCAGAGCAGCATCCAGATCAAACTCCGTCACCACCCGTCCCTGCCGCTGGTACTCCTTGCGTGCCAGCACGGGCAAACCGTCAATCAAGGCCTGGGTTTCCTCGCGGCCGTGGGTTTCCACAACCCCGATCGCTACGGACACGCCCTCGCACTGACGCTGATGCGCCTCCTTGAGCATGGCGTAGGTTTTCCCTACGCCCGCACAAGCGCCGAAGAAAATCTTGAGCTGCCCGCGGCGAGGCTGATGCGGGTCGTCACCGATCACCTGCAACAGCTCGTCGGGGTCCGGCCTATCCTCAAGTGACATGGATCTGTGCACTCCATCCAGAAAACTGCTATTGATCTTACGCTCTTATCCAAACAAGGGCGTCAGCAGTAAATCAATCAGTTTGATACCTATAAAAGGCGCGATCAGCCCGCCCAAACCGTAGATCAGCAAATTGCGTTTCAGCAGGCGGCTGGCCGGTTCAGCCCGATACTTCACCCCCCGCAGGGCCAGGGGAATCAGAGCGATGATGATCAGTGCATTGAAAATGACCGCAGACAGGATCGCGGTAGCCGGACTATGCAACTGCATCACATTCAAGGCCCCCAGAGCGGGATAGGTGACCACAAAAGCCGCCGGAATAATCGCAAAGTACTTGGCCAGATCATTCGCGATGCTGAAGGTGGTCAGGGCACCGCGCGTCATGATCATCTGCTTGCCCACTTCCACCACGCGCAAGAGCTTGGTGGGGTTGCTGTCCAGATCCACCATATTGCCGGCCTCTTTGGCCGCCTGGGTACCGCTGTTCATGGCCACGGCCACATCGGCCTGCGCCAGAGCAGGCGCGTCGTTCGTACCGTCCCCGGTCATGGCAACCAGGCGGCCTTCGTCCTGATAGCGCCGAATCAACTGCAGCTTGTCCTCAGGTGTGGCTTCGGCCAGATAGTCATCCACCCCGGCTTCCGCTGCAATGGCAGCGGCGGTCAGCTTGTTGTCCCCGGTAATCATGACCGTCTTGATGCCCATGGCTCGCAACTCAGCAAAGCGCTCCTTGATACCGCCTTTGACAATATCCTTGAGCTCCACCACGCCCAGCACCTTATTGCCTTCGGTGACGACCAACGGTGTGCTGCCCCGCCGGGCAACCTCCTTGACCAAGGCATCCAATTCGCGGGGAAACACGCCGCCCTGGGACTCAATATGCGAGCGCATGGTGTTCGCCGCCCCTTTTCGGATCTGACGACCCTCAATATCAATCCCGCTCATGCGCGTATGGGCGCTAAAGGCGATGGTCTGCGCACCTTGCAACTCACGGCCACGCAAATTGAAGAGTTGCTTGGCCAGCACCACTATGGAGCGCCCTTCGGGGGTCTCGTCCGCCAACGAAGCCAATTGAGCTGCGTCTGCCAGGGCTTGCTCCGACACCTGTGGCGCGGGCAAGAAGGCCGAGGCCTCTCGATTACCCAAGGTAATGGTGCCGGTCTTGTCCAGCAGCAAGACATCCACGTCCCCGGCCGCCTCAATCGCACGGCCAGAGCTGGCCAGCACATTGGCCTTCATCATGCGGCTCATTCCGGCCACACCGACAGCCGATAACAAAGCACCGATAGTGGTTGGAATCAGGCACACCAACAAGGCAATCAGGGCAGTAATCGTGACGGGCGAGCCTTGGCCGGTCAGCACAGTGGCAAAACTGGAGAAAGGCAACAAGGTGACGCAGACCAGCAGGAAGATCAGCGTCAGGGCGACCAGCAAGATATTCAAGGCAATCTCGTTAGGCGTCTTGCCGCGCTTGGCGCCCTCCACCATTGCAATCATGCGGTCCAGAAAAGCTTCACCCGGCTTGGCGGTGACCTGCATCACAATCCAGTCCGACAGAACGCACGTCCCGCCCGTAACCGAACAAAAGTCACCTCCCGACTCCCGAATCACAGGTGCCGATTCACCCGTAATGGCGGACTCGTCTACCGACGCCGCCCCCTGCAGCACTTCGCCGTCAGCCGGAATAATCTCGCCCGCTTCAACCAGCACATAGGCACCGGGCACCAGTTCATCGCTGGGCACTGGCCAGGAGCGGCTGTCACGGACCGGGTCTTTCAGAACTTTGGCCATGACCCGCTTGCGGGTGGAGCGCAGCGCATCGGCCTGCGCCTTGCCGCGCCCTTCTGCTACGGCTTCGGCCGCATTGGCAAACAGGACCGTAAACCACAGCCAGGCGGCAATGGACCAGATAAAGCCGGTGGGGGCCTCGCCTTGCCCCATCAAGGCCTGCACACCCAGCAAGCTGGTGACGATACTGCCCAGATACACCACACACATCACCGGGTTTTTAAATTGCACCCGTGGAGACAACTTCTTGAAGGCTTCCTTGCACACCGTGCCCCAGGGCACGGCCTGAAATGCCGTCGAACGCTCGGCCTCTTGCGGGGCTTTCAGATCAGTAATAGACATAATGACACCTGCTCCTAATGCACTGCAGGCTGGGCAGGCTTGGCCATGTCCAGCGCAAGATTAAGCTCCAGGACCTGCACGCGTGGCTCACCCAGCACGCCTAATTGACGAGCAAGGGTATAGCGATCGATCAGGACCTGAACCTGAGCCAGCGACATGCCACGTACCTTGGCAATACGCGCGGCCTGCAAACGGGCATTGGCTACCGAGATGTGGGGGTCCAGTCCCGATGCCGACGCCGTCACGGCATCCACCGGCACGGGTGAATCCTTGGCCAAACCGTTCATCAGGCGATAGGCCCTGCTGCGTTCGGCCACAGCCTCCAGCAGACTCTTGCTTAATACCCCCTGATTGCTCGCCCCGCTGGCAGCGGCGTTATAAGGCTGCGCAATAGTGTTGGAAGGATCAGCCGGGTCCGCGCCCAAGGTTGCACTGGGGCGCCCATGAAAATACTCGGGCTGACTGAAGTACTGACCAATCTGGCGGGAACCCACGAGCTGGCCGTCACGCTGAATCAGGCCGCCCTTTGCCTGTTCCGGGAACAGGGCGGTGCCAATCAAGGTCGTAGCCAATGGGTAGGCAATGCCCGTCAAAAGCATGAAAAACACGGCAGACAGCAGCACGGGACGCAAGAAGCTTCTCATCGTCGGTGCAGCCGCTGTCGAAACCATATATTGATGGGTAGACATGACAGTCAATCCTCAAAAAGTAATGCCATCGAGCATCAACAGGTGCTCCACAATCGGGCCCAGCGCCAGAGCAGGCAGGAAAGTCAGCCCACCCACCACCAGAACCACGAAGATCAACAAACCGGTAAACAAGGGAGTGGCCGTCGACAAGGTGCCAGGACCAGCAGGAACCGCTTTCTTGGCTGCCAGCACACCGGCCAGAGCCAGCAAGGGCAACAAGGTCAGGTAACGCCCGACCAGCATGGCCAGCCCTATCGTGGTATTGAAGAATGGCGTGTTCGCATTGAAGCCGGCAAAGGCCGACCCGTTATTGGCCGTACCCGAGGTGTAGGCGTACAGGACTTCGCTGAAGCCATGCGGCCCCATATTGGACAGGCTGTTCATGGTGGATGGCAGCACGCTGGCCAAGGCCGTAAAGCCCAGAATGCTGAAGGCATGCGCCAGCATGGCGAGCATCACGTACTTCATCTCCCGCGCCTCAATCTTCTTGCCCAGAAACTCCGGGCTGCGCCCTATCATCATGCCCACCAGAAACACCGTCAGAATGGCGTAGCTAACCAGGCTGATAAAGCCCACGCCTATCCCACCAAAGACGTTGTTCAGCATCATTTGGGCAATCGGCACCAGGCCACCCAAAGGGGTCAGCGAAGAGTGCATGGCATCGACCGAGCCGGTGGTCGCAGCCGTGGTCACGGTGGCAAACAAGCTGCTTTGCGCCACACCGAAGCGCAGTTCCTTGCCTTCCAGATTGCCACCGCCCATCGTGCTGCTTTGGGCCTGGTCCACACCCAGGGACGTCAGCAAAGGATTGCCTGCCTGCTCGGCGCTATAAATCAGAGACAGAAAGCCGATGAACATCACCAAGAAGGCTGTAAAGAAGGCCCAGCCCTGGCGACGACGAGCCAGCATCGAGCCAAAGGCATAGGTCAAGGCCGAGGGCACCAGCAACATGCTGAGCATATGCACGGTATTAGTCAGCGGCGTGGGATTTTCAAAAGGATGGGCCGCATTCATGCCAAAGAAACCGCCCCCATTGGTTCCCACATGCTTGATGCTTTCAAGGCTGGCCACTGGCCCCAGAATAATCTGCTGCTTAAGCCCTTCCAGCGTGTTGACCACGACATCAGAAGTCAGCGTCTGCGGCATACCCTGCCAGATATACAGCAAAGCCAGCAAAAAACTGCACGGCAAGAGCAGGCGATATAAAGAGCGGGTGAAGTCCACCCAGTAATTACCAATATCAGCCGAACTTTTACGGCTTAAACCACGGATGAAGCCACCAGCCGCAGCCAAACTCGTGGTGGCACGGATCATCATCAAAAAAGTGATGGCCGCCATTTGAGAGAAGTTGGACAGACTGGATTCGCCCGAATATGCCTGCCAATTAGTATTGGTCGTAAAGGACACGGCCGTATTGAAGGCCAGGTCGGGCGTTTGCGCGGCACGCTGCAAGCTGTCTCCGGGAATCCAGGCCTGCACCCGCAAAAGAACATATCCCAGAAGCAACATGGCGGCGTTGCTGAACAAGAGCGCCAGACCATATCGCTTCCAGGACATTTTCTCCTCAGGATTCACACCCAGTAGCCGATACGTACCACGCTCGATCAGGCTGTGATTGGGGCTACTGAAAAAATGGGCAATCCATTTGCCCACCACCACCAGCAAGACCGTGGAGAGGGCCAGAATAATTAGAAACTGCATCAGATCGTCCAGCATGACTGCCCCTCTTACAGTTTCTCAAGACCAAGAACAAATCCGGCCGCCATCGCAAAGAATGCGAACAGAATCGCTAAAAATAGAAAATCACTCATATGCACACCTGTTCCAAACAATGAACACTTGCCGGCCTGAACTTAGAATTTTTCGGCCTTGAGCAAGGCATAGAACAAATAGATAAACAGCCCCAGAGAAATCCCTCCTGCCAGAACTGTGAAAAAGGACGCACTCATCCCGAACTCCCTATCAATGCTGACTTGCAGCAGACAGACAAAGTCTAGGAGTGGCCGCATAAATTCAGAGCAGTGTTTCGTGGCCTGGATATAAAGACGGCATATGGATTGGGGGCACAGGGCCACGGACCTGCCTTTGAGACAGATCGAGGCAGCAGCAGCAAGCTCATGGACGTACCGTCATCTGCCTGACATATGCCTTTGCTCAAATGTAATCGTTTTCATTTTGACGGCTGAGCGTCATGGCCAATGTTGGAATTCTGGATGTCGCCAAAGCAGCGCAGGTATCGGTTGCCACGGTATCGCGCGTTATCAATGAACCTGAAAAGGTGGGCGACAAGACCCTGCAGCGTGTGCAAGCCGCCATCCAGGCACTGGGTTACGAGCCCAATGCCTCGGCCCGCAGCCTGCGCAGCCAGCGCAGCCGTGTGATTGGTGTGGTCCTGCCTACCTTGCTCAATCCCGTCTTTGCCGAGTGCCTGAAAGGAATTGCCGATACCGCTACCCGCGGCGGCTACGCCATCCTGCCCTTCTTTACGGAATACCACCTTGAGCGTGAATCCCAGGCCGTGGCCCTGCTGTTGGCCAGCAACGTGGAGGGCATTGTTCTGGTGGTCTCAAATCCAGCTCGCTCCCCCGCGTTGGAGCGCTTGAGCAAAACATCCTGCCCTTATGTGCTGGCCTACAACCAGCATCCCGAACACCCCTGCGTCACCGTCAATGGTGAACAAGCCATGATTGAGCTGATTGGCCATCTGGCAACACAGGGCCATCGCCGCATTGCCATGGTGAGCGGGCACTTGCATGTTTCCGACCGTGCCCAACAACGCAGTCGTGGTTACCTCAAAGGGATGGACCGTGCCGGCTTGGCCCCCATGCCCCTGCTGGAAGTGCCGTTTATGGATCAAACGCCTGACGACCAGCCAGCCTCTGCCCACAAGAAGAGTGGCCTTCATCTGGCCAGCGTCGCCCGGCTTTTGCGCCAGACAGATCGGCCTACCGCCGTCATCGGCTCCAATGACTTGATTGCCATTCGTTGCTTGCGAACCGCGCAACAGATCGGCCTGCGCGTCCCCCAGGACATCAGCATTATTGGCTTTGACGGCATTGGCCTGGGCGCGGAGCTGTTTCCCCGCCCCGCCACCATCGTCCAGCCCAATGAGAAAATTGGCCGCCAGTGCATCGGCTTGCTGCTAGGTGCTATCGCCCGGCAGCAGCCTGTTCCGGCTCAAGAGTCGATATTGCTGCCCTACACCTTTGATCCGGGTGAATCCTGCGCCCCCTCTCCGTTCCAACTACAGGCGCCCTGACGATGCTGTGTCCTCCTTCCCGGGAAACTTTCCCGTAACGCCCCCTGCCTGCAAGCCATGCCGGCTTTATTTAGCCCCACTTACTGACTGGAGTGAACAACCATGAAACATATTTTGAGCACCTTGGCATGCCGTGTCGCATTGCCATTGGCCATGCTGACATTCGGCAATGCGGCCGCCGCACAGACGGCAATCTGCTACAACTGTCCACCTGAATGGGCTGACTGGGCCAGCCAGATCGAGGCCATCAAACAGCACACCGGCATTACCGTGCCCCCAGACAACAAGAACTCGGGCCAGTCGCTGGCTCAACTGGTTGCCGAATCGGCCAACCCGGTGGCCGACGTGACCTACCTGGGCATTACCTTTGCCATTCAGGCCCAAAAAGAAGGGGTGACTCAGGCCTACAAGCCCAAGGGCTGGGAGCAGATTCCGGAAGGTCTGAAGGATCCGCAAGGCCATTGGTTTGCCATTCACTCCGGCACCATGGGCATCATGGTCAACAAATCGGCCTTGGGTGATGTACCCGTACCTGCCTCCTGGAACGATTTGCTCAAACCGGAATACAAAGGCTTGGTTGGCTACCTGGACCCGTCATCCGCCTTCGTGGGCTATGTGGGCGCCGTGGCGATCAATGAAGCCCTGGGCGGCACCATGGATAACTTTGATCCGGCCATCAACTGGTTCAAGGCCTTGCAAAAAAACAATCCCATCGTCCCCAAGCAAACCGCCTATGCCCGCCTGATTTCCGGCGAGATCCCCATCTTGCTGGACTACGACTTCAGCGCCTATCGCGCTCAATACAAGGACGGCGAGGATGTGGCCTTCGTGATTCCGCAAGAAGGCACGATTGTCGTTCCTTACGTGATGTCCCTGGTCAACAAGGCACCGCACACCGAAGAGGGACGCAAAGTGCTGGATTTCGTGCTGTCCGAGCAAGGGCAGTCGATCTGGGCCAATGCCTTCCTGCGTCCGGTTCGCAGCAGCGCCATCAGCGAACAGGCACAGTCGCGCTTTTTGCCTGACAGCGAATACGCCCGTGCCAAGGCGATTGACTATGACCGCATGGGACAAGGCCAGAAACCCTTTGCCGAACGTTATCTGGCCGAGGTCCGCTAAGCGGCCCTCTGAGATGTGGAGTTAGCGTATGCAAGGCAAATACCTGTTACCCCTGTGCTCGGCACCTGCTGTGGCCTTTTTTGCTGCCTTCTGGCTCTTGCCTGCGGCACAGCTTCTGGCACTGCCCGCACAAGAAGGCATCCACACCTACTGGGTCGTCCTGACATCGGGGCGTTACTTGCAGGCCCTGCTGCAAACGCTGCTCCTGTCCGCCATCGTGACGCTGGCGACCCTGGTACTGGGCGCCATGGTGGGTATCGTGATGGCTCGCCATCGCGTACCTGCCAAGCGTCTGCTGCTTTCCTTGATGACCTTGCCCCTGTCTTTTCCGGGCGTGATCGTCGGTTTTTTCATTATTTTGCTGGGTGGCCGGCAGGGGCTTCTGGCTCAGATCACGCAGGACCTGGGTTTGGGACGTGTGACCTTTGCCTATGGCTTGCTGGGTCTGTTTCTGGCCTATCTGTACTTTTCCCTGCCCCGCGCCATTGCCACCTATACCGCGGCGGCCGAATCCATCGACCGCAATCTGGAAGAGGCAGCACGCGCCTGCGGTGCCTCGCGCTGGGCCGTCGCCAGAGACGTCTGGATACCGGAACTGGCACCGACCTCCTTGTCCTGTGGCGCCATTGTGTTTGCCACCTCCATGGGCGCGTTCGGCACGGCCTTCACCTTGTCCAGCCGCTACGAAGTACTGCCCATCACCATCTATAACGAATTTACCAATTATGCGAATTTCACCCTGGCCGCCAGCCTGTCCATTTCCTTGGGGCTGCTGACATGGTTTACCTTGTGGATGGCCCGGCGTCTTGTGCGCGACCCATCCGTCATCGCGTGAGGGCTCCATGAAGCAGACTTCTTCTAGCGGCATGAATCGCCCTGCTCCTGTGCTCCTGGCTGTGACCGGCCTGACTGTTCTGTTTCTGCTTGGACCCATCCTGATTTCAGTTATGGCGGGCCTGGTCAACAATTACCGTCTGGGCCTGAAAAGCGGCCTGACCCTGAAATGGCTAGAACAGGTCTGGGTGAACTACGGTGCTACGGTCTGGCTATCGCTGCAACTGGCTCTGCTGTGCGTGCTGGCTGTCATCGTGCTTGGCGTGCCCTGCGCCTACGCATTGGCTCGCAGTCGCTCGCGCCTGGCCCGGACCTTCGAGGAACTGCTGACCCTGCCAGTAGCCGTTCCCGGTATGGCCTCCGCGCTGGCTCTGCTGTTGGCCTACGGCTCCTTGCAAGGTTTTCGCCAAAGCTTCTGGTTCATTTTGGTAGGCCACATTGTGTTCACTTTGCCCTTTATGGTGCGCACCACAAGCGCGGCCTTGCAAAAACGCAGCCTGGTGGATCTGGAAGAGGCCGCCCGATCCTTGGGCGCCAACTTCAGCCAGATCTTTTTCGGCATCTTGCTGCCTGCCATCCTGCCCGCGATTGTGGCGGGCAGTCTGATGGTTTTCACCTTGTCCCTGGGCGAGTTCAACCTGACCTGGATGCTGCATACACCGCTGACACGTACCCTGCCCGTGGGACTGGCGGACAGCTACGCCTCTATGCGCATTGAGGTGGGCTCAGCCTATACGCTGATTTTCATGCTCGTCATCTTGCCCGTGCTCTGGGGGCTGCAAACACTGGCGCGCTTGCTGGAGAAACACGATGGAAACTAAACACGTCCCGGTGCGCATCGAACAATGCGCCAAAACTTATGCGGATGGCACGCGGGGGTTGCACCCTAGCACGCTGGACATCGCCCCCGGCGAAGTCATGGCCTTGCTCGGGCCTTCAGGTTGCGGCAAGACCACCTTGCTGCGATTGATCGCCGGCCTGGAGATGCCGGATGCCGGCAGCCGCATTCTGTTCGATGGGCAAGACGTCACCCATTTGCCGATCGAGAAACGTGAGGTGGGCATGGTGTTTCAACACTACGCCCTGTTCCCCAATATGACGGTAGAAGCCAATATCGGGTATGGCCCCAAAATCAAGGGCATGGCACAACCCTTGCGTCAGGAACGGGTCGGCGAGCTGGTCGATCTGATGCGTCTGAATGGCCTGGAAAAACGCCTGCCCTCTGCCCTGTCCGGTGGACAGCGACAACGCGTTGCCATCGCACGTGCCATTGCCAATCAACCCCGTGTTCTGCTGCTGGACGAACCCTTAGCCGCACTGGATGCCAAACTGAAAATCTCTTTACGCGATGAGCTGGCTGAATTGCTGCGACGACTGCGCATCACCGCCATTCACGTCACCCACGACCAGCAGGAGGCCTTTGCGATTGCCGACCGGCTGGCCGTCATGCACGAGGGCCGCATTATTCAGACTGGCGATGGAGAAAGTCTGTATCGCAACCCCACCCATCCCTTTGTGGCAAGCTTTCTGGGCCGAGTAAATGTGTTGCGACGCACGCAGCAAAGCTGCTCAAGCAATGAAATTCGGCTGGCTGATCTATGCCTGCCCTGCCCCGACTCGTTGCGCGATGCCACTGAGCTATTTGTCAGACCGGAAGACATTACTGTTTCCTTGGACAGAAAAACGGGCTGGGCACAGGCACGAGTCCATCAACGTAGCTTTATGGGCGGACGGGTGCAACTGACACTAGGCGTGGAAGGCCAGGCAGACATGATTGCTGAAGTTGACCGTGACCACGGGGCAGTCGCCGGCAGTATCGTGGGCATTCAGATCAATCCGCTCAAGCTCATGCCGGGCACCCCGCCACGCCCCCAGGATCTCCCCGGTTAACCATGTTTCTGAACAAGCCATTCACCTCTCTCTCACAGAACCTCTGACACAGGCAGCCCCCCCCACCTGGGACGGCTCGGAAAAAGATGCTGAAAACATTATTGATTCAAATGACAGACCCGCATATCAGAGAAGAAGGCAGGCTGGCATACGGACGTCTGAATACTGCGCCCTATCTGAAACAGGCTATTGGGCATGCTCTGGCCCTGCCCCAAAAACCGGATGCCATCGTTCTGACGGGCGATCTGACTGATTTTGGGCGAGTTCAAGAATATGCACACCTGCGCAACTTGCTCGCCCCCTTGGGAGCTATTCCTGTGTACCTGTTGCCAGGCAATCATGACGACCGACAACAGCTACGCGCAAGCTTTCCCGAGCATACGTACTTGGGCAAGACTGGCCCCGTCTGCTACGGCGTGGATATTGGTGAGTTAAGACTATTGGCCCTGGATAGCGCCGTAGCGGGTGCCAGTGCGGGCAGCCTGGACCAGGAGCAACTGGACTGGCTGGCAGCCGAACTGACCCAACAGCCCAAGCGACCCACCGTCATTGCCCTGCACCATCCCCCCTTCAACACCCTGATCGGCCATATGGACAAGATTGGCCTGCTCAATGGAGCGGAACACCTGGAGGCGATTGTGCGTCAGCACGGCAATGTGGAACGGGTGATCAGCGGACATTTGCATCGCAATATACAGATCCGCTTTGGCGGAACCATTGCCAGCACGGCTCCCTCTGTGGCCCACCAAGTCTGTCTGGATCTGGCTGAGAATGCCGCCTCGGCCTGGACGCTGGAACCACCTGGCTATGCCGTTCATGCTCTGGACAGCGTGGGCCAGATCGTCACCCATACTGCCACTGTCGGTCAGTTCGACGGCCCCTTCGCCTTCCATGAGCCAAGCGGGAAACTGATCGATTGATTCGATACACGGCACAGCCTGACAACAGCGTGGCCTTGATGATCACGTCAAACCAAGTCGCGAAAACGGTCACCATTGACCAGAACCGCTCAAGAACGCTGGGCCAGTTCCATACAAAAACCCCAATGCCTGACTCAACAGGAATTGGGGTTTTTTGACACTGCTGCTGCAGACCAGGGGGGCTGCTCAGAGACGCCCCAATCTGCATGCCATGTCTTACTTCTTGCTGTCTTTCAGCTGAGGCACAGCCGAACCAGCGGCAGGAGCCAACAGGCCAGCCTGGGTGTAGGTGAACAGCTTGTCGCGTGTGTCCACGATGTCCAGATTGCGCATGGTCAGCTGACCGATACGGTCGCGTGGCGAGAACATGCTGTCCACTTTTTCCATGCTCAAGCGCTCGGCCTTGTAGGTCAGGTTAGGCGAGACTGTATCCAGGATGGAGTAGTCATTACCGCGACGCAGTTCCAGCGTCACTTCGCCAGTAACAGCACGAGCCACCCAACGCTGGGCGGTTTCACGCAGCATGATGGCTTGTGGGTCGAACCAGCGGCCTTGGTACAGCAGACGACCCAAGCGCAGACCGTTGATGCGGTACTGTTCAATCGTGTCTTCGTTGTGGATGCCGGTAACCAGGCGCTCGTAAGCAATGTGCAGCAAGGCCATGCCAGGGGCTTCGTAAATGCCACGGCTCTTGGCTTCGATGATGCGGTTTTCGATCTGGTCGCTCATGCCCAGACCATGACGGCCACCGATGCGGTTGGCTTCCAGCATCAGTTCCACAGGGTCGGAAAATTCCACGCCGTTCAGGGCAACAGGCTGGCCTTCTTCAAAGCGCACACGCACTTCTTCAGCGGCCACGGCCACATCGTCACGCCAGAAAGCGACGCCCATGATGGGTTTGACGATATTGATACCAGCGTTCAGGTATTCCAGATCCTTGGCTTCGTGCGTGGCACCCAGCATGTTGGAGTCGGTGGAGTAGGCTTTTTCGGCCGACATCTTGTAGTCGAAGCCGTTTTCCTGCATGTACTCGGACATCTCGGCACGGCCACCCAGCTCATCAATGAAAGTCTGGTCCAGCCAAGGCTTGTAGATCTTCAGTTCGGGGTTGGTCAACAAACCGTAGCGGTAGAAACGCTCGATATCATTGCCCTTGTAGGTGCTACCGTCGCCCCAGATATGGACGTCGTCTTCTTTCATGGCAGCAACCAGCATGGTGCCGGTGACAGCGCGGCCAATAGGCGTGGTGTTGAAGTAAGTGACACCGCCGGTGGTGATGTGAAAGGCGTTGCACTGCAAAGCGGCAATCCCTTCAGCCACCAGTTGCTGACGGCAGTCCACCAGACGGGCCAGCGTGGCACCGTATTCCTTGGCCTTGCGGGGGATCGCATCGTAATCGGGTTCGTCAGGCTGACCCAGGTTCGCGGTGTATGCGTAAGGGATCGCGCCCTTGTTGCGCATCCACAAAAGTGCAGCGCTGGTGTCCAGGCCACCGGAAAAGGCAATGCCGACCTTCTGGCCGACTGGAAGAGATTCAAGGATGGTTGTCATTATCGCGTCAGTAGTGGTGTGCAAGTACAGTTCCGCCCGTAAGACTCTATAGCAGAGCCGTGCCCGCGGCAGGATCAATATGTCATTATATCGTCTTGACCGACCCTGGACACCTTTGCGTAGCTGGATTTAATTACCCGATGAACTAGAACGTCCATTTTTACCTGGAGACAAGCCATGCCCGAGACACAAGCTCAACCCGCTATCAGCCGTTATCCCGTCCCTACCCTGGCCGAAATACCCGAGGATATTCGCAGCCGTATTGAAGCCGTGCAGGAAAAATCCGGTTTTATTCCGAATGTGTTTCTGGCTCTGGCACACCGCCCTGACGAATTTCGCGCCTTTTTTGCCTATCACGACGCGCTGATGGAAAAGCCCAGTGGTTTGAGCCATGCAGACCGGGAAATGATTGTGGTGGCCACCTCTGCCGCCAACCAATGTCATTACTGCGTGATCGCCCACGGTGCCATCTTGCGCATCCGCGCCAAGAATCCGCTGGTGGCTGACCAGGTGGCTGTGAACTGGCGCAAGGCCGATATCCCAGCGCGACAGAAAGCCATGCTGACCTTCGCCATGAAAGTCTCGCAAAACGCCCAGGAGATTGAAGACGCGGACTTCCAGGCCCTGCACGAGCACGGCTTCAGCGACGAGGACGCCTGGGATATTGCCGGTATCAGTGCCTTTTTTGGTCTGAGCAACCGCATGGCCAACTTCATGTCCATGCGCTGCAATGACGAGTTCTACATGCTGGGACGCGTTCCCCGCTAAGCATGATGCGTTACGCCCTGATGTTTGCCGGGTGGATATGTGTAGCGCTGGCTGTTGCCGGCGCTATTTTGCCCTTGCTGCCTACCACGCCTTTTGTTCTGCTGGCCGCCTGGTGTTTCTCCCGCAGCTCTCCCCGCTTTCATCAATGGCTGCTGGATCAGCGCCATCTGGGTCCCTATTTACGCAACTGGGAAAACGGCCAGGGGCTGACCCGCCAGGCCAAACGCCGGGCGCTGATCATGCTGTGGTTGTCGCTGGCCGCCTCGGCCTGGCTGACCAGCCACTTGGGCTGGTACCGACTGGGCTTGTTAATTCCGGGCTTTTTCGCCACCCGATATTTGCTGCGCGCCAAAACCCTGGATGACACCCCATCAGAGCCTGTGCAAAAATAGCCTGCTTGAACCGATCCTGGCTTGACCCCTTTTAGCTTGAAAACCCCATGTCCCATCCTGTCATCTTGCTGGCTGCCGCCTACATCACCAACTCTGAAGGCCAGATTCTTCTGGTCCGCAAACGTGGCAGCGCCTATTACATGCAGGCAGGTGGCAAGCTGGAAGCAGGTGAAACGCCCCTGCAAGCCCTGCAGCGTGAACTGGACGAAGAACTGGGCCTGAAGGCGGAAGAAACGGCCCATGCGCACTACGAAGCGTATTTTGAAAGTCCGGCCGCCAATGAACCTGGCCACATGGTTCATGCCCATGTGTTTACCTTGACGGTCGATCGCGACATTCAGGCTGCCGCCGAGCTGGAAGAGGCACGCTGGGTCAGCCCACAGGAAATCCGTTCGCTGACGCTGGCCCCCTTGCTGGCCAATCACATTCTGCCGCGCCTGTGTACACAGGCCGCTACCTAAGGTTCAAGCTGCAGCAGACTTGCTGCTGTCTTGTGCCGCCCAAACCACGAACCGCCTATTTTTTGGCATAATGTCGCCCTTGAGTCCCCTCTTGCGGGGACGCAGCTATTTGCCCGACTAGCCCGCGATGGCGGGCTTTCTTTATTGAGCGCTAATTTATGTCCTCTTTGCCCTGTCAAGGCGCAATCGTCACCTTTACCCTGCAGCAGTTGCGTGCCGCCACGCAAGCCGGGGGGATTTTAGGTGTGTCCATCAAAGGACAAGGCAATCATTTTTTTGTGCAAGTGGCCACGCGTGCCGGTCAGGCCGTGCTGGTTACCGCCCGCAGCAAAGATCCGCGCAGTTTCAAAAGCCCCTTGCAGGCCATGGTTCTGCTCAAGCAAGTGGGCATCGTCACAGGCCAGTTTGATCTGACCCAGTACTCGCCCGACCAGCATGAAACAGCCCCGCGCAGCCGTCGTCGCCCGGCCAAACCCAGCAAACTGGGACTGCGCTGGAACCGGATTGCAGAAAGCATCTCCAGCCCCGCTCAACCTTCTTTGGATGATCCCAGCCTGGACATCAGTGAGGAACAGACGCGTCGCCTGATCGCCAGGCAGGAAAACCAGCAGTTAAGCCTGCTGGGCAACTAGGCGCAACCCACTTGTATTTCTGGACGTATTAAGCGCATAAGCCGCGTCCAGAGCCTGCGCCAGATCCTGCTGCAAGTGCTGGGGCTCCTCCAACCCCACATGCAGACGCAACAACTGCCCCTCCCCGAACAAGGTTCGCCCATTGCGCTTGGGCATATCCATGGGCAAAGCCAGGCTCTCGAACCCACCCCAGGACAGACCGATGCCAAACAGGCGCAAGGTCTTGAAAAAGCGGGATAACTGCGCTTCGCTCAACGGTTCCAGAACGACGCCGAACAAGCCGGTAGAGCCGGTGAAGTCCCGCTTCCAGATCACGTGACCCGGATGCGACTCCAAGGCTGGGTGCAAAACCTGCTGCACCTTCGGGTGTTTCTCCAGAAAACGGGCAATCTGCAAGGCGCTGGCTTGATGCTGACGCAAACGCACACCCAAGGTGCGCATGCCGCGCAGGGCCAGAAAGGCATCATCCGGCCCGGCAGTCTGACCAAAATCATGCGCAGCCCGGCGCAACAAAGGCCAGGCGCGCTCGTTCGCCGTGGCAACTCCCAGCAAGGCATCGGAATGCCCTGTCAAATACTTGGTGGCGGCCTGAATAGAGACATCCACCCCATGTTCAAACGGCTTAAAAAACAAGGGAGTAGCCCAGGTGTTGTCCAGGAGCACATACGCCCCCACCGCATGCGCGCAGCACGCTATCGCCGGAATATCCTGAATCTCGAAGGTGGCCGAGCCGGGCGACTCCACATACACCACCTTGGTATTAGGACGAATCAGGCTGGCTATGCCCTCACCCAAAGACGGCTCATAGAACTGCACCTGAATACCCATGCGGCTGGCCAACACCTGCTGGGCAAACGCGCGCACCGGCCCATAAACCGAATCCGGTATCAGCAAATGATCCCCGACCTCCAACATGCCCAACAAGGCATGGGTACACGCGGCCAATCCGGACGGAAACAGGCTGGCCTGAAACCCGCCTTCCAACTCGGCCACGGCCTGCGTCAGGGTTTGCAAGGTAGGGTTGGTGAAGCGGCCATAAGAGGCATAGGGATTGTCAGGCTCCTTGCGCTG
The DNA here is from genome assembly GCF_002443155.1 of Alcaligenes faecalis. Taxonomy (NCBI): domain Bacteria; kingdom Pseudomonadati; phylum Pseudomonadota; class Betaproteobacteria; order Burkholderiales; family Alcaligenaceae; genus Alcaligenes; species Alcaligenes faecalis. The sequence continues at coordinate 1,260,343 of NZ_CP023667.1, read as the reverse complement.
CGCCCATTGCTCCAGATTGTCGGCCAGGATCGTGGAGCCACGACAAACGGGCACATTCACAAAGCCGGCGGACACGCTGGTGTCCCGGCCCAAATGTGTCAAACGGGTATTTTGGTAATCGCAGTCCTGCATGCTGTTTTCCTGATCATGATCGCTAGAGATGAATGGAAACAGTCTACGCAAGGGACCAGGGGCAATTATTGCGTTTTTACGCTATGGCAGGCAGAATCAAGAGAATAAAAAACCACAATCAACAAGATTATTGGGAAATTATTTCCATGCTGGATAAATTCGACAAACACATTCTGGAGATTCTCCAAAACGATGCCACCTTGGCCATCCAGGAAATTGCCGATCGGGTGGGTTTGTCCAGCACACCCTGCTGGCGACGCATACAGCGCCTGGAACAAGAAGGTTATATAGAGAAGCGGGTGGCGTTGCTCAGTTCGGAAAAGCTGAACGTCGGTGTGACGGTGTTTGTAGCCATCAAGACCAATCAGCATAACAAGCAGTGGTACAGCCAGTTTTCGGCCGTCGTGGAAGCGATTCCGCAAATTGTGGAGTTCTATCGCATGAGCGGCGATACCGATTACTTGCTGCGGGTGGTGGTGCCCGACATCAAGAGCTTTGACCGAGTCTACCAGCGCCTTATCTCGGAAATAGAGCTGACGGATGTCAGCTCCAGTTTCGCCATGGAGCAGATCAAGTTCACGACCCGCCTGCCTCTGGATTACGCCTGATACAAAGTTACTTAAGGCTTAAAAGCTGTATTCCACGTCCAGCGTCTGGCCGATGGTCAACATCTGGGGTTTGGATTCAACCAGCATGGCCTGCATGCCAAACAAGGTACCTTGCGGAAACTGGCGGCTTTGCGCCAAGGCCAGGCCAGGCTGCGTCCCCACATCTGCCGTTCGCTGATTCACGTTGGGCATGGGGCAACGGGTGCAGGCGCGGATGAAGGCAAAGCTCAAACCCTCGCTGCTCAGGCCCAGTACATAGTCTTCTTCATAAGCGGGCAAGCCCTCAAAGACCACGTTGGCACGGAACCGATCCATGGGCACGGCTTGTTCGCCAGACTGCTGCACCAGACGGTTCAGCTCCTCCAGAGACGCCTCGTTGGTAAACAGAAAAGGCAAGGCATCCGCAAAACCAAAACCATTGAGCTGGTCGCCAATCTGACGCCAGCCCTGAGACTTTTCTTCCCAGGGGCGCACACGTTCAGTCAGTACATACCGACGGGCACGACTATGGTTACGTAATACTCGGCAAGGCGTCTGTAAAAAGTCGCTGAACCATTGTGCGACCTGATCCCCCTCGTCCCGACCCAGGGTGTCCGAGCTCCAGATGCGCACAGACACGGCGACGTTATCGCCTGCCGGAGCATCCAGAGACCAGGACAAAGGCTCCATACCGGGCGCCTGAACCGTAATCTGCCCGTCCTGCACCAAGGGCTGGATCAGGGCCATGCGCGGCCAGCGGCGCTGCGTCATGAACACGCCCTGCTGATCAACCACGACCCACTCGCGGTCATAGGCCAGGCCCGCAACGCTGACCTCCACGCCCTGCGGGTGCGCCTGGGCGGCACAGGATTTGATGGGATGAGTGAACAGGCCGGTGATGGTAATCATGAGTCGCAATAGCAAAAGGCAAGATAAGGGATTTATTCTAAAACAGCCTGGCCGCCAGCCCGCCCCTGCTTTGGCGACAGATTGCAAACAAGTGGGTCAGAAACATCGGCCCTGGAAAATTATTCCATGGCAACGCTTGACAAGATCGCAAAACCATGAGTTAATAGTCGATTGATTGCACCAACACATCCATTACATTAAGCACGTGCGATCAACATTTTTTTGAATGCACCCATGTAAACAAGGCCCCTTTGGCCTTCTGGCATGTCCCCAAACATGCGGGTATTCATTCACCACGGCGACGACAGCCACATCCAGACTTATTTTTTGCATCGTAGCGGACTCGCTCCGTCCATGTGCTTGGCAAACGAATAAGGCGCTGTCCATGCTGCCACAGAGCGCGTGTGCCTGAGGTTTTTACCGTTCAGTCAGCGATGTTCTACATTGAAATAGCAATGGCCTGGGCTTCTGTGTGAAGTCCGGTCCATCATGGTGTCATCAAATCTCAATAAAAAAACGATGTAATGACGCCACACGATAAGGAAAAAAATATGAAAAATATCTATCCAACCGGTTTGATCTCGCGCCCTGAGCATATTGCCTTGAACAAAACCGATATTCGCATTGGCGATACTGTTTACCTGCAACCTAAAAACGGCCCTCGTATGGCCGGTACCGTGATCTTCAGCTCGCCTGTACACGGCTGCACCACCTATACTGCCGATGCTCAGAATCAGGACGCCAACGTGCGTTTCCGCTTCCGCCTGCAGGACGTGCATCATGTGGCCCCACGCCACGCCATGCCCGCGCTGAACTGAAGCTTTGCCACCTAATTGATACGGGGCGCGCAATGCAGCCCCCGTATTAATTTCATTTAATAATAGTTAATTACAATTTGTAATGGGCATTCCTGCTTTCATCCTAAAATAGTGGCGGCTTAAAACTTATCCGACGCTGTAAAGCGTCCACGTTGAGCGTGCGCTCCTATGGCAACGGATATGAAACCAAAGCAGGCTTTCTGCTTGCGCCCGCCGCGGCGCTCTTCCTATCTCTCCCGTTTTTTTCTGTTCAGCCTGGTCCTGCTTTTGACCCTGCTGGGTACCAAGCTGCGCCATTACGACGCGCTAACCATTTTCTGGCCTGCCGAAGCTGTGCTTCTAGGCCTGTTTATCCGCCGTCCTGACTGGGCCAGCCAAAAACTGAACTGGCTGATCATTACACTGGCCTACTTCTGTGCCGAGCTGCTGGCCCATAACCCGCTGTCCATTGCCCTGCTCCTGACCGTGGCCAACGTCAGCGGCGTCAGTCTGGCGTATTGGCTGATCACCCGCAATCCTTTGCTGGACCTGTCCCTGCGTCGCCCTCAAGCCATGCTGACGCTGGCAGCCTACTACGGACTGGCCTGTGTGTTATCGGCCTTGCTGGGCGGTTTTGCCCTTTATCTGCATACCAGTCAAGATCTGCCCCTGGCCATCCTGTCCTGGGTGCTGACCGGCTTGATCTCCTATACGGCCATCCTGCCCGTTATCCTGACCGCCCCCGCCCGCCCGTGGCGCCGCTTTCTGGAATACTGGAACGAGCCGCACCTGATGAGTCTGTCCCAGCTGGCGCCCGCGCTGTCCTTGTTCCTGACCAGCTTGCTGAGCCTGCTGATTGATGGGCCGGGCTCTCTGGCCTTCCCCGTCCTGCCTTTATTGTGGTGCGCCCTGAGCTACTCGCTCTTTTCCACCACCTTGTTGACTCTGTTCTACGTGCTCTGGACGCTGTTTGCCTTGAGCCAGCCCATGTACTTCCTGCCCAGCCAGCTCCATACCTCGCTGGATCTGCTGTCGCTGCGCATCGGCATTGCCTCCATTGCTCTGGCTTCAATCACCAGTGCCAGCCTGATGTCGGCCCGCAATCTGGCAGTTGAAAAGCTGCAGCGGCTTGCCCACCACGATGCCCTGACCGGCCTGCTCAACAAACAGGCTTTTTATCAGCAAAGCCAGGCCATACTGACTCAATGCCGTCTGAAACAAGTTCCCGTCAGTGTCATCGTTCTGGACATAGATCACTTCAAACCCATTAACGACACCCACGGCCACCATGTCGGTGACCTGGCCTTGAGTGCCATCACCCAGCGTATTTCACTGGCCTTGCGCGATACCGATGTATGTGGCCGACTGGGCGGCGAGGAATTTGGAATTTTATTGCCTGATTGCAGTGCGCAGCAGGCCCATGCTGTCGCTGAGCGAGTCCGTAAAAGCGTTTCCCTGCTGCCCTTTTCCCTGGACAACGAGCAGCAACTGACCATGACTGCCAGCTTGGGGGTTGCCACTCTGGAACCCTCCACCCTGGATCTGCACGCCTTGCTGCGCCAGGCCGATACGGCCTTGTACGAGGCAAAACGCGCGGGCCGGGACCAAAGTTATTCCTATCATTTCCCTACGCCCAAGACAGGGACTTGACGCTATCCGTAAGCAAACCGATACTGATGTTTCAATACGAAACAAAACATCAGGGAGTGCTGATATGGCGCCAGTTTATGGCTCGCCTTTGTGCCAGGCATGTTTGACCTTGCCACAGGGTATAAGTACTAGCCAAGCGCATGCCGATTTGCGTTTACTGGGACAACACCCGCCCTCTGCCGACGGCGCCCACGAAACCCAGTACCGCTGCCTGAGCTGCCAGACTCACTGGCTGCTGCGCACCAATCGCTGGGGCGTTCCCGAGGGGTTTCGCCTCAAGCCCGTATAGGCAAAGGCAGGCACATGCACTACCATGACAGCTTTGCCTGTTAGCGATTCCCGTATGTCTGCCCTGCTGTTTGATACTGAAACCACCGGCACTGCCAAACCTCAAGTCATCGAGGCGGCCTGGTTGCGTTTGAGCGACCCGGTCTTCTTGCTGGTCAATGAAGAATTTGAGCAACGCTACCGACCTGATGAAGCCAATACGCTGGGCGCCTTGGCCACGCATCACATCTATGACGAAGAGCTGCAGGACTGCCCCTCGCATACCGAATTCCAGTTGCCCGCCGATACCCAATACATCATTGGCCACAATGTGGACTATGACTGGGGCGTGGCCGGCTCGCCCAATATCAAGCGTATCTGCACCCTGGCCCTGTCACGCCACTTGATCCCAGGCCTGGACAGCTACAGCCAGTCCGCCCTGATTTATCACATTGACCGCGCCAACGCGCGCGAGCGCCTGCGCAATGCACACAGCGCGCTGGCCGACGTACGCAATTGCCTGTCACTGCTGCAGTATCTGCTGGGACTGAAGCAAAACATCAACACCTGGGAACAGCTGTGGCAGTTGTCCGAGCACGCCCGCATTCCCACCGTTTTGCATTTTGGCAAACACAAGGGCATGGCCATTGCCGATGTGCCACAGGACTACAAGAACTGGCTGCTGCGCCAGCCGGACCTGGACCCCTATCTGATCAAGGCTTTGAAGGTCTAAACCTCAAGGTTCGTAAAATCCCTAATGGCTGTCCGCCACCTTATGCTCAATGATGAAGGTCCCAACAAGAACTTCATGAGGTGGCAAATGATCGAGGTTGCATACGTCACGAAAGATATGCGTCGGGACCCTTACGAACGAATTACCCATCTTGGAGGTGCAGGCTGGCAACGCTCTCAACCGGATGTTGTCCAGCAAATTGAGCAGGGCCAGGAAGATTACTACATTCTTCTGGATGGCATTCCCGCCAAACTGATCGTGGCGCTCAGCCGTTTTGGTGCCAAGTACCTGAAAACTGAGCTTGAAGTTGAAGAGCCTCATATTTTGCTCAGCCTTCCCAGCCAGGCTGCCTGAACCGCCCGGCCTTCCCTCCACTCCCTGCCAGGGACCACAAAAAACGCGGCTTGAAGCCGCGTTTTTCATGCCTGCCTTAAAGCCCGCTTAGGGCTTGAGCAAGTGCCACTGGCCATTACGCACGGTAATCAATTCACGACCGCGCTCGTCAAAACCGCTATGGTCCTCGGGCGACATGGTGTAAACACCTTGGGTCGCCACCAGATCACGAGTTTGCTCCAGAGCGTCACGCAAAGCCGAACGGAACTCGGGTGTGCCCGGCTTGGCCTTGCTGGCCGCCTCAGGAATGGCCTTTTCCAGCAACAGGCCTGCGTCATAGACGTTGGCGCCAAAGGTGGCAGGAGCCTGGCCATAACGCTCGGTGTAGCGCTGGATGTAATCCTGAGCGATCGGCTTGGCAGGGTTGCTGTCTTCAATTTCCGGCAAAACCAGCATCAGGCTGGCGGCCAGAATAGTACCTTCAACCTGCTCGCCCCCCAGACTCAAGAAGGCGGGCAAGGCGGCACCGTGCGTTTGATAGATTTGCCCTTTGTAACCTTGCTTAACCAAAGTCACTTGCGGCAAGACGGCAGCAGCGCCTGTACCGGCCACCAGAACCACGTCCGGTTTGGCGGCGTAAATCTTCAGAGCCTGACCCGTTACCGATGTATCCGAACGCACATAGCGTTCCGTGGCCACAATCTTGATATTGTTCGCGTCCGCCAGCTCCTTGAACACGCTCAACCAGCTCTCGCCGTAGGCATCGTTAAAGCCCAGGAAACCGGCCGTTTTCACACCGTTGTCGACCATATGCTTGACCAGGGCCTGAGCAATAATGTCGTCGTTCTGGGTAGTTTTAAAGATCCATTTCTTTTGCTCGGTCATGGGCAGCACGACGGACGCCGCGCCCACCGGCGCCAGTACGGGTGTACCCGAGTCAGCCGCAAACTGGATCAAACTCATGGCGTTGGGCGAGCCGGTAGGCCCGATCAAGGCATCGATCTTGTCCTCGGAAATCATTTTCTTGAACAGCGTTACTGTCTGGTTCGGATCACTGGCGTCGTCCATGGAGACGTATTCAACCGTCAGATCTCCGACCTTGGTCGGCAAGAGGGGCACCGTATTGCGCTGTGGCAAGCCAACCACCGCGGTTGGCCCGGTGGCCGAGGCGATCACACCAATTTTGACTTGTGATTGGGCCGGTGTGGCCAAGGCAGCCAGAACAACGGACAAAGCAAAAGCAGTTCGAGTCAATTTCATAATATGCAGAGCTGATTAAGCCCTTCCCCCCTTGATATCAGCGCAGCCGCGCCTATATGGATTGATCTGGACATAAGATACCAAATTCCCCATGCCACACACGCCTTTTCAGGCGATTTTCTCCGGCAGGTCTGCTTACAATTGTACGCGGGCGCGCCCAATAAAGTAGTTTATAACGAAGCTACTGTTTACCCTTGATAGAGCGAATCCATGTCACTTCAGCAAATGTTGCAACAAATTCTGCAAAGCGGCCAAAGCGCACTGAAACAAGGCCAAGGTCAGTTGAACACTTCCGGCCTGGGTAAAAAAATCAGTGAACAAGCAGGCGGTTTTGGCGGCGGGGCCGTGGTAGGCGGCGTTCTGGGCGTTCTGCTGGGCAACAAGAAATTCCGCAAAATGGGAGGCTCCATGGCCGCCTATGGTGGAGCCGCTGCCCTGGGCGCCTTGGCCATCAAGGTCTACCAAAACTGGCAGGAACAAAATGCGGGCCAACAAGCGGCCCCCACTCCAGTGCAAGCCGTTCCACCCGCCCCATTGCCTTTGGCCGCCAGCAGCCAGGCCGACACTCACGCCATGGTCATCCTGGCCGCTCTGGTCTCTGCCGCCAAGGCTGATGGCCACATCGGCGATGCCGAACGTGAACTGATCGACGCCGAGATCAATAAAATGGCTGCCCCTGAACAGGCACGGCACTGGTTGTCCCAGGAGCTGCTCAAGCCTGTTGATCCACAAGCCGTCGCCCAACTGGCGCAAACACCCGAGATGGCCGCCGAAATCTACTTGACCAGCGTACTTGCCATTGACGAGCAAAGCTATATGGAACGTGCCTACCTGGATGAGCTGGCACGTTTACTATCCTTGCCAGATTCTTTGCGTAAAAGTCTGGATAATCAAGTACAGGCTTTACAGCAAGCGTAAATCTGCAGCGGGGCCATTCCACGAGAATGCCCTGGCTCTGATTGCTTTTCTTTTCACCTCTGGGCTAAACCCTCGAAACAGCCCTTTGACTCATCAAGGAAACCACCCATGAAAAACACCCTCAAGTTGACGATTGGTTCACTGGCCTTAATGGGTTTGGCCGCTTGTGCGGCTCCTGGCAACAACAGCAACACAACTTCCGAGCGCCAGATGGATAAAGAAATTTCCCTGCAGGCTTATCACTGGCGTCTGTTTGCCACGACCGGCAAAGACGGCCAGCCAGCCCCCGCCATTCCAGGCGCTGGCGGCGAGCAAGTCACCCTGAATTTCACCGATACCATGATGTCGGTCGACAATCTGTGTAACGTCCTGGGGAGTGGCTACACCGTCAAGGGCTCCAAAATCACCTTCACCTCGCCTGTCAGCACCATGAAAATGTGCTCGGACCCCGAGTTGATGCGCAACGAACAAGCCGTGGGCAAACTCTTGCCTACCGCAACGGACTGGAGCATGGCCAAGGCTGATTCCTCTCCGGACAATCCAGCTCCTGTCCTGACCCTGAACTTCAAGGATGGAAGTAAATGGCGCCTGAAGGGTGAGCCTACCGCCACTACCCGTTACGGCAGCGAACCAACGCGCGTATTCCTGGAAGTGGCTGCTCAGCGCGAAGCGTGTTCGCACCCGATGATGCCCAACTACCAGTGCCTGAAAGTACGTGAAATCCAGTACAACGACTCCGGCCTCAAAACCCACACGGGCGAATGGATGTACTACTACGGTGACATCGAGGGTTACACCCACACACCAGGGGTTCGTAACGTGCTGCGTATCAACCGCTACGAGCTGAAGAACGTGCCTGCAGACGCTTCGTCCAAGGCCGATGTACTGGACATGGTGGTGGAGTCTGAGCAAGTCGGCAACTAAGCCAGGCGACAAGCTCGTCTAAGCACTATCTATAATGACGGCCTGATCAAACGCCCCCAAGGCTGGTGTTCTTTCCGGCCTTGGGGGTATTTGTTTCAGGGATGTTTTTTATCTGATTCAGGCAGCAAGCCCCCCTGTTTCAGATAAGTAAAACTCCATAAGAAACAGCAGGTTCGAAGCCACAAATAGTTACTCACTGCTATGCTTTGAACCTAGTCAGCAGGCCTGCCCATCCGTAGTATGGAAATACCGGATAACATTTTTCACCTCCCTATTTATCCGGCTTCAGGCCTTGCGACATGCGAGGCTTTTTTTTTGTGCCTGCACATGCTCTCAAGACAAAAAATAGCCCGGCGGATCGCATTGACGTCACACCGGGCTTTTTAATTCCTGTCGCAGGCACTAGCGCTTGAACGAAAGAAACCGTGATGAGGCTGACCTTATTTCAGCGGCCCATAAAATATAAAAAATGCACCGGCCCCAATCAGCGTAAAGCCAAGCAGATGGTTAAGCGTAAAGCTCTCTTTCAGATACAGCACCGAGAACACCACAAACACCAGCAAGGTAATGACTTCCTGCATGGTCTTTAACTGTGCAGCACTGTAGACGGTATGCCCCAAACGATTGGCCGGCACCGCCAGACAATACTCCACCAGGGCGATCCCCCAGCTGATCAGCACGACTTTCAGCAAAGGGCTATTGGGATACTTCAGGTGCCCATACCAGGCAATGGTCATGAACACATTGGAGACGACCAACATCAAGATGGGGAGGATCTTAGCCATTCTGGACACGGGGATAAAAAGCGGCCTGCGCCGCGACCCGGCCAGTGTAGCGTCACATTGGATCAACGCCTATGGGGATAATCAGGCAGCAGAAAGGCGGGGTATCAAGCGAGTTGCCTCACTCCACAATCTTCAGGAAGTCCACCTCGATTTCGGGGGCCCGTTTAAGACTGGTATCCACCTCGCCAATCAGCTCCACCTTGGTTTTCTCATCCAAAGTCTGACCCGCAAAATGCTTGGCTTTGATCTCCGCCACGATCTCGCCGGTGCCATCAGAAAACAAAAACTTGTCGTGCGCGGTTTGACGCAGAAGATGTCCCTGAATCCGTACATCCTGATCATCGACCGGGTTCTTTAAAATCTCCGCGACTGTGATCTGAGCAATCTCTGAAGGCCCCGTATATTGGGCATGGGCGGGAAACGACAATACAGCCGAAGACAAAGCCAGCGCCACGGCCGAGCGCAACTTGAGGTAACTGGACATAAAGACTCCCTTTGTTCATGGCTTGAAGCTCCACCATAACAGCAGATATCATCAGTGTCCTTATGAAAGCCGCGCTGTGGGGCTCGCCTTGTTACCAGACGCGACATCGTGACGCGCGTTTACTATCCACGGCTGCCGCCATCACGATGAACCCATTGCGGCACCTCGCAGCCAAGATCTGGCCTGCCCGACCATGGTGAGGCAGTGATAGACTCACTTCGCCCCTGCCCCGTCTCCACCACCTGCTTCCTCAACAAACCAGCACTACACCTGCTCCATGCCCCTTCTTGAGAAACTAGGCCCTCGCATCTGCATTCTTGGCCCGTCCAATAGCGGGAAATCCACCCTGGCTGACGCTATCGAACACAAACTGGCCATCCCGGCCGTGCATCTGGATCAGCTCTACCACCTGCCCCACACTAACTGGGTTCCCCGCCCCGAAGCAGACTTTATCGCGCTGCATCAGGCCGCTATAGCACAGGAGCAATGGGTGATGGAAGGCAACTACACACGTCACTTGGCCCCACGCCTGGAGCGCGCTACCGGCTTTATCGTGCTAGAGGTCTCCACCGCTACCAGCCTGCTGCGCTACTTTCGACGCACCCTGTTTGAGCGCAACCGTCGGGGTGCCCTGGAAGGGGGTAAAGACAGCGTGAAATGGCAAATGATCCGCCACATTGCCATCGTCACTCCGCCCAACCGCCATAAGTACCTAAGCATTTTTGACGCAAGCACCTTGCCTAAAGTCAGACTAGGCAGCCCCCGCGAACTGAAGCAGTTTTATCAGTGTGAAGGCTTGGAACGATGAGAAATTAAAGGCACTCATCATAACTTCAAGGGAACACAGTGGTCTGTGCTCAACATAGTTACTACGCTATATCATCTATGCTTTGAGAATAAATCGGCTGCTTAAAACAATCTGCCCCCCTTCCTTAACGCTTATTCATTTCCTGATTGACCGTCTCCATCCAGGCCTGATCGCAAGGTACAGGCTGTACCGGGTGCTGACCATACAAACGGATATGGACCACGTTGCACCACTCCTGCGAGCCGTAGTCGGGACCGTGCCCTTGCCCATCAGAAACAGCCAACTGGCGATCCACCTTTTCCAGCCACGCTTCGCTGCCCACTGTCTCGGGGGGTGCCGTAGTTTGGCAAGCGGCTAGCAATAAGGCGGGAACAAGCATTAAGATTCGCATGACAACATCCAAAACAAAATTTCAGCTATAGCAGAGCATAAAAAACTATTATTTTTCAATGCTCTTTTTATGGCAAGACCATCAGGGGCTCCAGCTCATCCCTGACATGCGAGACAACAATGAAATGCTTGTTACTGTGCCTGATCATGGCATTGCTTCCTCTCAGTATTCAGGCAAGAAACACCCCCTGCTCAGGCAAGAAAGGCGGTATTTCCCATTGCGAGGGGGAGGTTTTTGTATGCCGTGACGGTTCTGCCAGTGGCAGCAAGCGATCTTGCCCCGCCTACACCGGCACAGCGGGACGAAGTTCGCAGCCTGCTCCCCAAGCGCTGCGCTCTGGTAGCGCTTGCTCCTGCTCCAGTGGCACCTATTGCACGGGCCCACGCGGAGGACGTTATTGTGAAACCAGCACAGGTAGCAAACGCTATCAACGCAAATAAGAATGCCGCCTGAAGGGCTTGCTTAGCAATTGCCCTTTTTAGCCTGTCCGGGTGGACAGTGACGCTGGCCATATCCACCGTGCCCGTCTGGATCCACAATGACCGAACCCCTGGGAGTATGGACGGCACAGGCGGACAGAACAGCCGTCATGGTCAAAGCCAAAATAAGTGTTTTCATCATTATTCTCTGGGTTTTAGACGCGCTTATTGTGCTCCAAGGACACACAACAAGGTGCTACCAATCGCGAGCAAATACGGTTCGCTTCCCGCAGGCCCCAATCTCTTGCTCCGAGCGCCGCGTCGCTAGGCATAAACACGGACTTTATGTAATAATTGCGGACTTGTTGCCCCTCTAGCTCATGCTTGGTTAGAGCAGCGGACTCATAATCCGTTGGTGCCGTGTTCGACTCACGGGGGGGGCACCATCCATTTCAAGCTGCACCTGTATCTCAAAGCCGCACAATCTGCGGCTTTTATTCATTCAGGGATAACCGAAGCTCTGCCTCGAAACCCGATCGCCTGGTTTAACCACGTCGGTGTGTTCTGGCGTGGTCATCACGTTCAGAGGAAAAAGAGGGCTCTACCCCATAAGCGGGGGATGCGCATTCACTAGACACGGTTGATCACACCGCTCCACCCGCACTGAGCCAAGACTCTCATGCGGTAATTCTCAAAGTTCCTGAACCCATACGCACGGCGTGAGAGCATTTCCATCTTGGTGTGGAAGCCTTCAGTAATGCCGTTGGACTTGGTGAATCGCCACATCCTGACGATGGGTTCGAGCCATGATTTTAATGTGGCGGCCAGCGCCCTGGCCGGGCTCTGCTCAAACTGCTCAATCAACGCCAGGAATTGGGGCATCATCTTTTGAGCCCTCTTTCTTTTCAAGCTCTTCATCACCAAGAATCCATTTAACTGCTGCTTGGCGAAGTACAGCGCCCGCAGCACCGGCTCCTGAGCCAAGTACTGATGCAGATTCTCCTTCTGCATGGCGGTCAGCTTCCAATGGTGACGGCGCATCAGGCTGAGCAACCCCCGGTTCTTGCGACCCTGGGGGTCATACTGCTGCCACAGCTTCAGGAAGTGCTGGTTCACCAGGCGCACGACATGGAAACGGTCAGCCACGATGATGGCATTGGGGAAGTACTGCTGAGCGATCCGGCGATACGTCTCGGACAGATCCATCACGATCACCCGCACATTCTCCTTACCCGGCAAGCGTTTCAAATAGCTGCGCAAACTCGCCTCTGAGCGGCCCAACACGACATCGAATACTTTGTGATTCTTCAGGTCGACCAGCGTGGTGGCGTAACCGCGTTTGCGAGTGAAGAAGTGTTCATCAATCCCAAGCACCTGCGGGCAGCTGCGCCCAGAGAGCTCCGACACGCGTCGCTTGATGAACGACTGATACCAGCGCTCCACCGTCGCACTACCGACGCGGTGCGTATGGGTCAGCTTGCGCTGACTCACGCCACCCTCGTGGGCCTCAAAGACCTCCAACCGATACGTCTCGGTCGAACGTAGCCGGGGCAGAATCCCGGCGAAACGGTGGCGAAAATACCGGTTGCAGTCGGTGCAGTGGTACTTGGGAACGCGCAGGTGCAGCACGACCAGCTTATTGCCCTGTCGCGTGTGCTTGAGCGTGCGTTGATGAGTCGCCTTGATGCGCACTTGGTTGCCTGCGCAATGCAAGCAGGCGGGCCGCTTACGCGGCCGCGCCCATACATGAATATCCTTTGTTCGTTTGACAGCCTGGACCACCAGCCCAGGGATCCCTAGGATAGAATCGATTGGGGACATCGGCATTGCTTCCGTTAGACAGGTTCTTCGCAAAAACAAGTCTAGCGAATGTCGATCGTCCCCCTTTTATGATGTAGAGCCATATCATTGTCGGCCTGGTACTCGAGGTGGCATCCGGCTTGCACGTCTCCGTGGCCCTCGCTGGCCAGTTAACAGCAGTTTTTTCCCTGAGCTTTGCCTTGATGGCCCCCTGCGTACCTTTATTGGGGCATCAGATACGCCCTCGTCCCCTGTACTTGAGTGCCTTGGCGCTGTTCGTCTTTGGCAATGTCCTGGCCGCCCTTCACGCTGTTGTTTCTGGCAAGAATGATCATGGCGTGCGCCAGTGCCGTGGTCTGTGTACTTGCCACTACCCTCATCACAAAACTGGTTCCCGCTTCGTTGCGAGGCCGTGCCATCGGCCTTATTTTTATGGGAATCAGCGGCTCACTCGTACTGGGGGTGCCAATAGGCATGATGCTGGGCCAATGGAGCGGCTGGCGCAGCGTATTTAGCATGCTGGCCGCTGTCGCAACTGTGGTTCTGCTGCTGTCCTGGCGCTATATCCCGACAAGCGAACCAGACACAAAGATGCAACTTTCATACCGTCGGCATTTGGCCAATAGGCGTTTGCTGGCCGCCCAAGGCGTATCTGTATTAATGATCGCGGGCCACTTTGCACTATTTGCGTACCTGCTGCCTTATTTACTGGATGTTGAAGCGCTAACGCCAGAAGGATCCGCCTACGCCTTCGGCATAATGGGCCTGGCGGGTGTCCTGGGGGGCTATGCAGGTGGGCGTCTAGCGGATCGTTTACCTGCAGCCCTCGCCTTGAAGCTTGTCCCGACTCTTTATCTCGGGGCCCTGCTCTCCTTGCCTTTCTTGCTGAATCATCTGCTTTGGCTGGGCAGCCTCATGTTGCTCCTCTGGTGCTGTATCAGCTGGATGATTTCTCCGGTTGTACAAAGCTTTTTGATACGTACTGACAGCGAGTCCTCCCAGGCCGGCATCAGTCTGAATTTCTCTGCCATGCATATTGGTGTAGGACTGGGAACCGCCTTTGGGGGATTCGTATTGAATCGGTTTTCTGTGGCGTCCCTGCCAGTCGCAGCGGCCTTTCTGGCAGCACTGTCCGTGCTGTTGGCCTTTATTGCTGCTCGTCCATCTCGCTGAATCCCACCCGCTCCCTGCCCTTAAAAGCAGCCAAAATCGCTTATCGTGCCGCCCAACGTCTTTTATATAACCGTAAGTACATAAACAACAATTGTTAAAGATTGTTTTATATGGGAATCCTTCGCTGCCTAGTCATTAAAATCGCTTCTCTTTTTATAAGTAGAAGGGGAAGTTCATGACTTTTCGTATGGGTGCATTGGCCGCTATGCTGGCCGTCGCTGGCCTGACGGCAGGCTGCCAGACAATGGATGTGGGTGGCATGGTGGGTGCGGGCAGCAAGGCTGTCCAGGCGTTCAATTTGTCCGATCAGGAAGTGATTGCCCTGTCTGATCAATCTTGCAAGCAGATGGACGCTGAAAACAAAGTGGCCAGCGCCAACAGCAAGTACAACAAGCGCCTGCAACGTGTCGTTAAACCTTTGACGAAACAGTTGAACGGTCAAACACCAAACTTCAAGGTTTACCAGACTCAGGAAGTGAACGCCTGGGCCATGGCCAACGGTTGTATCCGTGTTTACGCCGGTCTGATGGACAAGATGAACGACGACGAACTGCGCGGCGTGATCGGTCACGAAATGGGCCACGTTGAACTGGGCCACAGCAAGAAAGCCATGCAAACCGCCTACGGTCTGTCCGCTGCCCGTGACGCGGCTGCCGCTACCGGTAACGGCGTGGTTGCTCAACTGAACTCCAGCCAATTGGGCGAGCTGTCCGAAGCCTTCCTGAACGCTCAGTTCTCGCAGTCGCAAGAGTCCGACGCTGACGATTATTCCTTTGAACTGCTGACCGAGCGCAAACTCAAGACCCAAGGTCTGGTCTCTGCCTTTGAAAAACTGGCTGCCCTGGATGGTGGTGAAAGCAGCGTGATGAGCTCGCACCCCGGCTCCAAGGAACGCGCCCAGCGCATGCAACAGCGCATCGACGCGGCCAAATAAGCCCAGTCGACGTAGCAAGCAGCATGCCTGTAACCCGTCCGCTTTTGCGGGCGGGTTTTTTTATGATGCACGCCTGCCCAAACTGTCAGAGATGGCGAATCATGGAAGGAGCCGCTGACCTCACGACAAACATCGGTTCGGAACTTTTTGGTTCTCGGGAGAACCAATCACCCAGCATCCGTACCCGTACTAGCTCGAACGCCCCAAACTGAATCACAATCCAGGCACGGCAAGACATAGCCTGAAAGCAGTTACTTTTCGTCGCGGGGGGCGCCATAAACCAGTACCTGCTTTCAGGTATGCTTGTGCCATTCTTTGGTCTTGGCAGCTACGCTCTTGAAAAAGTCTTCCTCTTCAAAAAACTCCTGCCCCTGCGGCAGTTCCAATACCTACGAAGCCTGTTGTGGCCCTTGGCACCAAGGCCCTCACTACTTGCAAGCCCCCGATGCCGCCACCTTGATGCGTTCACGTTACAGTGCTTTTGTACGGGACGATCTGGACTACCTGCTGGCCACTTGGCATAGCTCCACTCGCCCCCATTCACTGGAACCTAATCCGCAGGGTTTGCAATGGCTGGGCCTGGACCTGCGGCGTCATGAGCGTGTTTCCGACACGGAAGCCATTGTGGAGTTTGTGGCTCGCAACCGCTTGAATGGCCGGGCAAATCGTCTGCATGAAGTCAGCCGTTTTGTCCTTGAGCAAGGCCAATGGTTTTATGTGGACGGGGATTTTTCATGAGCCAGCCCAGCAAGCCAGAACAAGTGGAGCAGATCCATGGCTCCAGCCTGCCCATGGCTTTGCTTCTGGAAGCAGACCCCAGCATTCGTCTGATTGAAGGCTACCGGGACACGCCTCACGCCTGGTGCATCAAGGATCAGGGTGAAATTGTGGCAGCGGCTATTTTGCAGCGCAGAAATGCTCGGGATTGGGAGCTGATGAACATTGCCGTTCAGCCCTCCCATCAAGGTCATGGGCTGGGTGCCACGCTGCTGTCTGCCGTGATTGATTATGTGCGCCAGCAAGGCGGGCAGACCTTGTACGTTGCTACCGGCACCATTGGCTACCCAATTTTTTTCTATCAACGCGCCGGCTTTCGGGTGGTCGCTGTTGAATCGGATTATTTCCTGCACCATTACGACGAGGCCCTGTTTGAGGACGGTTTGCAGCACAAGGACCGTCTGATTCTAAGCCTTGCCCTGAACTAAAGGACAGCGCATCGCTGTCCCTTCCTTCTGGTTGATATGCTGAGCACTTTAAGCAATTTTGCAGAACAAGCCACGGCGCTGATCAGCGCGCATCCTCAATGGGTCGCTCCCGCCGTGTTTGCGCTGTGCCTGGTTGAATCCCTGCCCTTTTTAGCCCTCATCATTCCCGGCACCGCCATCCTGCTGTCCGTTGGGGCCCTGGTGGGCGCCGGCGAAATGGATTTATTGCCTGTCTGGCTGGCCGTCACCTTGGGTGCTGGCATTGGCAATGCCATTTCCTTTTTTCTGGGCCAGCGCTACGGGGGCAACCTGTTCCACTTTGAGTGGGCGCGCAAGCGTTTGCACCTGTATGCGAAAGCACAGGCGTTTTTTGCGCGTTGGGGATGGTTTAGTATTGTGGCCTGTCGTTTTGTGGGGCCTTTGCGCTCGACAGTCCCCTTGATTGCCGGCACCTGTGCCATGTCGCCCCTCAGCTTTCATATATCATCCTGGGCTTCGGCCGCCTTATGGGCCAGCGTTCTGCTGCTTCCCGGCTGGTTCAGTTTTCAACCCTGATTTTCCATGACCCCTGTCAGCCTCGCCTACCTGCATTTATTCATCGCGATTATCTTCGAGATCATCGCCACCAGCCTGCTGCAGCGCTCTGAGCAGTTCACCCAAGTAGTACCCAGTGCGTTTACCGTGCTCTTTTATGCGGGCGCGTTTTATTTCCTGTCGCTTAGCCTGCGCGTCATGCCGGTCGGGGTGGCCTATGCCATCTGGAGTGGCGTGGGTATTGTGCTGATTTCGCTGATCGGCTGGGTCGTCTTCAAGCAGAAACTGGACTTGGCCGCCATGATTGGCATTGGCTTTATTGTGGTGGGCGTGCTGATTGTGAACCTGTTTTCCAAAGCCGTCGGCCATTAATTCGGATAAGTAAACATGATTGCCCTGATTCAACGCGTACGCCAGGCTCAAGTCGATATCGACAAGCAGACCGTTGCAAAAATTGGTGCTGGCATGGCCGTTCTGGTCTGTGCCGAACACGGCGATACCAGCGAGCAAGCCTCACGTTTGCTGGACAAATTATTGGCTCTGCGCATTTTCTCGGACGAGCAGGGCAAGATGAATCTGAACCTGTTGCAAGCCGGCGGCCAGCTCTTGCTGGTCAGCCAATTTACCTTGGCTGCCGACACACGCAAGGGTAACCGTCCCGGTTTTAGCCGTGCGGCGCCCCCTGCTATCAGCCAACCCTTGTTTGATGAACTGGTTTCCATGGCCCGTACCCGCCTGCCTGACACACAGTGCGGTGTGTTTGGCGCCGATATGCAATTGAGTCTGACCAACGATGGTCCAGTCACCATTCCCTTGCACATCGCTCCGGACACCAACCCAAGCTGACGTTTGCCTTAAAGAAACTCCATCCCTATAATTGCGCAGGGTGTTTTGCTGGCATGGTGCAGCAAGGCAGGTTAATTACATACGCAAGGTCGGGCCGCCTTGTGGAGATTTGCCGACCATGTCCCACCCTTCCCCCGGTGCGCCCTTGCCGCGTGCCCATGTTCTGACCCGCCAGCTTCAAGCTCAATTGCAGCGCCTTTTGCATATCGAAGCCTTGGGCGGGGTCGTTTTGCTGCTGGCTGCAGCCGTGGCCCTGATCTGGGCCAACTCTTCGTTTTCTGATAGCTACTCAGCCCTCTGGCATACCCAGGTCACCCTGGAGCTGGGCTCCTGGCGTTTCTCGCAAGATCTGCATTTTTGGGTCAACGACATTTTGATGACCCTGTTTTTCCTGGTTGTCGGCATGGAGATTCGCCGCGAGATTCACGATGGCGCCCTGTCCGACTGGCGCTCGGCCATGCTGCCTATCTGTGCAGCGCTGTCCGCCATTACCTTGCCTGCACTGATCTACGCGGCCATGAACCCAGACCCGAAAGTGCTGATGGGTTGGGCCATTCCTACCGCCACCGATATTGCCTTTGCCGTCGGCGTACTGGCTTTGCTGGGCCGCTCACTGCCTCCCAGCTTACGGGTATTCTTGCTGGCGCTGGCCATTATTGACGACCTGGTCGCCATCCTGATCATCGCCTTCTTTTACTCCGGCGGTCTGGACTACAGCGCTTTCCTGATTGCAGGTGTTGGGATTGTGGCGGTTCTGGGCCTGCAAAAAATGGGCATTGGCTCGGCCTGGGCCTATGTCGTTCCCGGCGCGATCTTGTGGTTTGGCCTGCTGAAAACAGGTGCCCACCCCACCCTGGCCGGTGTGGTCCTGGGCATGATGAGTCCTGTGCGCGCCCTGCCTCTGCCGCGCAAGGCCCGTCACCTGAATCTGGAACTGGCGACCAAGCTGGAAGGTCAGCACGACACCCAGGAAATCATGCACACCTTGCAGAAGATGCAGCTGGCCCAACGTGAAATCCTGCCGCCGGTTCAGCGTATTCCTGCACTGTTGCATCCTTGGGTGGCGTTCATCATCATGCCGGTGTTTGCCCTGGCCAATGCCGGGGTCAGCCTCAATGGCCTGGACCTGAATGCTGCTGGCGCACAAAGCGCACTGTTTGGCGTGGCCATTGCCCTGATTGTGGGCAAGCCCTTGGGCGTCCTGCTGGGCACCTGGTTGCCCGTGCGCCTGGGTCTGTGCACCCTGCCTGCCGGCATGGACTGGGCAGGCGTCACCCTGATTGGTTTGCTGGCCGGTATCGGCTTTACCATGTCCATCTTTGTGGCCAACCTGGCCTTTGCCGAGCCGGTTCTGCTGGACGCGGCCAAGCTGGGCGTTCTGTGCGGCTCGTTGGCGTCCGCGGTACTGGGCCTGGCATGGGGTCTGATGGTGCGTCGTCGCTATCAGCAGTCTGCCAGCCAGGCAGCGTATAGCCAGGCATAAGCAACCAGACATAAAAAAACAGGCCCACATTGATGTGGGCCTGTTTTTTTGGGGGACTGATCAATTAATCAATGGTCAGCACACGCTCGTTCAGGATGCGGCGGCAATCCATTTCATATTCCAGATCCTTGACCGGGGGACGCGCCAGGTGCCAGCCCAGGCCATGGCTGATCGCACCACGATTGGCCAGCTCGCTGGCCATGAAGGGGTGCAGATTGTGCACGGTGTAGGCATGGGTTGCGGTGGTATCAGCCCACTCGTGGCCCAGCACTTCCAGACGACGCTCCATTTCACCCAGAACCCACTGAGCTTTCTTCAGCAAGCCCTCAGGCGATACGTCCTGATAAGCCACAATGCTCTCTATATAGTCATCGGGCGTTTCGGGTACTTCGCAGCTGCCCGCAATCACAAAGGTCGCTTCCTCAATATCGGTTTCCACCGTGTAGCTGAAGGCGTAAAAGCTGGGCTCGGCAGGCGCGCCTACCAAAGGCGACACATTGCTGCGCGCGACCGGATTGTGTTTGCCTTTGATCAGGCCCCATTCTTTCAGCGTTTCCAGGTACAGCTCATTGAATTTGTTGAAATCGCTGTCGCTGACTGGCTCAGGGGAGCGCAGCTCGCAAGCGCACAAAGCCGTCAACGGACGCTCTTCCGCTTCCAGCACGGCCTGAATCAGGTCAAAGCCTTCTTTCAGTGGCACGGGGGCAGAAAACACGACCCGGCAGATCTCGTAACCGGGCTGAGCGGCCACCCCGCCCGAAAAGCGGTTCACGCCGGTCGGAATGAAGCGGTAGTTGCCTTTGTCAAAATTAATCGCATTGCTCATGGTTGTTCCTGATCGTGTAGTGGGCACTGGCCCGCCTGGGTCGAATCGCCGTTATGCGGCAAAGCGGGCACTATAGCACCCTCTGAACCGTCTCAAGTTCGATGCAAGGGCGCAACCCCCACCTTAACAGCACAAATCATTTGTTTGCGCATCATTGCAATCGCTTTGACTTCCCGTCCAGACCTCCCTACGATGGCGATATTCTTCATCATGCTGATTTTCAGCTTGGTATTGCACTGAGCGGTTCTATGGGCAAATCATGGATCGATTCACAGACATACTTAGACCACAGCATCAGCAATTTTCCAGACAAAATGCAGCGGCCTGGCGTTTCCTGCGCCCGGCCTGGGCAGCACGTATTCGCAAAGAAAGCTATCCTAGCGAGTTTCATGCGAACTGAGCCGGTTCGCTTTACGGTCTGTTGACCCGGAGCCAGCCTCCCGAATTCAAGACCCTGTACCTGCACGCCCACTGGAGTATTGCATGTCCACGCATCCATCAACTGAGCTACTTGGCCCCCAAACCCCGATTGCCGATATTGTTCTGGCCCTGAATCAGCTGGAGCAAGGCCCCGCGCTGCTCGCTGCCCAGGAACTGGATAACGAACGTTTGCAGGCCTTGCTGGAAGTACCGGAGCTGCGTTGGGCCAGTGCGCTGTTGACAGAGCTGACACGTCCCGAGCGCCTGCCAGTCCTGGAGCAACTGGCCGAAGACCGAATGGCCGACTTGCTGCAAGACCTGGACCATGAAGATCAGGAGCAGATTCTTGGCCGCCTGACCCAGCGCACCCGCACCTCCATCATGCGTCTGATGCACTATCCGGCAGACACAGCCGGCGGCATCATGACTACCGAGTTTCTGCAAGTGCCCATGAGCTGGAATGTGGCACAAACCTTGCAGCACATTCGGGAAGTGGAAAGTACCCGCGAAACGGTCTATGCCATCTATGTGGTCAACGACAAGCAACAACTGCAATTTGTGGTGCCTTTGCGCAAGCTGGTGTGCGCCGACCCGCAAGCGGCCCTGACCGAGTTGTGGAGTGGCGACAGCCCCATTGCCGTGCAGGCCCTGACGGACAAGGAGGCCGTGGCCCAACTGATACGCCGCCACGACTTTCTGGCCATTCCAGTGGTGGACGAGGCCAATGCCATCATCGGCATTGTGACGGTAGACGACGTGATCGACGCCCTGATGGACGAGGCCGCCGAAGACATGAACCGCTTCGGGGGTGCCGAACATATTGGCAAACCCTATCTGCAAGCGGGCTTTAGCACCATGATTCGCAAACGGGGAGGCTGGCTGGCCATTCTGTTCCTGGGTGAAATGCTGACCGCCAGTGCCATGCAGTACTACGAAATACAGCTGGAAAAGGCCGTCGTCCTGGCCATGTTCATTCCCTTGATCATGAGCTCCGGCGGTAACTCCGGCTCGCAGGCCACTTCCTTGCTGATTCGCGGTCTGGCCCTGGGTGAAGTCCGGGTGCGCGACTGGTGGCGTGTCCTGCTGCGCGAACTGCCTGTGGGCCTGGTGCTGGGCACCATGTTGGGGGCGATCGGCTTTGTCCGTATTGAAATCTGGCAGCACCTGGGCCTGTACGACTACGGCGAACATTCCTTGCTGATTGCCTTCACCATCTGGCTGGCCCTGGTCGGGATTGTGACCTTTGGTTCCTGCATCGGCTCCATGCTGCCCTTTATCTTGCAACGCGTCGGTTTCGACCCGGCCAGCGCCTCGGCGCCCTTGGTGGCGACTCTGGTGGACGTGCTCGGTTTGGTCATTTATTTCTCCGTCGCCGCGCTGCTCTTGACCGGAACGCTGCTCTAGCCATGAATATTTTTGTTCAATCCATACAAAAAACTGCACAGTAAGAGACAAACTCGGTAACCTATCCGAATTTCACCGTTACATTCCCTCTGGCAGGCAGGGGGAGCCTGACACATTTCGTCTAACTTGGCCCCCTATAGGCCGTTTCGGACATAAGCACCTATGCGGATACTCGACCAGTTCTTCATCAGTGCGGACCAGATGGCTCCCTTTTTGGTTGGCAGCTATAACAGTGGTCTGGTCATCCTGTCGCTACTGGTTGCCATCTTCTCCTCGGGCATGGCCCTGCACACGGCCCATATTGCCCGCATGGCGGACTTGCGCCTGCATCGCCAGATTGCTATCTGCACGGGTGCCATTGCTCTGGGCGGCGGCATCTGGACCATGCACTTTATTGGCATGCTGGCCTTTGAACTCTGTACCAGCGTCCACTACGACCCGGCCATCACCATGCTGTCGGTTCTGCCCAGCGTGGGCGCATCCTGGGTGGCGCTGCAAATCCTCTCGCAAGCTCGTGTCCAGCGCTCGCACCTGATTGTGGGCGGCATTTTGGTGGGCCTGGGCATAGGCACCATGCATTACAGCGGCATGGCGGCCATGCGGATGGCACCGATGCTGCGCTACGAGCCTTTTACCTTCTTCTTGTCGATTGTGCTGGCGGTGGTACTGGCAACCGTGGCCCTGTGGATACGCTTTCGCCTGCATCGCACTCGCCTGACCTTGCTGCAACGCGTGGTGATCAGCGGCATTGTGCTGGGCCTGACCATCTCCGGCATGCACTACACCGGCATGGCCGCCGCCCGTTTCATAGGCCAGACCACTCCGCCCGATGACATGATCGTCTTCAACAGCACCTTTGCGTCCATGGTGCTGTCTACCTTCACCATTACCGTAACGGTGCTGGTTACCGCTGCCAATGGTCTGCTGCGCTATCGCCAGCTGTTTCTGAAGATGGAAGAGAGCGAATCACATAACCGTGCCATTGTGGATACAGCGATTGACGGCATCATCACCATCAACAGCCACGGGACCATTCTGGACTTCAACCATTCGGCAGAACGCCTGTTTGGCTGGAAAGCCGGTGAAGTGCTGGGCCGCAATGTGAACATGCTGATGCCCGAGCCGGATCGCTCGCGCCACGACAGTTATCTGTCCAATTACCTGCGTAGCAATGACCCCAAGATTATTGGTGTAGGTCGGGACGTGACCGGACTGCGTAAAGATGGCAGTTTGATGCCGATGCGCTTGGCGGTTGGCAAGGTTCGCCAACCAGGCGACCCGCTATTTGTGGGTTTTGTCACCGATATGAGCCGCTACAACGCGCTGACCCAGTCCCTGCGTCAAAGCGCCGAAAAAGCGGAACAGGCGGCCCAGGCCAAAAGTGCCTTCCTGGCCAATATGAGCCACGAAATCCGCACCCCATTGAACGCGATTATCGGCTTTAGCGACTTGATGCTGAACGACCAGCTCAATGCGCAACAGAACAAGCACCTGGCCATCATCAACCAGTCCGCCCGCTCCTTGCTGGCCTTGCTGAACGATATTCTGGACACCACCAAGCTGGAACGAGGCTCGGTGGAGCTGGAACAGGTCGATTTTTCCTTGATTGAACTGTGCGAGCAGGTCATGGCCTCGCTGCGTTTGGCCGCCGACGCCAAGAACCTGGAATTCCGTCTGAATTATGCGCCCAATCTGCACCCCTTTTACAAAGGCGATCCGCTGCGTATTCAGCAAGTGCTGAACAATCTGATCGGCAATGCCATCAAATTCACACAAAGCGGTGCAGTGCGCGTAGAGGTGAACCCGGAACCCGGACGCAATGCCGTTTCCATCCGTGTCACCGATACCGGCATCGGCATGACGCCCGATCAGCTGCGCCATGTATTTACCCCCTTTACCCAGGCCGACGTGTCCATCAGCCGCCGTTTCGGTGGGACGGGGCTGGGCGTGTCCATTGCGCGCCAGCTGGTCGACTTGATGGGCGGTACGCTGGAAGTTCAAAGCACCCTGGGCGTAGGCAGTGTGTTCGAGGTCCGCATTCCACTGGAGCCCGGTAAAGAGCCCAGCCTGAACCCGGACGATCCTCATCTTCCGCAACTGCCTCCTTTGCGTATTCTGGTGGCTGATGACGTCAGCCTGAATCAGGAACTGTTGACCCTGGCACTGGAGCAGCACGGGCATTCGGTGATTGCTACCGATAATGGCCACAAAGTGTTGGAGCTGCTGTCCGAGGAAGACTTTGACGTGGCCTTGCTGGATGTGCATATGCCCGAGCTGGACGGCCTGGAAACCGCCCGCCGCTGGCGCGAGCAGGAACGCCGCGAAGCACGCCTTCCCTTGCCCCTGATTGCACTGACCGCCAGCGTCATGGAATCCGATCGCCGCGCCGCACAGGAAGCCGGCATGAACGGCTTTGCCACCAAACCGCTGGACCTGCCCTCTTTGCTGCAGGAAATTGCCCTGGTCATGGGGTTAAGCCCCGCTGACTCTACGGAGCACAACGTTGAGCCGCAAGAGAGCAGCCTGATCGATTGGGACATGGGCCTGAGTCTGTGGGGCTCGGAGGTCCGTCTGCGTCGCGCCCTGCTCAGTTTCCTGTCAGACCTGCATACCCGTTACCCGCTTGACGAAATCAAGCAGCCCTCACCGAACTGGGAAATTGTGCTGGGCAGCCTGCACGGTATTCGCGGCACCTCCGGCAATCTGGGCCTGCCACAAGTCTCTGCCCTGAGTGCCGAGCTGGAAGACAAAATTCGGCATGGTCAGACTCGCCAGATGCGTGGCCGTATTGAGCAGCTACAGGACATGTTCAGCCGCATTGCCCACGAGTTAAGCCATCATGGCGCCCCCACGCCCTATTCGAACCCGCAAAACATCGTGGTACACACCCCCGACGTGGCCTTGAACTACCTCCATATCCTGCATAACAGTGTCTTGCTCAACGAGCTTGATGAACCGGCCTTGCAGGTGGTTTGCCAGTACCTGGAAAGCACAGGGCAAACGGATACCCTGAATAATCTCAATAAAACTATAGACGTATTCGACTTTGCTCAGGCCAGTATCATCCTGTCCGCGCTGATCAAAGACCTGAATGCCAGCTTGGCCAAGGATACGCCACGTCATGAATGAATTTACCGCGCCACGCGCTACCCTCTTGCTCATCGATGACGAGCCGGCCAACCTTCAAATTCTGCGTCATACCCTGCAACAGGACTACCGCTTGCTCTTTGCCAAAGATGGCGTCAAGGCGCTGGAGCTGGCGCAACGGGATCTGCCCGACTTGATCCTGCTGGACATCATGATGCCGCAAATGTCGGGCTACGAAGTCTGTCGAGCCTTGAAGGCAGACATCAAGACCCGGCATATTCCTATCGTCTTTGTGACGGCGCTCTCGCAACCACATGACGAGCAAATGGGCCTGGACATGGGGGCGGTGGATTACATCTCCAAGCCCTTCAATCCGGCGATTCTGAAGGCGCGCATCCGCAACCATCTGTCTTTGGTGCAAATGCAGGAACTGCGCGATAGCCGCCTGCAAATTATTCGATGCCTGGGTACGGCCGCCGAATACAAGGACAACGAGGTTGGCCGCCACGTTATCCGTATGAGCCACTACACCCGCATTCTGGCGCACTGGCTGGGCTACTCCAGTGAAGCGGCCGACGAGTTGCTGCATGCTGCACCCATGCACGATATCGGCAAAATCGGTATCCCCGACTCCATCCTGCAAAAACCCGGCAAGCTGACAGCCCAAGAGTGGAAAATCATGCGTACGCACACCTTGATTGGCGCCCGCATTATTGGCCAGCACTCCCATGGCCTGCTGAAACTGGCGCGCACAATTGCACTGTATCACCACGAAAAATGGGATGGCAGCGGTTATCCCTACGGCTTGAAGGGCGAGGAAATCCCCCTGCCCGCCCGCATTGTGGCCGTGGCCGATGTCTTTGACGCCCTCGCCAGTGACCGGCCCTACAAGAAAGCCTGGAGTGTGGAACGCTGTATCAGCTATCTGCGCGAGCAATCCGGCCTGCACTTTGATCCGCAACTGGTGGCCCTGCTGGACAAATGCTTGCCCGAAATGCTGCATATCAAGGAAAAATGGGCGGACGATCCGCATACGCTGGCCAAGGCATAGACAGGCCCCAAGCTCATCCGCAACTCTGCTGTCAGACTGGCCGTTCGCCCTCAGCCCGGCAGGCCTGTCTTACAATGACGGCTTTATCATCTCCTGCCCGATCCTACATGGCCGCTTTGCGTATTCGCCAAGTCCGACTTCATAAAAAACTGTCTTTGCGCAAGCTCGCCGAGCTGGCCGAGGTCTCCCCGGGCCTGATCAGCCAGGTAGAGCGCGGCTTGACCCAGCCCAGTCTGGACACCTTGCGCCAGATCGCGCGTGCGCTGGATACGCCTTTGTTTTCCTTGCTGGATGACAATGTGGAACAAGTGGCGGTGGTGCGCCAGAACGAGCGCATGAGCATTCAATCCGCCTCGGGCGTGCAGTATCAGCGGGTATCGCCCGGCTTTGGCAGTATCGAAATGCTGGCGGGCTTTTTGCCGCCGGGCGGAAGCTCGGTCGGGCAGCGCTGGAGCCACCCTGCCGAGGAATGTGTGCTGGTGACCGAAGGCCAGCTACTGGTCGATGTGGGGGATGATCAGCACTGCTTGCAAACGGGCGACAGCTGTTATTTCAACTCCAGCCTGCCCCATGCCTATCGCAATCCTTACGACAAGGATGTGCGTTTTATTGTGGCGATCACCCCGCCCAGCTATTAAGCGCCAGAACTAGGCCGCGCTGTGCAGCTGGGCCTGGATCAGATCCAGCTCGGTTTCATGGCAACGCTGCAAACGCAGCCAGCGGTTTTCATCCATGTCTGCACCGCGTGTCGCCAGCATGATCAAAATGCAGGAATCCTGATCCAGCGGCTGCACCATGGCGCTGATGCGTGGCGTGCGTTGCGTGGCGCTGCCGACCCAGTAGCGAATCAGCCCTTGCTCGGCCAGAATCTCCACGCTGACATGGGTCTGGCCACCGTCAAACAAGGACGTGCCCACGACCAGGCCCGGCTCCACCGTTTGCGTATCAAAGCAGCCCAGGGACCAGCGTCCCAGAGCATCCAGATCCGCCATATAGTCCATCACGACCTTGGCCGGTCGTTCGATACGGCGGCTGGCTTGATGCGCCCAAGTTTGGCTATCCATCCCTGTTTCTCCTTACCAACCGGCTTGTAAGGTGTCGCACAGGCGCAGCACATCCTGCTCGGTGCAGACATTGCCGGGCGACAAGCGCAAAACGCCATCACGCTGGTCACAATACAGCTCCTGCTCGCGCAACTGATCCACCATGGCCTGCGCACGCTGGGCACTGCTGGCACGCAACATGATGCTGCCGCCGCGCTCATTCTCGGCCAAGGGCGTCAGCACGGGCCAATTGGCCTTGTCTGCACGATCCAGCAAGATAGCCGTCAATGCCCGGTTTTGTTCCAGCAATTTTTCCACGCCGGTTTCCAGCACAAAACGCATGCCAGGCAAGGACGCGATACTGCCCAAAATAGCCGGTGTGCCATGGTCAAAACGACGTGCGCCTTCGGCATAGCTGAACTGGTCCAGATTCCAGTTAAAGGGATCTTCCTGGCTGAACCAGCCACGGAACTCGGGTTCGCACTGCTCGATCAGATCCGCACGCACGTGCAAAAGGCTGGCTCCCGACACGCCGCAGGCCCACTTCAAGGACGCCGACAAGGTAAAGGCCACGCCTTCATGCACGGTAAACGGCACCAGACCGGCCGCTTGCGTCAAATCCAGCGCCATCAGGCTGCCATGCTCCGTCGCACACTGCGCCATACGATCGACATCCACCCGGTGCGAGGATGTCGAGCTGACCCAGGTCACCAGGGCCAGGCCCACGTTGTCGTCCCAGGCATTGATGAAATCGTCATCCGTCACATAGGACAGGCCCGCGCTCAAGGGCACGGTACGCAGGGTGAAACCCAGACGCAGGGCCAGCTTTTGCAGCAGAAAATGCAGGCTGGGGAAGCAATCAGCGGCGACCAGCAAGGTACGCCCTTTGAGCACATGCGCAGGCAAGGAACCCAGAATGCTGTAGAGGCCACCAGTGACGTTTTCGCTAAGCGCAATATCCTTGGAGTCCGCGCCAATCAGGCTGGCCCAGGCATCCATGAACGCCTGCTTCTGACCCAAGGCGTAGCCCCACTGGCCATCATCCTGAGCCGACCAGACCTGGCTGAACTGATCCAGTTCGGCACGCATGGCGGCTTCCTTGCCCTCGAACATGCCAATGGAGTGATAAAGAAAATATCCGGACATCATTCACTTCCTTGAAAATCAATCGGCCAACTGACGGCCAGAGGTTTCCTGCACCGTGCTCAGGGCGGCAATCCCGATCAGCGCCACGACCATCACATAGAAGGCGGGTGCCATGCTGGAACCGGTCAGGCCCGTCAGCCAGGACGCCACGAACGGCGCCGTCGCTCCACCCAGAATGGTGGCGATGTTAAAGCCCAGCGACACGCCGCTATAGCGCACTCGCGTAGGGAACAATTCGGCATACAAGGGATAGCCCACGGCCTGGACCACGATGAAGGGCAAAATGGACACGGCTACGGCAATGACCGCCAGCGGGAAACTGCCCCAGGAGGCAACCCACATGGTCAAGGGCACTAGCACCAGATAGCCCAGCAAGCCAATCGTCAACAAAGGCTTGCGACCGAAGCGGTCAGACAGGCCGCCGGCAAAAGGCATGATGAAGGCCGAGCACAAGGTGACCAGGGAAATCAGCCAGAACACCGCAGTGCCGTCGTATTTCAGGGTGTGGATCAAGTGGGTACTCAGGTAGACCACGCCCACGTAACCTGCCGCATTCTGGGCAAAACCAATGGCAATGACCTGCAAGAGGGGGCGGCGGTAATCACGCACAATCAAGGACAAGGGCGAATGCTCGGGGTGATGGCTTTTGAGCATTTCCTTGAAGCGCGGCGAATCCTCAATGCGCGAACGGGCCCAGACGCACAGAATGATCAAGGGAATGGACAGCAAAAAGGGAATGCGCCAGCCCCAATCCAGCATGGCTTCCTTGCCCACCAATGCCGTCACCAAACCAGCTACTCCCGTGGCCAGGGACAAGCCCAAAGTGGCCGCTGCCGGATTGAATGCACCAAAAAAACCGCGCTTGCCGGGGGGCGAGCATTCCGCCACATACGTGGCCGCGCCGGTAATTTCACCCCCGGCAAAAAAGCCCTGCAGCAAACGGCACAGCAAGAGCAAGGCCGGCGCAGCCAGGCCCAGGGTAGCGTAGGTGGGCAGCATGCCCATTAATGCACTGGCCACCCCGATGCCCACAATGGTGAACATCAAGGCAGCGGTACGACCATGCTTGTCACCGAACCAGCCAAAGAAGATCCCGCCCAAGGGCCGGGCCAGAAAGGCGCCGCCAAACACGGCCAGCGTGGACAGCAAGGCCGCATTTTCATTACCGGCGTGGAAAAACAGCACGCTCAGCGTGACCGCCAGGACGCCGTACAACTGAAAATCGTAGTACTCGATCATGGTGCCTAAACCAGCAGCACTGGCAGCACGCCAGGGCGATACGGGTGCTTCGCCCTGAGAGGACTGTTTCTTGCTCATGTCTCATCCATCCTGATGCGCATCACGCGCTTTTTCTGTTTAGTGTGGCTAAACAAATTATACGGATGAATATTTCAGCTTTCAATCACTGGGAAAACCCTAAAGGTCTTCGTCCTCGGCCCTGTCCTTGTCCATGGCTTCCTGCACCCAGCGTTGCGCCGGATGCAAGCTGATGCCCTGCTGACGCAGACGGCGCAAGATATCCAGCATCAGGTTGCTGCGCACCCGGCGGTGCACCCGCATGCTGTTGATGAAACAACGCGTACTGAACGCGACCCCATCACCAAAAATCCCGTCACACGACAGGATGGGGGCAGGCTCGTCCAGAATTTCCGGCTCGGACAGCACAGCGTCGCGCAGAATCTGCATGACTGCATCCGCGTCCACATCCAGCGGGAACAACAAGCGAGACTCAATCGCCCCCAGAGAGGTGGGCGTGTAGGTCAGGTTGCGTACCTGCCGCCCCATCATCTGGGCGTTGGGAACCATCACCATCGTGCGATCAAACCGCTCCACATACGTCGCCCGCAAACGGATCTGGCGCACATTGCCTTCGCTGCCCTCCACTTCCACCCAGTCCCCGACTTTGACGGGGCGCTCCACCATCAGCATCAGGCCAGAAGCAATGTTCTGCACAATACCCCGCAAACCAAAGCCCAGGCCCACCGTCAAAGCGGTAAAGATCCAGGTGACTGACTCAATCGGTACACCCAGCATGGACAGACAAATCACCAGCAGAACGAAGTAAGCGACATAGCCCACCATGCCCACGATGGCATTTTGCAGGCCGGGCTCCAGTGTGGTGTTGGGCATGTAGTTCTGACGCAGCCAGACACGCAAAAAGTGGATCAGCACGGCGCCTACCAGCATCACGCCCAAGGCAATCAACCACAAATCCAGGCGCCACTGCACCGCACCCAGACGCAAGGCCTCACGCGATACATCCAGCCCCGACTCCAGCAGCTGTTTCGGTTCACTTAACCAGTCGCCACTAATCAGCCAAACGGCCAAACCCAGCACCGTCATGCGGGCAATGGCAAAGAACACCACAATGAACTGGCTTTGCACTCGAATCGGTGCAGCCACGGGGTCCCGGCTGCGGTTTTGCAAATACGTCAGCAAGGAGTCCGACACATCCTGCAGCCAAACCATGCCCACATAGGTAAGCAGACCAAACACCAAAGGCATAGTTATGAAATGCGACATCAAATCATCGGACAAACCCTGCCAGCCGCCAACGAACAGTCCCAGCACCAGCATATAGATAAGGACAGCGCCCTTGAAAGCCAGTCGCGCCCAGCCCCGCGCCGTTTTGGCTCCCCCCTGCCCCACTGCATCAGTCTTGCCAAACAGCTCGCCCCGCAAGACCCACAAGCCATAGCCATACAGCAGCAAATACAGCACGCTGCTGACACCATCAATCAGAGACTGAAATGCATCCGACATGCCCAGTGAGGCCTGGAAAAAAACGTCGGTAATATCGGCAAACGCAATCAGAAAAAAGGCAGGCGCAAAGTAACGCAGCCCGCGCTGGGCCTGATCCGAGATGGGGATCAAGCGCCAGGTGGCCCGAGGCTGCATCACAATGCCTTTGATACAAGCGAACGCCACGGCGGCAATAACGGCCGATATTTTCAGATGGGCCAGCAAATCCAGCTGCAAGGCTTGCAGGTCTGGCCGGTCAAACAGCAACTCGACCACCAGGTCGGCCACGATCCAGCTGAGCACAAACCACAGCAGGAAATTGGCAATCGTCAGACTGGAGCGGCGCAGGCGTCCCGCCGGCAAATAACGACTGACCCACACCGGCATGACGCGGAACAAACAGCTCGTCAGAATCAGGACCGCCGCCGCCATCCACAATGAGGCGCTACTTTGCTGCCAACTGCTGGTTTGCCAGGTGTGACGCCACTGTTGCGCGAAGTCGGACAGCCTTTGCCGATCTGCCGGCCAGGCCTCTTTCAGTTCGGGCAGACTTTCAAACAACACCAAAGAGGAATTGCGTTGCCAGCGTTTGGCGTACTCGTAACGCTTGGTCGCCTCTCGCAATAACTGACGGGTCTGCTGCGTTTCCAGCTGCACCAGGCGCGCTACGCGCAAATCCGCACGCAAGGCAGCATCGGCTCGCCGCAACTGCATGCGCTCGTTATGAAGTGTGGCCTGGTCGGCCTCGTCCCCGGCGTCCTCGCCCAGTTCTTGCAAGCGGGCTCGCACCAGTCGGCTACGGCGTTCCAGCGACTGTACCACCCGGCTAGACAACTCCTGCGCTTGCAGCAGCTTTTGATCCTGCTCGTAAGCACGCTCCGGCCGTATCGAGATCTGGTTGCCTTCCAGCCGGAACTGCATCAGGCGAATTTCATCCTGAGTCCGCTGTAGATCCCGCATCATTTGACGCTCTTGCTCTACCTCGGACAAGGCTTGTGCCTGTGCTCCCGTCCAGCCCCCCATCAGGCTCAGGCACACGAGCAAGACCTGCACACATAGTCTTAGCGGCTTCATAGCTTCTGTCTCCCTGGGCCCTGCCTGTTGTTTTTATCTGGGTTTACTCATTCAACAAGGGGTTATTGCTTTCCGTCTGGCTGGTGACCGGCGTGGTGGGCAGCACCGTCATGGTTTGCGTGTGGTGCAGGGCCAGACCTTCTTTTCGCAACTCATCCAGAATATCGAACATCAGGACACTGCGTACCCGGCTGCCAATTCGTGGCGAGGCCACATAGCAGGTCGCCGTAAACTGCAAGCCGTTGGCATCAAAACCGTCCAACGTCACATCAGGCGCCGGATCGGCCAATACATCGCTGTAGTTCTGCATCACATCCAGCATGATAGAACGCACCCGTTTAGCGTCGGTGTCGATAGGCATATTGATCTTGACCTTCACCACCCCCAAGGGGTTGCTCAAGGTCACATTGCGCACGGTTTTGGTAATGAATTCGGAGTTCGGCACGATCAGGGTAGAACGGTCAAACATCTCGATTTCCGTGGCACGGGCATTGATCTTGCGCACATTGCCCTCCACCCCGTTCAGGCTGACCCAGTCTCCAATCTTGATGGGACGTTCGGCCAACAGAATCAGCCCCGATACAAAGTTCTGCACCACCGCTTGCAAGCCAAAACCGATACCCACGGACAAGGCGGAAATCACCCAGGCCATGCGTTCCAGCCCAATACCCAAAGACGAAATCGCCGTGGCCACCACAATGAAGTAGCCCACATAGCTGAACAGGTTTGCGGTAGATACGCGCATACCGGGATCGATACGCGTAGCGGGCAAAAGCTGGTTGGCAACCCAGCGCTGCAAGGCTTTGACGAACAAAATGCCCAGCACCAGAATCAGCACCGCCACCAGGACGGAGCTCGGTTTTAGCTGCACCTGCCCTAAAGAAAAGCCCTTGACCAAAAAGCCCAAACGACGCTGCAGCCACTGCGTGGGGTCTTCCCCAAAGGGAAGCAGGACCAGGGTAATCGCCGTGATAATCAGGCACAGACGCAGCGCCCCGGACAACACAATCACAATCTGGCTGCTGCCGCGCAATTGCGTGCTGGTCCACTCATTGGCGGCCCGTTTTTCCTTGAACTGCAGCAGCAGGCTTTGGCCAATATCGGCAATCAATGCAACCAGCACATAGCAGGTGCAAATCACCAGACTCAGCCACAGCATCTCCTGCACAATCAGGCTGCTTAGCGCGATATAACCCAGCAAGAAGGCAATCATGCCCAGCACAATCACCACACCCAGGGTGATGGGAATCGCGCGCAACCAGGTTGCCCCTTGCTGGACGGGAACGGTTTTCTGGAGGTCCTCGCCACCTTCCGGCGCCGGTGTCTTTTCACGCCCCTGACTTAAATTCCAGGCGGCAATCGCAATAAAAATGCTCAGGGTCAGCGTGTTGAAGCTGTTAACCAGCAAAGTCGTGCTTAGCGTGGCGTTGATCAATCCCAGCAATTGCTGCGACATCCAGGTCAAGGCCACCATGATGCCCAGCGCAAGCGGCAACCAGGCCAGCTTCAGGGCCACCGTGCTGGGGATAGGCGGCAAGCGCCAGCTAGGACGCTGTGCCGACAAGAGCACACGTCCCATTCCCGTGACAAAACCACCCAGGTACAAGGCAAAGACGGATTTGGACACAAAGCTGGCCAGATCCGGGGCCAGATTGCCGTTCCAGTAAAACAGCCCTGCTGCCACCGAGGCCAACAAACCGGGCGTCAGACTGTAGAGCACAATCAAGGCTGTTGCATAAAAAGAGCGTCGCAAGCGCGAGGGCTTGGTATGACTGATGGTAAAGCGCTCCAGCCCCCGCACCGCCCAGACCGACAGGCCCAGCAACGCCAAGGCCAAAGCACTTGCCGACCACAGCACATAGGCGGGCAAATCCGTGACACGTTGGGCCAGATCCTTGCGCATGCGTTCCACCCGCGCCAGATCACCGGGCAAGTCACGCGACACATTGCGCCAGAAACGCGGCGTCAAGACCGATTGCGACTGCCGACCCAGCTCTGCCTGAAAAATCACACGGCGCTGCTTGGACACCTGATCCAGACCTTGCGTGGTTTCCACCCCGATCAAACGGGCCAGCTTGATCATGCCGTCCAGCTCGGTCACCGACTGCTGCAACTGCGCACGCTGGCGGGCAATGTCCTCGGACTCCCCAGCCGGATCGTCTACCGGCCCCAACTGACTCAAGCGTGCCGTCACACTGAGCAACTCCGGCTCCAGACGCACACTCGTTTCCTGCGCCTGCTCTTGCGCCAGCAACAACTGATTGCGCAGGGCCACCAGATCCGAATCACTTAAACCGTCATTTTTCTGCAAACGCTCCTGCACGGTTTGCAAGGTGTCCCGCAATTCATTCAGGGATTCACTGGCCTGCGCAGGCGTCCAGGCTCCTGTCTCGGCCGTCGCAGGGACAGTCGTTACGGCCAGCACCACAGCCAGCAGCCACAAGGGCAAAAAAGCACACAGGCGCGAACGGCGAAAAGCGTGCATCAGAAAAACTCCGGCTAAACAATAAGGCCCCACGCATGAAACCGGCAGGGCAGCAGAAAACATGCACAGAATACCGAACTATTGTCTGCTTGGCGCATGAGCTATTGGCGAGATAGCAGTTTTTTTAGGCGATAAACGCTTCTGAACTGAGCGCTGGTCCGTTTTCAGCTCCTTGGCTAGCTGTCACACAGGATCAAATCCTCTTTCAAGTGAATACGAAGTAGCAAAAAAAACCGGCCAGAGCAGGTGCACAACACCTATCCTGGCCGGTTTTCTGCCTGCAAGTATCAAGCCTCAGGCGCAAGAGTGCTTAACGAATCTGCTCCGCCACCATGAATCCGGACGCTCCCGCCAAGCCGGGGCCGGGGTGAGTAGACGCACCGATGTGATAGACGTTCTTGTACGGTGTGGCGTGGGACCGGGCACCGTTACTGGCGGCGAAGGGGCGCATCCAGAAGAACTGGTCGGGGGAGCAAATGCCCGAGTACGGGTCGCCGCCCACCAAGTTGCAGTTGATGGATTCCAGGTCCGCCGGTGACAGTACCTTCTGGCCCACGATTTGCTGACGCAAACCGGGCATGACGCCTTCCAGTTGATCGATGATGCGTTCGGCCACGGCCTTGCTGACTTCTTCAGTCCATTTGCCGTCGGCAGGAACATCAATCTTGCCGGCGGCATCGCCGCGTAGTTTGGACGGCATGTCCTGCATCTGCATCCACAGAATCCATTTGCCTTCCGGCGCACGGCTGGGGTCCAAAGAGCAAGGCTGGCCGATAGCCACGGTGAACTTGGCGGGGATCAGGCCATTATTGGCTTGAGCCACACTCATGCTGACGTCTTCCAAGCTGTCGGACAAGTGCAGCAACGGTACTTTCAGCAGCTCCTGATCACTCCAGTTAGGCATGCTGTCCAGCGCCAGATGAATTTGCATATCACCACGGCCGAAGCGGTAGGCATTGGCTTGCTCACGTACCTGGGCGGGCGCGCCCGGCAACAGACGACCATAGAGCTGTGGCGGCGTGACGTTGCACACGACATGGCTGGCTTCGTAGACTTGGCCACCGGCACGCACGCCACGGGCTTTTTGTCCTTCCAGCACAATTTCTTCTACTTCGGTGTTCAGTTGAATACGGCCACCGGCCTTTTCAATAATGGCGCATAGCGCACGCACCAGATTCTGGCCACCGCCTTTCACCACAGGCATGCCACCGGCCACCACGGCGGCAAAGGTCAGCTTGCCGATCAAGGCCGAGCAGGCATCGTCAGGGCCCAGGCCCGAGTGCAAGACCCAGGGGGCCATCATGCCGCGCACGCGGTCATCTTTCAGTTCACGGTCTGCCCAGCGGCGGAAGGACTCCAGGGACTCACGTCCGTACTGAACCATGCCGTCCATGCGACGCTTGCGCCATTGCGAGAACAGCAGACCCAACAAGCCACGGCTATAAGGCTCGGTGCCCAGCAAGCCAAAGGTCAGGCCTGCATCGCGCTCGAACAATTGGCTGCACATGGCCCCGAAGGCATCGCCATCGCCGGCTTGCAGAGCATTGATACGTTGAATCGAATCGCCCACATCGTGACGCAGGGCCATGCCCTTGCCATCGCTGCCCACCACGCCGGTGGTATAGCCGTTTTCCAGAAACTCCACGCCCTGCGCGGCCAGATCGTCTTTCAGACGAGCGTAGGCAGCACCGGAAGTGAACAAGGGATACCAGGACGACAGCAGCTCATGAGTAAAACCGGGGAACAGCTCCTCGGTACGGATACACCCACCCGCACGGTCGTTACGTTCCAGTACCAAGACCTGTTTACCCTTTTGCGCCAGCAAGGCGGCACATACCAGGGAGTTGATGCCACTGCCCACCACAATGACGGCATACGATTTTTTATTTGTTGAGTCTGTCATCCCACACCTTTTTTAAATTGCCCTGAACGGGGTCAGGGCTTGTGAACCCGCAGCAAGAAACAGGTGTTCACAAGCCCTGGACCTCTTTTACCGCACTTTTTGATTTATGAGCCAGACGACTGCGCCTGCCAGCGTTCAAACCAGTGACGGGGCGACTTGCCCTGCTCTGGCCCGAGCACGGAAAAGCCACCGTCCACGGGTAGATCAATCCCTGTCATCCAGGAAGCCGCGCCCGACACGGCAAACAAGACCACCTGAGCCACTTCTTCGCCGGAACCGACTCGGCCCAAAGGATGAACCTGCGCTCCCACCTGATTGGCCAGCTCACGCGAACCACCGCTCATGCGTTCGACGGACGGCGACCAGGTCCAGGCGGGCGAAACCGTCAGCACCCGAATCCCCGAAGGCGCCAATTCCACGGCCAAGCTTTTGGTGAACTGCAAAATGGCTGCTTTGGAAGCCGGGTACAGCGCACGCCCGGCCACGCCGAATTTGCCGCCCGTACTGCCCATATTGATGATGACCCCGCCCTGCCCCATATGCGGCGTGGCTTTCTGGGCCAGAATCGCGCTGGAGATCAAGTTCACATCCAGTGTCTGATGCCACAGCTCCCGGCTGGAGGCCAGACCTTCGTCCCCATAGGAACAGGCATTGTTCACCACAATGTCGATGCGGCCGGTTTGTGCCAGGGCGGCCTGCACGCAGGCATCCAGCTGCGCATCATCACAAATATTGGCGGCCATGAACTGGGCCTTGCCCACGGCCTGCAAACGCGCCTCGGTACGCTGGCCTTCTTCCTGGCTGCGACCCACAATCAGCACCCACGCACCGGCGGCACACAAAGCCAGGGCGATATCCGCCCCCAGCCCTTGCGTAGACCCGGTCACGATGGCGACCTTACCCTGTAAATTCACCTTCATGTCCTGCTGCATGTGCTTCTCCTACTGTGCTTGTGGCGCGCCAAAGACGGCTGCCCAATCTTCATCCCGATCAATATGAGCAATCAGGCTCATGCTGGCCAGGGAGGCTTCATGCGTGGCGGGCGGTGCGCCGCAGGCGCTGGCCACCACAGCCACTTCATAGCCCATATCCACCGCATGGCGCACCGTGCTTTCCACCACGGAATGGGTGGCGACACCGGCAATCACCAGACGCTCCACGCCCAAACGACGCACCACCGGCTCCAGCGCGGAACCGAAGAACGCATTGATGCGCGTGTGATGGACTTCAAACTCGTTGGGCAAGGGAGCCAGCCCGTCAAAGAACTGGGCTCCCCAACTGCCGGTCTGCATGGCACCGATTCGTTTCACATTGTGCAGAATCGGCGCATTGCACAGCAGATCGGCGTAATCTGGCCGATAGCCCACCCGCACATGCACAATGGGCACGCCCTGTGCGCGGGCCTGCGCCAGCAAACGGCCTGCAGCCTCAATCAGGGCCTGACGCTGGGGGCTGTTGGCCTCTACCCCCACACGGATCAGGCCATCGGCGTGCAGGACATCGTTTTGATAATGCAGGGCCAGCAAGGCTGTGTGATGGGCTGCCGACATTAGATGTACACCTGAATCGCGCCGTGAACCGCGTCACGATCCACCAGGTTC
The DNA here is from genome assembly GCF_002443155.1 of Alcaligenes faecalis. NCBI lineage: Bacteria > Pseudomonadati > Pseudomonadota > Betaproteobacteria > Burkholderiales > Alcaligenaceae > Alcaligenes > Alcaligenes faecalis. Next base: position 1,222,189 of record NZ_CP023667.1, on the reverse strand, counting down.
ACCTGCTTCATGCGCAGTTTCCAGCCACCGCCCTCCTGGGCTTGCAGCTTGTGAATCAGGCTGCCGACACGGTAGACCGGATCTTTACCGCGCCATTCCATGGAATGGAAGCTGGAGCGCACCACCAGATAACCTTCCGGATCGGTGCCGTCGATCATCACATTGCCCAGCACGCGGCAGGACTGGGTAATCGGCTGCTGGGACCAGTTACGGTGGTTTTCCAGACGACGAATACGCAGTTCACGCAGCAGCTTGTTTTCCCAGCACAGGGAAATGTGCTCGTAAGGGCTTTCCTGGTCGTAGCTATGAGGAATCCAGTACATGCCCTCCTCGGTCCACAGATCCAGCCATGCTTGCCAACGGCGCTCGTCCAGCAGACGAGCTTCGTGGTAGATGAACTGCTCCACTTCGCGGATGGCTTCCAGGCTCAGCGTCACAGGTGTGACCTGATCCACGCTGACGTCAAAATCAATATCAAACAACATAAGAATTCTCCTTGGCTCGGACAGCAGCCCGCTTAAGCCTGTGTTGCTGGGGCGATAGGCTCACCAGAAGCCGAACGCACCGTGGCTTTACCACTGTCTTCCGACTGCGCCGGCGCGTCGTACAGGCTGGTGGTCATGAAATGCTTCCAGGCGCGGAACTGGTTGCGCATGGGCAGTTCACTGGTGCCGTTGGTGGCCACCATGCCGCCTTCGATAGGCTTGTCGGTGCCGTCGTAGCGGTGCATGCTGATCCATTCGCCGCCCTTGGTCTTGTTGCCTTCCTGGCAACGGCCATAGACTTCAATGTCGTCCGGCATCACGTTGGACGAAGGTGAGTTGATCAGGTTGGCGTACATCAGGCCACGCTTGTAAATATCGTCTGGTGCGCCCTTCAGGCGGAACAGCTGAATTTCCACGTGGGTGCGGTCCACCGCGACAGGGCGAATCACACGAAACTGCTGGAACACGGTGTGTGGCGAGCCACTGCCGTAAATAATGCTGTTGTGACGGTTCTCGCCCAGAATGTTCAGGGCTTTTTCTTCACCGTAGGCTTCTTTCAAGGTTTCGTAGTGCGCCTTGGTGATCGGATCGGTTTCGATGGCGCCGGGATTGAAAATGCCTTCCATGTAGCCATGGCCGTTATCAAAGGCGTACAGGTCCAGCTTTTCCCAGAAACCGTAAGGCTCGCCGTTACCGTCCATGATGTGCAGTTCCAGCGGCATGGAGCCGTAGTCTTCGGCCTGCTCGCGGGCAGCCACGTAGGACGACTCGTGCGTCACGTTGGCGTGCATGGTGTCGTGCAGGTTCTCGTAGAACACTTTCCAGTTGGAAGGCTGCCAGACTTTGAAGCTGCCACCGGCCACTTCCACTTCACCCACGGGCGAGCGATCGCACAGATTGTCGATGGAAGTGATGATGGGGCCCAAAAACTCTTTCAGATCCGGGCCGTGGGCGCTTTGACAGGCGAACACAAAACCACGGTAGCTTTCCACACGAGCCACACGGCGCATGGAGAAGTCCGGGTGCTTGGGATCAAAGCAGGTGTTTTCCAGGCCGTTTTTCATCGGCGCGGCCAGGTGCTGACCGTCCAGCTTGAAGGTCCAGGCGTGGTAAGGGCAACGGAAAAACTTGCCGGCATTGCCACAGCCATCAGCCACCACTTTCGCGCCCTTGTGCGGGCAGCGGTTGTACAGCACGTACACCTTCTTGTCGCTGCCGCGCACCATGATGACGTCCTGGCCGCCCAACAAGGTGGTGTGGTAGTCGCCGGGATTAGGCACCTGGCTGTCGTGGCCGATGTAGATCCAGGCACGGCCATAAATGCGCTCCATCTCCAGACGGAAGATCTCAGGGTCGGTATAGACCGATTTATGTACGCTGTCTCCCCGCACCAGTGCGGACAGCTGTTCGTTGCTATAGCTCATCATTACCTCCTTGCTGCCGGATGCTTGACGCACCCCCTCTTTATGACTTTTCCATCTTGCACTGCGGTGCAAAATGATCCTGGAACTGCTCGAATACGGTGGACACAATCTTGTTGCTCATCTGGCCCTTTTCATTCGAGGCCACTTCGCGCATGTAGTAGGTCTGCACCGGATACTGGTTGTTGTTAAAGGCAAAGGCGCCGCGTACGGATTCGAACGGTGCACTGCGCAAGGCTTTACGCAAGGCTTCGCGGTCGGTGGCGGCTTTGGGGTCCGCCTTCAAGGCACCGTCCAGCAACAAGGCGGCGTCGTAGCCCTGGGAGGCATACATGGAAGGCAGGCGTCCGTAGGTCTTTTCAAAATCCGCCACAAAGCGCTTGTTGACCGGGTTATCCAGATCCGGCGACCACTGGGCGGCGTTGGCCATGCCCTTCATGGATTCACCAATCGCGGCGATCGTGTCCTGGTCGGCTGAGAAACCCGGGGTGTACACCGCCAGTTGCGAGGACAGGCCCGAGTTGATCAGTTGCTTGATAAAGGACACGCCCATGCCACCGGGCAGGAAGAAAAACACTGCATCCGCACCGGAAGCCCGCATTTGGGCCAGTTCGGCGGCGTAGTCCATCTGGCCGACCTTCACATAAACTTCATCGGCAATCTCGCCCTTGAACAGGCGCTTGAAGCCTTCAATGGATTCACGACCACCGGGATAGTTGGGGGCGATCAGATAGACTTTCTTGTGCGCCTGATCGGTCACATACTTGCCCATGGCGGCGGGAATATCCTCGTTCTGCCAGGACACGCTGAAGAAATTGGGGTGGCAACGCTCGCCCGCGTAATCGGCCGGGCCGGTGTTGGCGGAAATGTAGACCGTGTCACTGTTCAAAATCGTCGGCATCACGGGCAGCAGCACATTGGAAAAGGCCATGCCGGTAATCACATCGACCTTGTCGCGCTTGACCAGACGGTCCACGGCCTGACGGCCTTCCATCGGTTTTTGCTGATCGTCCAGCACCGTCAGGGCGACATCCACCCCGCCGAGCTTGCCGCCCGAGTGGTTCAGACCCAGCTCGAAACCATCACGGATTTCTGCGCCAATGGCCGCGCCGGGGCCGGACAAGGTGGTCAGCAAACCGACCTTGAATACTTCCTGACTGGATGCCGGGCTACAGGCCAGGGCCAAAGCCAGCGTGCTCATACAGAACGCCACTTGTTTTTTCATGTTTGTCTCCGTCCTCTGTCTTTCAAAAAACTGGACTTCAGTTCTGCCTGGGCCCCCCCAATACGCTAGAAGCTGTGTATCCCTCACGCCTGTGGTTTGTGCGGCGCTTGTCCTGCCGGCCAGAGAAGACGGGCCCAAGGGACTACGTGAATACAGCAATTCCCAGTCGTATCCCAATCTGCTAAGGTGCCGGGACAGGACTACTGTTTTAGGTTTGAAATACATTAGACCGGCGCAGAATGGGCGGCTATCCAGATACGGCAAGCCTTATCCCTAACCGGCAAAAATTTGGAGACACACATCATGCAAGCGTGGTTTATGTCAGGGCTGGCCCCCTTGCAACACAGTGCGCCGCGCTTTGAATCGCGCTGCCCGGATCAGACACGCAGCGAGACGGCCGGTTTTCTAACCGAGCACCGCCTGACCTGGAATGATGGCCCGGTCGATGCGTCCCTGCGCTATGCCAGCAGCCACAGCTTTTCCTTTGTCTTGCTGAAATATGGCGCGGCGGTGCAGGTCTCGCCGGGGATTCTGGAAGACTTTCTGCTGTTTCAGGTGCCTATACAGGGACGATCCTGTATTCGGGTTGGTCGGGAGTACGTCCAGGCCAACCCTAAAATTGCCAGCGTGATCTCCCCTTCCCTCCAGGTTGAACTGGATTGGGAACAGGGCTGTGAACAGTTTTTGGTGAAGATTCCGCGCCACCGGCTGGAAGAAGTGGCCCGTCAAACCTTGGGCCTGAGCCTGGACAGGCCGATTGAGTTTGCCGCGGGCATGTCTCTGGATTCGCCGCACGGCTGTGCCTGGCAGCACCAGATTGGCAGCTTGCTGGCTTATGGCGGGCATTTGCCGCCGGAAATGGATCAGTGGTCGCGTCAGGCCGAGGACAATCTTTTGCTGCATCTGTTTCATACCCAGCCGGGTAACTACAGCCAACAATTGCAGCAAAGCGTGCGCCCGGCCAGTTCGCGCCGGGTACAAAGAGCCGAGGATTTCATGCGGGCCAGTCTGGACGAAGCCCTGACGCTGGAGCAGATTGCCTCCGCCGCCTGTGCCAGTGTGCGCAGCCTGACCTTGGCCTTTCGCACCGAACGGGGGCTGAGCCCCATGCAGTTTTTAAAGCAGATTCGTCTGGAAGCGGCCCAGCAAGCCATACGCACCGCCACACCCGGCACCCAGGTCAGCGAGATTGCCTTGCGTTGCGGTTTCAACCATTTCGGCCGCTTCTGTGCAGACTACAAGTCCCGCTTCGGGCGTTCGCCCTCGCAGGACTTGCGTATCGTCGATTAGTCTTTCAAGGCCTTGCCGGGAACCCAGACACGGCCATCAAACAGACGGCGAGCGGTACGGTAGAAGGAGCCGGCCTTGGCAAACCACTGGCCGTCTTTCTTTTCCACTTCCGCACCTACTGTCAGTACGCCGGACGGCATGCCCAGACGCAGCGGGCCTTGGGGGGCAACCGAGTCGGACAGGCATTGCGAAGGCAGGCTGCCCGTCAAACGAGCAGCCACGGCGGTACACAGCGAGATGGTCAAGGGCAAGGCGCGGTGCGGCTGGCCATTGGAAATCACGCGGGCAACCAGATCAATCTCTTTGGCAGGAACCACGTCGCCGGACAAGGTGGGATTGTCCTGGGCGGACGACACGATGCAGACAAAGGGCACGATGCGAATCTGACGTGCCGCTTCCACATCGGGAGCAATGCCCATGCGCACCGAGGCCTGTACACGAATCGCGTCCAGACGCTCCAGTACTTCAGGGTGGGCTTCCAGCCAGTCGGGCAACTCCAGACCGGTCAGACCTACATCGGCCGCACGGACAAACACTGCTGCGTTGGCCGCGTCCACCAGCGACACTTCGATACGGCCTACGCCGGGCACATCCAGCCATTCGGTCAATTCACCGCTAGGCAGCAACGAGCCGGTAGAGGCACCGCCCGGTTCCACAAAGTCCAGACGGATAGGCGAACCTGTGCCACCTACGCCGGGAATGGACAGATCGCCGTCATAACGGGGCTGGCCATCTTCCACCGTGAAATGGGCGTGGATGATCTTGTTGGTATTGGTGTTCAGGATGCGTACACACGCTTCGCCATCCTCAACCTTGACCATGCCCTGCTCTACCGCATAAGGGCCCACAGCAGAACTCATATTGCCGCAGTTGCCGCGGTAATCCACCTTCTCTTCCTTGATCGCCACTTGCGCAAAGGTGTAGTCCACATCGGCGTCCGGATGGCTGGACGGGCCGATAATACAAACCTTGGACAAGGAGGAAACACCACCGCCCATACCGTCCAGTTGGCGACCGTAAGGGTCCGGCGTACCCATGGCGGCGGAAAACAGAGGCGTCCAGTCGTCGCGCTCGGCAGGCAGGTCTGCAATATTCAGCATCAAGGCTTTGCTGGTGCCACCACGCATGAACACGGCGGGAAGGGATTTTTGCTTCATCACGTTATTCCTGGTTCTTGGCTTGCGCCATTAAAGAAAATTGCGCCGTCTCCTCCATGGGTTCGGCGTGAGAGACAATCGGTTCGCTAAAAGAAGAGTCTGATCGGATCGTGCGCTGCTGTTGTCGTTCCAACTGCTGCACTTTCTCCTCGCTGGCATTGCCCAGATGGCGAGCCAGCAAGACGGAGGCCTGGGCGCGTTCGCCCTTTTCCAGCAAGTCCAGAATCGCCAAATGCTCCAGACATTGGCGACGAATACGTTCCCGATCCAGCGTTTCCTGATATTCCAGCAAGCGTCGCAACTGGTTTTGACGTGTCACGGTCTGGGCAATAAAGCGATTGCCGGACAAGGACGCCAAGGCTTCGTGGAAGGTGGCATTGGCCTGATACATCTCGGCATGTCCGGCGTGACGCCAGCCACCGTCGGCCAAGGCTTGCTGTTGCAGCCGCACACGACGCAGGACAGTGGAGTCAATCGCAAAGCCGGGCAGCAGCATGGCAGCGGGTTCCAGCATCTGACGCAAGGTATAGCTTTCTTCGCAGGCCTGGGGGCCGTCAATCATGGGCAGAAAAGACCAGCCCTTGCTGGCGCGTTGCTCCATCCAGCCCTCATTGGCGGCACGCGCCAGAATGCGGCGCACACGCTCGCGCGTCAGGCCGTATCGACGCATGGCGTCGTTTTCCGACAAGGTGTCGCCCCAAATGCCCGAGAGCTTGTCGCGGGCCAGTTGCAAGTAGATCTGGTCGTCCTGGCTGGTGCCCAGCTCTTCTTCGATCACACCAAGCTGGTCGGCCCCTTTCAACAGATACAGGCCGCGCCGGGGCGGCTGCGCGCCCACAATGCCTTTTTCCGCCAGATAGGCCAGCGCCCCCCGTATGGGCGAGCGCGACGCACCCAGCGCTTCGGCCAGCGATTGTTCCGTCAAATGATGCCCGGCCTGCAAATGCCCTGCCCGCACGTAGTCCAGCAGGCGATGCGCCAAGGTGACATGCAAAGAATTAGATTGGCTTTTCATGCCGACATTCCTAAAAATCGAAGCGATCCCGGATCGTTTTATTGTATTATATACAAACAAAATACAATTTAATTGTTTTATCAAGGCTCCAGACGCATAATTTTATTGATTATTCTTGCTCAGGTTGGCCCTGCTTTCCTGGCTTCTTATTACGGATGAATCGTTTGCCATGTCTCAGTCTCTTGCCCTAGAAACGCTGTCCCTGAACGGACGTTCCGTACGTTACGTTCCTATCGCCGACATCCCCGGTATTGAAAAGCTGCCGTACTCGCTGCGCGTTCTGCTGGAAAACCTCTGTCGTCAGAAGGCCGTGCGTCACGCCGACGTGGATCAGGAAATTGATTCCCTGCTCCAGCGCAAAGTGGGCGACGGCATCACCTTCTACCCTGCCCGCGTATTTGGTCAGGACATTCTGGGTTTGGTGATGTTGCTGGACATGGCGGCCTTGCGCGAAGGCGTACAAGCAGCCGGTGGTGACGCCAGCCGCGTGCGCCCCCAAGTCCCTATTGACGTCATTATTGACCACTCCCTGCAAGTGGACAGCTGGGCCAACCCCAAGGCGGCCGACGTCAACCTGGCACGCGAATACCAACGTAACGGCGAGCGCTTTGCCTTCCTGCGCTGGTGTTCCAGCAACTTTGATGGCGTGAAAGTCGTGCCGCCCGGCAAAGGCATCATGCACCAATTGCACATCGAGCACATTGGTCAGGTTGTCTGGACCGAAGAAGGCCAGGACGTGGCTCTGGTCTACCCCGACAGCTGTGTGGGCACCGACAGCCACACGCCTATGGTTAACGGCCTGGGCATTCTGGGCTGGGGTGTGGGTGGTATTGAAGCCGAAGCCGTGATGGTGGGTCTGCCCGTAGCCATCGCCCTGCCTGCCGTGGTGGGTATCGAGCTGACCGGCAAGATGAATGACGGCGTACTGCCTACTGACCTGGTACTGGTCATCACGCAAAAACTGCGCGAACTGGGCGTGGTCGGCAAGTTTGTAGAGTTCTTCGGCCCCAGCGTGGACGAGCTGTCTCTGGGCGACCGCGGCATGATCGCCAATATGGCACCGGAGTACGGCGCCACCGCCGTGTTCTTCCCCATTGACGACGCCGCCCTGCACTACATGCACATGACAGGCCGTCCGCAAGAGCAGATTGATCTGGTCGAGCAATACAGCAAGGTTCAAAAGCTGTGGCGCGATCCGGCCGCTCCCGCTCCTGTTTACGACACCGTGCTGAAACTGGATCTGAGCAGCATCAAGCCTAGCCTGGCTGGCCCCAGCAATCCTGAAGATCACCTGGATCTGGATACCGCTGCCCAGTCCTTCCCCGCCCATCACCAGAAAATTGCTGGCCGTCCTTACGACCCGCAGCGTGCCGTACCCGTGGAAGGCGAGGACTTCGCTCTGAATGATGGCGATGTGGTCATTGCTGCCATTACCTCCTGTACCAATACCGCCAACCCCGCCAATATGATGGCCGCCGGTCTGCTGGCTCGCAACGCCGTGGCTCGTGGCCTGCGCAGCAAGCCCTGGGTCAAGACCTCGCTGGTACCGGGTAGCCAAGTAACCGCCGACGTGCTGGAACGCGCCCAACTGCAAGATGACCTGGACGTGCTGGGTTTCAACATTGCCGGTTTTGGCTGCACCACGTGTAACGGTGGTTCGGGACCGCTGCCTGCCAATATCGTCAATGCGATTGAATCGGAAAAGCTGATTGCTACTGCCGTGCTGTCGGGCAACCGCAACTTTGAAGGCCGTATTCACGCCAACGTACGCGCTGCTTACCTGGCATCGCCCGCTCTGGTCGTGGCCTACGCCCTGGCCGGCAACCTGAATGTGGACCTGACCCGCGACCCGCTGGGCAAAGACCAGGACGGTAAAGACGTCTACCTGAGCGACATCTGGCCCAAATCTGCCGAAGTGCAAGAAGCCATCCACGGCGCTTACGACCGCGACCTGTTCATCGAGCGCTACGCCGAGCTGTACGACGGTGGCGAGCCTTGGGACGCCCTGGCCCGCGAAAGCAATGGCGGCCACTACCCATGGGAAGCAGACAGCACCTACATTCGCAAACCGCCCTATTTTGACGGCTTGCAGCGCGAACCGGCTCCCGTCGCCAACCTGCGCGGCATGCGTCCGCTGGCAATTCTGGGGGACTCCATCACCACCGACCACATCTCGCCATCGGGTTCGATCAGCCTGGGCACACCGGCCGCTGACTTCCTGCTGTCCAAGGGTGTGGAGCAAAAAGACTTCAACAACTACACCACGCGTCGTGCCAACCACGAAGTGGTCAAACGTGCGACCTTCGCCAACATTCGTCTGCGCAACAAGATTGTTCCCGGCGTGGAAGGCGGTGTCACCAAGGTGATGCCCGAAGGCGAAGTCATGCGTATTTTCGAAGCGGCCCAGACCTATCAGGAGCGTCAGGTTCCCTTGCTGGTGATTGCTGGCAAGAATTACGGTTGCGGGTCTTCCCGCGACTCCGCCGCCAAGGGGCCTGCTTTGCTGGGTGTGAAGGCCGTGGTCGCAGAAGGCTTCGAGCGTATTCACCGCACCAACCTGGTCGGTATGGGTGTGCTGCCCCTGCAGTTCCAGGACGGCACCAACGCCGACACCCTGGGGCTGGACGGCACCGAAACCTTTGATGTGAAGGGCCTGGAAGAAAACCTGGGTGTGCGTTCACAAGCCGAACTGATCGTCCACCGTCTGGATGGCAGCACCCAGTCCGTGCCGGTGATTGTGCGTCTGGATACGGTTGAGGATATGGAGTACTGGCGTCATGGCGGTATCCTGCCACGCGTCTGGCGCAAGTACCTGGAGAACTAAGCCTTTGCAGGCTTAGCTCATCCAGCTAGCGGTATCAAACGCCAGGGTTCACGCCCTGGCGTTCTTGTTTGGCCAGTCGCAACCAATGCTCGATGCGCCCCAAGGCGTAGCGTGCGCTTTGCTGCCGGATTTGATCGCGGTTACCGTCAAAAACAATGGTTTCGGTATAAATCACCAAAGGATCAAACCTGTCTTGAGGCTTGAACAGCCACGCGAAACATTGTGTTCCGGCGGGAATCTGTGGCTCGGCAATATCATCGGCCACGCCGGTGTTGGCAATAATCAGATTGGCAGGAGTCAATTCAGCCGCGCCCTTGGCCATGGCTCTGGCCACTGCCTCGCTGCATAAATTGTTTGCCGACAACACGCTTTGGTCCACGCCCAGGCAGCGATACTTGGCCTGCGGTGAATACGTCACAAAAGCACAATCGAGCACAGCGGCCGCCCCTTTCTGATCGGCCAGAGTGGAAGCAATCAAACCCGCCGTACATGACTCGGCCGTTGCCAGCGTCAGTTTGGCTTCGCTCATGGTTTTGACCAGGCTAGCCAGATCCACATCGTTCATGACAGACCCTCCTTATCAAGCAAACAAGGACGGTTTATTCAAACATAAAGAAAAACGACAGGAAACCAGCTTCAGGGTTCTCTCACCATCTGGAACATGCGCTTACGTATTAAGGAGCCAGCACGGTTCAGTCCCCGAACAGGCTGGACATATCTGTTGCCTCCAGCCCCAGATTGCTGGCCAACTGATCAAAACAGCGCAAGGCGGCTTCTATATCTTCGTCTGGAATCCCTTCAAACAAGGGAGCACGAGACTGGCGCAGCAGCTCCAGCAATCGTTCGTGAAAGTCGCGCCCTTTGTCGGTCAGGCACAAAAGGCGTGCACGCTTGTCCTGCTCGTCAGGCAGGCGCGCCAGCAGACCGCCGGACTCCAGTTGATCGATCAGGCGCACCAGCGTTGGTCCCTCCAGCCGCATCATGCGTGCCAGTTGTCCTTGCCGTATCGGTTCGCCCAATTGAGCCAGATAGCGGATAGGCAAAATGGTGGCCTCGGACACTCCGTAACGCACCAGGGTCTGATCCAATTCACGACGGTAAAGGCGCGCCAGCACAATCATGGACAAGCCAAACCGTTCATAAAGTTGGTGATTCATCAGGAGGTCTCCACAGCACGAGGCATAGCATTAGGCGGGTAAGCATAAACCAGAATCGGTGTCGCTCCCTGCAAGGACTGGGCGACATCCATAATCGCCTGCATCAATACCGTATCGGTACACGACTGGCCGATACGCAGCAGTTGCTGGGCCAATTCCACGGGCTGATGCTCGAACCCTTCCAGCAATTCACAGACCAGCACGACACAGGCCTGCTGCTCCGGCCCGCGTTTGGCGAGCCGCTTTAACGCCACCACTGCATGCCCCAGGTTGATCAAGGACAGCAAGCCATGGGGAGTCTGCTCTCCCATCCAGTGCCAGAGGCGCACCCATTGCCGCGCTACTCGCGCACGCCAGACCCGGAACAGGCGTGGACGCGAACGCTTGATCAGGGAATACAGTTCACGCACCACACGCCTTACCAAGGCTTGCCCACGAGGATGAGTACGGCGAGGCAAAAGGAAGAAGGCACTGCACACCACCGCGGAGCCCGCCAGCAAAGGCAAGGACTCCTTCATGATGACGGGCCAACTGACCGCCGCCATCCCGGCCTGACTGGCCAACTGGAAACACATATTCGCGTCCAAGGCCCAGGTCGAGGTAGGACGGTTGGCACGTAACAAACCGCCGATCACCAGAAAAGGAAGCACGGACAGAATGACCTGCCAGTCTTCGACCAGCTGCGGCTGGACGAAGTAGCGATAAAAGCTGGCGACCAGAACACCCACCGCGATCCCGGTAAACATGGTTCGGCTCATCAATTGGGGACGCGGCATGGAACCCAGAATAATGGAGAAGGTACACACCCCAATCGCCATCAACTCCAGCGCGGGGCTGGCCAAAGCGTACGCCACGCCGCCTGCCGTGAATGCGGCCAAGCCACTGATCAGGCCAGTACGGATGGCCAGGGGCCAATCCACCGAGATGGCGGGCGTCGTCAGAACACGGTGCCGTTCAGGCTGCACCCGTTCAGCGAACAAGCCCTGCTCCGCTCTTTGTATTTGTCCCATTGCACGGCGCAAGCGCGCCAGGCTGATCTGTCCTTCTTGCCGCAAGGCTGTCTTGCCCAGCACCCGCAAGCTCAGACCATCCTGCAAACGCTGCGCCTGTTCCTGCAAGTCCTGTACATAATCCGCGACTGGCGACAGGCCCCGCTCCCGTTGCTGGGCAATCAGCGCGCTGGCGGCCAGAAGCTCGATCACAGCGTACAGGAACGCATCCACATAAGGCAGGCGTCGATAAGCATCCAGAGAACCCGCCGCCAGAATACGAGCTTGCGCATCCAGATCCACAATCTCCTGGCGAACACGAGTCCACGAGCTCTGATCCGGCTGCTGATAAGACGGACCCAAAGCATGGGCAGCAATGCGCAAGGCATCCGCCGCCAGGACGCGCACCCGCTGGTAATAAGTCTTGCGCTGACTGCGCGGTGTGGTCCGGGAACAGAGCAAGGTGGTTACCAGTACCCCGATCAAGGTGCACTCCACCCGCGACAAGGCCAGATCCAATGACGCATCCGGAGCCAGCACAGACGGCAAGACCACCACGCCAATCGTAATCCCCGCCAACATGGGCAAGTAGGAAAAGGCGCCCCGAAACACATGGGTCAAGGCCGACGCCACCCCCACCACCAGCGCCATGCCCAGCAATTGCAAATAAGGATTGGGCAAATGCAAGAAGGCCAGCCCCAGCCCTGCTCCCACCAAGGTTCCCAGAATCCGCCACAAAGCCCGTTCGTACACCAGCCCACGGTAGGCTTGAGACAAGACCCACACCGGCATGGCGGCCCAGAAGGGATTATCAACGGATAGCAGAACAGCGATTCCAAAGGATAGCCAGGCAGCCATGGCCATATTCAGACCATGTAAAAGCGCGGGCCGATCCAGCTGGATCCAGGGAGCAAAGGCAAACATAAGAAAAGGGAAACCGAACAGTAGCTAAAGCATGATTATATAGATAGCTTACCTACCTATTCAATTACAGACGGCTGAATGCCCTGTTTCCTGCCGTTTCTATCCAGGCACTCAAGCATGAGCCATGAGGTAAAAACATCCATCTCATGCTGCGGCGCAGCAGTTTCTCCGCACGCCATCCAGCCTTTGATGGCTCAACAATCCACGCTCATTCATCCTTTGGTCAGTCACAAAATTTTTCATTGTTAGTTTTCATAAACTATCGCTGTCCAGGCATGGTCAAACCGTACGGCAGCGTTCTATGATGTTGGCAGCCTGATGGGCAGGTACCCTAAATCCTGCCTCTCACCCCGTTTTCTTGGCAGGAGTCTTTATGCAAAAGTGGCTGACACGCTACACCGCCTTCTACATCATCATTGGCCTGACCGCCCTTTTCTTGCTGCTTTCCTTGTTCAGAAGCGCAAGCTGGCTATGGCTGGCGATACCAGGGCTGGCCCTGTGCATTCAGGGCTTGGTGGACATCACTCAAACTCGTCACGCCATTCGTCGCAACTACCCGGTTATTGGCAATCTGCGCTTCATTTTTGAAGCCATTCGCCCGGAAATTCGCCAGTACTTTCTGGAAGGCGATGAGCAACAACTGCCCTTCTCGCGTGCCGACCGCTCCCTGGTGTACCAGCGCGCCAAACAAGAAATCGACAAGCAGCCTTTTGGTACCCATCAGGAGGTCTATAACAATGGCTACGAGTGGATCAACCACTCCATGACCCCCAAGCACATCAAGGACTCGCAGTTCCGCATTGATGTGGGCGGGCCGGACTGTACCAAGCCTTATTCGCTGTCGGTGCTGAATATTTCAGCCATGAGTTTCGGGGCTCTGTCGGCCAATGCCATTCTGGCCCTGAACAAAGGGGCCAAGATGGGCAATTTTGCTCATGACACAGGCGAAGGCGGTATCAGCACCTATCACCTGCGCCACGGTGGCGATCTGATCTGGAATATTGGCTCGGGTTATTTTGGGTGCCGCGATGAGCACGGCAACTTCTCGCCCGAACGCTTTGCCGAGCGCGCTACCCAGGATCACGTCAAGATGATTGAAATCAAGCTGTCGCAAGGGGCCAAACCCGGCCACGGCGGCATCTTGCCCGGCACCAAGGTTTCGCCTGAAATTGCCCTGGCGCGCGGTGTGCCAGAAGGCGTGGACTGCAACTCGCCAGCGAGCCATAGTGCTTTCCACTCCCCTGTAGAACTGCTGGAATTTGTGGCCAGGCTACGTACCTTGTCCGGTGGCAAACCCGTGGGCTTCAAGCTCTGTATCGGGCACCCCTGGGAATGGTTTGCCATTGCCAAAGCCATGCTGAAAACAGGCATTACACCGGACTTTATTGTGGTCGATGGTGCTGAAGGTGGTACAGGTGCCTCCCCCGTGGAATTCATTGACCACGTCGGCACCCCCTTGCGCGAGGCGTTGCGCCTGGTTCATAACACGCTGGTGGGTATCGGTTTGCGCGAGCAAATCCGTCTGGGCGCCTCGGGCAAGATCATCAGCGCGTTTGATATGGCTCGCATCATGGCCCTGGGTGCCGACTGGTGCAATAGCGCACGCGGCTTCATGTTTGCCGTTGGCTGCATTCAGGCTCAAGCCTGTCATACCGACAAATGCCCGACCGGCGTGGCAACACAAGATCCGCAACGTCAAAAAGCCCTGGTGGTGGATGACAAATCCCTGCGCGTGGCCAGTTTCCACGGCAATACGCTCAAGGCACTGGCTGAATTGCTGGGCGCCGCTGGCCTGGAACACCCGGACCAGCTACGCCCTCACCATATTGCCCGTCGCATCAGCAACGGCGAAGTGCGCGTGATGTCGGCCCTGTTCCCGGATCTGAAAAAAGGCGAGCTCTTGCGCGGCCACTATCGTCAAACGATTTTCCGCGTGGGCTGGCCCATGGCCAACCCCGACTCCTTTGAACCGGCCTACAGCCTGAGCAAAGCCTTGTCGCACTTGAATGATGAAGCTGATCCTGAAGATATCGTGAAAAAACAGGATGCAGCTGACAGCGCAGGCCAAGCCCTGGCTTAACGCTGCAAGCGGCAGTCTCCCTAGTGGGACTGCCGCCGCGTCCCTACCCCCGCATCCATTTCCCCGTAAACTTCAACGCCCGACGGCCGACTCCAGCTGCTGTCATCGGAACGGTTCGGGCTTGAGCACGCCGCCAGTCCCAAGACCATGACCAAGGCGCTCAGCACCCCACCTATCTGTCGCATATCAAGCTCCTTGATGATAGGCGTCTACTGTGCCACAGAATCTGGGCAAACAAATTTCCATCTGTACTAGAATGCTCTGATCATGGTCAGGCACTGCGTATTCCCCTTCTCAGGTACTCGCAGCCGGTTTTTACTGGTGCTGGCAATCTGCGCCCTGTTTTTGCGTGGCCTGATCCCCAATGGCTACATGCCCAGCGCCGATCCGGCCAATGCGGCCGCGCTCAGTCTGTGCGTTCAGGGTGATCCCTTCCTGGCCCAATGGAGCAGCCAGTTGCCCAACGGCCCGCAGCACGACGAGCAACACAGCCTGCATGCGGCCTGTCTGTTCGCCCAGGCCCAGGCACAAAAAGCCCTGAATGATGATCCCGGCCCTGCCTGGAATCTGACACCTACACCACGATTTACCTGGGACACTGCCCAACAGGCGGCGGCTCCCGTTCTTCCCCTGACGGGCCCGCCCCTGAGTGCGCGCGGGCCTCCCTCCTCGCTCGTTTCCTGACCAGCCTCGGCTGCCCGGCGCAGCCACCCTATGTTGTCAATTAGCGGGATATTTCTATGAACGCCTCCTTCTCACGCCGCCAGCTGCTGCTTGCCATGCTGGCGACTCCTTTGGTCCTGAGCGCCTGCGGCGACAAGGCCCCCAAGCAGCCTGCCTTTCGTAATCTGGAAGGTGTGGACATGAGCAGTGCCGACTTTGCCAAGGATTTCAGCTTGCTCGATACCGAAGGCCAACGTCGCACCATGGCCGACTATCGCGGCAAGATCGTGCTGATCTTCTTTGGCTTCACTCAATGCCCCGACGTCTGCCCGACAGCACTGACCCGTGCCGTCGAGATCAAGGAACAGCTGGGCGAGGATGGCGACAAGCTGCAAGTCTTGTTTATCTCTATTGACCCGGAGCGCGATACGCCCGAACTGCTACGTGCCTACATGCAGGCTTTCGACCCCGGTTTTGTGGCCCTGCGTCCCACCGAAGAAGAGCTGGCCAAGACCGCCAGCGACTTCAAAGTCTTCTACCAAAAGGTTCCTACCGGCTCCAGCTACACCATGGACCACAGCGCCTTGACCTATGTGTACGACACGCAAGGCAAGTTGCAGATCGCCCTGCGTCACACGCAAACGGCTGAAGAGGCCGTGGCTGATATCCGCCAGGTACTGGCTTTGAGCAAGTGAACCTCAACAGGATTACCAACATGAAACGTACTATTGCTAGCTCTCTTTTCTCCCTGGCCGCCTTGCTGAGTCTGCCCACCCTGGCCCAGGCCGAAGTCACCGTGACCGATCCCTGGGTCCGCGCCACGGTTCCCGGCCAGCAAGCCACCGGCGCCTTCATGGTGCTGCAATCCACTGACAACGCTCAGTTGCTGGGTGCCAGCAGCAGCCTGAGCAAACAGGTGGAAGTGCACGAAATGGCCATGGAAAATGAAGTCATGCGCATGCGCCAGGTCGAAAAAATCGACCTGCCCGCTGGCAAGGCTGTGGAACTGAAGCCCGGTGGTTACCACATCATGCTGCTGGGTCTGGACAAGCAGGTTGAGACAGGCAGCTCCGTGGATCTCACCCTGGACATCCAGAACGCCGCCGGTCAGAAGGAAGAGCTGAAAATCAGCGCTCCGGTCCGTGCCTTGAACACCAAGGCTGGCCAGGGTCACCAGGGCGCACACGGCCACTAAAGCCATGTCTCCTGCCCCTTCAAGCCGCCTGTTTAAACGGTTTGAAGGGCTTTGTTTCAGACTTCCGGGTTTTCCATAATTGGCTGGTTTTGATTGGCTAACGTACATTGAAACCACTGACATAGTGTCAGTAAGCTGTCTGAAACACAGCTTTCCCAAACTGTCATCATGACAGTTCACCGCCGCCAGAGCGGCCCATAGGCCCTACCGCAACGGTAGGGCCTTCGTGTTTCTGGCGCAGTCTCCTTGCCTATCACTAGGCCCTTGCCCAGGTCTGGAGTAAAGTTAAGACCGTAGCGTCGGTTTAACCTTGCAAGGAGTACATAGATGGCCTTAAGTCCACATGACAACAATCGCTCTGAGTTGCTACGTCAACTGCCCCTGAAACCTGGATGGTTTATCGGTTTGGGCATTGCCCTGATCATTTTGGGTCTGATCGCCTTGATCTACGTGGTTGGTGCCACGGTTGCCAGCGTGGTGTATGTCGGCATCCTGATGAGCATAGGCGGCGTGCTGCATCTGGCTCATGCATGGAGTTCCAAAGGCTGGCGCGGCTTTCTGTTCTGGAGCCTGAGCGGTATTTTGTACTTGTTCGCCGGTCTGATTGCCATTAGCAACCCCTTGGTAGGTGCCACCGTCCTGACTCTGATTTTTGGCGCCTTCCTGATTGCCTCCGGCGCATTCCGACTCTGGATCTGGTTCCAGAATCGGGCCCAGGCAGGCGGCGGCTGGATGGCTTTCTCCGGCCTGATTACACTGGCAGCCGGTTTGATCATTGCTGCAGGCTGGCCCGGCAATAGCGTATGGATTCTGGGACTGATCCTGGGTATAGATTTGCTGACACAAGGTTGGGCCAGCTTGTTGATTGGTATGGCGATCAAGCGCAATCAGAACTGAACCATCGGCCAGAATCAAACCACTGCCTGGTTTGATCTCCGCCGATTCAATCACTACAAATGGCTCCAAAAAAATGCCCGACCAGAATCAGTTTCTGGTCGGGCATTTTGCTATTTTGATCTCTAGCACTGGGCTTTGGACCTGCTCCCAGGCTCCTGAGTCTGATACTCAAACCGAACGGGAGAAGCCGTAAAATCGCGTACTAGGCTTCCAGTTTCGGTAAAGCCTGATCCCGTCCCCGCAACCAGGGCTGACGCGTATGCGCCAGCATCTGCGCATCGCCCGGACTATCACCATAAGCCATGTCCAGCGCCACGGGTTTATCTCCCAGCCAGGCCTGAAGACGATTGACCTTCTCTTGTCCCCAGCAATTTGCACTGGCCATGCCCACACAACCTTGCTGATCATCAAAGGCCAGCTCTGTCGCCAGCACCTGAGCCATCCCCTGTGCCTTTGCCCAAGGCTGCAAATAAATGGACGGCGAGGCGCTGACCATCACCACCGTATCGCCCCGCTCCCGGTGGGCCCGGACCCGTTCCATCATTTCAGGGCGGACTATCTGCGGCACGTAATCCCGCACATAGGTGTCCGCCAAAACCTGAACCTGCTCCCGGCTCAAGCCACCCAGGGCACTGCGCAAAAACCGATGCTTGATCGCCTGACGACGCTGCGGACCGCGATCCCACACCAAGACACGGGGCACACACGCCAAATAGGCACGAAAACAGACCGGCCAGCCTCGCATGCGACGTATGAAGTCCTGCAGGCTGTCTCGGTCTGTAATCGTGCCATCAAAATCAAATGCGACCAGCACAGGTGCCCCTTTGGTTTTCAGAAAAAGGGCTAGTGTAAAGGGGAACGCCCGCCCTTCCCAAGTACAGCCTTACAAGGCCCAGCCACCCAGGTAGAACACGGCCAAAGCCAGTGCAATCAAAACGGTACCCACATTCAGGCGGCGTAATTCGCCGGCGAACAGACGGCCCAGTACCAGCGTGCAGAAGCCCAGCATGATACCCGTGACGATATTGACGGTCAGCACGATAAACACGGCACACACCAGACCCGCCATGGTATCGACCGTATCATCGGTATTCAGATGGCGCACGCCGCCGAGCATCAGCAAGCCTACGTACATCAGGGCAGGCGCAGTCGCATAGGAAGGCACCAGTCCAGCCAAAGGCGACAGGAAGATCAGCATCAAAAAGCCCAGACCGACCACCACGGCCGTCAGGCCAGTACGGCCACCTGCTGCCGTCCCCGCTGCAGATTCAATATAGGCCGCGGCAGGCGAGGCGCCCAAACTGGCCGAGACCAAGGAGCTGAGCGAGTCCGTCGTCAGGGCACGGCTACCATTGATAATCTGGCCATCCTTGTCCAATTGCCCGGCGTTGCCCGCCACCGCACGAATCGTGCCGGTAGCATCAAACACCGCCGTCATCACCAACGCCAGCACGCTGGGCAAGACCACGGCATTCAGAGCCCCACCTATATCCATTGCGCCGATCAAGGAGTTCTCGCCCAACAGGCTAGGCATGGCAAACAAGCCGGTAAAGCGCACATTGGGATCGAAGACCAAACCCACCGCCGACAGCCCCAGAATCACCAGCAAGATACCGCCCGTGACGCGACGGCGCTCCAGGCCAAAAATGGCTGCCAAACCCAGCACGCTCAGCCATACCGGCATGGACGTGACATCCCCCAAGGCAACCGGCAGACCGGCGCCGGTATTGCGGGTGACCAGGCCCACCTCGTTGGAGGCGATCATCAGCAGGAACAGGCCAATCCCGATACCCGTGCCATGCGCAATGCCCAAAGGCAGATTGCGCAAAATCCAGGTGCGAATCCCGGTGGCGGAAATCAGGGTAAAGATCAGGCCCATCAGGAACACGGCCCCCAAAGCGACCGCCGGGCTAAGTTGCTGCCCGAGCACCAGGTCAAAGGCCAAAAATGCGGTCAAGGACAAGGCACAGCCCACTGCAATCGGCAGATTCGCCCACAGCCCCATCAGCAAAGAGCCAAAGGCACTGGTCAGACACACGGCCACAAAAACCGACGAGGTATCAAAGCCCGCCTTGCCAAGCATGGAGGGCACCACAAAGACGGAATACACCATTGCCAGAAAGGTAGTCAGCCCCGCCAGGACTTCCTGGCGCAAGGAGCTGCCGCGCTCTTTATAAGCAAAATGTTTTTGCAACCAACCGCCAGCAACCGGAGGGACCAGGGCCTCCTGCCCTGGCCGCAATGCGGATTCTTGCTCAGCCATACTTCATGCTCCTTTATCAGTATTGTGATGTCTGAAACGGTGCGTTGCCGTCATCAGGAATCAGTAATGGACAGTTCCAGCCCCAAAGGGGCAAGAGACTTCTCACAAGCTGAATCAAAGAAAAAGCCGAGCAAAGACGAGTCCTGCCCTGCCCGCAACAAGAGGCAGACATAGGCAGAAAGAAGAAGGTATACGGGGGTGTCTCCGACCGAACCGAGGCCTTTGCGGCGCTTCTTTTGATCCCGATAATGGGAAGTGAGGCTCATTCTACGAGCCGTCAAAGACAGGAAAATCACCTCTAGGTAATGAGGGTTATCAATCGCTTCGGCGGCTGGACACAGGCAGGTAGGCCTGCCCGATGAACTGCTGGCGCAGTTCCTGCCATTGGGTTTGCATGTCCCGGGCCTGCTGCTCGTCCGGACGCAAGCCCTCTGGTTCCAGCTGCATCAAGGCCAAACCGTACTTGGCTGCCGACAGCTCCTGGGCCACACTGGCCGACTGCTGCACGGCCTGGGCCGGACGCTCTTGCCACAAGGCTCCCAGCCCCATCAAGCTTTCAGAAGCCTTGGCCAGACGCTGACGCACCGAGCCCGCAATACTGACGGGCCAGATTTGGGTAAACATCACGTACATGACTGCATTACCCAGCAAAATGCCGATCACGCGATCCCGAGCCGAATCCAGATCAAAGCTGGGACCAAAACCCTGCAAGGTCACCAGATAAAAAGCAAAGGCAATTTGAATACCGGCATAGGAAATACGCTCGGGACCGTAGAACACCCAGGCCCCCAACAAGGAGACCAGGAAGACCACAACCATCAAGCCACCAATATCCAGCAGATGCGGCATCACAAACAGGATGGTGATAAAGCCTAGCGCCGCCCCCAGCAAACAGCCCACAATCCGCAAGGCCAGCTTGTGTACGGTTTCCCCGGTGGAACCCAAGGCGGCCACGTAGCAGGTGATCATGGCCGTATGAATGCCCTGCCAGTCTGCCGCGCTGTAGATCAGATAACAAAGCACGGCAGCGGCCGTCGCCTTCAAGGCATGGTGCTGATACACCGGATTGCTAAAGGCATCGGGCACCATGAAAGAGCCATGCTCCGGGTCCGCCTTGCCAATGGATACCGCACCCGACAAAGCCAGCAAGGCATCGCGCAAATCCTGTACGGCCAAAGAGCTGCAAGCAGGCAGCTCGGGCAGATCGTCTATCTGCGGCAGGCGGCCTTGTTCAATATCCTGCGCGCTGCGCTCGCAGATCTGGGCAAACGCCGTGGCCTGCTCATTGTCCAGATGCTGATCGCGCAGGACGGCAACCGCCAGCAAGGCCCGGTAGCTATTCAAAATGGCCTGATCCAGATCCGCCTGCTCTTGTGCCGTTCGCAAACGAAACAACCTTATCCAGCCCAGTCGCTTTTGTTGTGCGCTGACTCCCAACGCCAGCTCGTCCCACAAATCCTGCGTATCGGCCTGCCCCATCAAACCCTGTGCCGCCAAACGCAAGCGCGCGGCCAGTTCACGACGCAGCACCTTATGCGGGTACAAGCCAAAGCAAAGGTTGAAGATCAGCACCAGGCCCATGGGGGCGCAGGTCATCAACCAGGCATAAAGCACGGCGCGGGTAGCAATTTCGCCAAAGGGCACATAGCCCAGCAAGGTCAGCACAAAAGCGATGACCAAGGCAATAATGCCGCCCAAGGGCCCCAGCTTGCTGGCGACCCCTAAAAACAGCAGCACAAAGGACGTCAGCACCATGGCCAGCAAACGCCAGGCCGGATACTGAATCGTGACCTGAATCAGTGGCACCATCAGCAGCACCACAATAGACACCAGCACCACCAGGGCCAGCGCCAGCACCGAGCTTTCCCCAGCGTCAGACTTCATCACAAAGAAGATCACAAAGCAGCTGACGGCAGACTCGGGGATGCCGTAGTTCATGGCCAGCAACACCATCAGGGCGCACAGCACGGCCACTCGCCAGCTTTGCGCCAGACGGCCAGGGGTGGGCTGCAAGTCTTGCCAGACCAGCCGCGTCAGACCCGACAAACCGATCTTAGCAGTCGCCATCGCGATGAATGATGGTGGTGGCAGACGCACCCATGCGCATCAGATCCTCGGGCGGGGCATCCAGACGGATACGTACCGGAAAGCGTTGTGCCACCCGTACCCAATTCATGGATTTTTGAATATAGGGCAGGCTGCGAGGCAGATTGATCTGCTCTTGACTGCTGACGCCCCAACCAATCTCCTCGACCTTGCCCGAGAGCTTGCGCGAAGGATCAGACAGCACATACACGGTGGCGCATGTACCGGGTTTGATCTCTTTCAGATCCGTTTCCCGGTACATGCCCGTGACATACCAGGAGTCCGTATCCAGCAAGGTAAAGACGGAGGTGCCGGGCATTAAATGTTCGCCCGCGCCGGTACGCAAACCCACAATCCGGCCATTGTGCGGTGCCTTGACCTGGGTATGTTCCAGATCACGCTGGGCCATCGCCAGACCCGCCTGACGCGCTTGCACCATAGCTTCCTCTGCCTGCGTATTGCCGACCAGAGCCTGAGCCGCACCGGATTGCTCCGTGGCCTGTTTCAGTGTGACTTGAGCATCGCGCAGCAAGGTATTGGCTTCATCCAATTGCTGTTGGGACACATAGCCCTTGGCCGCCAGGTTTGCCAAGCGACGCTGGCTTTGTGTCGCCATCGCCAAATTGGTTTTTGCGCGGGTGATCTGATCATCCGCAATCACGGCGTTATGCCCTTCTGCCCGCACGGCGCGCTGCTTCATGTCCAGCGTCGCCTGGGCCAGCGCCAGTTCAGCCTGGGCCTGTTCCAGACGCAGCTGATAAAACACCGGGTCCACGGTAAAGAGCAATTCATCACGGCGAACGAACTGGCCGTCACGCACGACCATGCGCTCAATCTGTCCGGGCAGGGAGCTGGAGATATGCACCACATCGGCGCCGATCACCGCGTCTTCGGACAAGGGGTTGTTGGCTGAGCGCTGCAAATACCACCATGCCAAGACAATGGCGGCAACAACAATCAGCACGCTCAACAGGCGGGCAGCGCCTTTACGGGGGGAGGATTTCTGTGCCTGGGTCATGGCTCAGTCACTCGAAAAAAAGAAGAAGTGCGGCAAAGGTCAGTGCCAGTGTCAGACAGGCATAGACAGGCAAACGCATGGGCAGGGCATCATCCACACCTGCGCGGATCAGTCCCCAACGTATCAGCAAGGTCAGCAGCACGGCTCCCAGCACGCACACCAGCCAGGCCGGGAAATACGAACCCGCCATATAAACCGACGGTGCAAGAGAACATCCCCCCAACAAGGGCAAGGCAGCCAGACCGGCTAGTAGCGCACGCATGCGTGGCATCTCCCTGATTAGTGTTAAACCGATCAGCGCACTGCGCCCGGATCGCAGCGAAGAATTGTACCTGAGCCTTTTCAAATACATCCTTTATATCCCTGCCAGATTAAGCAACTGTGTATCTATCATTTTCACGAGTATAGTGACAACCATCTTTCTGATAGGGTCTCGATAACCTTAGTTATTTACACAGAGTTGCCATGGATGACGTAAACCTGACTTTAAGCATGCTGGCCGCGGTTTTAATCAGCAACAGCGTGGTCAAGATAATACCTGTTGCCATCCCTGCCCCTCTCGTACAGATTCTGCTCGGCTTTCTGATTGCCGGTTGGTTCAATCATGGAATGACCCTGAATCCGGATCTGTTCTTTTATCTTTTTCTGCCACCCTTATTATTTCTGGACGGCTGGCGCATTTCCAAGGAAAGTTTAATTCGGGACCGAATCGGCATTCTGGTTCTGGCCTTCATCCTGGTTTTCTTAACGGTATTCGGATTAGGCCACGTTCTGCATTGGCTCATTCCTGCCATGCCTTTGCCCGTGGCCTTTGCCTTGGCCGCCATCGTCTCGCCTACTGACCCAGTCGCCGTTTCGGCCATTACCCGCCGCGTGCCTCTGCCTCCACGGCTACAGGCTTTGCTGGAGGGTGAATCGCTGTTCAATGATGCCAGCGGTCTGGTTGCGTTTCGACTGGCTGTCGCCCTGGCGCTGGGTGGATCTTTTTCCATCACCTCTGCCAGCCAGAACTTCCTGTGGCTAACGCTGGCCGGTCTGGTCGTTGGTGTGGTGACCACACGCGCCCTGCTGTTTCTGCGTAATCTCTTTGTACGCCGCTGGGGCGAAGAGCCAGGGCCAGAAGTTCTGTTCAGTCTGCTCCTGCCCTTTGCGTCTTATTTCCTGGCCGAACAAATGGAGGCCTCCGGCATTCTGGCCGCTGTCGCGGCAGGCGTGACCATGAGCTATGCCGAGCTCTCGGGCAATGCACTGGCGGCCACGCGCATGCAGCGTAAAACCGTCTGGGACACCCTGCAACTTAGCCTGAATGGCATGATGTTCGTCCTGCTGGGCGAGCAACTACCGGCTATCTTTCGCGGAGCGGTACAAGTTGTCCAAGAGACTGGCCACCACAATCCAGCCTGGCTGCTGGTCTATGCGGTCGCCATGTGTACCACCCTGATTTTGCTGCGCTTTTTATGCGTTTACGCCTACCTGTGGCTAAGACGCGGCCTGTCCCTGCTGGGCCTGCATCATGATGCCGAAACCGCACAAGCCAATCCGCGCCTGGTGCTGGTGCTGTCCATTGCAGGGGTACGGGGTGCCGTCACCTTGGCCGGTGTCATGACCTTGCCGCTCACTCTAGCCGATGGCAGTCCTTTTCCTGCCCGGGATCTGGCTATTTTCCTGGCCTCTGTGGTCATTATCGTGTCACTGCTGACAGCCAGCCTGGCCTTGCCCCCCATAATGAAACGAGTCTCCTTCCCTGCCCTGCGTCGACGCCAGGAACAAGAGGAACGGGCCGAGCAAGCAGTGCGTCACGCCAGCGCCCAATCGGTGGCGCAAACCTTGAATGAGCTGATTGCCCACAATCCCGAGTCGTCAGGAGCCCGTTATACGGCCATGGCCGATCGAGTTCTGAGCAATATTGCTCACAGCCCCCAGGAAGAGGGAGGCGAGCAGGGTCTGGCAGAACAAGCACTGGAAAAAGACATGCAAATCCGGGCCATCCATGCCGCGCGTGATGCCGTTTACACTCTAGCTCGCACACACCAGATATCCGATGAAATCGCTCGCGAAAGAGTCCGCCTGCTGGACCTGATCGAACTGCGTATGTCTTGAGTCCGCCTTCCTTTCATTTATCTTTGATTTTTAGGACGCCATGCAGACTTATTCTTACCTGGGCCAGTCCCCTGCCCTGCGCCAACAACGCCAAGCTTACCGTCACGGCTTGCCTGCCTGCGTTTGCGCCCACCCGTCCATTCCCTTCATCCACAAGCGCTTGAGCGCAGCAGCCAGCTTTGCACCCAGCGCCACCCCCGCAAGCCCGGCCTTTCAGTCCAATAATGCTCTGGATCAAAAGCCTCTGGCTCTGGCTCCCAAACTGATTCTGAGTAATCTGCGCCTGTTTGATGGGGAAACAACAGAGCTGAAGAAAGGGCTGGCCGTCCAGATCGATCAGGGTCGTATTAGCGCTGTCATGCCCCTTGCCGAGATTCCGGCCGACGCCACCGTCATGGACTGCCAGAACAAGGTCCTGATGCCTGGCCTGATCGATGCCCACTGGCATAGCCTGCTGTGCGCTGTCGACCAGATGACCGCCATGATGGCCGACCCCGCCGACCTGCATTTGATTGCCAGCAAGGAAGCCGAACGCACCTTGCTGCGCGGTTTTACCACCGTGCGCGATGCCGGAGGCCCCAGCTTCTCCCTGAAACGCGGCATTGATATGGGCCTGCTGCATGGCCCGCGCATCTACCCCAGCGGCGCCATGATTGCGCAAACCGGCGGCCATGCGGACTTCCGTATGCGCTACGAAGTCCCACGCGCAGAAGGCGAGCTGAGCCACACCGAACGAGCAGGCGTCACTTGCATTGCCGATGGTGCCGATCAGGTCCTGCGCCGTGTGCGTGAGCAACTGATGCTGGGTGCCAGCCAGATCAAGCTGATGGCCGGGGGCGGTGTCACCTCCTTGTACGACCCGCTGGAAGGACTGCAATTTAGCGATGCCGAACTGCGCGCCGCCGTGGGTGCCGCCAACGACTGGGGGACTTACGTGATGGTGCATGTGTATTGCGCCCGTGGTATCCAGCGTGCGATCAAGGCAGGCGTGAAATCCATCGAGCATGGTCAGCTTGCCGACGAAGAAACCGCCCGCATGATGGCAGGCGAAGGCGTATGGTGGAGCCTGCAACCCTTTCTGGCCGATGAAGATGCCAACGTCCAGCACGACCCGCGCAGTAAGGCCAAGCAGCAACAAGTGGCCGTGGGAACCGTGCGCGCTTACGAACTGGCAGACAAATACCAGATCCAGACGGCCTGGGGCACCGACATTCTGTTCACCCCCGCCCACCTGCCCCACCACGGCCGCATGCTGTCCAAGCTGACCCGTTTTTACAATCCGCTCAAAGTGCTGAAAATGGCGACCGGAGATAATGGCCGACTGCTGCAACTGTCGGGCCTGCGCCAACCATACGAAGGCGAACTGGGCGTGATCCGACCCGGTGCCCTGGCCGATCTGCTGTTGATTGATGGTGAACCCGAACAAAGCCTGAGCTTTCTGGAACAGCCCGAGCAGAACCTGCTGCTGATCATCAAGGACGGCAAGATTTACAAGAACGCCCTGCCTGCCTGAACCCTCATCATCAAGGAATGCCCATGCCTAACGAATTGATGCAGTTATTCAAATTGCTCGGCCTGGGGCTGGCATTTTTGCTGCCCCTGGCCAATCCCCTGACCTCGATGGTGATGTATCTGTCTTTGGGCGAAACTCTGAGCGCCGCCGAGAAAAAGCAGCAACTGCGTCAGGCAACACTGTATGTCATTCTTGCCTTGCTGATTACCTACTACGCAGGTTTGTGGATTACGTCGGCACTGGGCATTTCCATGGTGGACATGCGCATCGGGGGCGGGCTGATTGTGGCGTATATCGGCTTTCGCATGTTGTTTCCGCCGACCGTCAGCGATGTGGTTTCCAAGGCAGCCGATCAGAACACCGCCGCCCACAACAACATCGCCTTTGTCCCGCTGACCCTGCCCTCCACGGTAGGGCCTGGCACCATGGCGCTGGTCATCAGTGCCTCATCCAAAATGGCAGGCATGCGCGGACACTATGCCGAATGGGTGCTGGTGGCCACGCCCATCATTCTGGCCATCCTGATCGGTTTGATCTTTTTCATTTGCCTGCGTTCCTCACTCAGCATCGTGCGCGTGATCGGGCATAACGGCGTCGATGCCATCTCGCGCATCATGGGATTTTTACTGGTCTGCATGGCCGTACAGCTCGTCCTGGAAGGCGGACAGCAGTATGCTGCTACGCTGCTGACTCACTCTGCCGCATCCTGAATTTATGTCCACGTCCTGTTTTCCTGCATTGCGTCTGACTTTGGCAGTCACGGCCGCCTTTGCGCTGGCCGCCTGCGCTGCGCCCGACCACAAGTCCATGACCCAGCCCATGCCCGAGCACGACGCGCCGGAGCCACCTCGCCTGACATTGGCCGATTACAGCGGCCCTGATCAAAGCCAGCCTGCGCCCAGCGTACAGGCCAATCATGAATACAGCCTGCCTGAACTGATCGACCTGGCCCAACGCCTGAACCCCAGCACCCGCATTGCCTGGGGCGAGGCCCAACAAGCAGCCCAGGCCGCCGGCATGGTGGAAAGCACCTACCTGCCCTTGATCTCTGCCAGTATCGTGGGCGGCTATATGCGCAGCGACCGCGACAGCAGCGTGCACATTCTGGGCAGAGAGGTCGATGTGGACTACGACACCCATTTAAGCGGTGCCGTCCCTTCCCTGACCTTGAAATGGTTGCTGTTCGACTTTGGCAAGCGCGCAGCTTTGCAAGAAGCCGCCGACAAGCTGGCCATGGCCAGCCGCATTACTTTCAGCGGCGTGCATCAGGCCGTTATTGCCGAAGTATCCATCAGCTACTTCAACTACAACTCGGCCCGCCAGCGCGCACAAATCTCGGCTCAGGGCCTGAAGAACGCCGCCCTGATTGAGGATATCGCCCTGGAGCGGCAACGCAATGGACTGGGCACCCAGATTGAAGTCGCCCAGGCACGACAGTTGAAAGCCCAGGCCCGTTTGCACCATGTGAATGCCAGCACCCTGGCACGTCAGTCCTACCAGACTTTGCTGGGTGCGATTGGCCTGTCCCCCGAGACGGAGCTGAAAGTCGCCGATAGCGCCACCCGCCCCCTGCCCGAGGAACTGGATATCCCTGGCAACGACACACTGAAAAAAGCCATCGCCCAACGGCCCGATGTGCAGGCCCTGCAAGCCGCCCATCAGGCCAGTCTGGCAGGCATAGATTCAGCCGAAGCCAGTTTCATGCCCAAGCTGGCCTTGATGGGCTTTATCTCCAAACGTATGGGTTCATTAAGCGTGGGCAGTCTGCCCGAAGTCAGCCCACAATCCTCCTCCCGAGGAGCCGTGCTGGCATTGAACATCCCGCTCTACGACGCCGGACTGCGTAACAAGCAAGTGCGTGAAGCCCAGTTGCGTGCTGACACCGCACGTGAGCGCGTCGCCAAAACCGAGCAGGACGCCTACAAGCAAATAATCATCGCTGCCGATGCGCTACGAGCTGCTCTGGAATCCCACCAGGCCGCCACCAGTCTGGTCGAAGCGGCCCAGATCACCTATCAAGGTGCGCTGGAATCCTATAAAGAAGGTCTGACCGGCATGACCTTGCTGACCGAAGCGCACACTGGCTTGCTGGGAGCCCAAGAAGCCCAGACTGCCGCCCATACGGCCGGTTTGGTCGGCTCCGTGAACCTGGCTTTTGCCATGGGCGAGCTCAATCAAGCTCCCAAAATCCCGGGGGATACCAGTCAATAGTCGGCAAAAATCAAGCCGAACCTTCGTTTGCAGCAGGAATAAAAAAGGGAGCCATTCACGGCTCCCTTCTCATTTAGCAACCGCTACAACAGCGGTTTACTGCTCTTCAATCGCATCCAGAGCCTTGGCCAAACGCTCCACCGAGCGTTCCAGATTGTTCAGCTTGTCCAGGCCAAACAGACCAATTCGGAAGGTCTTGAAATCAGCAGGTTCATCACATTGCAAAGGCACGCCCGAGGCGGCTTGCAAACCGGCCTTGGCAAACTTCGCAGCGGAATGGATGCCGTCATCAGTGGTGTAACACACCACCACCCCCGGCGCTTCAAAACCCGGTGCCGCCACGCTGCGGAAACCATGTTCGCTGAGCAAGGCACGCACTTTGCGGCCCAGCTCCAGCTGACGATTGCGAATCCAGTCAAAGCCCAGAGCTTCTGTCTCGGCCATCGCTTCTTGCAGCACCTTCAAGGAATCGGTAGGCAGGGTCGCGTGGTAAGCATGCGCCCCATTCTCATACGTTTCCATGATCTGCAGCCACTTGCGCAGATCGCAGGCAAAGCTGGTGCTGGTCGTGGTTTCAATGTGCTGACGAGCACGCTCGCTTAACATCACCAGACCGCAACATGCCGAGCCGGTCCAACCCTTTTGCGGAGCGCTGATCAGCACGTCCACGCCCACATCCTTCATATCCACCCATACCGTGCCCGATGCAATGCAGTCCAGCACAAACAGACCGCCTACCGCGTGCACCGCATCCGCTACCTGACGCATATAGTCATCGGGCAACATGATGCCGGAGGCTGTTTCCACGTGCGGGGCAAACACCAAAGCCGGTTTTTCAGCCTGAATCGCAGCGACTACCTCTTCGATAGGGGCCGGTGCGTAAGCGGCCTGCTTGCCTTCCTCAATCGGGCGGGCCTTCAGAACCGTGGTGCTGGCAGGGATGGAACCCATGTCAAAAATCTGAGTCCAGCGGTAGCTGAACCAGCCATTGCGTATCACCATGCACTTGCGGTCCGTTGCAAACTGACGGGCCACCGCTTCCATGCCAAACGAGCCACTGCCCGGCACCACAATGGCCGAATGCGCCTGATAGACCTGCTTGAGCGTGCGGGAGATTTCACGCATCACTTCCTGGAAGGTCTTGGACATATGGTTCAAGGCACGGTCGGTGTAAACCACCGAATATTCAAGCAGGCCGTCCGGATCAACGGGGGTGCTGGTTTGAGACATGAAAACCTCGGAATTCAGATGTAGAAGATATAAAGATCGAAGGATTTTAGACCAAGCCGCTTTGTACGGGCAGCTTGCCCCCAAGACCCTTCCGGTCAGAAGAAATTGCACAGACAGGCTGAACAAGAACAACCTGAATGAGAATTATTGCTATTATTCACTATTCTTTTTTCCGCCTGCTCCGCTAAGCCGCTCCATGTCTCACCCTTCACGTCCCATAAAAGCCTGGCTCGCCTCGTATAGCGAGCTGTTTGGCGTATGGCGGCGCAAGGCCGAGAGTCGGGAAGATGCGGAAGATGCCATGCACGACACCGTTGTAGGCATGCTGGAAAACAACACTGCCCTGATCGACAACCCACGTGCCTATCTGGTACGAGGCACCAGCAACCGGCTGATCAGCCGCCATCGCCACCAAACCGTCCTGACTGTTTTACCCTTGGACGAGCTAAGCGATACCGAGCATCCGCGCCAGACCGGGGCTGACAGCCACGCCCAGTTTGAGCAGTTGGCCGAGGCACTGGTGAACGCGCTGGCCGACTTGCCCCCAAAATGCCGAGAGGTCTACATCAAGCATCGACTGGAGGGTTGGACCCATACCGAAATTGCCCAGGACATGGCCCTTTCCCGCAGCATGGTGGAAAAATACATGACTCGTGCCTTGCGTCACATCCATGAACGACTGCACCATTACGTACCTGACTGACGCCATGCCGTACACAAAGCCCGCGCCATGACCCGCCCCTCTTCCTCCGACGAACTGGATCACCCCAGCGATGCCGCTCATTGGTTCTCCCGACTGCAATCGGGAGAAGCCAGCGAGCAGGACCACCAGGCCTTCCAAGCCTGGCGGGACGCTGATCCTGACAACGAGCGCCGCTACCGCGAGGTGGAGTACCTGTGGCGGGCTACCCAGGCCGTCCCGGAAGAACGCCTGCGCAGACTGCTGCCCCACTCCCCTGGTCCCGTGCCATCCCCCAAGCGCCGCTATCTGACGCTGGGATTGGGCGCACTCGGCGTGCTGGCCCTCTGCGCCGGTGCCATCCATCAGTCGGGCTGGTTGAACCCGGTAGAAGAGACGGTACAGTTGCTCACCGCCAAAGGCGAACGTCAGCAAATCACCTTGCCCGATGGCTCTGTTGTGGACTTGAATACCGACACCATCGCCCAGGCTCGTTTATCGTCATCCAAACGGGAAATCGAACTGCTCCAGGGTGAAGCTTTTTTTGCCGTCCAGCACTACCAAACCCTGCCCTTTATCGTGCGCACCGACTTGGGCACCATTACCGTCACCGGCACCCGCTTCAATGTGCGGCGGCTGGCAGACAGCCTGCAAGTCAGCGTTCAATCCGGCTCGGTCAAAGTGGAGTCCGGTCCTTGGTGGCGTCGTCAGGAACGCCTCTTGGAGGCGCAGCAACAAGTGCTGTTGCGCCAAGGTGCGGAGCCTGGCCCAGTACACACGGCCGACGTGGAAAGCCTGACAGCCTGGCAACGCGGCAAGATCATTTTCAAGAACACACCTTTAGAAGTGCTTGTACAGGAAATGGCTCGCTACCTGCCCCAGCCCTTGATTCTGGACGCCCCCGCCCTGCGCCAGCACCGTATCTCCGGCATTTTCGATGTCGACCAACCCGAGACCGTCCTCAAGGCCTTACCTGCCATTGCCCCTGTCCGGATCCAGAGCGATGCGTCGGGCGTGCAACATGTTGTGGCGCGCTAAAAACAGGGCTTCCTGCTCCTGTTACAAAATAATCATGATTCTCATTCCGGTGATTAAGCACCTTGTGCGTCTAGGTAGGTGAAGGAGGCTCTCCCTCGGAGGACAGCCCCCTGTGTCCCTTTGGCCAAAGGCTGGGCGCGTCTATCGCGCGAGATATATTTTCATTGGAAAACGTAGGATCGTGAGCCCCTTTACCCCACGTCGTCGCCACTCGCCCCTTTTTCAGGCGAACTTGAGTGCCTTGACCTTAAGCGTGAGTCTGGCCTTCAGCCTGGCCCCTTCTGCTGTGCAGGCCCAACAAACTGTCTCTATTCAAATCCCCGCCCAGCCTTTAGGCGATGCCCTGCTGAAACTGGGCGAACAGACCTCTTTGCAGATTTTTTTCTCTCAGGATGTGGTTGCCGGCCGCCAAGCCCGCTCTGTCTCGGGCCGTCTGGCACCTGAGCAAGCTTTGCGTCAATTACTGGACGGCAGTGGCATCAACTACACCCGAGACGGCAACACGATCACCTTGTCAGCCGGTGTGACTCAATTGACGCCAGTCACGATACGCCGCGCCCCTACAGACACC
This sequence comes from Alcaligenes faecalis, assembly GCF_002443155.1. Classification (NCBI taxonomy): domain Bacteria; kingdom Pseudomonadati; phylum Pseudomonadota; class Betaproteobacteria; order Burkholderiales; family Alcaligenaceae; genus Alcaligenes; species Alcaligenes faecalis. Next base: position 1,190,159 of record NZ_CP023667.1, on the reverse strand, counting down.
GCTGACAGCTACGTCGCACTAAGCAGCCGCAGTGGCAAGCTGGACGTGCCCTTGATCGAAACCCCGCGTTCGGTCTCCATCGTCACGCAAAAGCAGTTAAAGATTCTGGCCCCGCAAAGTATTGAACGCGCTCTGGCTTACACCCCTGGCGTACAGACTGACGTGTCTGGCTCGGGCGACCTGCGCATGAGCGGCGCGGTGATCCGTGGCTTTAGTGACGGCAGTGCCTACTACAAAGATGGTTTGAAGCAGCTCTCGGCAGGCACCTATGGGTCCTGGAATGATGATATGGACAGCCTGGACAGCATCGAAGTGCTGAAAGGCCCTGCCTCGGTGCTGTATGGGCAGGGACGCCCCGGCGGCGTGGTCAACGTGGTGTCCAAGCGCCCCACCGCCGACCACGTAAACAGTCTGGGCCTGGGCTATGGCAGCTACCAGCGTCGTCAATTAACGGCGGATATCGGTGGGGCCTTGAACGACGACCAATCCCTGCTGTATCGCCTGAATCTGTCCGGGCGCAAAAGCCATGGACGCACCATAGACTCGCGCGATGATCGCGTCTCGGTGTCCCCCGCCCTGCTTTGGAAACTGTCGGACCGGACCAGCCTGACACTTTTGGGCTCGTATTCGCGTGAACGTGGCACCCCCAAGTCCTGGTGGCCCAATCTGTTTTATTACCCCGAAGTCACTGATCTACCGCTCAAGCGCACCGCCGGGGACCCGGCGTTTGACTACTTCAATCGCGACACCAAAGCCATTGGCTACGCTCTGGAGCATGACACCGAGAGCGGCTGGCGTTTACGTCAGAACCTGCGCTATTCGGAGATCGACATTGATTACCGCCATATCTACTCCATGGCCGTTCTGGCCGACCAGCGCAGCGTCTCCCGAGCCAGCCTGGCCCAGGAAACCAAAGGCCGTACCTTCACGGTAGACAGCCGGGTCGGCAAGGACTTTAACTGGGGACCACTGGAGCATACGTTGGAGTTTGGTGTGGACTATCTGCGCTACAAGGAAAACGACGGCTTGGGCTTTGGCTGGAACGTACCTGATCTGGACATGCTCGACCCGGTATACGGGCTGTCCATCGCACCGCCCGAGCTGGATTACTCCGAGCGCGATCTGAAGCAGACCGGCATTTACATGCTGAACCAGCTGAAATGGAACCAGTGGGTTGCCAATGTCAGCTTGCGTCACGACACCGCTCGCACTGTACAAAGCAGTGCAACGCAGCCTCGCATGACGGACCGTGCCACCACCGGCAGCGCGGGCTTGCTGTACCTGTTTGACAATGGTGTGGCTCCGTACATCAGCTACTCCACCGCCTTTGACCCCACAACAGGGCGGGCGGCAGATGGCACGGCATTCAAGCCTCGCGAGGGCAAACAATACGAAGCCGGGGTGAAGTATCAGCCACCGGGAACCGATGCCCTGATTACCGCTGCGGTGTTTGACCTGCGCCAGACCAATGTCACCACGCCCGATCCAAACTTCCCGCGTTTCAGCGTCCAGACAGGAGAAGTACGATCCACGGGTATCGAGCTGGAAGCCAAGCTGCCCATTAGCTCTCAGCTCAACCTGATGGCGGGCTATACCTATCTGGATCCACGGACTACGCAAAGCGAGCGCCCGGCAGAAATTGATCGGCAGACGTTGCAAACCGCACGTCAGACCGCCAGCCTGTGGCTGGACTATCGGCCCCAGCAAATTCAGGGCTTGATGGTGGGGCGGGTGTACGGTATCGAGGCAAGTCGCCCAATGATGTGCGGCCGGATGGCAGCCTGAACTACAACCCTTCGTTCACCTTGGCAGATATGGCGGTGGCATATGAGACGTCCCGCTATCGGGTAGCCCTGAACGTCAACAATGTGTTCAACAAGAAGTATTACACCGGCCAGTTCCGGGGCATGGAACGGGAAGTGATGTTGAACATGAATTTATATTGGTAATCATCTTGCTGAACATGAGGCTGTCTTGCCTGACAAGTACAGCTTACTCTGACTAAGTGCAGCGGCAGGCCGCGTCTTTCTTGACTCGGCCTGCCGCTCTGAGTACCTTGATGAGCACGTTTCACCTAGTCTGGGTCTCATTATCATGTCGGTAGCACACTTCAGCCAGAACACTTTGGGGCGCGATATTGCGGTTGGCGATATTCACGGTTGCTTCAGCAAGCTGAAAACGTCTTTAAAGCGGATTCGTTTTGATCCCTCCAAGGACCGGCTGTTTTCAGTGGGAGATCTGGTGGATCGTGGCCCGGAGTCGCACCACGTTCTGGAGTGGCTGGACCTATCCTGGTTTCATGCGATTTGTGGCAATCACGAGCAGTTGACCTAGCGGCGGGCGATTGGGCAGCCCATTCAGGAAATGGATCATCGTGTGCATGGCGGGTTATGGCTGGACGACTGCACTTCGGACGAACAGGCGCTTATCGCCCAACGCCTTCAAGCCCTGCCTTTGGCAATGGAAATTGAAACGCCCTTGGGTTTGGTGGGGATGGTCCACGCCGACTTTCCCTACGATGATTGGCAGCACATCCATACTGAAGGTTTTGATGCCCATGATCGCCATGTCTGTATGTGGTCCAGGGATCGCTATGTGACTGGCTACGATGGCATGGTGAGGGGGCTTCGGGCTTTAGTGCATGGTCATCAGACGACACACAAGATGCGGCAGTTAGGGAACGTGTTTTTCATTGATACCGGCGGGTGGTTGGATCACGGACATTTCACCTTGCTGGATTTGAAGCGCTTGGTGGCTTTGTAGGTGTGCTTTGTTTTCGATTACGGGTTGTGATTGCAGGATTAGTCTCTGGGGAAACGCTGTTTCGGTCCTGCTGGGGTGTCGGGGCTGAGCACTGGCCGGCGCTGCGCACCGGTACCCTTGTCGAGAACTCAATCGGGGCGCATCCTGAACTCGCACGATGGTTTGTCCACCGGACAAACCATAAGCGTCGTGCTCAAACAGCAGGATGCTTGTACCCCCGATCGAGCCCTCGCCTGCGGCCAGTACTCTGAATCGCCCCAACACCCCAGCAGGACCGAAACAGCTCTCAGCGATTATTTGCAAAGACAATCCTTTTGCAGAAGCTCATTGCCACTTACTGTTTACCGAGTACTGATGGCTAATGGCTGATCGCTAATGTTCAACTAGCTTTGAACACGAAATTAATGACACTAGGTCTAATAACGTACAAACCTATCTTCATCAATGTCAGTACTGGCCTCGTATCTAGCGCTATCTATACCTACCTGAGCAGCAACCATCATGGCAGGCGCTTTGGCTTCAAGGACAAGCTACATGCTACAGATTACAAACTACAGCTTGTTGCGCCAGGAGATCCTCAACAAGATTCATGCTCCCATGAAGCGCCAGGCACTCGATAACTAGCAGTTGGCCCGATTTCTCTATCCCCCACCCTCTCCGCCAACTATTGAAAACGACGATTCGCAAATAAACCTCGACACCCCTCAAGCCCCCTGCGCACCTACGGCAAAAAAAACCACATATAGCCAGATCCCAAAAGGACGGAAGTCTCATATTGATAGTCATTGTGAGCCGGTCTGGGCCGGGGGGCCGTCCTCTGGGCGATTCAGGCTTCTTCCCGCAGGCGGGCTTGCTATTCGGGGTTCAAGCGTCCTGTTGTTTGAGCGAAATGCTTGTGCCTTGTCCAATGGGATGGACGCCCCTACCCGCACCGGCATCCTATGTGCCAAAGTGGGCGTATCACCAACCACTTGAACCGAGCGAGGCGTCCATCATGAAGATTACGACACTAGGTATCGATCTGGCAAAGCAAGTCTTTCAACTGCACGGCGTCGATGAACAAGGCAAAACCGTGTTAAGAAAACAGCTCAAACGCGACCAGATGGCCACGTTCTTCGCCACCTTACCGGTCTGCCTGATTGGCATGGAAGCATGTGGAAGTGCGCATCATTGGGCCCGTAAATTAGAATCGTTCGGGCATACCGTACGCTTGATTGCCCCTCAGTTTGTTAAACCCTACGTTAAAACCAACAAGAACGATGCTGCTGATGCCGAAGCCATCTGCGAGGCAGTGGCTCGGCCTAACATGCGGTTTGTACCGATCAAAAATATCGAACAACAGTCCGTCTTGGCCTTGCACCGGGCTCGACAAGGGTTCGTACGGGCACGGACCGCACAGGCCAATCAGATCCGCGGATTACTGGCTGAGTTCGGGCTGATCGTCCCACAGGGAATCTCTCACCTGCATACACGTGTCCCTGCGCTACTCGAGCAGGCGAATCAGGAGCTGACGGGCTCATTTCGATTACTCATACTCCGGCTCCTGGATCACTTAAAAGAGCTGGATAAACAGGTCCATGAGTTGGAGCGGCAGATTAAAGCCTGGCATAAGGCCAATGAAGCGAGCTGCCGACTTGAGAAAGTTGCGGGCATTGGCCCGATCACCGCCAGTGCCTTGGTTGCCACGATCGGCGATGCCAAAAACTTCACCAATGGCCGACAGTTAGCGGCGTGGCTAGGCTTAGTGCCCAAGCAGCACTCCAGTGGTGGCAAGTCCGTGCTCCTGGGAATCAGCAAACGAGGAGATCAATATCTACGTACCTTGTTAATTCATGGCGCTCGAGCGGTGATCTATCGTGCACGGCAAGCCGCAGAGCCCACCGGTTGGCTACAACGACTCTTGCAGCGATCTCACGCTAACGTAGCGGCTGTTGCATTAGCCAACAAAAATGCCCGTATCGTCTGGGCGTTACTGGCCAATCAACGAACCTTCCAGCCTGACTACACGCCTGACGGCTCATAGTCAGGCTGGACTGAGCTTCCCCTTAAAAGCCACTATTAACCCTTCTCCCGATTGCTCAGGCAAACACGACATGATGGCAAGATAGGTCAGACCGTGGTTGGTTAAACCCGATGTCCCCCAGGCACTAAGCAGTGCGCTTGTCCGATTGAGGCACCAACCAGCAGAACCCATCAGGGACCGCCGCTGACGCGGCAATCAAGTCCGGATGTACGGGTGCAATCTCGACCCACTGTCCAACATGAAGTGAGTGCTTGGCAAAACAGGGGCGTCCATGTACGGGGGACAAGGCACTTTCGCGAGTTCAGGATGCGCCCGAATAGCAAGCCTGACAAGGGCACCGGTGCGCAGCACCGGCAAGGAGCCAAGCCCGGAGGACGGCCCCCCGGCCCAGACCGGCGTTTTCACGAAGCACTATCCAAACATGCAGGCTCTCTGCGCTCCTTGTCTCACAAACCTCCTGCTCTGCACACAAGCAGCGCCACTCCCCAACGCTCAGGAAACCGAAGAAGAAGAAGAAGAAGAAGAAGAAGAAGAAGAAGAAGAAGCCCAAAACAAAACCGCCTCAGTTCCCAAAAGAAACTGAGGCGGTCTCATCTTCAAACAAACGGCAACCAGGCCAAAGGCTTACTTCTCCACGCCTCCACCCAGAATCACGCCGTTCACTTCCTTACCGTAGTAACTTTCCTCGCCATCGTGGAACTCCACACGAGCTTGCTCAACCGTCCCCTTCTGACGAGCATCCTTGGGACGCTCATGACTGTTGATATACGCCGCTACGTCCCAGGCATCCTGATCGGACAGGGAGAACGGTTTGCCCAAAGGCATGTTGGCCTTGATGAAACCGGCAGCCGTATCAATACGAGCCATCCCGGCACCCCAGTTATAAGAGTTGGGGCCCCATAAGGGCGGGAACACCACACCACTTTCGGCATCCTTCTGCCCCTGACCATCCACCGCGTGACACAACACACAGTTGTTGGTGTAGACCTCTTTACCGCGTGCTACGTCATAACCCAGCTCGGTCTTTTTAACCTTGGGAAAGCCGGCACCTGGCAACTTCTGACCCGTGGGCGCCCCATCGGACATCCAGTACATATAGGTCATCAGGTCACGATACACATCGCTGCCAGCGGGCGGTGCAACGCCCGAGGACGAAGCCTGCGCATTCATGGAATAGGTAAAACAGCCAATAATGCGATCTTCCAGCGTGCTGATCGCCTTGGTCTTGGAACGATAAGCCGGATAGCTGACATACGCCCCCCACATAGGTGCGGAATGCTCACGACGCCCACCGTCCAGGTGACAGTTCACACAAGCCAGGGTATTACCCACGTGATCGGACACCGTGGTCGAGGTTTCCATAAAAATCTTTTGACCGCGACGAACCGCCTCGCCATACGGCGTATCCGGGATGCTGCTCTCTGGTGGCGGCACATAGTAGCCATCCGCCCCCACAGGCATGCCGGCCGTGACCGAGTGCTTGTCCTTGCTCTGCGCCTTGCGACCGGCTTCCATCGCTTCACGGCTATACGTAGCCTCGCCCAGCTGAGTCGTGCCATTGTCTGGCGAGCCCAGGGAAAAGGACAACCAGCCCTTGGCGTTCATGCCGTAGCCAATTGCAAAGAGCAGCACACCAATACCGGCCCCCCAGGCCAGTCTGCGTCCACCCGACATGGCGGGTTTGCTGCGACCATTGTTTTGAGTGTCTTTCATAAAAAGCTCTCTGTTCTGATCTTATTTCGCCTGCTTGCCATTGGCTGGCAGCGAGGCGGCGTAGTAGGAAACCGCATACAGGTCCTCGTAGGACAAGCGCGATGCAATGTCATCCATCAGGCTTTGCGGCGAGTTGTGACGATGGCCACCTTTCCAGGCCGACAGCTGGCTGAACAAGTACTCGGCCTGCTGCGCGGCCAAAGGCGGGAAGGACGCCCCCACACCCTCACCCTGACTGCCGTGGCAGCTGATACATGCGGGCACGTTCTGCTTCCAGTCCCCTTTATGGAACAGAGCTTCGCCACGGGCCAGGTTCGCTTCCGAGCTGGGCACATTAATGGCGGGAGCAGGCAGCTTGGCGTAGTAGGTAGCCAGCTCCTTCATATCGTCCGGCTTCATGCCACGAGCCACATACTGCATGGACTCGTTCAGGCGTGTTCCTTTGGCAAAATCCTCCAGCTGCTTGAGCAGATACGCTTCGGGCATACCGGCCAGACGGGGAGTGATGCCAGCACCTTCACCTGCCTCGCCGTGGCAGGAAGCACAGCTCCACACACTGCCCTGCCCGGAATGCACCAGCACCGGCGCATCCTTCAAGGCAGGAATCACAGGTGCCACAGGCGTGCCACCCACACTGGAGGCAAGAACAGGAGCCGTAGGCTCGTCCGGTGCCGCGTGTGGCGCCAGATCGTGCAGGTACAAACCTACCCCAGCCAGGGCCAAGGCGAACAGCACCGCCAACAGGAAAATCGGAATGGGGCGCGGCGGCTCCCATGGCTCGAAGGTAGGGTCGATGTTCTCGACCTGGGGCGAACTAGAAACTTTTTCCATTGTCATGACTTGTCCTATTTAGCGCCCGAATCCGTCGAGGCTTCAGCGGGGCGACGATCGTAGCCACGGTCACGTTTATCCAGTTCCTGCGCGCTGGTCGCGTAGGTGCGATCCAGAGCCAGCAGGTACTCCACCAAATCCAGCGCTTCCTTGCGGGCGACCACATGCTTGCCCGCAGGCTGCAGGGATTCCGGCAAACGCACCACCACGTCACCTTCGGAAACCTGGTCTTTCAGCTCGAACATATAGGGATAGGACGGCATCAGGCTCCAGTCAAAAATCGCACGGGGCTGATACAGATGGGTCAAATGCCAGTCACGGCTTTTCATGCGTGCCCCCACGTTGAACAGGTCCGGACCGGTACGCATGGTGCCCAGCAGGTGGGGCGAATCGTAAAAGTAATCGCCCGGTGTGGACGCACGGCCCCAGCCACGTGCCGTATCAAACAGGGTTTGACCGGTGGCGCGTGGCTGCTGGCTGTGACAGTACAAACAGCCATTGGCCACGTACTCGTCACGTCCCAGCAATTGCTGGGCGGTATAAGGTTGCAACTGCTCCGGCGGTTCCGAAGTACGCAGTTGCCAGGCTGGCAAAATCACCAGCATCAAGGTGGCCAGCAGCAACACGCCAATGGCCCCGATCAGTAAAGGTAAGAGTCGATTCATGACGCATCTGCCCGAGCAAGTGTAGGAGTCGCATTAACAGCGGAACCTTTGCGCAGCAAGAGCAAGGCAAAGTGAGCCGCAAAGACAAAGTGGCCCAAGGTCATCATGGTGCCGCCAATGGAGCGGGCTTCCAGATACGGAACCATCTTGCGAGTGATCTCGCCAAAACTTGAACCTGGGTCCATCAAGCCCATACCCTGCACCACACCGGCAATGCTCAGAGCCAGCACGTAGATCGTGAAGCCTGCGGTCACCAACCAGAAATGGGTTTTGATCAGAGCCGGGAAAGGCCAGCGACGTCCCAGAATGTGCGGCATCATGTAATACAGCGTGCCGAACATCACCATGGACACAAAGCCGTAGGCGCCCAGGTGAGCGTGACCGACGGTGTAATGCGTAAAGTGCGTCACCGAGTTCACCGAGCGGATCGCTTCCAGCGAACCCTGGAAGGAGGACAAGGTGTACATCAGCGCGCCAATCCAGACGAAACGCAGGGCCATGGATTGCTTGAAGGCCCACAGGTTCTGCGCAACGGTTACGTGCTGGTTAATCGCCACGGCAATTACCGGGACAAACATCATGATGCTGTGCACCACGGACAAGGTCACGGCCCAGGTTGGCACCGGGCCACCCATCAAGTGGTGAATACCGACCTGGCTGTAAAACAGCGCCAGACTCCAGAAACCCAGCAAGGACACGTTATAGGAATACACGGGCTTGCCGATGATTTTGGGGATGATGTAGTAAGCCGCACCCACCCCCATCGGCGTCAGCCACAACCCCAGCACGTTGTGAGCAAACCACCAGTTCACAGTTGCTTGCTGGGCACCGATGTGCAGGCCAGGGATGTTGGACACCAGGAACAGGAAGGGAAACCAGACCATGCCGGCCAGGAAGTACCAGCCCGACACGTAGATATGACGCGACTTGCGGTTCGCTGCAGTTTCAATCGCAGGCCAGGCCAGGAAAAAGCCACCCACAGCCAGCAGAATGTCGATCTGCCAGGGAAATTCCAGCCACTCGATGCCGTCAGACCAGCCATTGGCCACGGCAATCGTGCCGCCCAATACCCCCAGGGTCCACAGCGCGGCGCCAAAATACACCATATTGGGGCGGCGCAACGGCGTATGAAAAATACGCGGCAACAGCCACAGGGCCACGCCAATCCCGGTCACCGACAGCCAGCCATAGGCCACGATGTTCAGGTGCAAGGTACGCGCACGACCAAAGGTCACTTGGGCCACGTCGGCCAGCCAATCCGGCCAGTGCAGTTTCAGCGAGGCCATCACGCCAAACACCGAACCAATCAGCAGCCAGGTAATCCCGACCGTGACCAGAAGCAGCACCGGCCCCCGACCACTGCGGTCAATGCCCGCACGTAAAACGTCAAAGCGATGCGTCTGTGCTTCGTTCTCCCCCCCAAAGGAAGCACTGTCATCCGGCTGCCCGAGCTCACCTTTCATGAAGATGGTCTCGGCTTCGTTCTTCCCAACGAAAATCAGCTTGTTTGCTACGGCCCAGACAAGAATGCCCAGTGCCACCAAAGAGGCGACAAAACTGGTCGCCAGTAATATTCCTAATATAGGAGTCATGTGAGTAAATGCCCGATATCTGTCATGCGGCTAAGCCTAGAGAAACGTCATTGCCCAAGCCGGTTTTATTAAAAAAGTAAGTACCGAGATACAAATGCAATGCAATCTACATCACAGTAGAGGATCAGGATTAAGGCCAAATTAAGAGAACTTTCCCTCTCGCCCCTGCCCTCAAGACTGCTAACATGAACGCCGAAACGTAATGAACATCAGGCTTTGCCTGCACACGCCGCATTCGCTACAGGGGGGAGAATGCACGTTTTACTTGTTGAAGATGATGCGCTTGTCGCCAGCGGAATTGTGGCGGGCTTGCGACTGCATGGGCTCACCGTAGACCACGTGGGCACGGCCAGCCTGGCCGACACAGCCTTGCTGTCTTCGCACTTTGATGTCTGTATTCTGGATCTGGGTTTGCCCGATCAGGACGGGCTGACGCTGCTGCGTCGCTGGCGTGAACAAGGCCGCAAATTGCCCATACTGATTTTGACGGCCCGCGACGCCCTGCATCACCGGGTCGAAGGGCTGCTGGGCGGGGGCGATGACTACGTCATCAAACCATTTGACCTGGACGAACTGCTGGCACGTCTGCATGTCTTGACACGACGCGTGGCCGGTCATGAAACCGATTGCATTGAATATGGACGGCTCAGCTTCTGTGCGTCCACCGGCCATGTCACGCTGGATGGCAAGCCAGTCAGCCTGGCGCGTCGCGAACTGTCCTTGTTGCGCGCCCTGCTCAACAAACCCCACACCATCCTGAGCGCCGAACAACTGTGCGACAGCGTTTATGGCTACGACCAGGACCTGGAAAGCAATGCCATCAATGTGCACATCTACCATTTGCGCCGCAAGCTGGGCAGCAATATTGTCGAGACCGTGCGCGGCCTGGGCTACAAACTGGGGCCTGCCGGCTAGGTATGTGACGCCATGAGCTTACGCCTTAGATTGCTGCTGGTTATCGGCATTTCCCTGACCGTACTCTGGAGTGCGGTCGCCACTTGGATGCTGATGGATGCGCGTCACTCTTTACGTGAGGCGCTCGATAGCCGACTGGCAGCATCGGCCCGCATGGTGGCCGGACTGGTAGCCCAATTCCCGAACTTGCAGGAGCTGGCCCAATCGGCCGAGCGCCCTTTGGACATCATCGCTCGCGATGGCGTGGCTTGTGAAATCAGCGTGGTGCGCAGCGAAGTGGAAATCCAGGCTGTCAGCCGCACGGCGGGCAGCCCCGACATGTCACAAGTGGCGTTAGGCTTTGGCACGCATATCCATGGCGGCAAGCGCTGGCGCACCTTTGTCCTGCGCGAAGGCCATATCCAGATTGCCGCTGCCGACAGCATAGAAATACGCGAGTCGCTGGTACGGGAAATCATGCTCTCGGCCGGTCTACCCTTTGTGGTGGCCTTGTTTGGCAGCCTGCTGCTTTTGTGGATTGGTATCGGTCACGGCCTGGCGCCACTGGAACGAATTCGGGATTTGCTGTCCCGCCGCCGTCCGGGTGACGATAGCCCGCTGCCCAAAGTCAAAGCCCCGGTTGAGCTGCAACCTTTGCTACAAACCATTGAAGAACTGCTGGAACGCCAACAAGCCGCCATCATGCGCGAGCGCCGCTTTACCGATAGCGCCGCCCACGAACTGCGCACCCCGCTGACAGGCATCAAAACCCATATTCAAGTTGCCCATCTGGCCGCCCAGCGTCCTGGCGAGCGCAACACGCTGGATACCGCCTTGAGCCAGGCGGACCAAGGCGTGCAGCAACTACAGAACATTTTGCAGCGACTGCTGGAACTGGCCCGCCTGGACGGTCAAGGCGCCAGCAAGGAAAGCAGCCAGGCGGACGAGGCCGTGTATGCCGCCTTGCATGCGCTTAAAGCCATTTATGGCGATACCATCGACCAGATCACGCTGGATATACGCAGCAAACCCGGCCCGGTGCAGATTGAAAAATCCCTGCTGACAGTGGCCGTGCAGAACCTGATCGACAATGCCTTGCGCTATACCAAGGCGCAGCAGCCAATCAGCCTGCGGATTGAGGCCGGAGAACCAGGCTACCTGCGTATCAGTGTCCTGGACCACGGTCCCGGCTTGAGCGACAGCGAACGGGATCTGGCCATGAACCGCTTTTGGCGCGGCTCGCAGCAGCAGGCGGGATATGGACTGGGTTTATCCATTGTGAATGCCATCGCCACCCAGCATGGCGGCACACTGGAACTGTTGAATCGTCAAAGTGGCGGTCTGGAAGCGCGTCTGACCGTGCCCCTGACAGACGCACCGCCGCTCTACAGCTAATCGCTACCGCTGCTTCCCTGCACCAAACCTGCTGAAACCAAGCCAGGCCACAAAAAAAGGCCGGAGCCCCTAAGGGTCCGGCCTTTTCAGTTTGACGCGGTGCTTGCCTGTTCAGGCAAGCCCATCATCAAAGAATTTGGATTTTAGTTGCGCATGGGCCTTTCTGGCCTGCACCTTCGATGAAGGAAACGCGTTGGTTCTCTTCCAAAGTTTTGAACCCGGTTCCCTGAATTTCACTGTGGTGTGCGAAGAGATCCTTGCCGCCGTTCTCCGGCACGATGAATCCGAAGCCTTTTTCGCTGTTGAACCACTTCACAATACCAATTTCTGTCTTCAAAATAAGTCCTAAATGTAATAACGATCAGAGAAAAAATTTTCCCTTCCTGAACTATCCTCTGATTGCGTCCACAAAGATAGCTCCGTTACTTTTTATTCGCAAAAAACACGGATTTGTGTTGTTTCCGGAGCCGATACCCGGACTCTTGGCTATACTGGCTCGCACTAAGCGGTCTACTCATCCTGATTGACGTGTGTCATGTCATGATCACGAGGAACATACAATGAAACGTAGAAACTTCCTGCTGGCCACCCCAGCCGCCGCACTTGGAACACTGGTTCTGCCCTCCACCAGCCTGTCTGCCCCCGCCATCATCACCAACACCAGCCAAATCCTGCCGCGCCACACCAAAGGCCCGCGCATTGTCATTTGTGGTGGCGGTTGGGGCGGGATGACAGCCGCCAAATACCTGTCCAAACTGGTGCCGCAGGCGCAAGTAGTATTGATCGAGCGCAACCCCACGTTCTGGTCCGGCCCCATGAGCAACAAGTGGCTGATTGACATCGTCAACACCGATTTTCTGAACCACGACATGCTGGCGCCATCCATCAAATACGGCTACAGCCTGGTGCATGCCGAAGTCACCGCTATCGAGCGCGACAAGAAAACGGTGCGCACAACCCAGGGTGCGCTGGAATACGATTACCTGATTCTGTCGGGCGGCATACGCAATGCCTACGACGCCTGGTTCGGCAATGATACTTATGCGGCGGAATACACCCGCCAGCGCTTCCCCAACGCCTACATCCCAAATGCCGAGATGTTCGCCTTGAAGAACAAGCTCAAGGCCTTCAAGGGTGGCACCATTGTGATGACGTTGCCCCCGCCGCCCCATCGCTGCCCGCCCTCGCCCTACGAGCGCGCCTGTCTGATGGCCTGGCATATCAAGACCAACAAGATTCCGGGCAAGATCATTATTCTGGACCCCAAGCCCACCATCGCCCCCATTGGCGAAGGCTACCGCGCGGCTTTCCAGGAGCTGTATCCAGACATCATCACCCACGTACCCAATGCCCGGGTGCGCGAAGTAGACCCCTTCAAGAAACACATCAAGACCACCGCTGGCGACTTTGATTTTGACGACGCCGTGCTGATGCCCCCGCATCAGGCCGCCGACATGGTCTGGAATGCGGGCCTGGTCGGCACAGGTCCTGACGGCAAGCCAACAGGCTGGGCCAATATTGACCCGCGCCTGTTCACCGCCCGTGACGACGACAATGTTTACGTGGTCGGGGACTCCATGGGCTTTATTTCCGACCAGTTCGGCCACTACCCCAAGAGCGCTCACGTGGCGCACGCGGTGGCCAAAATCGTTTCCCAGAATCTGGCGGAGCGCATTGCGGGCAAGGAAGTGGTGCCCGTCCTGCCCGACAACCTGTGCTACATGATGGTCAACGGGGATCCGCAAGAAGAAATCTCGGTCAAGTTTGAATACGAGCTGGACGCAAGCGGCAAGGTTCTGCAAACGCAGATTGATATGGACGTACGTACCCCCGACCTTGTTCAAGAAGACTTCCAGTGGATCCAGAGCCGTTTCAATGACTTCCTCTAAACTTCCTTCCCGTTTTGTCCGCCGCCGCCAGCTTGTGCTGGGCTGTGCCGCCGGACTGGGCGCCGCGTGGCTGCCCATCAATCTGCATGCGCAAGTTGCCTTTGATCAATTGCTGAAACCGGCCACTGCGGCCCAGGTCCAAGCCATTGTGGACGAGTTCCTGAAAGGCGCCAGCCCAGAAGAAAAAGGCATGAAGCTGGATATGCCCGCTCTGGGCGACAACCCCGCCGCAGTGCCCGTCAAAGTGGTGCTGGACTTGCCCGCAAGCGACGATGTGTACTGCCAGGAGCTGATCATTCTGGCCCAGGGCAACCCGCATCCGCTGGCCTGCCGCTTCAACTTCACGGCCCTGGCCGGAACAACGGAAGTGGCCGTTCGTCTGCGTCTGATTGAAACCCAAACCATCCGCGCCCTGGCACGGTTAAGCGATGGCCGCGTCCTGAGCGCCCAGCATCACATCACCGTGACGGCTGGTGGCTGCGGCATGTAAACAAGGGGCACTCATGAGTAAACCACGTATCTGGATCAGCAATGCCAAGCCCAAGGCGGGCGAAATGGTGCGCGTGCGCGCCTTGGTCGAGCACCGCATGGAAAGTGGCCTGCGCTTGAGCAAAGAAGGCCAGGTTGTGCCGCGCAACATCATCCACGAATTCAAGGCCACCTTTAACGGCGAGCCCTTGTTCAACTGGCAGCCGGAAACAGCGATATCCCAAAACCCGTACATTGAATTTACCTTTGTTGCACGACACTCCGGGGCTCTGGAGATGAGCTGGACGGACGATCAAGGTGCCGTCATTACCGGCCAGACGGAGCTGAGCATCAGCGGCTGATTGCTTGCCATTTGCTGCCAGACTCCCAGACCTGCCCTCTTCAGCGCCCTGCCCGGGCGCTGAGTTCATAACAGCGTTCTATATAGTCATACAGGGTGGGCTTAACGGTAATGCTACGCTGGCGTCCTTTCCTACAACGAAGCACATTGACAAGAAGAATGCCCATGTCCCTCTCTCTGGTAGGTCGTCTCCTTATCGCCCCCGCCTTGCTCGTGGCCAGCAGTGCCACCGCGCCGGCCTGGGCCAGTTCCACACTGGACATCAAAACGGTGGCCAACTCCTGTGCGAACTGTCACGGCCCGGATGGGCGTTCCACGACCATCATTCCCTCGCTGGCAGGCCGTCCCGAAGCCGCCTTGCTGGAGCAACTGCGCGCCTTTGCTTCGGACACACCTCCGGCAGGCACCACCATCATGAGTCGTCTGGTCAAAGGCTACCAGGACGCGGATCTGGAAGCCCTGGCACGTCATTTCTCTGAAATCTCCTCCACCCCTCGCAGCGTTGCGGAAGGACGTTAAGAATGAGCACCCCCTTGAACTCCTCCCGTCGCCAATGGCTGAGCCGTGTCGGTAAAACCAGTGTGGCTGGCCTGGCCTTAAGCACCCTGCCGGTGTACGCACGCAGCAGCTCGGCCCATGTGATTGTGGTCGGCGGCGGCTTTGGCGGGGCAACGGCTGCCCGTTACTTGAAGCGCGGTGATCCGTCCCTGAAAGTCACCTTGATTGAACCGGCCACCACGTTCTACACCTGCCCCTTCACCAATCTGTATCTGGCCGGTTTGCGCCGCTTTGAACAGCAAGGCCACGGTTTCGATGATTTGCGCGCTGCCGGGATCGACGTGATTCACGACCTGGCCACCGCCGTCGACTCCCAGGCCAAGACCCTGACCCTGTCCAAGGGCCAGAAGCTGTCCTACGACAAGCTGCTGCTCTCGCCTGGCATTGATTTTCGCTGGAACACGCTGGAGGGCTATGACGAGGCCGCTTCCTTGCTGGCTCCGCACGCCTGGAAAGCGGGCGATCAAACCCGTTTGCTGAAAAGCCAGCTGGATGCCATGCCCAATGGCGGCACCTTCATTATGGTGGCCCCCGAAAACCCCTTCCGCTGCCCGCCCGGCCCGTACGAGCGCGCCAGCATGGTGGCCCACTACTTCAAGCAGAACAAACCCAAATCCAAGATTCTGATTCTGGATGCCAAAGACAGCTTCTCCAAACAAGGCCTGTTCCAGGACGGCTGGAAACAAGTCTATGGCGACATGATTGAATGGGTGCCCTTCTCCAAAGACGGCAAAGTCACCCGCGTGGATGCGGCCAAGCTAAGCGTGGAAACCGAGTTTGGCGAGATTCACAAAGCTGACGTGCTGAACGTCATCCCGCCACAAAAAGCCGGGGCCATTGCCGAGCAGGCCGGTGTCACCAACGCCAGCGGCTGGGTGCCGATTGACCCGCATACCTTCGAGTCCGAGCAGGTCAAGGACATCTATGTGGTGGGCGATGCCACCATTGCCTCGCCCATGCCCAAGTCGGGTTTCTCGGCCAATACACAGGCCAAGCTGGCAGCGGCCTCCATCATTAATGCCTTGAGCGGCAAGCCTGCACCACAGGCCACACTAAGCAATACCTGCTACAGTTTGATCGCTCCCGACTACGGCATTTCCGTGGGGCACTTGTACGCCTTTGCCGATGACAAGTTGGCCGAAGCCTCCGGCGGGGTCAGCCCCAAAGAAGCCAGCCCGGCCTTTCGCAAGCAGGAAGCCCAGTATGGCGAGGCCTGGTATGCCGCGATCAGTCGCGACATCTGGGGCACCAAAGGCTAAGTGGTTCTAATCCGGTCCTAACATCCAGCGCACATGATGAATACAGAACTTGTACTGTGGGTCAGCTTGGCCATTGGCCTGCTCTTTGGCATTGGCGGCCAGCTCAGTGGTTTTTGCTTTTATCGTGGCTTGACCGAGCGCTGGTCCGGGCGCAACGGCTACAAGCTCCAGGGTTTTGCCCTGGCGCTGGCCGTCGCCCTGGCCGGGACACAACTGGCCGCAGGCTATGGCCTGATCAGTCTGGACAAGATCCTGTACCTGAACCCCACCTTTTCCTGGCTGCTGGTGCCGCTGGGTGGCGTGTTGTTTGGTGCCGGCATGACGTTGGCCAATGGCTGCGGTGCCCGTGCTCTGGTTTTGCTGGGACAGGGGAATCTTCGCTCCTTTGTCGTCGTGCTTTGTCTGGGCATCGCCGCCTATATCACCTTGACGGGCCTGTTGGCACCGCTGCGCATGAGCATCGCCCAAGCCAGCAGTGTCACCCTGCCAGCGGTCACTCTGCCCGAAGGCCCCGTCCGATCTATTGTGATTGTCCTCATTGTCGCGGCGCTGATCGCTTTTTCCCTGCTGCGCCGACAGGACGGCCAACGCCTCAATGACCTGCTGGCCGGAGCATTCGTAGGACTGCTGATTGTGGCAGGCTGGCTGACCACGGGCTGGCTGGGAGATGATCCCTTCGAGCCTTTGCCCGTCAGCTCGCTAAGTTTTGTCGCCCCAATTGGTGAAAGCATTCAATACGCCATGATCTCCACCGGCATGAGCCCGCGCTTTACCATCATGATTGTGGTTGGGGTGGTGGCCGGTTCCTTGCTAAGCGCCCTGCTGCGTCGCCGCTGGAAGCTGGAAGGTTTTGAGTCACCCCGCCACATGCTGCGCTCCATGGCAGGCGGTACCTTGATGGGAGTCGGTGGCGTGCTGGCCCTGGGCTGCACCATAGGCCAGGGTTTAAGCGGCCTGTCCACCTTGTCGGCCACCTCCTTGCTGGCGGTACTGGGCATCATCGTCGGTGCACGCCTGACCTGGGCCCGCCCAAGCGCCTGAGTCCATGTTTCAATAAGGGCTTGATTGACGGCTCTTCAGACTGCCCAGGCCACCTCCGTCTGGCATCGCTGATGCGCTCTTATTGAGACTCCCGCAATGCGACAGATCCTGCTTGTTGTCGATGTGCAAAGCTGCTTTTCACCACCCCCGTGGCTGATTGACGGCATTAACGCCCTGAGCACCCGCCTGCCTTGCGCGGCCTTGATTGAACTGCACGACGAGTCACAAACGCCTTTTTCCAGCCAACTGGGCTGGTGCCCACCACGCAGCGATCGCTGTCTGGTCGATGCCAAACAAATCTTCATCAAGCACGGCTATGCCCCCAGCCCGGCGGCGATGGAGTATTTGCAGCAATGCCAGGCCGATCGCATTCTGGTCTGCGGCATTCAAACCGATACCTGCGTACTGGCAGCCGGTTTTGCCTTGTTTGATGCCGGGCTGCACCCCACCCTGATTACGGATCTGACGGTAGGCTCGTCCCTGGATCGCTCCGGCGAGCTGGGTATCAAGCTGTGGAAGCACCACTTCGGGCGCACGATTCACAGCAGCGAACTGTTGGCTCAACTGGACCAGTCATAAACAGCTCGCTTTCACAGCCTGCGCCCCTTCACACCCATCTGATCCCCCCTTTTATCTGCCCCAGCCACAACGCCCCTCACTCGATTCCCGACTCCTGCTGCCCCACTTCCTGAAAACCGCGCCTGCTCCGTGCAAGTACAAGAGCGTGCTAGTTGAAAGCTCAACCATCGCCTCCCTGACTAATCATTACGTTTAGCGTAATCGTTCAGTCATAAGCTTTATTGATAGCCCCATACCGCCACTGATATGGTCGTTTCCAGAAACCTGCAAAAGGTTCACTTACAAGGAGACGAGACATATGCATTGGCTATCCATTGCCGTATTAGGAGGTATGTTCGTGCTGGCAACTGCCCTGCCCATCAATATGGGGCTGATTGCTTTTGTAGGCGCTTTTCTGGTGGGTACGCTGGTGGCGGGCATGGGCGCCAAAGAAATCATGGGCGGCTTTCCGGCTGACCTGTTTTTGACACTGGCCGGTATTACCTATTTGTTCGCTCTGGCTCAGAACAACGGCACGATCAACTGGCTGGTCAGTATGGCCGTGCGAGCAGTGCGTGGCCGCATCGCCGCCATTCCCTGGATCATGTTTCTGATCACGGCCGCATTGACCGCTGTCGGTGCCGTCAGCCCGGCTGCCGTTGCCATCATCGCCCCGATTGCACTGGGCTTTGCCCGCCAGTACGGCATCAACCCGCTCCTGATGGGCTTGCTGGTGATACATGGTGCGCAAGGGGGCGGCTTCTCACCAATCAGTATTTATGGCGGCATCACCAACCGTGTGGTCAGCGCCGCCGGTTTGCCCTTGAATGAAATGGCCACCATGATGGCCAGCCTGGGCATCAACCTGGCCGTGTCCATTTTGCTGTTCGTGTGGATGGGTGGTTTGAAGCTGATGCGTCAGAAAGTGGACTTAAGTTCAGCAGACGTAAACGTTGCCCGCGTGGCCCATGGCTCGGGTGGCCCGCAAGTATTCGGCGATGCCGAAGCCGAAGCCTTTGGCGAAGAGCGCAAGACTGCCCGGAAAAGTCCCGATGCCCTGGTCGAAGCCGGCAATGGTGCCAGCGAGGCCCCGCACTGGTATCGCGTCTCGACCCTGGCAGGCCTGTTCATCCTGGCCGTTCTGACCTTGTTTTTCAAACAGGATATTGGCTTTACCTCGATCACCATCGGTCTGGTACTGACCTTGATGGCCCCCAATCTGCAAAAACGCGCGCTGGGCCAAGTGTCCTGGCCTGAAATCATGCTGATTGTGGGTGTCAGCACCTATGTGGGCGTGATGGAATCCATGGGCACGATTGACTTTGTCGGCCATAGCGTTGCCCAGCTGACCTCTCCCTTGATGGCGGCCTTGCTGCTGCTTTTTGTGGGTGCGGTTGTGTCGGCTTTTGCTTCTTCCACCGCCGTGCTGGGTTCGCTGATTCCACTGGCCGTGCCCTTTTTGCAAGGCGATGGCGGCGTGGGGCCGGTGGGCTTTATTGCGGCCATGGCTGTATCCTCCACCATTGTGGACGTCAGCCCCTTCTCCACCAATGGCGCACTGGTACTGGCCAATGCCCAGGGAGTGTCGCGTGATGCCTTCTTCCGTCAACTTTTGCTGTACGGTGCTGCCGTCACGGTTATTGCCCCGGTCGTCGTCTGGCTGCTGTTTGTGGTGCTCTGAAACTCCCGGCGAAGCAGAGATTCAACCGGCCCCGGCACTTTGCTAGCCGGGGCCTTTTTGATGGGGATTCTGGCCTCATCAACCGGCAGTTAACACTCTATGGTCCAACTCCATAGTCCATAAGATTTGCTAGTAGCGTGGAATGCCTGCAAGGCGTATTCCCTTCTGCCCCACCCTGCGTTCAGTCCGCAGCCCCGAACCGACAAGACTTATTCCCGCCCGAGTCTCACCAGCTCATCGCCCCGCCTCCCTCTCAACCGCGTCTTTCCCCTATGGAAAACGCCAAAACAGCTATGGCGCCGCATTAATTTCTGAATAAAGCCTTGAAACCTGGAAATTTCCAACACCGAAATGAGAATGATTGCTATTATTCTGCCGTTGTTTCAAGCCTGATGCCCTCTTCCCCTCTCTGTCACCAAGAACTTGCTTACTGAAAAGCGAAGCTTGCGTGATGAGCGCAGCGGACAAGAATGGCGGACTCAATCCGTCACCCACAGCTGCCAAGCAAGCACGGCTTTTCTCGGTTTAATGGTCATCAATCCAGCACCCGGAGACGGTGCTGAAGTAGGAGGCGCGTCAGCGTGAAAGAGTCATTTCGCCAATGTATGGCATGGCTGCATACCTGGGTCGGTCTGGTGGTGGGCTGGATCCTGTTTTTCGTCTTCGTCACCGGCACCGCAGGCTATGTAGACGATGAAATCACCCGCTGGATGGAGCCGGAGCGTCCCTTGCCCATGCAAGTCCTGCCCGAGCAATCCAGCCAGATGCTGGATCAGGCCCTGACGCAGCTGCAAGCGCATGCCCCGGCAGAATCCAAAGCCTGGACCATTATCCTGCCGCATCAAGCTCTGAACCCGCGTGCCACACAAGGGCTATCCATTGGCTGGGAAGAAATGCCCCAGCCCGGTCAACGCGCCCGTCGCGGAGGCGAGGAGCTGGACCCGGTCACCGGCCAGATTCAGACTGAAACCGAGCCCCGCGCCACGGCCGGTGGCACTGGCCTGTATCGCATGCATTACGCCCTGCACTACATCCCTTACCCGGTCGCTATCTGGCTGGTCGGTATCTGCACCATGCTGATGCTGCTGGCCGTGATTACAGGTGTGGTGACTCACAAGAAAATCTTTACCGACTTCTTCACTTTCAGACCCGGCAAGGGGCAGCGCTCCTGGCTGGACGCGCACAATATCGTCAGCGTGATGTCCCTGCCCTTTTTCCTGATGATTACCTACACGGGCCTGATCTTTTTCATGTCCATCTACATGCCGACCGGGCGAGAAGTCATGTACGGCGCGACGGAAGAAGGACGACAGGCTTACTTCCAGGACCTTCGCCAGCAAAAACGGGACTTCCTGCCCGTCAGCGCGCCGCAGGCCTCGCTAAGCGAGATGATGCATAGCGCTGAACAAGCCTGGGGCAAGAACAGCATTGCCTCGGTGCAGATTACGCATCCGGCAGATAGCCAGGCTTATGTAGAACTGCGTCGCACCGGCGTCACGGGCGTGTATTGGACCCGTGCCGAAACCCTGCGCTTTAACGCCCTCGACGGCAGTGCCATGGAGCCGGAGAACAATAGCAATGTCACCGGAGATACGCACCGCGTATTGCTGGCCTTGCACGAAGGTGTGTTTGCCGAATGGTGGTTGCGCTGGCTGTACTTTATTTCTGGTTTGCTGGGCTGCGCCGTTATTGGAACAGGCCTGGTGCTGTGGACCGTGAAGCGTCGCACCCAGCATCAAAAACGCATGGCCAAAGCCGCCGCGCTTAGCGTCTCCAAGCGCTTTGATGCCGCAGGCCTGCGTCTGGTGGAAATCCTGAATGCCGGCACCCTGGCCGGTTTGCCGCTAGGTCTGGCCGCCTACTTCTGGGCCAACCGCCTCTTGCCCATCAATATGGCTGACCGCGCCGCCTGGGAGTTCCATGCTCTGTTCCTGGTCTGGGGCTGGTCCTTCCTGTATGCCTCCTGGCGACCCTTGAAGCGCGCCTGGCTGGAACTGCTGTACCTGACAGCCGCCGCCTACGCCCTGATTCCTGTCCTGAACCTGCTGACTACTGACCGTCACCTGGGTGTCACCGTCATTCATGGCGACTGGGGCCTGGCAGGCTTTGACCTGACCATGTTTGGCCTGGCCGCCCTCTTTGTCTATATCGCCATCAAAATGAAACGCAAATGGCACATTGCCAGCCTGCCTAAAAAAGCCGCTGCCCCGGCCAGCTTGCAAACTGCGGGAGTGAACGGATGAGTGGACTGACTTCCCGCTACCGCCTGCAAGTGCTGTCGCGCATTGTGGCCGCCACGGTCGGCGGCTACGCCCTGGCCGCTGCTGCCACAGTATTGCTGACCGTGCTCTGGCCTTTGCCTAGAGCCCAGGCAGTTCTGGCAGCGAATATGTTGAGCTTTGTCTGGTACAGCATCGCCGTGATGTGGGTGTTCAGCACTAAAAGCGCCACCCGCGCCTGGGTGGGCATGGTTCTGCCTACGGCCTTGATCGCTGTGCTCAGCGCTGTGTTGATGCCCGCCGGAGTGCTGCCATGAGCAATACCAGTCTGTGGCTGAATCTGGCCGTTTTTATCATCAGTCTGGCAGGCTTTATCTGCCTGGCCTTGGCCAGCGATCGCCAGGGAGAATTTCTGCTGCATCGCACGCCCAGCGAGAAGGAAAGACTGATATTTCGTCTACTCGGCTGGCCCTTGCTGGCCGTGGCTTTAGCCCTGTGCTGGCAAGGCTGGGGCTGGAGCATGGGTACGGTTGCCTGGCTGGGTTGGCTGACCATGGCCGGTGCCGGACTGACCTTTTACTTGCCCTGGTGGCCTTGGCAGGAAAAGAAACCTGTGCGGGCCAGACCTGCGCTAGTTGCGAAGGCAGCACCTAAAGCGGTTGGAGCGGACAATACTGCATCGACATCAAGTGACGCTATAGCTGGGAAAAATGGAGTGGCGGCGGCAAATTCAAGCGCTGCTTCAACTACCGCTGGCGCTACACGTACAGAGCCTACTAAAGCTGGAGTGGCACCCACAGCATCACGATTTTCCACACGCAGCCTGGTTTTTGCCAGCACCCTTCTGGCCATCCCGGCCGCCTTCATGATTTATCTGGCGCAGCAAGGCCCGGAGCCTGTATTTCGCAACAATGCCCTGCAAGGCCAGATTGGTCCGTGGTCGTTTGCCCTGGCTGAAACGGATGACAAAGCTCCCATTAGTGGGCCCAGCGGCGCGCATCGCAAAGCCTTCCAGATTCGCTTTTGCGAGACCTGCGATCCACATATACGCCGCGCCTATCTGCAAGTCAGTAAGCCCGAGCCTATGCCTGCGCCCCGCCAGGCTTTCAACAATACGCGCTGGACGCGTGCAGTAGACGTTGCGATCCCACCCAATATCCAGCTGGAGCATCAACTGTGGCTAACCGTGGAGGCCAAGAGCGGGGAAATCTACCATCAGGCTTTTGATTTCCACCAAGTGTCCCCCGTGACAGCGGCGTTTATCCAGCAACAGCCGTGAGAGTAATCTGCATAGCAAGGGCCAAGATTGAACTGCCCCACGCCACGTATCTGGCTCCGAACCAAACCAACTCGTCGGCCGATAAAGCGCCCCCCAACACAACTCTTCACAATCCCGACAAAACCCTACACCTGACACAAGTCGCCACGCCACCGAAATTTCTCACATTTACTATAAAAAAACACCACCCTCAACAAAGGAAAACTTTTAACAGTTGTTTTCCTTTCAAGGAGTTAGCGCCTCTTTCTTATCGCTAGAATCCAGCCGTGTTAAATCACTAACAGGGCAATATCATGTCTTTATTAAAACGATGCACCGCAGAAACGCTGGGTACTTTCTGGCTGGTCTTTGGGGGCTGCGGAAGTGCGATCTTTGCCGCTGCCTATCCTGAACTGGGGATTGGTTTTGCCGGGGTAGCCCTGGCCTTTGGTCTGACCTTGCTGACCATGTGCTATGCCATCGGCAATATCTCCGGTTGCCACATCAACCCGGCTGTCACGCTGGGCCTGGTTGCTGGTGGACGTTTCCCCGCTCGCGACGCCATTCCCTACATCATTGCCCAGGTTATTGGCGGCCTGCTGGCCGGCGGCGTTCTGTACCTGATCGCCAGCGGCAAAACCGGCTTTGATCCCGTAGCAGGCTTTGCCTCCAACGGCTTTGGCGAGCATTCGCCCGACAACTACAGCCGTAACGCTGCCCTGATCGCAGAAATTGTGCTGACCGCCTTCTTCCTGTTCATCATCATGGGCGCGACCCACAAGCGTGGTCACGCTGGCCTGGCAGGCGTGGCGATTGGTCTGTCCCTGACCTTGATTCACCTGATCAGCATCCCCATCACCAACACCTCCGTGAACCCTGCGCGTTCTACCGGCGTGGCCTTCTTCCAGGGCACCTGGGCCATGGAACAGCTGTGGCTGTTCTGGGTCGCTCCCTTGGTTGGTGGTGTGATCGGCGCTCTGGTGTATCGCTTTTTGCACGCCAACGACGAGTAAGCTGCACTGACTCCTGCTGGGAGGATCATTGAGCCGCATCGGCTTGAACGGGCTATGTGCCCGATTCAAGACGATGCGGCTCAATGCTATTTATGGAACCCAATTGTCGCCCTGCAAAGCACCAGACTTGTCGCGCTTCTGTAGTAGGATTTACACCCTGCCCCAAGCAAAGAGGCTGTACGCGCTGCACCTGGCGACTCAACCCAGACTCATACGCTTATCCACGCCCGCACACCCGGAGAACCTCATGAAAAAAGCATTGAACACCGGCCTGATCGCTTTAGGACTCAGCTTGATGGCAAGCGCCTCTTCCGTTCAGGCAGCCGACTGCGGCAGCATGACCAATCAAAACGCCATGAATCAGTGCTTTAGCAACGAGTACAAGAACTCGGACGCCGAACTGAACAAGCTCTACAAGGAAATCAGCAATCGTCTTAAAGATGATGCTGACACCCTCAAAGCCTTGCGCAACGCCCAACGTGCCTGGATCAGCTTCAGGGATGCGGAATGCGACTTTGCTGCGATCAACACCCAAGGCGGCAGTATTCACGCCATGCTGATCACCACTTGCCGCAATGAATTGACGCAGGCCCGTATCAAGAACTTCAACACCTACCTGTCCTGCGAAGAGGGCGATATGAGCTGCCCGGTTCCACCCGCCATGTAATGACATGCCCGACACCAAACACCCATCCACACGCGACTTGAACGACCTTTACTACTTTGTACAGGTCGTGGACCACGGTGGGTTTGCGCCGGCCGGACGGGCCTTGGGCATCCCGAAATCCAAGCTCAGCCGACGCATCACCTTTCTGGAAGAATCCCTGGGTGTGCGTCTGATCCAGCGCTCCAGCCGCCATTTCAGCGTCACGGAAATCGGCCAGATGTACTACCAGCGCTGTGTGGCCATGCTGGTGGAGGCCGACTCGGCCCAGGACATCATCGAGCGCCATCGCAGCGAGCCCCAAGGCTCGGTACGCATCAGTTGCCCCCTGGCTTTGCTGGACTACGGAGTCAATGAATTGCTGGCCCGCTATATGGCGGCGTATCCGCAGGTAAAGCTGGAAGTGGAAAGCACCAACCGCCGCGTGGACGTAATTCGTGAAGGCTTTGATGTGGCCCTGCGCGTCCGCTTCCCGCCTTTGGAAGACAGCGGCCTAGTCATGAAAGTCCTGGGCGAGAGTACACAGTATCTGGTTGCCAGCCCGGCCCTGATCGAACGCATGGGCGGACTGCCCAAGCTGGACCAGCTAGGTAGCTGGCCAGCCTTGAGTGACGAGCATCTGCAACGCAACCCCATCTGGCAGCTGCAAACTGCAGAAAACACACTGATGGAAGTGCCCTATCATCCTCGCCTGGTCTGTGATGACCGTATGACCTTGCTGCAATCAGCCTTGCAGGGAATTGGCGTGGTTCAAATGCCGGCCATGCTGATCGCCCCTTATATGCAGGACGGCAGGCTGGTGGATGTCGCCCCCGGCTGGAATCCCCGCCCCGGCGTGGTGCATGCCGTCTTTCCTTCACGCCGAGGTCTGGTACCTGCGGTACGCGCCCTGCTGGACTTTTTGGGCGAGGAATTCGTCACTATTTTGCACACGCCCCCCTCGTAAATTCCTGCCTTCAATCATCCAAAGCCAGTCCTCGGCAAATCGTTCTAATTATGGAACGCTGATGGCCATATTCTCATCTATTCAAGTCATCGTTGCACTCCTATAGTCTCTTCATCCTAGTATTCATAATGGGGAGTGCATCGACATGAACGCCAAAATGGCCGCGGCGACCGCCGCTATTCTCTGGGGCTTTACCTACATTCTGACCACGACCTGGTTGCCACCGAACCCTTTGTTCCTGGCGGCTGTCCGGGCCTTGGGGGGCGCGGTTGTCCTGCTAGTACTGGTACGCAGCTTGCCACCTCGTGAGTGGTGGGGGCGTCTGGCCGTGCTGGGAACCCTGAACACGGGCCTGTTCTTTGGTCTGTTCTTTATCGCTGCCACTCGCCTGCCCGGTGGCGTGGCTGCCATCTTCCAGGCACTGACACCACTGGCCACCATCTTCATTGCCTGGGGCATTTTGCGTGCTCGCCCGGCCTTGATGCGTATTGGTGCCGTTCTATTGGGCGCCCTGGGCGTGTCGCTGGTGGTCTTGTCCAGCCAGGCCACACTGGATCTGATCGGCATTGCCGCCGCCTTGGGCAGCATGTTGTCCATTGCGACCGGTGGAGTCTTGATGAACAAATGGGGTGCACCACCGATCCCCTTGCTGGGCTTTACCGGCTGGCAGCTTCTGATTGCCGGTGTGGAGTTGACCATCATTGCGCTGCTGACTCAAGACATTCCAAGCCAGCTCATTCCTGTGCATTGGCTGGGTCTGTTCTTGCTGGCAACCGTCCTGACTGCTGGTCCCTTCGCCCTTTGGTTTAGCGCCATCAAGCAGTTGGGTGCTGTTACCGTTGCCCCCTTCATGCTGCTGGTGCCTGTCACCGCCTTTATTCTGGACGCGCTGATCAAGGGCATCTGGCCAACCACGCTGCAACTGGTGGGTGTGGCTCTGGTCATGGGTGGTCTGGTCTTGAGCCAGCAGACCCTGGCCGTCGCACGCTCCACACTGGAAGCGTCGGTGCACAAGCCCTGATCGTCCCCCAAGGAGGAGACATCATGAACCACGTCATACAAGAATTACTACGTTCACGAGTGTATTTTGTGCTGGCTACTCTGCTCCTGACCTACATTTTCTGGTGGAGTGGCGTGAACAAGATTTGGGACTTCAGCGCTGCAAAAAGAGAGATGGCCCACTTCGGGCTGGAGCCCCAGGCTTTGTTTGCAGTGCTGACCATTACGGTTCAACTGCTGGGCAGCTGGCTGATTATCAGCGCCAGTCGTCTGGCCTGGCTCGGAGCACTGATGCTCAGTGTCTTTGCCTTGTCCACTATTCCGCTGGCACATCGGTTTTGGGAGATGCAGGGACTGGAAGCCTTTCTGGAACAAGCCTTGGTGCAAGACCATCTCAGTGTGATCGGCGGGCTGGCCGTGGCAGCAGCCTTGGCTCATGCTTACCGGCAGACACGTCAATAAGCACTGCACCAAGCGCCTTGCTTGAGAAAAAACCGGCAGACACGTCTAGATGTCTGCCGGTTTTTTTACAAGGCCGCTTCAGCTTGATCGGGATCGCGCTGCACGTCAAAACCTGCAGCCCGCCAGGCTTCCAACCCGCCTTCCAAAGGGCGCACCCGGCTATAGCCACTTTGCAGCAAACGCTTGGACACCAGGGCCGCGGACACCTCGTTGGGGCAATCGCAATACACAATAATTTCCCCGTCGGTAATCAAATTCAGCGTAGCCTCACCCAAAGCCAGACTGATCGCCCCAGGAATACGTCCCTGGGCCTGCATAAGGGTCGAACGCACATCCACAATCGTGGGTGGCGTGTCCGAGGACAACATCTGATGCAGCTCCTGCACACTGACACGCTCCATGCACAAGGATTTCATGAAGCGATGTCGCTGCCACCACTTTCTGGCAATGAACACAGCCAAAGCCAGTGCCAGCAAAATTCCGCCCACCACACCCAGGCTGATCAGCACATTCAACAGCTCATCCACCGCCGAGCTGAACAAGGAGCCCAGAAACACGGCAGAGCCGGCCCAGACCGCAGCCCCGATAATGTCGTAAAGCAGGAAGCTTCTTCTTGGCGTACCCACCGTACCGGCCAGCACACTGGCAATCGAGGCAAAGCCCGGTATGAACTTGGCCACCATCAAGGACGGTGCGCCCCAGCGCATATAAATGGATTCGGTCTGACGAATACAGGAATCCGGCGAGAGGGAAATCTTGCACAGCAAGGCCAGCAGCCTGCCGCCATAGCGTCGCCCAGCCAGATACCAGCCGTAGTCCGCAATCATCGCGCCCAGTACGGCAAAACCCAGCAAGCTCCACAAGCTGTAGCCGCCCGACTCATGCAAGGCACCCGTTACCACCAGCACCGGATAGGCAGGAATAGGCGCGCCTGCCTGCTCCACCAGGACATTGAAAAACACGATCAACAGACCGTGTTGCTCGATAAGTTGCAGAATCGATTCGACCATATAAAGACGCACAGAAATTGCCAGACAGCCAGTATTGTAGGCCGATGACAGCCAATTTCTGTTGCAGCCTCACCGTATCCGGGAATAGCTGCCATGCAAAAAACGGGACGTTTTCACAGGCATTGGAAGAAAAAGGCTCAACGTCCTCCCCCACGCCCCTCTATGCCCGAGCACCAGCCACAAAACCCCTCAACAAACAAGAACTATTCTCATTAAAAGCCTACAGGTTAACGCTAGTAGTCATCGCTTTTTAGCTGTCTATACAATAGCGGCGTCAATAACGGTTCAGGTGAGAGTCTTCACTTTGATGAAGCGCCGACGGAGCAACGACCCCGGAATCTCTCAGGCAAAAGAATCCTGAACCTTTGACCATCTGGAGAGAGGCACACCAGTGCCCACCGAAGGGGACCATCGCGAACCGATGGATAAGCTCTCAGGTAAACGGACAGAGGGGGTACAGAGGCCATATGGTCTTTGTTCACCTATTCGTCCGGAGCCTATCTATGAGCAGATAGTCGGGTGCCATTTTCTGGCCGCCTGACACCACAACCCTATTCCCATTTCAATTCGCACACAGGTCTGTTTTGACATTTCATGTCGTCAGAACAAGGAGGACTGCTGTGCGCTCCGTACCCTATTTAGATCGGCATCAAGAAAACCGTCCTTGAGGACGGGTTGTGCCCTTTGTTTTCTCGCAGCACAGTCATAATTACGCATTTGAACGAAAAAAAATTAGGAGAACAGTGTGTCTCAGCAACATTCATCTGGACTGCAGCGCTCGTTGAAAAACCGGCACCTGCAACTGATAGCAATTGGAGGCGCTATCGGTACAGGGCTATTTATGGGATCAGGCCGCACCATTAGCCTGGCCGGACCCTCGGTCTTGTTTACCTACATGATCATCGGGTTCTTTTTATTCTTTGTTATGCGGGCGATGGGAGAACTGCTCCTGCATAACCTGGAATACAAATCTTTTGTGGATTTCTCCGCCGATATTCTCGGGCCCACCATGGGCTACTTTCTGGGCTGGAGTTATTGGTTCTGCTGGGTGGTGATTGGTATTGCAGATATTGTCGCCATTACCGGCTATACCCAATTCTGGTGGCCGGACATTCCGCTCTGGTTACCCGGCCTGGCCTGCATTGCCTTCTTGCTGATCTTTAACCTGCTGTCGGCCAAATTGTTTGGCGAGCTGGAGTTCTGGTTTGCCCTGGTCAAGATCATCGCCATTGTGGCCCTGATTGGTGTGGGTGCTTACCTGCTGTTCACCGGCTTTGTCGGCCCAACCGGCGAAAAAGCCAGCCTGACCCACTTGTGGGATCGCGGTGGCATGTTCCCCAATGGCCTGCATGGTTTCTTTGCCGCCTTCCAGATCGCCATCTTTGCTTTCGTGGGGATTGAGCTGGTGGGTACGGCTTCTGCTGAAACAGCAGACCCAGCCAAGAACCTGCCCAAAGCCATCAACAAGATTCCCGTTCGCGTGATTGTATTTTACGTGCTGGCCCTGACCGCCATCATGACCGTCACCCCCTGGGATATTGTTGCGCCCAACAAGAGCCCGTTTGTGAATATGTTCTTGCTGATTGGCGTGGGTGCCGCTGCAGCCATCATCAACTTTGTGGTGCTGACCTCGGCCCTGTCGTCCGCCAATAGCGGCATGTTCTCGACTGGCCGCATGTTGTACGGTCTGTCCAAGAACAAGCTGGCTCCGGAGGCATTCAGCCAGTTGTCGCGTAACGGCACTCCCCGTAACGGTCTGATCTATTCTTGCGCCCTTTTGCTGTCCAGCCTGTTCCTGCTTTACGCAGAAGGCGACGTAATGCGTGTGTTCACCATTGTGACCACCGTGGCCAGCATCTGCTTTATCTTTGTCTGGGCCGTGATTCTGATCACCTACCTGAAGTACCGTCGCATTCGCCCTGAGGCCCATGCCGCATCGAGCTACAAAATGCCCTTTGCGATTCCCATGTGCTACCTGACCCTGGCGTTCTTTGCCTTTGCGCTGTACTTGTTCAGCCAGGAGGAAGAAACCCTGATCGGTCTGATCGCCACGCCATTCTGGTTCCTGGCCTTGTTCATTTGCCTGCCTTTCTACAAGAAACGCATGAAGCAGGATCTGGCCCTGGGCCTGGCGGCGCAAAGCGTACGCTAAGTTGTGATGGACACAACACGGTTCTACCAAGAACCGTGTTGCCGCAGTCGGGTCTGGCCTCGTTCTACAAAACCTGGCTGGCACACACTGGCAACACTCCAACTCGCTGTCCTTGGGCAGTAGAACTGGAACGAGGCTGGAGCCCGACTGCAAAAAGCCACCCAAGCGGGTGGCTTTTTAATGCAGATTGCATAAGGGGGATTCAAGTATATTCAGCTTCGTTCACAGCCCTGATCCCCAACTGGCTTAGAACTGGTAACGCATATTCACCGTGAAGTTTCTTGGCGGCCCCCAGGAATACTGAATACGCCCAAAGTCCCGCAAGCCGGACATGTATTTCTTGTCAAACACATTATTCACATTCGCCCCCAGACTCAGGTGCTTGTTGACCTGATAGCGGGCCATCATGTCGAACACCCAGTAAGAAGGCTGATCCATCAAACGGGCCGAAGCCTTACTTTGCCAGCGTGCAGCCACACCGACAGACAGACCCGGCAAGTTTTCTCGGAAGCGATAGCTGCTGGCCAGTTTGAACTGATGCTTGGGCACAATATCCGTAGCCTGCAAGCTGCTGCTGTTCTGTACATAGCTGCCCTGCAACTGCCAGCCCGGAGCCACTTCACCCGACAGCTCCAGCTCGTAACCCCGGCGTGTGGCGCCATTGACTGCACGGTAAATCGTTTCCCCGGTGGGACGCACTTCGCCGGTGGACTCTGCCGTGTTGTCCGTCTTCATCCAGAAGCGGGCCACGCTGGCATTCAAGGCACCATCAAAGAACTCGCCCTTGGCACCCAGCTCGTAGGTCAAACCACGTTCCGGGTCCAGCGTATTGCCATCAATATCCTTGGCGCTTTGTGCCTTGAATATGCTGGCGTAACTACCGTAAACAGAAATCTGCTCAGTCAGATCCACAACCAGACCCGCATACGGTGTCAACACGCCGTGCTGCTTGAAATCGTTATTGCTGTAGGAGTACGGGGTTTCATCAAACTGCTTGAAGTCGGTATATCGAACACCACCAATCAACTTCACCGGGTCTGCCAGGCTGAACAAACCCGCCGCATACAGCGAATTGCGTTGCGAGCTGAAGTAACTGTGATTATCAATCGGCATGGTGGTGAAATCCGGCATTGGCAACACACCGCCACCGCCGTTGTAGTCCAGGCCTACGTTGGTAAAACGGTCACCACCGGCATAGGACTCGGTGGTCGTCCGGTAGGTATCGGCCCCAAAACGCAGCTCGTGCTGACGCCCGAACAGATTAAATGGCCCTTGCACTTCCAAAGCCAGATTACGGTTGCGGGTTTCATAATCACGATCCCAGGTCATGTCCACTACAGCAGGAACCCCGGTAAACCAGATCCCCGATTGACCGCCCGGATTCACCGTCTTGTCCAGGCTGCCTTTCAGAGTGGCCGACCAATCGTTCTCGA
Source organism: Alcaligenes faecalis (assembly GCF_002443155.1). Classification (NCBI taxonomy): domain Bacteria; kingdom Pseudomonadati; phylum Pseudomonadota; class Betaproteobacteria; order Burkholderiales; family Alcaligenaceae; genus Alcaligenes; species Alcaligenes faecalis. The sequence continues at coordinate 1,158,312 of NZ_CP023667.1, read as the reverse complement.
AGCGATGAGTCAAATCCAGAAACAGCGTATTGGTCTTTTGCTCGTAACCGGACCAGGGCGCCGCGACATTGAAACCCCGAGGCTTCAGACCCAAAAACTGCCCATCAGCGGCATAAGCCTGAATCATGGCCGTGCCCGCAGTTCCATCCTGTGTACGGTTCTTGTGGGTAAAACTGACCGTCAACAAGGTGCGATCGGTCAGGTCCGCTTCCACAATCCCATAAAAGGTCTTGCTGCTATTTTTCACATAATCCTGAAAGCTCTTGCCATCCGCCGCAGCGGCTACCAGACGCCCACGCACCGAACCACTTTTGTTCAAGGGCGAGCTGATGTCAGCATCCACCCGATAGTTATCCCAACTGCCGGCGGCTGCACCAACACTGGCCTGAAACTGATCCGTGGGACGCTTACGTATCATGTTCACTGTGCCCCCGTAAGCACCATCTCCAGTCATCAAACCGGACGAACCTTTCAGGACCTCGATACGATCAATCTCGGCCATATCGTCCATGGAGTACTGGGTCTGCGTATTGATCAGCCAGCCACTGGCCTTCTGACGCATCCCGTCGGTCTGCATATTCACAGCCGAACCCCGAATCGCGAAGTTGAAAGCATCGCCCTGCTGGTCTACCGACACACCGGGAGTTTGCTCCAGCACATCAGACAATTTGTACAAGTTGAAGTCATCCAGACGCTCGCGCGTCATGACAGTGATGGACTGCGGCGTCTCGCGCAACGACAAATCAAAACCCGTCGCCGTGCGACTAGGCCCGGCCGCCGTATAAGAACCCGAGCCTTCCGTGACAGGACTGGCAGCGCGCACCTTGATGGCTGCCAGCTCCTCCACATCCACCTTCTTGCGCAGATGGATCGTGTTGCCAGTGCGGGTGTAAGCAATACCCGTGCCCTGCAGCAACTTGTCCAAAGCCGCTTCCGGCGCCATGCGACCAGACACGGACTGAGCCTTGATACCGCGCACCAGGTCGGAGGTGTAAATAAACTGGAAAGAGGTTTGCTGGCCTAATTGCAGCAAGGCATCACCCAAGGACGAGGACGGAATGGAGACCGTCACATCCGCTTGCTGGGCAAAGGAAACAGCGGGGACAAGCGTAGCCGATAAAGCCAGGGCAAGCGCCAATTTCAAGGCAGGCGCAGCCAAAGGGAAACGAACCGCACGCCCAGCCGGGGCGCACAAACGAGAGGAACGGAGAGTCACAGAGGTCTTCCTAACAGACAGAGGTCCTGTAGATGTACGAATGGGTATCCCTTTGGCCAAAGGATGGGGGCAGACCACACGGAGAGTGCGGAAAACCTGCCTTCATAGGTACAACGGATGGGGGGTGGAAAACCCTGAATGGGAGCTTGACGGAGTGTATAACTGACGAGCAAACCACTATTGAGGCAACCGAATTAGTGCTCAGTTAAGTTCCATTTTAAATAGATCTCATTTTTCTATAACTTACTTGATAAAAACATACCTATATCTGCTTTCAGCCCCAATCGGGTCTTCGGGTCCGGAAAACAGCCATAAATTTTACGAGGCTCATCGGCAATCTTATTTCTCAGCGTCAACTTTTACTACAGCCCTTATCACCCTCAGAACATCTTTCGACATAGAGCATACCTTTTAGCGACTCCGAACAACCACAACTCACTACCTCGCACGCCAATTGCTGGAGACCCACGCAAATCTGCCAAAAACCTGAGCTGTCAGCTAGAATCATGCAATCGTTATCAAACTACGAAACCAATCCTATGAAATCAATTGCTTTTTTCACCAACAAGGGCGGTGTTGGCAAAACGACGCTGACATGCAACTTAGCCGCTTATCTGGCAATTCATAAAGGAAAGAAAATCCTGATAGTGGACGCAGATCCCCAAACGAACGCTACTCAATACATGTTTAAAGATAGCGTTTTAAAAGAAATTTACGACAAGAAATCAGCCTTCACAATTTATTCAATGGCTCGACCTCTTTCGCAGGGGAAAGGTTATTCTACAGATAATAAATACAGAAAATCCTCCACCTTTAAAGTAGATGTATTATTGGGTGACCCACGTCTTGCACTAATCGAAGATACGCTCGCGGCGGACTGGAATTCAGGTGGTGTACGTGGTATTCGCACCACATACATGTTTCGGGAATTTCTCAGCAAATGCGAAGATTACGATTATGTTTTTTTCGATATGGGGCCATCATTAGGATCAATTAATAGAGCCGTATTAATTGCCTGCGATTATTTTATCTTGCCATTATCCATGGATATTTTCAGCATACGTGCAACTGAAAACATTTCAACATGGCTGAAAGACTGGAAGCGACGCCTAGATTTGCAACTCAGTGCGCTCCCTGATGCTGACGAAACTGAAATTTCAGACCTAAGCTTTAGGCTACGCCTTCTCGGCTACGTAAATCAGCAATACACGGCAAAACGAGATGCTTCGGGCGAACGAAGGGCAGTCAAAGCATACGAAAAAATCATGTCAGAAGTACCACAGGCGATCGAAAAAACCTTATTGAAAGACCAGGCTAAGCCTGTTGGCCTCAATTACCAACTCGGGTCAATCCCAAATCTACACAGCTTAATTCCGATGTCACAAAACAGCCGCAAGCCTGTATTTGAACTTAAAAATGCAGACGGCATCGTAGGAGCTCATTTCACCAAGGTCAATGAATCATTAGAGTTGTTCACCGGTATTGCTGCAAATTTCAATTACAGCATTGAGGTCTTGAATGATTTCGTGGCCTGATGATCTAGTGTCCGCGATTGCGAGGCGGCGTTCGGTATTGTTTTTAGGAGCAGGCGCCTCCATGACGTCTCTCAATGCAGCAGGTCAAACCCCTCCCTCATGGAAGAGTTTCTTAGAGGCAGGGATTACGCGCTGCACAGGAAGTAAAACTGAGATGAAAAGGCTCTTAAACAATGGAGATTATCTTAGTTGTTGCCAACTTATAAAATATAAACTGGAACACGATTGGATTCCTTTTGTAGAGCAACAATTTTTAAATCCACAGTTTCTTCCCAATGAGCTTCATAAGGCCGTATTCTCACTAGACTCATCGATTGTTCTAACGCCAAATTTTGATAAAATATTTGATAACTATGCGACAGCCCAGAGTCATAATCTGTTAAAAGTAAAAAAATATTATGACGATGACATTCCCAGGGTGTTAAGAGGAGGAGGAAATCAACGATTAATTTTGAAAATCCACGGATGTATAGATACTCCAGACAAGTTAATATTTACACGCGAAGACTATGCCGATATCCGAAATAAAAATGCTAATTTTTATAAAGCTATCGACGCGCTTGTTCTGACTCATACTTTCCTTTTCATCGGATGCGGAATGAACGATCCTGATCTAGCATTGGTGCTGGAGCAATATGCACGTTCATTCGGAGCGGCACCACCCCAGTATGTTGCTCTCTCAGGGAAAATATCTAGCGAATACAAAAAAATGCTTTCGAAAAACTATAACCTGAAGGTTCTTGAATATTCACCCGCACAAGACCATAAACAATTGCTAGATTCAGTACACAAGCTAGTGGATCTTGTGGAAATAGAAAGAGCAAACCTTGCTGGCTCAACCTTATGGTAGCGAAACAAAAGTGAGAGCAGCCAATTCCAGTTAACAGACCTGATACCCTATCATGGAAAATAAAAAAGATTTCAGAACAACCAATTACTCAGCTAATTTACAAGGAAAACAGAAAATAAAATTACTGAAATACCGTACGTAGAAGCCTAATTTTTTATTCGATAATAAAAATAAATTGTAGAAGCCAGACCACTTAACAATTCTCTGTAACCAAAAAAATTAATCACCTTTCTGCCTAAAAAATACGACCCACTCATTTTACTAAGCGTTAGAAACTAGCCTTACTCATCAAAGGAGTCACAATGTCTTGGGACACTGCGCTTCAACAACTTGATAGACATGATGTCGTCGAATTCGGTATTCATCAAATGAATGAAAAAACAGGAACTCCTAAATGGCGAAGACATCGTGGAGGAACACAATCTCGATTTAGCTCGGTTCGATCGGCACTTTTTTCTCCAAACAAGGGTGCAAGAGCAGCATGTCTTGGTATCTCCTTATATGCGACAGACCGTTACTCCTGCGGAGATACCTCGGTTGTTCCATATGTTGCCGTTTGGTTGCAAGGTGAATACTTAGCTTTCTTAGTAAGAGCTGGCTCAACCAATCCCGAAGTAACACTAGTACCAGTCTCCTCTCTCCAAAACCTAACAAGCGATACTCATGAGCACCTGCTCACTAATTTAGCTCACATATTTGGCGACGGAGCTAGGTCATATGGAGTACGCCACTTAACGAGTGACACAATTCAATCACCTTAAACTATTGTCCTTAGGTCGACTCACAACAAGATGGCAAAAAAAGTTGGCAATATTTTTTAGCACTAAAGACTCTTTTTGTCTGACTCAAAATCAATTAACAAAGCGGCAAACTCATCGCGCTCTGCCTCCCCCCGCAACCCCACTACTCTAGAATCAACACAAATCGCCCATCCGAACGGGTCACCACCATCACCGGCAATTGCTCCTGCAACGCCAACAAAAAGCCCTGCGCATCTTCGATATTAAAAACACCCGCCATGCGCAGGCGCTTGAGTTTTTCGTCCATCAGCTCAATCGGTTCAGGCAGATAGCGGTTCATTTCCTGCACGACTTCATCCAGGGTCTGATCCCGGAATACCACTTTGCCTTGTCGCCAGGCGGTACGTGCCGCTACATCCGTGCGCTGCACCGACCAGGCCTGCTCTTCGCTACCCTGCGCCAACATGCCCGGTGTCAGCGATGCTTGTTGGCGATTCCACCAGGGCCCGGACGAGACTTGGACGGAGCCTTCGGTTACGGCGACCTCTACATTGCCTTGGGCATGACGACGCACATTGAATACAGTGCCTGTGACTTCAACCTGCACTTGCCCGGCATCCACGATGAAAGGACGGTTCTTGTCACTTTGAACCGCAAACATCGCTTCCCCTTTCAGCAAGCTCAACTGACGCCGGTGAGTCTGATAGTGCAGTACCAACTCCGTGGAAACATTCATATGGACTTCGGAGCCATCGGGTAGCGTCACGGTTCTTTGTTCACCGAAGGCAGTGGTGTAGCTCAGCGCGTGGCTGACGGTATCTTGTTGAGCGATGTAAACACCGCCTGCTCCTAGTAGGGCGACGGTGCCAAGCGTGGCACCTTGCCAGAGAAAACGGCGGCGTGCTGCGTTGGGGGGGACGGCAAAGGAAGCCCTGGACGACTCATTTGATCCGTATGCGCCTGTAGGCGACCCGGAACCCGAGTTCATCGACTCTGAAAAATTACGCATCGATGCAGGATGGGAGCCAGACTCGGAGTCAAAAGCCTGCGTTGAAGCGGAGCTGGTATGAGCAGTCGGGATCGAAGCTAAATCAGCATCATCCAGCATCTCCCGCAATTCCTCATCCGGAATCAGCAAGCTGCTTTGCCAGATGCTCTCCAGGGCCCGATACTCAAACTCATTCTGGCTATCTGCCTGTCGCCACTCCAGAAACCGCTTTTCCTCTGCCACGCTGAAATCGCCCGAGTGCACACGCGCAAACCAGTAGGCAGCGGCATCGTGGGGATTGTCAGGAAGGGAGGAAGATTCTGAGGTCATGGAAAGCAGCAAAATACAAAGAGCAGACAGCCGGGATTGTTAGTCTTGCCTACGCGGGCCAAGTGCCCTTTGTCCTCTTAATGGGGAGCATGATTTTTCAGGCGCTCACGCAGATGGCGCATGGCCTGGATCATGTATTTCTCGACCATATTCACGGAAATGTTCAGCTTGTCTGCAATTTCCGCTTGAGTATATCCCTCCAGCCGGTGCCACAAGAAGACTTGCCGACATTTGGGTGACAACTCGCTCAAGGCCTCTTTCAAGGAGGACAGCAACTGCGAAGTGCGTATGGAACTGTCAGAGTCGTGCTCCAAAGGGTGCTCGTCCTCCCCCAGCTGATGCAAAGGCACAGTCTCCAAAAAATTGGAATGACGATGCACATCAATCAAACGATTGCGCACGCTGCGATGAAAGTAGGCACGCGGATTGGGGTTGGGCAGGCCGGGCCAATCCGCTTCCAGGGCGCGCACCATGACATCGTGAGTAGCATCCTCGGCCTCAGCCCGATTACCCGAGCGCCGCGCCCACACGCCGATCAGCTCGCCATAGTAGGCGAGCCAAGGTTTTTTGGACGTGGGGGAACGGGCCATGGAGCAAATCAGAGAAACGCGGGAAGTGCATGATATTAGCAAATAATTCTCATTATCAGATAGATGCTGTGGAATATCTGCCAAAACCAGGGCTCCTACGTCGTACTACACACAAGAGAAGAACGGTTCTCAGCCGCTAATCTCAATTCCCTGCGCCAGCCCTTTACAGATATCAAACCAAGCATGAACGGATGAGTAAATCATCTCTATTTACGCCTTATTACCCTTAATTATTTAATTCAGGTTGACGTAAGGGTAAACCCAAGTTGTGACCGTCCCGATCTTGCTCATAGACTAAAACAGAGATGTCGCCCATAAAAACGAACATAAGGGACAAGCATGGTTTTGCGTCTAATCGACTCAACGAATGAATGGATAGGGAGGCTCATCTCCTTTATCGCCATTATTTTCTCCACCATCATTATTTACGAAGTGTTCATGCGCTACGTGATGAATCAGCCCACTCGCTGGACTTTTGACGTCACCAAGCAGCTATATGGGTTTTACTTTCTGATGCTGGGTGCCTACGCGCTTAAACACCAGGCCCATGTCCGGGTGGATCTGCTAATCAACCGCTTTTCCCCCACTGTCCGCAAATGGACCGAGATTGCGGGCTATCTGATTTTCTTCTTCCCCTTTGCCTGGGTCTTTCTGACTCGCAGCTACGATTTCGCCATGCGCTCGTTAGCTCAAGGTGAAACCACCTACGGCGCGGTGCAATTGCCCGTTTATCCCTTGAAGATGTCCATGGTTCTTGCCGCTGCACTGCTGCTGTTGCAAGGCATTGCTGAAGTCGTCCGTTTGCTGATTCATAAGGAAGCCCCCCGCCATGACGCCTGAACTGATTGCATTGGTGATGGGTGGCCTGCTGTTGCTGGGGCTGTTCATGGGTCATCCCTTGGCCTTTGTTCTGGGCAGCACGGCCGTTATCGGTGCGCTGGTCGCGGGCAAGCCCATGGTGCTGGGCATTGTGGTCAACCGCATTTACGGCGATGTTCTGGACAACTACACGCTGATCGCCATCCCCTTGTTCATCCTGATGGCACGCTTTTTGTCTGACTCCGAAGTAACCGACAAAATGTTCGAGGCCTTGCGCCTGCTGATGTCCCGCGTTCGTGGCGGGCTGGCGCTGGCGGTGGTGTTCATCTCCATTTTGCTGGCCGCTACCACAGGCATTATTGGTGCTTCCATTACGGTCACCGGCATGATGGCCCTGCGTCCCATGTTGCGATACGGCTACTGCCCCAAGCTCACCACAGGGGTGATTGCGGCCTCGGGGTGTTTAGGTATTTTGATTCCACCTTCCATCATGCTGATCTTGATGGCCAGCTACTCCCCGCTGTCTATCGGTGAGTTGTTTGCTGGCGCGCTGATTCCTGGCGTGCTGCTGGGCCTGCTCTATGCCGTGTGGGTCGTGTTTGTTGCCTGGCGTCACCCGGAACGCGCTCCTTCCGTGGAGCCCGATGAAAAGATCTCCAGACCCGCCTTGATCCGCATGCTGCTGGTGGAAGCCGTGCCCCCCATCTTTCTGATTCTGGGCATTCTGGGCTCCATGCTGGCCGGTATTGCAACGGCCACCGAAGCCTCGGCCATTGGGGTATTGCTGTCCCTGCTGATCGTTATTTTCCGGGGCAAATTCAAATGGTCCATTTTCCTCAATGCGCTTTACGAAACGGGCCGTACTTCCTCCATGATTTTATTTATCGTGGTAGGTGCAACCGCCTTTACTGGCGTCTTTAATATCACCGGCGGTTTGGGCGCTGCACAAGACCTGATGCGTGGCCTGGATATGGAGCCCTGGCTGCTTATTGTGGTCATGCTGTTGATTATTTTTGTACTGGGCTGCTTTCTGGACTGGACCGGTATTGTCCTCTTGTCCTTCCCGATTCTCTTGCCGATTGTGCAGGAAATGGGCATCAGCCTGCTCTGGTTTGTGATTCTGGTCGCCGTTGTTTTGCAAACCTCTTTCCTGACCCCGCCCTTTGGTTATGCCCTTTTCTATTTGCGGGCCATCACGCCTAAATCTGTGAAGACCATGGAGATCATCAGCGGGGTGGTTCCATTCATTGGCCTGATTATTCTGATGTGCATCTTGCTGGCCATTTTCCCTGGCCTGGCCACTTGGCTACCCACCGTCCTGTACGGAACTTAAATAAAACAAGGAGACACCATGAAGCTAACGAAGAAGGCACTCTTCGCCTTGACCGGCTTTGCCCTGCTGAGCATGAGCGGCCTGAGCCAGGCAGCACAAAAGTGGACCATGACCAGTACCTGGCCCGCCTCCATCGAGCTGGTTGAACTGGACAAGAAGTGGGTGGAACTGGCCAACAAGCTGGTCGGTGACGAGCTGAAAATCGAATTCTACGAAGGTGGCGCCCTGGTGCCGACTGGCGAAGTATTCAGCGCGGTCGAATCCGGCACCATCCAGGCCGGGGCCGACTGGCCGGGCTATTGGGCCGGCCGCAACCCGGCTTTCTCCCCTTTAGGAACACACTCCAGCCTGTTCAACGCGGTTGACTACGCAAACTGGATCAAGGAATGGGGTGGCGCCGAGCTTTATAACGAGATCTACGGCAAGTACGGCATGGTGTACCTCCCCTACGCCATCACCAATAACGAATCCGGCTTCCATACCAATGTGCCGATTCGCAATCTGGAAGAAATCAAGGGCAAGCGCCTGCGTCTCTCTGGTCTGGAACAAGGCAAGGTGCTTGAAAAAATTGGTGGCACGCAGGTGTCCATGGCGGGTCAGGAGCTGTATCAATCGCTTGAGCGTGGCGTGATCGAGGGAGCCGAGTTCTCCACGCCGAACGTGGACGTTTCTGCCGGGCTGCATCAGGTCACCAAGCACTGGACAACGCCGGGTTGGCACCAGTCCGCTTCCGTGTTTGGCGTCATGATCAATAAAACCGCCTGGGATGCACTCAGTGATTCGGCCAAGGAGAAACTGCAAATTGCCGCCGACGCCACCATGATGTGGTCCATCGCTTTTACAGAGAAAAAGGCGACGGAAGGTCTGCGCACCTTCCAGAAAGCTGGCGTGGAAATCCACCGCATGGATGATGAAAGCCTGAAGACCATTCAGCAAGTCACCAACGAGGTGATGATTTCCATGGCTTGCAGCAACCCCGATGCCGCCAAGGTATATGCCAGCCAGATGGAGTATCTGCATGACTACAAGGACTGGCGCGAGACCTCCATGCCCTTTAACCTGGGGCGTCCTATTGACGGCCCAGATCTGGAAAAAATCAAAGCCTGCCTGAAATAAAGCGGCACTCACTCCGTTAAGATTAAAAACGATAGTGGTTCCGCCACTATCGTTTTTTTATGCGCCAAGCCATCAGGTCTGAACGCTTAGGCTTTCTTCAAGTACATAGCCTTCAACAAGTAGCTGATGCCATCAATCTTGCAATCGACTTCATGATCACCACGAACCAGACGTATGCCTTTGGCCTTGGCCCCTTTCTTCAAGGTGCTGGAGCCTTTGACCTTCAAGTCGCGGATCAGAATCACATCGTCGCCCGCGGCCAGCAAGTTGCCGTTGCTGTCTTTAACGATCAGCTCGTCGCCATCGGTCTCAGACTCGGCGACCGGGTCCGCGTCTTGCCATTCATAGCCACAATCGGCACATACCCATTGCTCCGTGTCATGGTAGGTATTTTCCAAGGTGCACTGAGGACAGGGAAGCGGTGTGCTCATATTTTTTTCCTGTAAAAAGCTGGGTGCTGCTGCACCAGAAGTGCGGCCAGTTTAGCCCTTTGCATCAGGAAGACCAAAAACACTGAACTACAATCCGGCAAGCCCATCTCTCTCGCACATACTCTTGCCAGCCTGTTTCGAAACGGTTGCCAACGCTAGCTTGAACATGCCAATCATCAAGCTAGCGATATAACAATCTGTTTAAGCACCAATTCCATACTGCCTCCACCGACTGTCTGACCGGGGCTGAACGATTGCGCACCAGATAGAAATCCGGCCCCAAGGTCCCTGCCGCCGCCACCTGCACTAAACGCCCGGCGGCCAGATCCATTGCCACAAAGGCCTTGCACGCCAAGGCCACACCTTGACCCGCCATCGCGGCGTCCAATGCCAGCGTGGTCTGGTTGAATACTGCGCCCGGCAACTTGCTGCTGGTTTTCAAGAAGGTAGCCCAATGCCCTTGAGCGTCATGCAATAAAGGCAAGGCACGCAGTTGTTCACTGGACAAAGGAAGCGTCATATTCCCCACCAAACGAGGGCTGGCTACGGCCACTAAATCCTGACGAAACAATAACTTGGCCTCCAGGTCCGCCGCAAAAGGCGGGCGAGTCAGGCGCACGGCAATATCAACCTGATCGCGCTCAAAATCCGACAAGGCTTCCGTTGCCACGGTACGTAGCTCCACATCGGGCAAGGCCGCCTGCAAATCCCCCAGGCGAGGAATCAGTAATTTGGCAGCGACCGTAGGCGTAACGCTGATCGTGACCGTATCGGGGCGTACCAACAAGCGCCCTGTTGCATCGGCCAAGGTATCAAAAGCACGAGTCACCTCGGCCAGATAGGCCGCGCCCGCTACAGTCAGTTGCAGCCCACGCGGGTGACGCTGAAACAGCGCCAGCCCCAGATGTTCTTCCAAGGCCCGGACTTGCTGGGCGACAGCACCTTGAGTCACGCCCAGCTCATCCGCTGCGGCACGGAAACTCAAACGACGACCAGATACCTCAAAAGCACGCAAGGCATTGAGCGGAGGCAAGGAGCGGCGGGATTTAGCCATATTCTGTCAGTAGTTTCTCTACACCCTTGAAGGCTTATTTATCGCATGATTTTTCTGCTTCAGGCTGAAATAATAGTATCAATCTCAACACACGGAGACTCTCATGACTGTAGAAAAAGTAGCACTTATTAGCGCAGGCGGCTCGGGCATGGGCGCCGCAGCGGCCCGCAGACTGGCTCAAGATGGCTACCGCGTCGCCATCCTGTCCTCGTCCGGCAAGGGCGAAGCCTTGGCGAAAGAGTTGGGCGGCCTAGGTCTGACAGGATCGAATCAATCCAACGAGGACCTGCAGCGGCTGGTGGACCTGACCATGCAACGCTGGGGGCGTATCGACGCCCTGGTCAGCTCCGCCGGACATGGCCCGCGCGGCCCGGTTCTGGAGATCAGCGACGAAGACTGGCACACAGGCATGGATGTCTACTTTCTGAATGCCGTACGTCCAGCTCGCCTGGTGGCACCCATCATGGCCGCGCAAGGTGGTGGGGCTATTGTGAATATTTCTACCGCCTGGGCGTTTGAGCCTGCGGAAATGTTCCCTACTTCGGCGGTATTCCGCGCCGGGCTGGCCAGCTTCACCAAGATTTTTGCGGACAGCTATGCAGCCAAGAATGTACGCATGAACAACGTGCTGCCTGGCTGGATTAATAGCCTGCCCGCGACCGAAGAACGGCGAGAAAGCGTGCCTATGGGACGCTATGGCAAAGCCGAGGAAATCGCGGCGACGATTGCGTTCTTGTTGTCGGATGGCGCAGGCTACATTACGGGCCAGAACATCAAGGTGGATGGTGGGCTGACCCGGTCGGTGTGAACTAGCTAAATCTGCTTAGACTGCGGTGTTCACGCTAAATAAGGGGGTTAACGCGCTTGCCCGTGCCACGGAACAAGCTTGGCCTGTAAACGACGCAAGCCGACTTCAAGCACAAACGCCACCAAAGCGATAAGCAGAATCCCCGCCATCACCACATCGGTTGCCAGAAACTGCCCCGCTGACTGAACCATGAATCCCAGCCCACGCGTGGCAGCCACCAGCTCCGAAGCCACAAGGGTTGACCACCCTACTCCCAGCCCAATGCGCAGGCCCGTCAAAATATCAGGCAAGGCACTGGGGATGATGATGTAACGCAGCAGCTGAGCACGCGTCGCCCCCAGAGATTGAGCCGCACGCAATTTCACCGGATCCACATTACGCACCCCGCCCGCCGTCGCAATCGTGATCGGCGCAAAAATCGCCAGATAAATCAGCAGCACCTTGGACAACTCGCCAATCCCAAACCAGATCACGATTAGCGGCAAATACGCCAGCGGCGGGATCGGACGATAGAACTCGATCAAAGGATCCAGAATGCCCTGGGCAATACGATTACGGCCAATCGCAATACCCGTAGGAATCGCCAACAGAACAGCCGCAATCAATGCCAAGCTGATCCGCCACAAACTGGCTGCCAAATGCTGCTGCACCGTGGCATCCATATAGCCCACCGAGAACAAACGAAAAACACGACTCAGCACAGCCTGGGGTGAAGGCAGGAACAGCGGGTCCACATAGCCCCATTCGGTAACGGCCCACCACAAGAACAGCACCCCACTTAAAGTGAGCAAACTGATCACAGCAATAGAGACTTGCCGAGGCTTAGTGGACGCTGATTGATGAGGCTTGGACTCGCCACCCACGCTTAAAGACGAAGCGCCCGACAAACCAGCCATATCGCCTGCTTGCAGAACCTCGCCAGCGGCAGAGGATTTCATGAATAATCTCCTAAATTCAGGACGAAGCCGCAACGGGATGCGCCGAGAACACATGCTCCAGCACACGCTCCCGCGCCGCGATGAACTCTGGTGAGGACTTCACCTGACGCACCGGCTGCCCATCGGTGTAACGTCGCCCAAAATCCAGGGTCAAACGCTCCACCACCTGCCCAGGCGTACCGCCCAAAATGATCAGATCGGTAGCCAGAAACACGGCTTCTTCAATATCGTGAGTAATCAGAAAAACAGGCTTGGCGCTGCGCTGCCAGACACTCAGCAAAAGCGTCTGAGCCTGCTCTCGGGTAAAGGCATCCAGCGCCCCAAAAGGCTCATCCAGCAAGAGCACACGCGGGTCTGCCGCCAGAGCGCGAGCAATACCCACCCGCTGCTTCTGACCACCAGACAATTGCCAGATACGGCGCTGCTCCAAGCCCTCCAGCCCCACCAAAGCCAATTGATGACGCGCCACAGCCTGACGCTGCTTCCTGGACTCACCTCGTAACGTCAAACCAAAAGCCACGTTCTCCAGGACCGTCTGCCAAGGCAACAAGGCATCATCCTGAAACACCACGCCGCGATCAGCCCCAGGGCCGCGCACAGGTTCGCCATCCAAGGTAATCGTTCCAGCGCTAGGCAAGGTAAAGCCCGCGATCAGATTCAACAAAGTAGTCTTGCCACTGCCTGAAGGCCCCAGCACCACCACCAACTGCCCCGGCCCCAGTTGCAGCGACACGTCTCGCAGCGCCAGATGATCGGCGCCGGGATAACGTGCGCTGACGTGATTCAGTGTTAACTGCGCCATCAGAATTACTTGGCCTGCGAGGCAGCCGCCTCGACATATTTGCTGGTGGTGTAACCCGTGTAATCAGGCAAGACCTCGTCGATACGGCCCTGCTCCTTCAAGAAGGCGGAGGTATCGGCCAAGGCTTTGGCGGTAGGCTGACCCAAGGTCTTGATCTGATCAGCCGCAGATAAAAAGCCGCTGCCTGCCAGGACATTGGGGATTTCTTGAGGCGTCGCGCCAGTCAGACGGGACAGCTTGCCAATGTTGTCGGCATTGGCAACCCAGGCGGCAGGATCACGTGTGTAGCTCTCATAAGAAGCCAAAGTGACACGAGCAAAAGCCGACACAATATCCGGGTGTTTTTCCGCAAAATCCTTGCGCACCAACCACACATCAAAGGTCGGCGCACCCAACTTGGCCAGCTCGCCAGAACTGATCAGCACCTTGCCGCTTTCCTTGGCCTTACTCAAGGCCGGGTCCCATGTATAAGCACCATCAATATCACCACGAGCCCAGGCCGCTACGATATTGGCCGGAGTCAGATTGATGATATTGACCTGCTTGGGGTCGATCTTCCAATGCTTGAGCGCAGCCAGCAGACTGTAATGACTGGTCGATACAAAAGGCGTGGCAATCGTCTTGCCGATGAGATCTTGCGGAGCCTGAATGCCCGAACCGTTACGCACAACCAGCTCTTCGCTGGTGCCCAGTTCGGCAGCGATCAGGAAAGTCTCGATAGGTAACTTACGGCTGGCCGCAGCAGCCAAGGGGCTGGAGCCTAAATAGGCAATCTGCACATCGCCGGAAGCGACGGCATTGATGACTTCAGCGCCACCATCAAACTTGCGCCAATCGATTTTCGCGCCGGTTTCTTTTTCATAAACACCGTCTGCCTGAGGCACGTTCGACGGAGTGGGAATAGTCTGATAGGCGACCGTCAGGCTGGTAGCCTGGGCCGTCAAAGATACGACGCTGGCCGCCAAGGCCAGGCCCAGATGCTGCAGAGTTCTCGTCAACGACATGGAGCATTCCTCGATTATTTTTGCGGCCCGATAAGCCGTTAGGTCGAGAAATCAGGATAGACAAAGCAAGGCGGCAGGCAAAAGAACGATTTCGCTTATTGTTAGTGCGTGAATTTATGAGGTCTGTAAACACAGCATTTGGGCACCTGCACCAACTACCGCATAAACCATGCCCCTATTCCACTAGACCGCCCCCACCACCCTTGTCTGACAGGAGTGGTGGGTAACAAGATAAAGGCTTAAAGCCATTAATTCGAACGGGCCGCTAGAGCCTCCCGTTCAGGCAAGGAAGAGGGCCACCCGCCTGCCATCGCCTTATACAAGGCAACCGCACTGAGCATGGTACGGGTACGCGCCTCAGCCAAGGCATCCTGGGCAAGCAGTTGCGTGCGCTCTGCATCCAACACCTCCAGCAAACCGGCAGCCCCAGCCTCAAAACGAGTACGGGCAATACGCGCAGCCAGTTCGCTATCAGCAGCAGCACGCTCCAGATGGGCGTCCTCAATACGAGTACGAGCATGCAGGACCAAGGCATTCTCGGTTTCCTCCAGGGCCAGCAATACGGTTTGGCGGTACCGCGCCAAGGCCGCTTGCGCATCGGCATCAGTAGCCGCGATGCGTGACTGCACACGGCCCACATCCAAGAAAGACCAATCGATGCCCAGTACCACCAGGCGCGTCTCACTCTCTCTGGAGAACAGCTGGCTGCTATCAATGGCATGACTCCCTATCAAGCCACCCAATGTAAAGCGTGGAAACAAATCGGCTGTCGCAACGCCAATCCGTGCCGTTGCTGCATGCAAGCGCGCCTCGGCAGCGGCAATATCAGGACGACGACGCAACAGTTCCCCCGGTGAGCCTGCATCCAGGCGCGCTGGTACAGGCATCCCCTGGAACGGAGTCAACTGCTTGACCAAGGCCAAGGGCTGACGGCCCGTCAGAACGGCTAGACGATGCATCTGCACGGCAGCCTGGGCTTGCAAAGCCGGAATACGCGATGCAGTGGTTTCTGCCTGCGCACGCAAACGCGCGGTGTCAAACTCCGTGCCGGTACCAGCATCCAGCCGCTGTTTAACCAAGGACAACGTATTTTGCTGATTAAGCAGATTGGCTTGTGCCACCAGCAGCCTGGCCTGCGTACCCCGCAATTGCGTATAACTCTGCATGACTTCGCTCACAATCAGCACCTGCAAGGCACGCAAATCCGCAGTACTTGCGAAGGTATCCGCCTGACCGGCTTCAATCAGGCGACGGACACGACCAAATACATCCAGTTCCCAGCCAGCAACAAGACTGGCCTGCCAATTCTGATTGTCCCGGCCCGAAGCGCTGACACCGGGCATTTGATCGACACTGCTACGGTGATGCCCTGCCTCTCCCTGTGCCGTCACACTGGGCAAAGCCTCCAGCCGCGTATTGCGTAACAAGGCCTGCGCACGGTCCAGTCCAGCCAGAGCCGCACGCAAATCGTAATTGGTGCGTAAGGCATCCTGCACCAGCCCGGCCAATAAGGGATCGCCCAAGCCCTCGACCATGACTTGATCCGCACTCTGTGACAGCGGCACATCCTGCTTATCGGACAGAGTCGTTCCAAACTCATCCGGGATCGTTGTATCCGGTTGCTGGTGGTCAGGACCCACTGCGCAGGCGGCCAGGCACAGCATAGCAAGAGTTGAGGCAGTCACGCGCCACAGTCGTCGGACCGATAAAAAACGGAGCACACGTCTGGCGCGACTTGTGGGAAAAAAAGCAGTCGCAAAGATAAGTTTAATCATGAGATACCTGTATAGGAGCCTGAGCGCGCTGCACCGATGAACGGCTGGCAAGCTTACGCAGTGCGACATAAAAGGCAGGAGTCAGGAACAGGCCAAATGCCGTCACTCCAACCATGCCTGCAAATACGGTAATACCCGTGGCTGCGCGCACCTCGCTGCCGGCTCCCGAGGACACCATCAATGGCGCCACACCGGCACAGAACGCAATGGACGTCATCACAATAGGACGCAGACGCAGACGGCAAGCCTGCAAGGCAGCATGCACAATATCCAAGCCTTCCTGCTCCAACTCACGAGCGAACTCGATAATCAAAATCGCGTTTTTACAGGCCAGACCCATCAATACAACCAGTCCGACCTGAACAAATACGTTGTTATCGCCGTTCGTTAACCACACGCCAAACAAAGCCGCCAACAGGCACATCGGCACAATCAGAATGACCGCCAAGGGCAATGTCCAGCTCTCGTACAAAGCGGCCAGAACCAGAAAAACCAACAAGACCGCCATAGGAAACACGATCATGGCAGCACCACTTTGGTTGGCCTGCTGATAACTCAGGTCACTCCACCCAATCCCCATGCCTGCCGGCAGGACCTGACTTGCCAACTGCTCGACATACGCCATCGCCTGACCTGACGACAAGACACGCGGATCCGCATCGCCCAACAAATCAGCCGCAGGATAGCCATTAAAGCGAATAACCGGATCGGGGCCATACGTACTTTGAACCTGCAATAGCGAGCCAATCGGGACCATCTCGCCCTGATCATTGCGAGTGCGCAAGCGGCTAATATCTTCAGTACTGGCACGAAAAGCGCCATCAGCCTGGGCGATTACTTGCCAGGTTCGGCCAAACATATTGAAGTCATTGACGTAAGACGAGCCCAAATACGTTTGCAAAGTATCAAACAGCTCGGTCAGCGGTACGCCTTGCGCCTTGGCCTTAATACGATCGACCACCGCATCCAATTGAGGGACATTCGCCTGATAGCTGCTGATGGGATAAGCCATTCCCGGCGTCTGGACCACAGCCCCCTGGAAAGCCTGAACCGCCTGCTGCAACGATCCGTAGCCCAGTTGCTCTCGATCCTGAATAAACAGGGACCAGCCAGACCCATTACCCAAACCTTGAATAGGAGGCGGCATAAAAGCAAAAGCCAGACCTTCTTGAATCTCAGCAAACTTTTGATTCAGCTCTGCAGAAATATCCTCTGCGCTGCGACTACGCTCGGAAAATGGCTCCAACACATAGAACACCACACCATTATTAGGCGTATTGGTGAACTGCAATGGATTCAGGCCTGGAAATGCGATTTCGTTGGACACACCATCAACCTTCATGGCGATCTCAGTCATACGCTTGAGGACCACATCGGTGCGTTCAATAGACGCCCCCTCGGGCATCTTGACGCCCGCAATCAAGTATTGCTTGTCTTGAACGGGGATAAAACCAGACGGCACGAGATTGAACATCAAGCCCGTTGCAGCCAACAAACCCACATACACCACCATCACTACACCACGACGGCCCAATACACGGCCAATGCTGCTTTGATAGCGCTCAGCGCTACGCTGAAACATGCGGTTAAAAGGAACAAACAACCAGCCAAAAGCCCGATCGATACCACGGGTCAGGGCATCTTTGGGAGCGTCATGCGGCTTGAGTAATCGCGCCGCCAACGCGGGAGACAAGGTCAAGGAGTTCAAGCCCGAAATCGCCACAGAAATAGCAATGGCCACAGCAAACTGCTTATAGAACTCGCCAATGACTCCATCCAGAAAAGCCATAGGAATGAATACGGCGCACAACACCAGTGTGATGGCGATAATCGGACCTGAAACTTCCCGCATTGCCAGATGGGCAGCCTGCAAGGGAGGTTCGCCATTCTCGATATGGCGCTCAACGTTTTCCACCACCACAATGGCGTCGTCCACCACAATACCGATCGCCAGGACCAAACCGAACAGCGTCAGGGTATTGATTGAAAATCCCAATACATGCAGCACCGCAAACGTGCCGATGATAGACACCGGAACCGCCAGCAAAGGAATGATGGAGGCACGCCAGGTCTGCAAGAACAGGATCACAACCAAAATCACCAATAGCACGGCCTCCAGCAAGGTAGTGATTACGGATTTGATGGAATCACGCACAAAGACCGTGGTGTCATAAATGGACTGGATCTCAATGCCCGGCGGCAACTTCTGGCGGATATCTTCCATTTTGGCTACAACTGCATCGCGAATTTCCAGGGCATTAGCGCCCGGGGCCTGAAAAATACCAATGGCTGACGCGCTCTTGCCATCCAAACGTGCTCGCAAGGTGTAATCGCCCGCCGCCAACTCAATCCGGGCTACATCCGCCAGTCGCACAATCTCGCCAGCCGCACCGCTCTTCAACACAATATCGCCGAACTCCTCCACGCTTTCTAAACGGCCTTTGGCATTGATCGGCAATAAGAAATCACTGGGATTTGGCATAGGTTCGGCACCTAGCTGACCAGCCGACACCTGAATATTCTGTTCACGTACGGCACGCAGAACATCGCTGGCCGTCAAACCACGCGCAGCCACTTTGTCCGGGTCCAACCAGATACGCATGGCATAGTCGCCCCCGCCAAACTGCTGAGCATCCCCCACCCCCGGTATGCGCGCCATTGCGTCCTTAACATGCAGGCGCATGTAGTTACGCAAGTACAAGGTGTCATAACGATCGTCTTCGGCGGTCAAATGAACCACCATCAAAAATACGGGCGACTGCTTTTGAACCGTCACCCCTTGCCGGCGTACATCCTCGGGCAAACGTGCCTGAGCCTGGGCAACCCGGTTCTGCACCTTGACAGCGGCATCATCCGGGTCTGTGCCGGGTTCGAAGGTAACGGTCATTTGCAATACACCGTCCGAACCCGCCACCGACTTCATGTACATCATGTTTTCCACGCCGTTAATAGCTTCCTCCAAAGGCGTCGCGACTGTTTCCGCAATCACCTTGGGATTGGCGCCAGGATAGACAGTGCGCACCATCACGGCCGGTGGCACGACTTCCGGATACTCACTGATTGGCAGGGAGGGAATCGCAATGAGCCCGCCGATAAATATCACGATCGACATGACAGCCGCAAAAATCGGCCTATCGATGAAAAATTTTGAAAAATTCATGAAAATGTCCTGTGCATCGGCAGCCATTGAACGATGTGCCGACCTCATAAGAGAACGTGAATCAGCCAGGCATCACCGCGAGTGCGGAGGCGGCTTGCGGCACGGGCGTGCCGAGAAGCTGGGCCACAGCAGGCGAATCGACCAAAGTCGGCGACACCGCCATGCCGGGCATGGGAACTTTTTGATGACCGCTGACAACAACTCGGTCGCCTTCAGCCAGCCCCTTCTTGATCACGCGCAGTCCCTGAACAATGGGCCCCAGCGCAATATCACGCCGCTGAACACGGTTGTCCTGATCTACGATCAACACATACTTACGGTCTTGATCCGTCAGTACCGCCTTCTCATCGATCAACATGGCTGTGTACGCTTGGCTACCCCCTAACTGCACACGAGCAAACAGGCCAGGGGTCAGTACGCCATCCGGGTTAGGCAACACAGCTCTGGCCCGCAAGGTGCCCGTAGCGGGGTCAACATGGTTATCAATAAAGTCCACATAGCCCGCATGCGGATACATCTCATCCGAGGCCAGCCCAACTTGAACAGGGCTTTGTGTCGTGCTGCGTTGCCCGTCCCGAGCTTGGCGTGCATAGCGCAGCCATGTACTCTCGTCCACGTCAAACAGCACATGCACAGGGTCCTGAGACACTACCGTCGTCAAAACCGTCTGGTTGGCTTGGGCCAGATTACCCGTCGTCAGGAAAGCACGGCTGGCACGGCCTGTGATTGGCGAACGCACTTCGGTATATTGCAAATCCAGCGACGCCGCCGCCACCGTGGCCTCAGCAGCACGGACAGCCGCCAAGGCCTGTGAGGCCGACGCATTGCGGCTATCGAACTCTTCACGAGAAATCGCCTTGGACTGCACCAGCACTTTAGCCCGCCGTTGCTGCGTCACCGCAAACTGCGCATTACTGCGTGCACGCGCCAGTTCTGCCTGAGCCTGATCCAAGGCCGCACGATATGGCCGTGCATCAATCACAAACAGAAGATCCCCTTTGCTGACAGTTTGCCCTTCCGTGAAAGCGACATGATCAATGTAGCCACTGACGCGCGCGCGCAGTTCCACAGAGTCAACTGCTGCCACCCTGCCGGTGAATCCCTCCCATGGCTGAATCGGTTGAGCCGCTACCGACATGATGCTGACAGACGGAGCAGGCATGGCTTGATCAGATGCTGCCTGGCTATAACAAGCCGTCAGCAAAACAGCCGACAAGACCAGGGAGGCAGGAGCAAGCCATCGACGAGACCGTGTGACGAAATTAATGGAGCGAGTGTGATGAGACATCAAGGCGACATCCTGTTTAAAGCAGAAGGAATAAGGCGACGAATCGGTGGCAGTGGCGCAGGCGTAGATCTACCAGGAGTCAGCGGCAGGATTATCCCGTTTTCGATTGTCCCTCTGCTGGGATAGTTTCTCCCAGCAGTGGGACATTGAGCCTCAGCCAGGTAGCGATAGGAGAATTGGGGAACGGGTAGCCAAGCTCCGGATTGCACGATAAATGGCCCGGCCCCCACCTGCCGGATACGATGTTCTGCTTTCACATAACCCCCTGTTAAACCTGAATATATTTTTAATGATGAAAAGTTTTTCAGCAGGCTTAAGTGAACTCTTCCCGTGGCGTTGACAGCCTCTTGGACAATGACGGGCAACTCATTCGGGCACTTCCCTGCATCCAGGTTGATACTCTACAAGTGAACAACTGAATTGATTAGTCATGAATTAAGGGAAAGATTGTCCTTCAGGTGGGCTAATATAGGCGTTTTTCTCGGATTCAATTCCCATGTCTCACGATCTGAATGACACACTTATCTTCGGCAAGGTAGTCGAGCACGGCAGTTTTATCGGAGCGGCCAAGGCCCTGCGCCTGCCCAAAACAACGGTCAGCCGTAAAGTGCAGGAGCTTGAAGCCAGGCTGGGCGTGCAGTTATTGCATCGCACTACACGCCGTCTGGGTTTGACAGAGGCGGGCAACGTTTACGTGGAATATGCGCAACGCATTGCACGCGAACTGAACGAAGCTGAAAGCGCCGTCGGCCAGTTGCAGGCCGGGCCGCGAGGTTGGCTACGGTTTTCTGCCCCCTACTCCATCGGTATCGACAAAATCGCTCCGTTATTAGGCGAGTTCCATATGCGCTACCCTGAAGTGCGCGTTGAAATGCTGCTAAATAACGAGCAGGTCGATCTGATCGACAATGAGATTGATCTGGCCCTGCGCATTGGCGATCTACCCGACTCCACCCTGGTCGCACGCAAGCTGGGGGTCCTGACCACACAGGTATTTGCGGGCAATGCGTATATCACTCGATACGGCGAGCCCTCACATCCTGATGAGCTTTGGCATCACCGCACTATCGCGATGAGCAAGAACCGCAATGGCAATGACTATCAATGGACACTGGACGACGGCACTGGAAAACGTGCGTTTCCCATCAATCCTATTCTGGTTGCCAATGATCCGGCGGCCTGGAAAGGCGCTCTTTTATGTGGAGAGGGTCTGATCATCGGTGCGGATGTGATGGTCAAATCATATGTCGAGCACGGACTAGTCAAGCGGGTCCTGGCAGGCTGGAGCGGTGGCGAATACACATTGAATGCCGTATTTCCAAGAGGTCACGGACAGTCTCCGAAGGTAAGGGTATTTGTAGACTTTTTGCTCGAACGCCTTAACCTGGAAATTGACTATATGTCGGCGTATTGCCCGTTGATGCAGAAGGACGAGCAGGCGTCGGTCGCTGCAGCACCTCCTGAGCTGAAAAGGCGGACCAGCGCCGATGATTTGCAGGCCATCGAAATCGGCAAGTGCATTCCGGAAGTAGCGACCCTGCCCTGAGCTGTTAATTAAGCAAGCCAGCAGCCGGAACGCACCGCTCAGGTCCATGCCGATTTTAGGGTAGCCTCTCAAGTCATTAGAAACACAAAAGGAGCGCCTACCGCGCTCCTTTTAGCAGAGTGAATTGGGCTGCTGCCTATCCTACATAGATGACCATTGGCCCATTTAGAAAAATCATTGGTGTACGCTGACATCAATCACGTTTCTTTTTGCCAGCCAAGCCATCGACTAAACAACACAGCCCCTCCCCTAGCAGGCTCTTGCTCTAATCCAGACGACAAAAAACGGCTCTACATCATAAAAAGGGGGACGATCGACATTCGCTAGACTTGTTTTTGCGAAGAACCTGTCTAACGGAAGCAATGCCGATGTCCCCAATCGATTCTATCCTAGGGATCCCTGGGCTGGTGGTCCAGGCTGTCAAACGAACAAAGGATATTCATGTATGGGCGCGGCCGCGTAAGCGGCCCGCCTGCTTGCATTGCGCAGGCAACCAAGTGCGC
The DNA here is from genome assembly GCF_002443155.1 of Alcaligenes faecalis. Classification (NCBI taxonomy): domain Bacteria; kingdom Pseudomonadati; phylum Pseudomonadota; class Betaproteobacteria; order Burkholderiales; family Alcaligenaceae; genus Alcaligenes; species Alcaligenes faecalis. Next base: position 1,135,486 of record NZ_CP023667.1, on the reverse strand, counting down.
ATCAAGGCGACTCATCAACGCACGCTCAAGCACACGCGACAGGGCAATAAGCTGGTCGTGCTGCACCTGCGCGTTCCCAAGTACCACTGCACCGACTGCAACCGGTATTTTCGCCACCGTTTCGCCGGGATTCTGCCCCGGCTACGTTCGACCGAGACGTATCGGTTGGAGGTCTTTGAGGCCCACGAGGGTGGCGTGAGTCAGCGCAAGCTGACCCATACGCACCGCGTCGGTAGTGCGACGGTGGAGCGCTGGTATCAGTCGTTCATCAAGCGACGCGTGTCGGAGCTCTCTGGGCGCAGCTGCCCGCAGGTGCTTGGGATTGATGAACACTTCTTCACTCGCAAACGCGGTTACGCCACCACGCTGGTCGACCTGAAGAATCACAAAGTATTCGATGTCGTGTTGGGCCGCTCAGAGGCGAGTTTGCGCAGCTATTTGAAACGCTTGCCGGGTAAGGAGAATGTGCGGGTGATCGTGATGGATCTGTCCGAGACGTATCGCCGGATCGCTCAGCAGTACTTCCCCAATGCCATCATCGTGGCTGACCGTTTCCATGTCGTGCGCCTGGTGAACCAGCACTTCCTGAAGCTGTGGCAGCAGTATGACCCCCAGGGTCGCAAGAACCGGGGGTTGCTCAGCCTGATGCGCCGTCACCATTGGAAGCTGACCGCCATGCAGAAGGAGAATCTGCATCAGTACTTGGCTCAGGAGCCGGTGCTGCGGGCGCTGTACTTCGCCAAGCAGCAGTTAAATGGATTCTTGGTGATGAAGAGCTTGAAAAGAAAGAGGGCTCAAAAGATGATGCCCCAATTCCTGGCGTTGATTGAGCAGTTTGAGCAGAGCCCGGCCAGGGCGCTGGCCGCCACATTAAAATCATGGCTCGAACCCATCGTCAGGATGTGGCGATTCACCAAGTCCAACGGCATTACTGAAGGCTTCCACACCAAGATGGAAATGCTCTCACGCCGTGCGTATGGGGTCAGGAACTTTGAGAATTACCGCATGAGAGTCTTGGCTCAGTGCGGGTGGAGCGGTGTGATCAACCGTGTCTAGTGAATGCGCATCCCCCGCTTATGGGGTAGAGCCTAGATTTTGCGGAGCAGGCCCAAAACTGCGGAGCAAAGAAAAAGCGGCTCACATTGCTGTGAGCCGCTTAAATCTTGGTGGCGCATCCCTGATTCGAACAGGGGACCTGCGGATTATGATTCAGTTTGATGGCAACGCATTGATGGAGCTTTGTCTTTTCAATCAAACAGTTAGGTCATCCGTCAACCGCTATGCATGCGCTATGTTTTGCTATGCGGTTGACGCTTGGTTGACACGTTAAATGGCGTCTAAATCTGATGCCTTTCTTGGATCATTTTAGATTAGAGCAAATAATAACTCTAAGATTTATTTTTACTTTCAATGTCGCTTTCTGCATGCTTAATCCTAGTCTCTAAATCTTTTTTTATGGAAGACACAGTAACTTTTAGCCGAGTGTTTGTTCCACTAAGTTTGCCGAGTAAGTTGGCATCGCTCCGCGCAGAAGCGCCACGAATTCCAGAAGAAGACAGCAGATGATTCCAGCCAAACTGGTTCGGAATTTTGCTTAGCTCATCAAGTAAGCCCTGTGCTACGCACGCTTTCGTTTGGGGACTGTCCAGTTTGGAAAACAATTCTTCTACGCGCTTGTTCCAGTCAACAAGCGCGTCTACTTTTTGTTCTGCCTCTCCGGCAGCTTTAGTGCTGCTGGGTACGGTTTGGGAGGAAATTTCATTTGCAATTCTATCGAGTTTGTTTAAGAGTTCATCAACTCTACCAAAAACCCCTTTTCTTTTTTCTATATTTACTCGATCACAGTACTGTGTCTTGGTACGAAAAAGCACCTCCAAGTTCGCTGACTCAGCCAGTAAGGCAACATCACGAGTTAAATGAGCAACCGACTCTCGAAAATCCCCATAAGCACCAAGAAAAACCGCTCCTGCACATCCAACTACTCGCAACTTGGTAATTAGGCTGCCAGTTTCGAAGATCACCTCTATCTGAACGTCATCACCAAGCAAAAACTTAGCCCGTTCCTCAAAAAAAGGCAGTAATTGATTTTTTAACTTCTCACGTGCATCTGCTGTGTGATAGCGATCAATGTTTAAGTGAGTGTATGCCTCACATAATATCTCTTTGCTAATATATCTAGCCATTAATTATTCTCTAAAGTTATGCGACAAAATTATGATTGAGATAAAGAAAACACTGATATATACGATTCGACTATAACTCAGCTATTTGGGAGCAATGCCCTTACCATCTGTGTATATGAGCATGTGTTTATACATCCAAATGAAACTTTTTGCATCTTTGGCCATGCCGTTTGTTGCAGTCCACGCTCACCGCTTGGCAGGGTTTCAGGGTCAAAAGCCCCTGCAACCCTACCAACAGCGTGCCTTATCCGAGGTGCGTCAAGGATTCGCTACGCCGCGTACTCACCCGGTCCCGGCAAGCCGGGCTGCGGCTTCCGTGCCCGTCCTTGACATGGCGCACGCAGTCTAGGTAAGTTGCTCTGTTATGTTCTCTCCGACGACAGACAATGCAAGACACGTTACGTCTGCGCCGCTTCAGCCTGAATACACAGGGACGAGACTTCGCGGTTGGCGACATTCACGGCTGTTTCAGCAAGCTGGATACTGCGCTGCGCAAGATACGGTTTTCACCGGTGCATGACCGGCTGTTCGCCGTTGGTGATCTGGTAGACCGAGGGCCTGAGTCAGCCCTGGTGCTGGAATGGCTTGCGCAACCTTGGTTTTATTCAGTCTGTGGCAATCATGACCTGATGACATGGCGCAGGGCATTGGGTGATCCACTGCCAGATATTGACCATGCCGCACATGGCGGGAAATGGCTCGACAGCCTAGACGAGCTGATGCAGCAGCGTATTGCACAAAGCCTGCGTGAACTGCCCTTGGCGATTGAAGTAGACACAGCAAATGGGCCAGTGGGCATCATCCATGCCGACTTCCCATATGACGACTGGCGGGCCTTATACGAGCACCGCTTCAGCGCCGAGGACGAAGATACCTGCCTTTGGTCTATCGACCGCTACCGCACTGGATACAAGCAGCCTGTCCGCAGTGTTCGCGCCATCGTGCATGGTCACATGACCGTGAGCAAGATGGCGCAGTTGGGTAACGTGTATTTCATCGACACCGGTGGATGGCGCGATGACGGCAAGTTCACGCTGTTGAACTTGCAGACCTTGAAGGCCGTCAGTTAGAACGGATGCTGGGCATCCCTTTGTTCTCCGAGCTGAACTCCTGGCGCACCTGTGCCTCTTTAGCATTCACGCAATTTACTGTGCTGTCGAGTTTGCCAGGGTTATTCACGCATTCTTCGATTTTCGCTGCGCGTTCAGTCGGGTTGTCGATGTAGTACTGCACATCATGCTCTTTTTCCGAGCTGCATGCTGACAGTACAGTGATGGCGGCAATCCCAACAAACAGTTTGAGCTTCATAGTTCCTCCAAACAAGAACGGAAAAACCATAGCCCGCTCATCAACATCGTGCAACCCATGAATTTCTGTACTCCGTAGACTACAGCACCGAAATATTAGCGATTTCACGTACTCGTGAATACCCTCAAAACACCCACTGCATCGGGCATATCAAAGCAATTCATCGCCAACAAGCGGGACATACACCCATTCTCTGTCTTCCTTTACTTGATCGCGTGGGTATTCAGAAGCTGCCAGTAACACTTGCATGGCGTAAGGCGGCCGAAGCGTAGCAGACAGCCGATCACCCGGCTGGCAGACGTAAGCATGCTGATCCAACGAGTCTACGTGTTGCTTACTGCTGATTTGCTTGACCCGCACCGCTACATGGGTAGGTTGACTTGTCTTTTTTCTCATATTTCAGAAAGCCTATTAGCGATTTCACGTACTCAACTTACAGCGGATCGCCCGGTACGCGCTGCACTTGAAGCACCAACAGGATTTCACTGCTTGATTGCTCATACCCGGTAGTATGCAGGAACCGTGGCAAGAAACTCAGGCCGTCCCTGGTGTTGGTGTCCTTACTCTCGGTTAAACCACCAAGCACGATCACATCACCATCCTGCATGCCGACCTTCGTTTTAAGTTCCCGCTTGGTCAGCGTGGGCGAATTATTGACGCCGGTTGTCGTCTTCACGAAGTTGGAGAGCTGTTGCGTGATATCTAGGTCGATGATGCCTTCCTTCACCACTGGCCGGATGTCGAAGATGACGCCGGAGCTGCGATACTCGACCGACTGCACGGCTTGACCTGCACCTTGCGGATAGGACAAAGCGCCCAGCACAGGCACATCCTGGCCGACCGAGAAGATACCTTGTGATCCTGACTGGATGCGCAGCGCAGGCGACGACACCACCTTGAAGCGGCTATCGCTCGACAGCATGGAATAGACGGCATCCAGGCTCGTGTTCTTGATCTGAATGAAGTTGCCGAGGTTCGTGGCTGTGGAGCCAATGCCGATGCCGACATGGCCACCCAGCAGGTTTGCCAGCAGACCAAAGGCTGATCCTTGCCGGTCGGTGTTACTGACCTCATAGACCAACCCACGCACGGCGACCTCTCCAATGCGTCTATCCACCTGTGGCAGAAATTCACGTAAGCGAGCGATTTCTTCCTCAGCACCGGCAAACACCAGCACATCGGAAGATTGGTCAATCAGCGATGCCGCCGACGAGATTGGTACGTCACCCTTGGGGCTAGCTTCCGGCGTGGCCCTGACGCTGCGATTGGTGACAAACGAACCCTTGAACAGCGGAGCCAAGGTGCGCGACAGGTACGACACTTCGCGGTACTGTGGCTGGTAGATGTAGATGTGCTCGGCCTGGATAGGTGGCTCACCCTCGACACGCTTGCGCACAAAGTCCACACCTGATTTGCGCTCGACCATGTAGCCCAGGCTGTCCAGGAAGTACTGCATGAACAGCGACAGCTTGCCCTGGTTGTCCTTGTAGCGGAACGACACCAACCGCTCGTCTTCCAGCACGTCCGGAGCCAGGACATAGGGTGTAGTCGTGGCTTCGCGGTAGATGAGCTGCACAACTTCGGAAATGCTTGCCCCTTGCAGGTCGAGATTGACCGCCTTGGCGTGAGCGGTGCCAGCCAGGGCCAGAGACAGAATGGATACCAGGATACGCAGTTTCATTTATTGGCCTTTGGAAGTGGGTTTGCTGCCGCTCCAGGCGGTGATGCGTTCGCCATCGACCTCACCGATCATGACGGCACCGCTATTCTGGAAGTTGGAAGGATGTTCAAGCCGCATACGGCCATCGGTGGACTGGATAACGGCATAGGCATTCTTGCCTGCCTGCATGGTGCCGATCAGTCGCCAGGACGTGGACATGGCTTGCCTGGGTTGAGCGCGCGCTGCTGGTGCGGATGCGGGTAACGCTGAGTTTGTCTTGGAATCGACGTAAGCCGTTGATGTGGCTGCATTGTCGGTTTCTGGCTTGCTGCCGAAGAAGCCCATCAATGTGTATACGCTGACGCTGAACAGGCCGATGATCAAGACGGCCAGAATCCAGAGCTTGGGGCTTTTCAGAACGTTCTGACGGTCATCGACTTGCAGTTCCTTGCCTGCACCGCCGGTGTAACTACTGTAGAGCGGGAAAATTTGGGGGTCATATCTTTTGTTCTGAACAGCAACACGGGTTTTCTTGTTCAGGTTGTAGCCTTCCCACATTTCAACGCGGTAAGTCTTGTTCCAGCCGAGGGTTTTGATCTTAGTGGTTCTAAATGTGACTTCTACAATAACTTTTAGGGGTTTAGTCAAGTCAGAAATGTCCTGCACCATCAACACTAAATCGCAGCAAACTTTTGTTTGAGGGTGAATGTAATGGCGATGCTCTCGGAAAAAAATCTTGTGTTCTTTAAGTAACCTTCCGTCCCCAGCCCCCCAAAATCTCCATGCCTCGTCAATGCAGATAAGGTCACCTGGCTGGCAAAAAGTATCGACGTCCTCGCCATAAGGGAAAAAGTCGCTTTTTTCAACATCCTCGTTCTTACAATGAACAACTGATCCCAGACGTTCCGGTGGAACAGCATACTTTTCCTGGCAATAAGCCCGAATTGCATCATTGTCGATACCGTCCACATTCGTAATCACTCGGCGACCAGCCTTAACGGCAGGCACAATGGCAGAGGACACGCACTCATAGCTTTTTCCTGATCCCATCAGCCCCGTGTAAACAGTAATAGCCATGATTTATCCAATGATCGGCATACGCCGAATAATGAATCGCGTGGCATAGGCCGACACCACCATAGCGATACCAGCATGTATCTGGAACACGTCCAGGAAATACCATGTGGCGGCACCGATGCCGGACAGCGCATCATCCACGGCCCCGGTTCCGGGCAGCAGCGCCACGATGAAGCCGACGAATTCCGAGGTGATGAAGTACAGCGCGAAGAACAGTACGAACTTGACTAGGAGGGAACGGAATACCCAGGCCAGGATGCTGTTCAGTGCAGAAAGAAGAATTCCAAACATGGTGACCTCACGCAGACAAGACGGTGAACAGCGCGATCAGCGCCCAGGCCAGCAGCATGGCGGCCTGGATGATGGCTTTGTTGTCGTCGATTAGGGCACAGTGGGCATCGAGCACATGCGTTCCATACAGCTCGATGGTCGGGCGTGGGCATTCGCCGGTATGTGACGATGGCGAGTAACCCCGCAGGTCGGGCATCATGTCCAGAATGGGCTGTGCGATTTGCTGCGCCGTGGGGATAGCTTCCAGCGTCGGGGCACCGATGCCTGGGTCCGGTCCAAGATTGGTGACTGGATTCTCCGCGCCGGGATTACTTGCGTTGCTATTCGGATTGGCTGGCGTTGGTTGTGATGCCGTAGGGTTTGAAGGCAACGCCCAAGGATTCGGCCTGTCATTCGTAACTGGGTTTGGAGAAACGAAATCTCGCACTGTAGGCGCAAGCTCTGGATTGGCTTGGACCCAGGGCGCAACATCCTCTGCGGTCAAAGGATTTGATTGTGGGTATGGCAAGCCGTCATAGCCCGGCTCAGATGCAGCTTGCTGCCATGCGCGATTGGCAAGACCAGCCAGCAAAGCGGGATTCAATGGCTGCGCAAGTACTTCTTCGGGTAAAGCTTCGATAGCTTCTTGTGGCGTCAAACCGTCTCGGTCATCCACGATATTTTCAGCAGGGAATGTGTAGCCTGTGCATCCTAGATCGGCTGCAAAGAATGTCCCTTTCGCGCACTGATTAGGAGGCCCGTTCATGTCGAGCACCGCACCTTGTAGTTCACAGAATATGTTTGTCGCTGAGTGTGCGCTACATTGAATGTTCGGGTCTGGCGTTTCCCCCAGAACAGATTTACGACTGAAATATGCCTGTTTTGCCATTGCATAGCCGTCACCTCCCCATGCCTCATGCGAGGTGTAGCGATCAGTCCAAACAGTTGCCCGCCATGCAGGAACACCGGGAGTAATGCCCGATGAAGGATCACGTTCACCAGCCATATCGCTGGATTGGTCAATCAAACCATCATCGCGGAAGAACCAGTTCACCAACGCATCAAGGCCCAAACTAACTGCATAAGTGACAACGGCCCCAATGCCTGCTGCAATAGCTACTGTTGCCCAAGCAGGAGCTGTCACAGCCCCCACCGTTACCACTGCTGCGGTACTGCCTGCTACCGTAGATAGTCCTGGGGTGGCCCTCGCAACCGTGTTCATGAAACGATGATCGTTTGCAGCAAAGCCGCGCCGCTGCATGCCTTGCTGCAATGTGCCTGATATTGCGCGTGTGACGCGTTCAGGCTCTGGTATAGGCGTCGGGAGTGCTTGGGAAAAGACGGGCTGAAAAGAAATCAGCAGCCAGACAAAAAAAACGATCATGAAGCGGTATAGGCTCATTACTCCAATCCTTTGATCAATGCACAAGCACACGCAATGCCCCAGGCAAAGATGACGAGATACCAAAGCTGAGTAATCACGATTTGCAAGCTCCAAAGAGGTGGATGCTCAGGCAGGATGGCCAGTCCTGCCCGAGTCAGTCATGTGACCGGATCAACCGCCACGAATCCAGCGAAGCGCCATACGTGCGGCGGTCATGGTGGCGTAGATCGTTGCCAGCACACCGGCCACAGCCATCACCGCTGTAATGACATCCGAAGCGCTGAATGCGCCCGTGATCGCGGTTAGGTCGATGCTGCCTGCCTCCTGGGCCATGACGGCACCCGATGCCAGCGTCAGTGCGGTAGCGCCCACAGCAGCGGCCACCGGCTTGAGGTTGAATTTCAGCTTCTTCATGTGAAGTTCCTTTTCTTGAGAATTGGGCAAGAAACCGCCTGCCTGTCGGATTTACCTAACCCCTGCGGATCAGGTTCAATACGGTGCCAACACCGCGCCCCAGCAGGAAGAACAGCACTACCACCGAAAGCCCCAGGCTGAATACCTGGGCGACATCGGCAGTGTTCAGTATCGGAATCGGGTTGCCTGCGGTTTCCAGCGTTTCGCGTTCGATGGCGATTTGCTGGCGATGTTGCACAGGGCAATCCGCCCCGGCTTCGATGCTGATGTCGCAGTACTGGAGATAGATGCGTGTCATGGTTCAAGCCTGGATGCACGGCACATAGATCAGGATGACCACGCCCCGGCCATCCAAGTGATCCTGCACGGCCTCGACGGCGCTTTCCGGTGCCTGGAACGGGTCTGCTGCTGTCAGGGCTATCACGTTGATGACGCCACCTTCGCCATCAGCGGCCAGAAATGAGCCGTCTTCGGTGCTCTGCACCAGATAGCGAGGAACGCACCACATGGTCAGGCCGCCTTCGTGGGCTTCGCCAGCTCGACAGGCTGCAAGCTGGTGATGACGGTCTTTTGCGTCTTGCCGTTGGTGACGATTTCCAGTTCCGCCTCTGCCACCAACGGGAACGGCAGATGCTTGAGCTTGTGGAACTCCTCCGAAGTGCCGTAGTTGTATTCCACGGTGGCAAAGCCCTTGCCCATGCCTTTGCTGTCGTCCAGGTCGGTCTGGACGTAAATCTTGGTGCTGTCGTATTCCTGGCCGCTTTCCAGCTTGCCCTTGGAGCCTTTGACGCCAGCGATGGTGATACGGGTATTGAATTTCATGATGTCGATTCCTTGTCCGGCGTCGGTTAAGCCGCCACGCTGGCCGGTTCAGCGGGCTTCAATATGCGTTGGATGCCCTGTTTCAACAGAGCGTTGGGAACGGTGCGCAGGCTGCGCGGTAGCTCGCGGGCTGCATGCTTTTCGATCAGGTCGCCAATCCAGGCCATGCCCTCCAGGCCCGCATCAAATGCGCGGGTCAGATGTACCAGGGATGGGGCGACGGTGGTTTCAAGCCAGCGCAATTTGCGCTTGACCACGGCATCGGTGGTTACGTCTTCCAGCTTGGGCTTGGTCTTGATGCGGATGGCCTCGGATACGTCCAGCAGCTCCTGCATGTAGGGATGCGCGCCCGCAAAGTAGGTGTCCGGTTCGATCAGGCATTCCAGCGGCAGGATGCGATCCTGTGACCAGTAGCGCAGCTCAATGCGCCACCAGGACGATTCCATGTCTTTGTAGGCGTGGCCCTTGTCGTAGGCATTGACCAGCTTTGCACCGCGTCGGCCCACGTAGTAACTGCGTGAGTGTCCGGCATCCCAATAGCCATCGGTGCGCCCCTGGGGCCGTCTGCCGTGGTAATCGAAACCACCATTCATGCAGGCTTCACGGACACCTTCGACGCCGCCACATCCACCCTCGAAGAAGTCCAGGGCAATGTCTATGCGAGACAACCGGGCATTGAGCGGCACCAGGAAGTCATACATGGCCTGACGCCAGCCCGCTTTGGCGAACGTGCAGCCGCTGCCGTTGAGCATGATTAGATAGGTATCGCGCTGGTATACGCCGCCACCAGACACGCTACCGACTTCCTCCCCCTCATCGTTCAGGATGCGCAGGGTGCTGTCGTAGTAGTTGCGGCCTGGGCGCAGGTCGCCCACCTGAAAGCCAGTGATCGCGGCCACTTTCTTGGCCAGGATCGCCATGACCTGGACTTCGGTGACGAACTCACCTTCATGGTGTTCGTTACTCAGCGTCCAGAACAGGGAATTGAACAGATCGGTTCCCTTGATCGTGGTCGATAACCAATCCACCGAGCAGCGGTCTTTGCTGGTGGCTTGCGCCTGGGCCAAGGTCATTTTGACGCGACGGCCTTCAAGTACCAGCTTTTCGTCTTTGGTCAGGCGGTGCGTCATTGCTTCACCTCCATACCTGCGGCTTCGCCGTTTCTCCCCGTTTTACTCGGGGGGGTGCCGCTGCCGGCTGTCGCCCCGCGGCTGTCCTCGCGGAGCTGCGGGCAGGCGCGGGGCGACAGCGGTTCGGAGCGTGCAGCCGCCATGTGCAATGTGGAGCCGCTGCCAGTCAGTCGGGCGTAATGCACCATGCCCTTGTTGAGCAGTTCGGGCCAGAAGTCGAGCTGAGTGCGCTTGGGTTTGACGGTGCGGGGTTTCATGTCGATTTCCCCATGCTGATGAGCAGACGGGCGCGGTCACGCAGTTGCTGGGTCAACAGGAACATGCCTTCATAGATGGCATGGGCCTCGGGCATTCTGTTGGCGTCGGTCAGTTGGTTGCGCAGCGTGGCGAGCGTGCGTAAATGCTCGGCATCGGTGGTGACCAGGTGGGCAATGGGACTCATCACAGTGCGAACTCCGCTGCCCGTTCTGCGGCCTTGATGCGGATGGCTTCCACGTTGATGAACACCCGTTTGCCGACTTTGATCGTGGGCCAATAGCCACGATTGCACTGCGCCTGGAAGACCGAGTGTTCGATCCCCATTGCCTGGGAAAAAGCAGCCGGTGTCATCAATGGCATTGCCATTGCTATGGCTAAGCGATTCGACAAAGGTAAACTGTCCATCATGCCCTCTTGGCTTTTTTGTCCGTCTTAGACATTGAGTTGGTCAAGGACGAAATTTCAATTACCATCCATCCTTGTTGGAAAATTTATCCAACAAGGAAATTATCAGTAGGTTTACTGCCCATGTCAAGCTCGACTATTGATGATCGTGTTGTGCTGCTGATCAAAGATCAGATGGCTCGCAAGGAAGCTGTCAAAGCGCGCGAGGTGAAGACCTCGCTGCTGGAGAAGCTATTGCCCGGAGGGAATCACGTTGAGGAGACGCTAAGCGTCTTGCATGGAGGGCGTGGATTCTGGAAGGCATTGGCCGAAGGCACTGGTATTTCTGCTGATCGCTGGCGCAAGGTGTTTGAGCGGAAGCAGCGACCGACAACAGACATCCTGGCGGCGATAGGGACGCGATGGCCGCAGCATGCGTTCTGGGTCATGACCGGTATCACGGATGCCGTCAATGGTCATATCGCACCAACGACAGCGACGACATATCCAGAGCGTGCACATGTCAGCGACCAGCCTTCTACGGACTACTTTCGTGCGTCCATTGCTTTGAATGAGCAACTGTTCAGCGATGACCACATAAAGCAGATCAAGTTTGAAGATCCGATAGACCTGATCGAGCGCACGCGTCCCTTTGCTCACTATTGGGAAGGGTCAATTGCTAACACCGCCTATGCACACTCAAGCACAGAGTCGTATCACATTCTGATGGAGCTATGGCAGCAGCGCGAAACGCAGCGTGAACGCCATAAAAAATTGATTACGCAGCAGAAACCACCTACAGAGACCGGACATCCCATTCTGGGTGAAGATCCACGGACATCACACCAGAGTAAGTTTTATCTTTTCTACGAACCAAGGCATGACGATACGAAGGACTGAATCAGGTTGGCTGGTCGATATACAGCCAGGAGGACGAGGAGCCAAACGACTACGCAAGACGTTTCGCACTCAGGCAGAAGCCAAGAATTGGGAAGTGTGGGTCAAGTCGAACGCCAACAATCAGGCCGACTGGATGCCCGAGAAAAAAGACTTGCGGCGTTTGGATGAACTGGCCGTCATCTGGTTTGACCATCACGGCAAAGAGCTTCGTGCAGCAGAAGATACCTACAAGCGGATCAAGGCTGCCATCGTCGCACTGAAAAATCCCATTGCCAGCGAATTCAATGCACAGGTTTTCGCGGCTTTCCGTAGCCAGCGCCTGGATGCTGGTATCTCCCTGAACACCGTGAACCGCGAGCATGCATACATGCGAGCCATGTTCAATGAGCTGATCCGGCTTGGTGTCTGGAAACGGGACAATCCGCTGAAAGACCTGCGCCAGTTCAAGGTGCAAGAAAATGAGCTGTCCTATCTGACCAAGGAGCAGATCGCGTTGCTGCTGGTCGAGCTGAGGAAATCGACCAATCCGCATGTGGATTTGGTGTCACGGATTTGCCTTGGTACGGGTGCTCGTTGGAGCGAAGCAGAGCAGCTACGGCCTCAGCAGGTACGACAAAGACTGATCCAGTTTGCCCGTACCAAGACAGGCAAGGCGCGAGCGGTTCCGATTAGCCAGGACATGCAGGATGAGATTTTTACCCATCATGCCGAGCATAGGAATATGGGGGCAATTTTCACCGGCTGTACTGGGGCGTTCAAGGAGGCCATTGAGCGCTCTGGTATTCAGTTGCCGATGGGGCAGCTTACCCATGTTCTGCGTCACACCTTTGCCAGCCATTTCATGATCAATGGCGGCAATATTTTGACTTTGCAGCGTATTTTGGGGCATCAGGATTTGAAGACCACCATGCGATATGCACACCTTGCTCCTGATCATTTGGACTCCGCTCGGCAGCTTAATCCGCTAGCATTTCGACTCTGAACCGAAGGCTGAGTGTCCGTATTCTACCCATGGTGGCCAGTCAACACGTAAGGATTGAGTAGCAGATTTTTGCTTGAGGTGATATTTGCCAAGCTTGATGGGCTTCGATGCCAAACCTCCTAATTGCAGGTTGCTACTTGCCTTTGAACTCCTCCACACGATGGTGAGCCATGTACATCTCGTGCTGAGGCTTCAGTGCGATCTTCATCGAAGGCGTGATGCCAAGTTTCGCTGCTTCGTTGAAAAATGGTGAGATAAGAATCGAGCCATTCGTCTCAAATGTGATAAATCCCTTGTCAAATGCTTTGTCCAAATTTGGCGAAAGAAGCAACCCGTTCCATTCGTCCAGTCGTTCACTATTCGTTGATTTTTTCCATGGCTTGATATGAGATGCAACGAGGAGGCTGGTGTCGCTGAAACCCGTTACAGCACAGCTGCTCCAGTGTCGTAGCACCTTATCTCGAAACGTTCCCTGACCAATCCTTGACTTGATCAATGCTGTCTTTTCAGTCATCGTCATGCTCGGATCGCCGATGATCTGTTCAAGATCGGCTTGCATATCTTCGCTGCCGTTGCTCGCAAGGTATGCGGCGAATTGCGACAATGTAGCACTGTACATGTGGTGTCCGCGCACGTTTCGCTCTTTGAAGATAGGTAGCTTCTGGATGCTTGGGGAAAGAGCAGCAAAGGCCGAAGAGCTGGTCAAGGCGATCAGAGGGCCTGAAATTAGGTCATTATCCATCGCCCATTCTGACAGCACACCACGGAGCGCTCCGTCGTAACTGCGAGCAGAGGACTTCGATAGCCCTTTATAAATCATCCAATCATAGAAGTTCATGCGTTAGGACTCCCGTCTGGTCTTGTCGTACATCGGTAAATTAGCTAATAGCAGATGCAAAATCCCTTAATGAACTGATAAATGGGAAGCTGCTCCTGGCAGACAACAGATTAGGCCGAACACCCGCTTTCGACCCATTGCTGACCGTCACGGCGCCACCAGCTAATGACCTCATTGCGGCAACTACGAGCGCATGTTCTAGTTACATCAGTTCAAACGGAGAGAGGACGCCGCAGAGCCTGCCTTGCTGTTCTTCGACAAGCCATAGTCGGGTTTCTTTATCTGCATCGTCCTCAAGCAGATTTTCGACCTCATGGTCCGGCCCAACCACCGTTGCGCTTATAAGCTGGAGCTCTGATCCTGCACCCTGAATTGTTAGCGACAGAGCCTTCGCCCAATCATTGTTGGCGCGCAGGTATCGAGCAAGCCCATACTCCGTCACCAACTTCCAGCCCTGGATGTAGACAGGAAGGTAGGAGAACGAGTGCGTGAGCATCAATTGCCGAGCATGGGCTACGGGCTGCCACGGTTCCAAAACAACGGGCGACTTCACCATAAAGTCTTTGACTTTTTTCTGCGGGACATGTGGTTCTTTCATAAGTGCCTCCTCTAGTCCTATGCAAAGCTCGATGGCTGCGGCGGTCGCATGCCGCGCGAACACGCCAGAGTGCATCGCGTCATTTCTCGCTCTTTTTACTGTGCAGAACAGTGCCGAAAAAGTGGAGAACCGACCGGGGTAAGTGCTAGACAATTGCGATAGCACGACTGACGACTGAGCCAAATCTGCAAGCGCTTTCTCATATTTACCAAGGTTCTCCTTGCGTCCGCGAAGACGCATTCCAAGCGCCTCGACAGCGAAGCATATCGCCTCAAAGCCTTCCGCGTCTGCAAGCGCGGCGTAGCGACTGGCGCGCAGCTCGTCGCGATGAAACATACGTTCGTGCCAGTCGAGTGGTGGGATAGTCATGCTAGAGTTTGCCTACTTGGGCATCCAGTTATAAATCAACTGCTAGTGTCGCAGATCTCCGCCGTGCCCATCGAACTCAATGCAGGGTTAGTACGAATGCAGCTGGCGTACTGTCAAAATAAGGTGCGCTGCTCATCTTCGCTCCGCGTTAATGCTCATGATTGCCAACTTTACAAGCCGCGAGCATCTCAGACCTACCTAAGGCATTCTTATGCTGCAGCTCTTCGAAGGACCGCTTATGGCTGGTAGAAGTCTGCCATGGAAGGCAGTTTTCGACCCCAAACAGACATTCCCTAGCACCAGAGTTAGCTGTACCACGAAGACGAATTGGCTTGCACGAATTGTTAGTCATCAATCCACGTAACAGTACAGATCAGCGTACCGTCGGCAACATAGCCCAAGATGACATGCGCTGTATGGACATAACCGAGCTCCTTCCGAAAAGCCCGCAGCTTGAGCTCATCGTATGCGGTGTCCTCGCCGGGCTTCTTTAGTTCTAGCACAATGAGATTATTTGTGTCTGTGTTACGCTCATGCACCAAAATATCGGGAAATACTGTGGTAGCACGAATCTCGCGATCTAGTGCTTTTCGAGGTGGCAACTTAAGCCTTTTGGGGTCTCCGAAATGGCGGTTGTACTCACAGTCCACAGTAAGTGGTGGCCGAATGGCCTCGGAGAGCGCCATGTAGTGAGCAAGCCGATAAGAAAGCGAGCGCTCCGTAACATCAAGAGCGAGCAATGCAGAGTCATGCCGCAAAAGCTGATCAATCGCAGAATTTACTAGAGCTATGGCTTCTTCTCGGGTCATCAGCAATGTCATCTTGGCCAAAAGCAGTCATTGTAAGAATAATTTTCAGCGAATGCCATTTACAACGGAAATGAGGCGCTGCCCCAAAACCCCACGCTCGCCGCTTGGCAGGGTTGCAGGGCAAACAGCACCCTGCAACCCAACCAATAGCGTCTGTGATCCGTGGTGTGTCAAGGATTCGCTTCGCCGGGTACTCACCCGGTCCCGGCAAGCCGGGCTGCGGCTTCCGTGCCCGTCCTTGACATGGCAGGCAATGTCTCAAGATGGCAATGGTGACAACCTGCACTTGGCCAGGTCAATGATGTGTCGCCAAGACAATTTCAGCGCGCGCCACACATGAAGCAGAAACGCGCATGCAAGTGCTGGAAGACAAGAGAGGGCCAGCATCAGCAACCGTCGTCCTCAATCTTGCGTTGACACTTGGTTGACACCCAAGCCGCAGACAACAAAAAAGCCACCGCATCGGGTGGCTTCAATGTCCTGATTTAACAGGGGAAATTCTGGTGGCGCATCCCTGATTCGAACAGGGGACCTGCGGATTATGATTCCGTCGCTCTAACCTGCTGAGCTAATGCGCCGAAGAAGAAATTATAGCAAGGTTTCGTCTTTTAGCAAGCACTTATCTCGATCTTTTTTCATCTTTTTGATGATTCTCTCCTATGAAAACGCTAAGCCCTTGTATTCATTGAGCTTACCCTTTCCAAGGCTCTCTTCCCAAGCTCAAACAAATGATACAAAAAGTAAGTTCACAGCCTGCTAGCCCGTATCTACCCCCTTGCGCCCTATCAAGCCTGTTTGTCATCCCCTATTGCTACACTGCGTGCTTGGCGTTTGATCCGTCCTTGTTAATTGACTGACGTCCGTGATCCGGACTTTCCACAGGAACTTTGTTTATGGCCAGTACGCTTGCTATTGTTGTCTCGCTTTTGCTGCTGATGTTCTTCGCCTATCGGGGGGTGACGGTTCTGTTGCTGGCTCCCTTGATGGCCGCCCTGGCAGTGCTGCTCTCGGGGGACTCCGGGTTTTTGTTGCCCATCTACACCTCTACCTTCATGAGCGCGCTTAGCGGCTATGTGCTTCAGTTCTTGCCCATCTTCTTGTTAGGTGCCTTGTTTGGTCAGTTGATGGCAGACTCCGGAGCGGCTCAGGCGATTGCTCAGTGGATTACGCGCAAGCTGGGGCATCGTCATGCTATTGCCACCATTGTGATGGTGTGCGGCGTACTGACTTATGGTGGTGTGTCCCTGTTTGTAGTGGCCTTTGCCATCTACCCGATTGCCAAGGATCTGTTTCGTGCTGCGGGTATCCCCAAGCGTCTGATTCCCGCTTCGATTGCCTTGGGTTCGTTTACGTTCACCATGACGGCTCTGCCTGGCACTCCTGCCATTCAGAACGCGATTCCTATTCCTTACTACGGCACCAACGTATTTGCCGCGCCTGGTCTGGGGATTATTGGTGGTTTGATCATGGCTTTGGGTGGTCTGTGGTGGTTGCAGTCGCGTGCGCGCAAGGCAATTGCAAATGGCGAAGGCTATGGCGATCATGGTCAGGACCATTTTGATGCCAGCGCCGAGGACAGCACGCATGGTCAGAAGCCCATGCCTATCTTTCTGGCTATTCTGCCCTTGATTCTGGTGATTGGCGTCAATGCCTTGTTCACTTATGGGATTTTCCCCGGCACAAACTTTGCGTTCATGGCCGAGCGTTTCCCTCAGGTTGATCCTGCCAAGATTACGGGTCTGTGGGCATTGATCATTGCCTTGATTACGGCGAATCTGGTGCTGATCATCAGCCGCTTGGGTCACTGGAAGAGTCTGCGCGAGAGCATTAATAAAGGCGTGTTTGGTTTTATGCTGCCTTTGTTCAATACCGCCTCTGAAGTCGGTTATGGTGCGGTGATTGCCAGTCTGGCGGGCTTTGCGATTATTCGGGACTTTGTGTTGAACGTGGCTCCGGGCAATCCGCTGATCTCGGAAGCGGTGGCCATGACGACACTGGCGGGGATTACAGGTTCGTCTTCGGGTGGTTTGAGTATTGCTCTGCAGACGCTGGGTTCGGACTATTTGGCGATGGCTCAGCAAGCTGGCATCAGCCCCGAACTGCTGCACCGTGTGGCGGTGATGGCGGCGGGTGGTCTGGATACGCTGCCCCATTGCGGTGCAATCATTACCTTGCTGTCCATCTGCAAGCTGAATCATCGTCAGTCCTACGGCAATATCGCCATGGTGACGATGGCCGCTCCTATCTTTGCGCTGATCACGGTGATTACGCTGGGTACGATTTTTGGCAGCTTCTAAGCAAGTTCAGGAAGCAGGCTCTATATAGAGCAGCTATAGCAGCTATGTGCGGATTCGCGCATAGCTGCTTTTTTATTGGCCTCACATCGGCCGCAAGCACGTTTCGTTTTCTATCGCGAAAACCCGTAACGCTTTGCTATCCGAGATCGGCCCTTGGCGTGCTAGGATTCAGGCATATGGTCCCGTATTATCAAGATCAATAATCAGGAGCACACCATGAACTACACCTACACCCTTAATGAGTTAGGCACTGAAGCCATTCGTCAGTTTGTTCTGGATCGTGGACAGCCTGATCTGAACCTGCAGGCTTATATCGCCGCGGCCGAGGTCGAGGCCGACAATTTCAATGCGGATGGCAGCCAACGCGGCCAGATCGAGATCGACTCCACTTGCAGCAAGGATGGTTTGACGCATACCCTGCTGCTGGAAAAACACTGGTTTGCAACCCAGCCTGTTCCTGAAGCGCCCAGTGAGGACAGCTTCTTCTAAATAGAAGCAGGGTTTGTCTGTGAGTTAACAATCGACTGACCGACTGCTAGACAGACACAAACTCAGCTATCTGCCCCTCTCTATAGACATTGGCCCAAGCAAGCTTAGACGGCTGTCTGGGCCTCAAACTGTCTGAGGGGCCAATAAGACTCATATAGAAACTTGGCATATTGCCGCATGATCTGATGTATTCGGGTGCCGGAGCACCATCAGAGGAAAACCTCTCGCTTGCGTTCCAAGGAGTCAGCGTGTCCGCAAAGCAAGGCCCTCCCCACCCTAATCCACCTGCAAACCAATCTTGTAAGCCAAGGCCCCAAAACGGTCGATGTCATTCCAGATCATGGCCTTGAAACCCCTGGCGTGCGCTGATTCATTGCCTTCTTGCGGCGTATAGCCCAAGGCCAGCAACTGTGATTGCATGGCGGGGTCCATCACTGCTTTTTGCACAACACTATTTAGCGTGTTGATGATGTGTTCAGGGGTATGAGAAGGGGCCAGCAGGCCGTGCCACTGGTCCAGCTCAAAACCCGTTTCACTGATCTCCGCCACCGTCGGCACATCAGGTAAAACCGGGCTGCGCTGGGCTGAAGTCACAGCCAGGGCACGCAAATGTCCGGACTCAATCAGGGTGGCCGCGCTGGACAAGGTCACGATCCCGATAGGCACCTGCCCGGCGACAACATCGTTCAATGCAGGGCCGCAGCCACGGTACGGGATATGCAGCAAGGCCGTGCCTCGCAAGTCGTAGAGCATTTCCCCGGCCAGATGCTGAGGTGTGCCGTTACCGCAGGATGCGTAGGCCAAGGCTGGCTCCGACTGCTGCTCCAGCACTTGCTCCAGATTCTGGATATCCGAGCTATGTCCTGTCACGATCACGGAGGGCACAAAGCCTATATTGGCGATCGGCGCAAAATCCTCTTTAGGCTTGAAACCCAAATTACGAAACACACCGGGGTTGATGGCAAAGGAGCTATTGGCCATCAGCAAGGTATAGCCATCGGCGCGGGCATAGGCTACGGCTCGCGCACCGATATTGCCGCTGGCACCGGGTCGGTTGTCGATGATGACGGGCTGGCCCAGCGCCTTTTCCAACCGGGGGCCCAGCTTGCGGGCCAGCAAATCGGTCCCGCCGCCAGGCGGAAAGGTGACGATCACGGTAATTGGCCTGACGGGATACTTCACAGCCTGCTCGGCTATCGTCTCCCTTGCCTGCGCCGCCTGATTACTCAAGCCCAGCGCCACCATGCCCAGCAAGGCGACGGCTGCCACCCGCTTACCCACCTGAAAACCCGCCATTACAGCCAACACGTTTCTCTACTCAAGCATCCAGACCAATATCCAGTACACGGGCACTGTGCGTAATCCAACCCACTGCAATTCGGTCTACACCGCAACGGGCAATTTCTACGGCTGTTTCTGGAGTGATACGACCCGAGGCTTCTGTTTTGGCACGGCCTGCGACGCGGGCCACAGCCTCGGTCAAGGTCGCGGTGTCCATATTGTCCAAAAGAATGCTGTCCACTCCCAGTTCCAGCACTTCATCCAGTTGCTCCTGGGTATCGACTTCCACCTCGATGCAAACCAGATGGCCGATATAGGCACGGGCCGCTTCCACGGCGGCTTTCACGCCCCCGGCAACGGCGATGTGGTTGTCTTTAATCAGTACCGCGTCATCCAAACCAAAGCGATGGTTGCTGCCGCCACCGACACGAACCGCGTATTTCTGCACGGCACGCAGGCCAGGCATGGTTTTTCGGGTGCAGGTGACTTTAGTGCCATAAGGTGCAATTGCACGGGCGATGGAAGCGGTGGCCGATGCCACGCCACTTAAATGCCCCAGAAAGTTCAAGGCGCAGCGCTCTGCCGTCAGCATGGAACGGGCCGAGCCGCTAATGACCGCAATCTGTGCACCCGGAGTCAAGGCATCGCCATCCTGCAGCTGCGCCTCAAAGCGCAGCGTCGGGTCCAGCAAGGTAAAGGCCAGACGAGCCAGATCCAGGCCAGCCAACACGCCTTCCTCGCGGGCCACCAGGCGCATTTGCGTGCGCGTTGCTGCGGGAACGATGGAATCCGTCGTCAGATCACCAGCGCGACCCAAGTCTTCTTGCAAGGTGGCGCGCACCAAGGGTTCCAGAATGACGTCGGGCAAGGAAGGAATACGGTGAGCTCGTGTCTCTGCAGCTTGCGCTGTCGGCTTGGGGGCATTAATTATGCTCATTATGAGTATTTAAATCGCTAAAAATAAGGCCTAATGGCACGGTGCATTTATGCTATTCCTGAGCATAAGCACTGTCAAGCCATAGGCCCGCTTTTTAACGCGCTTGTTTCGCCAGCGGCAATTTACTGCCCGAGATGGCTCGCTCAAACAAAACGTCCCCACGGAAGCGAAACAGCTTGGCGGGTCGGCCTGAGCCACCCACACTCATGGCGCCGGTTTCCTCCACCAGGGCTTGCTGTTCGATCAAACGGCGGAAGTTCTGTTTATGCAGTCCCCGCCCTGCCAGGGCTTCCACGGCCTGCTGCAATTGCAGCAAGGTGAACTCGGGCGGCATCAATTCAAACACCACAGGGCGATATTTGATTTTGGCGCGTAAACGCGCCAGGCCAGTGGCCAGAATACGGCGGTGATCATGGCGCATGCCCAGGCCCAGCTCGTAATGCTTGCCCAGCTCTTGCTGTTCACGCTGGCGACGGCGACAGGACTCGGGCAACAAGCCCGCTTCATACAGCAGTTCGTAACGCTGCAAAACAAAGTCCTCGTTCCAGATCGCTCCTTCCAGGCCAAAGCTGTAATTGACGCGCTGGCGGCGCAAGGCCCGCAAGGATTCGTCCTGCTCGCACCAGTCCAGCAAGGCAGGCACGATGGTTTTCTGAATAATGTCCGGTGCGCCATCGCGTCGGTCTTCCCATGGGAAGTAACGGTAGCAGTCCTGCCAGATCACCTGGGCCACATCCGGCTGGCCCACTTCACGCGTCAGCCCAACATAGCTGACCGACACAATACGCGTACCCTGCGCGTCAAAACGATCCCTGTCTGCAAAGGTATACAGCTGCTCCACATACCCCACCGGGTGATGGGTTTGGGTTTCTACCCAATCGCGCAGTCCCGTTTGCAAAGAACGGTGCGTGTGCTGAAACGGCCCGGCGGGCAAGGCTTGGCCGGCATCCGTGGTCAAGACACGGGGCTCGCCGTCGCTAACGGCTACTAAAACAGCCACCAGTTCAGCACTGACTACAGGTTCCTGCGTATCGATCACATATTCTCCTTCTGAATCGCGCCAGCGCGCGTCTGGCGGATTATAAGCGAGGCCCGCCCTGCTCCGGCGGGCAGCAGGGGCGCTATCCGGAAATACAGTGGGTACATTATTTTCAGATGATCAAATTATCACCCATGAACATCTAAGCCTAAAGAAATTCGTTTGATAGCCGTTAAGCGTTTGAACTGTATGTGTTTGCCATAAATGACACGCAAGCGCTCAGTCAGAGGCCGGATCAGTCAACAGTTTCACGCTTTGTTCTGCTCCGCCATTCGCAAAAATAGAAGGTTTCTGACAATTCAGGTCGAACACGGACAGACAGAAGCCTATGCCCTTTTTTGCATGGCCCATGCGGGCTTGACGGCCCCCCGCGTCCCCTTTGTTGTTCTCCTCCAGGATGATGAATGCGTAAGAATTTCCCCATTACCCAGGACGAGGTTCGTGTCCGGGCCGACCAGTACCTTATTTCAAAAACTGACCTGAAAGGTCGGATCACCTACGCGAATGCAGCCTTTATCGCGATCAGCGGCTTTACCCGTGAGGAGCTGGTTGGCAAGGCCCATAATCTGGTCCGTCACCCCGACATGCCGCCCGAGGCCTTCCAGGACTTCTGGGACACCTTGCAAAACAAACGCCCCTGGATGGGCGTGGTCAAGAACCGCCGCAAGGACGGTGGCTTTTACTGGGTCTACGCCATGGCAGTACCCATTTACGAAAATGGCACCGTAGCCGGTTATGCCTCGGTGCGTGTCAAACCCAGCCAGGAACAGATCGACGAGGCCGAAAGCCTGTACACCGCCATCAATGAAGGTCGCGCCAAGGGTGTGCGCCTGCATGAAGGCCGTGCCGTGCCCACCGGCTGGCGCAAGGCCTTGAGCCAGTTGCGCCGTCCTTTCAGCAATTCCTTGCGTGCCAGCCTGTTCCGTATGGGTGCCCTGGCGCTGGCCACGACCGGCACCGCCCTGTACTTTGCGCTGACGGGGGGTGTTCCCCAAGGTTCGGGCCTGTGGCTGACGGGTGGTCTGTGTCTGGCCAGTGCCGTGATGATGGGCTACGGCTGGCTGATTGCCCAGCGCGTGATTCGCCCTCTGGACCAGGCCTCCCTGATCGCCCAGCAAATCGCTACCGGCAACCTGCAGCTGGAAATTGATCTGCATTCCAGCGAGAGCAATTCGGAGATTGGCCAGCTCTACTTCTGCCTGGATTTGATGCGCAAGAGTCTTGTAGGCATTGCCAGTGACGCCCGTGCCGGGATCGACGCCTCTATCCATGCCGCTCGCATTCTGGAAGTGAACAATACCAATCTGGCCTCGCGTACCGAGGACCAGGCCGCGTCCTTGCAGGAAACTGCTGCCAGCATGGAAGAGCTGACGGTCACCGTGCGCCAGAACGCCGACAACGCCAATCAGGCCAGCCAGTTGGCCGATGCCAGCATGCAGATTGCTCAACGTGGTGGCGAGGTGGTCAATGAAGTGGTGCAGACCATGCAAGGCATCCACGACAGCTCGCGCCGTATTGGCGACATCGTCACCGTGATTGAGGGCATTGCTTTCCAGACCAATATTCTGGCGCTGAACGCGGCAGTGGAATCGGCCCGCGCCGGTGAAGCGGGTCGGGGCTTTGCGGTGGTGGCTGGTGAAGTGCGCAGTCTGGCTCAGAAGAGCTCGCAAGCTGCAGGCGAGATCAAGAACCTGATTGATGCTTCGGTCAGCCGCATGGCGGTCGGTGCAGAACAGGCCGCGCGCGCAGGCGACACCATGGGCGAGGTGGTGGATTCAGTTAAACGCGTCACCGATATTATTGGCGAGATCTCGACCGCCTCGATCGAGCAAGCCAGCGGTCTGGATCAGATCAACGAAGCCATGGCCAAGATGGATGGGGTCACCCAACAAAACGCGGCCCTGGTGCAAGATCTGGGCAACACCATGAGCGATCTGGCCACGGAAGCATCCGAACTGGCCGATGCGATCAAGGCCTTGAATACAGGCTCTGCCGAATCCGTCCAAAGCGCTCCTGCTTTGGCCCAGCTCAGCAAGGCTCCAACCATGCAAGTACTGTCCTACCAGAACGCGCAGCCCTTTCAGGCGCAAAGTGCAAAAACAGCCAATGCCCGCCTGGAAGCGATTCGCCGCTAAACCATAAAATCAGGCTCGGCTGCCCCATCGCCGAGCCTGACACAACTGACAGCTAGACAAAACAAAAAATCCGGGATCTCTTTTGTATACCGGAAAACAAAAAACAATAATCAATAATAAAATCAACGCAGTAGCAGACAAGAAAAGCCCTCTTCAAACCTGGTTTTGGGCCGTCATCACATTGACACATTTAGACTCCAATACAAATACCAAGTAACAAAATTGAGTCAATATGCAACATAATAATCTGTCCTTTCCCGCCTACGTCTTTAACAGGGCCAGATCATGCGTGAAAACCAAGCCATTACCTCTCATGAAACACAGGTACCCGAAAAAACCTATTTAATCTCCAAAACAGACCTGAAGGGGCGCATCATTTACGCCAATCCGGCCTTTATCGAGGTTAGCGGCTACAGCCATGAAGAGCTGATCGGGGCACCCCACAATATCGTGCGTCACCCACACATGCCGGCCGTGATTTTTCAGGATTTATGGCAGACCCTCAAGCAACAACGATCCTGGTCGGGGCTGATCAAGAACCGCCGCAAAGACGGCGGCTTTTACTGGGTGAAGGCCCGCGTCATCCCTTTAATCGAAAACGGCCGCGTCAGCGGCTATGCCTCGGTACGGGTACGCGCCCAGCCTAAAGAAATCAAGGAAGCAGAATATCTGTACCACTCCATCCAGCAACAAGGATTGCGCGGCTTTCGTCTGCATGAAGGCCAGCTGCAAGCCAGAGGCTGGCGCTCTGCCCTGAACACCCTGCTCCAGCCCTTGAACCGCAGCCTGCGCGCCAGCTTGCTGCGCTTCGGGATTCTGACAGGCGGCCTGGTGACGCTAAGCGCCGGCTTGTTACTGGGCAGCGGCGCATCCGGCACTTATCTGACAGCCGGGCTGGCGTCCCTGGGCGTGGTCAGTCTGGCCACTCTGGCCTACGGCTGGATCGTGACCCAGCGCATGATGCAGCCCCTGCACAGCGCCACCCATATCGCCCAGCAAATCGCGACGGGCAATTTGCTGATCGACCTGAACCCGCAACACACCCGCAGCCAGGAAATTGCACAGCTGTATTTCTACATGGACATGATGCGCAAGAGCCTGCTGAGCCTTGCTCGCGATGTGCATCAGGGTATTCAGGCTTCTCTGGATGTATCCACACAGATTGAGGACGGCAACCGCCAGCTATCCCACCGCACCGCCGCCCAATCCGGCTCCTTGCAGCGCACGGCCGCGAATATGGAGCAGTTGACCATGAATGTGCAGCAGACTGCGGACAATGCCAGGCTGGCGAATCAGTTGGCCGACCAAAGCCTGTCTACCGCAAGGCGTGGGGGCGAAGTGGTCCAGGACATGGTCAGCACCATGCAGGACATCCACAATAGCTCCGAGCGCATTGGCGATATTGTGTCGATTATTGAAGGCTTGGCGTTTCAGACGAATATTCTGGCGCTGAACGCCGCTGTGGAATCAGCCCGCGCCGGTGAGGCTGGCAAAGGTTTTGCGGTGGTGGCCGGAGAGGTACGCAGTCTGGCGCAGAAAAGTGCGCAGGCCGCCGGGGAAATCAAGCACCTGGTGGAAGACTCCCTGAAACGCATGGCAACCGGCGCCCATCATGCCAAGCGGGCCGGCTCCACCATGGACGAGATCATGCAATCTGTCTCGGACGTGACGCATCTGATCAGCGAAATCTCCACGGCCTCCAACGAGCAAGCCAGCGGTTTGGCGCAGATTAACGATGCTGTCTCCACCATGGACAACGACACCAACGACAACGCCGATCTGGCCCGCAGCCTGGGGGAGACCGTCCACGAACTCAGTCGTCAGGCTTTGGAGTTGAAACTGTCGATTCAATTGCTGAATACCGGCATGGCGAACCGATCTACTTATGTCCCCGACCCCGATGCCACCGAGGAGCCTGTGCCCTTGCTGAAAGTTGCCTGATTAAAAGCATGTCGGCAAAAACACAAGGCCTCGCTGCTCCCACCCTCCCAGATACCTGGCTACACAAAGGCCGTGCGCTCACCTGGGTCCTACAATAAATGCCCGCTACGTTTCGACGTTTGCAAGCTACGGCTGGTACGCACGCATAACGCCGGTCTGCTCATGTCTCTCAGACCAGCCCCAATAACAAGATCGCGTGCAGGCCTACGCCAACCAAGCCGCCCACCACCGTGCCGTTAAAGCGTATGTATTGCAGATCCGTGCCTACTGTCAGTTCCAGCTCGCGCACCAGTTGCCTGTCATCCCATTGACGCACGGTGCGCGAGATATGGTCTTTGGCTCCTTCACGCAATTGCTCGGCCAATCCTGCCGCTGCGGACAGCATGTGTTCATTCAGGGTGTCTCGCAACGTTGCATCCGTATTCAAGCGTGTACCCAGGTCCTGTGCTACCTGACGCAGATGAGCCGCGACAGAAGAATCCTCTTTGGCCAGATCATTACGCACAACGCGCATCACATCCGTCCAGACGCCATCAATGTATTCACCCACATCTTTATGGTGCAAAAAGCGCTGCTTGATGGCTTCTACCTGCTCCATCAAGTCCGGGTCCTGGCCCAGGCGCTGAATATACTCGTGTACCCATTGCTCGTAATCCTTGCGCAAGGGGTGCTCGGGCTCGCTCAAAATGGCTTGCACTTCGTCCACCAAAGCGCGCGCCAGGCGGTCCGCCATCTTGCCGGATAGCTCGTCTACCGACGTGACCACCCCGACCATGGCCAGGAGCTTGGGCCATTCACGCTGGGCGTAGCGCACCAATACATCGGCCACACGCTGCTTGACCGCCTCGTTGGACAGATAGCCACCCAATTGCTGCAAGACTTCATCCAGCAGGCGCTGGTGGCGGGCATTGCGCGTCAGCAGCCCCAGAATCTGGGAACTGGAACTGGCCATGTCCACCCGCATCAAGTAGCCACGTACGCCATCGGTCAGCGCTTGTTTGACGCTGCGTTCGTCCAGCAAACGCAGGGCCTCGCCCATGGCGGTTTGCAAGGCACGGCTGACACGTTCGCTTTGCTCGGGTTGCGACAGCCACTGCCCCAGACGCGCGGCCGGGTCCAGGCTGCGCAGCTTTTCCAGCAACATGGCGGAGTCCAGAAAGTGGTCGCGTACAAAGACGCCCAGGCTTTCACCCAGGCTGTTTTTCTTGTTGGGAATAATCGCAGTATGTGGAAACGGCAGGCCCAACGGGTGGCGGAACAAGGCCACGACGGCAAACCAGTCTGCCAACGCACCGACGGTGGCGGCCTCGCTAAAGGCACGCAGCCAGGGCCAGAATCCGGCGATAGGAGCCGCCTCGCCCTGCCGCATCATGGCGTGGCTTAGCAGGAACAGGCAGATAGTCAGCACCAGCAAAGCCAAGGCGCTGCGCTTCATGCGACGCAGGCGGCGTTCGGGCGAGTCAGGGCGAGAGGATGATGTAGACATTTCCACAGTCTATGCGTAGTTCAGCGCAAAAGCGGTATTGAATAGTGCGGAGCCAAGTCTCGGGGAAAACGATTCCAAGCCTCAGACCACCCGTTCTGTCACAGAAATCTCATCGCGAACTTGGCATCACTTACGGTCAATGCGGACAGAACCAGACCTCAGCCCTCTTGGCAAGTTCACACATAGTCATCAGGCCCTTATTGTGACCCTGTCTTTTTCTGCCTGTCCAGAAACGAATCAGCCTGGGCGAACCCAGGCTGATCACGGCACATCAACAAGCTATGTGTTTATTTGCAGGCTTGCTCGGCGCGCTTTACAAAGTCCGTTGTGGCATCGCGCAGGGCTTTGGCAATCTGACCAGACTGCTTGGGAGCCAGCGTGACCCCGCCGGTTGCCGTTGCCGCGCAAGCCGACAAACCTTGCCCGGTGATATCCACCACGTTAATGCGCAAACGTGGCTTGGCACGCGCAATGCTGCGCGACACGGCACAAATATCCTGATCGCAACCATCATTTCCATCCACGAACAAGACGATCAAGGCATCCCGATTCACCCCATCCACCCGGCTGGCAGCCAGATTCAGGGACTGCACCAGGTTGGTACTGTCCTTGGCCTCGATATTCTGGATCAGGTTCTTCAAGCGTCCACGCTGTGCAGTCGTAAAGCGGCCCTGGTAATTGGGCGCGGCACACTGCTGCGCAAAGGTCACCAAGTGCAGATCTTGTCCGGCCGGCAAACTGTCCACCATGCTGGAGAACGCACTGCGCGCCGCATCGATACGCGACGTACCCCGGAACAAGGTTTGAGCACGTTGGGTCGCGTAATCACTCCAGGAGCCCATATCGTCCAGATCCTGACTGAAGAACCACTCCTCGTCCTGGATCTTGGCATCGACGCTCAGCAACATGGACATGGAGGAATCAAAAATGATGTAGACCTCGGGCTTGAGCACTTCACCTTTTTCATCCTGAGCACACACAAAGTTAGGATCAGACGACACCTTGGGGCCCGGCTTGGGTTTGGGTTCAGGCTTGGGTTTCGGTGGTGGCTCGGGCTTGGGCGGCGGCTCCGGTGCAGGAGGAGGCGCAGGCGGCTCTTCCACCACGGGCTCGGGCACGGGCTCTACTTTAATTGGCTCGGGTTCCGGTTCAGGAACAGGCACCACCGGCTCTTCAGGTGGTGGCGCTGGAGGGACAACAGGCTCTTCCACCACAGGATCAGGCGTGATCACGGCGGGCGGCTCTACTGGCACCACCTCCTTGTCCCACCAGCCCGGAGGCCACTTGAACCACCACGACAAGAACAGCGCCAGCAATAAAGCCAGCAAAGCGGCCAACAAGAACCACAGCCACGGACGAGCTTTGGAGGTGGCCGCCGTCGTCGCAGCAGCCCCTGCCCCTACGGCTGCTGCCGCAGGCACCACAGGTGGCACAGGCGGTGGCGGTGCCACCCGCTTCTGATAGGACTCGAACAAGGGCTCGGGCGACAGCGCCGGGTTCTCGCTCATGACCAGCAAAGGCTTGCCGCCTACGCTGTAAACCGCCCCTTTGGCCGACACATCTTTCAGCAAGGCTTGCAGCGCTTGCGCGTCCTGCGTCGCCCCCTGCTCTTGCAGTTGGCGGCTCAGAACCTCGATCCGGTCCAGCGATTGCTGGTAACGCGCATCCAGAGCCTGTTGCTGTGCCGCAGACAAGCTGTTTTTGGGCACGGCCTGCCCCTGCATGCCCGTCCACCAGGCCGTGGTGTCGGAACCATCAGCCTGATAGGTGGAAAACAGATGCGTTAAGGGTTCATCCTGGCGTTTCAGCACATTGAGCGCATGCTGATGCTGCTGATACGCCGAGGATGGTCCAACCGAATCAAGAATGACGCGCTGCATAGGCTTTTACTCGTCGTAACCCAAACTGGACTGCAGGCGACTGACGTCTTTTTGCAGCTTCTGCAATTGCTGCTGCTTCTGAGCGATCGCGGCCGGGCTATTGTCTTCGGTAGAGCGGTTCACATCTTTCAGGCCCTTATCCAGGTCCTTGAGCTGGTTCTGCAAACCGGCTTCCTTGCCTTTGCTGGCCTGCAAGCTGCGCACCAACTGCCCCATGGAACGGTTCAGGGCCGTCTGGGCCTGACGCTGCTGGGCCAGACTGGCTTTGCTCAGACTTTGCTGGGTCTGAATATCCTTGTAGACCTGATGAAACAGCGCATTGGCTTCCTGTGCGCTCAACAAGCCCTGTTCGCGCGCATCAATATGCTGGCGATACGCGCCCGAAGTGTCGCAACTGATTTTGGTGAAAAAGCCGGCGTCCTGATCAGAGGGGTCGCATTCGCTCATGGTGGTGGCACAACCGGCCAGCAAGAGGCTGGCAGCCAAGGGGGTCCAACGCAGAAATACTCGCATAAGAAGCTCTTTAACCCAAAGTAACGGCGGAACGCATGGAATACAGGTCGTCTACTTCTTTTTGCAGCACGGCCACTTTTACATTCATCTGGTCAATCTGACGGTCCAGGCGCTGGACTTCGGACTTCTTGCCACCGTCCTTGCGCTCAGCCTCGGCTACATCGCGGTACAGGCTGACCTTTTCATTCATGTTTTTCAGATCACGATTGAGCACTTCGATATTTTTATCGATACGGGCCAATTGCTTCTCGGCCTGTTTTTTCTCCATCGTTTTTTCTTTCATGTGCTTTTCGATTTCAGCAATCTGCCGCTTGTCGTCAGCAATCACTTGTTGAGCCGTATTGGTGCGCTCAATGATATTGGCCGTATCGGCTTCTACGTCGCGCTGCATGGCGGCCAGACGATCCGAGGTATTGGCGTATTCCGTGCGACGCTGGTCCAGATAGTAGTTGGTTCCCATGGCGACCCCGCAAGCGGCCACACCCGCAATAATCGCGCAAGCCGCTTTATTGCTGGAATTGGACAGCATGCAAGCCAGCACGCCCACCGCTGCGGCACCGGCACACGCCTGAAAGCCCGAGCGGCTAAAGAATTTCGCATCCTGACCACTGGTCAGACGGTCATCGGCCTGGGTACCGCCCAGCAAACTACTGCCAGTACTGGCACAACCCGAGAGCAAAGCCACGCCCAGCATCAGGCTGCCCAGCAAAGTTCTAGGGGTAAAACGGCGCACGTGTTGCATAACTTCCTCTTCCAATTGAAGTACGTCTGTTTTTATTGACTCGTGATTTACGAGTTGGGCACGGATTTACAACTGTTTTTCCAGGCATTGATATCAATGGCATCTGTTTTCAGATAATCCTTCTGATTTTTCCAATGCACTTCCAGGTAGGGTTTCAAGGCACTGAGGCTCTTGTTCTGTTCCATCATCTGGCGCTCTACCGGCACCTGTTTTTCCAGCAAGTTCAGCCCGTACAAGGACGAGGCATCAATCAAATTGCTCGCATAATAACGGGCCAGCTTGGCGACACGGTCTTCCTGCTCATCCAACTTCAATTTGCGGCTGG
Organism: Alcaligenes faecalis; assembly: GCF_002443155.1. Taxonomy (NCBI): domain Bacteria; kingdom Pseudomonadati; phylum Pseudomonadota; class Betaproteobacteria; order Burkholderiales; family Alcaligenaceae; genus Alcaligenes; species Alcaligenes faecalis. Next base: position 1,105,035 of record NZ_CP023667.1, on the reverse strand, counting down.
CGCATTGTTTGTCATCCGTATCGGCTTCGCACAAGGCATCGTAATTTCGGTGCAGCAATTCTACGAAGAGCACATCGTCTTTCAGCTTGGTGCACAGGAACGAGCCCAGCTCCAGATTGGCGCGAATGGCCTGATCACGCATCTCTTCCTGACGCAGATTGGCCGCTCGCAAATCCCCTTCCAATTGCTTTAACTGGGCTTTGAGCTTGTCGTCTTCCAGCGTACTGGCCAAGGAGCCCAGGCGCTGCACCGCGGACTCCTCGGCTGGCTCATTCGGGTTCACCGTGCCTTGCTCGGTGCCCAGAGCTTGCCAACTCTTTTCAATAGCCTGCACACGCTCGCGCGAAGTCAGGGCAATCGACACCAGGGCCAGCCGCATCCCGGTTGTTTTCGCTTGTGTGGGCCCTTTGGGGCCGTAGTAAGCCAGCTCTTTACGAGCCGAAGAACGCAGTGCTTCAGGCTTGGACAGGAAATTGCCGCCACGCACCACAAAGCCGCCGGCTTGCCCGTGCTGACGATCCAGCTTGTTCAGGCGGAAGGACTCCAGAATGATCTCGTCCACATTGCCCAGCATGTCATGCAGGCCCAGCGGATTGGGCTTGAGCCGCCCCATCAATTGCACAGCTCCGTTGGAGGACTGCGCACCGGCATACCACTCGTACTCATTCATGCCTTCGGGCATGGGGTAACGCACGTCACGGAACTCGGCCGAGGACAAGGCCGAACCACCGCGCGCCGCATATTCCCACTCAATTTCCGTAGGCAGACGTACAAAACCAGCCAAACCATCTTCCTTGGGCAGTTTGTCGGCCGCGTTCTCGCGCAGCCACTGGTTGTACAGGTCGGAGAAATGCACTGCGTCCATCCAGCTGATGTCGGTCTGCGGCACCACCAGGGTGTTCTTGGGTGTCGGGCAAATGGCTTCCGTCATGGCCTGATACTGCAATTTGTTCAGCTCGTACTTGGCCATCAGGTAATAGCGCGAGGAACCAGCCTTGCTATCGGTAAAGCTGCCTGCAATGAACTCGGGGCGCTTGTGTTCGATATAGCCCCACTCCTCGGCTTCCTGCCCCACCACCACACGCATATCGTCCAAAGGACCGGCCACGGGCACGGCCACACGGCGAAACACCATGGCACCTTCGCAAGGCATGGGCAGAACCACATCGCCCTCAGCTGGTTTGGGGTTGTAATACTTCTCGTCCCAGGGCGCTGCCTGCGCCACAGCGCTGACACCCAGCAACAAGCTGGCCGCACTGAACAAAGGATTAAATTTCACGCAAACTCTCCGCAGGTTGAACACGAACGGCTCGCCAGGCTCCGATTGCCGCCACCACACACGCCAGACCCGCCACCATCAGTAAGGCGTACAGGGCATGGGCCACGGTAATGCGACACACGAAGTCCGTCTGCAGGCCATCTCCTACCAGTAGTTGATTGAATAAGGTACTGCCCAGGCCATACAGGCCCAGTCCCAAGGCATAGGCGATCAGACTTAACAAAATGGCCTGAATCAGCACGTAGCGGATGACGCCGCCGCTATCAATACCCAGCAAACGCAGGACCGCCAGATCTTTGCGCTTGCGGTCCACGTTCGCCAAAAATGCCCCGCCCAAAGAGGCCGCGCAACCCACGATGGCGGTCAGGGCAATCACACCAAAGATCAGGCTCAGCACGCGGTTAATGGCGCGCACATTTTCAATATCGGCGTAGCGGCTGGCGACCGGAATGCCTTGCTGCTCCAGTCCTTTTGCCACCTCGCCAACCTGATCAATCGTGCTGGCATAGACACGGGCGCGGGCGTAGAGCACGGGCATATCGGCGGCCAAAGGCTTGCCGGTCAGCAGGGAAAAATCGGGGATTTGAAAACCATCGCGGGCGTATTCCAGAGCCAGCAAGGTTTCAGGGGCCACGAACACGGCGGGACGCGAATAGCGGTGTTCCGCCAGCACATCCACCACGGTCATGGCTTTATTGCCCTGCTCCAGCTGTCCGTCCAGACGGCGGCTCAGGCGCAAATACACGGACTCGCCCGCTGTCCAGTTCAAGCGACGGGCGGCTTCCTGAGTCAGGATGATTTCATGGGGAGACAAGTCACGGGCCTGATTCTGCAGCAAGGGATCGCCCTGTGCGCTGGCCAGTACTTCGACGTTTTCCAGAAAACGGCGTCGGTCCAGACGCAAATCTGCCTGGGTATTCAAGGAGCGTGTCATGCCAATGGCATAGCCCACGCCGGGCATTTGACGCAGCTTGTTCAGCCAGGCCTGGTCAAAGCTGCCGCTGCTCAACATCTTCACTTCCAGGTTGCGTGGATCTTGCAGCAACTCCTGCTGCAACTGGGTGACCACACCGTGCTTCAAGCCAAAGAGCAGCAACAAGGGAGCCACCACGGCTACCATGGCCGCCACCATGCAAAAAGAGATGCGCCAGTCAAAACGCAAGTCGGCCCAGGCCAGACGAAAGACGTTTACAAACATGGGGCGGCAACCTCGGGGACAAAGATGCTCAAGCCCGGTTCCAGCTTGGCTTGCAAGCGCGGAATAGCGAACTGGCTCAGGCTGTCCCAATCGTGCGAGACCAGCAAGACCGCCAGATCCAGCTCCTTGGCCAGACTGAAAAACAGCTGGAACACATTGTGAGCCGTCTCGGGGTCCAGAGCGGCAGTAGGCTCATCGGCCAGCACCAGACCGGGAGCATGTGCAATGGCGCGAGAAAAGGCCACGCGCTGTCGTTCCCCAATCGACAAGGCTGAAGGATACAGATTCAGCAGCCGCTCCAGTTTCAGGGTAGCGATGGCCGCGTCCAGATGGTCCGCCTTAACCGGCAAGCCCAGCAAGCGGCGCGGCAAAACCATGTTTTCCCAGACTGACAAATACGGCAGCAAGCCGCCGTTTTGCAACACAAAGCCCAGGTTTCTGGCCCGCCATTGAGCCAGTTCAGACTCGCGCCCGCTGGCGTACAAGGCCTTGATGTCCTTGGCCTCTTTACCCAAGGTAAAGACCTGGGCCTGAGTGGGTCGCAAGAGCAGCCCCAAGGTTTCCAGCAAGGTGCTTTTGCCGCAACCGCTCACGCCGGTCACGGCCACAATCTGCCCCGCGTCCAGAGCAAGCTCGGGCAGTTGCACACGAAAAGCGTGGGGGCCGTGCCCCCGGGAGACCTCTAGCTGCTGAATGCGGAGCATGTCAGGGCATCATCTCCAAAGGCACGGGATAAACGTCATCACGTGCATCGGCGCCTTCAGCCAGCGACACCCAGCGATCCGCATCGGCGTTATAGCGCTCGTAGTAGCGCAGCTTGGTGCTCAGGTCACGAATGAATTTTTCCTGGCTCAAGGCATCCCAACTGGTCCAGGTATCTTCATCCAAGGTCAGTACCGCGCTCTGGTAAGGCAGGTCTTCCAGGTACTCGCTCATCAGGCCCAGTTCGGCCAGCTTGGTGCCCTTTTCCTGTTTCAGGGTGCTGGGGTCCGCCCCCATGGCCGCTGCCACGGAACGCAAGCGGTTGAACATATCGGTAGGCGAGATCATGCCTTCGTTGGCTGCATCCAGAATCTGTTTGACCACATCGCTCAAGTCACTCAACTGAGCTTTGGTCAGCAGGACACGCACATCGGTTGTCGGGATGTTCTGGCGCACCAGATCACGGTCGCTGATCCAGGCATGGAACACTTCAGGCGCGGTGGTGCCCGTGGTTTTGCCCAAATAAGCCAGGCGCATGGCATGGCCGATCAACTCGGCGTCGGTCAGCATCTGGTCGGTGGTGGTGTCGCCGGTCTCCTGGGCACGCGCTGCACTGCCAATCGCATCCCCACCCTGGTAGGCCACTTTGACCTGCTCGGTCAGTGCGGTCGCCAGGTTATCGACCATCTTGCCAAACTGGTTCACGTCACCGGCATTGACCGGGTAGTACAGCGAAGTTTGTGTGCCACCGTAAGTGGATAGCTCGCGGTACTGGTCTTCGGCCTTGGCGTGGTTGTTCTTGCCCGATGGTGTCTTCAAATGCAGGGTGTAGATCGCCACACCGGGCTTGGCGGCTTCGATGCGCAGTTGCGGTGCATCCAGTCCGGTCGAGGAGTACTTGTTATTGCCTTCCAGCGCCCCGGCATCCGTAATCAGCACCACATAACGCGCGCCAAAATTGTTCCAGTTCACCTTGTCCAAGGCTTCCAGCACGCCCGCGTAAGCATCTTCGTCGTAAGCAACGGTAGAGACCTTGGCTTGCTTCAAGCCCGACACTTTGGAGAGGAAGTCTTCGCTGCTGGTCACGGTATTGGGGTCCGCATACACATGCGTCAAATACTCGATGCCCGGCGCGGCTTCCATATTGGAGCGAAACGCGATCAGGCCAAACTTGACCTGTTCGGACAAGCCCTGCTCTTCCACCTTGGCATAGACCTTGCGCACGGCCTCGCGAGTGCGATCAATGTACGGGTCCATGGAGATGGTGGAGTCAATCACAAAGACCACGGCCGCACTAAAGCCCTTGATCTGGGACGTACGTTGGGCGGTATCCTGATCCTGAGCCTGCTCAGGCTCTTGCTTGGCGGCTTCCGGCTCTTTCTGGTCTGCCGTGTGCTTGGTGACGGACGCCACATTCAGCAAACGGGTACGAAAGCCGTTTTCAGTCATGACTTCTTCGCCGCTCAAGACGGGCAAGAGGTAGAACTGTTCCTGCACATCCACAAAGTACTCGGGCTCTTGCGCCAATACGCCCTCTGTTTGCGCGTCTTTACGCAAAGCCTGACGCATAGGGGCCACCAAGGTGGCCGGGTCTGGCGTGTCCAGCACTTTTTCCAGCAAGGCGCGATCCTTGAAAAACAGCATGCGATCGCGGTTGGCCGGGTTGGTGAAGGCCAGGGTCAACTGCATTTTCCAGTCCACCGTGCAGGCCTTGTCCAGCCAGCCTACGGTCTTGCCCTGGCTATCCGGGCCAACTTGCACGCGCTCTGCCCCGCCCTGCTCTTTGCGCTGGTAAATATAAAAGCGGCTGAACGCAGGCACCGGCTTGCCCTGCTGATCCGTTTCCGAAGAAAACAGACGGCAGGACGGCGTGGTCAGAACACGTTGATACAGCGTCTTCTTGCCCTCTTGCAGCAAGGGAGCCGCGGCCTGTGCCTGGCTTGCGCCCAATAGGAGAGCACCAAGCAAACTGAATCGAACAAGGGGACGTATCATCATTGACTCAACTCCTGGAAGCGGGCCTTGGCTTGCGCGTTATCAGGCTCGGACAGCAAGACGGTTTCGTACCAGTACGCAGCCGTAGCGGGATTGGGCTTGCTAAAGCAGGCATTGGCCTGGTGATCCTTGGGATCGTATTCACGGGCGTAAGCCATGGCGATTTTCACATCACCGGACTGTGCCTTGTTCACGTACAAGCGCTGGGCCACGTCACACTGTTCCGCCTTTTTGGCTTCCTCAATCACGGCCAGCCATTGTTCGGAGGTTTTGCTTTCCTTGACGCACTCTTGCACAAATTGCAGGCCAGGACGGTCTGCCAGCTTGTCCATGGTGCAGTTGTCTGTTTCCACGACCGCAGGCCTGGACTCTGGCGCATCGGGGGCGGCCGGGCTGTCGTCCTTGGCAGATTGGCTGTAGAACCAGTAACCTGCTGCCCCTGCCACAATCAACAACAGAACAAGCAAGACAATCCATTTGCCCATACCGCCTTTCTTGGCAGGAGGCGCAACAGGAGCAGTCGTCTCTACCTTGGGCGCAGGTGTTTCTTCCTTGACGGGTTCTGGCGGTGGAGGAGCCACCGTTTCCACCACCGGAGGTGTTTCAACAACCGGCTCCGGAGCAGGCGTTTCGGGTACGGCGGCCACAGGCATGGTCAGCTCCATGGCCTGGGCATTACCACCGGCTGTGGAGGGCAAGATGCCCTTGTCCAGCTTCAGCGGGCTGCGGCCCAGCTCTTCGCCGTTGGCCTCCGCCAAAGTGATTTGATACGCATCGCTGGCATTGGCCAGCAGCGAATCCACAATGTCAGCGTTCAGCAGAACGGCAATACCCTCTTCATGCTCGGTCCAGCCTTGTTGCGGCAACCAGCGCAAGGACGCATCCCAGCTTTGTGCCAAGTGCAAGTAATAGCTGTCCTGACTGCGCTGAATGGCGATCGCATATTCAGCCAACTCCAGAACATCATCCTTATCTGCATTACGCACATACAGACGAGCACGGCCAGGGACCGCGGGCTCCAAAGCCTGCAAACTAAATCTTAATTTCATGCCACGCTCTTATCGGTAAATCGTTCCAGAATGCGTCCCAAGGCCTGGTTCTGCTCCAGGCTCAGTTCACGGCCACCTTCATAACCGGCGTTATGCAAAGTGGTGTGTGCCAAAGCGGCCAGCCATTGTTCAAAGAAAATCGCGCCGTGGTCCTGGGGCTCTGCCGGCAAAGCCGGCATGCCATCCTGGCCAAAGGCTTTGGGGCTCTTGAAGAAGTCGTCGCTGCCGCCTTTCAGGTAGAACCAGGTCACAAACTCGCTGATCGTCATGGCCACATTGCAGACCTGGCGATCGGCCAGACGCTCGCGACGCACGCCGCTTTGACGGCGCTTGGTCAGCACAGCCAGCAACTTGTCGCGCAAGGCCCAACGGTCCGAGGCCACAATCAGCTCTTCAACCAGACTGGAGAGCAAATCCACCGGCATGCGCAGCACGTTCTGATTGGTACGGCCGGCGGGCAGCTCGCGCAACTGACTGACCCAACTGCGGTACACCAGATCGGCGTACTGCTGCTCGAAGGGCTGCTCTTGCGTCAGAACGCCCGGCTCGTCCGGTTCGGATTTGCTGGAGCCCAGGCTCAGGAACAGATCACGCAAGGTATCTTGTGGCAGGTGCAGCGCAGCCAGCAGCTCACCCACAATGGCGCGGTAAGCAGGCAGTTCCTGCCGGAACTGTTTGGCCAAGGCTTCCTTGACCACCGATTGCTGGTCGCCGTCCTGGCTGTACCAGGAATGCAGGGACTTCTTGACCAGGCTGTCATGCAAGCTACGGAACTGTTCCTGCAAGCGCATCAGTTTGAAGTCCAGACCACCAATCTGGGCCACATACGCACGCAAACGCTGCATGCCGCCATCATTCAAAGCCAGCATGGCGTCCCAGGCTTCGGCCGGATCACTTAATTGCTGTGCCAGTAGCGGGTTTTCGATAAAGCTGCCACGCATGCGCCCCATTTTCTCGGCCACGGATGCCGTAATGGATAGCTCCCGGCTTTCGGTGTCCAGATCAATAAAGGGGGTGGGCATACCGGGCTTGCGCACCAGGAAGGTGTTGGAGAAGGGCTGATCCGGACGCCATTGCTGCAACCATTCGCAGTGGCCGAAACGCTCTTTGAAGCTCATCTTCATCAAGCCGTCCCAGCTGTCGCGCACCTGGGCATCGTCCTGAATCAGGGAGGCGCCGATACGTTTGTCGAACATGGTGATGGCCCACATCAGACCCACTTTACGGTTCTGGCGTTCCTGCGGCGTGGCACCCTGAGTGCGATGGACCCAGCGCGTCAGCACGGGCTCTACATCTTTCACATCGCTTTGCTTGTCCGAAGCGGTGCACATGACCAGGCCGTTCATTTCCTGCTGATCGGTATAGCGCTCAAACAGATAAGCCACCTTGCCGCGCAGAATCAGTTGCGAAGCGGGGTTGCCACCGCTGCTTTCCGAAGCGGCACCGGCATCCTGCACGGAGCGAATATTCAGGCGACCCCGGTAACCGGGGAAGTCCAGCAGATCAACCTTGTCCACGCCGCCGCCTTGGGTTTCACCAATCAGGGGGAAAGTCAGCTCCACCGTCAACGCTGCCAGATGAGCCAAAGGCACTTCGACCGCTTGGGCGGCAACGACGGGCTGGCCGTCCTGCTCGCGCACAGGCAACACGCTCAGGCTTTTCTCGGTGGCACTGCCCAACGATTCGAGCACGTCCACGTTCATGATGCTGTCTTGCTGCACAAAGCCATCGCCTTCGCGACGAATCAGCGCCGTCAGTGGTGCGTAAACCTTGCTGGGATGCCCCAGAGCCTGCAGCACTTTAGCCAGGCCGATATAAAGCTCGCTCAGCTCAGCCTGCTCGCCCCACAAGATGGAGAACAGCTGTGCCCGGTCTTCCAGACGCAAGGCAGGGGCCAGATTGATAACCTCCGGCCAATAGGTGCTGTCCAGCAAGCGAGTGGTATTGCCAAAGCTGCTGCGCACGTAATCCCACAGGGACACGGCATCATCAGCGCTCAAGCCTGCATCGTTTGCACCGGCACGGCTCTTGAGCGATTCGATCAAGGCCTTGATGCGGTCTGCGGCAAAGGTGTAGCCGATCTGTTCCTTGTCAAAGTCATTGAAGTAACTATTGACCAGGATTTTCACCATATCGACTTCAGAGAAAATCTGCAGTTCGACGGGATAGGCATCCGGGCCTGCGGTGGCATTGCGGCTAAAGCGCGTCACCAGACCCGTGGCTTCCTTACCGCCCCCTGGCGGGTTCACATGGCGCAGGAAGTCGATGGTTTCCCCGCCGTAATTGGTTTCCAGACGGCCATTGCCACCGGCGGCAAGACTGGAAATCAGGTAAGACTTGCCCGCCTGCGACAGGCCAAAGAAACCAATCGTCATGGGGCGGCCTGACACCACGCCCAGACTACGGGCGGTATTGCGGGCACGGCGCAGTTCCAGCACCAGGCTATCGGCCTGCGCGTTCAGGCGCTGCGACGAGGCGCGAGCCTGCATCACCCAGTCAATGGCCTGTCCGGCACCTTGGTATACGTTCTGCCAGTCCTGGCACAAATCCTGCTGTAAGGTCGTCATGTCCATCATTTGAGCACTACGCTCCCGCTATCGAGCCAATATGGAGAATCACCCAGGCCTGCTTCCAGCATGGTGTTGAGCTGGATACGGACGGCCCCTTTGGACACGCCACTCAGTTTGAAGTCCCGGGGTGCCGAGTTCTTGATCTTCAGACGATCGCTGATCAAACGGCGTCCTTGCCCACCTTGGGACGTCTTGTCCACCATCAAGGTCACTTCCATGGATGGCAGTTGGCCATCGTCGTCAGGCGCATCGGCCATCTGGCGACGCACCTTCTCGTTCAGGTGCAGGTAATACAAGGGCGAGGCGGGCCAGCGCTCTACATCCAGTTGCCGATAACCCAGACGCAGATAGCTGCCCTGCATGAGCAGGTGATAACCGTCGGAGTCTTCGCTGCTGACGCTTTCCAGCGTCACCATTTCCTCGCGGGTATCGGGGTCCATCTGGAGCACGTCCTTGTAGACGATGTCCTGATCCTTGATCTGATTATTGGAGTCAATAATCCCGATGTGACGCAGGGTGGAGCGCGGGCGCAGATTCGATACTTTGAAATTGAACTGGTCAATATTCATGTTGTAGCAAAGCAGGCACAGCATGGCGCCAACCGAGGCCGTGCTCTTGGGATCGTCGATCCGACCATTGGTATGGAAGGGATACCAGCTGCCCGTGCGGTAATTGTGCAAAGGTAGCAAGCGCGTAGGCGATACCGGCATTTGCGAGCGCACATAGGCTTGTACACCCGGCAGACGCGAAGGACGTCCGGCCATCAGCACAATGTCGCAATCGTAGTAATTCAGCACTTCGCAGAAGGCGCGCAAGGGATCGTTGATGTTCAGAGAACCGCTGACCAGACCCTGGTGCAAATGGGCCAGATCAAAAGGCTGTTCAACCTTGGCCAATTCCAGATCGACGCGCTGACCGGCATGCTTGTGCAACTCGTCCAGCACGTACTGAACCACCTTGCTGGAGACCCGTGGCAAGGCATCGGCCGAGCCTGCCGACGCGTGTGACAACGGTGCATTGGCCTGATCGCCCTGCAGGTGCTCGAACTCCAGCAGCTCGCCCCACGGCAAGGACTGGACGGCGCGCGGGTCTTCATGCGGATCGTAGGCTTCGTAGCGTTTCAGGAACTCCAGGCCCAGCGGTACAAAGACCTGCAAGGCCAGTTGCTGACGCAAGACGGCTTTATCGGCATCGGCTTTTTCATTGCCGCACAGACGCGACAGGAACACATCCGTGTCTTCCACACCGGCATGGCTCAAGGCATCTTCAAAGGCGGGCAGCACATAGCGCTGGATGACGTCCAGCAAGATGTCATCACCGGCCACGCGGAAGCTGTCACGGAAACGCTGTTTGGGCGAGATGGTCAGGTTGCTGCCACCGCCCGCCCCTGCCGGGCGACGCAAGGTGTAGTCACTGATCACGATATCGGTGGTACCGCCGCCAATATCAATAATGCCCAGCGTCAGCGTTTCCCGATCTTCCTTGTAGGGAGCGGCAACCGCATCAAAGAACTCGTCAGCATGGCCAGCGAAGTTCTGGGTAATTTCGGTAAACAGGTAGACCAGTTGAGAGCTGGTAGCCTCGTCCCATTCCACCCGGAACTCGGGCAGAGGCACGCGCAGGTTCTCCGGCATGCGGCCCGATTCAGAAGGCTCCAGACCATAAGGGTCTTCTTCGCCTTGATACCAGTCCATGCTGGTCCACAACAGACCAATGGCCTGACGCAGACGTTCAGCCAGCAAGCTGCGTTCTACCAAAGGCATGCCGGGCGGCACGGTCAGGACAATATTGCTCAAGCGGCGAGGCTTGTTGGAGTGACCTTGGCGTACCCGCTGGGCCGGGCTGTTGATTTGCAGCAGCGCCTGGGCCAGCACCTCAGTCAGCATGAAAGTCATGACCGAGCTGCGCGAATAGAAAGGCTCGAACACCGGCAGACGGTCGTCTTCGTCCAGGGTGTACAGGGCTTCGCCACGCTCGTCGATATGCAGGGAGAACGGTGCCGCCAGGGCACGCGGCTCTGCATCGGAGCGGTCGTACTGCTGGCTGAAACGCCAGCCGTGCTTGTATTCGTTTTCGTCCCACAAGTAGCGCTTGGGGCTGGACAGCCCGGTCGTGCCCTCGGTGCCGCGACGGCGGGCAGCCAGACGCGCGGCCTCATCCCCGACACGCACTAAAGTGGGCCAGGAGAAGGCGGTGGGGCGTCCGCTTTTCAGGGACAAGTGGTTCTTGCCAAAGTCCGTCTGCGCAAACTCCACGCGACTTTCAAAGGGCTTGCTGTACACCTGATGCGGATGCGACAAGTCCCGCAGTTGCAGCACATAGTTCTGCCGCAAGCCGGAGTCGTCCTGACCGTGGTTTTCAATCAGAATCCCGCAAGTGCGCGAGTTCCCCACGTCCAGCACCAAGTCCACAGGAATGACCTGTTCGCTTTGCCAGTTGGCAGCCAGCACCTTGATGTCCGGCAGGCGCACCCAGGCTTCGGAACGACCATCCACGCACTCATGCGGCGGCGCAAACAGGCTGAGCAGATTCAGGAAATGCAGCTGAGCCGAACGCAAGGCGTTCACGTCTTCGCCAAAGTCAATATTGCGCGTTTTGTTGACGTTGTCTTTATAGACTTCCAGCAACCATTCCTGCACCCAGTCGCGGTTCAGGAACCAGTCCATATGGGCGCTGTCGCAGGCAATGCGGAACAAGGCCCCGGCATTGATGTCTTCACGCAAGGGGGCCAGGTAGGCCGCACCCTCGGTCAGGTCCACCACGCTGGTATCGCAGGCAACCGTAATACGGTGTGTATTGCCGTCGCGATCGGGCGTTTCCAGACGCACGACGCGCAGACGGCTCCAGCTGGCCGGGCCATGATCAAAGCGATGCGGTGCCACAAAGCGCACATAGGGCACGGGCAGCCACAGGCCATCGAACAGATCCAGGGTGCGGCTCAAAGAGACATCGCATTCCTGATCATTGCGGCCGCCGCCCTGGTACACCCCGACCTCGCCTTCTGGCTGATGGAACAGGGTTTGTTCCTGGCCAAACTGCAAGCCTTCAAACAGGAAACGCCAATTCTGGCCGTTCGTGCTGAAGAAAGAGTGGTTCAAGGTGCCCAGCTTCTTGCTGCCCAAAGTGGGAGCGTTGATGTCAAAACCGAAGTCCATGAACTGGACTCCGGTGTTTTCAATCAAAGTAACCAAGCCATCGTGTTTGAGTAATTCAGGCAACATAAGATTCAAGCACTCATCATTCGGATTGCTGCAAGATCAAAGGAAAGGCATTGGAGCCGTACATGCCCGCACATTGGGCAGCTGCGCCCGCTGCGCCGGGGTCGCACACAATCTTGGGCATATCGTAAGCGGCATTGTCCGTGCACTTTGCGGCGGAATTGGCATTCAAAATCAAGCGACCCTGCTCAGACGACGCAGACACGGGAGCTTCACACTGAACGCCGTCGCCACGCTTGATCTGCACATTGCCTGCACCGTCTTTCAACTGATATTGCAGTTGCACGGGTTTGCCGGTTTGGCTGTCTTGCACACCCATGCGGGCAGCCCACTGGCCATTCAGAAAATCCATCTTGCCGGACTGCAAGGCATCAGGCGGCACCACCAAGGAACCGGCAGGGGCAGCAGGCGTGGCCGGAGCAGCTGGGTTGGCATCCGGTGTTGGGGGCGCGGCAGGATCAGCAGGCGGGCTTGCCGGGTCTTGAGGCAATTCAGGCGGCTGAGGATTGGCGTTTGCGCCGGGTTCGGCTGTCGGTGTAGGCGGCGTGGCATCAGGAGCCTGCCCCGCATCCGGAGCACCCGCTGCGGCAGGAGCCTCCGCTCCCGGAGCGGCAGCCCCTGGTGCTTCAACACCGGGAGCGGTGCCAGCACCTGTGGCGCCTGGAACCACCGGAACGGTGCCCGTGGGGACAAGGCCTGTCGCATCCACACGACCATTCGGTAGCAAGGCGCCAGCATCCAGTTTAGGCAAGGACCAGCCCAGCCAATTACGGACTTTCTCGGGCAAGTAGCTGCCTACGCTGGAAGTGAAGGAACCCAAAGGGGTATCGGGCACAACCGGCGTGGTGCACCAACGCAAACCAAACAAGAGCAAGGCCAGCAGCAAGAGCAAAGCCAGCAAACGCCACCACCAGCGGGACCACCAACTGGCAGCAACCGGGGCCACGACAGGGGCCACCACGGGCTCGACGGGCGGCACCACAGGTGGAGCCACGACAGGCGCGGCTTTAGGCGCGGGCATCAAAGGCAGCAAGGGGTCCTGATTCTGATCTGCACCGTGATGCAGAAAACCCCAGAAGGTCAACACGGGCTTGCCATTGACCAGATACACAAAGTTATCGTCCGGGAAATAAAGCACGCGGCGCAGCAAGCTGGAGAACAAGGCCTTGTCGCCCAAAGCCTCTTGCTCTTCGGCATCCATGCTTGGGGTCATCTCGTTCAACCGGGCCTGAAAAGCACTTAATTGCTTCAAGCCTTCTTCGCGTTCTTGCTCGGTAGCGGCGGTCCAGGGTACGACCTGGCCAGAGACCGGGCTGTACCAATCCAGCGTGGAACCCGTTTCATTGCTTTGCGGAATCGCCAGATGGTCGGCAAAGTTGCCCGCCCGACGGCGCAAGGCTTCTCGCAACTGTAAAGCGGAGCGAAATACCGGTCGACCGCCCTCACCTAAAGCCATGAAAGCATCGGCACGGCCACTGCGCAGTAAAACCCCTTGCTTCATTGAGTTCCCGAAGAAAAAAAAGAAACATAGTACAACAAATAGGAAGTATCAAAGCCTCTGAAAAAGGCCCATTCATGGGGCGTACACCATGAAAAAAAACGGGCTTTGAACCTTAAAGATTCCTGAACACCAAAAAGAACTCAAGGTCGCTTTAGTCCTTGTGTTCTAAATAGATAGGGAAATACTCAAACAGAGTTACGGCAAAAAACAAAAAAAGTGTACAACTCTGTACATGAAACAAAATCGATATTCGCCCAATAGCCAAGGCACTGATTTTTTTAATTAAAACAAAAGTCCAATTCCAGCCTGATCCGGCGAACAAACCAGCATCGCCAAAAACCAGCGCCAGACCCTGCCCGCTTGCCCCTTCGTTTCCCCTCCACCCGGGCAAGCCAACAAAAAGCCACCATCCCGAACATTCAGCTCCTTGTCATAGACCTTTCACGTTGAGCCACTAGCATGAGCGCTACCCCCACAACTCAGCCTTGGCGCTATTGATCACTATGAGCAAACATATCTCCGACAAGACTGTACGTAACGTCAGTCAGAACACCCCTTTTAGTGAAATTCTGGAAAAAAGCATGTCACGCCGTGCCGTGATGCGCGGTGGCCTGGCGGCTGCATTGGCCACCATGACCAGCTTTGGTCTGGCAGGCTGTGATAGCGGCAGCACGGGTGGCAATTCCACTGGTAACGGTGGCGGCGAGAACCCGAACCCCGGCCCCGGCCCTGATCCGGAACCACCAGCAAGCGTCAAACTGGGTTTTGAATCCCTGCCCACTTCCATGACCGACGGCTGTGTCGTGCCTCCCGGCTACATTGCCCATGTGCTGGCCCCTTGGGGTACGCCGATCAATGACAATGCCCTGCCCTGGGACAAGAACGGCAATAACAGCTCCAACGACCTGCTCAATTCCATGGGCATGCACCATGACGGCATGCACTTCTTCCCCCTGGAAGGCAGCTCTACCGAGGGCCTGCTGGCCGTCAACCACGAATACATTGATGAAAAAGCCCTGCACCCCAATGGCCCGACCGTGGTCAATGGCAAGCGCCCGGCTGAAGAAGTACGCAAGGAAATCAACGCCCACGGTGTCGCCATCATCCATATTCGCCGTAGCAATGGCCGTTGGGACATCGTTCAGAACTCGCGCTACAACCGTCGCTTTACCTCTGCCACTGCCATGAAACTGGCTGGCCCTATTGGCGGCACGGACTGGGTCAAGACCCCCTTCTCGCCCAACGGCACGCAAGTGCGTGGTACCAACAATAACTGCGGTAACGGCACCACACCCTGGGGCACCTACATCACCGCTGAAGAGAACTGGGCGGCCTGCTTTGTGAACACCGGCAATCGTCCGGCCCACCAGCAGCGTGTGGGCGTATCGGCTGGCCCGACTGGCCGCTACAAGTGGGAAACCGCCGCCCAAGACCCTTCGGAAGTACTGGGCGAATTTGCTCGCTTTAACGTGACGGAAACCGGTGCCAGTGCAACAGAAGACTGGCGCAATGAAGTCAACGGCTTTGGTTACCTGGTCGAGATCGACCCCTACGACCCCAGCAGCATCGCCACCAAGCGCACCTCCATGGGCCGCTTTGCTCACGAAGGCTGTGCCTACAGCAAACCTGAAGCCGGCAAACCCCTGGCTTTCTACAGCGGCGACGACTCGCGCTTTGAATACGTTTACCGCTTTGTATCCGATGCCGCCTGGGACCCGAAAGATGCCCAGCGCACCGACCGCCTGGCCGTGGGCGCCAAGTATCTGGACAAGGGAACCTTGTATGTTGCCCGCTTTAATGAAGACGGTTCGGGCGAATGGCTGGCACTGACGGGTTCCACCAAAGGCAAGGATGGCGGCACCTTGTCCGACAAGTTCAAAACCCTGGAAGAAATCCTGATCAACACCCGTGGCGCAGCGGACTTTGTGGGTGCCACCCCGATGGATCGCCCCGAGTGGACCGCCACCCACCCCAGCAACGGCGACATCTACCTGACGCTGACCAACAACACCAGCCGCAACGCATCGTCCGGCACCAACGCCGCGAACCCGCGTCTGAACAACGTCAACGGTCACGTTATTCGCTGGCATGACGAACCCGGTTCGAACAAGTTCCAGTGGGATATCTTCGTATTCGGCTCGGATTCGGGTGCGGACGCAGATACCAACCGCTCCGGCCTGACCGATCTGAACCAGTTGGCCAGCCCTGACGGTCTGGGCTTCGACAGCCGAGGCATTCTGTGGATTCAGACCGACAACGGCATTGATGGCGGACGCAAAAACAATGTTGCCCGCGCCACCAACGACCAGATGCTGGCCGTTATCCCCGGCGCCCTGGCAGACAGCTCGGGCACCGGCCCGGCCATCAACGCCAGCAACCAGTCCGATCTGCGTCGCTTCTTTGTAGGCCCGAACGAAGCCGAAATTACGGGCTTTACCATGACGCCGGACCACACCAGCCTGTTCCTGAACATTCAGCACCCGGTGAACTGGCCGGCCTACGATACGCATGACGCCACCGTGGTCAGCATGAATACGGTACGCCCGCGTTCTTCGACCGTAGTGATACAGCGTGCGGATGGCAAGCCTATTGCTGTGTAAACGCAAGGGCGGCTTCGCGGTTTGAATCCGCCTGACTCAGCTTTTGAAGATCGGGGCCGTCAATAGACGGTCCCCAGCTACCGCTGGAACGTCTTGCACTCAACACCGCTTCAAAGCGTTCTTGCCAAGAGGCTATCCCTGACCCTTGAAATTCGATACAATGCAAGTAACAAAACCCGCCAAGGCTATGCGCGCAAGCGTATCCTCAAACCGGCGGGTTACTTTTTTGGGCCAAGCATCGCGAGTTAGTAGGCTCACTCCCTGGCATGAGCAGACATGACGACGCCACGACCTTCGTTCACAAAACCCTCCACGAACTACGATGAGCAAATTGCCATCCTTCGTCAGCGTGGTATGCGAGTCGATGACCCCGAGTCGGCCAAGTTCTACCTTCAGCATCTGAACTATTACCGTCTGAGCGCTTACTGGCTACCCTTCGAAGCCAACCATAACCCTCATCAGTTTCATCCCGGTATTCGATTCGAGGATGCACTTAATCTATACATCTTTGATCGAGAGTTGCGTCTGCTGATTATGGATGCAATTGAACGCATAGAGGTATCAGCTCGGAGCCAATGGGCATACCAGCTTGCACATCAGCACGGCCCGCACTCTCACCTAGATGTTTCTCTTGCGGTGGATTCGGGACGGTGGCAGTCGAATATTCTCAAGTTGACCAAGGAAGTTCAGCGATCTGATGAGGTATTCATCAGGCATTTGAAAATGACTTATTCCGAGGCGCTCCCACCTCTCTGGGCTGTATGCGAAGTCATGTCTCTGGGGCTGTTATCGCGCTGGTACGGGAATCTCAAGCCCATGCCTATTCGCAGAGCCATTGCTTCCATCTATGGTCTGGATGAAAAAGTATTTGGGTCGTGGCTGCATCACTTGGCGTTTGTGAGAAACATTTCCGCTCACCACGGGCGCTTGTGGAACAGAGAGTTCACAATTACACCGCTGCTTCCTAAAGGGAAGCCAGCAACTTTGAAGTCGCAGTTTCAGCCGGGCTCTCGCCGGTTGTATAACGCTTTAGTCATTATGCTGCACTGCATGGGCGTTGTTTCTCCCGGCCATAACTGGCGTAGCCGGTTGATAAGTCTGATTGAATCCCACCGCGCACCTGTGGCAGCGATGGGATTTCCATCGAACTGGAAAAAACTGCCGATCTGGCAATAGGCGGTGAGTCTGCCGTTTCGCATTTGCTCCATTACGAAACGACACGGGAAAGCTCAAACCTCACCTCACACCCGCAGCCTGTTCAGACTCCCCCATAAGACAGCTGCATCAGCTGAATCGCGTCAATATTCTGCCTGTCTTCCATCCCGTCATCCTCATCGTCTTCCCCTTCCTCATACCCATAACTCTCATAAACACGCATGCTTTCAATGAAGTCAGCGGCTGCCGCCGAATTCAGGGATGCGTGATGCGCTGGCGATGGCTACGCCATGACCGGCGCTGATAAGGGTGATGAGCATGGATGGATTTGGCCCAGCCGCTATAAACCGTGCGAATCTCCCATACGCCCCATAACAGCACCAGGGCAACACCAGCCTCACCAGGCCGTAGCCGCCAGCACAGACGGCGTAAAACCGCCACTAGCCTGAAAGGCAATCAGTTGGGCGGCGTTCATGGCTGCAACAGCCAGAAAAGAAAGGGAGCGAGAAAGAAACACATAGCGTCATGCCGAAGTAGTCATGACGCTATGATGGACAAGAGTCAGAGTGGATGCTGCGGGAAATGTGAAGTTGAGGTTGACCGGATTAGGGGCCTAGCACGGTCGGAATCTGGGATGGATGAGGAACAAGTGAAATTCGGCGGTTTATCATAAGTTCAATAATACACTCGACCAAAAGGATCTCTTAAGCAAGGTTTGAACAAGGCCACTGTTCGTAATCAGGCTACTCTAATTGACCCACTCACAAGCTCTCCGCCTTAATACGTTCCAGCATAAGCTTATAATTTTCTCGCTCGAGACTTCCCTTGGACGCCTCCATGAAAGGCAGCCATTGCGTCATTACTACGTCATCCCGAAATACATTGTTGTGGGTCAGTAATGAGCTGCTTATTTCATAAAACCGGGGATGTTTGCAAGTGAAGCCAGACGTACCTGCATTTCCATACAATGCATCCTTTGCAAGGAAAGGTATACCACCGTCAGGGAGGTATTTCACCCACTCGTCATTAGCTGAAATAGTGTTTAATACTTGCCCAACGACAGCCCGATCAAGGAGATCATCCCAGTTGAAATTGGGGTTAAGGATCGACCCGCAAAGGATGACGCAATCAAATTTTTCTGATATATCGTCTGCCACACAGAGATAGCGCCCTACCACGTAAGTTCCAAAGGAGTGCGCCACAATGGAAATGGGACCGGTGTAAAGCCTACGGATCTCCGTCAACCAATTCCGGAAGCCTTCGACAATTTCTGCCTTTTGGGTCTCAGTGCGCAGTACATTGGCCCCTCTGTAACCGTACACATATGGTGCCACAGCCCACCCCGACGTACTGGCCGAAAGACAAAGGCGTGGTAACCATTCTTCTGCATGCGTCCGGATACCATGTATAGGTACAAGAATTCCTTTTGTGGTTTGTTGCTGGGACCAACGTCGCCCTAAGTAGGCAACTTTGACGATCTCCAAGTTTTCAGATGAGTCTGCGGGGCTATAGTGGGTCTGTACAGTTGTATGAAACTTAATTTGTACCAAACCGTGCTTCACTCCGAATCTGGTTGTTGATAGCAATTCGAGATAAGCCTTTGCTATAGATGGTTGATCCTCAGCCAATAATTGCACATTCAGCATGATCCCATTTATATCGTATCTTTCTCGTCCATGAGGAACCTGAGATGATTTAGCGAAGAAAATCACTATATCCATATCTCCGGAATTTTCCTTTTTGGAGATAAAAGATCCGCCAACAACGATCGAAGTTGCGCCGGCCTCTTCGGCCCATTCAAATATGTCTAAAAACGGCTTATAAAAATCTGAGCGAGCAGATTCCCGATAGTGACCCATATTCTTTTTAGAATCGCTACAAAACTCAGATAGGAACTCGTCCTTATTGATAAGATATGTCCCGGAGGGAAGGAGTCCTTCCTCAAATATTAGCTTATTCTTATTCATAATGGTTCCAGCTCTTTATCGAGAACAACAGTGAACTTCGGTCAACTGATAGGTATTCAGTTAGTACACGATAGCCTATTACGATTTTGAACTGCTTAATCTGCGCTTCAGGAGATTCATGTAGCACAAATCCAACCGTGTTCAGGCTATTGCGTGCGTATACGCCAGATGCATTTCCGTGATGCGGTGCTCCAGGTTATGTAAGGCCACATAGTCGTCTTTCAAAATGGCGGCAAAGCCGGTGGCTTCAAATTTCTGAATAGTGCTAGCGACCTGCTGCTTCAGCGTATCGAGTTCGGTCATGACAAGGCGGTGGTCGTTTTCATTCATCGTTATTCCCCACGAATACTCCAGATACTGAAAACCGCTCACCCCGTTGCCAGGATGAGCGGCTTGTCTTGCCAGACTTGCTTCCCGTAATGCTACAGGGAAGTTTTGCCGAGCTTGCGAATTAACGCAACAGCGACAGCACAGTCTGTGGAACCTGGTTGGCTTGTGCCAGAACCGAGGTGCCTGCCTGCTGCAGGATCTGCGCACGAGTCATGTTGGAGACTTCGGTGGCGTAGTCGGCGTCTTCAATACGCGAACGAGCCGCGGACAGGTTGGTAACCGTGTTGCTCAGATTAGCGATCGTGGACTCGAAACGGTTCTGGATTGCACCTAGGTGGCTGCGGAGGTCGTCGACTTGTTGCAGAGCGTCGTCCAGTGCTGCCAAGGGGTTTGCGGTCGCTGCACCAGTAACCGCATTAGCGCTGGTACCATCAGCAGCGATGGTGATGCTGGTAGCCGTGTCATCAAGGGCGGCTGTTTGATATGCCTGTCCTTGGTAGTTGACTGTACCAACCGTTGCGCCGCTGCTATCAACCGCAAGCTTGATCAAGGTGTCACCAAGATCTACAGTAGTTCCAGCAGCCAAGCTATTGTCAGTGATCTCGACCTCTGTTTCCACCAGAGTCACCGCACCGGTATCAGAAACTTCTGCCAGATAGCTATCGTTACCGACTTTCAAGGCGTACTTACCCGTTGGAGCGCCGTTAGCAGCTTGCACGTTGTGCAGGCTAACGTCATCAGCGGTTAAGGCTTTATCACCAGTCAGCCCCAGCTCACTATTCAACGTGGTCAATGCTGCAGCGAAGTCGGGTTTTGCGGGAGCACCACTGCCATCACCAACTTCCGTGATCGCTTCGCCCAGTTTAGGCTGCGAGCTGGCTACGGAGAAACCGTTCAGTCCCAGGGTGCTGGCATTGATTTCCTTCAAATCAATGGTAATGGTCTGGTTATCGTGAGCACCAACTTGAATAGTCAGGCTGCCACCATCCTTGCCCAGTACGTACTTTCCGTTGAACTGGGTTTCGTTGGACACGCGGTCGATTTCATTCAGTCGCTCTTGAATTTCGTTCTGAATGGACTGCAGGTCGTCGCTCGAATTCGAGCCGTTGGCAGCCTGAACAGTCAGTTCACGGATACGCTGTAGGTTGTTGTTGACTTCGTTCAACGCGCCTTCAGTCGTCTGAGCGATGGAGATACCGTCGTTGGCGTTACGGGTAGCCTGGGTCAGACCCTTGATGTTGGCGGTGAAGCGGTTGGCGATAGCTTGACCAGCAGCGTCATCCTTGGCGCTGTTGATAACGCTCCCCGTAAGCCGCTGATAATAATGAGAAAAACAAGGTTTTTACTCCGATTTCCAGAAATTACTACTCTGTGACTACGGCTTGTCGACGAAAGTCGAGGATTCCGACCGTACAGATTTGACGCAGGTACGATAAGAATCAATGACTTGTTAGCCGTCTTTGTCGGCAAGTTTTCTACGGGCTTTCTACGTTGCCCAAACCTAGTTCTGATCCGTCACGGCACCCAAGGTGTCTGTTTTGGGAAGAGACTATTTCTTCCGGTCGGGCCGTCTAAGGGCTGTGTCGTGCAACCTGCCTTCCAGGACTGCGATGGCCCGCTCATCAAAATGCAGGCTCACGCCGTCCAGATTGGAATCAATCTTGATACCGAATTCATCGAGACGTTCGACCATACGGCTGTAAAGCTCGTCCTTCATCGGCATTTCAAGCGTTTCGATTCGAGCAATCGTGGGCTTGGAGCTGCCGATCAATTCGGCAAACTGGACTTGGTTATATCCAAGGGCCGAACGAACCGACCGCATTACCAGGGCAATCCGAGTCTGCGTTTTATCGTCTGTTGATGTCATTGCAATCTGAATCGTGTCCTATACTAAACATGCATTAAATGATACTATTAGTATCGTTATTGGTTCTGTGTGATTCTGCCTCTGCCTCGTACATTACTGACCCAACAAGTTGTCGACTCCATGCTGTGCCCGACAGGTAAGCGCAGGATCGATTATTTTGACACACGGCTTCCTGGGCTACTCATCAAGGCTTCGGACAGTGGGCGTCGTTCCTACTACATCCGGTATGTGGATACGCATGGCCGTACGAAGGAAAAGAGATTTGCCGATGCAGGAATCATGTCATTGGCAGACGCGAGGAACAAAGCAAAGGAACTACTGGCTCGCCTGAGTCTGGGTGACGATCCTTTCGTTGAAAAGAACCAGCGCAGAACCGTCCCGACCTATCGCGATTTCATCCTGAAGCGCTATCTGCCTTACATGAAGACCCACAAACGTAGTTGGCGGGTTGATGAGGCGCAATTGCGGCTGCATATCCTGCCTGTCTTGGGCGGGCTGTACATGGACGAAATCAGGAAGCAGCACGCTATCGAATTGTTGCGGCAGCATCGGGAAGAGAAGCGCCTGAAACCATCGTCAACCAATCGCATGCTGAATGTCGCACACAGAACTTTCAGCTGTGCTCTGGAGTGGGAAATTCAGGGTGTGGCATCCAATCCGATCTCTGCGGTTCGCAAGCTGCGGGAAAACAATTTGCGCGACCGGTATTTGAGCAATGAAGAACTACGCAGACTGATTGCCGAACTGGATGGGTCTGACCATCCCAGGATCAAGGAAATCATCGTCATGCTGATCCTCACTGGCGCACGACGCAATGAAGTGTTGGGCGCGAAGTGGTGCGATATCGATTTTCAGAACCGAATCTGGCGCATTGAATTCAACAAGAGCGGTATCACGCGATACGTTCCGTTATCCACTGGCGCAATTCAACTGCTTCGCAATGTTGATCGCGTTCCAGGTGTGGACTACATCTTCTTTAATCCCGCGACGATGCAGCCATACGTCAATATCTTTCATGCATGGAATCGAGTCCGGAAGGATGCAGGTATTGGGGATGTTCGGCTGCATGACCTACGTCACAGCTACGCGAGCTTTCTGGTAAACCAGGGAAGATCCATTTATGAAGTTCAGAAAATACTGGGCCACTCGAATGTGAAGACCACCCAGCGGTACGCGCATTTGAGCAACGACACTCTGTTGGCAGCCACCAATTCCGTGTCCGATTATGTGTCGAATGTTTCTGGCCGAGTGTTGGACAGCAGAATGAAGAATATTGCCGCGACATTCTCTTCAGTGGAAATGAGAAATGCGGGCTTTCTGCCGTAAAGGGATTTTGAACAGGAAGGGGGAGTGAATGCCGGACAAAAACCTTGTCGCGCTCTACAAGCAGGCTGTGGACCGGTTCGTAAATGCCATCCACAGGCAGTTCAAAACGTCGAATCGGCTGGCCGATCACTGGGGGCATTTCGAATCCCATTTTCGGGAAATTGCCGAGCAGAACCGTGTGGAAATTATCTCCGAACTAAACCTGTATGATCGTCACTCCAAGCTTCGGGTGAAGATCACCGAGCGGCTTTCTGAGCTGTTGGAAGATGATGGTTTCTATCAGGTCTTAATGGCCGTGGAGAAGCGAAAGGAGCGGCTTTCGGACATCATCGCGAAGTTGGACTACGACATCTGGTTCGTCCGATTCTTCCGGCTTCGCACGAATGTCATCATCTACCTGTTGGAGGCCGAGCAGGACGATTTCCTGAAAGAGGAAGACCGCCACACGTATGAACGCTTCCGAAATCGGCAGAGAGCGCACCGTAACCCCATCTATTGGCGTGGTGCCGGTACCGTCATCATGGAACCCACTGAGGATGTCGTGGCCTTACGGTACCTGCGGGATTCCGACACGGCGATCATGACGCGTCACGCAGGTGCCCTGCATGCGACCTTCGAGCGGCTGAAGAATGATGCCCATGGGATATTGAATTACTTCAATAAACTGGAATTCTTCGGGTGTCTTGGAACATCCGTGAAGGATGTCATCGACCGGAACCCGGAAGCAGATGAGCAAGAGCTTGTTCTGGCTGCGCTAAGGGGCATCAAGCAGCTTCTAGCCGAGTGGTCCCGCCGATACCTTCACCCAGGAACGTTGAATGTAGTGGACGAAGAAAAGCTGATGAAACTGACGGCTGAAGCCAGATACACATGAAGGAAAAGAGGCCCATAGAACGGGCCTCGCAGAATGTTGTGTAAATTCGAAGATTGGCTTTTAACCAACTTTCCGCCCGGTCAGGCAACACAAGTCATAGATGATGGTGTCGTCGTACCGGTAGCAGTCCTTGGTGATATATTTGCCCACCCGGAAGAGTTCAGCCGGGTTGATAGGTCGGAACCAATATCTCTCCAAGTCATTTCCTGACGAAGTAATATCCAAATTGGTGCTTGCCACGTCGTACCAGTTCCGCCTAATTAGGTCTTGCGCTTCCCTGTCCCCAATCGGGTTATCGGGCTTGGGTTGTTTTATCAAGGCATGGATGTGAAGAGACCCATCCTTATGTCGCTCAATAGCTGAAAAATGAATTATTCGCTTCTTCGACCTCTTGCCATAAAGGTCCGTACTCAACAAATCAAAGAACTTCTTTCCCAGCAGAACGACTTCGTCGTGATCGGTCTTCTTATACTTGAATGTTAATGTGACGAGCCAGTCGAATTCCCGATGGGTGATTTCATGGATGTGCTGTACTCGTTGTTTGACACGCGATTTCTCTTGCTCTGTAAGCGATGTATTGAAATGGAAATCACGCATGAGTGCTGCCCTGATGTCATCCAGGCAAGAAGAGGTATTTCCCTGTGGGGATTGGGTGTTGTGCTGCGTAGTCATGTATGTCCTTTATTTGTTTTGTTGTTCCCATTACGGGCGGACTGATGTGAGATATGTGGATTAGGTCAGTCATGTGATCAACATTCCTTCAATGAAGTGGTTAGAGGGAAATGTTGATTAAAGGGATATTTTGTCTTTTCTTTGGTGTTTTGCCTGTGTGGTGATTTCGTGTATGTGATTCACTTCACCATCTTCATTACAGATATTTTGGGCATAGTTTCACCAAGGGCATTTCCAAATGCCCGACGAGTATCCTGAACGACTGACCCCACGTTCCTGATCACAAAGTCGCCTGTCGCGTTAAATTGCGTCCTCATGGCACTATGCCAATGAGTTCGTACTGATGAGATGAGGCCACTCGGTATCACGCGTAAAAGCCGTAGGAAACGAAGTGGCCGGGTATTTATCGAATGCAGTCGGAAAAACAGGCATCAAGGCTGCTGTTTGTCTCATATGTGTTATAGTTTTTTTATGAGCAAGCAGCTATCTCAGGAAGAAAAAACACAACTGGTACAAGCCGTCCATAGTGCCGTCAACCACTACGACAAGAGCAAGCGAAAGACGATCACACAGGCGTGTAAGGATGTGGGACTGGCCCGCAGCACTTACAATCGCTGGCGGGATTCCGTGCAGGAGAATATCAACGAGACCGGAGTGGCCGTCGTGCCGCCACCTAAAAGCCGTGCACCCAAGCGGAACGGCAAGGCGTTACGTGCTGGTGTGAGGCAACGTATTGAGGATATGGCTCGATCTGGCCTGTATGCCAATCCCAGTCAGGTCGGCAAGGCAATGCGGGAAGAAGGTATTAGCGTCAGCGACAATACCGTGAGGAATACCCTGGAGGCGGCTGGCCTCTATGGATACCGGACCGTCATGGGAAGCGATGGAAAGCCGATCAAGAAAAAAGTGATCTTGCGGTGAACGGCTGACGCTTCATCTACTGCTGAATCCCAAATAGCAAAAACCGCCAATCCCGAAGGAAAGGCGGTTTTGTGTTCTGTATGGGGATGGTTTCCCATCCCCAACCGGCTGAGAATTAGCGCAGCAGGGACAGAACGCCTTGCGGCACTTGGTTGGCCTGGGCCAGAACCGAGGTACCAGCCTGTTGCAGGATCTGAGCGCGAGTCATGTTGGAGACTTCGACTGCGTAGTCGGCGTCTTCAATACGCGAACGAGCGGCGGACAGGTTGTTGATTGTGTTATTCAGGTTGGCAATTGTCGACTCGAAACGATTCTGTATCGCACCCAGATCGCTCCGTTGCGAATCGACTGCTGCCAATGCTGCATCTATTGTTTTCAGTGGAGCTTCAAATCCCTCGCCTACAGTGCCGGCATCGTAATCTGCGGCGGATACGGTGCCAGACAGGACATCAAAGCCTTTCGCTGCGACAGTGCGTGCTTCACCATTTACGAGATTGAGAGGCTCATCCCCATCGGTGTTATCGATGCTCGCATCTTTGTCAAACAGCCAGCCGGTCGCAGCATTGTCCGCATCTGCACGTGCGGTAAACGTGGGGTTGCTGATACTGATGGAGATTTGCTCACCATCAAGTGCGCCCACTTGGATATCAAACGTTGCATCAGCGGCCCCTGCCAGTACGTTGATACCGTTAAAGTTAGTTTGCTTCGCAATGCGATCAATCTCTTCGATTCGCTGATTTACTTCTTCTTGGATCGAATCGATATCAGACGCAGAGTTAGTACCGTTTTGAGCCTGAACTGTGAGTTCGCGGACGCGCTGCAGGTTGCTGTTGATTTCGTTGAGCGCGCCTTCGGCGGTCTGAGCCAATGAAATACCATCATTGGCGTTACGAGCAGCCTGAGTCAGACCCTTGATGTTGGCCGTGAAACGGTTAGCAATTGCTTGACCAGCAGCGTCGTCCTTGGCGCTGTTGATGCGCAGGCCGGAGGACAGACGCTCGATAGCGGTACCCAGGGCGCCTTGCGACTTGCTCAGGTTATTTTGCGAAACCAGAGCCAGGTAGTTGGTGTTGATTACGGACATTTTTGATGCTCCTGTAAGGGAAAGGCAGCGGCAGCTAGGCTACCGGTTAACCAGGAAAACCCGTTTCGGGTGGAATCCTGGCCCTTCACCGGGGTGTTGGGCAGGCCCTGTATTTCCTGTACATGCTGGTTTACGGCAAGGGCTCTGAGAGGTTTAGGGCTTGCTGCAAAAAACCTTCTGCTTGTTACAAATCAGGCTTGCTACCTGCTTCTCTTGCTTCATCTGGGTTAACGGCGGCTACAGGGAACTCTTAAAGCGGCTAACTGCCAAACTCAGGGCGAGACCTTGCGGAACGGTGGCAGGCGTGAGGCAAAAACGCTGGCTGTAGGGGCAGCGACCAGCATGGCGTTGCTAAGCCAGCGGCTGGCTTGGTCCAGGCGCTGCTTAAAGGGTTGCTATGTATATGAGTGTGCCGCTGGGGTGTGTATACGAGCCAGGGCTAGAGCTTCAGCGCCTGATAAGCCCATCAGGCCTGAGCGCACTCGCTATAACAAAACCTGAAACTCCGCGCTATCAGAAATGGCATCCCACTGGTCTTTCGCCAAGCTGGCACGGATGCGGGCCACGGCCTGACTGCGCAGTTGGGATACACGCCCTTCGGTTACTCCCAGCACCAAGGCGATTTCTTTCTGGTTCAGGTCCTGTTCGAACTGCAGGGCAAACAACAGTTTTTCGCGTTCGGGCAATTGATCGATTGCCGTAATCAGTGCCTGGCGCAAGCCCTGGGAAGTCAGCAGGTTCAAGGGGTTATCGAAATAAGCCTGTTCGCGCGTACTGTCTTCCAGAAACTCCAAGGCATCGGCTGAAGGGTCGGTATGACGTTTCAGGTCTTCGTAGTGAATCACCTGCACCCCGACCGCTTCGTCCAGCAGCTCGTAGTAATCGTCCATGCTCATGGACAGAAATTCCGCAATTTCGGGCTCGGTAGGCTCGCGCAGCAGTTCCTGACGCAGATTGCTGACCGCCACTTCAATTTGACGCGCTTTGGTGCGCACGCTGCGCGGCAGCCAGTCCTGGCTACGCAACTCATCCAGCATGGCACCGCGGATCCGGGTGACGGCATAGGTCTCGAACTGGGCTTCAGCCACCACCTGATAACGACGCACAGCGTCCAGCAACCCCATCATGCCAGCCTGCATCAGATCATCCAGTTCAACACTGGGAGGCAGGCGCGACACAAGCTGGAGCGCTTGGCGGCGCACCAATGGGGCGTACTGCTCAACCAGGACGTCTTCTGAACGAGGCATGGACAGGCACGGATCCGGACAATAAAGATTGGGCTATTTTGCCTGCCAGGTCCGCCCTACAGTCGCCAAATCAAACAGTCTTTCGCCATCTTATTCAGGCTTTAAAAAGCTTTGGAGCGGACCATAAGGAAAATTTTCCCTAAAGATACGCGCGGGGGTGCCGTAATTGGAGCGATACAGGTGCCAAGCCCCCACGAACCCGGCCTGTCACCAAGCCCCTTTTGGAGTGATGTCATGATCAACTCAGTTTCATCTCAAACGACGGCCTTGGTGCCCCTGGCTTCCCCCGTGGAGCAAAACCCTGGCACCCCTATCCCGTCGGCAGCCACTACGGTGGCCCCCATCAAGGAAAGCAGTACCGATACCCAGTTGCAGCAACGCTGGCCCGACAAACGCGAACCGGTCCCCGGTATGGTCAACTCGCTGGACGACACCCTAGACCAGATCAACAACTCGCTGCAGGCCTGGTCCACCGGCATTCGCTTCAATATGGATGACGAGGCGCAACGTCTGGTGGTCTCAATCGTGGATAACACGACCGGCGAGGTCCTGCGTACCGTACCGTCCGACGCGGTTATCCAGATCGCCAAAATGATTGTGCAATTGCAGGGCAACGCCGTCAGTGTGAAGGTTTAACAACCAAACTGGCATCGAAACTTCCCATTGACATGGGCTTTGCGCGCGGCACATTCGCGACAAAATAGGACACTACAGGAGTATTTGATATGGCTATTTCTTCAATTGGCGTGGGCTCAGGTCTGAAGCTGGACGAGCTGCTGGAAGACCTGCGCAAGGCAGAGAGTGTGCCCTTAAGCACGATTCAAAATCGTCAGACTGAAAATGCCAATCGAATCTCCGCCTATGGGAAACTCAAGGGATTGGTCTCGGCTGTGCAAACAGCCGCTAAAGCACTGAACGATGAGACCCTGTATGGTGCCGTCATAATCAGTACAGTTGGCGATGCCATCAGCGCTACCGGCAACAATAAAGCCACTCCCGGACAATACAATATTGTCGTCACGCAACTTGCAACCCAACATACTTTAGCGAGCCGTGGGGTTGCAGAACGAGACTCCGCGTTAGGCGTGGGTGGCAAAGTTACGTTTACGCTTGCCAATGGAGACGAGCACACTCTGGACATGAGCGGCAAGGACACTTCCTTGCAAGGCATCATGAAGGAAATTAATGCGGACCCTACGCTAGGCCTTACTGCCACCATTATCAACACCGGGGATGCAACTGCGCCACACAAATTGGTTTTGACCGCCAAAGACTCGGGGGAACAGGCCTCCATCCAATCTATTTCTGTAACGGATAACAATGAGCTCAGCGGGCTACTGGCTTACGCTGGCACGGCAGCCGAAGACCCTTCAGGTCAAAGCATCACACAAATTACCCAAGCCAAGAACGCGGAAGTTACGGTTAACGGCATTCCCGTTATTAGCCAAAGCAATACGCTTAAAGATACCGTAGAAGGGCTGGAAATTACGCTCACCAAGGAAAGCAGTGATCCAGTCCGCTTGGATGTGACTCGTGATGACAGCATCCCCACCAAAGCGATTAAAGGCTTTGTGGACGCGTATAACGCCCTTAACAGCAATATACGTTCACTGACGGCTTACGATATTGAAAACCAAAAAGGATCGCCCTTAACCGGCGACTCCATGCCTCGTCGTATTCAGTCCAGCATGCGCTCTGCCCTGGGCGTCGTTTCGGACGAAGGCAATTTGCGTACCCTGTCATCTATCGGCATTACGG
The DNA here is from genome assembly GCF_002443155.1 of Alcaligenes faecalis. NCBI lineage: Bacteria > Pseudomonadati > Pseudomonadota > Betaproteobacteria > Burkholderiales > Alcaligenaceae > Alcaligenes > Alcaligenes faecalis. The sequence goes on along the minus strand of NZ_CP023667.1, from coordinate 1,075,722 downwards.
TAGACCCCAAAACAGGCGATCTACTTACGGATGATAAAAAACTGGCCGCTGCTTTAAAAGACAATATGGCTGATGTTCAACGCCTATTTGTTGGCGAAGACGCTATTGGAAACCGCATTCACACAGCAGCTGAAGATTACATTAAGAAAGGCGGCTTTATTGACAATGCCACTGAAGGTGCTGACAAAATTGGCAAGGACCTTGAAAAACAAGCCCTAGCCACTGCAGAGCGCATTGACAACAAGATTGAAGCCTACCGTAAACAGTTCGTGCAGTTGGACGTGATGATCAACCGCATGCAAGGCACCAGCAACTATCTAAGCCAGCAACTGTCCATGCTGGGCAATATGAACAGCAATAAATAAACCCCTATGAGCTATCCTGCCCCTTCCCGTCGTTTTGGCCAACAATCGGTTCGCGCCTACGCTCAAGTAGGTCTGGAAACCGAGGTCTTGAGCGCAAGCCCGGAACACCTGATTACCCTGTTATTTAACGGTGCTCGCACCGCCATGCTGCAAGCACGCTTGCATATGGAACAGGGCAATATTGCCGGGCGGGGGCAGTCTTTATCGAAGGCTATTGATATTGTCGATAGCGGCCTGAAAATGGCGGTCGATACCGAAAAGGGCGGAGAGCTGGCCCGCAATCTGGTCGCCACCTACGACCTGATCCTGCACAATCTGATGCTGGCCAACCTTCGCAATGACGCGGAAAAGCTGACGCTGGCCGAGCGTTTGCTGACCGATATTGCCGATGCCTGGCGCAGCAATGTTGATACCCAACGTGCCAAGCAGCCAGCTTGACTCCGGGGCTCGCAGGACAGGCTCTGTTCCTGACCTGCACCTCCAACCTCCTTTGCGCCTTTAGCGCCTGGTACGAACATGAGCGATACCTCTAACCCGATCGTCGATCAATATCAAATTATCGCCAGCATCACCCGTCACATGCTGGAGCTTGCCCAAACGGCACGCTGGGAGGATGTGTTTGAACAGTCCGAACACTATCAACTCGCCGTGGAAAAGCTCAAGAACATGAAAGACCTGTCTGTTACCGAAAAGCAGGCACGCCGTCAGTTGCTGACCCAAATTCTGGAAGACGATGCCCAGATCCGTCATCTGGCCACCCCCGAACTGGGCCGCCTGGGTGCACTGCTGGGCAATATGAAGCGCCAGCAAACGGTTTTGCAAGCGTATTACAGCCCTAGCGTTCATCCATGAGCATAGGCGGCCCCTCCCCCTTGGGGACGCTGCTTATTCAACGGCTGGATGCCGTTCTGGGTATCAGCACTGGACAGCAAAGCAATATCGCCACGGGCGCCCGCCCCGATGCGATCAGCCAGACACCGGGCAGTCAACGCCCCGAGCGCGCTGAAAATCAAACAGCTCGCGATCAACGCCAAAGCGTAGACCAGGCCCGCGCCCATACTCAGGGCCGCGACAGCCGGAACATCCGCACACAAAGCGGTCAAACTTCGACAGACCCGGCCCTGCATGCACGTGGGCCCAATACAGCCACTACCAGCTCGGCACCCACCACGCTGGGGCGCACTGCCCAACTGATTCTGTCCTTGCTGGAGCGCTTCCCGGATCGTGCTCCTGCCATCCAGGGACGACAGGCTCTGCTGCCTGGCCGCCCCACCCTGCAAACGGACGGCAATGAATCCACGCGCCCTGGTGGCGACAGTCAGGCGGGTGCACGCTCAGGCTCAGCACAGAATACCGCCAGCACAATTGCGACTCTGGCCCAACAGCGACTGCCCTTGCCCGGCAGCACCGCAACGGGTGGAGCAAATACCGGCTCTGCCAGTGCCGCGACCGCAGGCAGCGGCGCCGCTGGAACAGGAGCACCTGCAGGAATGCCTGGCACAGGCACTGCGGCTACTGGCGCAACCACCCATGGCGCACTGCCCACCGGCAGTACCGCCGCCCTTGCCCAGCATTTCACCCAAGCCTTGCCCCAGGCCCTGCAACAAAGCGGGCTGTTTTATGAGTCGCACCTTAGCGATCTGCACTTTGGGCAACGCAGTGTGGGCGAATTGCAGCAAGAACCGCAAAATCTGAATCGCCCCCTGGCTGAAACCAGCACCGGCACCAGCCACAGCACGCAAGCCCAGGCGAGCGCCCAAGACCCAGCCACTAGCATGCTGGTACGTCAGCAACTGGACACGCTGGCCCACCAAAACCTGCAATGGCAAGGACAGGCCTGGCCGGATGCCGACATGAACTGGACGGTGCAACGACACGAGGCTCAGTCGGACGATGAAACCGAACACTGGTCCAGCACCCTGCAACTGGATCTGCCCACACTGGGCCCAATCACCTTGCGGCTCAACCTTTTGAATCAGCAACTGCTGGTCCATATACAGGCCGACCAATCCGCCGACTATCTGGATGAGAACAGCCTGCCCTTGCGTGAGCGCCTGCAAGATCAGGGACTGCTCCTGAGCCAACTGCAGATTGAAGCCGATCCGAACCTGCCGCAGGACCAGCCCGATGAACCATGATTCTCCCACCCCTCGCCCCCAGGCTCTGGCTTTACGCTACGATCCCAAGGACGGTGCACCACGGGTGGTCGCCAAAGGCTATGGCACGCAGGCCGAGAAAATCATCGAGACCGCGCGCGAGCACAATCTCTATGTGCACGAGTCCCCCGAACTGGTCGGCCTGTTGATGCAGGTGGATCTGGACCGCCACATCCCCCCTCAGCTCTATCAGGCCGTAGCCGAATTGCTGGCCTGGCTCTACGCACTGGAACAGGGCCATCCCCAGGCCACACAAGCCTTGCAGGCCCTGCACGACGCCCCAAAACCCTGAGCCTGCTGTTTATAAGGGCTGAAAAGCCCCTGTTTTTGGGCTTAGATACCCTGCTTAGCCTCGCGTTCTAAACGTTACATTAAGCACGGCAAGCTGCCCGCACCTGTGCGCGCGGCCCATCCTGACTTTCTGGCAAGCGAATATGTCGATTTCCAATCTTTCCAGCATTGAAAACCTTTTGGCCCAGATGCGCGCGGTTGCACAAGCGGCCGGGGCTTCCAGTTCTGTGTCCTCCTCGGCCAGCAGCGCCGCTCCCGGTGGCTTTGCCGCCGAGCTGGCCCGCTCCTTGAACCGGGTGTCCCAGGCACAAAATGAAGCCAGCGCCCAGGCCCAGGCCTTTGAAATGGGCGAGCCTGGAATTTCCTTGAATGACGTGATGATTGACCTGCAAAAAGCCAGCGTCGGCTTTCAGGCCACCGTCCAGGTACGCAACCGCTTAGTGGCCGCCTACCAAGAAATTGCCAGTATGCCGGTATAAGCGCCTGATTCTTTCATGCCCGCCGCCCTTTCCTTAATGCTGCCTGAGCACGTCCTGATTTGAACTCCCCTGATTCCATGCAGAACCCTGCCTCTGCCTCGCCCATGAGTCAGACAGCACAGTTGCTGAACAAACTTCCTGGCTACGACACGCTGCGCGCCTTGCCCAAGGTAGCGCTGATCGGGCTGGGTGCCGCACTGATTGCTCTGATTGTCGCCCTCTTGCTGTGGAGCCGCGGCCCTAGCTACCAGGTTCTGTTCTCCAATCTGGACGACCGCGATGGCGGTGCGATTGTCTCGGCCCTGGGCCAGATGAACGTGCCCTATCAGTTCAACAGCAACGGTACCGCCATTCTGGTGCCGCAGGATCGTGTGCACGATGTGCGCATGCAAATGGCCTCGCAAGGTTTGCCACGCAGTGGCAATGCCGGTTTCGAGCTGCTGGATCAAAGCCGCTTTGGTGCCAGCCAGTTCACCGAGCAAGTAACGTATCAGCGCGCCCTGGAAGGCGAGCTGGCCAACTCCATCAAGGCCGTGCATGCCGTCAAGGAAGCGCGCGTTCACCTGGCCATGCCGCGTGAAACCTTGTTTGTGCGTGATCGCCAGTCCCCCACTGCCTCGGTCGTGCTGTCGCTGTATCCGGGCCGCGACCTGAGCGAAGGCCAGGTTTCCGCCATCAGCTGGCTGATCTCCTCCAGCGTGCCCAATCTGCATGCCGACAAGGTTTCCATCATTGACCAGAACGGCCGCCTGCTGACGGCGCCCACTGGCGAGATGGGTGCTGATAATCAGCAACGCAACTTTGTAAACGACATTGAATACCGCGCCGTCCAGCGCATTCTGACCTTGCTGAATCCCTTGGTCGGTGCTGGCAACGTCCGCGCCCAGGTAACAGCAGAAGTAGACTTCTCGCGCCGCGAGCAGACCTCCGAGGTCTACAAACCCAACCAGCAACCCGGTCAGGCAGCGGTGCGCAGCCAGCAGACCAGCTCGTCCCTGCAGCGCAATCCGCAGCAACCCCAGGGCGTACCTGGCGCCTTGAGCAATCAGGCTCCCAACAATGCCACCGCCAATCTGGTGAACCCGCCTGCTGCGCCGAATCAGCCCCAGGCACCTGCCGCTCCAGCCACCGACCCGGCCAATGCCGCCGCACAAACTGCCAATGCCGCGAACGCGACCGCTGCCGGTACAGACCCTTCGCTGGTGTCCCTGGCCGAGCAAGCCCGCCTGCTGCAAAACACCGGCAATGCGCGTAATGACTCCACCGTGAACTACGAAGTGGATCGCACCATCAGCCATGTCAAAGGTCCTTTGGGTCAGCTCAGCCGCCTGTCGGTGGCCGTAGTGGTGAACTACCGCAATACGGACAAGGAGCAACAGCCGCTGGAGCAGGAAGAACTGGACAAGATCAGCGATCTGGTCAAGCAAGCCGTTGGTTACTCGGCTGATCGAGGCGATAGCCTGAGCGTGGTGAACGGACAGTTCAACGAGCAAGGCGATATTGATACCCCCTTCTGGAAAAATCCGGAATACCGAGAGCTGGCCATGGAATTGATCAAGTATCTGGTCTTTGCATTCATTTTGTTCATGGCGTGGCGCATCGTCATCAACCCCATCATCCAGGGTCTGATCCAGGCCAAGGCGGTGGCTGACGCCCGCGTCGAGCGCCAGAAAGAGGAATCTGCTCGCGAACAGGCCGCTGAACAACGTGCCGCCGAAATGAGCCGCTACGAAGAGAATCTGAACACCGCCCGCACGATGGCTCACGATGACCCACGCGCTGTGGCTATGGTGTTGCGCTCCTGGTTGAACAAAGATGAAAAAAATGAAAACGGCTAAACCGGACGATTCCATCGAACGCAGTGCGATTTTGATGATGTCCTTGGGTGAAGATGCCGCCGCCGAGGTGTTTCGCCACCTCTCGCCTCGCGAGGTACAACAGCTCAGTACCGCCATGGCGTCCCTGAAGCAACTGACCCGTGCCGATATGGACGAGGCTCTGGAGAGCTTTCGCCAGGAGGCCGACCAGTTCATGGCCGTGGCGCTGGACTCCAACGCCTACATCCGCTCGGTACTGAACAAGGCGCTGGGCTCGGACCGGGCCGCTGGTCTGATCGAAGACTTGCTGGAAAACAGCGAAGGCTCCAGCAGCGGTATTGATGCCCTGAACTGGCTGGATGCGTCCAGCGTGGCCGAGCTGATTGCCGACGAACACCCGCAAATTATTGCCACGATTCTGGTGCATCTGGAGCGTGATCGCGCTGCCGACATTCTGGGCTTCATTCCGGATCGTTTGCGCGATGATGTCGTCCTGCGTATTGCGACCTTTGGTGGTGTGCAACCCACCGCCCTGAACGAGCTGACCGAAGTGTTGAACGGCATGCTATCGGGCCAGGGAGCCAAACGCAGCAAGATGGGTGGCCCACGTACGGCAGCCGAAATGCTCAATTACATGAACGCCAGCCTGGAAGAGTCCGTCCTGACCAGTCTGCGCGGCATGGATGCCGACCTGACCCAGCGCATCGTGGACGAGATGTTCGTTTTCGAGAACCTGGCCGATGTGGAAGACATTGCCATCCAGCTGCTGCTCAAGGAAATCGAGACCTCTGCATTGACGATTGCCCTGAAAGGCGCGCCCGAAGAATTGCGCGACAAGTTCTTCCGCAATATGTCCAACCGCGCCGCCGAAATGCTGCGCGAAGACATCGACGCCCAAGGCCCGATCCGCATGTCCAAAGTGGAGCAGGAACAAAAAGCCATTGTGCAGGTGGCCCGTCGTCTGGCCGAAGCGGGTCAGATTACGCTGGGCGGCCTGAGTGGGGACGAATATGTCTAAGACGGCCTCGTTTGGGCAAACCTTGCCCGTCCAAGCCGTTACGATCTTGTGCCCAGGCACGAACCGCCTGCGCGGGAGCCTGTAAATGTCCAGCCACCGTAAAGCGTCGGCCTATTCGGAACTTCAGGAAAGCTGGAGCCGCTGGCAAATGCAGGGGCTGGATGACCCTGTCGTTGCCCCGGAGCCGGAAGAGCCGGAATTTGTCCCGCCCACTCAGGAAGAACTGCAGCGCGATCTGGAGAACCAGCGCAGCCAGGCCCAGGAAGAAGGTCATAGCCAGGGCTATCAGGCCGGTTACAACCAAGGCCATGCCGCCGGTCTGGCAGCAGGCCAGGAAAGCGGTCATGCTCAAGGGTATGAAGCCGGAATGGCAGCCGGCATGGCCAAGGCTCAGGAACAGATCGACCAGTACATCAAGGAATTTGTTGCCCTGAACCAGAACTGCGCCCAATCCATCGAGTTGATGGATCAGGAAATGGGTCAGTCCCTGATTCAGCTGGCCACGCGCATTGCCGAGCATGTCTTGCAAAGCACCATCAAAACGGAGCCCAGCCGCATTCGCGATCTGGTGGCCGAGGTACTGCGCAGCGATCCGGGCGATACCAGCGCCCTGGAGCTGAGCTTGCACCCGGACGACATCAGCTTGGTACGTGAATTTCTGATTGAACAAGGTGAACCCCGCGCCTGGCGTTTGCAGGAAGATGCTCAGCTGCAACGCGGCGAATGCCGTGTACGTTCCAGCTATGGCGATATTGACGCTACCTTTGCCACCCGCTGGAAACGAGCCCTGGCCAGCCTGGGCTTGCCGGTTTCCTCGGAGCCGTGATGGCAACGCCCCTTCTGGCCTCCTCTCCCGAACGCTGGCGCGCCCAGCTACTTTCTGCGCAACAGCGGGTTCAGGCCATTGAGCCCAGCCTGCGCAGTGGCCGTGTTGTCCGCGCCACCGGTCTGGTACTGGAGGCGACGGGTTTGAAGCTGGCGGTAGGGGCTGCCTGCAAAGTGGAACTGTCTGCCGCGCAAAACATCTGGGCTGAAGCCGAGGTCGTGGGTTTCGAGGGCCGGTCCCTGTATTTGATGCCCTTGAGCGAAATCTCCGGCCTGCCTCCCGGCGCACGTGTTGTGCCGGTTGAAGCTCAATTACAGCCGCCCGTGCCACTGCCCGATTCCGATCAGCCCGACAGCCTGCCGGCTCAGGCGCGTTCCCGCCATGTTCCGGTTGGCCCCGGCTTGCTGGGTCGAGTCGTCGATGGCAGCGGCAATCCTCTGGACGGTCTGGGCCCCATCGACGCGCAAGCCTGCGTCTCGCTCAGTCACACCACTCCCAATCCGCTCAAGCGCAGCCCCATCGATACGGTTCTGGACGTAGGCGTGCGTGCGATCAATGGCTTGCTGACGGTAGGCCGTGGTCAGCGCATGGGCCTGTTCGCCGGCTCTGGCGTGGGCAAGAGTGTGCTGCTGGGCATGATGGCCCGCTACACCCAGGCCGACATTATTGTCGTGGGCCTGATCGGTGAACGGGGCCGCGAAGTGAAAGAATTTATTGAGCACAACCTGGGCGAAGAAGGCCTGCAACGCTCGGTTGTAGTCGCCGCGCCCGCTGATGTCTCTCCCCTGCTGCGTTTGCAAGGCGCGGTGTACGCCACCCGTCTGGCCGAGTTTTTCCGTGACGAAGGAAAAAACGTCTTGCTGATCATGGATTCGCTGACACGCTATGCCATGGCCCAGCGCGAAATCGCTCTGGCAATTGGCGAGCCACCAGCCACCAAAGGCTACCCTCCTTCCGTGTTTGCCAAGCTGCCTGCTCTGGTCGAGCGCGCTGGCAATGGCGAACCCAATGCGCAAGGCTGTTGCGGCTCGATCACCGCGTTCTACACCGTGCTGACCGAAGGCGACGACCAGCAGGACCCGATCGCCGACTCGGCCCGCGCAATTCTGGACGGCCATATTGTGCTGTCCCGCAGTCTGGCGGAAACCGGCCATTACCCGGCCATTGATATCGAGGCCTCCATCTCGCGTGTCATGCCCAGCATTGTGGGCCCGGAGCAAATCAAGATGGTGCACCGCTTCAAGGGCCTGCTCTCCAGCTATCAGCGCAACCGCGACCTGATTGCGGTCGGCGCCTACACCCGTGGCAACGATCCTGCCATTGATCAGGCCATTGACCGTTTCCCCTGGCTGGAAGCCTATCTGCGCCAGGGCATGCAGCAACGGGTGGACGTGCCACGCGCCTTTGATGAATTGAACGCCGTTTTAAATAGCGAGCAATAGCCATGAAAGCCAACGCCTCTTTACATACGCTGGTCGATCTCAGTCAGAACAATGTGGACGATGCCGCCCGCCATTTGCAGGAGCTGCGCACACAGCGCGAGGCCGCCCAGTCGCAGCTGGAAATGTTGCAGACCTATCGCCAGGACTACGCCCAGCGCCTGCTGGATGTCGGTCAAACCGGGGTAACCATGGCGAACTACCACAATTTCCGCCGCTTTATCGTGACATTGGACCAGGCCATTTCCCAGCAAAATAGTGTTATCCAATCGCTGGAAGAGCAAATGGAACAGGGACGCCAGGTCTGGTATGGCCATCAGCAACGTCTGAAAGCGTATGAAACCTTGATCGACCGCCGGCTCCAGACCCAGCAAGTCCAGCAACAAAGAATGGAACAGCGTAACAGCGATGAAATCGCTGCTCGTCTCTTTACCCGTAGCCAGACCGCCTATTAAACAAGCGCCGCCATGACTTCGCCCACTCTTTCGGTTTTACCTGCGGCCCCTGCCGCACCCTCGGCCCCCGCCACCAACACGGCCGGGCCTGCGGCTGCGCACGCGCCCAAAGACGAAGGCTTTGCCCAGCACCTGCAAACGCAACAGCAACAGGTGCAAAACAAAGGGGCTGGCAAAACACCGACAGCCGCCAAGCAGGACAGCGCCAAAGCTCAGGCTCCCGCTGATGGCACCCCACTGGCGGAAGCAGTGGCCGAGCAGGCCGAGGCCAGCGAGCTGGACACCCTGATCAAGGACCCTGCCCTGCTGATTGCCGATCAAAGCGATCTGGAACTGAACACCGACGCCTCGGCCGATAGCGGCCTGCCCGCCATGGCCTTGTCGATTCTGTCGCAAGTGCAGGCGATCAAGAACAGCAAAACTGATCCCAAAGCGGCACTCACCGATAGCAAGCTGCCGCTGAGCGCCGCCAACACACGCCAGCATCTGGTAGCCGAGCCAAGCAGCCGTCAGCCCCAGACCGCGCCCCTGAAAGCCCTGGAAGCGGAAACCGAGCTTGATCTGAGCGCCGAGCTGGCCTTGCCGAAAGCCGTCGAAACCAGCCATCCGCTGGCTGCCACCCCTAACCGCAAATCGGCGGCCAATGCTGCGCAAGTACTGAACAACAACCCGATCAGCGCCACCCTCGCTGCGAATGCTGCCTCGTCCCAAACTCATTTGATGGAGGAAGCATCGGCATCCCTGGCGGCCTTTGGACGACAAATTGCTGAAGACGCTCGCGCTGGTGTCAATCTGAATCTGCCTGCCCTGGATGCATCCTTGCTGGCCCAATTGACCGCCACTCCCGGCGCGATCCAGGCCAGCAGCCCGGCGGCCTTGCCCAGCCCCATGGCACTGGCCATTGCCACGCCCGTACAGTCCCCCGAATGGGGTGCCGTCATGGGTCGCCAAATGATTACTCTGGCCCAACAGGCTCAGGGCGGTATTCAAAGTGCCGACATCCGCCTGGACCCGCCTGAACTGGGTCCTTTGCGCATTACCTTGCAAATGCAGGACGGCATGGCCCACGCCATGATTACCTCGCCCCACGCTCAAGTGCGCCACGCCCTGGAACAATCCTTGCAGCAGCTGCAACAGCAGTTTGCAGAAAACGGGCTGACCCTGGGACAGGCTGATGTAGGCGACCAGCACGCCTCGCACCAGGCCTTTCACGAGCAACTGGCCGCCAAGGGCAATCAAGGCGATCAACCCGCCTTCAGCCTGAACGGCGTGGCGTCCGCTGACCAAACCAGCCCCTTGGTGAACAGCAGCGCCAGCCGCTCGCTGAACCCCAACGCGCTGGTTGATACCTTCGCCTGATTCACAGTCCCACAGACAGCCCGACAAAAAGCATGATTAAGCTCGAAAAGCAGCGTCTATTCGCCGGGCCTGTCCTGTCCCACCTCCGGCACAATAGCTCAGGCATGCAGTCAGGCTCAGGCCAGACATGCGTTTGTCTGTTTGTAATACGCTAGAAAATTCATCGCTCACATCACATGGCCCGAAAAGCACCCACCAAACTTGCACGCCTGATGAAAACCGGTCTGCTGGTTCTGTTTATTATCGCCGCTAGCGTGGGCGCAACGCTGTACTACTCCCTGCAACAAAGCAGCACGCCTGCCTGGTTGGCCTGGGCAGAAAAAGGCCAGTCGGTTGAAGCCGCTCCGGCCCCGGACGAGCCTCCTGTGGTCAAGGTCAACGCCAAGCCCATCTTTGCGCCACTGGACCCCTTTACCGTCACCCTGAACGAGAATGGTCGCTCGCGTATCTTGTACGTAGGCATTACCTTGCGCGTCCAGGACGATGGCTCGCGTGCCATGCTGGTGGAATACATGCCCATGGTGCGGGACCGCGTGCTCAAGATACTGGCTGAACAGCGTCCCACCTACATTCAGACTTCCGAAGGGCGTCAAGCCTTGGTTGCACAGCTAAGCGCCGGCCTGAAAGAGCCCTACGCGCCCAACACTGCTGTACCGTACATCAATGATGTCCTGTTCACCGCCTTTGTCATCCAATAAATGTCGTATCAGAGCTTCCTATCCCAAGACGAAGTCGATGCACTGCTGGCCGGTGTAACCGGCGAAGGCGCTGACACCAAGCCCTTGAACGAAAACCTGACTGGCGTACGGGCCTATGACCTGACCTCGCCAGACCGGGTGGTGCGTCACCGCATGCAGACCCTGGAGCTGATCAACGAGCGCTTTGCCCGTCGCTTGCGCTCGACCATGCTCAGCTTCATGCGCCGCAACGCGGACATCACCGTGGGCTCCATTCGTATTCAGAAGTACTCGGACTTCGAGCGCAATCTGCCTGTGCCCAGCAACCTGAACATGGTTGCCTTAAAGCCCTTGCGCGGCGTGTCGCTGTTTACCTTCGACCCGAATCTGGTCTTTCTGATTATCGACAGCCTGTTCGGTGGCCATGGCCGCTACAACACCCGCGTCGAAGGCCGCGACTTCACCACGACCGAGCAGCGCATCATCCAGCGCTTGCTGACCCTGACGCTGGAGAGCTACTGCGGCGCCTGGGAATCCATCTACCCGCTCGAAGCAGAGTACATGCGCTCGGAGATGCACACCAAGTTTGCCAGCATCAGCAGCAGCAACGACATTGTGGTGGTGACCTCCTTCAATATTGAATTTGGTGCCCAGGGCGGCAATCTGAATATCTGCCTGCCCTACTCCATGATCGAGCCGGTGCGCGACCTTCTGACGCGCCCCTTGCAGGACAAGGGCACCAATGCCATCGACCAGCGCTGGACCCAGCAGCTCTCGCGCCAGGTGCGCAGCGCCGAGGTCGAACTGATTGCCAACTTCGTCAATATAGACATGACCATTGCCGAGCTGACCCAGCTCAAGGTCAATGATGTGTTGCCGATTGAAATCCCCACCCTTATTGAAGCCCACGTGGATGGCGTGCCGGTTCTGGAATGCCAGTACGGCACCTCCGGTGGCCGCTACTCCTTGCGGGTAGAAAACATCTTGGCCACCAACGACAGCGATTTGACTAAAGGTAAGTCCCTATGAGCGACCCTCACAACCCTAACGACCGGTCTGCGCCCGAGGACGACTGGGCAGCCGCGATGGCTGAGCAACAGGCTGGCAGCCAAAGCAGCACCCAGGCCCAGGGACTGGAGCATCCTCTGGAAGACGACTGGGCCTCGGCTCTGGCCGAGCAAAGCGCGGCCGCGCCTGTGCATGAACCCAGCCCGGCCAGCAATCTGTTCCCGCCCATGGAGCACGCCCAGGCCAACGCCACCACCGACATCGACATGATCATGGACATCCCTGTTCAGCTGTCGGTGGAGCTGGGCCGTACGCGCCTGACGATCAAGAACATTTTGCAACTGGGCCAGGGCTCGGTGGTGGAACTGGACGGTCTGGCCGGTGAACCGCTGGATATTTACGTGAACGGCTACCTGATTGCCCAGGGCGAAGTGGTTGTCGTGGACGACAAGTACGGTATTCGTGTCACCGACATCGTGACCCCATCGGACCGTATCCAGCGCCTGAACGGCCGCCGCTAGACCATGGAACAAGCCCAGCTCGTCAGAATCATGCTTAGCCTGCTGCTGGTTGTAGGCCTGATTCTGGCAGCAGCCTGGCTTGCCCGCCGTGGCGGCTTGTTGAAAAACAAAAACCAGCAACGCATCAAGATTCTGGACAATCGACGTCTGGGGCCACGCAGCAGCGTGGCCCTGGTCCAGATTGATGACCGCGAAATTCTGATTGGCATCACCCCTCAGCAGATCAGCCTGCTGCACACCACGACGACTGCTGGCTCCGAGCCGGACTTCCTGGCTCATCTGGACCAGCACCGTGCACCCCGCTGACCGCATCATGACCGCACTCCTTTTTCCCGCCCGGCGCTTCGGCCTGCTGCTTCTGGCCCTGATCAGCCTGCTCCTGCCGTCCGAGGCCTGGGCCCAGGCTGTTCCAGCCATTACCAGCACGGCAGGTCCGAACGGCTCGCAAACCTGGTCGCTCAGCATCCAGACGCTGGCCATGCTGACCATGATGTCCTTCCTGCCAGCCGCCTTGCTGATGATGACCGGCTTTACCCGCGTCATTATTGTGCTGGGGCTGCTGCGCAATGCCATGGGTACCGGTACGGCGCCGCCCAACACCGTGCTGGTGGGCCTGGCCCTGTTTCTGACTTTCTTTGTGATGTCGCCGGTGTTTGATCAGGTCTATCAGGACGCCTACAAGCCCTTGTCGGAGAACAAGATCAGCTTTGAGACCGCGCTGGAACAAGGTGCCCAGCCCCTGAAAACCTTCATGCTGCACCAGACCCGCGAAGCGGACTTGAAACTGTTTGGCGATATGGCCGGTGTGGCGGAACTGGAAACGCCGGAAGATGTGCCCTTGCGCGTACTGGTACCGGCTTTTGTGACCAGCGAGCTGAAAACCGCCTTCCAGATCGGCTTTACGATTTTCATCCCCTTTCTGATCATTGACCTGGTCATTGCCAGCGTCCTGATGTCCCTGGGGATGATGATGGTCCCGCCAGTGACCATCTCGCTACCCTTCAAGCTCATGCTGTTTGTGCTGGCCGATGGCTGGCATCTGCTGCTGGGTTCCCTGGCCCGCAGCTTCTACCAATAAAGGACTGCCATGACTCCCGAAACCGTCATGTCCATGACCTACACCGCCCTGAAATTGGCCCTGTCCATGGCCGGTCCCATGTTGATCGTGGTGCTGGTGGTAGGTCTGGGCATCAGTATTTTCCAGGCAGCCACCCAGATCAACGAGATGACGCTGTCTTTCATCCCCAAGCTGCTGGCCATGGGCATTACGGTGGTGTTGCTGGGCCCCTGGTTGATCAACAATATGGTCGACTACATGCAGGGCCTGTTGCGTGGCATTCCCGGGCTGGTCAACTAAGACCGACCAGCGCGACAAGGAGCCTTCCGTGAGTACGCAAATCCGTGACTGGCAAAGCGCAATGCCTGGTCCACTGAACAGTCCCTAGGCGTGCCGTGCTCGACCTGAACTCCGCCCAGCTCTATGCCTGGCTCAATGCCTTTCTGTGGCCCTTCATCCGTATTCTGGCCACCCTGGCCACCGTTCCCTTTTTTAGCGAATCCGCCATCCCCAAGCGGGCCAAAATCGGCCTGGGCTTTATCCTGACCCTGATTATCGCGCCCTCGCTGCCCCCCCTGCCCGATCTGCCCACAGCCTCTTACGAGGCCCTGCTGATTGCCGCGCAGCAAGTGTTCATCGGTGTCGCGCTGGGTTTGACCATGCGCATCGTGTTTGCCGCAGTACAGACGGCAGGCGAGTTCATCGGCCTGCAAATGGGCCTGTCCTTTGCGTCATTTTTTGACCCGGCCACCGGCGCGAATACGGCCGTGCTATCGCGGCTGCTGAACGTGATTGCGGTGCTGACCTTTCTGGCCCTGAACGGCCATCTGCTCTTGCTGGGCGTGCTGGTGCGCACCTTCCATGTGCTGCCCATCGGTGCAGACCTGAACATCAATGGCTGGGGCGCCTTGCTCGATTGGAGCAGCGAATTGTGGGTGTCGGGCATGTTGCTGGCCCTGCCACTGATTATCGTGCTGCTGACCATTAACCTGGCCTTCGGGATCTTGAACCGTACCGCCCAGCAATTGACGATTTTTGCTGTGGGTTTCCCGATTACGCTGACAATCGGCCTGACCTTGCTGACCGTGGTCATCCCTCAGACCACGCCCTTCCTGACCCAGCTGTTCAACTCCGGCTATGAAGCCATGATGCGGGTCGCGCTGGGACTGGCAGGCTCTTAAAACGCGTGGGCCTGCCGTTGCTTGTGCGACTGCATCAGGCGCCGGGCCTGCCCGATGGTCAGAATGCCTTTCTGCTGGGCACGTCCGATCAATAACTGCATCAACTGTGCACTGACCAAGGCATCACCCAAGGCGTCATGGCGATCACTTACGGGCAAGCCACAATATTTCAAGCAATCGTCCAGGCCCAAACGACGACCACGCCAGTCGGGCAATACACACGCAGCCAGTTCAGCCAAATCCAGAGCCAAAGGCCGGGCCTGCTCCAGGCCCGCCTTCGGCCAGGCACGATCCAGAAACGCCAGATCAAAGTCAGCATCCCAGGCGACCCATACCGTGTTTTCGGAATAGCGGGCAAAGTCTCGCATCAGCTGGGGTAGTGGCTCGCCTTCTTCCTGTTGTTGCGGGCTGATCTCATGAATCAGCAGACTTTCATGACTGCGTTCACCCTGGGACCGAACCAGACCGGACCAGATATTGCCCAGGGCAATCGAACCGTTTTCCAAGCGGACCGCACCCATCTGAACGATATGGTGGCGCTTGGGCTCCAGACCACTGGTTTCCAGATCCAGCACAGTAAACGCCGCTTCGTCCAACGCCAGTTCGTCCACCCCGCTCCAGGACAAGGAGGGACTGCGTGCGGCAAAAGAGGATTTACGCCAAGGTAGCCAGGAAAGCAGTTTCATAAGCGATACCGGAAAGCCAGAATACGTTGGGCACGACGCACCTGCGACAAGGCCTCACGCAAGACACGTGCATCCAGTGCACCCAACGTGCTCAAACGCACCAGATTGTTGGGTTCCTGCCCCTGCTGCAACTGGGTTTGATGATGTTGCAAGCGCAGCAATTGCAAATAGCGGTAGGCCTCGCACAGGCCCTCTGACTCCTCGGCCGTAAAGACACCGCGCTGAGTCAGCACGGCCAGCCTGTCCATGGACGAGGCCAGTTCGCAACCATGCGCCAGGGCCAGCACACGCAGCACATCCACCATCGGAGCCAAGGCCTGTTTCTTGATGTCCAGCTTGTCATCGCCCTGCCCCATCAGCGCTTCCAGACGACTGCGCTTTTTACCACTAGGAATGCGGGTCTGACAGGTGCTTTGGGCCAGCATGCGCTGGAACACAGGGTTGTCGTTCACCATGCCCAGAACCCGACGCTGCATGCGTTGCAACATGCTGCTTTGGCCCCAGATGGCACGGCAATCAAAGAAAATCGTGGATTCCAGTAATTGTTCGGGCGCAGGCCGTTCAATCATGATCTGGAAGCGATGCAACCACTCGGCCTCAGACAGGCACAGCTCAGGATTGCTGGCCATGATATTGCCGGTGCACCAGACCATCCCGCAGCGGTCCAGAGCCTCGTTCACCCGACGGGCAAACGGCAAAAGCAAGGCCCGATGAGCCTTGGCCTGTTCGGGCGAATGGGCAGCAAACAAAATGCCGTTGTCCTGATCGGTATGACGGGTTTGTTCGCCACGGGCCTGACTGCCAAAGGCCAGCCAGCAGAACTCGATGCCATCCAGCCCGGAGCCGGGCAAGGTCAATTCAATCGTGCGCTGAACCGTATGGTCGTTCAAGCGCGTAATTACGGCAGTCAGTTGTTCAGAACGCGCACCGTGGGCCAGCATGGCATCCACCAGCCGCCCAATGTCCGACTGCAGACGCACCAACACAGATACGTCCTGGGCACAGCGCAAGGCACGCGATAAATGCACCAGATCCACGCGCTGCAAGGAGAACACATCGCGCTCGGACACCATACCCACAACTTTATGGCCCTGAACCAGACAGATATGACCGATCTGATGCTCTACCATCAGCAAAGCCGCATCAAAGGCCGAGGATTGCGGAGCCAGCCAGACCGGATCTGGTGTCATGACTTGAGACATGGCCTGGGTCGGATCGTACTGGCCACCCGCCACCAATCGGCGCAAGTCTCGCAAGGTAAAGATACCCAGCAAGTGCTGATCCGGATTGACCACCACCATGCTGCTGACCTGACGCTCGTGCATGTCTTTCACCGCCTGCTCGACCGGGCAATCCGGCAAGCAGCTGAGCAAACCGCGTTCAGTCAGCGCTTGCAGGCTCATGTCCAGCGTATAACTTGCCCCCAGATCCGCACTGGCGCTTTGCTGTGCACTGCGCCAGACCGAGGCCAGCAAGCTGCTGGCACCACGCAGGCAGTAATCCCGAAAAGGTTCGCTGATAGTCAGCAAATGGGCAACGGCTTCACCGGCCACGCACAAGGTAAAGCAGTCTTCCTGCACCTCGTAAGCACTGCCCAGGGCCTGGCCCGAGACCAGCTCACGCACGGGCAGAAGATCTCCTTCCACATACTCATGTGTTTCCCCTTGTTCCTGGCAGGAAATTTGCCCTTGGCGAACGATATAGAGCTGATCAACACGCGCACCCTCTTCCAGCAACACCTGTCCGGCTGAAAAAAAACGCAGTTCGCTATGTTCGATCAGGTAATCGCAGTGCTGCGCCTGCATCTGATCAAAAGGCGGGTAAGCAATCAACCAGGCCAAGATACCGGGCGCCTTTTGGCGCACCGCCGTCTTGGCCACGGATTCACCGGGAATCGCGAAGGACATGGGCGTCTCTGCTGGCTATAGGCAAAGAATTATTGTGCCATGCAGCATGACCCTCGCGTACCCTGTTTTTCTAGGGGATTTCAACTATAGGCATACGCCTGTTTTTCCCCACAAAACGCTTAACGCAAGCGCTCGTAGTCGCGCTCGGCCATGTCAATGACATCGCCTTCCTGAACCTTGAACTGGGACACTGCCTCGGCCAGGGTTTCAGATTGAGACTGCAAGGAACCGGCTGCCGCCGCCGCTTCTTCCACCAAGGATGCATTTTGCTGCACCACAGCATCCATTTGAGCCACGGCGGTGTTGATCTGTTCGATACCGGCAGTCTGCTCCTGGGAAGCGGAGGAAATCTCGCTCATCAAGGTGGTCACGCTGTTCACGGCACGCACCACTTCCTGAATAATGTCGCCCGCGCTGGCCACTTGTTGAGTACCGGTCTGAACTTCATTTTGCGAGGCTTCGATCAGGCCTTTGATTTCCTTGGCCGCTTGCGCGCTGCGCTGTGCCAGACTGCGCACTTCACCCGCCACTACCGCAAAGCCCTTGCCCTGCTCACCGGCGCGAGCCGCTTCCACCGCCGCGTTCAAGGCCAGAATATTGGTTTGGAAGGCAATGCCATCAATCACGTTGACGATGTCAGCCACTTGCCCGGAACGGGCAGAAATCTGGTTCATGGTGTTGACCACTGCCCCTACCGACTCCCCGCCTTGACGCGCCACCTTGGCAGCGTTATGAGCCAGTTGGTCTGCCTGATGGGCATTATCCGCGTTCTGGCGCACGGTGCTGGCCAGCTCTTCCAGACTGGCCGCAGTTTCCTGCAAGGCAGCGGCCTGTTGTTCGGTACGGGAACTCAGGTCCGTATTACCTGCAAAAATCTGCGAGGAGCCCGAAGCAATTTCGTCCACACCTTGGCGCACGGTCAGCACAATACCTTGCAGACTTTGCTGCATGCGACGCATGGCGTCATACAAGACCCCCACCTCATTGGCGGAGCGGTACGTAATTTTCTTGGTCAGATCGCCATTGGCAATGTGGTCAAAGTGCACGCCCGCTTCACGCAAGGGTGCCAGGGCGGTACGGCCCAGCACCAGACGCAGCGCCACAATAATGGCCAGGCCAACCAGCAAGCCCAACCCAATCGCACTATTGGCCACGCTGGTTTGCAATTCAGACTGGTCCAGCAGCAAATTGGTCTGATCGCTGTAGAACTTGCTCAGCTCTTCAATACGGAACTGGAAGGTAGCGGCGCGCAGCACCCCAAAACCTTCACTGACAAAGTAAAAAGTACTGTAATCGCGCGTCTCCAGCGCCTGCACCATGGGCTCGATGCCATCATCCAGATACGCCTGATAGGATGCGACCAGACCCATGGCCAGTCGGCGCAGCTCCGGTTCGGTAGGCATGTTGGCACGGATATCCGCAAAAGCCTTGCGTAC
Organism: Alcaligenes faecalis; assembly: GCF_002443155.1. Classification (NCBI taxonomy): domain Bacteria; kingdom Pseudomonadati; phylum Pseudomonadota; class Betaproteobacteria; order Burkholderiales; family Alcaligenaceae; genus Alcaligenes; species Alcaligenes faecalis. The sequence goes on along the minus strand of NZ_CP023667.1, from coordinate 1,057,044 downwards.
CTCATCCAGCTTCTGGTTAGCCATAATCACCAGATTGTCTGCGCTTTGCAGCGTATTGGCGTCGTTATCGATGCCGGCTTCCTGATAAAAACGGGCCGCGCTCATCAAGCCAAGACGCGCTTCCATCATATTGTTACTGAGTTGCAGAACCTGTACGGCACGATCGCTTTGGCGATTAATGGTGCGCAAGGCATCGCCGCTTTGCTGCAGGAAATACGCTGCCAGACCACCGACAGCCACAATCAACACCATGAACAAGCCCATGCAGATCATCAGCATGGTGCTGATCTTCAGGCCTGAAGCGGCTTTTAAACTTGGGCGAAAAGATTTGGAAGAACGACGTTTAGATGCGCGGGACGCGGACGGAAGACTGCTTTCAATACCCAGCATTTGCTAAATCCAAAGAAAACTCTAGTGGCTGACCGGCAAGATGGTGATCATGTCCGTGCCAGGGTGCTCAATCGTGACCGAGCCAGGGGTGGCGCTACGCGCCTGCTCGCGATACATGGAAGGAATATGACTGCGTTTGACCACTTGCTGGAAACGCCCCTGGGCATCGAATTGAAGCCACAGTTCCTGTCGAAAATAGACCGCATCCGTTGCCAGGGTTGTGCCCTGGAACCACACGGCCATTTCACTGCCATCAAGCTGTCGGTAGACCTGATGAGGGCGACCTTGCAAAGACAGCTCGGCATCGGCACGAGTACTTTGGCCCAGGACCAGATCGTTCAAACCCGAAGCCTTGAAGGAGGAACCCTGGGTGGCGCACGCCGCCAGGGTTAACAAACACAAGCCTATCAGTGTCTTACGTCCCAGCCCGACCCAGGTACTTAGTCGGGGAAAAGACATTAAAACTCCTCCCAATCATCATCCGAGGACGCCGCGTTTTGCTTGCCACTCAGGTCGGGGCGCAACAGGCGCTGGCTATCATCCTGAGCCACTGCCGACGCTTTGGCCGGCTTGTCTGCCCTGGCGGTCGCCGGGGCAGACAAGCCCTTGGTCGCCGCGCCAGCCGGTTTGCTGGCTGCCGCACTGCTCTTTAACGATGGGCTGCGACGCTGCTCGGACTCGGAAGTGGAGGCATTGACGCTGCGGCGGTTGGCCACCCGGCGAGCGCTGACATCAATGACTTCAGTACCGGGCGAACGGAAGAAGGCGATGGCCTGATTGACCTTGGTCACCTGCTCGCTCAGGCCGGAAGAAGCCAGGGCAGCTTGCTCCACCAGACGGGCGTTGTACTGCGTGGTTTCATCCATTTGGGAGACAGCTCGGTTCACCTGATCAATCCCGGAGGACTGCTCAATCGTGGCCGCTGTAATCTCGCCCATGATGTCGGTTACACGGCGCACGGAATCCACAATTTCCTGCATGGTGGCGCCGGCACGTTCCACTTGCGAGGAACCTTCCGTCACTTTACGCACCGAATCTTCGATCAAGGCAGTAATTTCACGCGCGGCCTGCGCGCTGCGCTGAGCCAAGGCTCGCACTTCAGCCGCTACCACCGCAAAACCTTTGCCCTGCTCACCAGCACGTGCCGCTTCCACAGCCGCATTCAAGGCCAGAATATTGGTCTGGAAAGCAATGCTGTCGATCACGCCCACAATGTCAGAGATCTTGTTGGAGCTGGCCGAAATGCCTTGCATGGTGGCGACCACTTCATTGACAGCGCTGCCGCCACGATGAGCCACATCCGAGGCCGTTGCGGCCAGCTGGTTGGCTTGCTGAGCGTTGTCGGCGTTCTGGCGGACAGTACCGGCCAGTTGTTCCATACTGGCAGCAGTCTGCTGCAAGGAAGCGGCCTGCTCTTCGGTACGGCTGCTGATATTGGTATTGCCCTGGGCAATTTCCTGAGCACCGGCGTGAATCTCTTCCAGACCCAGACGCACCGTGGTGGTGGTCTTGACCAGGGATTCCTGCATGCGACCCAGCGACTCGAACAGATCACCGATTTCGTTGGCAGTCAGCACGCGGATACGTTGAGTCAGATCGCCCTTGGCAATCGCATCAAAGTACGCGGCAAAGTCGCCCAAAGGACGCACTACACGACGGAAGAAGTAGCTGATAGCCGCCAGGCCCAGCAACACGGCCAGCACCAGCACTGCTGTCAGCACAATGTTGAAGGTGCTCTGCTGCGCTTGCAGGGTGCTCAACACCTTGTCGCCCGAGCCCAAGGCCAGCAGATCATGAAAGTAATACAGGGCCCAGCCTGCCATGGCCACTGTCAATGCCATCAGAGCAGCAATACAAAAGGTCATGCCGACCTTCAGACTCAAATTCTTAAAAAGCATAGAAGATTCCCGCACGTGGTGCTTGACTGCCGGTTAAGGAAAAACCACCCAAAAAAGGACTGCAGACTTAGCGATTCATATTGAACAGACTCATGCTCTGAATCGTCTGGAACGCCATGGCCGACATTTCCAGAGCCGCCTTGCGCAACTCCAGATCAGTAGAAGCCTGGAAAATATTCAGGTCTTCCAGGCGCGAGAGCTCATTGGTGTAATTCAAGGCACGAGCCGCACCGTTGGAACTCAAGGCGTCAATCTCGTTCATGCGCGTACCTACCGAGGAAATCACGGTCTGCACGTTATCGAAGTTTTCTCCGATACGTTGCATGGCCGAGTTCATCGCGTTGCGAAACTCAGCCTGGGCAGCAGGATCACCGCTGACGGGCTTGCGCAAAGCCTCCACCACCGATTGCAAGGTGTTGAACAGGTTCATGTCAGCCGAGCTGGTGCTATCGACCGAACTGACCTCGAAACTGTCACCCACGGCGGGTTTGCCTTCGATCTGAACGCTGACACCACCGGGCAGCTCGATACGCTGACGCTCGTTCTCATCCAGTACGCCCTGGCTGACAACTGCGCCATTCACTTCAATGTCGTACTCGGTTTCCGAGGTAAAGCGAATGGTGTAGTTGGCCTGTGCCCCTGCCAAAGAGGAGTTGCCATTGGGCGCACTGACTACTGCCGAGCCCGTATTGGCATTGGCCTGGGTGAAATAGGCTGTGGAGCCGGGATTGGCGCGTTCAAAAATGGTGCGACCATGGTCCGCCGAGTCCATTTGACGGGTTTGCTCCACCTGAATGTTGCGGCTATTTGTGTCGCCGGTGTAGCTGAAGGTATTGCCTGTACGCTCAAATGCCTGTGTTGTGCCTTTTGCGCCAGAAAACAGATACTGGCCCGATCCATCCTTGGTATTGGCAAAGCCGAACAAGGTATCCAGAGCGCTTTCCATCACCGTCGCCAAGGTGCTGCGGTCTGCGTCGGACATGGTGCCGGTAGAGGCTTCCACCAGACGGGTCTGCACGCCTTGCAACTGCAGGTTGACGGCATTGAGCAGGTTTTCTTCTTCACCCAAAGCGCGCATGGCCACTTCACGGTTTTCACCGTAGCGCTTGTCCATGGCCTGAGATTGCGCCAGGTTAATGGTCTGAGCCGAAGCCAAGGGATCATCCGAAGGAGTGATCATCCGCTTTTGCGAGCCCATTTGCTGAAAAACCCGCATCAGATCGGACTGCTGCTTGTTGATCGAGGTCAGGCCCGTCTGAAAGAAAAGAGAAGAACTAATACGCATAGCAAGGTTCCAATTTCAAGACCAAAGAGCCGTAATCAACTACGCAGGCCTAAAAGGGTGTCAAACATCTGGGAGCTGACATCAATCAGGCGGGCGGCCGCCTGATACTGCTCCTGAAAACGCTGGAGCATGATGTACTCCTCGTCCTTGTTCACACCGGACAAGGACTGCTGAGCGGCATAGTTTTGCTCGATCAGCTTTAATTGCGCCTTGGCTGCGGTCCCGTTTTGCTGTGTTTGTACGGCAATGCGGTTCACGATCTGGCCAAAAGAATCATTCAGGCTCAGGGAGCCGTCAGCCAGCACTTTGGTATTGCGCAGATCTGCCAGTTTCTGGGCGATTGCACCGTCAGCCGAACCCGTGTCCATGTCAGCCGCCGCAATATCCTGCGGACGCTTGATCTCCACTTGCAAGCTGCTGCCTGCATTGACAGTGGGTTGGATCAACCAGGAGTCGCCATCTTCCGATTTGGTTTTCAGGCTGGAGACATCAATTTCCAGGCCATCCACACGCGTAATGCCGCCGTTCTTGTCCGGACCGTTCAAAGGAGTCACGTCGTTGCTGGTCAAATTACGCAGCTGGAAGCGCCCGTCCACGCGCTCGATGCGGTAGTTATCGCCTGTCAGCTTGTCGACTGGCTGGGTGTAGCCCTTGCTGGGGTCAGCCGGATCGACCAGGTCTTTATAAAAAGACACACCGGGAACACCGCTGCTGACCGGGTTGTTGCCATTGGCGGTCACTTTCGGGCCGCTGATGCTGAACATGTCTTTGCCAGCGTCACCCTTCAAGTCCATGCCTTGACGGTGAATGTCGTTCACGGTGTGAGCCAGGCCCACCGCCAGACGCCCCAGAGCATTGATGGCAGGTTCCAGACTCTCCTGACGGAACTGCAGCAAGCCACCCAAGGTGCCGCCTTTAATGGTGCCTTCGCGAAACTCGGACACCACCATCTTGCCGTCCACGTTCAGGGCAGACGTAAAACCCACAACCATGCGCTCGGGGTTTTCAGCCGAACGCACGGCGTGCAAGGGGTAAACACGTTCGCCACCCAGCAGCATCTGACCGCCAGCCGTGGTTACGCTCAAACGCCCATCCTGCTCAACCGTGCGCACATCGATCAGTTGACCCAGCTCGGCCACCAGTTGCTCGCGCTGATCCAGCAGATCATTCGGCTCGTGACCGGGCGTAGTGCCTTTGGCAGCCACGATCTGTTTATTGACGTTATCAATCCGCTCCAGATAACTATTGATCTGGGTAACGGTCGTGCCTACCTGGGTATTGATGTTCTCGTTGACGCGATTCATGTAGGAAGTCGCATCACGAATCTGAGTGGCCAGGCTTTCAGCACGGCCCAGCAGCTCCTGGCGAGCCGAAGGATCTGCGGGCTGCGAAGCCACGGCCTCCAGACCATCAAAGAAGTTCTGCAAGGCGGGACTGATACCGACTGTGCGATCCGAGAACAGATTGTCCAGCTGGGCAATTTCTGTGCCGTAGCTGACCAGAGCCGCACCAGCTGTTTGCGAGCGCACCAGTTGCTGGTACAGAAAGTTGTCGTGGGAACGCTGAACGGTGACCACCTGCACGCCGCGGCCGTAATAGCCATTGCCGCTTCCAACCGAACCAGCTGTCTCAACCAGGACCGATTGGCGGTTATAGCCAGCGGTATCGATATTATTAATATTGTGGCCCGTCACCTGCATGCGCTTTTGAGCGGCAAACAAGCCGGTAATACCAAGGTTGGCGAGATTCATATCAAATCCTTTCTGTCCTGCCCGGCCCGTAGTGTCCAAGGCGAAAAATGAACATGCTGCTTTTTAACGACCACCTTGGTGCAATATTTAGACCTGCATTAATAATTAAGACTTGCCGCCATCAAAGTAGGCCATGATGGAGATCAGTTTTTTGGCGTAGGAAGGGTCGGTGGCGTAGCCCGCATCCTGAATACGCTGAGCGGCCTCTTGGGGCGAACTCGCGTGTTTTACACCTTCATAGCGTTTGTTATTGCCAATCAGCTTGGCGTAATCAGCAAAGGACTCGGCATAAGAGTCATAGGCGCGGAAGGTTTGCGTCATCTTGCGCGCCACGCCGTTTTGATATTCGGTGGTCATGACCTCTACCGTCTTGCCTTTCCAGGACGGTGTGGCCTTGATGCCAAACAAGTTGTGGCTGGTCGTGCCATCCGCGTGCATGATTTCGCGCTTGCCCCAACCCGACTCCAGCGCCGCCTGGCTCAAGATCAGCTTGGCGGGTACACCGCTATCTTCGGCTGCGACCTTGGCGGCCGTGTTCATGCGGTCCACAAACTGGCGAATGTGGTTAGGCGCGCCCTGAATGGAGGAATACACGCGCTGCATGGTGCTGTTATTGCTGAGTTTGTCGATCAGCTCGGCAATGGAGGCCGCATCAATGGAGCGGTCATTGGGCATGCGCGAGCGCAGATCCGCACGGCGCGAATGAGCCGCTTCCGGATCATGGGACGCCACACCAAAAGGCTCACTGCTCTGCCCGCTCATCTGGGCTTGCAGGGCTTTGGCCAAGCCAATGCCAGGGTCAGCCAGTTGCATGGCCAGTTGCTCGTCGCCCAGGCTTTGCGCCATGCGCACCGATTGCGTATCAAACAGGCCGCCTTCGGGATTGGCAGCACGCGCCTGCTTCAAAATATTCTGAATGAACAGGGACTCGAACTGACGGGCCACTTGTAGCTGGGTAGCCTGATTCTGGCCGTCCTGCCCGGCTTGCCGACGCAGCTGGGCCAGTTGTTGCGGGTCAAAAATCGAAACCTGTGTTCCCGAACCAGGAGGTGGGAAGTACTGCACACTCATTAGATGATCTCCAAATCGGCCCGCAAAGCGCCCGCGCTTTTCAGGTTCTGCAAAATGGACAACAAGTCTTGAGGGGTGGCACCCAAGGCATTCAAGGCACGGACCACATCGGCCAGATTGGCACTGGTCTTGACGCGTTGCAGGGAGCCGCTATCGCTGCGCATTTCAATCTGGGTGCTGTCAGCCACCACGGTCTGACCACCACCAAAGGGCGTATCCGGCTGGCTGACTTGCGGTTGACGGCTGATCACCACGGACAGATTGCCGTAGGCAATGGCGGCCTCATCAATCGTTACCGTGCGGTTCATGACCACCGAGCCGGTACGAGCATTGATCACCACACGAGCACGTGCCGGTGGCAAGTTCACCTGCAGGTTTTCAACATGTGAAATAAAGGCGGTTTGAGCCTGCGGGTCCAAAGGACCGCGCACCTGAATCAAACGGCCATCCAGAGCGGTAGCTGTGGATGGGCCAAACTGCTTGTTCAGGGCCGCCACCACATTCTGGGCCGTACCAAAATCCGAGGAATTCATTTCCAGATTGATCACGCCGTCCCGAGCGTAGGTCGTGGGCACACTTTGCTCGACCGTTGCGCCGCCAGGAATCGTGCCGCCATTAAGCTGATTGACCTGCACGCTGGAACCACCCGCTTCGGCCCCTGCCCCACCCACCAGCAAGTTGCCTTGGGCAATGGCGTAAACCTGACCGTTCGCACCTTTCAGCGGGGTCATCAACAAGGTGCCACCGCGCAGGCTCTTGGCATTCCCCATGGAGGACACCACCACATCCACGGACTGGCCGGGACGGGCAAAGGCAGGCAGACGCGCCGTTACCATGACGGCCGCCACGTTCTTGAGCTGCATATTGCTGCCCTGGGGAATCGTCACCCCCAACTGGGACAGCATATTGGTCAAGCTTTGCTGGGTGAAAGGAGCCTGACGCACCTGGTCACCGCTGCCATCCAGACCCACGACCAGGCCGTAACCGATCAACGGGTTGTCACGCACACCCTGAATGGATGCCAGATCCTTGATACGCTCGGCCTGGCTGGCAGAAGCCAGCAACAGGCCCGCCGCCAGCATGGCTGCTTGCAGCACATGGCGATAAGAAGAAAAACGAGTACGACTCATGGAAAACGCCATAACAAGCACAAGGATCAGAACGGAGAGATATTCAGGAAAAAACGCTGTAGCCAGCCCATGGTCTGGACTTCGTCCATGACCCCTTTGCTACGAAACTCGATACGGGCATCGGCCACCTGGGTGGAAGACACCGTATTGCTGCCGGTAATGGAACGCGGGTCCACCACACCGGAAAAGCGAATGTGCTCGCTGCCACGGTTAATGGCGATCTGCTTTTCACCGGCCACCTGCAAGTTGCCATTAGGCAACACGCCGACTACGGTCGTCGTCAAGGTGCCGCTAAAGGTATTGTCGGCACGGCTGGAACCCTTGCCCTGGGCCTTGTTCGAGCCGCTGACTTCAAAGTTCTGCTTGCTACCCACTTCGTTAGGCAGAAAAGCCGGCACGCCCGTAAAGTCCAGGCCACCACTTCCTGTCCGATCCGTATTGGTCGAGACGTTCTTGGCCGCGTTGGTGCGCTCCTGAATCATGATGGTGACAATGTCGCCCACATTGCGGGGCCGTCTGTCTTCAAACAGCGGGTAGTTGCCGTAAGCCGAGGGCTGGTAGATGGAGCCATTGGCCACCACGGCTGCAGGCACAGCCGGTGGCGGGGGAGCCGTCAAGGGGCCGGTCACCACATCTTCAGGAGGCACCAGCGCGCAGCCGGATAGGGCCACAACTGCACACAGCGCAAGACGGCTCATCAGAGCTTGGAACATTGTCACGATCTCTTCAGGTTTACAGCTGCGTCAGGCGAGCCAGCATCTGGTCAGCGGTGGACACGGCCTTGCTATTGATTTCATAGGCGCGCTGGGTGCTGATCATATTGACCAGTTCCTCGGCCACGTTGACGTTGGAGGTTTCGTTGTACTTGTGCATGACCAGACCTGCACCGTCCATGCCGGGTTGCAGGAAGTTGGCAGCACCCGAGGCATCGGTTTCGATGTACAAGTTCTCGCCCATGCTTTGCAGGCCGGCCGGATTCACGAAGGTGCTCAGTTGCAACTGCCCCACTTCCACGCTGGCACCGGCGGCACCGGGCTGCGTCACCGACACGGTGCCATCACGGCCAATGGTCAGTTCCAGCGCGTTATCAGGGATATTGATGGGGGGCTGAATGGGGTAGCCGCCAGCGGTAACCAGCTGACCATTCTGGTCGCGCTGCAAACTGCCGTCACGCGTGTAGGCAAAGGTGCCGTCCGGCATTTCCACTTGCAGGAAACCGCTGCCCTGAATGGCGATATCCATATTGTGACCCGTGTGCTTCATGTCACCCTGGGTGTGGATACGCTCGGTTGCCACGGTGCGCACACCCGTACCAACCTGCAAGCCGGTAGGCAGCTGATTGGCGGCACCAACCTGAGCGCCGGGCTGACGAATGGTTTGATACATCAGGTCTTCAAACACCGCGCGGGTACGTTTGAAGCCAGTGGTATTCACGTTGGCCAAGTTATTGGAAATAACATCCATATTGGTCTGCTGGGCTTCCAGACCGGTCTTGGCAATCCACAGAGAGCGAATCATGTGTGTGTAATCCTTGACGCTAAGGCCTGCGCTATGGGCGCGGCTTAGCCATTAAATGAAAGTAGGGAGTTGGCCCGATCTTCGCGCGCGCTGGCGTCCTGGATGACCTTCATCTGGGTTTCAAAGCGACGTGCATTGGCAATCATGGCCACCATCGCTTCAGCCGGGTTCACGTTGCTTTTTTCGATAAAGCCCGAAACCATGCGCACAGAAGGATCCGCCGGGGCCGGCGCTCCATTGTTCATGCGAAACAAGCCGTCCTGACCACGCTGCAGATCGGCGGTTGGGGGATTGACCATTTTCAACTGGCCCATCACCTGGATGTCGCGCGGGTTATCCCCGGCCCCCAGCGCGGTCAGTTGACCGTCGCTGGAGAAAGTGATGGAACCACGATCCGGGATTTCAATGACCTGCCCATCGGCGCTCAGCACCGGCAAGCCACTTTGGGTAACCAACTGGTTTTGGGCGTTGACCACCAGATCGCCTGCCCGCGTATAGGCTTCCTGGCCATCCAGCGCACGAACGGCAAACCAGCCCTGGCCCGCAATGGCGACATCCAGCGCATTGCCGGTCTCGGCCATGGCACCGGGCTGAAAACGGCTGCCCGGTGTCACCGTGGCCGTACCGACGCGAGTTTGCGAACCCACATCGCTAGTGACAGGTACGGAACGGTAATACGCCAGTTGCTGACGAAAACCGGACGTGTTCACGTTGGCCAGGTTGTTGGTAATAACGTCCTGTTGCTCCAGCGTGCGCTGGGCGCCATTCATAGCGGTATAAATCAGGCGATCCATGACAGCTCTTAACGCAGGTTGACCAGGGTTTGCAGAACCTGATCCTGCGTCTTGATGGTCTGGGCATTAGCCTGGTAGGTACGCTGGGCAATAATCATATTGACCAGTTCCTGCCCCATATCCACGTTGGAATCTTCCACCGCCTGACCTTTGATCGATGCCAGGCCATTCTCGCCAGGGCGACCCAAAATAGGCTGGCCCGACTCCCCTGTTTCCGCCCAGGCGTTGCCACCCACGGGACGCAGACCTTGCAGGTTGCTGAAGTCGGCCAGAACCAAAGAGCCCAAACGCTGAGTCACACCGTTGGTATAGGCGGCGACCATGGTGCCATCCTTGTCGATGCTCATGCTGGCGTATTCACCCGTGGCGTAACCGTCCTGGTAGGGCTTGCCCTTGGCAAACTCACCGCCAAACTGGGTGGTGCCGTTATAGCGGATATCAAAGACCAGATCGTCAGCAGGCGAGGCATTGCCGCCAGGATTGGCCAGCGTTACGTTGACCGTGGCCGGGTTGGGGCTGGTCATCACGCCTGAACCGTTAAAGGTCATGGTCGCACTGGCCGGCGACAACGGTGTGCTGCCTTCCATGTAGTAAACGTCCCACACGCTTTCACCGGCTGCATTGGCAGGACGCTTGACGAAGTACTGGGAAATCTCGTGGCTGTTGCCCAGCGAGTCATAAACCGAGTAGCTGAACGATTCGCTGTAAGTGGTGGGGTCTTTGGGATCAAAGACATTGATGAGATTGCCATTGGCATCTTCTGTTGGGATCGCTTCGGCACCGCCGGGCAGGTTGGGCTTGAAATCCAGAGCGGTCGTGGCTTTGGGAGGCACGTTGGCCGATGGCACTTGCAGGCGCTGCAGCTCGCTGCTGCCCACGCCGTAACCTGTCAGGTAATGGCCTTGGGCGTTGATCAGGTAGCCGGCCTTGTCCGGATAGAACTGACCGTTGCGGGAAAACAGAACCGCCCCATTACTTTGCTCCAGGCGGAACAAGCCGTTTTCACCGTCAATGGCCATATCGAACTGGTTGCCCGAGTTGCTGACGTTACCAACCGAGAAACGCTGGCTGACGCGCGACACCTGCACACCCAGACCCACGCGGGAGTTGGCGTATACGTCCGCAAACTGCACCGTCGAGGCCTTGTAGCCCACCGTGCCCGAGTTGGCGATGTTATTACCGATGGAATCCAGGTTTTGGGAGGCGGCGTTCAAGCCACTCAATCCTTGTCCGAAGCTCATGAACTTTCCTTTTAATGTCGTGTTGGCTCAGCCCGCTTTTGGGGCAAGCGGCGCTTACATGATTTTGCGTATGTCCAGCAGGGAGAACGAACCCGCCAGGCCAAGATCCAGCATCAAACCGCTGGAGGTATAAGCCACGCTATCGACCTTGCCATGCGTCAATGGGCTGGCTGTGACGGCCGTGCCGTCATTACTGGCCAATACACTGACGGTGTACGAACCGTCGGCCAGCGGTGAACCGTCGTTATCCAGGCCATCCCATTCCAGCGAGTACACACCCGCCTCTTTGGGCCCCAGATCGTATTCACGGACCACTTTGCCGCTGCTGTCCTTGATATGAACCATGGTCGAGGTCGTCCCGCTGACCAGATCAATCCCGTACGGCATGGCTACTTTCTCGCCTTCCTGGCTGGTACCCAGGGACACTTTCGCGCCTGGCACCAGCACTTGCTTGCCGATCAGATTGGCAGCTTGCATGGACTGACTCACATCCATCTGCCCGGCCACGGCCAGCAAAGTGGTATTCAATTGCTGAATCCCTGCCACCGTGGACATTTGCGCCATCTGGGTCGTGACCTGGGCGTTATCCATGGGATTCAAGGGGTCCTGATTGCGCAGCTGCGTAATCAGCATGGTCAGAAAACGGTCTTCCGTTTCTGCCATCGCGCTCTTGTTGCGGGCATCCACCCCGGCCATCGCCCCTGCGGTGGGGTCCAGGACATTGCGATCGTTATTGACTGTGCTCATGCTCTTTCTTTCCCGTAACCGGCTTACTGACCAATGGTCAAAGTACGCAGCATCAGGTTCTTGGAGGTGTTCACCACTTCCACATTGGCCTGATAGGAGCGCGATGCAGCCAGCATGTTGACGGTCTCGGCCACCACATCCACATTGGGCAGGGTCACGTAGCCTTGTTCGTCGGCGTAAGGATTGCCGGGGTCGTATTGCAGTCGGCCGGGCGCATCACTTTCCTGCACACCCACCACTTGCACGCCGCCCACGGGGCTACTGCCCTGGGGGGTCATTTGAAACACCACCTGGCGGGCCTTGTAGGGCAGGCCATCGGGCCCGACCACGCTGTCGGCGTTAGCCAGATTGCTGGCCGACACGTTCAAGCGCTGCGACTGTGCCGTCAGGGCAGAACCGGCAATCTGGAAAATACTGAAACTGGACATGAAGACTCGCTATTACTGTTGCAATGCCGCCATCAAGCCTTTCAAGCGCTGGGAAGCCAGGTTGATCGTGCTTTGATAGTGCAAGGTGTTATCGGCAAATTGCATGCGCTCCACATCCATCTCGACCGTATTGCCGTCCAGAGAAGGTTGCACAGGAACGCGATAAAGCAACTCGTCCGTACTGGGGGGACGGGCTGCCTGGGCGGGAATATGACGGGCCGAGGTCAAGGACAAGCTGGTGTTGGGCAATGCCATCTGGCCCTGCCCCCCTAAAGCCGCTTTCAAGGTGGCCGTAAAGTCCATATCCCGGGCCTTGTAGTTAGGCGTGTCGGCATTGGCAATATTGGAGGCCAGAACCTCCTGGCGCTCCTGGCGCACAGCCAGGGCCGTCTGGTAAAACTTCAGGTGCTCACCGATGCGATCAATCATGGAGTCAAGCCAATATTCTGTGTTCAAGTTTGAGATCCAGGTGAACGCGCGCACGCCTTTTCACCGCCATAACAGAATGGTAGCCAGTGGCACTGCTTCACAAATCAGGGAACAAAACGCAATTTATCGGCCAGTTCAGCTCTTGACCTGGCGGCTGAGTCCGTAAAATTCAGTCATGACCTTATATAGACTCCTGATCTGCGCATGCCTGTTCACCGTCGGTGCGACAGCGAGCGTGCGCGCTCAAGAGAGCGTTCAGGCACTGAGCGTGCAAGCCATGCAGGAGCAGGCACAGGACTATCTGCTCAAGCAGGCGCAGATGTATCCCGGCATCGCCACCATCACGCTGGATGCGTCGCGGCTGAACGCCATGCCCGCCTGCACCCAGAACCAGGTTTTTCTGCCCAGCGGCCAGCGTCTGCGATCCCGAATGAGTGTTGGCGTGCGCTGCCTGAGCCCGCAAAGCTGGAGCACGTCAATTGCTGCCACGCTGTCCATTCAGGGACACTATTACGTCACCAATCGCCGCATCAATCCGGGCGAAACCATCAATCAGGATGATCTGATCGAACGCGAGGGAGACTTGCTGGCCCTGGCCAACGGTGTAGTGATCGACCCCGAGCAGATCATTGGCTATGTCGCCAGCCAGCGTATTCCTTTGGGTAATGCAATACGGGCCTCCGCCCTGCGCGACCCGCAATCGATCACGCGTGGCCAGATGGTGCGTACTGTGGCACGCGGCATGGGTTTTGTAGCCACGGGCGAAGGACAGGCCCTGCAAAGCGGCGCACCGGGCACCCAGATTCAGATCAAGGCCAGTTCGGGGCAAGTGATTTCAGCCACGGTACTGGATGCGTCCACGGTTCAGGTCGTTCTCTAAACTAAATCGGATGAGCATGCTAAAGTTTGCGTCCAGAGCGCCGTTACAAGATCAACGCAAAGAACAGGCCGCACGGAGAAACACGTGAAGATCAGCCCCTCCCCCCTCAAGACCCCCCTTGCTGAAACCTCTGCCGCAGAACGCAGCACGGCGTCCAATCGTGCGCGTCAAGCGTACAACAACAGCAGCAGCACCAACGAAGTGGACTTCAGCGCTGCAGCCCGCCAGCTCAATTCGCTGCAAGACAGCAGCGCCGATGTAGACATGAAAAAAGTCGAGGCCTTGCGCGAGGCCATTGCAGCAGGCGAGCTCAAAATTGATACCAGTCGGATCGCCGACTCCCTGATTGCCTCCGTGCGCGATCTTCTCAAGTAATCACCTGAAACGGCCATGTCTTTGCAAACCTGTCTTGCCGATCAACACCAGGCCCTGCTGGATTTCGAGCAGCTGCTGGTAGAAGAAAACACCCTGCTGCTGCGCAGCTTCGAGCCACAAGAACTGGCCCAGATCACACTGCGCAAATACCAGCTGGTTGAACGTATCGAACAACTGGACCAGGCCCGCGCCCAGCTCCTGCAAGCGCGTGAACTGGAAAACAACCTCCAGGGCCTGCGCTACGCGGCTGAAGAGGACGAACTGGAACAAGAGCTGGAACAGTTGATCGAGCTGAGCGAGAAGGTGCGCAACGCCAGCGACAACAACCGCATTCTGGTTGATACCTTTTTGATCGATACCCAGCAAAACCTGGACGCCCTGGAAGCCTTCACCGGCCGCAATACCTTTTATGACGCCTCCGGCAAAACTCAGAATACCCAGTCTTCCTTGAGTTTGAAGGTATAGGACTGAGCAGACGCCAGTAGCGGCATGCCCAATATTGAAAGCGCCAACTATTTAGTTGGCGCTTTTTTTGTCCTGCCCGAACACGGAGAACGCTGCAAGCCACGCTAAGGTACAAGGGCTGAACGCCCGAACGTTTGAATGCCTGAACTCCATTACATTAAATATGATGTATTCTTTGAATACACCAAAAACGATGTATATTTAAAATACATCAAATTTATTGTATTTTGAATTCACAGGAGCCAGGCGATGCCAACAAGACTAGACGCCATTGCACTGCACAGCCCGGAGCAAATGCCCAAGCTCATCCGCTCGTTGCGCAAGCGCAAAGGCTGGAGTCAGATAGAGCTGGCAGACAAGCTGAACACAACGCAGCAAGCCATTTCGCGCATGGAAAATGACGCGTCTGGCCTATCGCTTAAAAACCTGTTTTCGGTTCTGGCCGTCCTGGAAGCCAAGATCTCCATTATTGACGCTCACGAGCCTGACAAACCTGAATCTATGGAGTGGTGATGCCTGTTCTGGACCTGTGGATGAATGGTCTCTTCGTTGGAAAGTGGCATAAGCCTGCCCGCGGCCCATCACAACTTAGCTACGCGCCAGACTGGATCGCCCATCCACAAGGCCGGCCGCTGTCTCTATCCCTGCCCTTTACATTCAACAATGAAGCATTTCGTGGCGAGGTCGTAGACAACTACTTTGACAATCTGCTCCCCGACAATCCCGAGATTCGCCAACGTATCGCCTCCCGCTTCAAAACCCGCTCGCTGGAAACGTTTGCCTTGCTGGAAGCAATAGGTCGGGATGCTGCTGGTGCCGTGCAACTTCTGCCGGAGAACTCTCCAGCGCCGGAGATTCACACCCTCACGGCCCGTCCTCTTACCGAAAGTGACGTTGCCGAACATTTGCGCGGCACACTTACCGCCCGCCAGGACCTGGCCCCCGAAGACTTTCGTTTTTCGCTGGCAGGTGCCCAGGAAAAAACGGCCCTGCTATGGCATCAAGGCCAATGGCACATTCCCCAGGGATCGACACCCAGCTCACACATCTTCAAACTACCCTTGGGATTGGCGGGCAATGTCCGCTTTGATCTGAGCCACTCGGTGGAAAACGAATGGCTCTGCATGGAGCTGCTCAAAGAACTGGGCTTGAATGTCGCCCACACACAAATTGGCCAGTTTGAAGATCAAAAGGTTCTCATCGTGGAGCGCTTTGACCGTGTCTGGAGCCGTCATGGTCATTTGATACGCCTGCCCCATGAAGACCTGTTACAGGCAAGCGGTTTGCCCTCGCATGCCAAATACGAATCCGACGGTGGCCCTGGCATCCATACCATCATGCAGGTCTTATCCGGCTCGTCCAATGCTCTGGCTGACCGACAGGCTTTCTTCAAAACCTTGTTGGTCTTCTACTTGCTGGCCGCCCCAGATGGCCATGCCAAAAACTTCAGTCTGGCCATAGAACCTGGCGGCTACTTCCGTCTGGCACCACTTTACGATGTGCTCTCGGCCTGGCCTTGGGTAGGCACAAAACAAAATCAATGCCCTATTCAGCGCGTCAAAATGGCGATGGCACTACGCACCAGCAATACTCGCTACAAGATGCAGGAAGTGCTTCTCAGGCATTGGCTTGCCGTAGGAAAAACCTATATAGGACAGCAAGCCACTGAATCCTTGATCGGAGACCTTCACCAGCTTGTGGAGCCAGCCATTCAAAATGTCTCGGCACGATTGCCAGCGCATTTCCCTGAACACATCAAAGACGCCATCTTCCAGGGCCTACGCAGCAACTTGCAGCGTTTGAAATAAAAAAGCCTGCCACACGGCAGGCTTTTTCAATCTTGCTGAATTTAGCTCATCGCTTCTTTCAACACCAGCATCTTCACCAACGCATCGACTGACTGGCCGGACTTCAAGCCCGGTTTGCCCAGCAAGCGCGCGCTCAGCTGTCGCACACCCAGATTGTCCGGCGCCTGTAGCAGGTCCCAGGAGGCCAGCGTCAATTGGGCTGCAGCCAGCAAGTTAAGCTCGTCTTCGAACTCGGAATTACTGGCGGGCAAAATACCGCGCACGGTGCTCAGCAAGCGGGCCATTTCCTGCACTTCGCTACGCAGCATCATGTAGCAGGCCAGGCTGGCCGGGGCGATGGCCTCGGATCCTGTGCACTGGTGCATCAAGGCAAAGCGGGTTTTCAGCACTTTGCCGTCGTGACGACGGACAGTGCGCAGGATGATCAGATCCAGATGCACAGGCTCGGCATTGCGTTGTCGCAACTGCACCGGCTCGACGGCGTACCACAGGGCAATTTCACCCAGCTTGGCACGGCCCAGCGTTTCCAGATGCAGACGCGCAGCCAGATCCGGAATCGCGTGGAAAGCCAGCTGTTTGCTCAGTGCATTGGGCGTGGTCTTGCCGTCCTTGTGCCACAAGGAGGTTGCACCTGGAATCAGGGCCAGCCAGTCGGCTTCCATGTCGGCCCATTGACGCCACATGGTGGGCGAACCGCCCTCAAAAATATGCAGCAGATTCACAGGCTGAGCCTGCGCATTCAGAACCTGCATGGCCTGATTCAAGGCTTGCGCAGGACCTGGCCGTTCCATGCTGCGCACGCCACGCACATCCGACCATTGCGAGGGCGTCTGGCGCTGATAGTACGGAACACTTAAGGCCTGACCTTTGGGGCTGAACAGGAAGCTGAACGAGCACTGTTCCTGACAGCCAGCAGGCTGATGATCGGCATGGATTACCAGCAGGCGAGACACATTGCCTTCGCTGACTTCCTGACACGCGGCACGCATCAAGCCTTCGGCACGTTGTGCTGCTGCCCCGTCCTGAATGGGGGCATTTTGTGCATGCAGATCGCGCCAGAAGTCGTAGGCTTCCGCGCATGCCAGACGTTCGTCCAGATCCGCCGCTGCGCGACGGGCCTGCTCCAGGGCGATAGGCCCACCAGCCGAGGCCGCCGACAAAAGGCGTGGCAAGACGCGCGCACGGCGTTCTTCCTCGGCCTGTTGTTCCTGGGCAGACTGACCACCACTTTCCAGCAAAGCGGCCAGATCGCCAGAACTGGGCGCGTACAAGGGACGCTGGTTTTCGCGCACTTGCAAGGCAGAGTCGACCAGCTCGGCTGCACTCATGAAACGCAAATCCTCGGGCACTTTCTGGCCGTTGGACACGTAATGAATGGGCAGCTTGAAACGGATGGCGGTATCCAGCGGGCCGCCCAGCTTGATGGCCTCGTCCACCTTGGAAATGATGCAGCCGCTTAGCGGTGTACCACCGTCCTGCGTGTAGCTACGGGCCACTTCGTCCAGGGTATCGCCCTGGCTGGCGGCATTAAGCACCAGCAAGCGTTGCACCCGACGTCCAGCACCGGCCAGCAAGGCAGCCTGCTCTCGCACGTAACGGTCGCGCTGGCTGATGCCCATATTGTCGATCAGGATCACCTGATCAGGCCGCACGCCCAGCATCACGCTACGCAGTTGCGCTACGTCCTGCACGATATGCACGGCTACCCGCATCAGGTCGCCATAAATCTTCAGTTGCTCGTGGGCGCCGATCCGATAGGTATCAGTAGTCAGCAAAACCACTTTATCGGGACCGAAGCGACGCACGGCACGCGCGGCCAGTTTGGCCAGCGTGGTGGTCTTGCCCACACCCGTGGGGCCCACCAGCGCCAAGGCCAAACCGGGCTGCCACAAGGCGTCCTCGGAGCGCAGCACCGGCAAATGGGTTTCCAGTTCAGTACGCACCCATTGCAAGGCGGCACGCGCGCCCAGTTCTTCGGGCAAGCGCTTGAGCATGGCACGCAGCAAGGCGGTACTGAAACCTTGCGACAAAAGGCTCTGAAACAGATTCACCGCCACCGGCGTGCGCCGCATCTGGTGACTCCAGACCAGATCGTCCATGCGCCCTTCCAAGGCACCACGCAATGCCCCAATCGCACCCATCACATTGTCGGCGGCCGGTGGCGGGGCCATTTCCTGCTGGCGTATGCCAGCGGCCTGATGCGGTGTGCTGCTGGGCATGGGTGCGCGTTCAGTGGCACCACCGGGAACCGAGCTGGAATCGGTAGCGAGAATCTCCACCCCGCCATTCACGCGACGGTTGGACACAATCAAAGCATCGGGGCCCAAAGCGATACGCACCTGGCGCATGGCTTCACGGCTGGTACTACCAAAAAAGCGACTTATATTCATTCAGACTGACCAATAATGGTGGTGACCCGAAGGATGCGTTCTTCAGGAATTTCAGCGTTGGACAAGACACCCAGCTGTGGGATGTGGTGACGCAAGAAACGCGACAAGGTAGGCCGCAAAATAGGCGGCACAACCAGCACGGGCGGATCTCCATGTTCTTCCTGGAACTGGGCTGCCCGCATGGCATCGGTCAGCACCGACTCGGCCAGACCCGGCTCCAGCGCGCCGCTGCTGGTCAGTGCCTGCGTCATGACCCGCTCCAGACGGGCATCCAGACCAATCACACGCAGCTCTCCCTCACCGGGGAACCACTGCTGCACAATGGCACGGCCCAAGGCCACGCGTAAAACCGCCAGCAGTTCGCCCGCCTCCTGGCCGGGCTGAACCGCGCCGGGAGCCAGAATGCGCGGTGCATGTTCAGCCAGCGTTTCCACAATGCTGCGCATATCGCGAATCGGCACATCTTCAGCCAGCAGACCACGCAAGACCTTGAGCAAGAGGCTCAGGGACAGGGTTTGCGGTACAAAATCTTCGACCAGCTTGGGCGCTTCGCGGCCCACGTGATCCAGCAATTGCTGCACTTCCTGACGGCCCAGCAAATCGGCCCCATGACGATGCAGCAAATGGTTGATATGCGTGGCAATCACCGTGCTGGCATCCACCACGGTATAACCTGCAATCTGTGCCTGCTCGCGCATGCTGACATCCACCCACACGGCAGGCAGGCCAAAGGCCGGGTCCGTGGTCGGTGTGCCGGGCAATTTCATGGTGACACCACCAGGATCAATCGCCAGCCACTGCCCCGGCGTGGCGGTACCACGACCGATCTCCACCCCGGCCAACAGGATGCGATAGTCGTTGGGTTTGAGCTCCAGATTGTCCCGAATGTGGACCACGGGCGGCAAAAAGCCCACTTCCTGCGCAAACTTCTTACGCAGGCTGCGGATACGATGCAGCAGCTCACCGTTTTGCGCATGGTCTACCAAAGAGATCAGGCGATAGCCCACTTCCAGACCCAGGGGGTCCACCATGGACACGTCATTCCAGCTGGCTTCACTGGCGGCAGAATCGGCCGCGGCCAGGACTTCATCATTGGGTTCGCTGGCTTGCTGCTGCTGTTGGACCTGATGCTTTTGCATCATCCAGGCTCCAGCGCCCAATATCGCAGCCAGTAACAGGAATACCAGATTGGGCATGCCGGGAATCAGTCCCATCAAACCCAAAATACCGGCGGTGATATACAGCACCATGGGGTTGCGGAAAAGCTGGTTGACCATTTGCTGGCCCACGTCTTCGTCCGTCGCCACACGCGACACCACCACACCGGCGGCGGTGGAAATAATCAGGGCAGGAATCTGGGCGACCAGGCCGTCACCAATGGTCAACAAGGTATAAACGCGACCGGCTTCCGAGAAAGACAAGTCATGCTGCAGGACACCAATGATCAGACCGCCAATCACGTTAATGACCATGATCAGCAAACCCGCCACCGCGTCACCGCGCACGAATTTGCTGGCACCGTCCATGGAGCCGTAGAACTCGGCCTCTTGCGACACCTCGGTACGGCGACGGCGTGCATCGTCCTCCCCAATCAGGCCCGCGTTCAGGTCGGCGTCAATCGCCATCTGCTTGCCCGGCAAGGCGTCCAGGGTAAAGCGTGCCCCTACTTCCGCAATCCGGCCCGCACCCTTGGTAATCACCACGAAGTTGATGATGACCAGAATCACGAACACGATCAGGCCCACGGCAAAGTTACCGCCCACCAGAAAGTGACCAAAGGCCTCAATCACCTGACCGGCAGCGTCCGGGCCTTTGTGGCCATTCATCAGCACCACTCGGGTAGAGGCCACGTTCAGAGCCAGGCGCAACAAGGTCGCAAACAGCAGCACCGCCGGGAAAGCCGCAAAATCCAGTGGCTTCTTGGTGAACATGGCCACCAGCAGGATCATGACGGCCAGGGCGATGTTGAAGGTGAACAGCAGGTCCAGCAAAAATGGCGGCAAGGGCAGAATCATCATGGCCATCACCATGAGGATCAGCACCGGACCCGCTAAAAGCCGGGCGTGTTGACCACCGTTTTGTTTCAGTAAGGCAAAAAAATTGTTCATTGCTTTTAATGTTTGCGCGAACGCAGTGGACCTTCATCCATGCCTGTCGGCACTTTCAATCGGGTGGGCATGACCGGGCGCTCGCCCTGCCCCTTGTTCCAGTTACGAAGCTGATAAACCCAGGCCAGCACTTCGGCCACGGCCGAGTACAAGTCCACGGGAATCTCGCGCTCCAGTTCGACATTGAAGTACAGGGCCCGCGCCAGCGCGGGTGCCTCCAGCGTGGCCACTTTATGCTCTGCCGCCAGACCGCGAATCTTGGCGGCGATCAAACCCGTGCCTTTGGCAACGACACGGGGCGCCCTGCTCTTGCCGTCCTGATACTTCAAGGCCACCGCATAATGCGTGGGGTTGGTCACGACCACATCGGCCCCCGGCACCTGGGACATCATGCGCGAACGAGCCATGGACCGTTGCTGCTGCCGAATGCGCCCTTTTACATGCGGGTCACCTTCGCTTTCCTTATGTTCTTCCTTCACGTCCTGACGCGACATGCGCAGCTTCTTGTAAAAGCTCCACAACTGCCAGGGTGCATCAATCAACACAATCACCAGCAAACTGGCAGCGATCAGGGCACAACACTTGATGATCAGCGCCATCCCCGTGGCAATGGCCGCCGTGGGATGCACATACATCAGGGCCGTCATCTGTTCGCGCTCGGTCCAGATCACATACACCGCTACTGAACCAACCAGACCGGCTTTGGCCAGGGTCTTGATCAGCTCCACCACGGTCTGCATGGAAAACATGCGTTTGACGCCCTTGGCCGGATTCATGCGCTCGAACTTGGGCTGCAAGGCCTTGCCGCTAAAACTCATGCCGCCCAGTGCAATCGACGCAAAAATCGCGACTACCACCAGCAGCAGGAACAGTGGTGCCAGCCCTTTTAGTGCTTCGCCCGCCAGACCGGCAGCCTGTACCACCATGGCACTGGGATCATGCGCAACCCGAGGATCGAACCAGACACTGCGACGCACAATGCCACCAAAGGTCTCGTACAGATAGCTGGCCCCGACCCAGATGCCGCCTATCCCGGCCAGCAGCATCAGGAACGTTGTCAGCTCTCTGGAACGCGCCACCTGCCCTTCTTCCCGCGCCTTTTCCAGGCGCCGGGGTGAGGCCGGTTCTGTTTTTTCGAGATCGCTGTCTTCTGCCATGGACTGCCAGGACGCAGGAATTGAAAGAATGAATCACGCGCGCAGCACGAATGTTGCGCTCGCACTGCATGCCGCGGGATCATTCTAAAAGAGCGCTGCGGCTCTGATAGCGCGGAGAAAGCCCGATAAAAGCAGGCTGTTCCCCACAAGCAAAAAGGCGCTGCAATGTGCAGCGCCTTCAACAAGCAAACTCAATGAGCGGATGGAACCGGGAATTAAAAGCCCAGATTCGCCAGCAAATCGTCCACCTGATCCTGGCTGGTGACCACTTCCGAGGCCACGGGCGAGACCACTGGGCCATTGATAAGGCTTTGAGTTTCTTCGCGTTTTTCTGTGGGCACATTATCGACCAGCACTTGAACCAGTTCGGTTTCAATCGTGCCGACCACACCCAGCATGCGCGTGATCACCTGCCCGGTCAGATCCTGAAAGTCCTGGGCCATGATGATTTCCAGCAAATTGTCCTGCGTCTGCTGGGCCTTGACGGGCACATCGCGCAGAAAGCCACGGGTGCGCTTGACCAGCTCGCGAGCCTGATCCTGATCCAGGGGCTCTTCAAACCATTGCTCCCACTCGGCATCCAGCGCCTGGGCGTCCTCTTGCAAGGATTCTTGCAAAGGACGCACCTGCTCGGCGGCATTCAGCACGCGGTTGGCGGCTTGCTCGGTCATGCGAGCCACATAGTGCAGACGATCGCGGGCATCCGGAATCGCGTGCGCGGCATCTTTAATGGCCTGATCCAGCCCCAGTTCGCGCATGCTTTCCCGCAGCAGGCGGGTCAGATTGGCGATGCGGTAGACCAGGTCAACCGGTACGCTCTGGGGGTCGGGATGAGTCGGTGTTTGCTGTGGATCCATGACGTACTCCGTATTAACCGGCCATTTTCTCGAAGATCTTGTTCAGTTTCTCTTCCAGTGTTGCGGCGGTAAAGGGTTTGACGACGTAGCCATTGGCGCCCGCCTGGGCGGCGGCAATAATGTTCTCTTTCTTGGCTTCGGCGGTCACCATCAGCACCGGCAAAGAGGACAGATTGGCATCGGCACGAATCTGCTTGAGCATTTCCAGCCCGTCCAGATTGGGCATGTTCCAGTCAGAGACCACGAACTCGAAATTGCCATTGCGCAATTTTTCCAGGCCCATCAGGCCATCTTCCGCTTCGTCCACGTTTTCGTATCCCAGATCCTTGAGCAGGTTCTTGATGATCCGGCGCATGGTGGGAAAGTCATCGACGACGAGAATCTTTATATTTTTTTGTACCATTTACATTCTCCAAATGAGTAGCATGCCAGTGCGTTCAGGACCGCTTATACACGGTGCCCAAAGGCCCCCACACTGGCCAGAATTCGTTCGCTAATCTGCCCCAAAGGCAAGGCGATATCCGCCGCGCCAATTTGCAAGGCTTCACGCGGCATGCCAAAGACCACGCTGGTGGCCTCGTCCTGCGCAAAGGTCATGGCACCGGCCTGTTTCATGGCCAACAAGCCTTGTGCACCATCCTTGCCCATGCCAGTCAGGATGACCCCCACGGCATTGCGTCCGGCCAGTTCGGCGGCAGAGTGAAACAGCACATCGACCGAGGGCCGGTGGCGGTTGACGGGTTCACTGTCCACCAGCTTGACCACATAGTTGGCACCCGAGCGGGCCAGCTTCATGTGCGCCACGCCACCCGGAGCCAGATACACGTGGCCGGGCAAGACGCGCTGGCCATCTTCGGCCTCGTGCACCTGCATGGAGCACAGACCATCCAGGCGGTTCACGAACGAGCGCGTGAAACCGGCCGGCATATGTTGGGTAATCATGATGGCCGGGCAGTTGGCCGGCAAGGGCTCCAGCACCTGACGAATGGCCTCGGTGCCGCCTGTGGACGCGCCGATCATGATCAGTTTTTCGGTGGTTGAGAAGTTGTGCGTCAAGCGGCGGGCCGGGGCGGAACCGGCCGGGGCCGGAGTTGCCCGACGCGGGCGGGCAATGGAGGCAGCGCGAATCTTGTCGGCAATCAGGTCCGAGTAATCGAGCAAGCCATCACGCAGGCCCAGCTTGGGTTTGGTCACAAAGTCCACCGCGCCCAGCTCCAGGGCACGCAAGGTCACATCCGAATTGCGCTCGGTCAGCGAGGACACCATCACTACGGGCATAGGACGCAAGCGCATCAGGCGCTCCAGAAAGTCCAGCCCGTCCATTCGCGGCATCTCGACGTCCAGCGTCAGCACATCCGGATTGTGTTCCTTGATCAGCTCGCGCGCCACCAGCGGATCAGGGGCCACCGCCACCACTTCCATATCCGCATGACTGTTGATAATTTCCACCATCAGGCTGCGCACCAGGGCGGAATCGTCTACACACAAAACTCGAATTTTCTTCATGCTACTCATAATCCCGATTTCAAGCGCCAACAGAGCTCAGGGCCTGGCAAGACTCCATAGACCCTAGTTCCGGACATACACCGTCTGACCGAGCAAGCGAAAGGCCTTGGTCAGGTAGGAGAAGTTCTCGGAATGCCCCACAAACAACAAGCCACCCGGTTTGGTCACGGCGGCGAATCGCTCCAGGATGCGTGTCTGATCGTCCCGATCAAAATAAATCATGGTGTTTCTACAGAAGATCACATCAAAGCGGCTGGTCGAAGGCCAGGCCGAGCCCACCAGATTGAACTCCTCGAATTCCACCATATTGCGCAACACGGGCTTGACGCGTGCCAGCCCCTTGCGAGCGCCCACACCACGCTGGAAATAACGCGGCAGCCACAGATCGGGCACGGGCTGAATGCGCTCCAGGGTGTACATGCCCTGTCGGGCCTTGTCCAAGGCAGCCGAGTCAATATCGCTGGCCAGAATCGACACGTTCACATCCGGCGAGGGACAGTGCTCGCGCACCGTCATGGCAATGGAATAGGCCTCCTCGCCGGTAGAGGCCGCACTGCACCAGATATCCAGCGGCTTGCCGCGTGTGCTGACAAACTTGCCCAGAATATCGAAATGATGCTGCTCGCGAAAAAATGCGGTGTGATTGATGGTGAAGGCATTGACGAAGTCCTGCCACTCCTGGCTATGCGTGTCCTGCTCCAGAACATCCAGATACTGACGCACCTCCCGCAGCCCCGCACTCTGACTGCGCATACCCAATGTGCGGGCCACCATATCTTCTTTGTGGGTACCTAAGATGATGCCCGCATACGACTTGAGCAAGCGCGCGGCTCGCTCACAGTCGGCCCTCGAGGCCTGCGGGATCGAGGGCAATGTATAAACAAAAGGTTCCACAGATGTGCTCATATAACTACAGGCTGGCCAAGGTCCCGCTAAAAGGCCCCGTAGACAGACGCTCGGTAGAACGTAATCGTTCCGGCTCGGGCGCTTCAAACGGATCATCAATGATGTCGTGTGCGCTCACTTTGAACGCCGACACCGCGTCGGACAAACGAGTGGCCTGATCCTGCAAGGAGCCCGCTGCCGCGGTTGCCTGTTCGACCAGGGCTGCGTTTTGCTGCACAACCACATCCATTTGTGCAACCGCCCGGTTCACCTGCTCAATTCCTTCGGACTGCTCGTTCGAGGCCGACGAAATTTCCGCCATGATGGTGGTCACGCTCTGTACCGAGCTGACCACTTCCATGACCACCTTGCCCGCCTCATCCACCTGACGCGTGCCTTCCTTGACTTTAGCCAGCGACTGTTCAATCAAGCCCTTGATCTCGCGGGCCGCCTGCGCACTGCGCTGGGCCAGGCTTCGTACTTCACCGGCCACCACTGCAAAGCCCTTGCCCTGCTCACCTGCGCGGGCTGCTTCCACCGCCGCGTTCAAGGCCAGAATATTGGTCTGGAAAGCAATGCCATCAATCACGTTCACGATCTGGGCAATCTGCCCCGAACTGGCCGACAAATCTTCCATGGTCTGCACCACGGTGGAAACTGCCTGCCCGCCACGCAGCGCCACTTCGGAGGCACTCTTGGCAACCTGGTCCGCTTGCTGGGCATTGTCCGAGTTCTGACGCACTGTGCTGGCCAACTGTTCCATGCTGGCCGCAGTTTGCTGCAAGGAGGCGGCCTGCTCTTCCGTACGACTGCTCAAATCCGTATTGCCCACATAGATTTCATGCGAACCAAAAGTGATTTCTTCCACGCCCTGACGCACGGTCTGCACCATGGACTGCAGACTGCTTTGCATGCGGCGCACCGCGTCATACAGCACCCCAATTTCATTGGTGGACTTCACTTCCACGCGTTGGGTCAAATCCCCGCTGGCGATGCGATCAAAGTGCGCACCGGCCTGACGCAAGGGACGCAACACCATGCGATTCAAGAACACATAGACGGCCAGCGAGATCAACAGACAGAACACCATGGCCAGCCCCACCAGACGGATCACCATGTTGTACTGGTCATTTTCTTTCTGGTATTGGGTATCAATAGAGCGCTGCTGAGCCTGTTGCAAGGTACTCAAGGCGCTGTACAGATCTTCTTCCAAAAACTTGGTGGTCGTGGCCACGTAGCTGCGGAAACCAGCGATATCGCCCTGCTCCAGGTAAGCAATCAAGGGCAGCACGCCACCCTGCATCAAGGACATGAATGCGGCATCCACGCGCTGGTAGTAGTCGTTCGTGCCTTCCAGCTGTGTCGCCACGCCCTGATATTCAAAGAAGGCTTCCTGGGCTTGCTCAAACTGCTTGCGCGTGGCATCCAGCGCATCACGCGTGGCCGAGCTGATGGCCGACGTTTTGGGAGCCACATCGCTCCACTCGGCCATCAGGTCCTGGTTTTGCAGATCGTTGCTGACCACATAGCTGATGGCCGCTCGCCCAATCAGGGTTTGAGTCTCTTTGTAGCTCTCGATGGCCTGATACATGGCCGAGCCTACACGCTGATTGACCACGATGCTTTGCAGCGCACCATTATTGGCACGCAGGGACAAGATCCCCAATGCAGCACCGGCCACCAGCATTGCTAAAAAAAACACCAGTACCAGAATCAGACTGGTCCGCACCTTCAGATTGGCCAAACGTAATCCATCCAGCATTGCAAGCACCTTGTCTAGAGTAGATCCGAACATCAGAGGCGCTTATGACGCCTCCCCCGACCCGAACAATCCTTGAAGGACCCGTTAAACAAGTCCCCGCTTTGCAAGTCTTTGCAGACTCGGCGATCAGGCCACTGCGCTATCGACCAGCGCCATCTCTTCACTGGTCATCAATTTTTCAATATCCACCAAAATCAGCATGCGTTCACCCAGCGTGCCGATCCCGGTCAGGTACTCGGTCGAGAAAGCGGTGCCAAAGCTGGGGGCGGCACTGATCTGGGACGACTGCAAAACCAGCACGTCCGATACACCATCCACCACCACACCCACTACGCGGTCGTGCAGATTCAGAATCACCACCACGGTCTGGTGGTCATACTCCACCCGCTCCATGTTGAAGCGCACCCGCAAGTCGGCGATAGGCACAATCACACCGCGCAGATTGGTGACACCCTTGATGAAGTTGGGCACGTTGGCAATACGCGTTACGGTCTGGGAGTCGTAGCCTCGGATCTCCTGAACTTTCAGAATATCGATGCCGTATTCCTGGTCGCCCAGAGTAAATACCAGATACTCCTTGCCGCCAGCCTCGGCAGCTTCGGAGTGGGAAGTAAAGTCGTTGGACATAAAGATCTCCGAATAATCAGGCCCACGTCGAGGCGGGGTCCCGCGCCAGACGTTGCAAGGCAAAAACATCAACAATCAGGGCTACGCTGCCATCGCCCAAAATGGTGGCAGCGGAAATACCCGGAATTTTTCTATAGTTGGCTTCCAGGTTCTTGA
Source organism: Alcaligenes faecalis (assembly GCF_002443155.1). Lineage (NCBI taxonomy): Bacteria > Pseudomonadati > Pseudomonadota > Betaproteobacteria > Burkholderiales > Alcaligenaceae > Alcaligenes > Alcaligenes faecalis. The sequence goes on along the minus strand of NZ_CP023667.1, from coordinate 1,029,386 downwards.
CCACGACTTGATGCTGACCGATCAGGTGATCGACCAGCAAGGCAAAGCGCATGTCTTCGGCCTGCAAGATAACGGCAATCGCGCGAGTCACATCGGTCTCGGCCCCTTCAACCGAGAAGATGTCACGCAGGGAAATCAGGGGCAGATACTCGCCACGCACAAACATGACGTGATCGGTATCGGTTACGCTGCGCAACTGCTCTTCAGTAGGCTGCATGGATTCGGTTACGTGAGCCAGCGGCAGGATGAACACCTCATTGCCCACCTGGACCGACATGCCGTCCAGAATCGCCAGCGTCAGCGGCAGAACAATACGGGTGGTTGTTCCCTTGCCCGCACGCGAGTACAGCTGCACGTGGCCGCCCATGCTTTGAATATTGCGTCGCACCACGTCCATGCCCACACCGCGCCCGGAAATTTCCGTAACCTTGTCGGCGGTGGAAAAGCCGGGGGCAAAGATCAACTGCCAAACTTCGTCGTCCGGCATGCTCTCGGTCACCGGCAGGCCCGAGGACATGGCTTTCTTCAGAATACGTTCGCGGTTCAGGCCGGCACCATCATCCACCACTTCAATAATGATGTGGCCACCCTGATGCTGGGCCGACAAGGTCAGCACACCCTCTTCTTCCTTGCCCGCTGCCAGACGATCCTCGGGCATTTCAATGCCGTGGTCGATACTGTTGCGCACCAGGTGAGTGAGCGGATCAATAATGCGTTCGATCAGGCTCTTGTCCAGTTCGGTGGCCTGCCCTTTGGTGACCAGACGAATCTTCTTGTTCATGCGCGCGGCGCTTTCACGCACCACACGCGGGAAGCGGCTGAACACGTAATCCATCGGCATCATGCGGATGGACATTACGGACTCTTGCAGGTCGCGCGCATTGCGCTCCAGCTGCTCAATGCCGTTCAGCAAGCGATCGTGTACCACAGGGTCCAGTGTCGAGGCCGTTTGCACCAGCATGGCTTGTGTAATGACCAGCTCGCCCACCAGATTGATGATCTGGTCGACTTTCTCCACGCCCACACGGATCGTGCCGGACTCTTTGGGAGCGGCGGCCTTGGCCGGTTTGTCGGCGGCTTTGGGAGCGGCAGCAGGCGCAGGCGCTTCGGTTTTTTCTGGTTCAGCGGCAACAGGGGCCGTTGCGGGAGCCGGAGCAGCGACGGGGGCTGCAGGCTCGGCAGCCACTGCGGCGGGAACTGAGGCCGAGGCTGCTGCGGCAGCGGCTGGAGCCGCCGCTTGCCCTGGGGCTGCGGCCGGTTCTACCGACACCTGATCGGCATTCAGAATAAAGCAGCACACGGCCAGAATATCGTCAGCCGAACCCGTGGTTTCCACCCAGATATCCAGGCGATTACCTTCGCGAGTTTGATGGACGATGGTGCCCATCAACTCCATTTCTTGTTGCAGCGCCTCGGCATCCTTATCCGACACCGGCCCCATGGACACCCACAGTGGCAAGCCATCCGTGTTGGCAGCCGGTTCCGGCTCGGGTTCCGGTTCGGCTTGCAGGATCGCTTCGGTTCCTTTCGTGTCGGTTGCCAGAATGCCCTTTTGTTCCAGGGCCAATTGCCTCAGTTGCGCGCAGATGCGGGTGTAGGCTTCCTCGTCGGGCTCCTGTTCCTCGCGGTAGGCATTGACTTGTCCGGTTAGCACGTCCTTGGTTTCCAGAAAGAGGTCAATCATGTCCTTGCGCAATTGCATCTCGCCATTACGGACCAGATCGAGCAGATTTTCGAGTAAGTGTGTGGTTTCAGCCAACTGACCGAAGCAACCAAACGTGCCTGCGCCGCCCTTGATCGAGTGTGCGGCCCGAAAGATGGCATTGAGCTGATCGCGGTCAGGCTCGTCCAGATCCAGCTCCAGCAGCAAGCGCTCCATGTCCGCCAGCAACTCATCGGCTTCATCGAAAAAGGTTTCGTAAAACTGACTCAGATCCACGCCGGAGCTCATGAACACTTCCTTCTTGGTTATGGCTTAGAACAACAAAACAAAAAGCACAGCCCAAACACCCAGGCCTCAAGGCACTACTGGCAAGGCAGAAGGCATTTCAGGCAGACCAGGAATATGAATACTGATTGGCCCCTCGGTCTCCTGCATGGCTTCGCGCAAATCAAATTCTTCCGAACCGCTTGCGGCTTGCTCGTCCATGCGTCGTTCCGCCCGGCTATTGAGCACGAGCAGGCTGATACGTCGATTTACGGCTGCCGCGGGGTTATCTTTAACCAGGCTTACACTATCGGCCAAACCCACGACCTGCTTGACTTTGGCCTCGGCCAGGCCACCGGCCACCAGCTCCTGTCGGGCCGCGTTGGCTCGGTCGGCAGACAGCTCCCAGTTACTGTACAGGCGCTCGCCACTGGCGTATTGCAGTGAATCGGTATGTCCGGAGATCAGAATCCGATTCGGCATCTCGTTCAGGGGAGCGCTGAGCGAACGCAAAATGGCTCGCATGTAAATCTGCACCTGCGCGCTGCCGGTGGAGAACATGGGGCGGCTTTGACGATCAATAATCTGAATGCGCAAACCATCCTGGGTCATATCCAGCAACAATTGCGGACGGAACTCTTGCAGGACGGGGTCAATGCGGATCAGCTCTTCCAGGGCCGATTTCAAATCTTCCAGGCGCTCCACATCCTGGCGATCGTCGGCCGCCTGGCTGTTGTTCGTGCCGGGGTGGGGATTGGGAACCAGGCTGGGCTGGCCACCGGGAATGACGCTGCGCGAATAATCCGCCTGATAGCCGCCAGAAACGGCATCCATCAAGGGCATGCGAAAGTAGTCGGCAATTTCCTTCAAGTCCTGCTTGGGAACCAGGGAAAGAATCCACATCACCAGGAAAAAAGCCATCATCGCCGTCATGAAGTCAGCGTAGGCAATTTTCCAGCTACCACCATGATGCTCGGCATGGGCCGTCTTCTTGCGACGGATGACCACGCGATCTTTATGATTGCTCATGAGCGCATCCGCTTAGGCTTTGCGACCAGCACCCGAGCGGGCCTGACGTACATGCTCTTCCAGTTCCTGGAACGAAGGGCGATCGGAGGAAAACAGCACTTTACGGCCAAACTCCACGGCTAGCTGGGGCGGGTAGCCATTCAGATTGGCCAGCAAGGTGACCTTGATGCACTCGAGCACCTTGACCGAATCCGAGGTACGACGCTCGATGGTCGCCGCCAAAGGAGCCACAAAACCATAGGCCAGCAAAATACCCAGAAAGGTACCGACCATGGCCTTGGAGATCAGATCAGCCAGCACGGCAGGCGGCTGGTCTACGGAGGCCAGTGCCTTCACCACACCCAGCACCGCCGCCACAATCCCGAAAGCGGGCAAGGCGTCAGACACCTCGCGCAAGGCGCGCGCCGGCACGTTGCGTTCGTGCTGGTGGGTCTCGATATCCTGGTCCATCAGCGTTTCGATTTCAAACGAGCTCATATTGCCGCTGATCATCAAACGCAGGTAGTCGGATACAAAGTTCATCAGGGCCGGATCTTTCACCACATTGGGGTAGTCGGCAAAGATAGGACTTTGTTCGGGGTTCTCGATGTCGGCTTCGATGGACATCATGCCGTCGCGGCGTGCCTTGTTCAGCAGCACGGACAGCATGCCCATCAACTGCATGTACAACTGCTTGTTGTAGGGACTGCTGCGAAAGGCAATCGGCAAGGCTTTGGCCAGCAGCTTAATGGACTTGCCGCTGTTGGACGCAAAATAGGCCCCCAGGGCCGCGCCACCAATCAGCAGTAATTCAAAAGGCTGGTATAAAGCCCCTAAATGCCCGCCCAGCCCCACAAAGCTCCCGAAAACGGAGACGAAAACAATGATATATCCAAGGATAATAAGCACGGATACGCCTTCTTCAAATACACGCTGCTAATGATGGCGGCAAGCAACCGGGCTAAAACGACGCGTTAACGGCCTTTTTCCAGCCTAGATCGACGCTTCCAGTTGCCTTGACACGTTCAGATTCTTATCAGATCCACATCAAAAACCAGCATCTATCCGGCTTTGCTGCACACTGACGACAAAAGCTCTTGTTAAACGGGCACGTCTACCTGAGCGGTAACGTGCCCTGGCGCCCTGGCTTGCGGCTCCCTGGCCGACTCTGACTTTCGGCTTTTGCTGGCGGGAGATTTGGGTGTGCTGCGCGCCTTGCTGGCACGCGTCTTGCCTGCTCGCGGTGGCGGACGACAAATGGCACAAATAAAGCCTGATTCAGGATCGTGCGCATGGGCCACAAAGCCACCTTTGCAGCGTTCGCACTGGGACAGCTGCAACAAACCGCTATCAAAAAAGCGTAGCAGCATCCAGGCACGGGTAAAGCTCAGTACGGGCTCTTCGTCCGGCCCCACTTCCAGACGTCCGGCCGAGGACTGCTCCAGGTACAGACGATAGGCTTCCACCAGCGCACGGCTTTTGTCGCAAGGCGTGTGCACCGTCATGAACTGGTAAATGCTGTAGAACAGGCTGGAGTGAATATTGGGCAACCAGGTCATGAACCAGTCCACCGAGAAAGGCAGCATGCCTTTGGGTGGCGAGCAGCCTTTGACTTCGCGGTACAAACGGGCCAGCCGGTCGTAACTTAGTGATGTTTCTGCTTGCAGAACCTGCAAGCGCGCCCCCAGCTCAATCATGTCGGAAGCAAGCCCAATTTCCTGAGCTTCTTTGGCGACGCTTTTTATAGCCATAGTTCTTGATGTAATAAGTTCGGAAGCCGGTTTAACCAGCCTGTTCCGCCGTCGCGCGTTGGGACAGCAAAATGGTGGAGTGAGCCTGCTGCAACACCCCTCCCAGCACATTCTGCGTCAAGGTGGTGAGCAGGTCGTAATCGTTGAAACGAAAACCGCAAATCAACGAGCTGGAGCTGGCCAGCTTGACCAGTTGGGCCGGTGACAGACGCAACAAGGTCTCTGCCACATCGTTATCGAAGCCCAAACGGAACATACCTGCCGCAAAATTCTCTCGCAGCAGACGCTGCGCAAGTAACAAGTACGACAAATTGACTTCCTGAATATCATTCAGCAGCGAATTTTCCGATACGGGCATGTCAGCCATCCTTGTAAAACTGTTAATCAGCTAGTTTCTTGTAACAAAATACATTTAAAATATATAAAGTTACATAAATATGTATCATGCCTTGCAAACTATTGCGTGAACATATTTTTACATTATCAACGTTATCGACACATTTTGTCCATGAATGTATTAAAAACATGAAAAACGTTGAAAATATGCAATAAATGCATCAAGACACAGCAGAATATTATCAGATGCTCACTTAATGTTGTAGATATAAACGAGATGTAACATGACGAAGATCAAAGCGTTTGTATCGAAATTATGTTTTGTTGCATACATTGGCCATTAATTAATGAATATTTCGCCAACTCTCTCAGACCCTGCCTAGAAAACGACGAAATATCGGATATTCTTCTGGTACGCGCTTTCCTCCCTGCCCCCATATCCGTTTTGTAACAGCCCATGGTTCCTGCTGCTTTTACGCAACGTCTGCTTACTCTTGGCCTGGCACTGCTCCTGGCTGCCTGCGCGCATACCCCGTCTTCCCGTCCGCCCACAGCCCAGGCCATCGGTGTTGATGAGCATCGACGCTCCGCCGTGGTTCTGTCCGCCCTGAGCCTGCTGGACACCCCCTACCGTTATGGCGGCCGCGAACCGTCCACCGGCTTTGATTGCAGCGGGCTGGTGCAGTATGTGTTCAACCAGGAATCCAGCTCCCCTGTTCCGCGCCGGACCAGCGACCAGGCCAGCGCCTCCCGTCGAGTCAGTCGCTCACAGCTGCGCCCCGGCGACCTGGTGTTTTTCAATACACTGGGCGCGCCCAACTCGCATGTGGGTATCTATATAGGCAAGCAACAATTCATCAATGCGCCCTCCAGCGGTGGCCGCGTACGAATTGATTCCCTGGATAATCCCTATTTCGCCAAACGCTTTGAAACAGCTCGCACTTTCTTTGATTGATGCGGTGGCCAGCCTGCGTCGGGTTTGTTTTACTGCACAGGTACTGTGGCGTATTGCTCGGCCAAATCCAGAAAAGCGTCCAGCTCGGGCGAACGCCCTGTTTCTTCCTGCATGATCGCCGCAACAACCGGCGCAATTGACTGTGCCAGACGTGCATCCAGAAACAGCAGACGCGAACGGCGGGCCAGCATATCCTCCACCGTACGGGCGTATTCGAAACGGCAGGCAAAGCGCACCATGGCGGCGCTCAGACCCGGAGCCAGCTCTTGATCGGCACCTGGCAAGGTCTGTACCCAGTCAGCTTCGCTGCCATAAGCATCCAGGCCAGCGGTACGGCCCAGAGAACGGCGGTCGCCCACATAAGAGGCTCCCACCAAGCGTTGTTCCTGTGTCCGACAGGCAGGCAATGGCCCCAGCAAACCGGACTGCTGGCAGCGCTCCAGCACGTCCTCGGCCATGGCGCGGTAGGTTGTCCACTTGCCGCCCGTTACCGTCAGCAAGCCATTGGCGCTGACCGTAATACTGTGCTCCCGGCTGATGGACTGCGTTTGCCCCGCAGCTGACTCAGCAGCCGGACGCACCAGAGGGCGCAAGCCCACCCAGATGCTGCGCACATCCTGAACGGTTGGGGCTTTTTGCAGATAGTTGGCGGACTCTTTCAGAATGAAATCCACTTCCTGAGCCAAAGGACGTGGTTCCAATGGAATATCGTCGCGGGGCGTATCGGTTGTCCCCAGAATCAGCTTGCCCAACCAGGGGACGGCAAACAACACCCGGCCATCCTTGGTACGCGGCACCAGCAAGGCATGTTCACCCGGCAGGAACTCCTGATCGACGACCAGATGCACACCCTGACTGGGCGAGACCATAGGGCGCAATTCACGCCCGGCTTCCTGTGCATCCATTTGCCGGACCTGGTCTACCCAGACACCGGTGGCATTGACTACGCACTTGCTATGAATCTCGTAGCTTTGCCCACTTTCCTTGTCCTGACAGCGCACTCCGGAGACTTTGCCGTCGCGATGCATCACTTCCATTACCGGACAGTAATTGACCAGCAAAGCGCCATTCAAGGCTGCCGTACGCGCCAGCGCCAAAGCCAGACGGGCATCGTCAAACTGGCCATCCCAGTACTTCACGCCGCCCTTCAAACCACGTTGACGAGCACCGGGCAGAAGCTGCCGGATCTTGGAGGCACTCAGGAATTGGGTATGGCCCAGCCCTTCCCGCCCGGCCAGACCGTCGTAAGCCATCAGGCCCACCCCATAAAATGGGGTTTCCCAGCACTTGTAGCTGGGCATGACAAAAGGCAGACGCTGCGCCAGATGGGGCGCATTGCTCAGCAAATGCATGCGTTCGCGCAAGGCCTCGCGCACCAGGCTGACATTTCCCTGGGCCAGGTATCGCACCCCACCGTGCACCAGCTTGGTCGCCCGCGAGGACGTGCCTTTGGCAAAGTCCCAGGCCTCCAGCACCACCACACTCAAGCCACGCAAGGCCGCATCCAACGCCACACCCAGGCCGGTTGCGCCACCCCCCACCACGACCATATCCACCTGCGTGGTGCGCGCCAAAGCGCCCAGCATCTGGGCTCTGTCGGTCAATAGGGGGGAACTTAATGTAGTCATAAGATGAGCGTTGGACCTGAAATTAGCAGACTCCCGAAAAAAGTACTGACTGGCTCGGGATTTACCCTGATTTTAGCCCCTGAACTTTTACCGTCCAGTGAAACTTGTTTGCTCGCGTATCAACACGCCGTCTGTGACCGGCCACAGGCCGCACAGAGCCAGTACACTGTGGTCTGCTCCGCTTTTACAGCCTCTTTCGCATGACCTTCATACTTGCTCTTGATCAGGGAACCTCCAGCTCGCGCAGCCTTGTTGTGGCAGCAGACGGCCGCATTCTGGCCAAGGCGCAGCAGGAAACCCAGCAATACTATCCGCGCACCGACTGGGTAGAACACGATCCTCAGGAAATTCTGGACACACAGTTTCGGACTGCCCGACAAGCGATTGAGCAGGCCGGACTGCGTCCTCAGGATATACACGCGATTGGCATCACCAATCAACGCGAAACCACAGTGCTGTGGGACCGGCAAACCGGACAAGCCCTGCACAAGGCCATCGTCTGGCAGGATAGGCGCGCCGAAGACTTCTGCGCCCAACTGCGCGAGCAGGGGCACGAAGCCACCATAACTGGCAAGACCGGCCTGCCCATTGATGCCTACTTTTCAGCCTCCAAGTTGCGCTGGCTGCTGGACTCCATACCCGGCGCCCGTGAGCGGGCTCAGCGCGGCGAACTGGCTTTCGGCACAATTGATAGCTGGCTGATCTGGCACTTAAGTGGCGGCAAAGTCCATGCCACCGATGTCAGCAATGCCTCGCGCACCCTGCTCTACAACATTCATAGCCAGCAATGGGACGAGGAGTTGCTGGCCCTGTTCAACATCCCGGCCAGCGTCTTGCCCCAGGTACAAAGCTCCGCCTCTGAGTTTGGCCATTGCAGCCCCGAGATTCTGGGCAGCCCCATCCCTATTTGCGGTGTGGCGGGCGACCAACAAAGCGCCCTGTTCGGCCAAGCCTGCACCACGCCCGGCATGGCCAAGAATACCTATGGCACAGGCTGCTTCCTGTTGATGCACTGTGGCTCGCAGGTTCCACAATCCCATAATGGCCTGATCGCGACCAGCGCCGCCCATCACGGCGACACGCCTGCCTACGCACTGGAAGGCAGTGTCTTTATTGGCGGAGCCGTTGTCCAATGGCTGCGCGATGGTCTGGGCGCGCTGGAACACAGCGCTCAAGTCGAAGAGCTGGCCCGCAGCGTGCCAGATGCTCAAGGCGTGCGTCTGGTGCCCGCCTTCACCGGCCTGGGAGCGCCCTATTGGGACGCCCAGGCCCGCGGCACCATTACCGGCCTGACACGTGCCTCCACCATGGCCCACATTGCCCGCGCCGCTCTGGACAGCATTGCCTACCAAAGCGCCGCCGTGCTGCAAGCCATGAATCGGGATGTGCAGGCCAACGGCGGCCCAGCCTTGCACGAGCTGCGTGTGGACGGCGGAGCCTGCGCCAATAATCTTCTGATGCAATTTCAGGCAGACTTGTTGGGCCTGCCCGTCGTGCGTCCCGTTACTATTGAGACGACCGCGCTGGGCGCCGCCTATCTGGCAGGCCTGGGCAGCGGTCTGTATTCAGGTTTGCCGGAAATTGCGGCGCTGTGGCAATGTGACCGGGTGTTTGAGCCCGCCATGTCGCGCGATGAAGCCCAGAACCTGATGCTCAGTTGGGAACAAGCCGTGCGTCAGGCACGCACTTATTGAACTTGCTGTTTTTTTGACGGAAACACCATGCTGCAAAAAATCATTCTGGGCATTGCCATCTTCCTGATCGTGATGTTGGGCCTGACCTTTGGCGAGGCCATTTTCCACTACATTTCCTCGTACCTGGGATTCCTGTTCCATGACTTCATCGAATTGATGCAGGAAGTCCAGCGATACCTGACCGTGCATTGGGGCAAAGCACTGATTGCCTTGATCATTACCGTCCCGCTGGTGATCTGGATTTCCAAGAACAAGAAAGATGAAATGTCCAAGCCCAACAGCCACCGCAAGATCGCGATTGTGCTGGCGATTTTCCTGGGCTGGCTGGGCGTGCACCGCTTTTACCTGGGGCAGATCGGCATGGGCTTGTTATTCCTGGTGCTGTTTGCCATCTGGTCGCCCCTGGCCTACTTCCTGGCCCTGATCGACGCCCTGCGTTACGCCTTTATGGGTGACGACGAATTCAAGCTGGCCCGTTGATTTCCAGACTGCTCACCAAAGCCCCACTTGCTGGGGCTTTTTTTATGGCTACCCCCTTCACGCATGCCAGAAGCCTGGCTACGTCAAATAAACAGGCTCCATTCAGAGCGTTTTGTGGACTTATCAGGGAAAACCACTGCCCATGCCGCTTGCAAGCCTAGTTCCTTGATTTCCAATGCTTATATTAGCCACCATGCCTTCCAGGTATGCAAGCAAACCTTTTTAGTCTTGGAAATCCCCAAGCGGCTTCGTGTTCAATCGAATTGGGGGAGACACGCCAGCCTCTAAAAGACTGGCAGCGGCGGCTCAGATCAAAAGTGTGAGGCATTGTTGCTGGCTCTGTCTACACATCCGTTACCCGATGGTTTTACGTACAAAACCCATCAATACGCCCTATGGCACTCGCGTCCACGGCTTTAAGTAGAGACACATCTCCGACTTGCATCGGAGGCCCGACAGACGATGAGGGCCACTACAAACATAACTAGATTGAGACACAAGAAAATGCGACGCACTAAAAATAGCTATTTACTGCGCAGCTTGCTGGGCCTGGCTTTGGCCGCCTGCACGCTAAGCAGCCACGCAGCCACAGAGACACAACGCCCCAATATTTTGCTGATCGTGGCCGATGATCTGGGATATTCAGACATTGGCGCATTTGGCGGGGAAATTTCCACCCCCAACCTGGATGCCCTGGTCAAAGAAGGCGTAGCCCTGACTGACTTTTACGCATCCCCCTTCTGTTCCCCGACCCGCGCCATGCTGATGTCCGGCGCGGACAACCACCAGGTGGGCTTTGGTGGCATGGCCGAACTGATGACGCCCCAGCAGCGCGCCCTGCCGGGCTACGAAGGCTTTCTGAGCGACCAGGCCCTGCCCTTTCCCTTGGTCCTGCAAGACCATGGCTACCGTACTTATATGGCTGGCAAGTGGCATTTGGGCGTGAAAGAGGAAGTTGCCCCGCCCAATCGTGGCTTCGACCAGTCTTACGCCTTGATGCACGGTGGCGCCAGCCACTTTGACCAAAGCGGCATCATCACATTTGACGCCAATAAAGCACCAGTTGCCCTGTACCGTGAAAACGGCAAGGAGGTGCAGTTGCCCAAGGACTTCTACTCCAGCGAGTTTTTTGCCTCGCGCCTGATGTCCTACATAGACGCAGACACACGCAAGGATCAGCCTTTCTTCGCCTACCTGGCCTTTACCGCGCCGCATTGGCCTTTGCACGCCCCCGAGGAATACATACGCAAATATGAAGGCCGCTACGACGCAGGCTATGACGTGTTGCGTGAAGAGCGTCTGGAACGCATGAAAAAGCTGGGTCTGGTGCCCCAGGACATGCAAGGCTATGTGGACAATCCTGCCTGGCCACGCTGGAAAGAGCTGAGCCCAGAACAGCAACGCGTCGAAAGCAAGCGTATGGCTGTCTACGCCGCCATGGTGGAATCCATGGACGCACAAATCGGCCGCGTGATCGAGCACCTGAAACAAAGCGGCCAATACGACAACACCGTCGTCATCTTCATGTCTGACAACGGTGCCGACGGCAACACGGTGCTGGATGAAGGCGAAACCCGTGCCTGGGCGCACAAGCATCGCGACAACAGTTACGAAAACACGGGCCGCCCCGGCTCCTTTGTCGAATACGGTCCAGGCTGGGCTCAAGTTGGCTCCACGCCCTTCAATCTGTACAAGGCCTTTATGTATGAAGGCGGTATCTCGGTGCCCAGCATCATGCGCGTACCCGGTGGCAAACGTCAGGGCGAGTTCGTGCGTGCCCCGGCCCACGTAACCGACATCGCCCCCACCATTCTGGCCCTGGCGCAGATCGAACAGCCCAAAGGCGAATATCGTGGCCGCCAGGTCATCCCCATGCAAGGCAACTCCATGGTGGATGTGCTGACAGGCCGCAGCGATCAGGTACACGAAACCTTCCGCCAAGGCTGGGAGCTGAATGGCCGCCGGGCCATGCGTTTGGGCGACTGGAAAATCGTCTACGCCAATGCTCCTTGGGGCAAAGACCGCTGGGAGTTGTTCAATCTGGCTGAAGACCGTTCCGAGCTGAATGATCTGTCGGAAAAACATCCCGAGAAGCTGAAAGAGCTGATTGCCGAGTACGAGCAATATGCCAAGCGCAACGGGGTGGAAGACTTTGAAGGTCTGGCTTCGCGCCCTGGCTACAGCAACAGCCTGAACTACTACAAGGATCTGGATGAAGTCCTTTAAGCTCTCCCGAGCCAAGGCACTGCTGACGGTATGCGGGCTGCTGGCAGCAGCCCCGCTGCCCGCCGCAGCAAAAGGCTCCGACTCCCTCCCTCCCCCGGTTCCGGCGCACGATTGCCAGGCATATAGCGGCATACCGGCAGGCTTTGGCCCAGCCCAGAAGGGAGTGGCCAACCAGGCCGGTTTGGTCCCCATCCCCAGCGGGCGTTTTCTGATGGGGTCCGACGAGGGCTACCCAGAAGAAAAGCCGGTGCACCCCGTAGAAGTCCAGGCCTTTCAGATAGATCAGCACGAAGTGACCAATGCCCAATTCGCGCAATTTGTGGCGGCCACAGGCTATGTCACCCAGGCTGAACGAGTGCCGGAATTTCCACCGAATGTTCAGGTTCCCGAGCAGTATCGTCAGCCCGGATCCGCCGTCTTTACGCCACCGGCAGCGACGCATGATCACGATCAGCACGAAGGACATGAACAGCATGCCCCTCCTGGCAACTACAACTGGTGGGTATGGGTACCGGGTGCCAACTGGCGCCATCCCGGTGGCCCCGATACCAATCTGAATGGCCGGGACAATCATCCGGTCGTCCATATTGCTTACGAAGATGCGCTGGCCTACGCCCGCTGGTTAGGACGCGATTTGCCTACGGAGGAGCAATGGGAATTTGCAGCGCGTGGCGGGCTGGAAGCTGCCACCTACCCTTGGGGTAATACGCCTGAAGTACGTGGCCGCTTGATGGCCAACACCTGGCAAGGTAATTTCCCCGCCAAGAACCTGCTGCGTGATGGCTACGAAGGCACCGCCCCCGTGGGCTGCTTCCCGGCCAATAACTATGAGCTGTGGGATTCGGTCGGCAATGTCTGGGAATGGACACGCAGTGCATGGCAGCCTCAGCATCGGCCCCTGACACCCGAACCTCTTATCGCCGCGGCAAGGGATGCCAACGGAAACCCGGCAATGGGCGTCATCAAGGGTGGCTCTTTTCTATGCGCAGCCAACTTCTGCGTACGCTATCGCCCAGCCTCACGACAGCCACAGGAAACCACCATGTCCACCCAGCATGTGGGCTTTCGTACCGTGCTAAATGAGGAGCGAAAGTAGAGTCAGGAAAGACAATCCCCTCGTTGTGCACGAGGGGATTATTCCATTCAAGGTCCTACCCGGACAGGCAGGCAACACACTGCTCCGCTAAGTTGGCACTCCCGCCTCAGGCGTAGCCTCTTCTTTCTGAACACCCGCCCGGTGGTCCAGCGTTTCACTGACGCTTTCCCACGCATTCTGCAAACTATCAAACACGCGATGTCCGTGGATCTGCTTGAACAGGCCCATGCGTATCAACTTACGGGTCACTTTTTCGTTGGCTTCGCAAACGGCCACCATGACATTGCGCTGCTCCAGCTCCGTCAAGGCGGTTTCCAGGGCCTGCATGGCTGTCGCGTCCACAAAAGGCACGTAATTCAGACGCAGAACCACTGCCCGAACCGGCTCGGGCACCGTCAGCAAGGAGCGATTCACCGCCTCCACACTGGCAAAGAAGTATGGCCCTTCCAGGGTAAGCACCGAGATATCCTGGCGCAGCTCCTGGCTGAAAGACAAATCCAGTGCCCGCTGCAAACGACGGCCTTCCAGCGCACGCACCTGCACCCCATCCGAGGTGCGCTTGAGCACATACAACATGGCCAGAATCACCCCGATATTGACGGCCACGACCAGATCCGCGAAGACCGTCAGCGCAAACGTCACCCACAAAATGAACAAGTCAGCCGGGGGCATGCGACGCTGCAAACGGACCACCAGCTTGGCCTGACTCATATTCCAGGCCACCATGAACAGAATGGCTGCCAGCACTGTCAGTGGAATATAGGCAGCCAGCGGAGCTAAAAGCAGCAAGACCAGTACCAGGAAAATCACATGCACGATGCCGGCAATGGGGCTGTCACCACCATTTCGGATATTGGTGGCCGTACGGGCAATGGCCCCGGTAGCCGCAATCCCGCCAAACAAGGGCGAGAGCACGTTGGCAATGCCCTGTCCCACCAGTTCCTGATTGGAGTCGTGACGCGAACCTGTCATGGAGTCCGCCACCACGGCGGACAACAAGGACTCGATAGCGCCCAGCATGGCAATGGCAAAAGCAGGCCCGATCAGCTCCACCACACGGGTCAGGGTAATGTCTGGCCATTGAAAAGACGGCAAGCCGCTAGGCAAGGCGCCGAAGCTGGAACCGATAGTGGCCACCGACTCAAAACGGAAAATCGCCTGGATAAGCGTGATAATCACCAAGGCCACCAAAGGGCCAGGCAAACGCGCCAGGCTTGGAATCTTGGGCACAATGATCAGGATGGCCAGAGATAACATCCCCAGCAGCGTGGTGGCCCAATCCAAGGACGGCAGGTTCTGCAGCAAGAACCAGAGCTTCTCGTGAAAGTGCTGGCCCTCTACGACGGGAAGACCAAAAAAATCCCGCCACTGGCCCACCCAGATAATCACACCAATACCAGCAGTGAATCCGACAATGACCGGATCAGGAATAAAGCGGATCACCGCCCCCAGGCGCAACAGGCCCAGCAGCAGCAAAATGACCCCGGCCATCAAGGTGGCAATTTGCAGGCCGGCCACGCCATGCTGGGCGACCACCCCGGACAAGATAACAATAAAAGCGCCTGTGGGCCCAGCTATCTGAACCCGGCTGCCACCAAATAAAGAAACCGCCAAACCGGCAATAATGGCGGTATACAAACCCTGCTCGGGCTTGACTCCGGATGCAATGGCAAAAGCCATGGCCAGCGGCAACGCCACCACCCCTACTACCAGACCGGCCAGCAGGTTGTTTAGCCAATGTTTTCGCCCCAGGAGCCCGGCTCGACCCGCTTCCAGCAGTGCAATCATCGCGCGTCCTTGTCATGCCCAGCCTGCTCGACACAGATGAGAAACAAGCAGGGCCCAAACTCAAATGAAGCCTTAATGATACTACTGTGTGTCAAATCAACTTCACGTTAGTGATGGCCTTATTTGATGAAACATAAGAATGAAGCATAAAAAAACTCCACCTCAAGGAGGTGGAGTTTGATCGCCACACACACGGAATTTAAGGATTGCGGGCGCGCAACAGACGCAAGCTGTTCAGCACCACCAGCAAGCTGGCGCCCACGTCGGCAAACACCGCCATCCACATGGTGGCCTGTCCGGTCAGAGCCATCACCAGGAATACCGCCTTGATACCCAAAGCCAGGCTGATGTTCTGCCACAGAACGGCGTGCAAGGCTCGGGACTGACGCATCAGCAAGGCAATCTTGCCCAGATCATCGTCCATCAAGGCCACATCAGCAGTCTCGATCGCAATGTCCGAACCTAAAGCCCCCATGGCGATACCCACATCCGCACGAGCCAGGGCAGGCGCATCATTGATGCCATCGCCCACCATCGCCACCAGGCCCTTGCCCAGTTTTTCCTCGATACGATCCAGCTTGTCCTGTGGCAGCAAACCGCCTCGAAAATCCTTGATGCCGGCTTGCTGAGCCACATGGCGCACGGCTTGTTCATGGTCGCCCGAGAGCACTTCCACTTGCACGCCCTGCGCTTGCAGGTCGCGGATCGCTTGAGTGGTGGTAGGACGCAGGGTATCCATCATGGCGAACCAGGCCAGCAGACCTTGTTCGTCACCCAGATACACCATGGTGGCACCGCTCTCTACGGCTTGCTGCTCGGCCTGGCTGGACTCGGCCTGATTCTGGCCCAGCACCCAGCTACGCTTGCCCAGACGCAATTGGCCCGTCGAACCCTCTGCCTGCACGCCATTGCCCGCCAAGGCCTCGAACTGGTCCAGGCTTAACAGGCCCGATGCCACACGACCACGTGCAATCGCTTGCGAGGCGGGGTGATCCGAACGCTCGGCCAGAGCAACGGCCATGTCCAGCACTTCGCTATCCGACAGGCCTGGACGCAAACTGCCGTATTCGCTCAAGGAGGGCTCGCCCAAAGTCAGGGTGCCGGTCTTGTCCACGGCCAGGTAACGCAGCTGACGAGCCCGTTCCAGATACACGCCACCTTTAATCAAGATACCGGCACGTGCGGCACTGGCCAAAGCACTGACCACGGCCACCGGTGTGGAAATCACCAAGGCGCAAGGGCAAGCGATTACCAGCAGAACCAGAGCACGATAGACGGACTCCGACCAGCTCACGCCCCAGATCAAGGGCAAGGCCACCGCCATCAAGGCTGCTGCCACCACGACCAGCGGGGTGTAAATGCGGGAGAACTGATCCACAAAACGCTGAATCGGCGCCTTGTTGGCCTGCGCTTCCTGAACCGACCGCGTGATGCGAGCCAGCAAGGTTTCATCATGAGCAGCCTGGACTTGATAGACCAGCTCGCCCATGCCATTAATGGTGCCTGCAAAAACCTCGTCACCGGGCTCTTTGTCCACGGGGGCGCTTTCACCTGTAATGGGGGCCTGGTTAACCGTGCTTAGCCCTTGCAGGACTTTACCGTCCAGGCCAAAACGCTCGCCGGGGGCGACACGCACTTGCCAGCCAGCCTGAACCTGATTGGCGGGTACACGTTGCCAGTCCTTGCCGTTGGCACTGACCAGAACTTCATCCGGCACCAGCTTGAGCAGACTGTCCACCGCATTGCGGGCGCGATCCAGGGAACGAGCTTCGATCCACTCGGCCAGGCTGAACAGGGACATCACCATGGCGGCTTCAGGCCATTGGGCCAGGATCACCGCCCCCGTGACGGCAATACTCATCAAGGCATTAATGTTGAGCTGACCATTACGCAGCGCAATCCAGCCTTTCTTGTAGACCTGCACACCACCAGACAGAATCGCAGCCACCGCCAGAACAATTACCAGCCACTCGGGGGCCGCCAGCCAATGGCTGACCTCGGCAGCCAAAGCCAGTACCACGGCACCGGCAATACGAATCAGGCCCTGCTTGGGCGATACCTGCTTCACAGGCTCTTCATCGGCCATGCGAGGCTCAAAACCCAGGCCACGCAAGGCACCCAGCACTTTATCGCGAGCGCCATCCACGTGGTCCACGGTCAAGACGCGCTGCATCAGGTCAAAGCCCAGGTTCTGCACCTGATCCAGCTTTTTCAGGCCGGAGCGAATCATGTTCTCTTCGGCTGGGCAATCCATATCAGCAATATGCACGACCAGACGCGTGGAGGTACTGGCAGCCAAGGCCACCGACGGACCAATGGCAGGAGCCGAGCAGCATGCCCCTTCATGAGCGTGCGCTGTTTGCTCTGCATGGCTGTGATCGTGATCATGGTTATGCTCGTGGCTGTGATCGCCCGCTGCATGGTCGTGATCATGACTATGATCATGGGAATGTCCGGTCTGGCAGGCCGATGTTGTGCACTGCCCCACGCCGAGCTTTGATGTCTTGTTAGCTGATGTCATAGCCGTTCCTCGCTTCTTGCATGGGACCAGTAGAAAGCCTAAAGTAACTACAAGGTCAAGCCCTTTGGAGACAAAGCAATGAAAATTGGTGAGTTGGCGGAAAAAAGCCACTGCAACACGGAAACCATCCGCTATTACGAGAAGGTCGGACTGCTGCCCGAGCCAGAACGCAGCGAGGGCAACTATCGCCTGTACCGCAATATCCACTTGGAACGGCTACGTTTTATTCGCAACTGCCGCAGCCTGGATATGACACACGAAGAAATCCGCGGCCTGCTGGCATTTATGGACGGCCCGGCGCAAGACTGCGCCCCGGTGAATGATTTGCTGGATGAGCATATCGAGCATGTAGCCGTGCGCATTGCGGAACTGGAACACCTGCAAAAACAACTGATTGAATTGCGCCATCGCTGCGGGCAGGCCGGTGGCCTGGAGCATTGCGGCATCTTGCAAGGTTTAGTGAATATGGAGCCGGATCAAGTCCCGGCTCCCAGCACTCATCTGGGCTAAGGCCCTGTGGCGTGGTGCTTAGCCACGCACCCGCCCTGCCGCCCACATTCCAACCAGCATCGCGACCAGAAACAGCACGGCCAAAGGTGCACCCGAGGCGGCCAGCACAATGGCCGGACCCGGGCAAAAGCCGGCCACGCCCCAGCCAGCACCAAAAATCAAGGCCCCCACTATCAAGGGGCGGTCAATTTGACGCTGCTTGGGCAAATTCATGGGCTGGCCAGTGACGAACGCACATGGGCGACGACGAGCCAGGCTGAAGGGCACAATCGCCACCGCAATGGCCGCCACCATTACCAAAGCCAAGGACGGGTCCCAGGCCCCGGCCAGATCCAGAAACGCCAGCACCTTGCTGGGGTTAGCCAAGCCGGAAATCAACAAGCCCAAGCCAAAAATCAGGCCAGAAACCAAAGCGATAAAATAGTGCATGGTGGGCTCCTTAGATCAGGTGACGCAAGACAAACACGGTCAGAAAACCGCTGGCCATAAACATCAAGGTTGCCACCAAAGAACGGGGTGACAGACGCGACAAGCCACAAACGCCATGCCCGCTAGTGCAACCTGAACCCAGCCGGGTCCCAAAACCCACCAGCAAACCGGCCACGACAACCCATATCCAGGGCTGCGACTGTACCTCTGGCACAGTTTCCCCGGCCAGGCGATACAACCAGGGAGCTGCCGCCAGGCCCAGCAAGGCCATCCAGCGCCAGCCCTTGTCACCGGCCTCCCCGCTCCAGGTGCCCGACAGCAGACCGGAGATACCAAACACCCGGCCATTGAACAGCACCAGGATAGAGGCAGCCAAGCCCACCAACGCGCCCCCGAACAAGGCACTCCACGGTGTAAACGAAGTCCAGTCAATTGCAATCATCAGTGCCTCCCGGGGCGCAAAAGATTCCATATAAAGTCTGCATCACCGCCAGCACCGCTGGATTTTCCAGTCGGTAATAGACGTATTTGCCCTCTTTGCGGCTCGCAATCAGCTCTTCACGCCGCAAAACGGTCAATTGCTGCGATAAAGTAGGCTGAACAATGCCACTGCGCTGTGCCAGTTCCCCCACATTGCATTCACCCTGCACCAAGGTGCAGAGAATCATCAGGCGATCGGGGTTGGCCAGGCTGCCCAGCAAGCTGCTGGCTTGGCCTGCTACCTGTCGCAACGCTTCCAGTTCAGTTTGATTCATATCGTTCTACAAAAACACAATATATATTATTATATAATATCTTTTCATATTTTATAAGCAACAAGAGGTCTGACATGCTCCAAGCCCAGGTCGCCAGCTTCTTTCATACGGACACCTCCACGTTCACCTACGTGGTCCATGCCGCAGGCCAACGCGAATGCGCCATCATCGACTCCGTACTGGACTATGATGCCGCCTCCGGCCGCAGCAGCACTGCCTCAGCCCAGAAGGTCGTGGATTTTGTGCGCCAGCATCAGCTGGAGGTGCAATGGGTTCTGGAAACCCACGCCCATGCCGACCATCTGTCCGCTGCGGTCTGGTTGCAGGAACAGGTGGGCGGCAAAATCGCCATCGGCGAGCACATCAAGCAAGTGCAGTCCACGTTCAGTCGCATCTTCAATATAGAGGCCGAAATCCAGGCCAACGGCACACCCTTCGATACGCTGTTCAAGGATCAGGAGCAATTCCAGATCGGTGCCCTTCAGGTACAAGCCCTGCACGTACCCGGCCACACACCGGCCGATATGGCCTATCACGTTCAGGGGCTGGGCGTATTTGTGGGTGACACCCTGTTTTTGCCCGATGTCGGTACTGCCCGTTGCGACTTTCCGGGCGGCAGCGCCAGCCAGCTCTATGAATCCATCCAGCGCTTGCTGGCGCTGCCCGCAGACACTGTCCTGTTCATGTGCCACGACTACCCGCCTGAAGGACGGGAGCCCCATTTTCAATGCACGGTTCAGGACCAGAAAGACAGCAATATCCATGTGCACGACGGCATCAGTCAGGAACAGTTTTGCGAGCGCCGCACAGCACGCGACAAAACCCTGGGCATGCCGCGCCTGATCCTGCCGTCCATTCAGGTCAATATCCGGGCTGGCCACTTTCCCGAGCCAGAAAGCAATGGCCAGGTCTATCTGAAGCTGCCCGTCAATCAACTCTGAATTTAGCGGTTTTTTGCGTCTGAACAGGCACAAGCCGGGACGCGGAAAAACTTTTAAGCCCCAGCCTGCGTATACTGCCTTTTTCTGCACCCTGAACTTCAGAAGGAAATAACTGGCATGACTTACGTGGCCCTCAAACACTTGCACATGACAGCCGCCGGGCTGAGCATTTTGTTTTTCATTATTCGGGCCTTCTGGTCAGTGTCCGGCTCATCCTGTTTGCAGAATCGCTTTGTGCGCATTGCCCCGCATGTCATCGATACCGTCTTGCTGGTCTGTGGTCTGGCGCTGGCCGGCATGTTGGGCGCAGCAGCCAACCAACCCTGGCTGCTGACCAAGATTGTGTTGCTGGTGGTCTACATCGTAGTGGGGAGCTATGCCATCAAACGCGGTAAAACCGCTTTCAGCCGCGGCGTGGCAGCACTGATTGCGATTGCCATCTTTGCCTATATCGTGGGCGTGGCGCTGAACCGCAGCCCAGCTTCCTGGTTCGTTTAAGCACACAAGCAGCACATAAAAATAGCCCCTGACAGTGGAAATAATTGTCCATTGTCAGGGGCTCTTTACTGTCCCGCCTTACCAGACGCCTATCCAGCGCTGAACCAACAAACTGCTGAGGGCTACGGCAATCCAGACTCCCAGACCCAGCAAGGCAGGCCGCGCGCCGGCTCGTGCCATCACCTTTAAATCCGAGCACAAGCCAATGGCAGCCAGGGCCAGAACCATCAGGAACTCGGCCAGAAAACGCAGCGGTTCCAGCCACTCCACCGGCACCCAGCCCAGCGAGCGCAGAGCCGAGGCCACCATGAACCAGACAATGAACCAGGGAAATACGCGCATCAGATCAAAATCCCGACCCGCCTGACGCGAACGCCACATTTCCAGGCCCGCCAGAATCAGGCAGATAGGAATAATCAAGGTTGCACGCGTCAATTTCACGATAGTGGCATGGTCACCGGCCTGACGGCTGTAGCTATACCCTGCCGCCACGACTGACGAGGTATCGTTGATAGCGGTTCCCGCCCACACCCCAAAACCGGCATCGGACATGTTCATCATGTGACCGGCCAAGGGGAAAATCAGCACCGCCACAATATTGAAGATAAAGATGGTGGAAATTGCCAGTGCAGTTTCATGCTCTTCCGGCTTCAGAATGGGCGTAACTGCCGCAATCGCCGAGCCACCGCAAATCGCCGTCCCCACCCCGATCAGGGTGCGCAGCTTGGAAGGAATGCCCAAGGCTCGGCCCAGTACCAGTGCCGTCACAAAAGCCACCGTCAACGTCACCAGAGTTACAGCCAGCGAATCCATGCCGGTACGCATCACTTGCGGCAGGCTCAAACCAAAACCCAGGCCAATAATCGACCACTGCAACAACACTTTGGACGAATAGCGCAAACCGGGCTGAAACACCGGAGCCACGCCCATGCTGTTACGCAGTAGCATCCCCAGGACAATCGCAAAAACAGGGCCGCCAATCAACGGCCACAATTTCCCCAGGCCCATGGCGGCAACGCCCACGGCCACCGCCAGTAAAAAGCCCCACAAACGGGACGGCTTCAGAGAGAAACCCGATTTGCCCTGCGCCTTCAGGGCGGTGCTTCCTGCTGGTAAATCGGTCACACTGCTCATCTCGTCATTCCAGATATGTAATAAGTAAAAGTAATTTTAGGTTGACCCCGAGTATTAAAAAATTCATTATTACTTATCGTAAGTATCAATTTTATTTATCATGAACGCGATCAGCATCAGACAACTGGAAGTGTTTGTAGGCATTGCCACTTTGGGCACGGTGCGCGCTTGCGCGGCCAACATTCACTTGTCCCAACCGGCTGCCAGCATGGCCCTGGCCGAACTGGAAAAGCAGCTGGATTGCCCCTTGTTTGAACGCACACCCGGGCGCATGCAGCTGACCAGCCGTGGCAAGCAATTGCTGCCGCACGCGCGCGAAATTCTGGAGCGTTTGCGTGAAATGCAGAGCCAGCAGGAAGAACGCGAACTGCGCGGCGAAATCCGCATCGGGGCCAGCAATACGGTAGGCAACTACCTGATCGGGGATCTGGTGGGGCAGTTTGTACGCCAGCACCCGCGTGTCTCCCTGCATGTGTCGGTAGACAACACGGCCAACATCATCAATCAGTTGCTGGAACACAGCTGCGACATTGCCTGCGTGGAAGGCCCGGTCAACCATCCGCAACTGGAAACCTGGATCTGGCGCGAAGATGCGCTGGTCGTTTGCGCCGCCCCCGATCATCCACTGGCCACCAAGACCACTCTGGAAAAACAGGACTTTGCGGGCATGAGCTGGATCATGCGCGAACGTGGCTCGGCCTCCCGAGCGCTGACCGAACAAGCCCTGAATGTGCTGCCCGGTGGGCATGTGCTGATGGAACTGGGCCAGGTGGAGGCCATCAAGCAAGCCGTCATTGCAGGGCTGGGGCTGGCCTGCCTGCCACAGGCAGCCACGCTGGATGCTGTTGCCAATCAACGACTACGCATCCTGGACACCCCCTTTCTGGATTTGAAGCGCCGCCTGTCCCTGGTGCTGCACAAGGAACGCTACCGCAGCCAGGTCTTGAGCGCCTTTGCAGATCATTTGCACAGCCCCGAATCCGGCTCATCCCCAGCCGAAAATTGACGCAAGTTTGCATTCTTGAGATGGTTGACACCCGCAGCAATGGTATTCTTGCTGCAGTGCAGCACAACCGGAAGGGATCATAAGTCCCGATCTCCTGCCCACCTCTTGAACTGAGCGATGCCATGAACACTGTTCCTACGCCACAAGCGCAAGACGTCCCCGCTTTTGCCCGCCCCTCTTATTTGCCACCTTATGAAACCGTAGCCCTGGTGCTGCAAGGCGGCGGCGCGTTAGGGGCCTATCAAGCCGGTGTCTATGAAGGTTTGCTGGAAGCGGGAATCGAGCCTGATTGCCTGTCCGGCATCTCCATTGGGGCCCTGAACACGGCGATTATTGCGGGCAATCCGCCCGAGCGACAGGTAGAACGCCTGCGAGAGTTCTGGAACACCATTTGCGAGCCCTACTATGGCTGGTCAAGCCCGGCCTGCCTGGAGCGTGCCCTCTTTGGCATCAACGATGTGATGCGCGAGGCCATCAGCGCCTTCAATGCCAGCAATGCGCTGGTCTTGGGACAGCGCGGCTTTTTTCGCCCCCGTTTTCCCCCACCGATGCAAGCCACACCGGGCGTGCCCGAGGGGGCCAGTTACTACGACACCAGCGCCCTGAAAGACACGCTGGGGCGTTTGTGCGACTTTGATCGCATCAATGACAAGCGCCAGCGCATCTCGGTAGGCGCGGTCAACGTAGGCACGGGCAACTTTGTGTACTTTGACAACCATCGCACCACCTTGCGGGCCGAGCACTTCATGGCTTCGGGCGCCCTGCCCCCGGCTTTCGCCCCTGTGGAAATTGATGGTCAGTATTACTGGGACGGTGGCCTGGTTTCCAATACGCCGCTGTCTTATGTGCTGGACCAGTCACCCCGCCGGGACACCCTGGTGTTTCAAGTGGATTTGTGGAGTGCACGCGGCCCGGTGCCCAACAATATGGGAGAAGTCAGCGACCGCCTGAACGAGATCCGCTACTCCAGCCGTACCCGTATGGTGACCGAAGACATGCGTCATTCGCAGTACATGCGCCATATCCTGACGGAGCTGCTTGCCCTGATCCCCGAAGATCAACGCAAAGACCTGCTGCCTTGCCGTCTGGCCGAAGAACTGGCCAGCAACAAGCGCTATAACGTGGTGCACCTGATTTACCGCAACCAGCCCTACGAGCAGCACTACAAGGACTATCAGTTTGGCCGCATGACCATGCGTGAACACTGGCGCAGTGGCCTGGATGATATTCGCCAGACGCTGATACACCGGGACAAGCTGAACATGCCAGAAAACCTGGCCGGCTTTACCACCTACGACGTGCACCGCGACGAAATCGAAAAACGGCTGGCCAACGGCAAGTAAGCCAGCCTGTGCCGGGACTTAGCGGCGGCTCAAGACCATCGCGCCGCTAAGTACGAAGGCCGTACCCAGCAATTGCATCAGCGTAATCGGTTCATTCAGGAACCAGTTCGCCAGAAACAAGACCGAAACTGGACCAATCAAGCCCATCTGAGCACTCATGGGTGCACCTACCCGCTCCACCGCCCACATGGTCATGAAGGTCGGCAAAACCGTATTACAGACGGCGTGAATCATGGACAAGCCATAAACCGGAGCGGGTTGAATCAGACCCTGCCAGCCCAGCACGGCAAAAAAGTGGATCAGGGTATAGACGGCCGAGAAAGACATGGCATAGGCCACCAGACGTGTAGAGCCGATGGCTTTGAGCAGCTCGCCCGAACCGATCAAGTAGATGGCATAGGAAATGGCCGAGCCCAGCACGCAAAGTGCGCCCAGCAGCACATCATCCCCGGTCAGATTCAAATCCTGTACAAAGACTAGCCCCACCCCCAGATACGCCAGCGCCAAGGCCAGCCACTGCTTAGGCAGAATCCGTCGCTTCAGGAAAATAGCAGAGAAAATAAGCACAAAAGTGGGCGACAGAAACAGAATCAGCCGCTCCAGCCCTGCCGAAATATATTCAAGACCAATAAAGTCCAGCAAGCTGGCCAGGTAATAACCCAGAAAGCCCAACACCACCAGCTCCAGCTTCTGCCGCCAGGTCAGTGCGGCCAGCTTGCCCTGGCGTACTTTCTTCACTTGCCATAGTGCAATCGCCAGAAAGAAAGGCAGCGACAAAAGCATTCGAAACCCGATAACCGTCAAGGCGTTGACGTCGTATTGGTAAGTCAGCTTGGCAACCACCGCTTTGGCGGAGAAAAGAATGGATCCGCCCCCCGACAACGCCAGTCCAATCAAAAAGGAACTGCGCTGCGCACTGGAGCTTTGACTAGCTTGCATGGGAATTCATCACTTTGCAGGGCCACACGGTCAGCATGGTAGCGGCGGGCCCTGGCAGAAAAAGAGTCAGTAAGGGCAATAAGCCGTCGATTCTACTCTTTGCCTTGGACGGCGGCCATGGTGACCCTGCCAGCGCAACAACCAATGACCTGTCCGCCACTGCGCCCAGCAGCACTACGCGACAACTTTTATCTTTTCCCTCTGAAAACTTGCACATTTCGCAAAATACATGCTATATTCTTTTTCTCTGGTCCCCGATAGCTCAGTCGGTAGAGCGACGGACTGTTAATCCGCAGGTCCCAGGTTCGAGCCCTGGTCGGGGAGCCAAGAAAACCATCAAAATCAGCCCATAGCGTTTGCTTTGGGCTGATTTTTTTTGTCCCTGCTACATGCGTCTGCTCCATCACGAAGAAACGGCGTCATTAACATTTGGACAAACAAAACCCCTCAACCCAAAAAGACAGCGGGACTGCATGTTGATGCAGCCCCGCTGTGGCTCTTTTCCCCTGACCTAGCCCCTATCCAGGACGACGCCGCCGCTGCTAACGCACTACGTCGACCCGGAACTGGCAGAATCAGTCAGAAAGATCAGAAACGGTGCGTGATGCCGACCGTGGCAACCGTGCTCTTCAAATCGCTGTAGTAGCCGATATTGCGAGCGTAGGAGCCAATAGCGTACAGATTGGTGCGCTTGGACAGATTGTGCAGGTAACCAGCGCTGAACACGTGCTGGGTCTTGGCATCATCTGTGCTGCGTGGAGTGGAACGTGGGTCAGCCATGGTCCAGGAAGCCAGAACCGAGCCAGCCTTGCCGGTAGGAACGGTCACGCCCAGCGCGTAAGAGTTGACCTTCAGGTCCTTGTGCATGCCAGGGCCAAATTGTTCGGTTTGCAGGGAACCACCGATGTAACCATTGCGGCTTTGGCCAAAAGCAGCGTGCAAGGTGGCAAAGCTGAATTTGTAGCTGGCTGCCAGGTTCCAGGCGCTGACATTGCCGCTTTCTGCCGCAACCAGGTTGCCACCTTGCTCGCGAGCGGAGCCATAGCGAGCCTGATCAAAGCTCAAGGCCGCTTTCAAAGGACCATTGGTGTAGCGCATGGCTACGCTAAAGGCTTTCACGTTGGCATCGTCGCTGTTGATGGCATTGCCAGTCAAACCGCTACGATCCCACTTCTGGGCGCCATTAGTGTTGAAAGAATAGCCCGCACCGAACTGGAAGCCAGAGAACTCGGGACTCTGGTAGGCAAGCATATTGTCGTAACGAACCGTGTTGGCCGCATTAAATGCAGCACCCACGCCGTACTGGTAGCCATTGCCACCAAAGGGGCTGGCCACACCGGCAACGTACAGGGAAGTCACCGTGGTCTGACGACCCAGATCCACACGGCCCCAGGATTCACCACTCAGGCCCAAGGTCGCTTGACGACCAAACAAGCGGTTCTGGCGCATATTGCCATCGCTCAGATCAAAGCCGCTTTCCAGCATGAAGTTGGCTTTCAGACCGCCGCCCAGATCTTCGCTGCCCATCAGGCCCCAGCGGTTACCCATCCAACCCTGATCGTACAGACCAAAACGGCTTTGTTTTTCTGCGCCGCCTTTCAGGTCGCTCCCTTTCCACTGCTCGTAGCCCAGGCCGGTATCAACCACGCCGTACAAAGTCACGTTCGATGCAGCGTAGGCGGGAACCGCCAGTACAGGCATCAACAAGGCTGCCAAGATAGTTTTTTTCATATTCTCTGTTCTCTGTAAACGTCTGAATGCCGGATTTCTTGTCGTTGTCCGGCTCTTGTTCAAGTGCTGGTTGCCACCGCCCGAAAAGATGATTTCCCGGCGCCACACCCCTGCACTCCCTCCTATTTCTTGAAGCAAGAAATCTCAATGAACCAGGCCCTGAAACAGGGATGAAAGGGACTTGATAGTTGAGACACATATACTGCAAGCATTTATATTTCAGGCATAAACAATATTGGTGTCAATAAACTCAATCCGGCGTGTTTACTAGGTTTCATACGCATTTTCCCTAGTTTTTCACCTGCAGAGAATTCAGCAGAAAATGGGCTAAATGAGCGCAAAGCCAATAAACAAAAGGCTTGCAACCATTTGCTACAAACCAGGTGTATGGGCCTTGTTGACCAGACGGTATGTTCCCAACGGAAAAATCAGGATTTACGCCTATTGCCAAGGCCGTATCCAGTTTTGCATTTATGAAAATAGGTTTCTCATAAAATACCTCTTTACAATATCGATAGCTTTACCCTATAATTATTTTCTTTGCTGGTCCCCGATAGCTCAGTCGGTAGAGCGACGGACTGTTAATCCGCAGGTCCCAGGTTCGAGCCCTGGTCGGGGAGCCAAAAATACGAAAGCCCAGCTACTTACGTAGCTGGGCTTTTTCACGTCTGCTGACATAAAAAAGCCTCTTGATTGCTCAAGAGGCTTTGCCGGCACGCTCCCTATCCTGGCTCGTCTACTGGGTTCCTGCAGGCGTGATGCTGATCTCATACGGAACAAAATTCTGCACGTCCAGCAGATCCTTGGCCAGCAAATCAACACGCTCGCCATTCATCACCGCTGTCGCCCCCGTCACCACCACTCGCAAATTCTGATCGCACGCGATTTCATCATGCCAATAGCCTGTGGCATAGCGTTCGGCGCTGGAACTGCCAAAGTCGTCCACCTCGATCACATCCTCGGCCACCAGCTTATTGTTCTTTTTACTCAGCACCTGAATATGGACCTTCAGCTGCTGAACCGGCTCCATTTGGGAATCAAAAGTAAAATTCGCAGCACACATTCCCTGATTCGCAAAGACCGTATCGGAATGCCACATTTGCACCGCCTGTGCCTGGCCCGCCATCACGCCACCCAGCAGCATGGCCCCTGCGACCAGCCTCACGCTCTTACGAAAATCCACATCGCCCTCTCTTTTGCAATAGAAACCCAAGCGCACTTATACACAAAAAAATAAAGAGGTGCTGCATTTGCAACATGCGCTTCCATAAATATCCTGTTTGCAACACTCAAGAATTTCACTCCACAGACAGCGTAACTGGCGATAATGCAGCTTCCAGCTTTCTGCCCCGACTTTTCCTGCCGGGATCTGCCGTTTATTTCGCTGCTCGCACTCTTTTATGCTCGATACTCTTTTCCCCTTTTTTGGGGGACTCGGTCTATTTCTGATTGGCATGATGCTGCTGTCCGAAGGGCTAGTGGCTTTTGCGGGCGGCTCCCTCAAGCAGATCCTGCTGGCCTTTACCGGCAGACCCATCAAGGCCTTTGCATCCGGCGCCTTGATTACCGCGCTGGCCCAATCCTCTACGGCTACCACTGTCACCCTGATCGGCTTTGTCAGTGCAGGGCTTATCTCCTTCACACAAGCAATTGGCGTGGTCATCGGCGCCAGTCTGGGCAATACCGCCACCGGCTGGATCATCTCCGGCCTGGGGCTAAAAGTGAATCTGGGCTTTTACACCCTGCCCCTGATTGGGTTGGGCGCCCTGCTCAAACTACTGGCCCCCGGTCGCTATAAAGAGCTGGGCCGCGCACTGGCTGGCTTTGGCACTCTGTTTCTGGGATTGGGCATGCTGCAAGACGGCATGCAAGGGCTGGCAGCCAGCTTCAGCCTGGCTCATATGCCTACGGGCGGCTATGGCGCACATTTGCTGATCATGCTTACCGGCCTGGCCCTGACCGCCGTGCTGCAATCCTCGACCGCCGCTATCGCCATGACACTGACCGCTCTGGATGCCGGAGCGGTCAGCTTTGATCAGGCCGCCGCCATTGTTGTGGGCGCATCCATAGGCACCACTCTGACCGGCGTACTGGTTGCTATCGGTGGCACCATTTACGCCAAGCGCACGGCCATTGCCTACATTCTGTTCAACGTCATTGCCGGTTTACTGGGACTGCTGATCCTGCCCTTGTTCCTGAAAGCCATGTACGCCACAGGCTCCTACATCAACGTTCCTCCCGGCGCATTGGGTCTGGCGGCCTTTCACAGCCTGTTCATTGGCCTGGGTGCCGCCTTGTGCCTGCCCTTTACCCAGCAGTTTGCCCGCTGGGTGCAGCGCCTGGTGCCGGATCGCTCTGCCCGCCCCCAACACCACCTGGACGATAGCTTGCTGCAAGTACCGGCCCTGGCCCTGGAAACTACCCAACGCACGCTGGAAGAGCTGGCCCAGCGCCTGCTGAATCTGTATCAGCACAGTCTGAACATGAGCCGCCCCAGCACCGCGGCGGCCGACCTGCAGCAAATCGAAACCGTGCTGGATCAAGCCTACGAGTTTGTATTGCGCATCCCCAGCGCTGCTGATGATCCCGCCGTTGCCGCCCGCATCAGCGCGCTTTTACACACGATTGACCACATGCATCGTCTGCGCAGCCGCTTGCAAAACCAGCCTGCAACAGACTTGCGCGACAGCCGTTACCAGCAGGCTCAGACCCTGGCCACAGAGCTGAATACGCTGGCGCAACAAGGCTTGCACGGACAAGCCCCGGCAGACTGGCTAGAGCAGGTACAAGCCAGAGCACAGGCCCTGACCGAACTCTTGAGCACTGTTCGCAGCCAGCTTCTGGCGGCCCCGCAAGGCCATGACGACGCCTCACGCACCCTGCGTATCACGGACACCCACCGCTGGTTCGAACGCAGCAGCCAGCATGTCTGGCGTAGCAGCTACTACTTGCAGCTGGCTCGCCAAACACAACAGTAAGGCTGAAAACCCTGGTTGCACGAGGCCGGCAAAGCTCTCCGGAAGCAGGAATGCCCCACCTTGCCCTTCATGCCTAAAGCAGCTTTTGGAGCCCTCCTGCTTCGCAAAACTCATATAACAAGAATATAAAAGTAACTTGGTTCCAAGGCTGACAAAAACACTGTAAACAGATACCAAGATTCACGCCCGTAGCAAGGATTCCCCCTTACAATCGGCTCAAATTCACGCTAATGGAAAAACTCCATGTCCACCCGGCCAAATCTACAATTCCATACTTTTTTGCTTTTGCTGGCCGCCGTATCCGCTGCCTTTGTCTGGATACTTCTCCCCTTTTATGGCGCCGTATTCTGGGGTGCCGTTCTGGCTATTTTGTTTACCCCCTTGCAACGCAAGCTGCTGGCTAAAACCAAAGGCCGGCGTTCTCTATCTGCACTGATCAGTTTGCTGGTCATTATTCTGATCGTCATTATTCCGGTCATCCTGATTTCCATTTCTCTGGTTCAACAAATCGCCTCTCTGTACGACTTGATGAATAGTGGGCAGCTGAATCCCGGTGCCTATTTGCAAAAAATACTGAATGCGCTACCTCCTAGCGTGACAGATTTTGCCGCCCGTTTTGGCCTGCATGACTTTGCATCCCTGCAAGAGAAGTTCTCTGAATTTGCTGTTCAAGGCGGACAGTTCCTGACCAAACAGGCTCTGAACGTAGGCCAGAACACCTTCCAGTTCCTGGTCAGCCTGGGCATCATGCTGTACATGCTGTTCTTTCTGCTGCGCGATGGCGTGGAGCTGGGCCGTCATTTCCGTCAACTGATCCCTCTGAGCGAAGGCCAGAAAACCCACCTGTTCCGCAAATTCACCACCGTGGTACGCGCCACCGTCAAAGGCAATATCGCTGTGGCGGCGACTCAAGGTGCGCTGGGCGGGGTCATGTTCTGGTTCCTGGACATTCAAGGCGCCCTGTTCTGGGGTGTGCTGATGGCTGTGCTGTCCTTGCTGCCTGCTGTGGGCGCCTCGCTGATCTGGGCTCCGGTTGCCATCTACTTCTTTGTTTCGGGCCATTACGTCCCCGGCATCATCCTGACCGCCTTCGGTATTTTGGTGATTGGCCTGGTGGACAACCTGCTGCGCCCCCTGCTGGTCGGTAAAGACACCAAAATTCCGGATTACATAATCCTTATTTCCACCCTGGGCGGCTTGTCAATTTTCGGCCTGAACGGTTTTGTGATTGGCCCGCTGATCGCTGCCATGTTCATTGCCTGCTGGGATCTGTTCCCCTCGGCGGTCAGCGCCCGTGTGGAAGCGGAAGAGCAAGAAAGCAACGGCAGATAAAAAACAGGCCAGCTTTAAGGCTGGCCTGCTGATCTTCCAGACATCAAACCCAAGGGCCTGTTCCGTGCTTGATCCAAAGCACCGAACAGGCCCTTCTTCATTTCATCAAGTCCGCAACACGGGCAGGAACACAATCCAGATATTCACGGCCAGGGCCAGGAACCACACCAGCGAGCGCAAGGTGGCCTTGTCCAATATGTACATCAGCAAATACAGCACGCGCAGCACGATCCAGGAAATCATCAGGCTTTGCACGCGCAAGGCATCCGCCCCCGACCACAAGGCCAGCAACACCGCCGCGTAAAAGAACGGCAGCGCTTCAAATGCATTGGCCTGCGCCGCATTGGCCCGTCCACGCCACCCCGACAGGCTGGCCAGCCAAGGACGCGGCTCATGATTCGTAAAGCCCGCCCCTCCGGCTTTGGCACAAATCGCCGCCAACCAAGGCAAGAAAGCCGCTACCACCAAACTGATCTTGATCCCCAGCATCATCGTCCCCTTCACAGGCTGAAAACGCCCAACATAGCACGTCGCAGCCCAAATGCGTGCGCAGAATTTACAAACCCGAAAAAAACAGGATATACTTATCGTCTTAGGTTAGCCGATGTAGCTCAGTCGGTAGAGCAGCTCATTCGTAATGAGAAGGTCGAGGGTTCGATTCCTTTCATCGGCACCAGCTAATCTAAAACCATTGAAATAAAATAATCAATAATTTAATCGAATCAATGGTTTAGCTTCCTGACATCAGAAGCAATTAATCGCCTGCTTTCAACTATTCCACATAGACGGCCCCAAAAAAAACCCACGACTAGCCTTATGAAAATAGGCATGTGGCAAGCAATACCAAACATGCAGCGGCCATAGCAACCCAGCCCAGAAACCGTTAGGTTTCTCCGCTCATCAACACACCATTGCCGAGCTGAGAACCAAAAAAATAATCCCCCAGGCTCGAAAGCCGGGGGATCAATACTCCAAGGCCACATCGATAGCTTTTTTATAAGCTCACGGCCCGATCACTTGGCTGACATGCTCCGGAATATTCCAGGCGCCCCCAGCGCGAATCAGAGCACAGCGCCCGGTGTCACCACGTTCACTTTCAACAAAGTCGGTTCCATCCCAGACCGATGCCTCGTAACTCCAGCAATCGCCCAAGCCCCGCCCCTTCATGCTGGACGAGATCATTCCATTATCGTAATCAGTAGCGCTGGTACTCACTAACACCGGAGCAGACTGCATATTGTTATTGATCACAAAATAGGCTGCCCCACCGTTGTAAGCGGCTAACCAGCAAGGCGCGCCAACCAGGGAGAACTGCTGATTCAATCGTGCAATTTCCCATGGCTCGGACAGCATGTCAGCACTACAGGATTGTTCCTCATCAGCAGCAAGCACCTTCAACAGCACAGGCCTTATCAAGGCGTCCTCTTGCGCTGTCATGGGGCGCAAGCTTTTATCCACTACCGCGGCACGGTTGATAACTGGCGCAGCAATAGGTGCCTTGACCGTAGACTCGCTGCCCTTCCCTTTACGCAGAATAGCCCCTGGCGTATTGACACGTCCTTGAACGTCATCCATTTTCAACAAGACAGCACTTGAGCCTGCCCCCGAGAACGCATAAGTGTTGCCATTCCCACGAAAGGAAATTACGGCGTCTTTTTTCAAGGCTGCCAAAAACTGGGCTAACTGTGCCTCGCTCATTTGCCAAGACTCATCCCCCGCAAAACTCAGTGAACCTGCTTTACGGCCCGCAATAACAAGTTCTGGCAATGAGTCTTTTGGCCACTCGGGATCGTCGTAGTGTGCAAGCATGACTCTATTTGCCACCGGCTCTCCGCTGCCCGCTTTACGCGTCAATAACACCGTTGAACCCAGCTCTTCACCATCAGCCGCATAACCGGCGGCGCGGCAGGTTAGCGTGTTATCGCAACGTAGATCCCAGTCTTTATGAGAAAACGTCACTGGCGCAGCATTAGCCGCGGCACCTCCCATACAAAGCGCTAGCGATATGGCGGCGGTTCGTACTGAAAAAAACGCACTGTGATCTTGTTTTTGCCCGCTCATGTTCTCTCCTCCCTAAGGTGTTATCTGGATACACAGCACATATTACGTCGCGGCAACGCTAAATGCGTTCTCCCAGACCCACGTCAGAAAACCACATTAAACGTCTGACCGCCTGTGTTCGTGACATTATTCTGTTCAATCGTCCCCTTGCAAGGCTTGGCGCTATCTGACTAAGCCGCGGACACTTGGCTCACCCTGTTTCCGTTCGTGCCCGTGTCAATCCTCTGTACAGAATGCAGACGAAAAAACCATGCAATGTCTATCAAACGATAGATAATCAAACCTCATCCACGTCGAGTAAATTCTGATGCGCAAATATCTGAACCCTATTGCAGTTGGCTTGCTCAGTCTCCTCGCCGTTGCCAGCCACGCGGCCTCTCCGAACTTTTCCGTCACGACTGAAGATCTTAAAAAGTTGCGCTCGACGTCCGTCATGCCACGCGAAGCGAGTCCCTCAGCAGCCACACCCAAAGATCCGGCCAAGGACTCAGAGTTCAGCAGAAACTTCCAGAAGGCGATGAACAATGAGGAAAAGGCACGCCAAGCGGCACGAGAACAGCAACTGGAGCGCAACCGCCTACCCCAGCTTGAGCAGAACAGAAACCCGGCCAATCGCTTCGGCCCGCCCAACAACAAGAAAGAAAATATGGGGATTTATTTTGATGCTGACGGTACCGCGGCTACCTCTTGCCGAGAGGACGAGTTAGGGAAGACTCGTTGCAAGGTACGTGAGCTCAGGTAGAAACCAGCCCCAGTCATACAGCCTGCGCGCTGTTTTCAGGGACGAGCCTTAACGGTTTGAAGGCACTCATAGACCATCCAACGAATTGGCGCCCAGCTTGTATCCAGAGCTACGTCTGGATCAACCGTTACTTCAACCTGACGAGCGGCTCGCCCTTTGGTGGCATGAAGGAAAGCGGCATAGGACGCGAACATTGCCGTGAAACCTTGAGCATGTACTCGGAACTGAAAGCCATCACGGTGCAAAACAGCGTACCGCAACCTGGGTTTGCTGTTTGAGCCAGGCAAGCATCAAAGGCGGAGCTGAAAAGGGATAAAAAACACCAGTCTCAGCTTTGCCGCCTGGAGAAACGACGCGGGGAAGCCCGCGTCCACTCTTTGAAGGCGCGCGAAAAAGTCGCGGTATCCGAATAACCGAGCTGCTCGGCAACGACGGACAAAGGCAGATCAGCAGACTGCAACATGGCTTGTGCTCGCTCCTGGCGAACGGTCTGCAATACGCTACGAAAAGATGCCCCCTCTTCCATCAAGCGTCGACGCAAAGATCGAGCCGACATCTCCAGAACCAAAGCAATGGAATCGCAATCTACCGGCGCACGCCCCAAACGCCGGGCAATCGCTTCCTCTACTTGCTCTGTCACAGCTTTCGTCACCGTAATCTCTGGTCCCATCAGGTCCAGCAAATGACACTCCAGCACAGACTTGAGCCGGGTATCCTGAAACCCGCTGGCACGGGAAAACTGCCGATCCAAGTCGCTGTTGCGCATCACCAGCTGATTGGCAACCTGGTTGCCAATGACAGGCGCTCGGAAAAAACGCTCCAAGGTCTGCTCTCGCCCCACAATCGAATGTTCAAAATGAACTTCAATCGGCTTCCAGCCGGGTGTCGCCAGTTGCTTGAGCATCAAGGCCATACCTGCCATCGTGAACTCGGCATCCTGACTGCGCGGCCAAATGGCCCGATTCTGAATCCGGTAACTAAGCGTCGTGGTCTCAGCCTGAGCGGTCACATCCAGGGATGTTCTGGTTTGCCAATGGCCTTGAAACATGCCAAACGAATCCAGCGTAGCCCGCAAACTCCCCGCTGCCACAAACAAGGCATGAAATGGCCCCATTTCTTCCAGGCCAAACTGCGCCCCCATCTCCAATCCCAGATAAGGCCGATCAAACTTCCTGGCGGCATGCTCGAGCAAGGACACGTAGCGATGCAAGGGGACGCGCTCGTAAGGGGTTGCCGTCTGATTTCGATAAAAGCCGTATTCACGCAACAGCGTATCTACCTGATGCCCATGCTCTGACAAAGCGTCAACCAAAGCACTCAGATACAAGGTTCGTATTGTGGCCTGCCTATCCTCATTCGGATTAACGGTATCTGGGCAGGCCGTGTCCAAGCCACAAGCCACCCCCACCGACTCGTCAAGACCCTGGCTCATCTTCGCAACTCCCCCTTTTGTTCCCTGTTTCTACACACTCACCGCCATCAAGCCACTCTGTAAAATCGCTTCTTTTTTTTGCGGCTTAAATCTTCAAGCCTCAATCAATCAGGGGCTTCACGCTATATATAATTTATAAAATCAGCTACTTGCAATATCGGGATTTACCCCTGTCCTTATTATTTACCCGCCAGATCAATGGCAATGCGAGCTGGCCTATTCTGCAAATTCTCTATCCCACTTTGCAATTTCCCCACCTTCGTCGCTGGGGCACCATGTCATTGCAAATAACGCACTACAAGGATATGAGACATGAGCACCTCGACGAAGATCGACTTTATCTATCTGTCCGAACAGGACATGGTTCGTGCTGGCGTGACCGATATGGCCAGCTGCGTAGATACGATGGAGGAGATGTTCAGCCTGCTGCACCATAACGACTACCGAATGGCAGGAGCCAACAACAACTCGCACGGGTCCATTGTTGTCTTTCCGGAGAACTCCCCCTTCCCCGACATGCCAAAACCGACCCCTGACCGGCGCTTTATGGCCATGCCCGCCTATTTGGGCGGACGTTTCCGTACGGCGGGGATGAAATGGTACGGCTCCAATATAGAAAACCGGGAAAAGGGGCTGCCACGCTCCATCCTGATGTTTGTGCTCAATGACGCGGACACCGGAGCACCATTGGCATTTATGTCTGCCAACCTGTTGTCCGCCTATCGCACAGGAGCCATTCCAGGTGTCGGTGCGCGTCATCTGGCACGCAAGGACTCCAAGGTGGTCGGCATCCTGGGCCCCGGTGTCATGGCTCGCACCTCCCTGTCTGCCTTTATGGCCGTGTGCCCGCAAATTGACACCGTCAAGGTCAAAGGACGCGGCCAGAAAAACCTGAACGCTTTCCTGGCCTGGCTCGCGGAAACCTTCCCACAGATCACCACGGTCCAGGTTGTGGAGACCGATGAAGCTGTGGTTCGGG
The DNA here is from genome assembly GCF_002443155.1 of Alcaligenes faecalis. Taxonomy (NCBI): domain Bacteria; kingdom Pseudomonadati; phylum Pseudomonadota; class Betaproteobacteria; order Burkholderiales; family Alcaligenaceae; genus Alcaligenes; species Alcaligenes faecalis. Next base: position 993,166 of record NZ_CP023667.1, on the reverse strand, counting down.
ACAGTGACATCGTGACCTTCTGTGGTTCGGGAGCGGTTGGCGACCCCTCCACCTATCCCACGGTGAAGCGCGCCTGGGTTCGCCCCGGCACCTTTCTGGCCATGCCCGCGCTAGGCAACATCGATCAGGACATGGAGTCCCCCGAAATTCGCAAGGTTCTGGACCATATCGGTCTATATGACGCCTGGTACGAAGAGAACCCCAAACCCGTCCATACCAGTGTGCCTGTAGTAGGGATTCGCTTCATGGATCTGATCGCTGAAGGCCGCATGTCCCGCGATCAGCTGGAGGATCTGGGCCAGATCGTGGCCGGAGAAGCACCGGGCCGCCGAAACGATGAAGAAATCATCATCATGTCCGTGGGCGGAATGCCGGTTGAAGACGTGGCCTGGGGAACAGTGGTGTATCGCAATGCCCTCAAACAAGGCATTGGTACCCGCCTCAATCTCTGGGACGAACCCGTTCTGCGTTAATCCCATGTGGCCACACAAGCAGCCCTGACCACCTTGTGTGGCGCTTTCATCACCGCCTCTTTCAGGACATAAACATGACCTCTATCGTCAAAGTCAAAACGGGCTCCAAATTTGAAGAGTTGGGCAGCTACTCGCGTTTGGTTGCCGTCGACAATCTGATCTTCATGTCCAACACCGCCGGACGCAATCCCCGTACCAAGCTGATTCCCACCGACTTGCGCGAACAAACACTGCAAGTACTGAGCAATATCGAAACCGCACTGGCCTCAGTCGACGCCTGTCTGGCAGATATTGTTGCTGCTCGCGTCTTCATCCAGTTTCCTGAGGATGTGGACACCATCATGCAGGTATATGGTGAAAAAATGCGTGGAATCAATCCAACCCTCACCATGACCAGCCCTCCTCTGGGCTCACCCGAGTACAGGGTAGAAATTGAAGTGACGGCCTATCGCGGTGCCTCCAAAGGCACGATCAAAGAGCTGACCATTACCCCTTGAAAAGCGCCATGCGGTTGACGGTGACCGGTGTCGCGCCGCATGGAACGAGACATCCGGTCTACTCTACAGTCCAAGGAGACGAGCTGTGGCTCCCGTCATCACTCCTGTATCCAGCTCTATCGAGCTGCCAGACTCTTCAACCGTTGTTATTATCGGCGCGGGCATCATTGGCCTTAGCGCCGCCCTGACCCTGGCCGAACGCGGCATCCCCGTTGTTGTGCTTGAAAAGGGCTGTATCGCAGGCGAGCAATCCTCCCGCAATCTAGGCTGGGTGCGCAAAATGAGCCGTGCGGCACCTGATGTACCGTTGGCCCTGGCCGCCGACCAGCTCTGGTCCCAAATGCCTGAACGCCTCGGAGCCGATGTGGGCTACCGTCAGGCTGGCATTATGTACCTGGCCCGCAGCGAGGCTGAAATGCAGCAGCATGAGCAATGGCTAGCCTCGGTTCGGCATCTATCGCTGGACTCTCGCCTGCTCAATCCTTCCCAGATCAATGATATGGTGCCTGGTGGTCAGGGTCGGTGGGCGGGCGGTATTTATACCCCTTCTGATGGTCGCGCCGAACCCACCTTGGCCTGCAGTGCCATTGCGCAGGCTGCCCTGAAAAAAGGGGTTCTGATCGTCGAAAACTGTGCCGTCCGTAACTTGATCATGTCAGCAGGCCGCGTCAGTGGCGTCATGACCGAACGCGGCGCAATACACTGCGAACAGGTGCTGTTGGCAGGCGGCCTCTGGTCTCGACGCTTTCTGGGGAATCTGGGAGTCTCACTGCCAACACTGCCCCTGGTGGCCTCTGTCGTGCGCACCGCTCCTTTGGAGGGCCCTGCGGATATTGCCGTCGGTGCCCCCGACTTCTCATTTCGCAAGCGCCTGGACGGCGGCTTTACCATTACGCAACGCGGGGCTCTGTATGCTCCCTTGATGCTGGACAGTCTGTTACTGGGCAGGCAGTACCTGCCCATGCTGCGTGCTCAATGGAAAAATGTACGTATTTCTCTAGGCCGTGACTTCCTGTCGGATCTTATGTTGGGACGCCGCTGGAAGGGACATCAAATTTCCCCTTTCGAACGTATCAGAACGATGGACCCACCTACCTTGCCTGCTCTGAATACAGAAGCCATGAACAACTTGATTGCAGCCTGGCCCGTTTTTCAGCACGCCATTATCAAGCAAGCCTGGGGGGGCATGATTGATGTCACCCCGGATTCCCTGCCCGTCATTTGCAAGCTAGAACAGACTCCTGGGCTCACCTTGGCCAGTGGATTTTCAGGCCACGGTTTTGGTACTGGTCCGGCCGCTGGTCAATTGGCCGCAGATCTGATCTGCGATACTACTCCTCTCGTCGATCCGGCTCCCTATCGCCTCGATCGTTTTCAACGATAAAAACAAATCGCGGCGACCCCCCACTATCGGGGTCGCCGCGATAATCAGACACGTCACTACAGACTCAAAGATTAATAGCCAACCATCGCTCCACGATCCAGACGCATACAAACTGCCTTCGGTTCGGTGTAGGCCTGGATAGCCTCGCTGCCAAACTCACGCCCCACCCCGGACAGTTTCCGACCGCCAAACGGCACGGCCAAATCCAGCACATTATGGGTATTGAGCCACACCGTCCCGGCATCAATTCGATCCGCAAGCAGGTGAGCCCGCTCCAGATCACGCGTCCAGATACTGGCGGCCAGACCGTAGGGCGTGTCATTGGCCAGATCGACCAGTTGTGAGGACTCCTCGATACGCAAGGCGCAGACCACAGGTCCAAACACTTCCTCACGCATCACAGGCATTTCACGCGATACCTCCGTCAACACGGTAGGCTGATAAAACCAGCCTGCCTCGCCAATCATATCGCCGCCTGCCAATGCCACCGCCCCCTCATCCAGACTGGAGCGAACCAGGCCAGCCACCCGCTCCCGCTGGCGAGCAGAGATCAATGGACCTATTTGAGCTTGCGGATCAGCACCCGATCCCAATTTCAGCGTCCTGGCGATATCGGCCACACCCGCAATCACTTCCTCATACACCGCGGCCTCAATCAACAAGCGCGAGCCCGCTGTACATATCTGACCTGAATTGGAAAAAATAGCGGCAGCCGCCCCAGGCACTGCTCGGCTCAAATCAGCATCGGCCAAAATAATGGTGGGGGATTTGCCACCCAGCTCCAGAGTGACACGTTTCATGGTCGGTGCCGCTGCTGCCCAAATTCGCTGCCCTGTCGCGGTAGAGCCAGTAAACGAGATCTTGCGCACCAGGGGATGTTCGACCAGAGCCGCTCCTACATCATGGCCATAGCCCGTGACAATATTGACTGCACCTGCTGGAAAGCCCGCCTCCAGAATTAACTCCCCCAAGCGCAAGGTCGTCAAGGAGGTTTCTTCAGATGGTTTGAGGACAACGGTACATCCACAAGCGATTGCCGGTGCCAATTTCTGAATAGCTTGTCCCAGAGGAAAGTTCCAAGGGGTAATTCCGCCCACGACGCCCATGGGCTTGCGTTCGGTATAAGCCCGGTAGGACGCCCCATCCTGAACCAGAGGTGAAAGGGCAATATATTCGCCGGAAATTTTAGAACTCCAACCTGCAAAATAACGCAGCGCCTCGATCGCAAAAGGAATATCAATCATGCGTGTGACACTTAACAGCTTGCCGCTATCCAGGGACTCGAGCTGAGCCAGTTCCTCTGCATGTTCTTCGATCAGCAAAGCCAAACGCTCCAACAGCCGCCCCCTGTCCAAAGGACGCATGGACCGCCAGGCCTGACTCTCAAAACAACGGTGGGCCGCCATGACAGCATGGTCGACATCCGCCGCCGTACAAGCTGGAATCGTCGTAATAAACTCGCCCGTTGCCGGATTGAGCACATCAATCCGTCGTGCTGACGGGGAGGCCCCACTGAGCTTTCCATCCAATAACAACAGGCCTTCAGGCATACGTATTTCAGATAAGGCCAGGTCCGGATTTAAAACAGATGCTTGCTTCATAAGTGTCTCTGCTTATTCGAGTAAAAATAGATGTGGTGCGTGCACGGCTGTGCCATCAAGGCAAATCCGTTGTGTCCGTCTGCAGATAGTGGTGAACGGAACTCTTCAGACGGGTATGTGCCAAAACCGCCTCCTCGCTCAGGTCATGCCCCATGCCCGAGCTCTTCCAGCCACCAAATGGCAAGCTGACATCAAGCGTATTGTGGGTATTCACCCAGACAGAGCCGGCCTGAAGCTTGCGCGTCATATAGCGCACCCGGTCCAGATCCCGACTCCAGATGCTGGCACCCAATCCAAACTCGGAGTCATTAGCCAAGCTCACCGCCTGGGCATCATTCTCAAACGAGGCAGCCACCAGAACAGGGCCAAATATTTCTTCACGCACGACCCGCATCTGCGGGCTCACCCCAGCAAGCACCGTCGGCCGTACATAAGCCCCAGGATGATCCAGGCCTTGCCCGCCCGTGCGCAACGAGGCTCCTTCTCGAATCCCTTCTTGCACGTAAGCGAGCACACGCTGACTGTGAGCGCGATTGACCAAGGGGCCCATCGCACTTTGCGAATCCAGTGGAGCTCCCAACGTGATGGACTCGGCAATCGCACTAATACCGTCAACAACCTCATCAAAGACACGGGCATGAGCATACAGGCGTGATCCCGCACAACAGTTCTGACCATGATTGGCAAAGATGGCCCAAGCGGCCTGAGGAATAGCACGCGACAGATCGGCATCCTGGGCAATAATGACGGGCGATTTACCGCCTAACTCCAGGCTGAAACGTTTGAAAGCCCCTGCCGCATCCAGCGCAATCTGCCTGCCAACCTCGGTAGAACCGGTAAAACTCACCATGTCCACATCCGGGTCCCGCACTAACGCAACCCCCACCTCAGGCTCACTGCCTGTCACCACATTAAGTACCCCTTCAGGCAGGCCTGCCTCCAGCGCCAGCTGTGCCAGGTACAAAGCAGTCAGCGGAGTTTGGGGTGCCGGCTTCAAAACGATAGTGCAGCCCGCCGCCAGTGCCGGTGCAATTTTCCAGATCGCAATCCCCAGAGCAACATTCCAGGGGACAATGGCAGCCACCACTCCTACAGCTTCTCGAAACGTGAAACCATCCAGCTCGCCGTCAGGCACATAGGGAACCGACAAAGGGGTCGTTCGCCCCGATAGTTTGGTCGCCCAACCCGCCATATAACGCAACACATGAGCCGAGTAATGCACGTCAACATGCAAGGTGTTCTGCAACAAGCGCCCGCTACACACTGTCTCGATTTCCGACAAGGGGCGAGCATGTTGCTCCAGCAAATCAGCCAGGCGCAGCAAACAGGCCTCACGCTGATGGGGGCGATACCTTGACCAAGCTCCCCCTAAAGCCTTTTTGGCTGCCGATACGGCATCTGCCACATCCAGCATCCGAGCCTGTCCGGCATGGGCGAAAACCTGCCCGGTGCTTGGGTCTTGCAACGCATACGTCGACGCAGCCCTGACCTGCTTTCCACCGATATGAAAGCCATGTGACGAGTCCAGAAAAGAGCGCGTGCTCTGCCCGAGCGATCCATAATCATTGTCCAGACGCAATTCAATCTCCACAGACATGCCGCCCCTGCGGTCTGCACGATCAGGCCGCTTGGCAACATTCAAAACAAAGTTGATTCAATCTTCAGTGCACAGCTCATGGACTTCGACCAGGAGTCTGCTAGCCACTCCAGCGTAGCAATCCAGCTCCGGCGGCAATAGGCACCAATGCGCAGCCACTATCCCTTAAGTGCAGCAAAAAAAGAGCCGTGTCGCCGTCAGCGAGGTTTGAGGACTTCGGAGGGGCTTTGACCGAATCGCGCCCTGAAATCACGTGCAAACTTTCCCAGATGGAAAAAGCCATAACGTGTCGCGATGTCCGTGACGTTCTCCCCTGTTTCCCGAGCATCCAGCAAGGCGGATCGGGCTGCCTCCAGCCGCATGCGCTTTAACTGTGCGCCAGGTGTGGTCTGCCGGAAATTGCGAAATCCGGCATGCAAGGTGCGACGGCTGACGCCCACCGCCTGCACCAGATCGTCAACACAGATGGAGGCCGTTAAATGAGCATGCATATATTCTTCTGCTCGTTTGATGAAAAACGGAGCCGGACTCGTTGTTGCCGAGCAAGCGGGTTGCGCTAATTTGCGTGGCAAGGCACGAACGGCATTAACGACTATTTTTTCAATGGTCTGCCGAAATGCGGGCAAGCCCAGCAAAGAAGCGCCACTGGTCGTGTCCTCGCAAATCGCCTGCAAGATTCCTGACAAGGCCCGTGCCTGACCGTCGGCATTGATACGAGCTATTTCAAAAAAGGCACGCTGCCCCCCTGGACTTAGCCCATCTTCCTCATCCAGGGAATCAATCAGTGCCGCATTCAGCTGCAAGGTCAGGTGGGTGTAGTCTGCCGACATTGAGGAAACAAATGTCTCTCCGGGATGCACGACATACAACATACCTGGCCGAACCTCAAAATGAGCACCCGCCTGACGGTACTGGGCCATGCCACTTAACGGAATCTTGAACAAGTAGTGATCGCTCAGTTCCTGGGCCTCAAGGCTGACAACACCAGCGGGTACGCCATACTCGATGAAATGCAAGGAGAGTCCCTGCAGCAGCAAGCGATTATGCGTAAAACACACGGCTTGCCGCGTATCCAGTTCTAACCGATGCGGGGCGAGAATTGCGCTCAAGTGTTCACGCGCCTGATCCGCAAACCGTGTATTCATCGCCGGAAACCCCTCCAGCCTCAACGCAGGGTTCACACACCCTGCCTGGCTTCGGGCCTGACGTTGAGCTGTTGTCTCGTATCTCATCTCGCCTCCGCTTGAATCAAGAATTCCTGCACCGGCCAATCAGGCGGCTGCGGGTACCAGTACCTCCTCCTCAACTCGGGTGGAGCCCACTTTGAGGTAGACCGATGGCCGATTGCGTTTCAGCCAACTGCCATGCAGATAGCCCGCAATGACCACCACCAGGAACAGAAATGGCAGGTTATTGACCAGAACAGAGTCCGTACCTGTCAGTGCCGAATAATTAGCCAGTGACAAGCAGGTCGCAATGGCCAGGAGCAGACCCGCTAGCAAAGGGGCGCCTGTCTTGGCCAAAGAATATTCACCACGTCGGATGAAAAAGACGCAGATAGAAAAAGATGTAGTCGTGAGCAAACACATCAAGCCCACGGCCCCCATGGATGAAAGACTTGTCGCCAGATTGAGCAAAGGGTCCAGGCCGGCCAAGGCAAAAGCGCCAATCACCACAATAAAAATACAGGTCAAGAAGATACACGCCACATACGGCGAACCATGTTGCGGATGAACCTTGCCCAGCACAGCCGGAATCAAACCGTCGCGCGCCACCGCAAACAAGTAGCGGGCAATATTGTTGGCAAAGCCCAGGGCAGCGGCAAACAGGCTGGTCACCACCAACAGATTCAATGCATGACGGCCTAACTCGCCCAAATATTGTTCACCCATGCCGGTGAGCAAACGTCCCGGGTCTGCGGCGGCCACTGCCTGCAGTTTCTCGGGAGTCACGCTCAACACCAGGCACCAGGAAGAAAAGACATAAAACGTCCCCAACACCAAAATGGCACCGTAGGTTGCCCGTGGAATCGTCACCAGGCTATTTCTGGCCTCTTCTCGATAAATAGCGGTTGCCTCAAAGCCAACCACGCCATTGATGGCATAGATAATGGAGATACCAAAACCAGGCGCCAGCACGGCAGCAGGCGTAAAGCTGCTGAAATCCAGGCCAGTAAATCCGACGTGGTACAAAATCAGCACATCCAGCACCAGAATGAAGGCCACCTCCAGAATCAACAACACCGCCAGCACTTTGGCCGCCATCGTAATTTTTCGATAGCTTAGGTAGGCAATCAAGGCAACACTGATCGCGGCCCACATTTCCCAGCGTGTAGTGACGCCGAAAACCTCTTGCACAAAATCAGTGGAAAAAAAGGCCATCGCCCCCAAGGTGGAGGTAGATGCGCAGATATAGGCAATGATGGCCACATAGGCGGCTGCCACCCCCACCTGTTTGTTCAGGCTGGTCGCAATATAGGCGTAAAAGGCCCCCACATTTCGTACATGGGGAATCATGCGCACATAGCCCACCGCAAAGATCAGCATCACCAGGCAAATCAGCAGCATGGTGCCAGGTGTGCCCGCACCATTGCCAAACGCAAAAGCCAGTGGAACCAGCCCGCCCAACACCCCCAAAGGGGCAGCACAGGCCAGAATCATGAAAATAATGTCAGCAGTGCCCAATTGACCAGGAATCAAACCCGGCTTGGACACTGATCGCGCATCAATGTGGCTCATTGTTGTCTCCGTTTTCGTATTATGTGATTTATGCGCCATGTGCAATTAATGCTAATTTGTCGCTCTGAAAGCAGGTATTGCCGTTCTTCCCCGAAAATTTGCAATTCCGGCCAAATAAGCCGAAATGCATAAAAAATCAGGTACCGAACAAGCTGATGTGCCAAGACAGCTCAACGCAAGCAAACACATGGATTTCAAAGCAGGATCAGAAACTGGCGCTGAGGACCAGTTGCGTATAGATATTGGTTGAGGCATTTCTGTTCTGGCTGCCGCCATTGGCCTCATACTGGCGTGGCTTGTATAAGCCCACCAAAGGGGTAATGGTGATGTGGTCCGTCACCGCCCAGTCCAAATACAGATCGACGGCATTGGCATCACTGTTGAGCACATCTCGATTGGCAACGGTTCTGTAGTTATAGAAAATCGCGCCTACAGTCAGATTGTCATAAGGTCGGGCTCGCAAGGAGATGGCATGTACCGCCAGATTGCTGGCAAATGCACCTGGGACATAGTTTCCTGCTACCTCTCCATGCGTCCAGCCATCATCCAAGTACCCACCCGTAAAGAAGGGATCCCAGCGCTTTGAGTAATGGCTGTAGCGGTAACTGATTTCCGGACTCCAGGCCATATCGGCAAAGGTGTAGCCAGCTTGAACAGACCACGCCGTTTCATGGCCAGACTGCTTGTCCTGACGAGCCAAATCGAAGCCGAATTTGGCATTTTCTATACCCGCGCTTCCCTCTCCGAACAGGCCGTAAATGTTCATATTCTTGCGCTCCAATGCCATGGCATCGGCGTACTGCTTATCTACATCCAGACCCCGGATATAACTGAAGCCTACGGTCCCTTCAGCAGCGGTGTACTCGACCGTCCCAACCGCCATTTCCGTCTTGGCCATTGCCGGGTTGTCGGACTTGATCCACATGGCACTACCATGCAGCCCCTCCTTGCCGCCCAAACGTAAAACAGCGGTCTTGGCAAAAGAATGACGAGGGCCCAGATAGTAAGCACCACCTCGATCAAACTCCCTGCCCATACCTCTGCCTGGATTGGCTGCATCGTCATAGACCAGAAACCCTCGGCCAACCTTGATGCTCTGCCGACCAAAGGAAATATCAATGCCATCCTGGCCCAAGAAGGGAAACAAGCTCCCCGTGCGCCACCCCACATAGGCATCCTCAAAACTGGTGCGCCTCTCTTTTCCTATCGAATAACCGCCAGGGTCGCCGTCGCCCCAAGTGCCAGAGCTGATCAAGGCCAGGCTACCGTACACAGAGCCAGCACCAATGCGATCCGTTTCACCACTTAAACCATATTTGGCAAACCCTTCCTGCCATCCAAAACGGCCTGGACGACCTATATAGTTATGCTTGCTGTTCAAGACACCAAAGACAACGGTCAGATCAGCATTGAGCTCAGTACCCTCTTCACGATAGAGCTCGTAGGCTTGAGACTGAGGAATAGAGACGCATAAGATGCCCGCAGCGAGCAAGGATGCGCGAATGATTGAGTGCATGGAGCAACTCCTTTCTTTCTTATAGGAACTACAGCCTGAAATCATCCTGTGGGATGCCGATGTATGCAGAACCTGTGCTAAGCGCCAGAACCTTGGCATGCAGCAACAAATTCAAGCCCTATCAGGCTAAATAGCCCCCTCCTGTCCCGCTATCCCATTCACGCAGATGGCAGCCCTTTCCTGCACTTATTCACCAAACTAGCGAAAACCGCCCTTCCGCCCGTCGCTCGCGGCCTGGACGAAATAAAAAAAGCCCGCTTTTTTAAGCGGGCTTTCAATTCACTGCAGAAGTACAGCTATACGTTCAGGTAGACAAAAACTCATCCACCAACTCAATCCAATGCTTGACCGCAGTCCGACCCGCTCCATTCAAATGATTCCCGCAGGCCATATTGGCCGTGACAATCAGGTCAGGCTTGCTGCTTTCCAGCGCATCCATCTTGCGATCACGCAGGCGTCCTGCGATCTCGGGTTGAGTCAACGAATAGGTGCCAGCCGAACCGCAGCACAGGTGGCTATCCGGCACAGCGCCCAGGTCGAAACCCAGACGAGTCAATACAGCTTCGACTCGCCCACCCAGTTTTTGCGCATGCTGCAAAGTACAAGGGCAATGAAAAGCCAGACGTGGGCGGGTTTGCGTGTTCAGGCATTCCTCCAAAGGCTGCTCCTCCAGCACTTCGACCAGATCCTTGGCCAGTTCACTGACACGGCGAGCGCGCTCGGCATAGGCCGGATCATTTCTGAACAAGTCCACGTACTCTTTCACGAAGGCCCCGCAGCCGCTGGAGGTCTGCACAATCGCTACCGCCCCTTGTTCGATCTGCGGCCACCAAGCGTCGATATTGCGACGCGCCTGCTCCAGGCCTTGCTCTTGCGCACCCAAGTGAAAGGACGAGGCACCACAGCAGCCCGCCTGAGCGATGGGCGTCACGCTAATGCCCAAGCGATCCAGCACTCGGGCCGTCGCGGCGTTAATGGAAGGTGCCATGGCTGGCTGCACACAGCCTTCCAGCATCAGGACTCGTTTGCTGTGTCGCTGTGCAGGTCGCGTCAAATCCGCATTTTGCTTGGGCGGAATTTTTTCCTGTAAAGAAGATGGCAGCAAGGGGCGCATGGTTCGCGCGACCCCCAGCAAGGCACCGACTCGACCAGGCTCAGGCAGAATTTGCGTCAAGGCGACTCGCATGGCGCGGTCCTTCAAAGGCCGCTTTACTTTGGGTTCCAAAGCGGCCCGACCTATATCCAGCAAGTTGTGATATTTCACCCCCGAAGGACAGGTCGTTTCACAGTTACGGCAGCTCAGGCAGCGATCCAGGTGATGCTGGGTCAATTCCGAGGTAGCCTTGCCTTCCAGGAACATCTTGATCAGGTAAATACGGCCACGGGGACCGTCCAGCTCATTGCCCTGGTCCAGATAGGTGGGACAGGTGGCATTACAGAACCCGCAATGCACACAGGAGCGCAAAATGGCCTGGGCTTGCTCGGCTTGCGGCAGTTGCTGAGCCCATGGTGTCAGTTGTGTTTGCATGTGGACTCCGCCGAAGGAAAGAGACGACCTGGATTAAAAATGGCAGCAGGGTCCAGCTGTTGCTTCAAGCGCTGATGCCATATCAACAAGGACTCGGGCAAGACATCCTGCCCGGCGCCTGATCCGGACCAGCAACGGGCATGCCCTTTCAAGGCTTGAGCTTGCGCATGAATCTGCTCGGCAGGCGCATCGGATTTCAGCCACAGCTGTGTCCCACCCCAATCCACCAGAATCTGGCCGGGCCATGTTTGTACGGGAGCATCCACTGGCAAGGCGATTCGCCACAAGGTGCCGGGCTGCTTGAAAAACTCCAGGCGCTGCTCGCACAAATCATCCCAATAGGACAAGTCCAAAGCTTCTCCGCCAATTTGCTCCTGAGCCAATTGCACTGAGCTGTCGCCACCTTCCAGACGCAAATGCAAACGCCCGTCCTGCCACGCTGCGCCCGTAATGGGGCGACTTTGATCACGCCAGCTACGCAACAGACCCGCAATTTCCTGCTGATCCACCTCCAGAACCAGACTGGCGCGACTACGAGGACGAGGCAAGACTTTGAAAGACACCTCGGTAATTACACCCAGGGAACCCTGTGCACCGACCATCAGTCGCGACACGTCATAACCGGCGACGTTCTTCATGACCTGGCCACCAAAGCGCATATGCGTACCCATGCCACTGATCAAACGGCAGCCCAGCACATAGTCTCGTAATGAGCCTACCCAAGGCCGACGCGGCCCCGACAAACCACAGGCGGTGGCTCCACCAACCGTGGCTTGGCCATCAAACAAAGGAGGCTCAAAAGGCAGGCATTGGCCTTGTTCGTTCAAGACCGTTTCCAGAGCTTGCAAGGACGTCCCGGCACGCACCGTGACCACCAGCTCCGCCGGGTCGTAATCGACCACACCTTCATGGCCGGCCAAGCTCAACTCTTGCCCTTGCACGGCTTTGCCTAGAAAGGATTTGGTATTGCCACCCTGCAAACGCAAAGGGGTTTTCGTGGCCAGGGCTTGCTGAACCTGCTCCAGCAACTCAGCGCTGCGATCCTGACTCTTATGTTCTACGGTACTCATCAGAAGCGCTCCAACTCTGGGAAAGGCAATTGCCCGTGATGGATGTGCATGCCACCCATTTCTGCACAGCGGTGCAGAGTAGGAATGTTCTTGCCGGGATTCAGCATGGTTTTGGGATCAAAGGCAGCTTTGATCGCATGGAAAAACTGCAGCTCGTCTTCGTTGAACTGCACGCACATCTGATTGATTTTTTCTCGGCCTACACCGTGCTCGCCGGTAATTGTGCCGCCTACTTCCACACACAATTCCAGAATCTTGCCACCCAAGGCTTCGGCACGCTCCAGCTCGCCGGGCTCATTGGCATCGAACAGAATCAGAGGATGCATATTGCCATCGCCCGCATGAAACACGTTGGCGACGCGTAAGCCATATTCTTCGGAAAGCTCGGCGGTTTTCTTCAGGACATACGCCAGCTGACGACGCGGAATGGTGCCATCCATGCAGTAATAGTCAGGAGAAATCCGTCCCACCGCAGGGAAGGCGTTTTTACGGCCGGCCCAGAAGCGCTGCCGTTCCTGCTCGTCCCGAGCAACCCGCACTTCTTGCGCACCCGCCTTGAACAGCACCTGCTCGACACGGGCCACATCATCCTGCACATCCTCCAAAGCGCCATCAATCTCGCAGAGCAAGATCGCTTGTGCATCCACAGGATAGCCAGCATGAATAAAGTCCTCGGCCGCACGAATGGACATTTGATCCATCATTTCCAGTCCTGCGGGCACAATGCCTTGGGCAATAATCTGAGCCACGGCATCCGCTGCTTTTTCCACTTCGTCAAAGCTGGCCAGCAACACCACCGTACAAGGAGGGCGTGCCAGCAACTTGACGGTAATTTCTGTGACTACGCCCAGCATCCCTTCAGAGCCCGTAAACAGGGCCATCAGATCAAAGCCGGGGGTATCCAGGGCTTCGGAGCCCAGGATCAATCGTTCGCCTGTGACGGTAATGACTTCCAGGCGCAAGATATTGTGTACGGTCAGACCATATTTCAGGCAGTGCACGCCGCCCGCGTTTTCCGCTACGTTGCCACCAATCGAACAGGCAATCTGCGAAGACGGGTCCGGTGCGTAGTACAGCCCAAAGGGTTGAGCCGCCTGAGAGATCGCGATGTTACGCACGCCTGGTTGAACCCGAGCAATCCCGGCTACGGGGTCCAGATCCAGAATCTGGTTCAGGCGCGCCATCACCAGCAAAATGCCCTGCTCCAATGGCATAGCGCCGCCTGACAAACCGGTACCCGCACCACGGGCGACTACCGGCACGCCAACTTCGTGGGCCAAACGCATCACGGCCTGTACCTGCTCCACATTACGGGGCAACACCACCAGCAAGGGTTTGGCGCGATAAACACTCAGTCCATCGCACTCGTAAGGGTGCAACTGCTCATCTGTGTGCAGTACATCCAGGCCGGGAATATCATCACGCAAACGGCTAAGCAGCTGCATCTTGTCCACGCGGGGCAGCACACCGTCCAGTTTTTTGTCGTAGCGCAAGCTCATGACGCCTCCTGTCTTTTAAAGTCTCCTGAAACGGATGGTCTTTGATGCAGGCGGGCTTGTCCAGCCGCCAGACTACTGGTCCGACCAGTTTTTACCCTTAGAGAGTATTAGGGTTTATCTTTATACTTAAAAATCAGACAGATAGATAATCAGCTTGTTATCATTTCCACAAGCATACAACTGGTCTGACCACAGATGAAAATGCAGGAACCCAAGCGTTTGGAAGTTACCGCCGAGCTGGTCGCCCAACGCATCGAAACTTTTATCATGGATGGCGTCCTGAAACCGGGACAAGTCCTGCCCTCCGAGCGGCAACTGACGCAAAGGCTGGCCGTGTCCCGCTCTGCGCTGCGGGAAGGACTGCAAATCCTGCGCGTGCGCGGCTTGATTGAAACCCGGCATGGCAAAGGTTCCTTCGTTGCCAACCTGATTGATGCCGCCGTCAGCAAGCCGCTGGAGCACCTGCTGCAAGCGCAGGGACGCACACTGTATGACTTGCTCGAAGTGCGTGAACTGCTTGAAAGCGAGGCTGCCCAGTTAGCCGCGTCCAGAGGGACCGAAGCCGATCACATCATGATAAGACGGCGCTTTCAGGAGCTGGAACATCTGCAGATGCAGGATGCGGCTCCTGAGCAGGTTGCTCGGGCCGACCATGCTTTTCATGCCGCTATCTGTGAGGCCTCGCATAACCCGGTTTTGGTGCACATGATCAGCCTGTTCAACGACTTGATGCTGTCTACGGTGCGTGTGTCCGTACAGCACCTGTACCCCGATCATGACTCCAAACGCAGGCTGGACAGGCAACATGCCCGTTTATGCAATGCCGTCACACAAGGCCAGGCTGACTTGGCCCGACGCGCAGCCAAAGAACATATTGATGGGATACGACGACAGCTTCAGGAACTGGAGGCCAAACAGCTGCGTCTGGAGCACGCTCGGCAGCGTCTGAATGGCCTCTAGTTCCTTTATTTACTTCACCAGCAGATTGGCCAGCATATAGCCCGATCCGGCTCCCGTCCCTGCACCAGGCCAGGTCGAGGCGCCGCACAAATACAGGTCCTTGATCGGCGTCTTGTATTTGGAGTAACCGGCAACCGGGCGGAAGAAGAAGTTCTGATCCAGGTGATGGCTGCCCGAGAGGTTATCCCCACCAATCAAGTTCGCATTGAACTGCTCCAGATCCTGGGGCGACATGATGTGGCGGGCTAAAATCTTGCTACGCAAACCGGGCGCATAGCTTTCAAGCAGATCCAGAACGCGCTCTGCATACGCGTCTTTAAGCTGCGACCAATCGCCAGCAGCAATCTGACCAGAAGCGTCGCCCTTAATCTGGGCAGGCAATACGCGCACTTGAATCCACAGGGTGTGTTTGCCCTCTGGGGCACGGGAAGGATCCAGAGCCGTACCTTGCCCAACCACCAGCACAGGCTCGACAGGCAACAAGCCTGCGGCGGCTTCGGCGTAAACACGGCTCATCATGGCCATATCGGGTGCCAGATGCACGTAGGAGAAACGCTGCAGCTCGGCACCGGCTTTCCAGTCGGGTAGCCCGTCCAGCGCCAAATGAATCATCATAGTGCCCAAACCGGGGCGGAAGGCATCGACTTTCTTCTGATAATCCTTGGAAACGGCAGCGGACTGCACCAGACGACCAAAGACTAGCTGAGGATTCAGATTCGCGATCACCGCCTTGCGTGCTTTCAGGCGACGACCATCAACCAGGACAACACCACTGGCGCGACCATTCTCTTGTTCAATTGTCTGCACGGGGGCATTCAACAGCAGCTCACCGCCCAGCTCCTGCAGCAAGCTCGTCATGGCACGGATAATCGTGTCAGCACCGCCCTGCCCGATCACCATACCGAAGGCTTGATTGGCCATGGACTCCAGATAAGGGAATAAAGCACCACCGGCTGTGTCTGGTGTGAAATCCACATGCAGCCCCCAGGCTGCCATCATGGCTTTCAATGAATCGCTCTCAAAATGGCGGTCCAGAAAGTCACGAGGCGTCGCCAGCAGCAATTGCATCAGCTCTGCAACGCCATCCTTGCCCAGCTCACGCCAGCTCTTCCAGGCGCTTTTCATCAGGCCCCAGGAAGGCATGGGGCTACCGAGCACAGCAAACAGGTGAGGAGCCTTGCTCTGGAAATCATCCAGCATGGCCTGCCAAGCCTGAGCGTCCTTTTCAGAAACAGCGCGTATCCGCTTCAAGGTCGTTTCCAGATCCGTGCTGACACCCAAATAGCTGTGATCCCGAAACACACTGGCAAAGCAATGTTCTGCAGGGACGAAAGCCAAACCGTGACGGCCTAGAGCCTCTTTATGACGCTGGAAAAACGCAGAGCCCGCAAAGGAGGACAGATTCATGGCGCACACATCATGCCTGAAGCCTGGCAGGGTCAATTCCTGAGTGCTGACTGCACCACCTGCGGAGCTTTTTGCTTCCACAACCTGAACTTTCCAGCCTTTGCTGGCCAGCTCCACGGCTGCTGCCAAGCCATTGTGCCCTGCCCCAACCACAATCGCATCTACTACTGTCTCTGCACCCACGGGCAACTCCTTTAGCTCTAAAGTATTTATCCGTATTCTACGGCGCAAAGGAGAAACTGAGTAGGAATTTCAGAGGAGATCAGGCTTGTATGCCATCAGGGCGTGCCGCTGGCCTGTGCGTTGGCGACGCATAAAACAAAACCCCCGCAAGCGGTGCGCTTGCGGGGGTTTTGAGGAATAAGAGCTTGACGATGACCTACTTTCACAGACGTCCGTCCACTATCATCGGCGCAAAGGCGTTTCACAATCCTGTTCGGGATGGGAAGGTGTGGGACCACCTCGCTATGGTCGTCAAGCGTAACTGGTTGCCGAGTCGTCTTTTTAAGGGACGCCCCAGCCAATTGGAAGAAGCACACCACTAGCGATCAGTACGGATCAGCTAGCAGCGGTTACGAAGGTGTCGAGCGCGGGTTGCGCTGCACTTCAATATTACGTTCTGTGGTCAACAACTTAACTCACTACAACCTCAAGGGTTATAGGATCAAGCCACACGGGCAATTAGTACTGGTTAGCTACATGCATTACTGCACTTCCACACCCAGCCTATCAACGTCCTGGTCTCGGACGACCCTACAGGGAGGTCAAGCCTCCGGGATATCTAATCTTCAGACGAGTTTCCCGCTTAGATGCCTTCAGCGGTTATCTCTTCCGTACGTAGCTACTCGGCAATGCCATTGGCATGACAACCGATACACCAGTGGTACGTCCACTCCGGTCCTCTCGTACTAGGAGCAGGCTCCGTCAAATATCCAACGCCCACGGCAGATAGGGACCAAACTGTCTCACGACGTTTTAAACCCAGCTCACGTACCTCTTTAAATGGCGAACAGCCATACCCTTGGGACCGGCTACAGCCCCAGGATGAGATGAGCCGACATCGAGGTGCCAAACACCGCCGTCGATATGAACTCTTGGGCGGTATCAGCCTGTTATCCCCAGAGTACCTTTTATCCGTTGAGCGATGGCCCTTCCATACAGAACCACCGGATCACTATGTCCTACTTTCGTACCTGTTCGACTTGTCAGTCTCACAGTCAAGCACGCTTATGCCATTGCACTATCAAGACGATTTCCGACCGTCTCTAGCGTACCTTCGAACTCCTCCGTTACACTTTAGGAGGAGACCGCCCCAGTCAAACTGCCCACCATGCACGGTCCCCGATCCCGATAAGGGACCTAGGTTAGAACCGCAAACAGACCAGGGTGGTATTTCAAGGATGACTCCACGCGATCTGGCGACCACGCTTCAACGTCTCCCACCTATCCTACACAGGCCGGTTCACAATCCAATGCAAAGCTACAGTAAAGGTTCATGGGGTCTTTCCGTCTAGCCGCGGGGAGATTGCATCATCACAACCATGTCAACTTCGCTGAGTCTCAGGAGGAGACAGTGTGGCCATCGTTACGCCATTCGTGCAGGTCGGAACTTACCCGACAAGGAATTTCGCTACCTTAGGACCGTTATAGTTACGGCCGCCGTTTACCGGGGCTTCGATCAAGAGCTTGCACCCCATCACTTAACCTTCCGGCACCGGGCAGGCGTCACACCCTATACGTCCACTTTCGTGTTTGCAGAGTGCTGTGTTTTTAGTAAACAGTCGCAGCCACCGATTCACTGCGGCCTCTTCATGCTTTGTGCGCAGGCACATCACACTAATGAGGCATACCTTCTCCCGAAGTTACGGTATTAATTTGCCGAGTTCCTTCTCCTGAGTTCTCTCAAGCGCCTTGGAATATTCATCCCGTCCACCTGTGTCGGTTTGCGGTACGGTCTCGTAGAGCTGAAGCTTAGAGGCTTTTCTTGGAACTGCTTCCAGTTAGTTTAGAGCCGAAGCTCTATCCAGTCACACCCTTGAATTACGCACCCGGATTTGCCTAAGTGCCTTCTATGATGCGCCAACGGGGACATCCAACACCCCGATAACATTCTGCAATCCGTCCCCCCATCGCACTCTACGACGGTGCGGGAATATTAACCCGCTTCCCATCAGCTACGCATCTCTGCCTCGCCTTAGGGGCCGACTCACCCTGCGCCGATGAACGTTGCGCAGGAAACCTTGGACTTACGGCGAGGGGGCTTTTCACCCCCTTTATCGCTACTCATGTCAGCATTCTCACTTCCGATACCTCCAGCATTCCTCACGGAACACCTTCACAGGCTTACGGAACGCTCTCCTACCATGTGTACATAGTACACATCCGCAGCTTCGGTCTATGGCTTAGCCCCGTTACATCTTCCGCGCAGGACGACTCGATCAGTGAGCTATTACGCTTTCTTTAAAGGATGGCTGCTTCTAAGCCAACCTCCTGACTGTCTATGCCTTCCCACTTCGTTTCCCACTTAGCCATAGTTAGGGACCTTAGCTGGCGGTCTGGGTTGTTTCCCTCTTGAGTCCGGACGTTAGCACCCGGTGCTCTGTCTCCCGTACTGTACTTGCCGGTATTCGGAGTTTGCCATGGGTTGGTAAGTCGCTGTGACCCCCTAGCCATAACAGTGCTCTACCCCCGGCAGTAATATACGAGGCACTACCTAAATAGTTTTCGGAGAGAACCAGCTATCTCCAGGCTTGTTTAGCCTTTCACTCCGATCCACAGCTCATCCCCTAATTTTTCAACATTAGTGGGTTCGGTCCTCCAGCACGTGTTACCGTGCCTTCAACCTGGCCATGGATAGATCGCCTGGTTTCGGGTCTACACCCAGCGACTGAATCGCCCTATTCGGACTCGCTTTCGCTACGCCTCCCCTATTCGGTTAAGCTTGCCACTGAATGTAAGTCGCTGACCCATTATACAAAAGGTACGCAGTCACACCACGAAGGTGCTCCTACTGTTTGTATGCATACGATTTCAGGATCTATTTCACTCCCCTTCCGGGGTTCTTTTCGCCTTTCCCTCACGGTACTGGTTCACTATCGGTCGATCACGAGTATTTAGCCTTGGAGGATGGTCCCCCCATATTCAGACAGGATTTCACGTGTCCCGCCCTACTTGTTCGATGCTTAGTTCCACGTACTGAATTTCGCCTACAGGGCTATCACCTGCTACGGCTGGACTTTCCATTCCATTCGACTATTCACTACGCTAAAACATCCAGGCTGGTCCGGTTTCGCTCGCCACTACTTCCGGAATCTCGGTTGATTTCTTTTCCTCGAGTTACTGAGATGGTTCAGTTCACTCGGTTCGCCTCCACATGCCTATGTATTGAGCATGGGATACCGTATTACTACGGTGGGTTTCCCCATTCGGACATCTACGGATCAAAGCTTGTTTGCCAGCTCCCCGTAGCTTTTCGCAGGCTACCGCGTCCTTCATCGCCTGTGATCGCCAAGGCATCCATCATATGCACTTATTCGCTTGATCCTATAACGCTTGATGCTGTTATAGGAATATGAGTATACGTTGTTGCCGTTCATCAATCCTTAGCTGTCATCCAATCCGAAGATCGAACAACGTCTATATTTTTGAGAACTTTCGTTGAACATAATTTGTTCTGTTGCAATCACAACCCGTGTATTGTCATCACAAGGCGACTAATCGCTTTGCGTTTATTAGACAACACACCTTCGTTGTGCTTCTTCCTAATTGTTAAAGAGCAATTCGTGGGTTGCATAACCCAACGAGCAGTATTCTTTAAAAAGAACACTCTTCGTTGAATCTAGCGCCAGGTCAACCGTTGTTGTCCTGTGCCCTATACTCTGTCATGAACCTTGCTGTATCGACAACCATCCACAAAAGCGGTGGTGGAGGATGACGGGATCGAACCGACGACCCCCTGCTTGCAAAGCAGGTGCTCTCCCAGCTGAGCTAATCCCCCGAGGTAATCGTTGGTGGGTCAAGTTGGAATCGAACCAACGACCCCCGCCTTATCAAGACGGTGCTCTAACCGACTGAGCTACTGACCCATCTATCACCAGTGGGCGATACCTTCAATGGTCATGACATTAACTAACAGCCAATAAGTGTGGACGCTTTCGCTTTGCGAGCCATTCGCTCTAAAAGGAGGTGATCCAGCCGCACCTTCCGATACGGCTACCTTGTTACGACTTCACCCCAGTCATGAATCCCACCGTGGTAAGCGCCCTCCTTACGGTTAGGCTACCTACTTCTGGTGAAACCCACTCCCATGGTGTGACGGGCGGTGTGTACAAGACCCGGGAACGTATTCACCGCGACATTCTGATCCGCGATTACTAGCGATTCCGACTTCACGCAGTCGAGTTGCAGACTGCGATCCGGACTACGATCGGGTTTCTGAGATTGGCTCCCCCTCGCGGGTTGGCGACCCTCTGTCCCGACCATTGTATGACGTGTGAAGCCCTACCCATAAGGGCCATGAGGACTTGACGTCATCCCCACCTTCCTCCGGTTTGTCACCGGCAGTCTCATTAGAGTGCTCTTGCGTAGCAACTAATGACAAGGGTTGCGCTCGTTGCGGGACTTAACCCAACATCTCACGACACGAGCTGACGACAGCCATGCAGCACCTGTGTTCCGGTTCTCTTGCGAGCACGGCCAAATCTCTTCGGCTTTCCAGACATGTCAAGGGTAGGTAAGGTTTTTCGCGTTGCATCGAATTAATCCACATCATCCACCGCTTGTGCGGGTCCCCGTCAATTCCTTTGAGTTTTAATCTTGCGACCGTACTCCCCAGGCGGTCAACTTCACGCGTTAGCTGCGCTACTAAGGCCTAACGGCCCCAACAGCTAGTTGACATCGTTTAGGGCGTGGACTACCAGGGTATCTAATCCTGTTTGCTCCCCACGCTTTCGTGTCTGAGCGTCAGTATTATCCCAGGGGGCTGCCTTCGCCATCGGTATTCCTCCACATATCTACGCATTTCACTGCTACACGTGGAATTCTACCCCCCTCTGACATACTCTAGCTCGGCAGTTAAAAATGCAGTTCCAAGGTTGAGCCCTGGGATTTCACATCTTTCTTTCCGAACCGCCTACACACGCTTTACGCCCAGTAATTCCGATTAACGCTTGCACCCTACGTATTACCGCGGCTGCTGGCACGTAGTTAGCCGGTGCTTATTCTGCAGATACCGTCAGCAGTACCTCGTATTAGGAGGTACCTTTTCTTCTCTGCCAAAAGTACTTTACAACCCGAAGGCCTTCATCATACACGCGGGATGGCTGGATCAGGGTTTCCCCCATTGTCCAAAATTCCCCACTGCTGCCTCCCGTAGGAGTCTGGGCCGTGTCTCAGTCCCAGTGTGGCTGGTCGTCCTCTCAAACCAGCTACGGATCGTTGCCTTGGTGAGCCTTTACCCCACCAACTAGCTAATCCGATATCGGCCGCTCCAATAGTGAGAGGTCTTGCGATCCCCCCTTTCCCCCGTAGGGCGTATGCGGTATTAGCCACTCTTTCGAGTAGTTATCCCCCGCTACTGGGCACGTTCCGATATATTACTCACCCGTCCGCCACTCGCCGCCAAGAGAGCAAGCTCTCTCGCGCTGCCGTTCGACTTGCATGTGTAAAGCATCCCGCTAGCGTTCAATCTGAGCCAGGATCAAACTCTTCAGTTTAATCTCTGTGGTTGTCCCGTCTTGCGACGAGACCGATTGTGTCTCAAAGAAAAATTCAGAGTTACACAAGGTAATTCTTCATCTTTCGTTTGTGAGCACTTGATACAAACTTGTGGCGATCCCCGAAGGGTTCGACTCGCTCATTCCAAGCGCCCACACTTATCGGCTGTTAATTGTTAAAGAGCAGTGACAGTTGCCTGTCGTTCTACCGACTAACCCGGCTGGCTCGTCGCGCTTAGCGCTTCGTGCCTTGCTGTGTTAGCAGCAGAGAAACGAGATTATGAAGCAGATCAGGCAGTGTGTCAAGCGTTTTTTTTGAAGAAGTTAGAAAGTTTTAAAACCGTCCAACTCATCCCGCTTAAACCAGAACTTTCGTTCCGTCCTACCTGGCGAACAATCAACCCAAAGGGTCAACCATCCAACTTCACAAACAAGGGTAAATTTTCAAATTTGTTTCAACCTTCGAAACCGCTTAAAAACTTAACGCTGCGTTCTCTGGAGCAGAACCTAGAACTTTAACACAGAATTTTCTGATTTGTCAAGCTCCGGGTTTTACACCGTGTCAGTTACCTGACTCAGTCATTCAAGCTTCGGTGCGGGCCTCTTGGCCAAGGCGGTGAATCTTGTCTAACTGCTCTCTGTAGCGCTTTGAGGGAAAACCCTGTGTGTGCTGCAGCGAGAAAAGAACTATAGCACGATGATTTTCAGACTTGCAAGCCTTCTTTGCCATTTTTCTAGGTATCTCAGGAGAGAAAACTCCGTAAAGCGATGTAGCTGATTGATAACTATGAAGAATAACTATAAAAATATTTTTTAGATTAACTTCGAATTTTTGCCTCTCGGCAGGAGGCTTCAGTCGCCTACAGCGCAAAACACGGTGTGACCACTGTTTTCCTCACAAAAATTCGTTAAATCCTCCCGCCACTCCCTGACAACTCCCTCTCTATATAGTTAGAGAGAAACTCGCCCCCACAAATGATCGCCAGTCGTGGGTTTCCTACCTACCTACCTACCTACCTACCTACCTACCTACCTACCTACCTACCTACCTACCTACCTACCTACCTACCTACCTACCTACCTACCTACCTACCTACCTACCTACCTACCTACCTACCTACCTACCTACCTACCTACCTACCTACCTACCCAACCGGTTGGTTGGCAAACAAGATAGTGGCGGTGAACACGCCCCACAGCACCAGACCCTCGCCCCAAACCAAGAGTGTCTCTATATAGATAGCAAGTTGAGCGGCCTCCAAGATCGAGCACTATGCAGAGCTGTTAGCCGCTCGGGGCCCCGGGACAGGGTGTTGGGGCGAGTCAGACGACTTGCCGCAGTCGGAGTCACCATTGGGGATGCAAGCAGTCTGCTGTTTGAGCCCAACGTTTGTGATTGGTCCGGGGGACCAATCACTGGGCGAGTTCAGACTGCGCCCCGATGGTGACTCCGACAAGGGGACCGGCGCATCGCGCCGGCAAGTAGTCCGCCCCAACACCCTGTCCCGGGGCCCCGAGCGGCGTCCTATATAGAGCGGTTAGAACCACATCCACCCCCAAGCAGCCTCCAGAACAAAGGCAAGCGAAGCATTCCTTCTCACTAAACTCTCTATATAGTCATAAAGGCATAGCAGCCTCCCTGACTTGGCCCTACACTAGGCCGAAACAGATATTCCTTTAGCGAAACTAACTATGCATGAAGACATCCTGATTAACGTCACTCCTTTTGAAACCCGTGTTGCCCTGGTCGAGCAAGGTGCTGTCCAGGAAATTCATATCGAGCGCAGCATCCAACGTGGCTATGTGGGGAACGTCTATCTAGGAAAGGTGGCGCGGGTTCTACCCGGCATGCAAAGTGCCTTTATTGATATTGGCCTGGAGCGCGCGGCATTTATCCATGTAGCCGACTTGCGGCAGAACCGTACCGAGCGCAATCAAGGTAGCGCGACTACCCCCATTGAAAAACTCCTGTTCGAAGGCCAGTCTCTATTAGTACAAGTCATCAAGGATCCTTTGGGCACCAAAGGCGCTCGCGTCTCTACGCAGATCAGCATTGCTGGACGCATGCTGGTGTATTTGCCCTTTGATCCGCATATTGGTGTGTCGCAGCGAATTGGTTCGGATGCAGACCGGATCGAGCTACGCGAACGCGTCAGCCGCCTGATGCCCAAGGACGAAAAAGGCGGCTTTATCGTACGGACTCAGGCCGAATGCGCGACAGATGAAGAAATCAGTGCGGATCAGCAGTATCTGCGCACTTTATGGACACGCATTCAGGAACGTATCCGAGAGCAAGGCGCCCCTTCCGTTCTGTATACGGACTTGAGCCTGGCACAACGTGTTTTGCGCGATATGGTCACACCCAACACTCAATCCATCATTGTGGACTCACGCACTGTGGTTCAAGAGATGAAGGAGTGGGCCCAGATTTATACGCCCTCCGTGCTGGAGCGAATTAGTCACCACAAAGGCAGCCGCGCCTTGTTCGATACCGCTCATGTGGATGAAGAGATCAACCGCGCCTTGTCGCGCCGGGTCGATCTGAAGTCTGGCGGTTACTTGATTATCGATCAGACCGAAGCCCTGACTACGGTCGATGTGAATACGGGTGGTTTTGTCGGTGGCCGCAACTTTGACGACACCATCTTCAAGACCAATCTGGAAGCGGCGATTGCCCTGGCTCGCCAACTGCGTCTGCGCAACCTGGGTGGCATTATCATTCTGGACTTTATTGATATGGACGATCCCGCTCACCGGGAGTCTGTCTTGCAGGAGCTGCAAAAAGCACTGGCCAAAGATCGTACTCGCGTGACGATCAATGGCTTTAGCCAGTTAGGCCTGGTGGAGATGACACGCAAACGTACACGTGATTCCCTGGCGCACCAGTTGTGCGAGCCCTGCCCTACTTGCCAGTCGCGTGGTTCCGTGCGCACGGCCCGTACCGTCTGCTATGAAATTCTGCGCGAAGTCTTGCGCGAGGCCAAGCAATTCAACCCCAAGGAATTCCGCATCCTGGCAGCACAGGAAGTAGTGGATCTGTTTCTGGAAGAAGAAAGCCAGCATTTGGCCGTGGCGGGCGACTTTATTGGCAAGCCTATTTCCCTGGAAGTAGACCCGCACTACTCCCAGGAGCAATACGACATTATTTTGCTGTAAATGGTCTGTTTTGGGATTGGCGGGGTAGCCAATCCCCTTCATTCGCCATCGAACGGCAAGGTCTGCGCCCTGCAACCGGGCGTCACTTAATAGTGGCGTGGAGTCAACTGGCTAGTTCAATAGAGCCCATAGCGCAAAGTGCTTTAAGCATTACATGAGTGGCTTGCCCTAATACGCATCAAAAAATACTTCACCACACCCAGCTTAGCCCTCTCTTGCAGCCTGCTCGCGCAGGCATCTACAAGCTCAAGACTTAGCCAAGTAAACAGCATCAAGCGACTGAAAACTAAACTCCAAGCCTATTCCTTGATCTGATGGCGGATGACATGAAAGCCCTCTGACTCCTGGGGCGCTACAAAATAGCGGCTGAACAAATCAAACTGCGCTTCAGTCGTTTCAAAGGGATGATCACCGCTGGCATTACGAGCATGCAAGCGCGCTTTGCACAACTCATCGGCCACATCCAGATAATGCAATTCGTGAGCCACGCTCGCCTGTTCAATCAATTCCCGCGCCCAAGCTCGTGTTGCCAGAGTGTTGGATGGAAAATCCAGCACCACGGGCACTCCGGCCTGGAGCAGACCCACGATGTGCGGAGCCATGGCAGTACGCAGCAGCTCCGAACAACGAGCGTAATCCTCCAAAGAGGCAATTTGACCGGAATACAAACTTGCCAACCAAAAGTCTTCGCTGATCAGCACCGTTCTTGACTGCTCGGACAAGCGCTTGGCAAAGGTGGATTTGCCCGCCGCAATCTTGCCGCAAATCAGATAGAGCATTGCTGCTGTCGTGGCTGTCTGTTTGGTTTGGGACATAGCGGCAAAATCCAACATCATCTCTATTAACGAGAAAAGACTAAAAACAATAAACCCGCTTGAAAAAGCGGGTCAAGAGCAAGACAGAGCTGTCCTGCGAGTGGGGCGCCTCAGGTGGAGAAAGAACCGCCCTGCACCCAGCTTGAGCACTTACTGCGGTGCAACGGGGACAAAGTCGTCCTCGGGCAATTCTTCTTTCGGTGCATCATCCGGATTACACACGCCTGGCGCGCGAATCGAGGTGAAGATCTCCTTGATTTCCTTTTTCACATCCGCGCGGTAGCTATACACCTTGGCATCTACCCAGCCTTTTTGCATCAAGGTCAGATCAACCAGAATGCTTTTATCCCAACCCGCCCCCGGCTCCAGTTCATAACGCAAGGTGCCGTAGCTGGCCTGGCGTTCGTCCATCTTGAAGACGGCTGCTTTGCCACACTCTGCCTGGTGCTTGAACAAGGCACGCTGAATGCCCACAAAGTCTGCATTGATGCGTCGCTCTGTCTTGAAATAGCTGGAACGACGCAAATCCTGTTCTCGCAGTTCCGCACCCTGCTTGGCACATCCTGCCAACACAGCCAGCCCAGCCAGCGCAAGAATGATTTTCTTCATGATGTTCCTTATTGTGCAGCCCCAGGCTGCTTATTCGTTGAACTGAAACTGCATTTGGTAGAAACCGGCATACACGCCGTTACGGGCCAGCAATTCGTCGTGACGACCTTGCTCAATGATCCGCCCTTCGTCCAGCACCAGAATTTGATCTGCATTTTGTACGGTAGACAGGCGATGTGCAATCACCAGGGTACTGCGGCCTTTCATCAAGGTTTCCAACGACATCTGAACCTGACGCTCGGACTCGTTATCCAGAGCCGAGGTGGCTTCATCCAGAATCAGGATAGGTGCATTTTTGATCAGGGCACGGGCAATTGCCAGGCGCTGACGTTGACCGCCGGACAGAGCGTTGGCGTTCTCGCCCACCATCGTATCCAGACCTTGTGGCAGACCTTCCACAAACTCGCGCAGATTGGCCGCTTCCAAGGCCTCCCAAATACGTTCCGGCGGAACATCGGCACCTGCGCCATAAGCGACGTTCTGGCCAATTGTCGCCTCAAACAGCACCACATCCTGGCTGACCAGGGAAATCTGGCTGCGCAGGCTGCGCAAGGTCAACTCTTCCGAGGGGATACCGTCCACACGGACTTCTCCGCCGGTAGGAATCAAGAAACGCGGCAGCATATTGGCAAGCGTGGTCTTGCCACTGCCGGACCTACCGACCAAGGCAATGGTCTGGCCAGGCTGCACCGCAAAGCTCACCTCGGACAGAGTATCGCGATGCGCGTTAGGAAAACGGTGAGAAACCGCGTCAAATTCAATATGACCGCGCACAGGCTGCTTGAATTCGCGAGTCCCGGTATCAGGCTCGGGCTCCTGATCGACCAGTTTGAACACGCTTTCTGCCGCTACCAACATGCGCTGCATGGTGCCCGTGATATTGGTCAGACGCTTGATGGGATCAAAAATCTGCCCCAAAGCCGCCATGAAAGCGGCAAAGCTACCAATAGTCAGCGTGCCGGTGTTGGCCTGGTAAAGGGCCACAAAAATCACCCCGGCCACGGCGATGGACACAAACAGCTGGGTAATGGGCGACAAGGCCGCATCCGCGGAAGCCGCGCGCATGGCAAAGCGACGCAAACGTGCGTTCACATACATGAAACGCGTATTTTCACGCTCGTAACCGTCAAACAGCTTGATGACACGTTGAGCATCAATGGCTTCGCTGACCACGCGGGTCAGCTCGGCATTCATGTTTACCGTATCGCGGTTAATGCGGCGCAGGCGGCGCGACACCAGCTTGGCTACAAAGACCGAGGCGGGCATGACCAGAAACACGATAACCGTCAGTTGCCAGGACATGTAGAGCAAGACGCCCAGCAAGGCAATCACCGTCAGGGTCTCGCGCACCACGACAGTGACCACCTCGGTGGCTACCCCGGTCATGGTGCCCGCATCAATGGTGAAACGGTTCAGCAAACGACCCGTATCCCCTTGCTTGAACTCCGAATCGGACAATCCCAGCAAGCGGGAGAACATGTCGCCACGTAAAGTCAGCAACATTTTGTTGGCGATCCAGGCAAACAAGTAGGAGCTGCCATAACTGGTGACGCCACGCACGAACATCAGCCCGATCACCGCCAGGGGTATGGACCACATATAGTCGGGATTGGCACCGGTAAAGCCGTCATCCAGCAATGGCTTCATGATCACTGCCAGCACCGGCTGCGTTGCCGAGGAAATGCTGACCAGGATCAGCGCCAGCACCGCTACCTTCCAATAAGGTAGCAAACGACTGTAAATGCGCTTCCAGAGATCGGATTTGACGGGATCGTGCCCAGCAGGCTTGATTTTGGTTTCTATGGCGTTGGACAACGAGGACACCCTATATACTATCTAATTGTGTTTATTCTAACGCTCATTGCCTGAATCGAGCGTCCCCGCTCTTGTTCGTCCTGCCTAGTTGTCCTGTTCATGTCTGATCCCTCTGCCCTTTACCTGCGATTGCCTAATTGGTTAGGCGATGTATGCATGAGCCTGCCGTGTTTACAGGCCCTGCTGGATACTGGTTTGCCCGTTGTGGTTTGCGCCCGTCCCTGGGCCCGCGAACTGCTGTCAGCCTACCCCTTGCAGGGTTTCATCCCCATGACCAGCCACTGGCACCAGGATGCCAAGGCCATACGCCGCTATCGTCGCCAGCATGGCCACCGCAATGCATACGGCCTGCTGCTGCCCGATTCGCTTAGCAGTGCGCTCAGCTTCAAACTGGCGGGCCTGCCCGCCTGCGGTTACCGGGACGATGGCCGTAGCCTTTTATTACGTTGGCCACTCAATAAGCCGCAAAAGCAGTTGCACGCGGTGCAATCCTGGTTCTATATTGTTCAGCAGGCTTTGGAGCTGTGGAAGTTGAAACCAGCTCCTGAACAAGCCCCAGCCACCCTGGATTTGACGCTTAGCCCCCTGCAACGGCAAGAAGGCGACAACAGTCTGCGCCAAGCCGCCCTGCGCCCCGGTGACTATATTCTGATCGCCCCTACCGCAACGGGACTGCACAAAGGCCGCGTCAAAGTCTGGCCGTATTTCGACCAACTGACCCGCCATCTGCAAGCCCAAGGCAAAACCGTCATTATGTGCCCTCCACCCAACGAGCATGAGGCTGCCCTGCGTAATGCGCCCAGCGCACGCTGCTTGCCGCCCCTGCCTCTGGGGGCGTTCGCACGGCTTTGCCAACAGGCGCAGTGGGTTATTTGCAATGATTCTGGCGTCTCCCATGTCGCAGCAGCCATAAAGGCTCAGCAGCTGACCTTATGTGGTGTTACCAACCCCGAAGACACTGGTCCCTGGTCGCCGCGGGCTATCTGCCTCGGCCGGGATGGCCAATGGCCTACACTCGATGAGGTGGTGCAAGTGCTGGAGTCAGAGCGGGAGCATTCATGAGTCTATCGAGCATTCTGACCAGCCTTGTCATTCCGCTGAATCTGTTTGCCGCCCTATTACTTTTGGCGGTACTGCTTTTTATCCTGCGTCTGCGCAAAACCGCAGCTGCCCTGGCTTTGGCGGGTTTGCTCTGGACCGGTGCCTGGTCCCTGCCCGCCACCAGCCTGTATGCCGGTGGGTATCTGGAAAAAATGTACCCCTACCAGCCCGCTGACCAGGTAACGCAAGCCGATGCCATTGTGGTGCTAGGTGGCCATACCGCCCAAAACCGCAGCAATTGGTTCCTGCCCCAGACCGCACAAAAGACATCGGCACGGGTAGAGCGCGCTGCTGATTTGTATAAAGCAGGTCGTGCTCCCTATATTGTCCTGTCGGGCGCCGCTCTGGATGGAGGGATCAGTGAGGCCAAGGTCATGGCCAATACCCTGAACAACCTGGATGTTCCCCCTTCGGCCACGCTGATGGAAAACGAGAGCCTGACCACCCAGCAAAATGGGGAATACACCGCGCAGCTGCTGAAAGAAAAGCAGGCTAACCAGGTCTTGTTGGTGACCTCTGCCCTGCACATGCCACGCGCCATGGCTATTTTCCGCAAGCAAGGGGTCAATGTGATTGCTGCAGGGGCGGCACCTCAGCTAACCGTTCCCAACAGTCCCGAATTTTCCATATGGAAACCCAATCTGATGGCGCTGCAGTCCAGCCGCTCCATCATCAAGGAATATGTAGGGATTCTGGTGTACTGGTCCCGAGGCTGGGCATGATTTGTCGTTCTGAATGCGGGGCATGCTGTATCGCCCCCTCTATTTCCAGCCCGATTCCCGGCATGCCCCACGGCAAACCCGCCGGTGTGCCCTGTATCCAGCTGGACGAACAACTGCGTTGTCGGATTTTCGGCCAGCCTGAACGCCCTGCCTGTTGCTCGGGCTTGCAAGCCTCGCAGGAAATGTGCGGGGAGAAACGGGAGGACGCCTTGATCTGGCTGACCAGGCTGGAAGCGCTGACCGCCCCGGCCATCAAGAACTAGATGTAAAAAAGAGGTGTTCTGAATTCAAATCAGAACACCTCTTTTATATGTCTTCAATAAGCAGACTGCTACAAGGCCCGCGCTTTCAAATAGGCTTGATACGTATCCAGCGAAAAGCGCTGCGCATCAAAACGCTGTTCTGCGCGATGCCGCGCCCGCTGGCCCACTGTATGCAAACAGTACTTCTGGCACAACATGTCACGCACATGGGCTTCAATGGCCAGCACATCCCCGCAAGGCACCACCCATCCCTCATGCAAGTGCTCAATGCTTTCCGGCAAACCGCCAGCATTGGAAATCAACACGGGCAAGCCCAAGGCCAGGGACTCATAACAAGCGTACGAGGCTGACTCTTTATAGGACAGCACAAAACCCACATCGCATGCGGCCAACACCGAGCGTACATCCTTGACCAATCCAGGAAAGAGCACTTGCTCGGCACAGCCCAGGGCCTGCACTTTTTCGCAGACGGCTGCTGTAGGCGGATCCCCGGCAACCACCACGCGGACGCGCTGTTTCAGCTCTGGCTCCAGACGGGCCAGCGCCTCCACCAGCAACAACCAGCCTTTTTCCAGATCCGTACCACCTACCGAGCCCAACACCAGACAGTCCGGCGCAAGCTCCGCAGCAAAAAGCTTCTGCCGTGCAATCTGCTTTTCCTGCAGGGAAACGGGTCGGTAATGCTCCAGATCCAGGCCGTGATAAATACGCTCGACACTACAGCGACGATAATCAGAATTGGCCAGTTGTCGAGCGACATAATCACTGACAGCAATACAAAGATCTGTCCCGAAGCGTGCCCGCAAACGGTTGCCCATACTGTGAAGGCGGTTGGTATTGTGTTTGGTCCAGATGATGACCGGAGGATTTGCCAAGGTCTTGCAAGCGATCATGACGTGGCGATGATCGGTACTGCCATTGCAATGCACGATGTCGAAGGCTTCACGCTGCAAAAAGCGGCGCAGGCTCCAGATCTCTGACAAGGCCGTCCCGATACGGGCGGTATACAGCCCCGGCAATACTCTTACACCGGGTATTTGCGACGCTTCACGGTACAGTCGACCCGTTGCCGGTGCGGCCAGAGTGAACTCACACTGATGGGCCAAACCGCGCAACAAACCCAAAATATACGTGACATGGCCGCCGCCATTACCGTGGTGGATATCAGTGATCAGGACCTTCAAAACTCGCTCCGTCAGCGGCTGTGAATGACAGACAAATACTCAGATCGAGCACCTGCAGGCCACAAAGTGTATCCGCTATTGCGTAAGCTGAACAATGACTGAACAGCAGTTTTGACAATTTAATATCAGTAACAGAGAAAAGCTCGCGTCACCTGCCCTTAATCTTGGCGGCGAAGCAACACTTTTTGATACAGGTCCTGATAGCGAGTTGCGACTGCAGGCCAGCTGAACTGAACCAATAACTCACGCGAGTTCTCGATCAGATTCCTGGCCATGGCCGGATCCTTGCTGATTTTCTCAATCGCATGGGCCAGTTCCTGAGCATCTTCCGGATGGCTGAGCAGCAAGGCGTGATAGCCGCCCTGCACATATTGAGCAAAGCCACACCATGGAGCTGGACTTAGCACAACCGGCAAGCCATAGGACATGGCTTCCAGCGGTGCCATGCCAAAGCTGTCATTCAGGGTGGGATGCACGTAAATATCGGCAGCGCGATAAAAGGGTTCGACATTAGAGGTCTCGCCCTGCAGGATGACGCGATCCTGCATGTTCAGCGTCTGCAGCTGCTGACGCATCTGGTCACGCAGGCCAGGCTTTCCGCCCACTACCAACAGACGGTAATGAGAGGGCAATTTCGCCAGGGCTTCCAGTACCGTGCTCAAGCCTTTGCGCAGAGGATTTCGAGCCACCAGCAGGCAGACGACCTGCTCCTTGGTGAAACCCAAGGACTCACGCACTTTGGCACGCTCTTCCCCTTGCAAATCAGCTTGCGGCAAGGCCACGCCAGGAGCGATAACGGGATAATCGTGCACGCTGCCATAGGCTTGCTGCAATTGTTCGGCAATCAAGCCTGAAACAGCGACAACCGCATGAGGACCAGGCCGCAAACGGCGCTTTTCCAGACCCAGATAGCCCCAGACACGCGGGCTGAAGTAGGAACCCAGTTTTTTAAGCCAGGGCAAGGGTCGCACACGCCAATTGAAACGAACTGGGGTGACATGAACCACTTCCACATCCCCGCACCACCCGTTCATATGCGAATGCACAATATCAAAACCTTGGGCCGTGGCCTTGGCCGCCTTGCGGGCGAACAGAATGCCGCGTATCCAGCCAGGCCAGTGCGACCAATGACGGATAGGCACGTAGGCCAGCTTCAAGTCGCAGCGGCTGTCATATTCACGCGCAAACACGGTGATTTCGTGCTTTTCGGCCAGCTCGCGCATCAGCTCCACCCCGTAGGCCTCGGCACCGCCAAAGCGGTTGCCGAAACGATCAACCACAAAGGCAATGCGCAGACGCTCGGGAATCGCAGCGGGCGTGTCATGGGTATGGTCTGAACTCATGAGCGTGAAACCGTACGGCGTTTGTCTTCCAGGCGTGTCACGCACTTTTGCACAAAGCGCAAAATATTGGTGGAGCGCGAAACCGTGACGCGGGGCAGGTCAAACAAATCATCGTCCGAGCGCGCCAGACCACGATTGGTGGTGGTAGCGTTCAGATAACCTGCCTGACGCACTTGCTCGCGGATAGCCCGATTCTGGTCGCCGTAGGGATAACAAAAGGCACTGACTTCCACTTGCAGCGCTTCTTGCAGCTCTGCTTTGGATTGTGAAATCTGGTAATGGGCGATCTCCGAGGACACATCAGTCAGATGCACATGGTCCAGGGTATGCGAGCCCGCTTCATGGCCGGCATTCACCCAGGCGCGCAGCTCGGGCAAGGACATCAGACCGGAATGCGGTACGCCTTTGGGTTGATCCCAGAAGTTGGAGCCATCCAGATGCCGCGCAACAATGTAATTAGTGGCGGTAAAGCCCAGCTCGTCCAGCACCGGCATGGCATTTTGAAACACGTTACGGTAGCCGTCATCAAAGCTGATTCCCACGACCTTGCCCTGCTTTTCACCGCGCAGGTACGGCATCAATTGCGCCATGGACAAACCTTGATAGCCCAAGCGCTTCAGCCACGTCATCTGGCGCCGAAAGTCAGTAGGATGCACGGTCAAGCCACGATACGGCGAACCTTTGGGAGCGGGCACCCCGACCTGGTGGTACATAAGAATCGGAATCATATGCGGCATTATAAGGGGCTAAACAGACTTCTGACGGGTGTAATACCACAGCTTACTATATCGAAACAGGCTGCCAGAAGCGGCCATGCACGCCAGAATGAAGCCTTGCGGGCCATCCAGAAAACCGCGTCGAACAATATAGTGACGCACAAAGGTCCAGCTGGCATGTCCGGCAATACCTGGCAGGCTGGTGGTTTTGCCCTTGGCCTGCATTTGACGCGCTGCATCCGACGAGTAACGGTTGATCTTGTCGATAAAGATCTCGAGGCTGGCGTAGGGATAATGCAGAAAATGCCCGTCCAGAATCAGGACGGGATGGTCGGTCTGTACGCTTTCATGGACCTTGGCATCGTTAAAACGGGCGGTGCCACGCTTGAACAGACGCAGAACCCGGTCTGGCCACCAACCACTATGGCGCATCCAGCGGCCAGCAAATTCGGACAGACGGGCAATCCGGTAAGCCGTGCCACGCGGTTGGGCCATTTCTTGCTGAATCAGCCGTGCCAGCTCCGGGGTGACGCGCTCATCCGCATCAATGGACAGCACCCACTCGCCCGTGGCCTGATCCAGCGCCCGATTTTTCTGTGGGCCAAAGCCGGGCCAATCCGGGGTGACCGTGACTTTCGCGCCCATGGAGCGGGCAATTTCCACGGTCTGGTCGGTACTGCCCGAATCCACCACAATGATCTCGTCCGCAAAGGCGACCGACTCCAAGCAGGCACGAATATGCGCCTGCTCGTTTTTGGTAATCAGGATAACGGACAGGCGCGTGCCGGAGCCGGTCACAGCGCGCTGCTCTACTTCTGTCGTTGACGACGACGCCATGCTTTCCACCTGTTGAAAATCGGACCAATCACGGGGTGTACTGCGACATTCAGCCTGCGCCCGACCGATACACCCGTCGTATCACGCACGGCGAAGCGATAAATATGCAAAGGATCGCTGCCAGGCTGGTTGGAGCCAAAGGCACGCGTCGTGTACAAATAGCGAAAACCTGCCTGCTGGGCGACCTGCACGTAATCTGGATCAAAATAACCTTGAGGCCAGCAAAGCTGATCGGAGACCGTGCCCATATTGGCCTTCAAGGTCTTGCGGGACTGTTCCAGCTCCCAACGCATCTTGTCATTTTTCTGATCGCGCTGCTCGCTCAAGTCCCAGCGAGTATGCGTATGGGTATGGCTGTGGAACTCGAACACGCCATCAGCCTGCATGGCGTGGATTTCACTCCAGCGCAAAATCACCTCGTCACTGCGTCCTTGCTCGATGCGCGCTTCACACTCGCCGTGCACCGGACACTCGGGCACCTCCTGACCTTGCCCCAGATAAGGGCGTACCGGGCCGTCCTTGATCCAGCTTGTCACCAGGAAAATCACGGCATTGAAGCCATATTTTTTCAGCAAGGGATAGGCGTAGACCCAGTTATCCAGATAACCATCGTCAAAGGTGATCAGCACCGATTTGGGTGGCACGCCCTGCCCTTGCAAATGGCCGACAAACTGTTCGGTTGTCAGACTGGTCCAGCCATGCTTTTTCAACCATTGCAAATGCTGCTCGAAATGCTGGGGACTGGCATTGATCATGCCCCCTTGGGGGGTGACATGGTGATACATCATGACGGGCACAGTGCTTGCCACTTTCATCCCTGAAGCTCCTTTAACCAGCGGTAGTACGCACTCTCCAGGCGGTCGCCCATGGCGACGGGGGTAAAGCGCTCGTCGCTACGACAAAACAGGCGACCAGCGGCCCCCATGTCTTGGCGTCGCTGTGGATTCTGAATCAATTGCTCTATAGCAGTACACCAGGCCTGCTTGTCGTGTAAATCCGCCAGCAAGCCACTTTGGCCTTCCTGCATCATTTCCGGCACACCACCGACACGGCTGCCCACCACGGGAACCCCGGCGCAACCCGCTTCCACAAATGCTGTGCCCGAAGCTTCCATATGAGTCGCCAGGGCAAATACATCCAGATTGGGCAGAATTGAAGGTACATCGGAGCGGGAACCCAGCAAATGAATGCGTTCCAGCAAGCCCAGCTCAGCGATCAGGGCCTGCAATTGCTCATAGCCCGGCGAGCCGCCCCCCACCAGCACCAAATGCACTTGAGGATAGCGATCAAACAAGGGCTGCATGGCGGCGATCAGTTCATGATGGCCTTTTTCGCGCCGCAGTACGGCAACGCAGCCTACCAGCACGGTATCCGGTGCCAAGCCCAACTCGGCACGCAAATCCAGGGCGGGTGCCGAATCAATCACGCTGGGATCAACACAGGGGTAGACCACCTGGACGTGCTCGGGTTTCACACCGCGCTCGATCAAGTGATCGCGCACATAGTCGCTGGGCGTGATTACCCGCTTGGGCACGATGGTGTAAGACATCAAGGAACCCACTTTCTTGGCCAGATGGCGCGTGCGCACAATCAGGGGAGTCCCCGCCAACCGCCCGGCCACACCCGCCAGCATGGTATCGCGACGACTATGGCTGTTCAGCACATCAAACTGGCCTTGACGCAGCACCCGGCGCAATTGGCTCACACCGCGCACGTAATTGGCCGGGCCATCCATCAACAAGGTATGAACAACGAAGCCCTCGTCGCGCAAGCGCTCGGTCAGCTGTGCATGGGGTTGGCAGGCGGCCTCCACCTGATGCCCCCGCTCGCGCAAGATGCGCATGGCGCGCAGGATGTAGTTTTCCTGGCCGCCAAAGCTGGTGGCAGCTTCCGAGTGCAGAATGCGCAAGGGCCTCATCGGTAGCTGATCTCCACCTCGTGCGTGGCATCCCAGTCTTCCAGCTGCTCCAGCAAGGAGTCGGCCAGACGAACACGCCATTGCGGGCCCAACTGCACCACACACTCGTAATCGGGACGCTGCAACTGCACTTCAACCGGCACCCCGCCCTGCTGCTCGGCACGATGGGGCGCCAACAAGGTTTGCAGACGCTGTGCGTCGGCATTATTGTTCAGGCCAATACTCAGGCAACTGGCACGGGCTTCACGGGCCAGCTGCAAGTCGAAAATAGCGTCGGCATTGATACGCAGGCCGCCGGTGTAATCGTCGTTGCTGACCTTGCCCTGGATGATGATCAACTGATCTTCTTTCAGACGCTGGCGGTGCTCTTCAAACAACTCATTGAAGATCGCCACCTCCAGCTGCGCCGAGCCGTCATCCAGCATGGCGTACAGCATCTTGCCACGACGTGTCATGCGTACACGCACGGCTGACAGCACGCCGGCGAACCATTGCGGGCTGCGCGAGGCTTCCAGACATGCCAACGGTGTCGGTGCGAAACGGCGGACTTCATCGCGCCAGGCGTCAAACAAGTGGCCGCTGAAGTAAAAGCCCAGCGCCGTCTTTTCCTGACGCAAGCGATCCTGCAGGCTCCAGGGGGCAACTTTCGCAACTTCGCCCTCCACAATATCGTTGGAGTCATCAGCAAACAGCGAGGACTGGTTCGCGCTACGTTCGGCCTGTTCGGCAGCTTCCGTAGCCGCCCCGATACTGGCCAGCAAGGCGGCGCGGTTTTCATCAATCGAGTCAAAAGCACCAGCACGCACCAAGGCTTCAATGGTGCGTTTGTTGACTTGATGGCGGTCCACGCGACGGCAGAAGTCAAACAGGCTGGTAAAAGGACCACCTTGCTTGCGAGCGTCCACAATGGCTTCAACGGCGGCCTGACCGGTACCTTTCACGGCGCCCAGGCCATAACGCATGGTGCGCGGCGGCAAGCCTTTTTCGGTATAGCTGTCCTTGACCGGCTCAAAGCGGTAGTTGGACGCATTGATATCCGGTGGCAAGACTTCTACACCGTTGGCCAGCGCGTCCTTCCAGAAAATCTGCACCTTGTCGGTATCGTCCATATCGGACAGCAAGGTCGCAGCCAGGAACTCGGCCGGATGGTGAGCCTTCAACCAGGCGGTGTGATAGGCAATCAGCGCGTAAGCAGCGGAGTGACTCTTGTTAAAGCCGTAGCCCGCAAACTTTTCCATCAGGTCAAACAGCTTGACCGCCAATTCTGGGTCGTGGCCTTTCTTGACTGCCCCTTCCTCGAACAGGACGCGGTGCTTGGCCATTTCCTCGGGCTTTTTCTTGCCCATGGCACGACGCAGCAAGTCGGCACCACCCAGCGAGTAGCCACCGATAATCTGCGAGATCAGCATCACCTGTTCCTGGTAGACAATCACCCCGTAGGTACTGCTCAGGGTGCTCTCCAGATCCGGGTGGAAATAATCCACTTCAGCCCGACCGTGTTTCCGGTTCACGAAGTCCACCACCATGCCCGACTCCAGCGGCCCCGGACGATACAGGGCCAGCATGGCGATAATGTCTTCAAAGGTGGAGGGGCGCAGACTGCGCAGCAGCTCTTTCATCCCGCGCGATTCCAGCTGGAACACCGCTGTCGTATTCCCTTCGCACAGCAGCTTGTAGGAGGCGTCGTCATCCAAGGGCAAGGCCATGATGTCGAACTCGCGCTTGTCTGCGTTGAACTGGCGCACGTAGCGCACCGCCCAATCCAGAATCGTCAGGTTACGCAGGCCCAGAAAGTCGAACTTGACCAGGCCAGCGGCTTCCACGTCGTCCTTGTCGTACTGAGACACGGCGTTGGCATCGGGGCCGGACTGCGCATACAGCGGGCAGAAATCAATCAATTTGCCGGGCGCAATCAGCACGCCCCCAGCGTGCATGCCCACGCTACGGGTCAGGCCTTCCAGGGGGCGAGCCAGGTCGATCAGGGCTTTGACTTCCTCGTCGTTCTCGTAACGCTCGCGAAAGGCAGGCTCGTCGGCCAGCGCACGCTCCAGCGTCCAGGGATCGGCGGGGTTGAACGGAATCAGTTTGGACAAGCCATCGCACAGGCTGTAGGGCAACTCCAGCACGCGGCCTACGTCGCGCACCACCGCTTTCGCACCCAAGGTACCGAATGTGGCGATCTGACTGACGGCCTGACGGCCATATTTCTGTTTAACGTAATCAATAACGCGTTCGCGGTTGTCCTGGCAAAAGTCCACGTCAAAGTCAGGCATGGAAACCCGCTCGGGGTTCAGGAAACGTTCGAACAGCAAGTCATAGCGCAAGGGGTCCAGGTCGGTAATCCCCATGCTGTAGGCCACCAGGGAACCCGCACCCGAGCCTCGGCCTGGTCCTACGGGCACGCCATTGTGCTTGCCCCAGTTAATGAAGTCCGCCACGATCAGGAAGTAGCCCGGGAACCCCATGGAGATGATGGTGTTGCACTCCCACATCAAGCGCTCTTCGTAGGTCGGGCGTTGCTTCTCGCGCTCCTCGGGGTCGGCATACAACTGCTTCAAGCGGGTTTCCAGACCTTCTTTGGCCTGCTGAATCAGAAAGTCACCCAGTGACATGCCTTCAGGTGTGGGGAAGTCGGGCAGATACGGTTTGCCCAGTTCCAGCTCCAGGTTGCAACGCTTGGCAATTTCCAGCGTGTTTTCCAGCGCAACAGGAACGTCCGCAAAACGTTGCTGCATTTCATCCGTACTGAGAAAGTATTGCTCTTGCGTAAAACGCTTCACGCGCTTGGGGTTGGCCAACTGCTCGCCTTCGGCAATACATACCCGCACCTCGTGCGCGCGGAAATCGTCCGGTGCAATAAATTGAATCGGGTGCGTCGCCACCACGGGCAGGTCCAGCTCCGCGGCCAAGCGCATGGCAGCTTGTACATACAGTTCATCGCCGTCCGCACCGCTGCGTTGCAACTCAATATAGAAAGCGCCCGGGAACAGACTGTCCCAGTGGCGGGCGCAATCACGGGCCAATTCCAGATTGCCATCGGCCAGGGCCTGGCCCACATCGCCCATACGTCCACCGGACAGGGCAATCAGGCCACTGCACTCTTTCAGCCAGGCGCGCTGCACTTCTGCTCGCCCCTTGTACTGGTTGCCCAGCCAGGCACGGGTCAGAATGTCGCACAGGCTCAGGTAACCAGCCTCGTTTTGCACCAGCAATAACAAGCGCGACGGTTTTTCGCGGTCTTCCTCGTTCTGCAGCCAGATATCACAACCCATGATGGCTTTCAGCCCGGCTTTACGCGCCGAGGTATAGAACTTGATCTGCCCAAACAAGTTGCACAAATCCGTCAAAGCCAGCGCAGGCTGCCCATAGGCCTGCGCTTTTTTGATCATTTCGGGAATACGGGCGATGCCGTCCACCACGGAGAACTCCGAGTGGGATCGCAAATGGACAAAGGAAGGGGTGGTTTCGCTCATGATGGAATTGTACTGAAGCCAATAGACATTGGTGACCCTGAAGCGATGCTCAGGGTGAATAAGGGCAGGCAATATGTTTCGATTGGTTCACATCTCGCTGAACAACAAACGCACAATCACCCGCCCCCTGCCGACCAATACCAAAATAACAAACAATCTAGCGCTGCAAGGCAGCCCAGGCTTTTTCCAGCCGCTTGACCGAGACAGGCATAGGGGTGCGCAGTTCCTGGGCAAACAAGGACACGCGCAATTCCTCCAGCATCCAGCGGAAGTCCCGCAAGCCGCTATCAGTCGCACCTTTCAGCGCCGCGACGGCACGCTGGTACTTCGTCAGCAAGACTGACATATCCTGCATCAAGCGTTGATCGCGAGCCGGGTCGGCACGCAGCTTGTCCACCCGAGTTTGTACGGCTTTCAGGTAGCGCGGCATATGAGCCAGCTGCGCGTACTCATTGCTTTCCAGAAACAAAGTGGGCATCAGGGCATTCAATTGCAGCTGTATGTCTTTCAAAGCCTCGGGGTGTGCTTTGATTTGCGCCAGTTTCTTCTGGGCAGCACTCCATTCATTCAAGATCTGCCCGGCCAGACGCGCCACTTCCTGGGCCACCAGACCCAGACGGCTACGCCCTTCCTGTACACGGGCCTCGAACTCCGCCTGGTTCTTGGGCCAGGGTTCCATCATGCAGGACTGCTCCAGAGCCACATCAATAATCTGGTCACGCAATTGTTCCTGCGTCCCCAGGTTGATGTACAGCATGCTGATGCGGGTCAGATCCGTAATGTTCTTTTCCAGAAAGCGCACCTGCTCGCGCAAAGCCAGGCGGAACAGACGGCGCAAACCCAGTCGGTGTTGACGCTGAGCCTGGGCCGGGTCGTCAAATACATCCAGATCGCAATGGGTTTTCTTGTCAATCAAGGCGGGGTAGCCAATAAAGCTGCGTCCCTTGCGCTTGATTTCCATCAGCTCGGGCAGTTCACCAAAGCTCCAGCTGGTCAGTTGCTCGTGATCCAGCACCTGCGCCACCTGCTCGTCGCTGGCGGCCATCTGCTGGAAGGAGGCCTGCGCCTGACGGCCATGTTCGGCCTTGAGCTGGTCCAGATTTCGGCCGCCCGACAACATGCGACCATGCTCGTCAATCACCCGGAAGTTCATGAACAAGTGCGTCGCCAGCGTTTCCGGCTTGAAATCGCTGCGCTGTGGTCTTTGTTTGACGTGCGCCCACATATCCTGGGAAATCGCGTCCAGCAGGCTCATGCCCGGATCGGCCGCTTTTTCAAACCAGCGCTGGTGAAAGGCGGCGGCGTAATCGGGCAAAGGCACACAATGGCGGCGAATACGCTGTGGCAAGGATTTCAGCAACGCGAGCACTTTTTCTTTCAACATGCCGGGCACCAGCCATTCACAACGCGCGGCGTCGATCTGGTTCAAGGCGAACAAGGGCACACTCAAAGTCACCCCATCGCGCACCGAACCCGGCTCGAAGTGATAATCCAGCGCCATCTTCACACCCTGCCATTCAACGGAGCGCGGAAAGACCTCGGTGGTGATACCCGCTGCGTCGTGCTGCATCAGCTCGTCGCGGTTCAGCTCCAGGCCCTTGGCCTCCTCTTTGGACAAGCCCTTGAACCACTTTTCCAATGTGGCGGTCTGGTACACGTCCTTGGGGATGCGCTGATCGTAAAAGGCGTAGATCAGTTCCTCATCCACCAGAATGTCAGGACGGCGAGATTGGTGCTCCAAACGCTCTACCGCCTGAATTTGCTGACGGTTATGACGCAGGAAAGGCAGGTTGGAATCAATCTCGCCCGGCACCAGAGCCTGGCGCAAGAACAATT
Organism: Alcaligenes faecalis; assembly: GCF_002443155.1. NCBI lineage: Bacteria > Pseudomonadati > Pseudomonadota > Betaproteobacteria > Burkholderiales > Alcaligenaceae > Alcaligenes > Alcaligenes faecalis. Next base: position 951,394 of record NZ_CP023667.1, on the reverse strand, counting down.
CGCGGGCCTGCACCGGATCAATGCGGCCAAAGTGAATGCGACGACCACTGTAAATCAGCAAGCCGTACAAGGTAGCGCGTTCGTTGGCTACCACTTGGCCAGCTTTCTTCTCCCAACGCGGATCGCCCCAGGTTTTACGCAGCAAATGGGCGCCAACTTTTTCAATCCATTGCGGCTCGATACGCGCCACACAGCGGGCAAAGAGTCGCGTAGTTTCCATCAACTCGCCAGCCAGAATCCAGCGGCCTGCTTTCTTGACCAGCTTGGAACCGGGGTGAATCACAAAGCGCAGCTCACGCGTGCCCTGATAGACGCCGGTTTCTTCGCTCTTGTAGCCAATATTGCCGATCAGACCCGTCAGCAAGGCCAGATGCACCTGCTCATAAGTGGCTGCCGAGGGGTTGGCGACCCAGCGCTGTTCCTGCACCAGACTGCGCAATTGGGTATGAACATCACGCCACTCCCGGATGCGCAGCGGGGACAACAAAGCCTGTTTGACGCTATTGGCAAACTTGCGCTGCGAGCTTTGTTCCTGCGACAGCTCTTCCAGCCAGTTCCATAGCTTCACATAGGACAGGAACTCGGATTTGTCGTCATTGAAACGGGCATGGGCCTGATTGGCCGCCTCACGTTCGTGCACAGGACGATCCCGCGGATCTTGCACGGACATGGCCGAGGCCACGATCAGCATTTCCGTCAAACAATGATGTTCATGACCGGCCAGAATCATGCGGGCCACACGCGGGTCCACAGGCAGCTTGGCCAGAGAACGACCCACCTTGGTCAGGCGCTGCTGTTCATCCAGCGCACCCAGTTCTTGCAGAATCTGATAGCCATCGGCAATCGCCCGGCCAGTGGGCGGCTCCACAAAGGGGAAGGTTTCCACATCGTCCAGATGCAAGGCCTTCATGCGCAGAATCACCGAGGCCAGCGAGGAACGCAGAATCTCGGGATCCGTAAAGGGGGGGCGGCTCTTGAAGTCCTGTTCGTCATACAGGCGAATACAGATACCGGGGCCAATACGACCGCAACGCCCTGCCCGCTGGCTGGCCGAGGCCTGGCTGATCGCTTCAATACGCAACTGCTCGACCTTGTTGCGCCAGGAATAGCGCTTGATACGGGCCAGACCGCTATCAACCACAAAGCGTATGCCGGGTACGGTCAAGGAGGTTTCGGCCACGTTGGTCGCCAGCACCACACGACGCGCAGTACCTTTGGGGCGAAAAATACGTTCCTGATCCGCCTGCGACAGACGCGCAAACAAAGGCAGGATCACGGTATTGATGGGCTTTTCTTTTTCCAGCGCTTCGGTCGCTTCACGGATTTCGCGCTCGCCGGGCAGGAACACCAGAATATCGCCAGTACCGTGTCGGGCGCATTCCTGCACCGCATCCACAATGCCTTGCATCAGATCCCGCTCTTCCTCGGAGGCAGAGCGGCGTTCCTCGGTATCGACCAAGGACGGGTCCAGAATCGGGCGATACACAATATCGACGGGATACAGACGGCCCGATACTTCGATCACTGGCGCCTTCTTGCCCTTGTGGGCAAAGTGCTGCGCGAAACGCTCGGCATCAATCGTGGCCGAGGTAATGATCAGCTTCAGATCCGGACGCCGTGGCAGCAGCTGCTTTAAAAAGCCCAGCAGGAAGTCAATGTTCAGACTGCGTTCATGGGCCTCGTCAATAATGATGGTGTCGTAGCGACTTAATAAAGGATCGCGCTGGGACTCGGCCAGCAAGATCCCGTCCGTCATCAATTTGATGGCCGAGCGCGGCCCGGTCTTGTCATTAAAGCGGATTTGGTACCCTACCCAGTCACCAATCTCGGATTGCAGCTCCTGGGCAATGCGCTTGGCGACCGACGTGGCCGCCAGACGGCGCGGCTGGGTATGGCCAATAATCTTGCCCTGCAGGCCACGGCCCAGCTCCAGACAGATTTTGGGTAATTGAGTGGTTTTGCCCGAGCCGGTTTCACCACACACAATGACCACCTGATGGTCTTTGATCGCCTGCGCAATTTCGGCCCGTCGGGCGCTGACTGGCAGGTCATCAGGATAAGAAATTGTTGGTAAAGAGTGTGGGTTTTCAGTCAATTCGTCGGACTCGTGCATGAAAGGTAGTTTCTGGTACAGACATCATTATAATTTTGGCTTGAAACCATTTGGACGCAAAGATCCCCCGCAATGAACACAGACATCCCCGACTCGTACAACGCCATCGACACCCCTGATGAATCCCAGGCACAATTTGTGCGATGGTTCAGGGAAGTGGCGCCTTATGTACACGATTTTCGTGGCAAGACGTTCGTGGTGGCCTTTGGGGGCGAGCTCATCAACGATGGGTTGCTCTACACCCTGATCCCGGACTTGTCGCTGCTGTCGGCACTGGGCATCAAGCTGGTGCTGGTGCATGGCTCACGCCCCCAGGTCAATGAGCAGCTGCGCCTGAAAGGCGAAACCACGCAATTTGGCCGCGGTACCGAGCCGACCAGTGCGGTCGCTCTGGAATGCGCCAAAGAGGCTGCCGGTGAAATTCGCCTGGATATTGAAGCCGCATTCAGCCAGGGTTTGCCCAACACCCCCATGTCACATGCCCAGATTCGCATTATTTCGGGCAACTTTGTGACCGCGCGTCCTGTGGGGGTCATTGATGGTCTGGACTTCAAGCATTCCGGTGCGGTGCGCAAACTTGATGTGGACGCCATGCGCGTCATCCTGAATCAAGGAGCGCTTATTCTACTCTCCCCGCTGGGTTTTTCTCCAACCGGGGAGGCCTTTACCCTGGATATGGAAGATCTGGCAACCAGCACGGCCATCGCCCTGCGCGCTGAAAAACTGATTTTCCTGACGCCAGAGCATATTGGTCACTCCAATAATCTGGATATTGATTCAGAACTGGCCCGTGCCGATGCTGATGGCCTGCTGGCCTCGGGCAAGCTGGACCAGGACTGCTCCACCTTCCTGCGCTATGCCTCGCAAGCCGTCAAGCGCGGTATTGCCCGTGCGCACTTGGTGCCCTACAAGCAGGACGGCAGCATTTTGCTGGAAATCTTCACCCACGACGGGGTGGGCACCATGGTGGTGGAAGACACACTGGATGATTTGCGCCCGGCCAATCTGGACGATGTGGGTGCGATTGTGCAGTTGATTGAACCTCTGGAAATTGATGGCACCCTGGTGCCCCGTGGTCGTTCAGTCATCGAGCGCGAAGTGGAACGCTTCACGGTTCTGGAGCACGATGGCATTATTTACGGCTGCGTTGCCCTGATCCCCTACGAAGAAGAAAGTATGGCCGAGATGGCCTGTCTTATCGTGCACCCGGAATGGCAAGGCTCGGGCGAAGGCGAAATCCTTTTGCGTCATACCGAAGCCAAGGCCCGTGCGGCCGGTTTCAAGCGTCTGTTCGTGCTGACCACCCGCACCTCGCACTGGTTTATCAAGCGCGGTTTTGTGCAAGGTGGCGTGTCGGATCTGCCCAAGGGCAAGCAGTCGCATTACAACCGCTCCCGCAACAGCATGGTCTTTATCAAGAAGCTTTAAACCTTTGCGCTGAACTTCCAAGGTCCTGCCCACTGCAAAAAAACAGGCAAGGCGATGCCCACGCATCGCCTTGGTGTCATCAAGCCCGGGCATGATGGGCAGCAAATCATTCGCCTGGTACATCAAGCCGCCATCGGGCTGGTTTGACGGCCTTTATGCCCTCAGTACAATACGCCCATTCAAGTATTTGATTAAAAAGGAAAGCATATGGCACGCATGATTCACTGTGTGAAGCTGAAACAGGAAGCCGAGGGCCTGGAGTTTCCCCCCTACCCCGGCGAACTGGGTACCAAGATCTGGCACTCGATCTCCAAACAGGCCTGGGCCAACTGGATGGACGTGCAAACCCGTCTGGTAAACGAGAACCGCCTGAACCTGGCTGACGCCCGTGCCCGCACGTATTTGAAAGAACAGATGGAGCAATATCTGTTTGAAGACAAGGACGTGGAAGCGGACGGCTTTACCGCCCCCAGCGCCTAAGTCTTTGCAGAATGCGGATCGCTGAACGGCGGTCCGTTTTCTGAGTACAATTCTGCCCATGGCTACTCTCGCATTCCTCACACTCGCACCGCTTGATTACCGGGGCTCAGCCATGCCGCGCGGACACTTCCATTCAGTCACACCGCCCTAAGCAGGCAACGCGCCGCAAGAGCGCTCCTTTCTTGCATCCCCTACCTCTGACCGGTTCGTAGCACGCTGTTGCTATGGGCTTGTTCGTGTTTGCCTTGTGTCCCGCCTGCTCGCTAACCGATCCGGGCACACAGGCTTGTTATCTCTGCTTGAGCACGGTGTATTTATGTTTATTGAAAAAATTCGAACGGAGTGGTTCTCCAACGTTCGGGGTGACTTGCTGGCTGGCCTGGTCGTCGCCCTGGCACTGATCCCCGAGGCAATCGCCTTTTCCATCATTGCAGGCGTGGACCCCAAAGTGGGTCTGTATGCTTCTTTCTCCATTGCCACACTGATTGCCTTTGTCGGCGGTCGACCTGGCATGATTTCGGCGGCCACGGGGGCCATGGCTCTGGTCATGGTGACGCTGGTCAAAGAACATGGCCTGGACTACCTGCTGGCGGCCACCATTCTTGCCGGTATATTGCAGATGCTGGCCGGCTTTCTACGCCTGGGTCAGCTCATGCAGTTCGTCTCACGCTCCGTCATCACCGGCTTTGTCAATGCCTTGGCCATCTTGATTTTCATGGCCCAGTTACCGGAACTGACCAATGTCAGTTGGCCGGTTTACGCCATGACAGCGGCGGGACTGCTCATCATCTACGGACTGCCTTATTTCACCAAGGCCGTGCCTTCGCCCTTGGTCGCCATCATTGTGTTGAGCATTGCCTATAGGGTGTTCGAGCTGGATATTCGTACGGTCGGCGATATGGGCGCCTTGCCGGACAGCCTGCCCAGCTTCCTGATTCCCCAGGTCCCGTTTACGTGGGAAACGCTGCAAATCATCCTGCCCTACTCGGCAACCCTGTGTGTGGTGGGCCTGCTGGAATCACTGATGACAGCCACCATCGTGGACGACATGACCGATACCGGCAGCAACAAGGACAAGGAGTGCGTGGGTCAAGGCATCGCCAATATCGCAACAGGCTTTATGGGCGGGATGGCCGGGTGTGCCATGATTGGCCAATCCGTTATCAACGTAAAGTCGGGTGGCCGTGGCCGATTGTCCACGCTGACGGCCGGTGTCGTATTGCTGATACTGGTCGTGTTTCTGGATGAGTGGGTCAGGCAAATCCCCATGGCCGCCCTGGTGGCCGTCATGATCATGGTCTCGATCAGCACCTTTAACTGGGGCTCTGTCAAAGACCTGGTGGTTCACCCCAAAACCTCCAGCGTCGTCATGCTGGCAACGGTTGTGGTAACCGTTGCCACCCACGACTTGGCCAAAGGCGTGCTGACAGGCGTTCTGTTTTCGGGTGTCTTCTTTGCCCACAAGGTACGCCGTATCTTGCACGTCGTTTCCACCCTTAGCGAGGACGGGCAAACACGTAGCTATCTGGTTTCCGGACAAGTGTTCTTCGCCTCCTCCGAAAGCTTCACCTCGCAGTTTGATTACCAGGAAAAAGTCCCTTATATCTGCATCGATGTCAGCCAGACACGCTTTTGGGATTTAACCTCGGTCGACGCGCTGGACCGGGTGGTGCTGAAACTGCGCCGTGGTGGCAGTCAAGTTGACGTTCATGGGCTGGATGCCAGCACCAGTCCCTTGGTCAAACAATTTGCCTCTTACCTGAAAATATCGTAATCAAATGAAACCCGGCACAACGTTTTGACACCGAATGGTCAAAAATCAAAAGAAATGGGAATTTTCAACAGTTATTCCTAGCTCCAGGGAAGAGAATCACGGCTGGCCTTGATGCACTCGTGGGGTGCGCGTAGGCAAGCTTAGCTCTTGCAGCTAAACGGGTTCCCTATCCCTTGCCTCTTTCTGAGCAGCCCGGCACACGCATGATGGGGTGCCGCGCAGCCGCTTACTTGCTTTACCCACAGGAAAAGAAGTTCATGAGCCGCCTAGACATACCCGTGATTGATCACTGCTCCACCCACTTGCGCTTGTGGCTGGTCAATCTGAGCTACTTGCAGGCTTTGTATGGCGCGGACTTTCACGCTTTTGTTCTGGATACCGTGCAGCAAAGGCTGCTCGATTGCGGTCTGAAATCGGACGAGGTCTTTATTCAAGGCGATTTTGTGCTGATTGCCCTGGGCCAGTTGGGCAGGCAAAACCGTTTCCAGCGCGCCCATCCCCATGCCCTGGCCCAACTGCTGGGGGCCGCGCTGGAGTGTGACCCGATTGCACACGAAGACACACGCATCTATTTGCATACACAGGTGGCCTACCATTTCGACCACCGCCAGTACGACAAGGATCTGCTGCACCCTCCCGCCCCCAACCCCTGCTCCCATAGCCACCCGGCCACCTTGGCGGCCTGGCACAAGGTATGGGCCCAGACTTACCGGGACGACATGACGCTGGCAGTACAGATGCTGGATGATTTGCAGGCTGGCCGTTTGGTGCTGGCCTTCCAGCCGGTCTACCACCTGGGTGAGCAGCACCAGAACAAATACTTTTATGAAGAAGCCCTGATTCGTCACCAGGACCAGGCTGATTACCAACTGCCTGAAGCGATTAGCGCCCTGGAGCGCCTGGGGCTGATTTCCCGGCTGGATCGCAGTGTTCTACACAGCGTGGTTGAACTGTTGAGTGCCCAACCTGCCCTGTGTCTGGGGGCGAATCTGTCTGCCGGCTCCTTGCAGGACGATTTATGGTGGCAAGACTTGTTCAGCTATCTGGACAGCCGTCCCGATGTGGCACAACGCCTGATTCTGGAAGTGACCGAAACCGGCACAATTGCTCACAAACCCACCGCGCTGCGCCTGATTGCTCAGCTGCAAAATCTCGGGGTGCGGATCGCCCTGGATGACACCGGCTCCGGCAACAGCACCCTGGCTTTTCTGGTGCAGACCCACGCCGACATTATCAAAATTGACCGCTCTATCTTGTTGCGAGCCCGTACTCCCGGTCAGCCTGCACATTTGCTACGTAATCTGGTCAATGTTTGTGCCGACTACAGCCCTTACGTGGTGATTGAGGGCGTTGAGGATGAAGCGGATCTGGAGTTTGTGCGCCTGTCCGGGGCTCATGGTGTTCAAGGTTTTCTGCTGGCCCTGCCCACAATCCACCCACACTGGCTCAAACCTTCTGATGTGATTACCGTGCGGGATGCGGTGTACGTTCGTACCCAGTTCTACCCCGGTGAGCCTCTGGCGGATTACGGCTTTGGCTTCTAGGCGGGGAACCCAGCAGGCCAGACGCCCATTTCTCTCCCCCCAAAAAGCAAACAAGCCTTGCATGACACCATGCAAGGCTTGACGCAAGAAGGCCAGGATCAGAATCAGGCTTTGTCTTCGGATTCCGGTTCGGGCAAAGGCTCACCACGTGCCGTACGTTCGGTGTTCTTCACACCGGTGTGACGCACATCGTCACCACGCACCATGTAGATCACGCGTTCAGCCATATTCTTGGCGTGGTCACCAATACGCTCCAGCGCACGGGCGATAAAGATCAGGTCAATAGAGTGCGAGATCGTGCGCGGGTCTTCAATCATGTAAGTGATGATGTGACGCAGCGAACCCTTCCATTCACGATCCACTTCCTTGTCGCTGCGCACAATCTGTGCCGCGTGCACGGCGTCCTGGCGCGCAAAGGCGTCCAGCACATCGTTGATCATGCCAGCGACCGAGGAGCTCATGTGACGCAGCTCGACCACAGGCTCGTAGCCAGCGGTACCTTCGTGCAGACGGCGAGCCATCTTGGCGATGCGCTCGGCCTCGTCCCCGCAGCGTTCCATATCGGTCAGCATTTTGGAGATGGACAGCAACATGCGCAGGTCAATGGCGGTGGGCTGATTACGGGCGATCAGGTTGGTGATGCGCTCGTCAATCTCCACTTCCAGGCGGTTGATTTCTTTTTCACGCTCGCGAACCTGGTCAACCAGCGACATATCCCCGGTTTGCAGGGCTTCGGTCGCACTGCGAACCATCGATTCAACAATACCGCCCATCTGCAAGAACAGCGAACGGGTGGCCTCCAGATCGGAGTGAAACTGCTTATTGGTATGTTCGTTCATAGTGGCCTTCTTTAACAGCAAAATGGCTCGCGCCAGCGCTTAATCCGTGCATAGATTAAGCACCGATTATGACAGAGACATTAAAATTCAGAAACCGTTGCCCGACAGGGTACGTACCCCTTGTTGACCGGCAATCAAGGCCACACTGGCCGGGGCAATGGCGAACAGACCGCAACACACCACACCGGGCATATTGTTGATGCGCGCTTCCAAAGCAGCCGGGTCTTCAATGGACAGACCGGACACGTCCAGAATCAGGCCGCCGTTATCCGTGACAAAGCCCGTACGCTCGACGGGATTGCCGCCCAGGGCACGCAACTGACGGGCGACCGCATTCTTGGCCATGGGAATGACTTCCACCGGCAAGGGGAAAGCCCCCAGACGTTCTACCAGCTTGGAGTCGTCCACAATGCACAGAAACTTGTCCGAGACCGAAGCCACGATTTTCTCGCGAGTCAGTGCGCCACCACCGCCTTTGGTCATGTTCAGGGCGGCATCGATTTCGTCGGCACCATCGACATACCAGTCCATGCGTTCGATCGTATTCAGGTCTTGAACTTCAATGCCCAGACCTTGCAGGCGAGCAGTGGAGCGTTCCGAGCTGGACGCCGCGGCCTTGAAGGTATGCTTGTGCGCAGCCAGGGCGTCAATAAACAGATCAACCGTGGAACCTGTACCCACACCCAGAATGGAATCCGGGGTCAGGAAAGGAAGGACGTAGTCAACGGCGGCCTGGGCCACCTGTTGTTTGAGTTCGGACTGTGTGTACATGGCAGATATAAAAATCGGGGGGCTTGGCCCCCCTTTGGTTTACTTGAGAAAACGAGCGGCAAATTTGCCTTCGTTAAAGCCCACGCTGACTTCACCCTCTGGCGTAATCAGCAAGGGACGGCGTACCAGGGCAGGAAACTCGGCAATCAAGGCCAGCCATTGGGCATCGTCCTGCGGTTCTTTACGTTCCGCCGGCAGATTACGCCAGGTCATGGAAGCGCGGTTGACCAGTTTGGGCCAACCGCCCAGCTCCTGCGCCCATTGTTGCAAACGGGCCGCTTCCAAGGGATGTTCGCGGTAATCCACAAAGGTCAACGACAGACCATTTTGCTCAAACCAGGCAATCGCCTTTTGGCAGGTGCTGCAGTTTTTCAAACCATACATCGTGAACACGGCAATACTCCTTATCAATCAGGCGCGACGCTCGCGGCGTGCCTGCAAGCGATTGGCGACGACCACAAAAACACCAATCACCAAAATAAGCAGGGTTGCCAGGGCGTTGATCTCGGGCTTGAGGCCCAGACGTACGCGCGAAAAAACTTCCACCGGCAAGGTGGTAAATCCCGGACCAGACAGGAAAGAGGCAATCACCACATCGTCCAGCGACAAGGTAAAAGCCAGCAACCAGGCAGCCATCAAGGACGGCACGATCGAGGGCAGGACAACCTGGAAAAACGCTCTCAGGGGAGTGGCGCCCAGATCCAGCGCCGCTTCTTCCTGGGAGCGATCCAGCTCACGCATACGCGATTGCAGAATCACGGTGGCATAGGCGGTACACAAGACCACATGCCCGATCCAGATCGTGAAAATACCGTTCTGTTCCGGCCAGCCAAACAGGGAGTTCAGTTCCACAAACATCAGCAGCAGGGAAATGCCCAACACCACTTCCGGAATGACCAGCGGTGCGCTGACCAAACCAATGTACAGGGCAAAGCCCTTGAAGCGCCCCATGCGGGCCAGCACATAAGCAGCCCAGGTACCCAGAATGGTGGCCATGGTGGCCGTCAGCACCGCAATCAGAAAGGACAGCTTGGCGGCACTGAGCAAGGCCTTGTCCTGGAACAGGGATTCATACCAGCGGAAAGAAAAACCCGACCAGGACGTCATGATGGCCGATTCATTAAATGAAAAGACAATCAGGAACAGAATGGGGATGTACAGAAAGCCGAAGCCCAGAGTCAGAACCAGGGCACGCAACCAGAGATTAGGCTTGGTCATGAGCGGCCTCCCCGTTGTGCTTCCATTTGTCGCATCTGGCTGTACTGGAAGAAAATCAAAGGGATGATCAACAACAAGACCATCACGCAAGTCACGGCAGCGGCCATGGGCCAGTCGGCATTATTGAAGAACTCGGTCCACATGACGCGGCCCATCATCAAGGTATCGGCACCACCCAGCATTTCCGGAATGACGTACTCCCCCACTGCCGGAATAAACACCAGCATGGCACCGGCAATCACGCCGGACATGGACATGGGCAAGGTGATATTCCAGAACGCCGACCAGGGACGTGCACCCAGATCGTACGCGGCTTCCAGCAGACGCATGTCCAGCTTCACCAGATTGGCATACAGCGGCAGGATGAAAAACGGCAGATAGGCGTAGATCAAACCGATGTAAACGGCCAGATCGGTGCGGTAGATTTCCAGCGGCGCATCAATAATGCCTGTCCACAGCAAGACCTGATTGAGCAGGCCATCACCCCGCAAAATGCCTACCCAGGCATAGACGCGCAGCAGCATGGAGGTCCAGAACGGCAGAATCACCGCCAGCAAAAGCAGGCTGCGAACGGCTGGTGCGGAACGCGCAATGTAGTAGGCCACCGGGTAGCCGATCAGGATACAAAAGATCGTGGTGACGGCGGCCATCTTCAGCGAACTGACGTAGGTGGCCAAATACAGATTATCGCTGAACAGCAGGATATAGCCGCGCAGGTTCAGGACAAAGGAAATGCTTTCCTCGGCAAACTGGGCCAAGGGCGTATACGGCGGCACCCCGAAATCAAGATCGGCAAAACTGATCTTGAGCACGAGCAAAAACGGCACCAGCAGAAACAGAATCATCCACAGGAATGTGGGTGCGACCACCAGCGTGCGACTGGTGGGCAGCAGTTTGCGCCAGGACAGGTTCTTCATGTGCTCAGTACCGTTGCGCTGTCGTCGGACCAGGACACGTAGACTTCTTCGTCCACGCCGGGAGCATCAGGCTGGGCCAAGGTACCGCTGGGCATTTGCGCTTCGATCAGCATGCCGGCATCCAGACGAATCTGGTAGCGGGTATAGCTGCCCATCCAGGACACGTGGGTCACAATGCCGTGGCCCCAGTTGGTATCCTCGGAAGGCAATTCACGCCCCACCTTGATCTGCTCGGGGCGGATGGACACGTACACGTCCATGCCCAGCGGTTCGCTGATCCCGTGGCTGACATACAAGGGGCGACTTAATTCTTCGCACTCGATATGAACATGGTCGGGCTCGTCCACCGTCACCACGCCGGTGAACAGATTGGTGGAACCGATAAAGCCCGCCACAAAACGCGAGTTCGGAAAGGAATACACGTCGTAAGGCGTACCGGACTGGATGATCTGCCCGTCGGACATCACCGCCAGTCGGCTGGCCATGGTCATGGCCTCTTCCTGATCGTGGGTCACCATAATGCAAGTCACCCCCACGCGCTCCAGAATCTTGACCAGTTCAATCTGGGTTTTCTGACGAATCTGCTTGTCCAGTGCGGACATGGGCTCGTCCAGCAAGAGCAGCTTGGGACGCTTGACCAGGCTACGCGCCAGAGCGACACGCTGTTGCTGACCACCCGACAACTGATTGGGCTTGCGGCGTGAAAAACCCGCCATCTGCACCAGGTCCAGCGCCTCGAACACACGCTCGTGGATTTCGTTGCGGGGCACGCCTTCCTGCTTCAGGCCAAACGCCACATTGGCCTCGACCGACATGTGCGGGAACAGCGCATAGGACTGGAACATCATATTGACCGGCCGCCGATAAGGCGGCAGGTCGGTAATGTCCTCGTTGTCCAGGTAAATCCGACCGGAAGTCGGCTCCTCAAACCCTGCCAGCATGCGCAGCAAGGTGGACTTGCCGCTGCCCGAACTGCCCAGCAGTGCAAAAATCTCGTGACGGGCCACGTCCAGACTCACGGACTGAACAGCCACGGTGTCGCCAAAGATCTTGACGACTTCGTCCACACGCACGAAAGCATCCTCGCCATCCATCCAGGGCGAGGTTCCGGTACGGATATCTTGCATGATGCCTAGCGTCCAGACTTGAGTTCAGCCCACAGGCGCGTTTGCAGACGCTGCACCTTCAATGGCTGTGGTTTGATCACGAACAAAGTCTTGGAGACTTCGGGCGAAGGGTAAATCATGGGGTTGTCAGCCACTTCCTTGACCACGAACTCGCGCGCATCTTTATTGGCGTTCGGGTAGAACATGGTGTTGGTAATGGCAGCATGGACTTCCGGCGTTTCAATGTAGTTGATAAAGGCATGGGCCTCTTTCACATTGTTCGCACTCTTGGGGATGGCCATGGTGTCAAACCAGACCGGCGCCCCGCCTTGCGGAATGTAGTAGTCGATGGCGTACGGCTTTTTCGCCTGACGCGCGCGGTCGGCCGAGATCATCACGTCGCCAGAGAAACCGTAGACCATGCACAGATCACCCGCAGCCAGCTCGTCGATATACCCCGAGGAGCTGAACTGACGCACGTAAGGACGAATGGTCTTGAGCAGATCCAGCGCTTCGCGGTAGTCAGCTTCGTTGCTGCTGTTGGGGTCTTTGCCAATGTAGTGCAGCACGGCGGGAAATACCTGGGCGGCTTCGTCCAGGATGGAAATGCCACAGCCTTTCAGCTTCTCGGCATTTTCAGGCTTGAACAGCATGTCCCAGTTACCCAGGTCCACCTGCTCGCCCATGATTTCCTTGACCTTGGTGACGTTGTAGCCCAGGCCATTGGTGCCGTAGCCCCAGGGAATCAGGTATTCATTGCCGGGGTCCACATCCGAGAGCAAGGCCATGATGTCCGGGTCCAGGTGGGACCAGTTGGGAATCTGACTTTTATCCAGCTTCTGGAACAAACCGCCTTCGATCTGACGCGCTGCGTAATGCGTGGAGGGAACCACCACGTCGTAACCCGACTTGCCCGTCAACAACTTGGCTTGCAAGGTGTCGTTATTGTCGTAAACGTCATAACGCACCGTAATGCCCGTGGCTTTCTGAAAGCCGGACAAGGTATCGGGGGCCGTATATTCAGCCCAGTTATAGACATTAACAACCTGATTTTGTGCCTGTGCAACAGGCATGATGGCAGCAGCGGCCAGCAGGCCGGCGAGTACCTGTGGTGTGTTCATCCCAAAAGACATCACGAGTCCCCTTCCTATCGAAAGCGAAAAACCCAAAAGGCGAGATGATAAAGCTTTTTTAAAGCCCGTAGTCGTAATTAACGCTGCGTTTCGTGGCGGTAAGCAGAAAACATCTGCTGCCACCACTGATCGCCACGCGGCCCACACACTTTGAGCAAGGATCGTCTGAGGCGTTGCACATTACCCAGCGCCTGGGCGGGGCTGACAGGCCCCTGTCGTGCACGGTCAAAATCGATCAGCCAGACTTTGTCATTCGCATCCAGCAAAATATTGTAGGCGTTAAGGTCAGCGTGCCAAACCTCGAATTGGTGCATGCGGACAATCTCGCGCGCGACCGCTTCGGGGGAGGCGCGGTCCAGGCACAGAGTCAAAGGCTGCACATCGGGCACCCGCTGGCTTATCAGGGCCGCATGGTACCAAAAACCTTGCTGCCACCACGCCCCCGCCAGCACTTTGGGGACGGCCAAACCCTTGTTGTGCAAATAAGACATCACCTGAAATTCTCGCCAGCTGCGAGTCCGGGAGGCGCCTTGCCACAAGTAGCTGGACTCATTGAAGCGAGCCACCAGACCACCACGACGGTAGTGACGCAGCACCGCCTGCCCAAAAGGCCCGTTCACAAACCAGGCAGCCTGACGACCACCCTGCCCGACTTTGCTGGCTTGGTCGCCGTAGGAGGCGGCCTCGAACCAGCGCTGCAAGGCTTCGGGTTCCAGATCCAGCTGATTGGCCAGCTCGGGTGCCAGCAAGGCACCGCCACCGGGCAAGGAATAGACAGTTTCGGACTGGGCGCTCACGGTAGCTCCTCAGGCACGGACCAGCAACAAGGCCATGATCAGTACCAGCATGCAGGCAAAAATAAACTTCAGACGATTTTCGGGCAGGCGATAGGCCAGACGCACGCCAAAGGGAACCAGCATCAGACTACCGATAGCCATGGGTATCCCAACCTGCCAGGTCGTTTGGCCATGAAAGGCATACGTCGCCAAGGCCACCAGAGTACCGGGAATAATCATGGACAGGGCTAAACCTTGCGCACCTGTCTGGCTGTATCCCATGCGGCTGGTCAGGAACGGCACGACCAGCACCGCGCCGCCCACACCGAACACACCTCCGGCCAAACCAGCCATCATGCCAACGACGATGTACCACAGTTGCCCAAACGACTCGGGGTCCGGGCGCGGCTTGTCACTGCGACGACGGCGTCGGGAAAAACCCAGGCTCTGGTCGAAATAATACAAGGCAATGGCCATCACAAATATCGAATAGATACGACGCAACAAGATCGCATCCATGCCCAAGGCCAGACGTGCGCCCAGCCAGGTAAAGATGATGGAGGAGATCGCCCCCAGTGCAGCCCGGCGGAAATCAATATGGTTGCGGCGATGGTACTGGCGCACAGTCAGCAGCACGGCGGGCACCACCATGATGAGAGCCGTCCCCTGAGCCGTTTGCTGATCCATACCCAGAATCAGGCCCAGCAGCGGAATGGCCAACAAGCCGCCACCAATCCCCAGAACCCCGCCGGTATAGCCAATAAGCGCGCCTCCCAGCAAACAGGCCAGGATCAATTCAATACTTGTCATGGCGATTACAGGTTGCGCAGACGGTCGACAGCGTCTTCCACCCGGTCTACCGCCCAGATTTCCAGGCCTTCGATCGACTGACGCGGGGCGTTGCTCTTGGGAATCAAGGCAATGCTGAACCCCAACTTGGCCGCTTCGCGCAAACGCTCCTGCCCACGCGGGGCCGGACGAATTTCACCGGCCAGACCGATTTCACCAAACACGACCAGGCCGCGTGGCAAGGGACGGTTATTCAAGGAGGACAAAATAGCCAGCAGCACCGCCAGGTCAGCCGCTGGTTCGGTAATCTTGACGCCACCGACGGCGTTCACGAACACGTCCTGGTCGTAGGTGACCACACCAGCATGGCGATGCATTACCGCCAGCAACATGGCCAGACGGGAACTTTCCAGGCCCACAGACAGGCGGCGCGGATTGGGCACATGGGCCGAGTCCACCAAAGCCTGAATTTCCACCAGCAAAGGTCGTGTGCCTTCCTGAGTAGCCATGACGCAAGAGCCTGCTACCGACTGGGAGTGCTGCGACAAGAACAGGGCCGAAGGGTTGCTGACCCCTTTCAACCCCTTTTCCGTCATGGCAAATACGCCCAGCTCATTGACCGCGCCAAAGCGGTTCTTGAACGCGCGCACCATGCGGAAGGAGGAATGGGTATCACCCTCGAAATACAGCACGGTATCCACGATGTGCTCCAGCACTCGTGGCCCGGCCAAGGTCCCGTCTTTGGTGACGTGACCGATAAAAATCATGGAGGTGCCGCTTTGCTTGGCCAGGCGGGTAAGCTGAGCCGCGCATTCGCGCACCTGCGACACCGAGCCTGGAGCCGCGCTGAGCTGATCCGAATACAGGGTTTGAATCGAGTCGATCACCACCACGCTGGGCTGGTGCGACTGCAAGGCCTGGCTGATGGACTCCAGACGAATTTCGGCCAGCAAGTCCACACCTTCGGTAGGCACACCCAGACGACGAGCACGCAAGGCGACCTGTTCGGCTGATTCCTCGCCTGTCACATACAGCACTTTGGTTTGCTGGGCCAAGGCAGCCATGGCTTGCAGCAGCAGCGTGGATTTACCGACTCCGGGATCGCCCCCGATCAGGATCACGCCGCCCTCAACCAGACCGCCGCCCAGAACGCGATCGAACTCGCCTATGCCGGTGGGCACACGCGGCAGTTCCCGCGCCTGCACATCGGAAAGACTTTGAACCGGGCTGGAACCGGCCAGGGAAGCAAAACGGTGGGCGCTGGCCGCAGCCGGCGTCTCCACCGTTTCCTGCAAACTGTTCCAAGCCCCGCAGGCCGGGCATTTGCCCGCCCACTTGGGTGTATCTGCCCCGCACTCTGTGCAAACAAATACAACTTTGGCCTTGCGGGCCGCACGAGTACTGGTGGCCATAGAAATTCCTTAACGTCCGGCCAGGCTGCCGCCGCCATCCACGCCCAGATTCTGGCCGGTGATATAAGCGGCTTCATCGCTTAGCAGGAAGGTGACCGCAGCAGCCACTTCCACGGCCTGCCCAAAACGTCCCAAGGGAATGGAGGACAGGCTACGTTGTTCGGCTTCACTGCCAACGGGATGATTGGCACGGAACAATTCGGTTTCGATCGGACCAGGAGAGACCGCATTGACGGTAATGCCGTAAGGAGCCAGTTCCAGCGCCCAGGTGCGGGTGCAACCCAGCAAGGCACTTTTGGCCGCGGCATAGCTGGTGCGGTCGGAACCGCCGTGCACGACACGACTGCAAATATTGACGATGCGGCCTTCCTTGCGCGCTTTCATCGAGGGGATGAAAGCCTGGGCCACTTGCACCGCCACACGCACATTCAGGTCAAACACCTGATAGAGATTGCCCAGGTCCACCTGACCAATCGGCTCGGGCGCGACCATACCCACATTGTTCACCACCGCATCAACGGGGTATTTTTCGCGGATAACGCGCAGCATTTCCTCGGTTTCGCCTGCATTGCTCAGATCGCAAGAGTACAGATATCCGGGGAAATCAATGCTTTCGGTATGGCGTGCCAGACCCACCACGTGGGCCCCGGCATCGGCCAGCCTTTGGCTGATTGCCCAGCCTATTCCTTTGGTAGCGCCGGTAACGAGTACACATTTATTTTTCATGGCTATGCCTTATTGGTGTTAATTCTGGATGATGCGCGGCACACGTGGGGCGACCGCGCAAATCAATTCGTAGCCCAGGGTTCCGGCTGCCGCAGCAACCTCATCCACACTGGGCCCGCCTTGACCGAACAACACCGCCTGACTGCCTACACCGGCGGCGGGCACCGGCGTCAGGTCTACTGCCAACATGTCCATGGAGACACGACCGAGCAAACGGGTACGCACACCGTTGACGGTAATAGGGGTGCCGGTTCCCGCATGGCGCGGGTAACCATCGGCATAGCCGCAAGCCACCACGCCAACGCGCATGGCCTGCTCGGCAATATAGGTATGGCCGTAACCAATGCCCTCGCCCTGCTTGACGCCGCGCACGCTGATCAGCTCTGCTGCCAGCGTCATGCCGGGCTGCAAACCGAAGTCATCGGCGCTGATGTCCGCAAAAGGAGAGCTGCCGTACAAACAGATACCGGGCCGCACCCAGTGGTCCGGACCGGAAGGCATGTAGGCCCCCAGGTCAGGGCTTAGGGTTGCGGCTGAATTGCACACACTGACCGGGCCGGGCAAGCCGTCGGTGATCCGGTCAAAGCAGCGAATCTGCTCCAGCGTGGCATCAATATTGTCGTCGGCGCGCGCAAAGTGCGTCATGCGACCGACCGTGCCCAGCTTGCCCGCTTTTTGCAGACGCTGGGCGCGCTCGAAAG
This sequence comes from Alcaligenes faecalis, assembly GCF_002443155.1. Classification (NCBI taxonomy): domain Bacteria; kingdom Pseudomonadati; phylum Pseudomonadota; class Betaproteobacteria; order Burkholderiales; family Alcaligenaceae; genus Alcaligenes; species Alcaligenes faecalis. The sequence continues at coordinate 933,667 of NZ_CP023667.1, read as the reverse complement.
CAGCGGGGTAATCGTCCACGCTGAAACCCAGACGGTTCATGCCGCTATTGAGCTTGACCATGGCATTCAAGGCCACCCCGCCCTTCCACTGCTCCAGCATCTTGAGCTGCTCGTGGCAATGAATAACGGTGGTCAGGCCAAATTCGGCCAGCACATCCAGATCTTCAGGCTGGAAAAAACCTTCCAGCAACATGATGGGGCCGGTCCAGCCGGCAGCCCGACAGCGTATGGCTTCTTTCAGGTCCAGCATCGCCATGCCTTCGGCGGCACTGAATGCCCGCACCGCATTTTCGATGTCATGACCGTAAGCATTAGCCTTCATGACGGCCCAGATATGGGGCCGTTTTACGCCGGATGGAGCCGTGGCGTTATTCAGGCTCTGAATAACCATATCGAGATTGTGACGCAGTGACGCAATATGAATGGTGGCCGAGATAGGACGTGGCATGGTTCTCCCCGAAGCAATACGAAAGTCTAAACCAGCCCTAGTGGAAACGAAAGCCGTATACTGGCGGACTATGTCTATCGAGCACTATGAAAACTTCCCTGTCGCCTCTGTGCTGCTACCTCGTCGGCTACGCCGACCGGTCACCGATATTTATCGTTTTGCCCGCAGCGCCGACGACATTGCTGATGAAGGCGATTTAAGCGCTGCCGAGCGCCTGGAACTGCTGGCGCAGTTCAAAGCCGGAATAGAACAACTGCAATATCACCAGCCTGTCCTGGCCGATACCCCGCACAGCGAAATTTTTGCCCCTTTGGCCAGCAGCATCAGCAACTTCCAGTTGCCACTCAAGCCTTTTCTGGACCTGCTGTCGGCATTCCGCCAGGATGTTACCACCCATCGCTATAGCGATATGGCGCAGGTGCTGGATTACTGTACCCGCTCGGCCAACCCGGTTGGCCGCTTGATGCTGCATCTGTATGAAGCCCACAGCCCGGAGCTGGTCGAGATGGCCGACTCCACCTGTACGGGGCTGCAATTGGTTAATTTCTGGCAGGACGTGGCGCTGGACTGGCACAAGAACCGTGTCTATATCCCGCAAGACCTGCTGGCCCAATACGATCTGGATGACGATTACATCCAGGCACGCACCCAGCTGCTGCGCCAGCCCGAGGCCGATGCACGCTGGCAGGAAATGATGCAGCTGCTGGTTACCGATGCCCGCCAGCGCCTGCAAGCCGGCCTGCTGCTGTCACCCCACCTGTCCGGGCGCATCAGCCTGGAACTGAAAATGATGGTGCTGGGCGGTCTGCGTATTCTGGAACGCCTGGAAGCGGTACAGTTTGATGTCTTCAGCCACCGCCCCACCCTGTCCCGCCTGGACTGGCTACGCCTGATTACCCGCGGCCTGAGCCGTACCCCTTACCGACCCTGAACGTCCATGAGCCCAGACGAGTATTGTCAGAACAAGGCAGCCCAAAGCGGCTCCAGCTTCTACTACGCCTTTTTGTTTCTGCCGCCCGAACGCCGCCGTGCCATCACGGCCTTGTACGCGTTTTGCCGCGAGGTTGACGACGTGGTGGACGAGGTTCACGAAGAGTCGGTCGCCCGCATGAAGCTGGTCTGGTGGCGCACGCAAGTGGCCGATCTGTACGAAGGCCGTGCCCATCACCCGGTCATGCAGGCCCTGGCTCCCCATATCAAGGCCTTCGACCTGCCCCAGGACGAGCTGCTGGCCGTCATTGACGGCATGGAAATGGATCTGGACCAGGTGCGCTACCAGAGCTGGAGCGAGCTGGAACGCTACTGTTGGCACGCCGCCAGCGTGGTGGGACTGCTGTCGGCGCGTATTTTTGGCCAAACCCAGAAACAGACCAGCGACTACGCCCAAAAACTGGGCCTGGCTTTTCAGCTGACCAATATTATCCGTGATGTAGGCGATGACGCTCGTCGTGGCCGCATCTACCTGCCTCAGGAAGATCTGGACAAGTTTGGCGTATCGCCCCATGAGATTCTGGATCAGCAACACTCGGAGCGCTTCGAGGCCCTGATGGCCTTTCAAACCGAACGTGCCCAGGATCTGTACCGCCAGGCTATGCGTGCCCTGCCCGCTGTTGATCGCAGGGCACAACGCCCCGGCCTGTTGATGGCGGCCATCTACCATGCCCTGCTGGTGGAAATTGCCAATGATCGCTGGCATGTGCTGGAACAGCGCATTTCGCTGACGCCCATTCGCAAGTTCTGGCTCGCCTGGAAAACCTGGGTATCGGGCGGCCGCAGCTTGCAACGCAAACTGGGCCGATGAAAGTCGCGGTTATCGGGGCGGGCTGGGCGGGCTGTGCCGCTGCCTGGCGCTTGAAGACCCAGGGCCATCAGGTCAGTGTCTTTGAAGCCTCGCGCCATATAGGCGGGCGTGCCCGCCGCATTCACAGCCCCAATCTGGGGCGCGACACCGATAACGGCCAGCACATCATGCTGGGGGCCTACTCCGTCATTCTGGGTTTGATGGGGGAAATCGGCCTGGACGAAGCCTCGCGTCTGGACCGCAAGGATCTGGACGTGATCTCGGCCGACGGACATTTTCGCCTGCGCAATCGCGCCCTGCCCGCCCCCTTCCATTTATTGACCGGCCTGCTGGGAGCCCAGGGCCTGAGCTGGTCGCAAAAAATCAAGCTGGCGCGTTTTTGCCGCTGGCTGATGACGCAGCAATGGCGCACGCCAGCCGGTCTGACGGTGTTGCAGCTTCTGGAGCAACACGAGCAAGACAGCCATGTCATCCGTCTGTTCTGGCAACCGCTGTGTGTAGCCGCCATGAACACCCCGATTGAGCAAGCCTGCGCCCAGCTGTTTGCCCATGTCCTGCGCGATAGTCTGGGCGGCCCGCGACAAGCCAGCCAAACCTTGATTCCGTTGACAGACTTAAGCCAGCTCTGGTGCGAATCCGCCCTGCGCGATATTCAGCTACAGCTAGGCCACCGGGTACAAAGGCTGGAACTGACGGAAGCGGGTGTACACATTGACGGCCTGCAGTTTGATACAGCCATTGTGGCTTGCCCGCCCGTCCAAGCTGCGCGCCTGCTGCATAGCCTGCCCAGCAGCCCGGCCAGCGAACAATTGCTGGCGGATCTGGAGGCATTCAGCTATGTCCCTATCGCCACCCTGTATCTGGAACTGGAACAGGCCTGGAACCTGCCCCACTCCATGTTGATGCTGGACGACAGCAGTGGCAGCGGCGGGCAATGGCTGTTTGATCACAGCGCGCTGAAGCCGGGTAGCGGCGAAACGCTGGTGGGGATCGTCATCAGCGACGCAGTGCGCCTGCAGGCGCTGGACCGCGAGCAAGCCATTGCCGCGATTATCGAGCAGGTACGCAGCCAAACCCGGCATCTGAAAGCCATGCCAGCGGTACGAGCTAGCGAACTGATTATCGAAAAGCGAGCTACTTTTGCAGCCATACCCGGCTTGCGTCGTCCTTCAGTAACGACACCGTGGCCAGCCATTCGTGTGGCGGGCGACTGGACCGATACCGGCTACCCCGGTGTGCTGGAAGGTGCGGTGCGCAGCGGTCTGAAAGCGGCGCATCTGTAAGGGCCACGGCTGAGCACTACTGCGCCGACGGTGTCAGCAACGTCTGCGCGGGCTTATGAGCCGCCAGAAACTCTTGCTGGAACAAACACATACGCACCACGTCCCGGTACTGGCCGTTAATGAAGAACTCGTGTTTGAGCTCGCCTTCCACCTGGAAACCAAACTTCTGATAAATGTGAATGGCCTTGTGGTTTTCCTTATCCACAATCAGCACAATCTTGTACAGGTTCAGCACCCCAAAGCCGTACTCGATAGCCAGCTTGGTCGCCCGCGAGGCAATGCCCTTGCCCTGAAATTCCGGCGCAATGATGATCTGGAACTCGGCCCGGCGGTGTACATAATCAATTTCCACCAGCTCCACCACACCGGAGGGCTGCCCTTCCCACTCCACCACAAAACGACGCTCACGCTGATCATGAATGTGCTCATCGTACAGAGCTGCCAGCTCGCCATAGGTTTCGTAGGGTTCCTCGAACCAGTAGCGCATCACGCTGGCGTTATTGTCCAGCAAATGCACAAAGCGCAGGTCCTCGCGCTCCAGGGGGCGTAATTTCACGTGAGTCGTTTTACTCATGACTTTTCTATCCTTTCTCTATGTTCGATAGACGAGCCGCCTATCTGCCTATACCAAAGGCCATAGACATCATGCCCGCATATCGTGTGTTTTTGATGAAGGCCTGATAGAAAAAGTTCAGTTAGCTGCGAAACCGCAGCCCTGCCAGTCTTGCAGCAAAACCGGCCAAAAACGCAAAAACCCCGATTTCTGCTTTCCTGCATAGCAAACTGAATATCATTCAGGCCAGCAGGAATATCAAAATCGGGGTTTGAAACTACTACCTGGCCGCCATGGCTGCGCCAGCACAGGGCCAGCGCAGATAGCGGGCATCAGGTTGGGGCGTGTTCCTCGATGTAGCGACGTACTTGGGCTACATCCGAATCCATCACCACCACTTTCTGTGGCAAGTCTGCCAGACCGGCCAGGTGCGCAGGCACCGGTGCGGGCTGACCAATCGCTTCTTCGATCGTCTCGGAGAACTTGGCAGGCAGCGCGGTTTCCAGCACCAGCATGGGGATGCCTTCTTCGCGGAAGTTCTGAGCCACCTTGACGGCGTCTGCCGTGTGCGGGTCGATCAGAGTCTGGTACTGCGTGTTTACCTGGGCAATCGTGTTCAGACGATCCTGGTGCGAGCTGGCGCCAGCCACAAAGCCGAACTCTTCCTGGAAGCGTGGCAGATACTCGCTCAGATCGAACTGGCCTTCTTTAGCCAACTGTTCCCACAATGCCTTGACCTTGCTGCCATCACGGCCCAGCAGGTCAAACACAAAGCGCTCGAAGTTGGAGGCGCGGGAAATGTCCATGGACGGGCTGGACGTGGCGTAAGTTTGCTCGGAACCACGGGGACGATAAATGCCAGTGCGGAAGAACTCTTCCAGCACGTTGTTTTCATTGGTGGCCAGAACCAGCTTGGCGATAGGAAGACCCATCTGGCGAGCAATGTGACCCGACAGAATATTGCCAAAGTTGCCCGAAGGAACAGCAAACGAGACCTTTTGACCGGCCTGGTTCGTGCTGCGCAGCCAACCCCAGAAGTAGTACACCACCTGAGCGGAAATACGTGCCCAGTTAATGGAGTTCACGGCACCCAGATGCCATTTGGATTTGAACTCCAGATCGCCTGCCAAAGCCTTGACGATATCCTGGCAATCATCGAACACACCCTTGACCGACAGGTTGTGGATGTTTTCGTCTTGCAAGGAGTACATCTGAGCGCGTTGGAAAGCGCTCATGCGGCCGTAGGGCGAGAGCATGAACACGCTGACGCCACGCTTGCCGCGCAAGGCGTATTCAGCCGCCGAACCTGTGTCGCCGGAAGTGGCGCCCACAATGTTCAGGGTGCTGTTGCGCTGTGTCAGCACGTACTCAAAAACCTGGCCCAGGAACTGCATGGCCATGTCTTTAAAAGCCAGGGTTGGACCTTGGGACAAGCCCAGCAAGGAGAAACCAGGTTCCAGTTCCTTGACGGGTACCACCTGCTCGCTGTCGAACACGCCAGGTGCGTAAGCACGTGCCGTCAAGGCGGACAGTTCATCAGCTGGGATATCGGTGACAAACAGGCCCAGCACTTTGGCGGCCAGTTCGGGGTAGCTCAGGGCGCGCCAGGATTCCAGCGTTTCTGCACTGACTTGAGGGTAGCTTTCTGGCATGGCCAAACCGCCATCCGGAGCCAGGCCTTCCAGCAAGATGTCCGAGAATAGCTGGGCCTTCATGCCGCCACGGGTAGAGATGTAATTCATTACAGGTTCTCCACGCGCAAACGGGTCACGGCAGACTGTACAAAAGGCAGATTCTGAATCTGGCTGATTGCGCCATTGATGGCACCTTCACGCGCTTCGTGCGTCAGGAAGATGATATCGGCCTGTTCGCCAGCCGGTTCCTGGAACATGGAACCGATCGAGATCGAGGCTTGAGCCAGAATGCGGGCCACATCAGCCAGCACACCAGGACGGTCGTCCACACGCAAGCGCAGGTAGTACGAGGACACCACCTCATCCATAGGCAGGATGGGGGTATCGGACATGGCGTTGTGCTGGAAGGCCAGGTAAGGCACGCGGTGTTCGGGTTCTGCAGTTTGCAGACGGGTCACGTCCACCAGATCGGCCACCACCGCCGACGCGGTTGGCAAGGCACCGGCACCGGCACCGTAGTACACGGTTTGGCCCACGGCGTCGCCATGCACCAGCACCGCGTTCATGGCACCTTGCACATTGGCCAGCATGCTTTGCAGCGGAACCAAGGTGGGGTGTACGCGCAGTTCGATACCTTCTTCACGGGCGCGGGTAATACCCAGCAGCTTGATGTTGTAGCCCAGACGTTGTGCGTGTTGCAGGTCTTCCAGTGCCAGGCTGGTAATGCCTTCCACGTGGGCCTTGCTGAACTGCACCGGAATACCGAAGGCCAGGGAGGCCAGCAGGCTCAGCTTGTGCGCCGCGTCCACCCCTTCAATGTCGAAAGTAGGATCAGCTTCGGCGTAACCCAGGCGCTGGGCATCGGCCAAGGCTTCAGCAAAGCTGACGCCACGGTTGCGCATTTCGGACAGGATGTAGTTGGTGGTGCCGTTGATAATGCCGGCCAGCCACTGAATACGGTTGGCCGTCAGGCCTTCGCGAATCGCCTTGATGATAGGAATACCACCGGCCACAGCGGCTTCAAACGCCACCATGACACTGCGCTCGTGAGCAGCGGCAAAAATCTTGTTGCCATGCTTGGCCAGCAGCGCCTTGTTGGCGGTAACCACGTGCTTGCCCTGGGCAATGGCTTCCATGACCCACTCGCGTGCCAGGGTGTCGCCACCCACCAGCTCGACCACAATATCGATCTCGGGATTGCGCACCACATCCATGCCGTCTGTGGTCAGGGTGACTTCGTCCCCAACCAGCGCACGTGCCTTTTCCAGGTCACGCACAGCAATAGCGACCACCTCAATACGGCGACCGGCGCGGCGAGCGATTTCATCTGCATTGCGTTTCAATACGTTCCAGGTGCCGCTGCCAACCACACCCAAACCCAGCAAACCTACTTTGATAGGACTCATTGAACAAATCCGTCCTTACGGAACATTTCTTTGATGCCGCGTACCGCCTGACGGGTACGTTGCTCGTTTTCGATCAGCGCAAAGCGCACATAGTTGTCGCCATACTCACCAAAGCCGATGCCGGGGGATACGGCTACTTTGGCATCGCTCAGTAAGCGCTTGGCAAACTCCAGCGAACCGATGTCCTTGTAGAACTCGGGAATCTTGGCCCAGATATACATTGATGCCTTGGGGACATCGACCATCCAGCCTGCTTCATGCAGGCCCTTGGCCAGTACGTCGCGACGGCGGCGGTACTGCTCCACCACCTCGCTGACACAATCTTGTGGCCCTTCCAGCGCCGCAATGGCGGCCACCTGAATCGGTGTGAAGGTGCCGTAGTCGTGATAGCTCTTGATACGTGCCAGAGCATTGACCAAGGACTCGTTGCCCACCATGAAACCAATACGCCAGCCGGCCATATTGTAGCTTTTGCTCATGGTGAAAAACTCGACCGCTACATCGCGCGCGCCTTCCACCTGCATGATGGAGGGGGCCACGTAGCCGTCAAAGGTAATGTCGGCATAGGCCAGATCATGTACCACCAGAATATTGTGCTCGCGTGCCAGCGCCACAATACGCTCAAAAAAGGACAGTTCCACGCACTGGGCCGTCGGATTGCTGGGAAAACCCAGAATCATCATTTTGGGCTTGGGAATGGACTCCCGCACGGCTTTTTCGATTTCCTCGAAAAAATCCACGCCTGGGACCATGGGTACCGAACGGATATTCGCGCCGGCAATGACGGCACCATAGATATGAATGGGGTAGCTGGGGTTGGGCACCAGCACAGTGTCGCCCTTGTCCAGCGTTGCCAGCATCAAGTGGGCCAGACCTTCTTTGGAACCGATGGTAACGATCGCTTCACTATCAGGATCCAAGTGCACATTGTAGCGGCGCTCGTACCAATTGGTCACGGCTCGGCGCAGACGCGGAATGCCTTTGGAGACAGAATATCCATGAGTGTCCGGGCGGGTGGCCGCCTCGACCAGCTTTTCCACGATGTGCGCCGGTGTCGCTCCGTCCGGGTTCCCCATGGACATGTCGATAATGTCCTCGCCACGACGGCGGGCGGCCATTTTCAGCTCGCCGGTAATGTTGAACACGTAAGGCGGCAAACGCTCGATGCGCGGAAAGCGAATCATGACATTCCTTGATAAGAAAAAGCGAAGACCCAAACCAAAAGTCAAAAGTGAATCAAAGAGTTTAATCCATGATTGACTTACTGAGAATCACTGCAAACAGATCAGGTGCCGCATCGTCACTGGCGCTTTGCGCTATCATCGAAGCTGAAAACCGGAGAGACTCATCGTGCAACTGCAACGCGAACACAATCCAGCCATGAATGCCATCACCGCTTACGGTGACGATTATGTGGCGATCAACTTTCAAAACCACGATCATTCCATCTTCTTTAGCCCCGAAGGTCCGGTTCAGGACCTGGCCATTCAAAACGCCTCCGAGCTGACAGCCGTGCTGCTGCGCCGGATTGCGGGACTGGAATCGGTCAAGCAAGACCCCATGGCTTTTCTGGATGACGCCCCGCCGGCGCGCCCTGACAACGCCCCCGAACTGATTTTGATTGGTACTGGCCAGCGCCAGCACTTTTTGCATCCCGCTGTCACGCAGGAAATGCTGCAGTGGGGCATAGGTGTGGAAATCATGGATACCCAGGCTGCCGCCAGAACCTACAATATCCTCATGGCTGAAGGCCGCAAAGTAGTCGCGGCCTTACTGATACAGGAAAAAGCATGACTGCCGTACAAATTGGTGCCCCTATCCCCGACTTTTCCGTGCCCTCCACTCAGGGCGAGTTCAGCGCGGCTGACCTGAAAGGAAAAATGACAGTGTTGTACTTTTACCCCAAAGACAACACGCCAGGCTGCACCACCGAGTCCCAGAATTTCCGCGACGCCCTGCCTGAATTCCAGGCCGCAGGCGCGCAAATCATTGGCGTTTCGCGCGACTCGCTGGGTTCGCACGAACGTTTTATTGACAAGCAAGCCCTGACTTTCCCTTTGCTTGCCGACACCGAAGAGCGCTTGTGCGAACTGTTTGGGGTCATGAAAATGAAAAACATGTACGGTAAACAGGTACGTGGCATCGAGCGCAGCACCTTTTTGATCGACGCCCAAGGTGTGTTGATTCAAGAATGGCGTGGCATCAAAGTGCCCGGCCACGTCCAGGCTGTATTACAGGCTGTCCAGCAAGCCGCCTGAAACCTTACCGTGCCGGCCTGCAGGTCGGCACACAACCAGGAGTACGTGTTATATGCCGCTACCAACGTTGCCCACCAAGCTGGGAACCCTGCTTAGCGAAAAAGATGACAGTGTCATCCTTGCCGATCCACCCGTACCACTAGACGAACCCGACACTCCCCCCGCCAGCCCCCAAGCCGCCCCCAGTAAAGCGGCTGCTACGCCACGCTCCAAAAAGCCTGCGCCCGTCAAAACGGCGCCCGCGGCCCCTGCAGCAGCGCCTGCGCCCGCCAGTGTGGCCAAAGCAGCTCCCAGCAAAAGCGCTGCCGACAGCCCTGCCCAGGCTCCCAAGCCTGTCGCCGGCGCAGCCAGCAAACGCACCCGTCTGGCCCCCACCCAGCGCAAATTGTTTGTGCTGGATACCAACGTCTTGCTGCACGACTCCAATTCGCTGTTCAAGTTTGAAGAGCACGACATCTTCCTGCCCATGATGGTGCTGGAAGAACTGGATCACCAGAAAAAGGGCCTGTCTGAAGTGGCTCGCAATGCACGTCAGGTCAGCCGCTCCCTGGAAGGTCTGGTGGGCGATCATGGTCTGGACAAGCCCATCAATCTGGATGGCATCGGCAATACCGAAGCGCGTGGCGCCGTCACCTTCCAGACCAGCGCTCTGGATACCACCCTGCCTATCCAGCTGCCGCTGGGCAAGGCGGACAACGCTATTTTGGCCGTGGTCAATGCCCTGACCCAGAGCATGCCCAAACGCGAAGTGGTGCTGGTGTCCAAAGACATCAATATGCGCCTGAAGGCCAAGGCACTGGGCCTGCTGGCCGAAGACTACCGCCACGATCACGTTCTGGATGACTCCGACCTGCTGTATGACGGTGTCATGCCCTTGCCGGACAATTTCTGGACCAAGCACGGCAAGAACATGGAATCCTGGCAACAGGGTGGCACCACCTTCTACCGCATCAGCGGGCCGCTGTGCAGCCAGTTCATGGTCAACCAGTTCGTGTTTACCGAAGGCGACGATCCCTTGTATGCCCAGGTACGCGAAACCGCTGGCAATACCGCGGTACTGGCCACCTTGCGCGACTACAGTCACGGCAAGAACAACGTCTGGGGCATTACGGCTCGCAACCGCGAACAGAACTTTGCCCTGAACCTGTTGATGAACCCGGATTTTGATTTCGTCTCCCTGCTGGGCCATGCCGGTACAGGTAAAACGCTGCTGGCCCTGGCCAGTGCGCTGACCCAGACCCTGGAGACCAAACGCTACAACGAAATCATCATCACCCGTGCCACCGTGCCTGTCGGAGATGACATCGGCTTCCTGCCCGGTACCGAGGAAGAGAAAATGCAGCCCTGGATGGGTGCGCTGGAAGACAACCTGGAAGTCCTGCACCTGGGCACCGGCAAGTCCTCCAACAACCTGAACAATCCGCAAGGCACCGAGGCTCCGCGCAACTCCACCATGGAACTGGTGCGCTCCAAGATCAAGGTGAAATCCCTGAGCTTCATGCGGGGTCGTACCTTCATGAACAAGTTCCTGATCATCGACGAGGCCCAGAACCTGACGCCCAAGCAGATGAAAACACTGGTGACGCGCGCCGGTCCAGGAACTAAAATTGTCTGCCTGGGCAATATTGCCCAGATCGACACGCCCTACCTGACCGAGGGCAGTTCGGGGCTGACCTACGTGGTAGACCGATTCAAAGGCTGGCCGCATGCAGGCCACATTACCTTGCAACGTGGTGAGCGCTCCCGTCTGGCCGATTACGCCAGCGACGCACTCTAAACCGAATCTCTACTCACTCAAACCGGGTCCTGGACCCGGTTTTTTTTTACCGCCAGGCTGCGTCAAAGCGCGCACGCACAGCAAGGACGCAGCGTGGGGGATTTTTTAATGACTGCTATGAAACGTACCGCACAGCCCATCGGGCTTACCATGGGCGATGCCGCTGGCATAGGCCCGGAAATTATTGCCCGCCTGATTGTTGAAGGCTTGCCCCACCCTGCCGTGGTTTATGGTGATGCCGGCGCACTGCGCCGTGCCCTGGCACTGATTGGTGCCGCTCAAGACTGGCACGTCGAGGAAGTGGAGCAGCCCGTTTGCACGCCCAAAGGGGTAATTGCGGTACTGAATCGCTGGCAAGCCCTACCCGAAGACCTGCCCTATGGCGAAGTTCACGCCCTGGCCGGACGCGGTGCCTACGAATACCTGTGCCACGCCATTGATGATGCCCAGGCTGGCCTGATCCGTGCCATCGTCACTGCCCCGCTGAACAAGCTGGCCATGCAAAAAGGCGGTATCGATGCCCCCGGCCATACCGAGATTCTGGCCGAGCGCAGCCACACCGAGCACTACGCCATGATGCTGGCCAACGAGCATTTGCGCTCCCTTCTGGTCACCATTCACGAACCGCTAGCCCGTGTCCCTTCCCTGATTACTACAGAGCGCGTGCTGCAAACCATACGACTGGCACAACTGGCCTGCACCCAGGCCGGAATCGCCAAGCCCCGTGTGGCCGTCGCGGGCCTGAACCCCCACGCGGGTGAAGGCGGCAAATTTGGTTTGGAAGATATAGAACAGATCACCCCGGCTATTGAACAAGCCTGCGCTGAAGGCATCCAGGCCAGCGGCCCTTGGCCCGGCGATACGATTTTCATGCGGGCTCGTCAGGGAGAGTTCGATATTGTGGTGGCCCAATACCATGACCAGGGGCTGATTCCCATCAAGCTGCTGGGTCTGGACGAAGGCGTGAACGTGACAGTTGGCTTGCCTTTTATCCGCACCAGTGTCGACCACGGCACCGCGTACGACATTGCCGGACAGGGCAAGGCTGATGCCTCCTCCCTGGGCTATGCCTACCGTATGGCTCTTTCCATGAGCGCGCATCAAGCATGATCAAGCGCTTACCGATTGACCCGTTTTTGCTGAAGCTGTTTGCCACGGTTGCACTTGCCAGTCTGCTGCCCGCCCAAGGTTGGGGCGTGCCACTGTTTCAACACATCACCCAGATTGCGATTGCCCTGCTGTTCTTTCTGCATGGTGCTCGTCTGTCACGAGAGGCCATTTGGGGCGGCTTGTCTCACTGGCGCTTGCACCTGCTGATTCTGTCCGTCACCTTCTTGCTCTTCCCGATTCTAGGCAGTGGCGTGGCCGCCGTGCTGCGTCCCTGGCTAACCGACAATCTGTACCTGGGAATCCTGTTTCTGGCCTGCCTGCCCAGCACCGTGCAGTCTGCAGTGGCGCTGACCGCAATGGCTAGAGGCAATGTGCCGGTGTCCATTTGCAGCGCCTCTGCCTCCACCCTGCTGGGTGTGTTCATCACGCCTCTGCTGGTTGGCATCATGCTGGCTGGTGCCACCAGCGCCCAGGCCACGGTGTCGCTGGAAGCGGTGGGGAAAATCATGCTGCAACTGTTTTTCCCCTTTGTCTTCGGGCATCTGCTGCGTCCCGTGATCGGGGCCTGGGTCATGAAGCGCCAGCAACTGCTGAAAGTCGTGGATCAGGGATCGATTCTGCTGGTGGTGTATACGGCCTTTTCAGGCGCGGTGGTGGGCGGCCTGTGGTCCTCCACCCCATTGAGTGCCTTGGGACTGATTGTGCTGTCCAACGCCGTTCTGCTGACCTTGGCGCAAGTGCTGGCCTGGAACCTGGGGCGCTGGCTGGGCTTTTCCTTTGAGGACCGTGTCAGCCTGCTGATGTGTGGTTCCAATAAAAGCCTGAGCAGCGGCATCCCGATTGCCAACGTGATTTTCCCCAGTGCCATGGTGGGGCCTATCATCTTGCCGATCATGCTGTTTCACCAGTGGCAGCTACTGGTGTGTGCATGGCTGGCGAAAAGACTGGCTGCTCGCAGTGAACACTAAGAGAACGGCAAGCCACCTTGCGTAGCTGCCCATACAGACTGAACAATGAATAAAAAAGAGGCATACCGCGGTATGCCTCTTTTTTTGTCCTGATATCTGCTCAACAGACTCGACCGCCTGCACACTGAAGCAGCCACTGTGCTTCTTAATTCGGCATGTAATCCAGAAAGCGCGTACTGGCGCCAGCAAAGGTCAGACGAACCGAACCAATCGGACCGTTACGCTGCTTACCAATAATGATTTCAGCCGTGCCTTTATCGGGCGAATCTGGGTTGTAGACCTCGTCTCGGTAAATAAACAAGATCAAGTCAGCATCCTGCTCAATAGCCCCCGATTCACGCAAGTCACTCATTACAGGACGTTTGTTGGGGCGTTGTTCCAGACTTCGGTTCAGCTGCGACAAGGCGATCAAGGGGCAGTTCAGCTCTTTGGCCAGTCCCTTCAAAGAACGACTGATTTCAGAAATCTCTGTTGCCCGGTTCTCGCCACCGCTTGAAGACATCAGCTGCAAGTAGTCGATGATGATCAAGCCTAGCTGGCCACACTGCCGTGCCAGTCGTCGAGCTCGCGCGCGCACTTCCATAGAAGACAGGCCGGGCGTTTCATCAATGTAAATCTGGGCTTCCTGCACCTGCTGCACGGCATGCGTCAGGCGCGGCCAATCGTCGGCAGTCAGCTTGCCGGTACGCATGCGGTGCTGGTCCAGCAAACCAACCGAACCCACCATACGCATGGCCAGCTGCACCGCACCCATTTCCATGGAGAACACGGCAACGGGCAGGCCCTGGGCAATAGCCACGTGTTCGCCAATATTCATGGAGAACGAGGTTTTACCCATGGAAGGACGACCCGCCACAATCACCAGGTCGCCTGGCTGCAAGCCTGAAGTCATCTTGTCCAGGTCAATAAAGCCAGTCGGCACACCGGTGACTTCCGAGTCGCCTTCACGGTGATACAGCTCGTCAATACGTTCCACCACCTGGCTTAGCAGTGGCTGGATTTCCAGAAAGCCCTGCGAGCCGCGCGCCCCTTCCTGAGCGATCTGAAACACACGGGTTTCCGCTTCGTCCAGAATCTGGCGGGCTTCCTTGCCCTGGGGGTTGAACGCCGCTGAAGAAATATCATCAGCAACGGTGACCAGCTTGCGCAGCGTGGAACGCTCGCGCACGATTTCGGCGTAGCGACGAATGTTGGCCGCCGATGGCGTATTGTGGGCCAGCGCATTCAGATACGCCAGGCCGCCCACCTCTTCCTGCTTGCCTGCAACCGACAGGGACTCAAACACCGTGACCACGTCGGCAGGACGGGCCAAGCCAATCAAGCGGGTAATGTGTTGCCAGATCAGCTTGTGATCAAAACGATAAAAATCCTCGTCGGTGACAATATCGGCCACCCGGTCAAACGCGGCATTATCGAGCAACAAGCCACCGAGCACCGACTGCTCCGCCTCAATGGAATGAGGCGGGACCCTAAGGTAATCCAGCGTTGAATCGGATTTGGCTGACTTGCTTTCCATGCATATACCTTCAAATCAAGGAAAAAAATCGACGCCGCAGCCAACAGTATGTGTTGTGCGGGCTTGAACAGTCTGTGTATCTGGGGTCAGAACAGTCAGGCTCAACAGTATGTTTGGCTGACAGGACCGGATGCGGCAGCACAGTCACGCGGCAGGCGTGCTGGCTCTCTTCGAACAGAATGAAGAGAAAACAAAAAAGCCGGCTTGCACCGGCTTTTTTGAGCTTGGCAGATACACTCCATGAAAGAATGTACCATGCGTCAACGCACTAGTCTTAGGCTACGTCGCCTTGAACCACAACGTTGATTTCAGCGATCACGTCAGGGTGCAGAACAACCTGAACGGGGTACTCGCCAACGGCTTTCAGGTGACCGTCGGGCAGACGAACCTGAGTCTTGACCAGGTCGGCAAAGCCAGCATTTTGCAATGCATTGGCGATGTCCATGGTGGTCACGGAACCGAACAGACGACCGTCCACGCCGGCTTTTTGAACCAGAGTGAAAGTTTGGCCGTTCAGCTTTTCGTTTTGAGCCTGAGCAGCAGCCAGCTTTTCAGCTTGCAGCTTTTCCAGTTCGGCACGACGTGCTTCGAACTCTTGCAGAGCAGCAGCCGTAGCACGGCGGGCAACTTTGCGTGGCAGCAGGAAATTACGGGCGTAACCATCACGTACGCGCACAACGTCACCCAGATTACCCAGGTTGGCGACTTTTTCGAGCAAAATAACTTGCATGACTAAGGTTCCTCTGGATTATTTGTGGTTGTCGGTGTACGGCAACAGAGCCAGGAAACGAGCGCGCTTGACAGCGGTGTCCAGCTGACGCTGGTAGTGAGCTTTGGTGCCCGTCAAACGTGCAGGGATGATCTTGCCATTTTCCTGGATGAAATCACGCAGGGTGTCCAGATCTTTGTAATCAATTTCTTCAACGCCAGCGACGGTGAAGCGGCAGAATTTGCGGCGCTTGAACAGTGGGTTCTGTTGTGCAAATTTGCGTTTTTTGTCTTTGCCTCTACGGAAAGCCATTTTGTGCCTCGTTAGTAACCGGGCTATACCCGGAAGAATTCAGTGTGAAGCGAGGTGTTGAACACTTCGCGACGATCGAGCCAGACCAGTCAAACCGTAACAGAGCCTTGTCCCGGAAAGTGACGCTGATATTGCTGCACATGCAGCACCAGTCGCGTCGAGCCTTTACGGGCGGGGGCAATAAAACCTTGTAGTTGCAAACGGGCTCCCAAAGGAGTATCTGCCAGACCCAATGCATTATTTCCCAGAGCCACTACCTGCATCGTCAAAACGATTTGCCGGGAGTGACCGGCTTCCATTACGGAAGATTCGTGTTCCAGGACCAATTCCAGAGCTGGGACACCCGCCGGCGTATAACGCAAAGGCTTGATGTCGATAAGCTGACCGGCAAGAGAGAACTGGTTCACGCAGTCGGAGCTATTACTCTTCAGCTTGAGCTTCAGCTTCAGCCGCTGCAGGAGCGCTGGCTTCAGTACTTGCTTTACGTGCTTCTTCGCGTTCGACGGACTTCATCATGACCGAAGCGCCTTCAGGGGCTTTCTTCGTGCCAGCGACGAGGTAACGCAAGATAGCGTCGTTGTAGCGGAAGGAATGCTCCAGTTCGTCCAGAGTGGACTGACCGCATTCGATGTTCAGGCACACGTAGTGAGCCTTGACCAGTTTCTGGATTGGGTAAGCCAGTTGACGGCGGCCCCAGTCTTCCAGACGATGAATAGCACCGCCTTCGGAAGTAACAATCGCCGAATAGCGCTCGATCATGGCGGGCACTTGCTCGCTTTGATCGGGATGCACAATGAACACTACTTCGTAGTGACGCATGGAACAACTCCTTGTGGATATCGCCTACTACCTGCTGTAAAACCAGTCAGGCACCAAGCGCGACAGCCCGCCCATTCAATCCGGGTCGAGCAAGAAACCATAGATACTAGCACCAAGAAAGGCTGGCTGACAAGCCAAAAGCCTTAGCCCTGCACGCTTGCGTAGGCAGAGTGATTATGAATCGACTCAAAATTCTCGGCTTCGATGCTATAACGCAACACTCCGGGCAGGCTGCGCACGCTGACGGCCACATCACGCACCAGGTCTTCGACAAACTTGGGATTGTCGTAAGCGTATTCAGTGACGTATTTTTCGTCAGTGCGCTTAAGCAAGCCCCACAGTTGGCAGGACGCCTGCTCTTCAACCGACTTGATCAGCGTGGGCAAATCCAGCGCCGCCGGATCGGCAAATACGGCCTGCACCGTGACGTGCGAGCGTTGATTATGGGCACCGTACTCCGAAATGGCCTTGGAGCACGGGCACAGGCTGGTGACGGGAACCAGCACGGACAATTCAAATTCAGGCTGGGCATCCACACCGACACGTGCTGTCCAGCTGACGGTGTAATCCATCAGGCTGGCCACACCCGATACGGGCGCCACTTTTTCCAGGAAAACGGGGAAGGTGGCTGTCATGTCGCCACGCCCGGCATTGAGCAAAGGCAGCATGGCCTGAGCCATCTGCACAAAACCGGCGGGCGTCATGGCTTGACGGCGGTACTCTTCCAGCAAAGCCACAAAACGCGACATATGGGTGCCTTTTTCTTCGGGCGGCAAGGCCACCGTCAACTCCCATTGCGCCACGGTGGGCACGGCCTGCCCTTGCAGGTCCAGCATCATCGGATGCCGCACCCCGCGCACACCCACGCGCTGAATCGCAACACGGCGTGTATCCATGCTGCTTTGCACATCTGGCATGGCCAAAGGCGATTCCGACACTGTATTCATATCCATCAGGTTCAGCTACGACAGAGCCGCAACCGTAAATAAAAACAATAATGAATTATTATCTTACGCTTATCGCAAGCGAGGTTCGATAACCTTAACAAGAACACGCATATTGGGGTATTTAAACCCTAAACTGTGCAGAAATTGCCTCACGCCTCAAGCAAACTTGAGAAACGCTCACGAATCGAACGCTCGATGCCGGCGGCATCCAGACCCAGATCCTGCGCAATTTTCTTCTGATCACCGTGGTCGATGAACTCGTCGGGGTAGCCCAGTTGCAGCACGGGCATCACCAGCGCATCACGGCTGACAAACTCCAGTACCGCGCTGCCTGCACCACCCATCAAACAGCCTTCTTCCACTGTCACAAAAGCCTGATGGCTTTGTGCCAGCTCTTGCAGCAAGGCTTCGTCCATGGGTTTCACAAAACGCATGTCCACCACGGTAGCGTCCAGAACCTCGGCCGCTTTCAGGGCCTCGTGCAAGACGGGACCAAAAGCCAGAATAGCCAGGTTCTTGCCCTGACGACGCAGATTGGCCTTTCCCAGCGGCACGGTATGGAGCTCCTGATCGACGGCAGCACCGATGCCGGCTCCGCGCGGATAGCGCACCGAGCTGGGCCCTGGGTGCTGATAACAACAGGTCAGCAACAAGCGGGTTTCGTTTTCGTCCGAAGGCGTGGCCACCACCATGTTCGGAATGCAGCGCAAAAAGGCAATGTCGTAATTACCGGCATGCGTTGCCCCGTCGGCGCCCACAATACCCGCGCGATCCAGCGCAAACGTGACATCCAGATTCTGCAGGGCCACGTCGTGAATCAGCTGATCGTAGCCGCGCTGCAGGAAAGTGGAGTAAATCGCCACCACCGGCTTTTGCCCTTCACAGGCCAAACCACCGGCAAAGGTCACGGCGTGCTGCTCGGCAATGCCCACATCAAAATAACGACGGGGGAATTGTTGCTCGAACTCCACCATGCCACTGCCTTCACGCATGGCAGGGGTAATACCGTACAGGCGCTCATCCTGCCTGGCCATATCGCACAGCCACTGACCGAAGATCTGTGTAAAGGTAGGACGCGGCTTGGTCGTAGGCGTAACCAGCCCCACTGAGGGATCGAATTTGCCAGGACCGTGGTAGAGCACCGGGTCGGCTTCAGCCAGCTTGTAGCCCTGCCCTTTACGGGTAACCACATGCAGGAACTGCAAACCACCCAGATCACGCAGATTGCTCAAGGTAGAGACCAGCGCATCCAGATCGTGGCCATCAATCGGGCCTACGTAGTTAAAGCCCAGCTCTTCAAACAACGTGGCCGGAGACAGAATCCCCTTGGCATGGCCTTCAAACTTGCGCGCCAGTTCCAGAACTGGCGGGACATGCTGCAAGACAGTACGGCCTACATTCTTGGCAGCGGCATAGAATCGGCCCGACATCAGGCGAGCCAGATAATGATTCAGAGCCCCCACAGGTGGGGAGATTGACATGTCGTTGTCGTTCAGCACCACCAGCACATTCACATCCGGAGTGACACCGGCATTGTTCAGGGCCTCAAACGCCATACCGGCCGTCATCGCGCCATCACCGATCACGGCAATGTGCTGACGCTCGATCCCGGCATTGCGCGAGGCCACTGCCATGCCCAATACGGCAGAAATTGAAGTCGAGGAATGCGCGGTACCAAAGTCGTCATACTCGGACTCGGAGCGCTTGGGAAAACCGGAAATGCCATCTTGCTGACGCAAGCTACCCATCTGATCGCGGCGGCCAGTCAGAATCTTGTGCGGATAGGACTGGTGGCCCACGTCCCATACGATACGGTCGTGGGGAGTCTCGAACACATAGTGCAAGGCGGTGGTCAATTCAACCGTGCCCAGATTGGACGACAAATGCCCACCGGTTTTGGATACGGATTGCAGAACAAACTCGCGCAGTTGTCGTGCCAGCTCGGGAAGATCACGTTGATCAAGCTGGCGCAAGTCGGCGGGAGACTGGATCTGCTCTAGGGAAACGGTTGTCATACTAAAGACGTCTATCCGGGCAAATAAGTGAAACGACTGTCTAAAAACAATCGCCAATCGGCTATTGTAAAACGCTTCGCGGCCTGTGCCAAAGTAGCACAGGCCCACGTCGCTTAATGATTGCGACCCACGATGTAGTCAGCCAGTTGCGTCAGTCGCGCAGCGGCAGGTCCCAAGGGGCGCAAAGCCAGCTGAGCCTGCTCGTTCAACGCACCGAGCAACTCGCGCGATCCGTCCATACCCAGGATGGAAACATAGGTGGGTTTGTTGTCGGCCGCATCTTTACCAGCGGTCTTGCCCAGCGTGGCGGTATCGGCTGTCACATCCAGAATGTCGTCCACGACCTGGAAGGCCAGACCGACTGCCTGGGCGTACTCCTCCAAACCATTACGCACGGTAGAGGACGCCCCCGCCACGATACCACCCAGCAAAACGCTGGCCTGCAACATGGCGCCGGTTTTCATGCTGTGCATCTCTTGCAACTGATCGCGATCCAGAGCAATGCCCACACTTTCACAATCAATAGCCTGGCCACCGGCCATGCCGGCACTGCCTGCAGCCTGAGCCAATTGGGTAATGGCTTGCACAATCAAGGCAGGGGCAATTGGCATTTGTGCCAGCAGCTCAAAGGCCAACGGTTGCAAGGCATCGCCAGCCAGCATGGCGCAGGCTTCATCAAACTGAACATGGGTGGTCGGGCGACCACGACGCAATTTGTCGTCGTCCATGCACGGCAAATCGTCGTGAACCAGCGAGTAGGCGTGAATCAATTCCACCGCCGCCGCTGCCAGCTCCAAGGCTTTCAGTTGGGCAGCCGCCATGGGCTTGCCTTGCAAGGCGGCCTCACCGGCGGCGTAGACCAAAGCGGCGCGCACGCGCTTGCCACCACCCAGCACGGAGTAGCGCATGGCTTCGTGCAAACGAGCGGGTTCCTGACTGACAGGGGGCAACAACTGTTCCAGTACGGTCTCAGTTTGCTCAACCCGGGCCTGCAGCCAATCAGAAAAACTGGTAGAACTCATCTTAACTATCTCCAACAGCTTCATCCCCGGACAAGGGGCGCAGCAGATTGCCTTGCAATACGCTGACTTGTTCTTGTGCAAGGTCCAGCTTGCGCTGACACAATTGGGCTAACTCCACGCCCTGCTCGTAAGCCTGCAAAGCCTGCTCCAGCGGCAATGCCCCGCTTTCCATGCGAGCGACCAACGCTTCCAGTTGCGCCAGGGCGGACTCGAAATCCTGCTGGGCTGGCGCCTGGGCGCTTTGATTATCATCGCGAGATTTAACCATAACTATTCCTGATCAATGAGGGCTGTTCGGACTAGCCGAGGCCCAATTGGAAGTGGCATTGTACGGGAGCCTGCGTCAGGCGGTAGCCTACAAACAGGATAGAGAGTCCGTACCAGGATAAAGCGGTAAAAAAAGCCGCCCTGAGGCGGCTTTTTCAGCACCACGAGGACGAGTCAGCAACCTAGCTGCGCGCAACAGGCCGGCTGGCATCACTGACCCATTCACTCCAGGAGCCGGGGTAGATGCTGGAACCAGATAAACCGGCCAATTCCATGGCAAAAAGATTGTGACAGGCTGTAATACCCGAACCGCACTGATGCACAACCATCTCTGCCGAAATCGAGCCCAGCAAGTCTTGAAACTCCTGACGCAATTGCTCGGCGGGTTTGAAACGCCCTTGTTCGCCCAGATTATTCAGGTGCGAACGGTTAAGCGCATCGGGGATATGACCTGCGACCGGGTCCATCGGTTCCACATCACCGCGATATCGTTCTGCGGCGCGCGCATCCAGCACAGTGAAAATAGGTTTGGACAGGTTTTTCAGTACCTGCTCGGTCTGCACAGTAGGCATGGCAGCCTGCTCAGGCACGCTCAACTTAGCAGCCGCTGGTACAGGCTTGGCCGAGCCGCTTTCTTCGGCTCCGCCCAATTGCTGCCAGGCCTGCCAGCCACCATCCAGAATGGCGACCTGGGGATGCCCCAGCCAGCGCAGCATCCACCACATATGGCTGGCAAACAAGGAACCCTGAGCATCGTAGACCACGACCTGCATGCCATCACGCAAGCCGTTTTGCTGCAAAAGCTGCGCCAGCTCCTGACGGCTGGGCAAAGGATGACGACCATTCAGACCCGTCTTGGGAGCTGCCAGATCGACCTCGTGATCCAGGAACACCGCGCCCGGAATATGCCCCTGCTCATAAGCGCGTCGTCCTGCCTGATGGTCGGCCAAATCATGGCGTACATCCAGAATCAACCACTCCGAGTTATCCAGATTGGCCTGGACTTGTTCTGCGCTAACCAGAAATTCAAACACGTTCTGCCTCCTTGACGGGTGCCTGCTCCGCTGCCGTGGCCTGACCTCGCAAGATACGATCCTCGCTGTAGGTACGCCAGGCCGACAACAGACCAGACCCAATAATCAATGCCATGCCAGCCCAGGCTAACCAGTCCGGCACATCGCCCCAGAAAGCAATGCCAATCAGGGCGGCGAAAATAATGGTGGTGTATTGCAAGGCTGCGGTCAACAGGGCCGAGCCCAATCCAAAAGCACGCGTCATGGTCAGCTGCCCGAACAAGCCGGACAAGCCTACCCCCAGCAAGGCCAGCCAGGCGCGCCAGCTTAGCTCACGCCAGCCTTCCCACAAAAGGCCAACCAGACTGGAACAGACAACAAAACAGGAAAACAGCAGCACGGTGCGCCACTCAGGCTCGCCCGAACGCCCCAGCGCGCGTACCTGCATCATGGCCACCGCGCTCAAGGCACCGGCACACAGGCCCAGCATCGCCGCCCACCATTGGTCAGGCGTAATGCTGGGGCGCAAGACACCGATCACGCCCATAAAGCCCAGCAGTACCGCAATCAGACGCACGGGATCACGCTGGGTGCCACCCCAGGCAAGCATCCAGAAAGCAATAAACAAGGGAGCGGTGTAGTTCAGGCTGACGGCTGTCGACAAAGGCAGATTGGCCAGAGCCAGAAAACCCAGCCACATGGAACTGACCCCGGAGACATTACGTCGGATATGCAGTTTCCAGCTTTGAGGAGCCAGCCGTAAACCACGGCTCTTGGCCCAGAACACCAGAAGAAGTACTGAGGGCACACCCCGGAACAAAACGATTTGCGCCATCGATGCGCCCGCATCGGCGGACACTTTGACACAGGCCCCCATAATGGCAAACATGGCGCAGGCTACCAGCATCCACAATGACTGCATGTGATCAGACCAAATCAGTAATAAGGGAAAGCCATTACTATACTCCCCACCTTGTAAAAGTGGCCCGGTAACCCCATATCCAGACCACTTACACAACAGCATGAAAGACAGCTCAAGAAACTATCTTGTCCAAAAGCTGACTAAAAGCTGAATCTTTGATTGTCCCGCCTGGAATCAAGGCTAAAATTCGCGCAGATCGTGTTTCCACGATCACGATTTCTTCTGTCATACCGGAATCCGCATTCATGAAACGAATTGTCCTTTTCTTAATAACCAACTTGGCCGTCATGCTGGTGCTCAGCGCCTCCATGAATATTTTGGGTGTGGGACGTTACCTGAACGCGCAAGGTCTGGACCTGACTCAATTGCTGATTTTCTCGGCTTTGGTCGGTTTTACCGGCGCCATCATTTCCTTGCTGATGAGCAAATGGATGGCCAAGCAAAGCGTGAATGCTCGCGTCATTGACCCGAACGCTCCCGCCAACGCCGAAGAAGCCTGGCTGGTAGATACCGTGCATCAACTGGCCGACCGCGCCGGTATTGGCCGCCCGGAAGTAGCCATTTACGAAGGCGAGCCCAATGCCTTTGCCACCGGTGCGTTCAAGAATGATGCGCTGGTCGCCGTGTCCACCGGCTTGCTGCGCGGCATGACCGAAGAAGAAGTCATGGCCGTGCTGGGCCACGAGGTCGCTCACATCGCCAATGGCGATATGGTGACCCTGACCTTGATCCAGGGTGTGGTGAACACCTTCGTGATCTTCCTGGCCCGTCTGGCCGGCTACTTTGTGGACCGCGTGCTGCTGCGTAATGATCGCGATGTGGGCATGGGTTACTACGCCTCGGTTTTTGTGTTTGAGCTGATTTTTGGCGTGCTGGCCTCCATCATCGTGGCCTGGTTCTCGCGTCAGCGTGAGTACCGTGCCGATGCCGGCTCCGCCCAGCTGCTGGGTTCGCGTCAGCCCATGATCCATGCTCTGGCCCGCCTGGGTGGCATGGCTCCTGGCGAACTGCCCAAGAACTTTGAAGCCTCCGGTATTTCGGGTGGTCGTTCGATCAGCGCGATCTTCGCTTCCCACCCCCCTATCGCGGCACGTATCCAGGCTTTGCAAAACGCCCAGTCAGTCTAAGAGCACCGGCAGCCTGAACGGCACATCCCAACAAAACACCCCAAAAGCCTTTGTGCTTTTGGGGCGTTTTTTTTTACCTTGGCGCAAAGTTAACGTATCGGCTGTCGGACGATCATCCTGTGCCGACTCGACGCCGCCTTGCTCCAGTCATTCAGATGGATCTCGTGGTACACGCCCCGAGGCTCCAGCACTTCCTGCGCTAGAAACCCGCCATAGGCGGTCACAGACAGCTCCAAACTTAATCTGCAAAGTGATATTCCAAAATATCGTCACCGAACTCATCACGCTGGCCACTTTCGGTCCCGCCCAAATGACGATAGAAACCATAGGAACGCACCTGAGGATCGCTATTACAGGCCAGGAACAGGCGCGTAAAACCACGCGCCTGCAAATCCTGCACCATCTGTTCCAGCAAACGGCGGCCCAAACCCAGGCTTTCGTATTCAGGCAATAGCGCCAGCACCATGATCTCGCCGCTCTCGCTATCACCAAAGCAATAGCCAGCCATCTGCTCATCGACCAGGGCGACATAGCCGGGGCAACTGCCATCCTCGATACCGGCGGCCCAGCTTTCGGCGGTAATCCCCAAGGCCGCTAGGTCCTGCTCGGAAAAGGCATTCTCGCGGGTCAGCCCCCGAATACGCAGGCATTCGCGGGCATCTTCAGGCACCGCAGCGCGCAAGATTGTCTTGCTCATTGACTACTCCAATAAAAGGAACGCGGACGACAAATCATCACCTTATCGACCATAAAAAAGACTTAAGGGGTGCCGCGCTTGAACTGATTGAGCCACTGGGCAATATCCCCCACCACCTGTGGCATGGCCGAGCTGCCGTCGGGCTGATTCATGCCGTGGTCCAGATCGGGATAGGTGCGCCACACCAGATGTGGGTTATCAACCTGAACCAGCATCTCGGCAGCCGCTTGCGGCGAGACCGAGGCATCGCGCCCGGACTGGATCACCAGCGTTGGAATACCAATTTGTCGCAGTACATCAGCCTGATCCAGGTTCAGCATTTGCTGCCACCAGTCCCGGCCATGCTGACTCATCTCGGTATCCAGACCAGCCTTGGCCTGCTTCAGAAAACCACCCAACCCATCCAGCATGGCTTGCTTGTCAGCAGCCGGCATCTCCTCCACCGACACGCTATAGAGCACATCATCCTGGAACCAGCGCCCGCCACCATTAAAGCTGACGGCGGCATCCAGATAAGGGGTCCGGGCCGCCAGCAGATGGACGATGACCGCCCCTTCGCTCCCCCCCAAGGCAAAGAGCTGGTCATAGCGAGTCTGGCTTTGCAGCTGTTTTAAAACTGCCTCAAGATCGGCCACACGCTGCTGGGGATTGTCGTGCTGAATATAGTCTGTCGGGCAGTCGCTGCGCTCGGGGTCATCGCTGGCGGGCAAAGCCGCTGTCAGCGCATACTTTTCTACGGCCAGCACCTGGGCTTGCGGGCGGGCTTTGGCCAGGGTTTCCCAGACAATCTTCTTGTGTGCCACGCTATTGCAGTCCGAGCCTTGCACAATCAGAAGCAGTTCATGCACGCCGTCCTGGGGAGCGACAGCAGGCTGGACATAATAATGGATGGTGCTGCCATCTGCACGCGCCAACTCATGAGACTGGACCTGAGCATGGGCCTGACCGCCCAAGCTAGCCAAGACAGCAAGGCCCACCAGGCGAGCCAAAGAAATTGAGTAATCCATGCCGTACTGTGGCACAGAATGATGAAGATTTGATGGAGAAAATGGCGCGCCCACCGCCATAAAAAAGGGACCAGCCAGCAAAGGGCTGACCTGACCAGGGGAGACAGCAGGCCATCGCACCCCTTGCTGACTGGTGTCCCGCCGCCGGTCGCCGTTTGCCCAAAAAGACGACCGGACTGGTAAGACTCAAGGCTTCATGGGATTGGTCTTCTCGGGGTTGATTTGATAGCGCTGCAAGGCCTCACTGACCAAGGAACGCGGCACCGAACCTTCATCAGCCAAGGCTTTCAAGGCCGAGACCAAGATGAAATGCCTATCCACCTCAAAGAACTCGCGCAGCGACGCACGTGTGTCGGAACGCCCAAAACCGTCCGTACCCAACGCCAGCAAACGACGCTCTGGCAGGAAGGGTCGAATCTGCTCCCCCACAATCTTCATATAGTCCGTTGCGACCACAATCGGGCCTGCGTGCCCTTCCAGGCAAGACTGCACATAAGGAATGCGCGGCTCGCTTTCCGGATGCAAGGTGTTCCAGCGCTCGGTGTCCAGACCATCACGACGCAGCTCGTTCAGGCTGGGCGCACTCCAGACATCGCTGGCCACGCCAAAGTCGTCTTGCAGCAATTGCGCGGCAGCCAGCACTTCCATCAGGATCGAGCCACTGCCCAACAACTGCACACGCGGGGCCTTGGCTTTGTGCTGCGGTCCAGCCTGCAAGAGATACAGCCCTTTGATAATGCCCTGCTCCACGCCGTCGGGCATCTCGGGATGCGGGTAGTTTTCGTTGAGCACGGTAATGTAATAGAACACGTCCTCCTGATCCTGATACATGCGACGGATACCATCCTGCATGATCACGGCCAGCTCATAGGAGAAGGTGGGGTCGTAAGAGCGGCAGCTAGGCACCACGCTGGAGAGCACATGGCTATGACCATCGTCATGCTGCAAACCTTCGCCCATCAAGGTGGTCCGGCCCGAGGTTGCGCCAAACAGGAAACCCCGTGTCCGTGCATCCGCCGCAGCCCAGATAAAGTCCCCCACTCGCTGAAAACCGAACATGGAGTAGAAAATAAAGAGCGGAATCGTGGGAACACCGTGATTGCTGTAGGCCGTACCTGCCGCAATCCAGGAGGAGATTGCCCCGGACTCATTCAGGCCTTCCTGCAAGATCTGCCCATCCTTGGCCTCTTTGTAATAGCTCAGCTGGCCGGCATCCTGCGGCGTGTACAACTGCCCTAAATAAGAGTGGATACCAATCTGGCGGAACAGACCTTCCATCCCAAAGGTGCGCGACTCATCCGGCACGATGGGCACAATCAATTTGCCCAGCACCGGGTCTTTCAACAAGGTGCTCAAGATACGCACAAAAGCCATGGTCGTGGACAGACCACGCTCCCCTGTCCCTTTCAGCTGGGCCGCAAAACTGTCCAAGGCGGGCACCGCCAAGGCCGGGACAGAGGTTCTGCGGAATGGCACAAAGCCACCCAAGGCCGCACGACGCTGCTGCAAGTACAAGGCTTCCGGGCTGCCTGGCTCCGGACGCAGATAAGGCAGCTCTTCCAGTTGTTCATCCGTCACGGGGAGCTGGAAACGATCCCGGAAGGCACGCACGGCATCGGCGCTCATTTTCTTGAGCTGGTGATTGATATTCTGGCCTTCACCGGCCTCGCCCATGCCAAAGCCTTTCACGGTTTTCACCAGAATCGCGGTTGGCCCACCCTGAGGGTTACGCGCAGCTTGCGCATAAGCAGCGTAGACCTTGTCGGGATCGTGACCACCACGAGCCAGAGCCCAGATATCCTCGTCCGACAAATCCGCCACCAGTTCCAGCAGTTCGGGATACTTGCCAAAGAAGTGCTCGCGCACATAAGCGCCACTTTGCGATTTGAAGGTCTGATAATCCCCGTCCACGCACTCCATCATGCGTTTACGCAGCAAGCCGGTTTTATCTTTGGCCAGCAGATCATCCCAGCCTGCGCCCCAAATCACCTTGATGACATTCCAGCCTGCGGCACGGAAGGTCGCTTCCAGCTCCTGAATGACTTTGCTATTGCCACGCACAGGGCCATCCAGCCGCTGCAAATTGCAGTTGACCACGAAGATCAGGTTGTCCAGCTTCTCTCGGCCACCCACAGCAATGGCGGACAGGGCCTCGGCCTGATCCATCTCACCATCACCCAGAAAGGCCCAGACCTTGCGGCCATCCATAGGCTTCAGGCCCCGGAAATCCAGGTAGCGCATGTAGCGAGCCTGATAAGCAGCCATCAATGGCCCCAGACCCATGGACACGGTGGGAAACTGCCAGAACTCGGGCATCAAACGTGGGTGCGGGTAAGACGGCAGGCCACGACGTCCGGCCTCACGACGGAAGTTGTCCATCTGCTCATCGTCCAGGCGCCCTTCTACATAAGCACGACCATAAATGCCGGGGGCGGAGTGGCCCTGTATATAGACCAGATCACCGTCAAAGCTTTCTGTACGGCCCCGGAAAAAATGATCAAAGCCCACGTCGTACAAGACCGCCGCAGACTGATAGGTGGCAATGTGCCCGCCCACATTGGAATGCCGACCAGCACGCAGCACCATGATCATGGCATTCCAGCGCACATAGGCATTGAGCTTGCGCTCCAGTTCCTTGTCACCCGGGTACGGGGTTTGCTGATGCACGGGGATGGTATTCACATACGAGGTAGTCACGCGCGTGTACAGGTCGCCATGATGACGCGCATCGAAATCCAGCAATTGGTCAATCAAATAATGGGCACGGGAGCGCCCTTCTGCCGCGGTGACCGATTCCAGGGCATCAAGCCACTCGGTCGTCTCTTGCGGGTCCACATCCGCGATCTGCAAAGCGTGATTCATAACAATCTCCAGGTGGATAGGCCGGATTCGCCACGTGGCGTCCTCACGGCCTGAACAAGACGCAGGGCAGGACAGACCCTCACCCATACGATTGCAATTGCAACTACTTTATGTAGCGCATCTTATCCACGTATAATTGCATTTGCAACTAAAAAATAAACTCCTGGGGGAAAGAACGATGAGTCGCTCCGATACTGATCTGTGGTTTTCCTTTGTGCGGGCGCACCGCAGCATCCTGAAAGAAATCGAACGCAGACTGGCTGCCGAGAAGCTGCCGCCTTATGCCTGGTACGACGTGTTGTGGGGGTTGGAAACCGGGCCGGAAGGCACCCGCCGCATGCATGAACTGGCCGACCGGCTGGTCATAGAGCGCTATAACCTGACACGACTGGTTGACCGGCTGGAAGCGCAAGGTCTGGTCCAGCGCAGCCGTTCTTCTGAAGATGGCCGGGCCGCTTTTGCCCGCATCACAGATGAAGGCCGGGCCTTGCGCAAACAAATGTGGCAGGTCTACCAGAGCGCGGTGCAGGAGCTGTTCCTGTCGGCCTTTTCCGACCAGGAACAAGCACAGTTTGCAAAAGGTCTGGATCTGGCTGCCCGACAGGCGCGGCAAACTCCCAACACCTGAATGTGTCCAACTGCAAGCTGAGACTCACGCTTGCAAGATGCGCTGGGCTATTATTTAGCAATGAAAGAAATCTTCGCACTTCTCGATTTCGGGGGTTATATCGCCTTGCTCCTGTGGGGTATCCACATGGTGCAAAGCGGTGTGCAACGCGCCTTTGGTGCTGAGCTGGGCGTCTGGATGGGCCATGCCCTGGGCCGCCCCCGTCGCGCCTTTTTTGCGGGTGCGGCCATTACTGCTGCCATTCAAAGCAGTACCGCCACCGGACTGATGATTACCAGCTTTGCCGCCACCGGCATGGTTGCCCTGGTTCCGGCCCTGGCCGCCATGTTGGGCGCCAATGTGGGCACGACGCTGATCGTGCAACTGCTGTCCTTCAAGATGACCGCGCTGGCCCCCGCCCTGATTCTTCTGGGTGTCTGGCTATTTCGCTCGCAAGAGCCTGGACGCCGTCGCGATCTGGGCCGCGTCTTTATTGGTCTGGGCCTTTTGCTGCTGTCCTTGCATGAACTGGTGGGTCTGTTCTCGCCCATTCAGGACGCCCCACTACTGCAAACCATTCTAGAAGCACTGGCAGGCAGCCCCATGACAGGCATGTTGCTGGCCGCCCTGCTAACCTGGGCCGCGCACTCCAGCGTGGCCATTGTGGTGCTGATCATCTCGCTGGCCAGCCATCAGCATATGGACCCACAGCTGACCTATGCGCTGGTGCTGGGTGCCAACGTGGGCACGGCCATCAACCCGATTCTGGAAGGGGCTGGTAGCACCAAGGACCCAGCCAACAAACGCCTGCCCATCGGCAACTTGGGCACACGTGTGTTTGGCTGCCTGATTGGCATGATCGTGCTGCCCTGGATTCCGGATCTGATGAGCTGGTTCACCGACGACCCGGCCCGTGCTGTGGCCAACTTCCACACCTTCTTCAACCTGGCCGTGGCAGCGCTGTTCCTGCCTTTGCTCAAACCCTATTCGCGCCTGCTGAGCCGTTACCTGCCTCGTCGCACCGATCCGGATGATCCTGGCCTGCCCTTGTATCTGGATCAGTCCGCACAGGAAGTGCCTGCCGTCGCCTTGGGCAATGCGGCTCGGGAAGCGCTGCGTCTGTCCGATATGCTGCAGGAGATCCTGGATACGGCCCGCCAGAACATGCTGAACAATAGCGCCCAAAGCATCAACCACGCGCGCTATATCAGCAATGCTGTCAACCGGCTGGAGCCGCTGATCACCACTTACCTGGCCAGCATGGACCAGGAAAACCTGAGCAAGAAAGATACCCGTCGTCTGAACGACATTCTGACTTTCTCCACCAATATCTCGCACGCCGCCACGATCAGCGTCAATGGTTTGCTCAGTCACACGGCCAAGCTGCGCAAGCAAGGCTGGATACTGCAATCGGAAGAACAGGCCGAGATCGGCAAGGTCATGGACAGGCTGATTCGCAATCAGCGTCAGGCTGCCGCTCTGTTCGTGGCCGAGGACGTGAAAACCGCCCGCTATCTGGCCTTTGAAAAAGACTTCTTCCGCGAGCTGGAAGTGGCTGCCGCAGACCGCCATATTCGCAAGATCAAGGCCGGTCAGCTGGACTCTGCTGAGCAGGGTTCCTTGTACCTGGAGATTTTGCGTGACGTGCGCACCATCAACTCCTATCTGGTCAGCGCCGCCGCCTATCCCATTCTGGCCAAGCACGACGAGTTGCTGCCCAACCGGGTACGCTCCAACGAGGAATAAACAGACTGCAGCCGGGCGGTTAAAACAAGCCGTTCTGCTGCTTAAAAAGGAAAAGGCGACCATCAGGTCGCCTTTTCCTTTTTTCTTTAGCTTGCCAAGAAGCCTTAGTGAGCCTGTTCCCAGTTATCGCCCACGCCGACTTCAGCCACCAGCGGCACATCCAGCTTGGCCACATTGCACATCAGGCCCGGCAAGTTTTCACGCAGGACATCCAGCTCGTCTTCGGGTACATCGAATACCAATTCGTCATGTACCTGCATCACCATCTGCGTACGCAGCCCTTTTTCTTCCAGCCAGCGTTGCACAGCCACCATGGCCATCTTGATCAGGTCAGCCGAAGTGCCCTGCATCGGGGCGTTAATGGCGGCACGCTCTGCACCGGCCATGCGTGGCCCTTTCGCGCCCTTCAGTTCAGGTAGCCACAGACGGCGACCAAACACGGTTTCCACATAACCCTGCTCGTGCGCCTGCGCTTTGATGCGCGTCATGTAGCTGGCCACGCCAGGATAACGAGCGAAATAACGATCAATATAGGCACGGGCTGCATCACGAGTAATACCCAGATTGCTGGCCAGGCCGAATTCGCCCATGCCGTAGATCAGACCAAAGTTGATCGCCTTGGCCGCACGACGCTGATCAGAGCTGACGTCCTTGGCATCCACACCGAAGATCTCGGCAGCGGTCGCCGTGTGCACGTCCCCGCCCTGCTCGAACACCTGCTGCAGATTTTCGTCGCCCGACACATGGGCCATCACACGCAATTCGATCTGGGAATAGTCAGCCGAAACCACTTTGCCCAGTTCGGACACGAAGGCGGCACGAACACGGCGACCTTCTGCCGTACGCACCGGAATGTTCTGCAAGTTAGGATCGGAGGACGCCAAACGCCCCGTAATGACGGCAGCCTGTGCATAACGGGTATGCACGCGGCCACTGTCCGGATTCACCATTTTGGGCAGTTTGTCCGTGTAGGTGGACTTGAGTTTGGCCAGACCACGGTACTCCAGCAGTACCTGCGGCAAGGGGTAATCCTGAGCCAAACGGGTCAGCACATCCTCATCGGTAGAGGGGGCACCGCTGGCCGTTTTACGAACCACCGGAATACCCAGCTTGCCGAACAGAATCTCGCCCACTTGCTTGGGGGAGTTCATATTGAAGGGCTGATCGGCCAGTTCGTAGGCCTTGTTTTCCAGCTCCAGCATTTTCTGACCCAACTCGTGGCTTTGGCGCGCCAAAGTAGGCACATCAATCTTGACGCCATTGCGCTCCACAATGGTCAGCACATCCGAGGCCTGAACTTCCAGCAGGTAAATGCGCTCCAGCCCCTCTTCCTTGGCCACTTGGGGACGCAGGCACTGATGCAGACGCAGGGTGTAGTCCGCATCTTCGCAGGCGTATTGCGAAGCCACCGGAATATCCACTTCATCAAAGCCGATCTGCTTGGCTCCCTTGCCGCAAATATCCTCGTAAGACGCCCCTTTCAGACCCAGCCATTGCAAGGCCAGCTCTTCCATGCCGACACGCTTGTGCGATTGCAGAACATAAGCCTGCAACATGGTGTCCTCGCGGATACCGCGCAGGCTGACTTTTTCATTCAGCAGGACATGAGTATCGTATTTGGCGTTATGCAGGACCTTGGCCGCCTCTGCGTTTTCCAACCAGGGGCGCAGGGTTTCCAGCACATAGTCTTTATCCAGCTGTTCCACATCCAGCGAGCCACGATGGGCCACCGGCACATAAAAAGCCTGACCGGCCTTGACCGACACCGACAAGCCCACCAGACGCGCCATCAAGGGGTCCAGGGAGGTGGTTTCCGTATCCAGCGCCACCAGCTCGGCCTTTTCCAGCAGGCTTAACAGGGACTGCAACTGTTCTTTAGTCGTGACGGTCTGGTAATCCAGCTCAGCGGGGGCTGCAGGCGTTTCAGCCTCGACACGCGCATCCTGGGCGGGCACGCGCGTGGGATCAGCCGTCAGTTCACGCAACCAGCTACGGAACCCATAGGTTTCGTAGATATCCTGCAACACGGCATTGTCGCGGGGCTCCGGCTCCAAGGCTTCGAAATCCCCCGTAAAACCAGGCACCTCGCAATCGAGTTTGACCGTGACCAGCTTGCGCGTCATGTCAAAGTTGGAGCTGAAATCACGCAGGTTCTGGCCGGCCACCCCCTTGATCTTGTCGGCATGCTGCAACAGTTCGTCCAGGCTGCCATACTCGGCCAGCCACTTGGCGGCCGTCTTGGGGCCCACCTTGGGCACGCCGGGAATATTGTCCGAAGTGTCGCCAATCAGCATCAAATAATCGATAATCTGATCTGGGCGTACGCCGTACTTGCTGGTGACGCCCTCTACATCCAGCTTTTCGTTACTCATGGTATTGACCAGCTGCACATGCTCATTGACCAGCTGGGCCAGGTCCTTGTCCCCGGTAGACACCACCGTCTCGATGCCATTTTCAGCCGCCAGACGGGAAAGCGTGCCGATGATATCGTCGGCCTCTACGCCAGGCTGACAAATCAGATGCCAGCCCATGGCGCGTACCGCTTTGTGAATAGGCTCTATTTGCACTGCCATATCTTCGGGCATGGAGGGCCGGTTAGCCTTGTATTGATCGTACAGATCGTCCCGGAATGTGCGGCCCTTGGCATCGAAAACGCATACCATATAGTCCGCCTGATAATCCTGTAGCAGACGGCGCAGCATATTGATGACCCCGTACAAGGCGCCTGTAGGCTGGCCTTGCGCGTTTCGCAGATCGGGCATCGCATGGTACGCTCGGTACAGATAGCTGGAACCATCAACGAGCAACAAGGTTTTTTTCATGTCTAACAATAAAATCGTCCGTTTACCGGCCTCTGAGCAGATTCCTACCATCATGAAGGAACTGCAAACTGCGGTCGATACATTAAAAGAAATGGGTGCTGGCGTTAGTGTTTTCGGCAGCGCACGCATCAAACCCGGTCATCCTTACTACGAACTGGCCCAGGAACTGGGTCGTCGTCTGGCCGAAGCGGGCGTCACCCTGATTGCAGGCGGCGGCCCTGGCCTGATGGAAGCCGCCAATAAAGGCGCGTACGAAGCAGGCGGGCAAAGTATTGGCCTGAATATACGCTTGCCCCACGAAACCACCAACAACCCGTACCAGACACAAAGCCTGCAGTTCGAGTACTTCTACTCGCGCAAGGCCACCTTTTTCATGCACAGCTGGGCTTACATTGCCCTGCCTGGCGGCTTCGGTACCCTGGACGAGCTGTTTGAAGTCATGACTTTGGTCCAAACGGGCAAAGTCCCACCCGCACCCATTGTACTGATCGGCACTTCCTTTTGGTCCGGCCTGCTCGACTGGATTGGTGAGCAATTGATGGAGATGGGCCTGATCGGCCCCAAAGACCTGAATTTGCTGGTCCTGACCGACGATCTGGACGAGGTCATGGGCTACATCAACCAGTGCTGCGTACTGCCTAGGGCGGAACCCGCATTGCCCCAGTAAGGCGTACGGGTTAAATTTGCAGTCTTTCTTCGGCCCTCCATCAGCAGGGCCGAATTTGTATTGAATGCCACAAGCTAGTCGATATTTGCCGGAGTCCTCCACATGAACAAAATGCTTGCCCGCCTCCTGATGGTGGCTTTTTGCAGTGCCTTGGTGCCCGCTGCTGCCCATGCAGCCGGGCCGTCCGAAATCCGTTTTGCCACTGAAGCGGGCTACCCCCCCTTCGAGTTTCTGGACCCCAGTGGCGAGCTGCAAGGCTTTGACATCGACATCGGCAACGAAATCTGTAAGCGCCTGGACGCCAAGTGCGTGTGGATCGACCAGTCCTTTGACAGCCTGATCCCTGGCCTGCAAGCACGCAAGTTCGATCTGGCCAACTCCACCATGACGGCTACTGAGGCACGTGCCAAGGTGATCGACTTCAGCGAGCCCATGTACATCGTGCCGGTTCGCCTGGCTGCGCGCAAAGGCAGCGGTCTGGAACCCACCGCCGAATCCCTGAAAGGCAAGCGTGTCGGCGTGCAACAAGGCACCACCATGGAAACCTATGCGCGTCAGAACTGGGCCAATAACGGTGTGACCATTGTGGCTTACCCCAGCTACACCGACGCCTTCAATGACCTGGCCGGTGGCCGTGTGGACGCCACCTTCCAGGAAGCGCAAAACGCCGTTGAAGGCTTTTTGACCAAACCGGCCGGTGCCGACTTTGAGCTGACCGGCAGCACCGTGGACGACAGCCCAATTCTGAACGAGCCTATCGCCATGGGCATTCGCAAGGGCAACAAGAAACTCAAGAAAACCGTTGATGAAGTTCTGCGCGAAATGAAGGCCGATGGCACCATGCAAACCTTTGCCGACAAGTACTTCCAAAAAGAAAACATTCGCATCGCGCCCTGACCTGGATACCTGAACCATGTTGCTTTACGGTTATGGGCCGCAGTTGCTGGTCGGCACCTGGGAAACCATCAAACTGGCCGTGCTCTCACTGCTGGTTTCCCTGGTGCTGGGTCTGGTCGCTGCCCTGATGAAACTGTCCCGCGCCTCGCTGCTGCGTTGGGTGGGCGGTTTGTATACCACCTTGATCCGGGGCGTCCCGGACCTGGTGCTCTTGATGCTGTTCTTTTTCAGCCTGCAAATCTGGCTGAACGAGCTGACTGACTGGCTGGAATGGGACATGATCGAGATCGATCCCTTTGGCGCCGGTGTGGTCACGCTGGGCTTTATTTATGGTGCCTACTTTGCCGAAACCTTCCGTGGTGCCCTGATGGCCATCCCCAAAGGCCAGATGGAAGCCGGCAAGGCCTGTGGCTGGAGCGCCTGGCAGGTTTTGCACCGCATCCAGATTCCACAAATGATGCGCTACGCATTGCCCGGGCTGGGCAACAACTGGCAAATCCTGCTCAAATCCACCGCGCTGGTGTCCCTGATCGGCCTGAGCGATGTGGTCAAGATTGCGCAAAACGCTGGTAACGCGACCTTCAACTCCTTCTTGTTTGTCGGCATCACCGCCCTGATCTATCTGGGCCTGACAGCCGTCAGCAATATCGGGCTGGGCTACCTGGAACGACGCTACAACATTGGCGTGAAAGGAGCGCAGTTCTAATGGATGTTCTGAACGAATTCTGGCGCGCCTACCTGTACCAAAGCAATGGTCAGCTCTCGGGCCTGGCCATGACACTGTGGCTGCTGGTGATCTCGGTCGTGATCGGCTTTTTCCTGTCTATTTTCATGGCCATTGGCC
Source organism: Alcaligenes faecalis (assembly GCF_002443155.1). NCBI lineage: Bacteria > Pseudomonadati > Pseudomonadota > Betaproteobacteria > Burkholderiales > Alcaligenaceae > Alcaligenes > Alcaligenes faecalis. The sequence continues at coordinate 897,611 of NZ_CP023667.1, read as the reverse complement.
GTGTCTCGGGCAAAGCCTGGCTGTCGCGCCCTATCGGTGCCTTCACCTACTTTTTCCGTGGCACTCCCTTGTATGTGCAGATCCTTTTGATCTACACCGCCATGTACAAGCTGGCCATCGTCAAATCCGTGCCTGCATTGGAAGCCTTCTTCATGAGCGGCTTCAATTGCATGATTCTGGCACTGACCTTGAATACCGTGGGCTATACCACCGAGATTTTTGCCGGCGCCATCCGCTCCATGCCGCCCGGCGAAGTCGAGTCGGCCCGCGCCTATGGCATGTCCGGCTGGACCTTGTACCGCCGCGTGATTCTGCCGCAAGCCCTGCGCCGTGTCCTGCCTGCTTACAGCAATGAAGTGGTGCTGATGCTGCATGCCACCTCGCTGGCCTTTACCGCCACGGTTCCTGACCTGCTCAAGATCGCGCGAGATGCCAATGCGGCCACCTACCAGACCTTCACCTCCTACGGGATTGCTGCACTGATTTACCTGTGCGTGTCCTTCATTCTGGTGGGTGCTTTCCGTATTGTGGAAAAACGCCAGATGGCATTTTTGAATCACTAAGTGCTGAGGTACTGAGTAAAAAAATGGGCCGCTTGCAAAAGCGGCCCATTTTTCTTTAGCGATACAGCTACCGTATCAATCCCCCATATGGTCCAGGTTCTGATAGCGCATCTGGCGCCCCATCACACCGGCCATCATCAGAAAGAAAGTCAGACCACGTCGCACTTCCGGCTCCTTGGCCAGGCGTATAAGCCCCATCAGGGTCGGGGTGGTCTCGGTAGCCCTCACCTGGTCCGCAGCCATACGTGCAGCGTTTCCAACCGACCAGGCGGCCCCTACGCCCTCCTCAAAGCCCTTCATGAGCTTTTCAAGCATATAGTCGTCGCTCATATCGACCAGATCGACCAGCAGGGACACCGCATCCACCACCCGATTCAAACGACCACCCGCCAGCAAGGGTTCGATCTTACCGATCAACTCATCCAGGCCCTTGATGCCTGGATCTTCTCCCAGCAGGCTTTCCAGAGCGGAAGGGGCCTTCTGAGCAGCGCCCGCATCACCGGGATTCAAGGATTTATCCGATACCGAATTCATCTGTCTCTCCTGAATTAGACCAAGCCACGGGCCACGGCCCAGTAAATACCCCGGTTAAAACCCTTGCGCAGCAAGCCACCCAGCTTGGTGGGCGGCGTAGGATGCACATCCTCCTTGTAGTCGTACCAGAGCGGCATGCCGCCCTCCAGACCCATTTGTGCCACCGCCACCACCCGGCCATCGTATTCGTCACAAGTGCGTCCGAAACGCAGCTCCGAGGCCAGGTTATTAACGACGACGGGAGACTGATTGTGACAAGAACCACCGGCTTTACTGATAGGCAAGTCCACCGTATCGCCCAGTACATACACATTGTCCAGGCCCAGCACTTTCATTGTCTGGTGATCCGTGGGTACCCAGCCTTCGTTGTCGGCTGCTTGAGAAATTCCCGAGTCACGAACGGCGGGCACGGCCGTAATGGGAGGAGTTGCCATCAGGAGGTCGAATGGCTCTTCTGCGCCTTCTTCGGAATAGGCAATCTTGCGTTCAGGGTCCACCCGGCTCAAGGTAAAGCCGCGTTGGTGCTTGATGTCTCGGTCCTCAAAAATGGGCGGCAAAACCTGACACACCTCGTTTTGCATGAACAGGCAGTTGCGCAAAAGCTGAGAGGTCGTTGGATAGGTGTAGGCAATCTCCACCTTGTCGCGCACACCACGGCGGCGCAGATACTCATCCAGCATCAAGGTGGTTTCTACCGGCGCGATACCGCACTGGTGGGGAACGTTATGGGTCTTTGGGAAAGTCACCGTTACCAGCACACGGCCCTTTTCCAGCTTGCTCAGGCGGTCCGCCAATTGGCGCGCGGGCGCATGCTGATAGAAATGATCACCGCCCTCTTTCAGGCCTTCGATTTTTTCCGGTGAGGGGACGCAGCCGGTAGACAGAACCAGGTAGTCATAGTCGATCTTCTTGCCGCTGGCGCAGTGCAGACGGCTGGCCTTGAAGTCGAAACCAGTGACTTCCTCCAGCTGGAAATCAATTTCGGGACGTAAAAGGGAAATTTGGGGGCGTCGCAGCTCGTCCCTGAAAAAAGCATCAAAAGCCACGTACATAAAAGCGGGCTTGTAATAATGCCAGGGGGAATTGGACAACATGGTAATGCGGACTTTACCAGAGCGAATTTCCGGGTATAGCTTGGTCACCAGATGATTGGCGGTCATCGTACCGCCAATACCACCACCTACAATCACAATATGCTGCACCATCAGTATTCTCCTTAATGGGGGAAACTGCGCAGAGCATCCTTAATCAAAAAAATCCAGCAAAAACAGGATGATACACAGCAATAACTGAGACTTCGCAAAGCGAGCTTGGTAATGTGTCCAGCCAGTTTGTATCAAGCAGGTATTAAGCCAAAATTAAAACAGCACTCTCTTTTTGATAAGCTGCTTAATCAATTTTATTTATCTCACACCCTCTGCTGATTTTAAAAATCAAGCTGGGGCGATTATGCATGCGCCCCAGCTTTTTAATAATTTCTGGAAATCTGACCTGACCCAGACAATATAGAATAAAAAAAACGCCTGCATCAAGCAGGCGTTTTCTCGTATCGCTAAACCCGAAAAATCAACTTTCGCGTTGGCTACGACGGCGCTCGTGTTCCTTCAGATAACGCTTGCGCAGGCGAATGGACTTGGGAGTCACTTCAACCAGCTCGTCATCATCCAGAAAGTCCACGGCGTATTCCAGGCTCAAGCGGATAGGCGGAACCAGATCAATGTGCTCGTCCTTGCCGGAAGCGCGCACGTTGGTCAGTTTCTTTTCCTTGATGGGGTTAACCACCAGATCATTGTCGCGGCTGTGAATACCAATGATCATGCCTTCGTACAGGGCATCACCGGGGGACACGAACATGCGACCGCGATCCTGCAGTTTCCACAAGGCGTAGGCCACGGCATCCCCGTCGTCCTGGCTGATCAGCACGCCATTACGACGCTCGCCAACCGCGCCTTCACGCATGGGGCGGAACTCGTCAAAGGTGTGGCTCATCAGGCCAGTACCACGTGTCAGCGTCATGAACTCGCCCTGGAAGCCGATCAGGCCACGGGCGGGAATACGGTACTCCAGGCGTGTACGACCACGGCCATCGGCAACCATATCCTGCAAGTCACCACGACGGCGACCCAGTTCTTCCATCACGCCACCTTGGTGGCCGTCTTCGACGTCCACGGTCAGTTGCTCGTAGGGTTCCATCTTGACGCCGTTCTCTTCACGAATCAGCACGCGTGGACGCGATACGGCCATTTCATAGCCTTCACGACGCATGTTTTCGATCAGAATGGTCAGGTGCAACTCACCGCGACCGCACACTTCAAACACGGTATCGTCGTCGGTTTCGTTCACACGCAAAGCCACGTTGGACTTCAATTCGCGGTCCAGACGGTCACGCAGCTGACGGCTGGTCACGAACTTGCCTTCACGGCCGGCCAGAGGCGAGGTGTTCACCATGAAGTTCATGGTCAGGGTAGGCTCGTCAATGCGCAGCAAAGGCAACGCTTCCTGGTGAGCAGGATCGGTTACCGTGCAACCAATGCCCAGCTCTTCAATACCGTTGATCAGCACGATGTCGCCGGCTTCGGCTTCATCTACCGACACACGCTCCAGACCCTTGAACTTCAGAACCTGGTTGATGCGGCCCTTGATAGCTTCGCCATCAGGACCAAATTTCACGACCACGTCCTGGGCCGCGCGCACGCGACCACGGTTCACACGGCCTACACCGATCTTGCCCACGTAGGAGCTGTAGTCCAGGGAACAGATCTGCAGCTGCAAAGGTGCGTTGACGTCATCTTCACGCTGAGGAACGTGTTCCAGAATCGCGTCGAACAAAGGACGCATGTCGCCTTCACGCACATCTTCGGTCAAACCGGCGTAGCCCGACAGACCCGATGCGTAAATGATGGGGAAGTCCAGCTGTTCGTCGGTCGCGCCCAGTTTGTCGAACAAGTCGAACGTGGCGTTGATCGCGAAGTCAGGACGGGCGCCGGGACGGTCAACCTTGTTGACCACCACAATCGGACGCAAACCCAGTTCCAGAGCTTTACGAGTCACGAAACGGGTTTGAGGCATGGGGCCTTCAACCGCGTCCACCAACAACAGCACGCCGTCAACCATGGACAGCACGCGCTCGACCTCACCACCGAAGTCGGCGTGGCCGGGGGTGTCGATAATGTTGATGTGGGTGCCTTCGTATTCGACGGCACAGTTCTTCGCCAGAATGGTAATACCGCGTTCTTTCTCGATATCGCCCGAGTCCATGACACGTTCGGAGATATGTTCGTTGTCACGGAACGTACCTGCCTGTCTCAACAATTGATCGACCAGGGTGGTCTTCCCGTGGTCAACGTGGGCAATAATGGCCACATTGCGCAATGCGCGTCTCATAACTCATCCTTCTGATTGAAGTTTTTTGGGCAAAATCTCGGTAGGCAAGCTCTCGATGGCCAGCAAGGCCGACATCGGGTCTTCCATCGCCTGCAACCCGTCCAGGGTGTAGGCGTCGTCGATATGAAAAGGTCCTAACTCTGTCCGGCGCAAGGCCGTCAGATGGGCAAAACACCCCAGAGCACGTCCAATGTCTTGCGCCAGGGTCCGGATATAGGTTCCCTTGCTGCAACGTACAAACAGACGCGCCGATTGCGGCGTAAAGTCTTGCACCTGCAAATCGTGAATCACGAGATGTCGTGCCTCACGTTCCAGCTCTATACCCTGACGGGCATATTCATACAGGGGCTTGCCATCGCGCTTGAGCGCGGAATACATGGGCGGCACCTGGGTAATGGGTCCTCGGAAAGCAGGTAGTACTGCTTCCAGCGCCTCGAGGATGACACCGGCAAAATCTGCCGGAGCCTGGGACACCACATTGCCGGTCAAGTCACCTGAATCGGTTTCCTGCCCAAACTGCAAGGTAGCTTCATAGGCTTTGTCTGCTTCCAGCATCGTGGCGGAAATCTTGGTAGCCCGGCCAAAACAGCAAACCAGCAGGCCCGTTGCAAACGGGTCCAGGGTTCCAGTATGGCCAGCTTTGCGGGCATCCAGAGTGCGGCGAGCACGCTGCAAGGCGTGGTTGCTGGACATTCCGTCGGACTTGTCCAGTAGCAGCACACCGTCAATCAACTGCCCGCGTTTTCGCGTAGCCATCGTGTGTCAATCCGTGAAGAAACAACAGCCGCGTCAGGGCTGTTCGTCTGGCTCGTCCGATTTGGAAGCAGAGCCAGTCAATTCGCTATCGGCCTGGTTGGCGCTGTCGATGAGCTTGGAGAGCTCCATGCCGCGTTCCAACTGTCGGTCGTGATGAAAATGCAGAGTAGGAACGGTATGGATATGCAGCAGCTTGAACAGCAGCGAGTGCAACCAACCGGCCTTCTCGGTCAAAGCCGCCTGGGCGACTTCGGGCTCGGCGCCCAGCACCGAGTAATACACTTTGGCGTGAGCGTAGTCGGGAGACAATTCCACGCCGGTCAAGGTAATCAGACCAGCGCGGGTCATGTCGATCTCGCGCTGGATCAGGACCGCCAGATCCTTCTGGATCTGGTCGGCCAGGCGCAGATTGCGCCCTGGGTTTGGTTTGGACTTGTGTCGTGCCATAAATTACAGTGTCCGGGCGATCTCTTTGATCTCGAAGATCTCAAGCTGGTCGCCCACTTGGATGTCGTTGTTGCCGCGCAGCGTGATACCGCAATCGAAGCCGGAACGCACTTCCTTGGCATCGTCCTTGAAGCGGCGCAGGGAATCCAGGTAGCCACTCCAGTGCACGACGTTGTTGCGCAACAAGCGAACTTGCGAGTCGCGACGGACCACGCCTTCGGTAACCATACACCCAGCGATGTTACCAATACGTGACACGTTGTAGACTTCACGAATTTCAACCATGCCGATGACTTCTTCGCGCTGCTCGGGAGCCAGCATGCCGGACAGAGCCGCTTTGACCTCGTCAACCGCATCGTAAATGATGTTGTAGTAACGCAGGTCAATGCCATTGGCTTCAGCCAGTTTCTTGGCGCTTTGCTCGGCACGGACGTTAAAGCCGATCACCACCGCGTTGGACGCAATAGCCAGGTTGACGTCGCTCTCGGAGATGCCACCCACGGCCGCGTGTACAACCACCACACGCACTTCGTCGGTAGACAGCTTGACCAGCGACTGCACCAGCGCTTCTTGCGAACCTTGCACGTCGGTCTTGATGATGAGCGACAGGGTTTGCGTGCCTTCGCCCAGGTTGTCGAACATGGACTCCAGCTTGGCGGCCTGTTGACGCGACAGTTTCACATCACGGAACTTGCCTTGACGGAACAAAGCGATTTCACGGGCTTTACGCTCGTCGGCCATCACAACCAGTTCGTCACCCGCGGCTGGCACTTCGGTCAGACCCTGAATTTCCACAGGAATCGACGGACCTGCCGAGTTCAGCGACTTGCCGGTTTCGTTCAGCATGGCGCGAACGCGACCGAAGGAAGCGCCAACCAGCACGCTGTCACCACGATTCAAGGTACCGCTTTGAACCAGGATGGTGGCGACAGGACCGCGGCCCTTGTCCAGACGGGCTTCAATAACCGTACCCTTGGCTGGTGCGTCAACCGGAGCCTTCAACTCCAGCATTTCGGCTTGCAGCAGCACGTTTTCCAGCAATTCGTCGATGCCCTGGCCGGTCTTGGCCGACACAGGAATAAAGGGCACATCGCCACCGTATTCTTCAGGCACCACTTCTTCGGCCACCAGTTCCTGCTTGACGCGTTCCGGGTTGGCTTCAGGTTTATCAATCTTGTTGATCGCCACCACCAGCGGTACGCCAGCAGCGCGAGCATGGTGAATCGCTTCACGAGTCTGAGGCATCACGCCGTCATCGGAGGCCACCACCAGAATCACAATGTCTGTTGCCTTGGTACCTCGAGCACGCATGGCCGTAAAGGCTTCGTGACCGGGGGTATCCAGGAAGGTGGCAGTGCCGCGATCCGTTTTAACGTTGTAAGCACCAATGTGCTGCGTAATACCACCGGCTTCGCCCGACGCGATCTTGGCGCGACGGATGTAGTCCAGCAGCGAGGTCTTGCCGTGGTCAACGTGACCCATCACGGTTACCACTGGCGCGCGGGGCTTCAGTTCGGCGTCGTTCTGGGCATCCGTATCCACCAGGAAGGCTTCAGGATCGTCCAGCTTGGCGGCAATTGCCTTGTGACCCAGTTCTTCGACCAGAATCATGGCCGTTTCCTGATCCAGCACCTGGTTGATGGTAACCATCTGACCCAGCTTCATCAGATGCTTGATCACCTCGGCAGCCTTGACGGCCATCCGGTGAGCCAGATCGCTGACCGAAATGGTTTCAGGCACGTGCACTTCACGGGCAATGAATTCTGCCACTTGCGGTTCGCGACGCTCGGCCTGCGCATTGCGGCCACCACGGCCGCCCTTGCCACGACCAGCCTTGGCATTGGACTTCCAGCCTTCGCGACCACCACCGGCACCGGCGGAAGCCACATCAGCCTTGGAAGGCTGCTTCTTGCGACTGGCATCGTTGGTCCAGCCAGGCGTGCTGTCGGTCTTGACGGGTTTGCCTGGAGCCTTGTCAGTTTTCGAGCCTTTGGCGTCTTTCTTCTGAGCGCCCTTGGCACCTGCCTTGCTATCAGCCTCTGGCTCGGGAGCACGCAAGACCTTACGAGGACGGTTCAACATATCGCGCAAAGCAGCGGCCTCTGCCTCTGCGGCCTTACGGGCGCGATCACGATCCTGGTCTTGCTCCACATCGGCGGCAACAGGCGGAATCACCGGGCCACGCACTGCACGGCGCTGACCAGTGGCGGCCATATCCCGAGGTTTTCCAGTCGAAGTGGGCGTTTTAGTCCCTTGAGGGTGCTGATTTTTATTCACAGAGTTAGCTTGACGGGCGTCGTTTACAGATTTAGTAGGTTCCACGGGCTTTTCTTGGGCCGTAGGAGAGGGAGCCGATTCGGCCTTTTCCTGAACAGGCGCTGCCGCGGCTTCGGAGGGTTCCGTTGCAGCAGGTGCTTGTTCCTGAGGCTGAGGCTCGGGTTTCTTAGTATTTTCCTGGGCAGCCACAACGGGCTCTGCAGGAGCAGCAGGTTCGGGCGCGGGCTCAGCAACAGGAGTCGGCTCGGGAGCAGCGACCACTTCGGGTTCAGGCTCTGGCTTGGGCTCAGGCTTGGACTCCACAGGGGCTTGCTCTTTCACAGGCGCTTCAGGAGCGGCTGCCACAGGAGCGACGGGCTCGCTGACAGGCGCGGCAGGCGCCTGTTCAACAGCCGGTTTTTCCTGACTGGCCGCCTGGGCCTGAGCAGCTTGCTCCTTTGCATTTTCCTGTGCCAATGCCGCATTGGCTTCTGCCACCAGCTCGGAGGGATCACGCTTTACAAACACACGTTTTTTGCGTGTTTCCACCTGAATCGTGCGGGAGCGACCCGACCCGTCATCCTGACGGATCTCCGATGTTTGACGGCGAGTCAGGGTGATCTTGTTGCCTTCCTGACTGCCGTGCGAGCGGCGCAACGATTCAAGCAGCTTCGCCTTATCCGAATCAGTGATGGTGTCATCAACTGATTTGAGCTCAATACCTGCGCTACGCAACTGCTCCAGCAGAACATTCGCAGGCATTTTCAGTTCTTGAGCGAACTGGGCGACAGTGTTACTCGACATTCGACTCTCTCTTGCTTTACTACAACTATTCTTAATGAATACAACGCGCGGGACCTAGCTAGACATATCAGGCCTCGTCGTCAAACCAGTGGGCACGGGCACGCATGATCAGATCGCTGGCCGCATCTTGCGCCAGGCCGGTCATCTCGGACAGCTCGTCCGTTGCCAGTTCCGCCAGTTCATCCAGCGTTGTAATCTCGTTTTCGGCCAGTACGGCGATCAGCTCGGGCGTCATGCCCTCGACTCCTGCCAGTTCCTTGACCGCGGTCTGTACCAATTCTTCCTTGGCGATGGCCTCGCTCAGCAGTGCATTGCGGGCGCGGGCACGCAGCTCGTTGACGGTTTCTTCGTCAAAGGCTTCGATGTCCTGCAATTCCTGCATGGGCACATAAGCGATTTCTTCCAGACCGGTAAACCCTTCGTCGATCAGAATATCGGCCACGGCTTCATCCACATCCAGACGGGACATGAAGGTAGCGCGCAATTCTTCGCGCTCTTCGTCCTGACGGTTGCGGCTTTCTTCCGGTGTCATGATGTTGATCTGCCAGCCGGTCAGCTCCGATGCCAGACGCACGTTCTGACCACGCGAACCAATCGCCTTGGGCAGGTTTTCTTCGTCTACCACCACGTCCATGGCGTGCTTGTCTTCGTCCACCAAAATGGATTCGACGTGTGCCGGCGCCAGAGCACCGATCACAAATTCGGCCGGATCATCCGCCCACAACACGATATCGACCTGCTCACCGCCCAGCTCGTTGCGCACCGCAGTCACGCGCGAACCACGCATGCCCACGCAAGTACCGATAGGATCGATGCGCTTGTCATAAGCAATAACGGCGATCTTGGCGCGCACACCCGCATCACGGGCAGCGGCCTTGATTTCCAGCAGACCCTGTTCGATCTCGGGCACTTCGTTCTCGAACAGTTCTTTAATAAAGTCAGGCGCAGTACGCGACAGGATGACCTGCTGGCCACGTGCTGCGTAATCCACTTTCTGAACCCAGGCACGAACACGATCGCCCACGCGGATATTTTCCTTGGGGATCATTTCCGAACGAGGCAGACGTGCTTCGATCTTGCCCATTTCGATAATGGCATCGCCCTTATCCATGCGCTTGACCGTACCGGAAACAATGGTTTCACCACGTTCCAGGAAGTCGTTCAGAACCTGTTCGCGCTCGGCGTCGCGGATCTTTTGCAAAATGGCCTGTTTGGCCGCCTGGGCACCGATACGACCGAACTCGATAGGTTCGAGCGGCTCTTCGATGTAATCGTCCACTTGCAGCTCGGGATCGATTTCCTGGGCGTCCGACAACATTTCCTGTTTATCGGGCTCTTGCAGGCCGGCCTCATCAGGCACAACCAACCAGCGCCGGAACCCTTCGTGGGCGCCAGTTTCCCTGTCAATTTCCACACGGATATCGACATCTTCCTTGAAGCGCTTTTTCATGGCCGAAGCCAAAGCGCTTTCGAGCGCGGTGAACACGACATCACGCGCTACGGATTTTTCACGCGCCAGCGCATCGACCAGCAATAGAATTTCGCGACTCATCGCTTCTTACCCTTGAAATCAAGAACGGGATCCAATTTGGCACGATCCACCTGGTCATAGGTGAATTCGACCTGCGTCAGCTTGCCCGATGCTTCGTCCAGTTCCAGCCTAAAAACGGTATCCAGCGGAACACTAGCCGGTAGCGCCCCTTCAGGAGCGTGGAGCGTACCCACAAACACTTTCCGATTATCGAGTGCTTCGTGCAGGCGCACCTGCACCCGACTGCCCGCAAAACGCACGTAATCGCCAATGCGCAGCAAAGGGCGATCCACCCCCGGCGAGGTCACTTCCATGCGGTTGTAGTCCACGTTTTCCACTTCGAAAACGCGCGACAATTGTTTAGACACCCATTCGCAGTGTTCGATACGCACCCCTTCCGGGTGATCGATGATGATGCGTAACAAGCCTAGCGGCGCACGCTCCACGTCCACCAGTTCGTACTCGGTACCCGCCAGGGTCTCTTGTGCCAAAGCCAGAATGTCTGCCATAAAATCCAAAAAAAATGGGCTGTACGCCAGCCCATGGTCACCATGCACACTTGAGAGTCAAGCGGGCCCTGGTCTTGCGCATTGCCAACGTCAAATCGGGATAGTTGCAGGCGCAACCGAACCGGATGATCCACGCGGTCTTTACCTTGACTTTGCCTTGAAAGACCGCCCTATTCGCTGGCGCGCAGCATCAAAAAAGACCCAGCCGACACAAACGTCTCTGAGCCAAGTTCTATATTCTACCAGAAAACCGGAAAATACGTGCATTCACACGGCCTTACAGGCCCAAACCGCAGGGTTCGGGCCACAAACTCAAAGTCCGTGCGACTTGGCTTTACCGGCGCCCGCGTCCCAAGTGGGATTCATGGGCTGCCGAGCTGGCTGGCTGCCAGTCGTCATCACGACGGCTGACACGGCGCACCACCGTTGTTTTCTTCACAGACGCCCTGGGCGCTTGCCCGGCACCGGCGCGATCGGAAGCACCGCGACGGGTTGAAGGCGCACGTCCTTCCTGAGCACCGCGAGCGTGACCGCCACGGGCCTGATCACCACGACCTTGCTCACCACGCGCCTGATCGCCACGTGCTGGGCGGCGGCCATTATGCACACGGGCACCTTCCTGCGAACGCCCCTCGCGACCGCGACCTTCGTGTGTACGAGCCTCCGAAGAACGTCCTTCTGCCGAACGACCGCGCTGCTGCCCACGAGCACCCTGGCCGCTACGTGGAGCACCACGTCCGTGACCACCCTGTTCACGACGACCACCATCGGGATGACCGTTGGCCAGACCACCGCTGATGAACAAGGCGCCGCTGACGGATTCATTCACGCGCACATTGTTCGAGGAACGACCGCGACCAGCCACACGACCACCACGACCCATGCGAGCACCGCTCAGACCATTGTGCTCCAGCGTCCCGAAACCGGGAGGCAAGGCGCTATCGTGAGACAGTGGCTGGCGTTCGCGACGCTGGTGCGGGCCTTCGTCATCCGATTCCTTCACCAGGCCCAGACGCAGCATGAATGCCATCACCACATCGGCATCCAGCTCTTCCCAACGACCACGGCGCAGGTTTTTAGGCAGACCGACATCACCAAAACGGGTACGAATCAAACGGCTGACCGTCACACCCATGGCTTCAAACATGCGACGCACTTCACGGTTACGACCTTCATGAATTGTGACGCGATACCAACGGTTGCTGCCCTCACCGCCCAAAAACTCGATCAAACCGAACTTGGCCACACCGTCTTCCAGCTGCACACCATCACGCATGGACTGCATTTGCTCTTCGCTCAGCTCGCCCAGAACACGTACTGCGTATTCACGCTCGGCACCGTAGCGTGGATGCATCATGCGATTGGCAATATCGCCCGATGTCGTGAAGATCAACAAACCTTCGGTGTTCAAATCCAGACGACCAACAGACAACCACTTGCCCACTTTCAGGGAAGGCAGGCGACCGAACACGGTGGCACGACCCTCAGGGTCGTCGTGCGTAACAATTTCGCCAGCGGGCTTGTGGTACAGAATCACGCGCGGAGGGCGCTTGGTATTGGCCCGATTGATCAATTGACCATTAATACGCACCTTGTCGTCTGCACTGACACGTTGACCAATATGAGCAGGCTCGCCATTCACGGAAACACGGCCTGCAACAATCAGCTCTTCCATATCGCGGCGCGAACCGATACCGGCCTCGGCCAGCACCTTGTGCAATTTAGGCTGCACCAGCTCGCTGCCCATGTATTTACCCAGGCGCTGCGACAGACGATTTTGCTTGTCCAGGTGGCTGAATGCGATGTCGTCATCCCCATCCAGAATCACAACCGGCGCGTCATCAACCGGGTTCGAATAGCGAGCATCCTGCGCGCTGCCCTGGCGTTTGCCAGCACCACCGCGTGCATCTTGACGACGACCAGCCGGGGCGGGTTTGCGACGATTATTCTGTGGGCGAGCAGGACGGGCCTTGGCCTCACTAGGAGCGGCCGCCTGGGCCTCTTCATTCTGACGGGGAGCCGACTCTTGCGTGGCATCGCCACGACGGCGGCGAAACGGGGTGCGCAACTTGCGCCCTTGGCCTTTCGCGCGGGGATTCTTGGGGTCGGCCGCGCCAGAGGCGTCCGACATGGAGGCTGTGTTCGTCTCGTGCGAATCAGTCATTTTTAATCATTTACTCCAGAGTTTTTTATTTCATCCGGTGCCTGTATATCCGATAGGCCAGCCGTAGCCTGGGCCTCATCCACGGGGTCCGGTGTCGTATTCACTTCAGCTTGTTCAGTTTGTGGCCGCTCCGCCTCTGGAGCCGCCTCAAGCAAATCGTCCTGACTACCTGGCTCGGAATCCGGTTCGGACTCCAGCTCAAGCTGAGCAACAGAGGCCTGTAGCGGCTCCATGCTCACTTCCAAAGCAGCGTCTTGCTCTGCTTCTTGTTCTATTTCTTGCCCTGCTTCGGAACCCGTCTGCTGCGTTGCTGCAAAGGCAAACTCGTGCTCTGCGCCCTGCTCTGCCGCTTGCTCCTGGTTCTGACCCTGATGATCTTCACCCTGCCGTTGATCCGGTTGCTGACCCTGTTGCAGGTCCAGTTCTTGATCCTGCTCTTGATCTTGCTGTTGACCCTGTTCTTTGCCCTGCTCCTGATCAGCCGATGCCGCCTGCCCGTTTGGCAAGGACGCCAGCACATCCAGGGAATCCAGAGTTTCAACCGAAGGCAATTCATCCAAAGAACGCAGACCCAGATCGTTCAGAAACTGACGGGTCGTTCCCAGCAATGCCGGGCGTCCGGGCGCATCACGATAGCCCAGCACTTCAATCCAGCCCCGATCTTCCAGGGTGCGCACAATTTGAGTCGATACGCTGACACCACGTATGTCCTCAATATCCCCACGGGTAACGGGTTGCCGCCAAGCAATAATCGCCAAGGTTTCCAGCACGGCCCGCGAATACTTGGGCGCGCGCTCCAGACTGAGGCGGGACAAAAACACTTGCATGGCCGGGCGACTTTGAAAGCGCCAACCCGAGGCGACCTGAACCAATTCCAGGCCACGCTCTTTCCAATCCAGTTGCAAGATAGCCAGATAACGGCGCAGATCATCCGCGCTCAGCGGCGGGGAGACAAACATCTTGCGCAACTCGGCGCTGTTCATGGGCTGCTGCGCACACAGCAAAGCCGTCTCCAGGACTCGGATTATTTCACTTTCAGTCACTGCTGGGAAGCCTCACTTTCTGGCGATACTTGCATAAAGCAAAAATTCCATGTTAATATTTATCTTTTCCGGCGCGGGGTGGAGCAGCATGGTAGCTCGTCGGGCTCATAACCCGAAGGTCGTAGGTTCAAATCCTGCCCCCGCAACCATCATCCGGAACTGCTTAGCAGAATCAAACAAGCCAGCCAATTCGCGCTGGCTTTTTTGTTGCCCGCCGTTTTGATCTTCAATCTTGCGCGCAGCGCAGCCCATAGCCAGGGCACGCAGACCAGCCATCAGCACCGCGGCAACAATCCCAGCCACAGCAAAGGCCACCACAGCGGCCACAGCACGCACCCGAGCCACTATGGTCGCCACCGGGCCTTGTACAGGGCCGGACGCGCACGCAAGCCCACCGCCCTGGCTCAAACCAGAAACAGCCGCTTTAAAAGCAATTAAAAATGTTGTGTAAGCACACATGCTGATGATGAGTATGTCCGCAAGCCCTATCGGACTGGATTTGAATTGGCGCTCCTGATTGGCGGAACGCGAAAACAGCACAACAACGTTTGGGGCAATAACTGATCGGGGCGACAGGTCTACATTGTCAAATGCCAACATCAAGGCACCAACAGACCACCGCAGGGGTTATCGATTGCCTAAACCTGAAGCAAAGCCAGAAACAGAGAAATTCGTTTTGCCGGGACATCCCGCCTAGTAGGGGAGCCGACTGCTATCAAAGCCAGATGCCAGCCATCAAGAACTGGTCGCTATACAGGGAGCCGCTTGCGCGTTTGAGCTTTTAGAAATGCCAATCCGGCTGAACCTGTAAGCACAGTCCGTATTACACCATTGCGACCAGCAAGACGCAAGAAAATTGAGGGCCGTTTTATCCTGCCTTCATGCCCTTCCCGGCGACAATCGCCAAATATTAATGAAATAAACACGCCACACTATGTACATAATCAAAAACTATGTTATAGTTACTTTTCTGACGCGGGGTGGAGCAGCATGGTAGCTCGTCGGGCTCATAACCCGAAGGTCGTAGGTTCAAATCCTGCCCCCGCAACCAAATTTAAAAAACCGTCGCTTATGCGGCGGTTTTTTTTGTCCTGCTTCCGGCGCTCACACTACCAGGCTTTCCCGCCGCTTGCGACAAAGCAAGCAGCACGCCCCGGACACGCCTTGCGCCCTAAGCCATAGCGTGTGTTGAACAGCACCCTCACTATCAATCGTAAAAGCCAGAAAAGCACTGCCAGCCCTGACAGCCAACAGTGCTTGGTGCCGATCAATTCGATGCGTCGGCCTTGCCAAGGCCAAACAACTTCAAGCCATAACGCAGGTGATCACGCAGCCAGACATAG
Organism: Alcaligenes faecalis; assembly: GCF_002443155.1. Classification (NCBI taxonomy): domain Bacteria; kingdom Pseudomonadati; phylum Pseudomonadota; class Betaproteobacteria; order Burkholderiales; family Alcaligenaceae; genus Alcaligenes; species Alcaligenes faecalis. The sequence goes on along the minus strand of NZ_CP023667.1, from coordinate 882,277 downwards.
GCAGAGGGGACTTCTTGCCCTGTATCGAACCTGGCTTTCACCTTCAGGCCGGACATCAATTTACGCATTTGATCCACAGACAAGCCAGACTCCAGGCGTGCTGCAGGCCAAGGCGGGTCCATGTTCATCTCCAGTGACAAACGTCCCTCGGGTGCGGGAAGTTGGGCGATGAAGGCCAGCAAGGCATTGCGACTATCCCGATCAGCCACCGAGTCAGGCATCAGCTGCACGGAAGTACGGGCTGCCAACAAGGCCTTCTCGACGGCGGGACGCGGGTCCTCGTACATGCTCATGTTCAAGACCAATGCAGGCATGACCATGGTCTGGATCAGATTCTGATTATCCAGGTACAGATTCAGGCTTTTAAGCTCCACCTGCTCCAGCTCATCCGCGCCCAAGGAACGTCCTGCTGCCGATGGAATCTCGAATTGAGCCTGAACACGAACCTCACGCAGGTACTTGCTGCGCAGTCGGAGCTGCTCCACATCCAGTTGCGCCGAGGCCGAGTCCCACTTGTACTTAAGGGAAAAATCCATGGGCTTGGCTTGCAGGCGCATCACGTAGTCCTGCCCTGGCAAACGCCCTGTCAGAACGTAGATTCCGCTTACTCGTAGATCCATGGAATCAGGAATAGCTTGCTGCTCGGAAAGTTTTGCCAAACCCTCATCACGCAGGATCAGCTCATCAAAGGCCAGCAGCATCGATGAAAAGCCGGCCGACAACTGTCCGTTCTGAACCAGACATGCTCCATCCTGATCCAGCATCTGCAACTCATCGCCGAATTGCGGCTGCAAGACGACGTGATTACGCAAATACTCACAAGCAGGACCTGCTTGAGCCGAACTCGCCAGCACCATCACGGCACCCAGCGTCAACGCAATTTTCTTCATGAATTCCTCGTATTGGGCAAGCACAGGCGACAATGCCCAACAAGCCTTCCCTTTGCATGAAACGCTGGCTAGTATACAAAGCCGTCAGGGGCAATACCCTACCCCTGTTTCAAAATAGGCGCACTGAAGTCCCCCTTGCCATGGCCAGCACTGAACCCATCCAATTTTCACTTTGCACACAACTGAGTCAGCTCGACGCGGCACACTGGGACGCGCTCTCTGGCCATCACCTGCTGCTCAGCCATGCTTTTTTGACAGCTCTGGACGCCGCTGGCTGCGCCACGCCACAGACAGGCTGGTCGCCCCATTACCTGTTGATGCATCGTGGACAGAGGCTGTGTGGCGCCGTACCCCTGTATCTGAAGCATCACTCCCGGGGGGAGTATGTGTTTGATCAGGGCTGGGCTCAGGCCTATCACCGCCATGGGCTGGACTATTACCCCAAGCTCCTGTGCGCGATCCCCTTTACGCCTGTCAGCGGCCCTCGCCTGCTGGCTCGCTCCCAGGAAGATCGCGTGCTGCTGGCCCGACAACTGATCCAGCTGACACAGAGCAATCAGTTGTCCTCTGTGCATGTGCTGTTCCCGAATCCGGACGACAGGCAGGCTCTGGAGCAAGCAGGTTTCATGATTCGCCATGATGTGCAGTTTCACTGGCAGAACCAGGACTACGGCAACTACGAGGACTTTCTGGCCTCCCTGACCCAGCAAAAGCGCAAAAAAATGCGACAGGACAGCCGCAAGGTCTACGAACAGGGCCTGTCCTTTGAACACAAGCAAGGCCAGGACATTAGCGAGCAGAACCTGGACTACTTCTACCAGTGCTACGCCAACACCTATCAGGAGCGTGGACAACGCCCTTATTTGAATCGGGATTTCTTTGCGCGCCTGCACGCGCAGTTACCCGAATCCCTGGTGCTGATTCTGGCGCAGCAAGATGGACAAGACGTGGCCTGCGCCCTGTCGCTACGGGACGGGCACACACTTTATGGACGTTACTGGGGCTGTACTCGATACGTACCTGGCCTGCATTTCGAGACCTGCTACAACCAGGCGATTCAGTTCTGCATTGCGCAGCAACTGCGTTTCTTTGAAGGCGGCGCTCAAGGGGAGCACAAGCTCTCGCGCGGCTTGCTGCCCACTCCCACCAGCTCGGCGCACTGGATTGCAGACCCGCGCTTTGCCCACGCCATTGAAGAGTTCCTGCATGAAGAAGCGGGCCATGTGGCCCGCTATCAGGAAGCACTCAGCAGCCATACCCCGTTTAAAACGCTGGCAGGCTAAAAATCAGTCTTTCTTGTCTTTGCCTGGTGGCGCAAAGGGAAAGACCGAAAACATTTGCCGGGTCTGATCCTGCATCTGGTCCTGCATTTGCACGAACAGATTCTTGCTTTGATCGATATAGCTGTTCATGACGGTTTGCATCACAGGCGCCTGTATGCTCATGAATTGTGCCCAGGCCTCGGGGCCGAACTGTCCACCATACACGCCCTTGGACTGTTCGGTCATGCGCTCCTGAATCTCCATGAAGGCCTGAATGTTCTTTTCCAGATACGAGCCCATCACCCCCTGCATGGCATTGCCATAAAAGCGGATGATCTGCATCAGCACCGGAGTGGAGAACATGGGGATACCCCCGCTTTCTTCCTCAAGAATGATCTGCAACAGAATACTGCGCGTCAGGTCCTCGCCGCTTTTGGCATCGACGACCGCGAACTCCTCTCCTGACAGGACCAGTTGCTTGACATCAACCATGGTGATGTAAGCGCTGGCCTGCGTGTCGTACAAGCGACGATTGGGGTATTTCTTGATGAGTCGAGGGGATCCCATGCTGGTGCTTACTTCCTAATCAATAAAACAAAAACACGCGCTATGCACTGCAACAAGCCTTAGCTCATGTGCAAGCCACCGTTCAGGGAGAAATCCGCACCCGTGGCAAAACCGGAATCACCCGAAGCCAGCCAGGCCACCATGGAGCCAATTTCATCCGGCGTACCCAAACGGCCCACTGGAATGGTCGCCACGATTTTCTCCAGAACATCGGGGCGAATCGCACGCACCATGTCCGTACCAATATAACCGGGGGAAATAGTATTGACCGTCACCCCCTTATTGGCAACCTCCTGGGCCAGGGCCATGGTAAAGCCGTGAATCCCGGCTTTGGCCGTGGAGTAGTTGGTCTGGCCAAACTGTCCTTTTTGCCCGTTCACCGAACTGATGTTGATGATACGGCCCCACTGACGCTCTACCATGCCATCAATGACTTGCTTGGTCACGTTGAACAAGCTGTTCAGGTTGGTGTCGATCACCGCACGCCAATCTTCCTGGCTCATTTTACGGAAGGTGCCGTCGCGTGTAATCCCGGCATTATTGACCAGCACGTCCACACGACCAAAATCGGCAAATACCTTTTTAAAGGTCTCAACGGTCGAGTCCCAGTCTGCTACGTTGCCCACCGAAGCATGAAATGTGTAGCCCAGCTCGGCCTGCTCGCCCAACCATTTCTGAAAATCACGGTTGGGGCCGCAGCCGGCAATAACGGTAAAACCGTCTTTGGCCAGGCGCTGACAAATGACTGTCCCTATCCCTCCCATACCACCAGTTACGTAAGCTACTTTGCTGCTCATATACATCTCCTGAAAGGGGTGACAAAGCTCGATCCCTTTGCCGGCCCGGGCAATGTAAAGCCTGACATCGGGATAAAGGAAGCAGGCCGATTACCCTGCTCCCGAAACCTGAAAAATTGAAGAATTAACTGGCGCGTACTTTGACGTAACTGCCGGGCGCCTCTTCCAGAACGGGATAACGCGCATGGCCCAGGCGACGTTTTGCACGACGTCGCGAGCCCGACAAGGGCGCAATCCAGGCAATCCAGTCTGTCCACCAGCTGCCGGGTACGGACTGGGCTCGCTCCATATACTGCTGGGCATCCAGCGTGGCGACCGGCTCGCCATCTTGCAGCACCCAGTAATTGCGGCGCTGCTTGGCAGGCGGGTTAATGACACCTGCGATATGGCCCGAGGCTCCCAGCACAAAGCGATGCTGGGCCGCAGGCAAGGCCTGCAAGGACGCGTAGGCCGACTGCCAGGGCACGATATGGTCTTCTTTGGAGCCATACAGGTACACAGGCAAATCCAGTTGGCTCAAATCCGCGCGGTGCGCCCCCACGGGGACACCACCCTTCTGAACCAGCCTGTTTTCCAGATAGGTATTGCGCAAATACCAGGTAAAGAAAGGACCGGGCAAATGGGTGCCGTCGGAATTCCAGTACAGCAAGTCAAAAGCAGGTGGCTTTTTACCTTGCAAGTAGTTGCTGTTCACATAGTTCCAAACTAGCTCGGCGGGACGCAGGAAAGAAAAGGTACTGGCCAGCTCGCGAGCATTGAGCAAACCACCCTGCCCCAACTGCCACTCCCGAAACGCGACCTGTGCCTCGTCAATAAAGACGTTCAGCATGCCCACGTCGGTAAAGTCCAGCATGGTGGTCAGCAAGGTCATGGAAGCGGCCGGGTCCTGGCCTTTATCGCGTGCCAGTGCCAAGGCACTGGCCAGCAAGGTGCCACCAATGCAAAAGCCCAGCGTGTTGATTTTCTCCTGTCCCGACAGCTCTTGGCTGACGCGAATCGCCTCCAGCACGCCTTGCTCCAGATAATCCTGCCAGCTCAGGGCATGAATATGGGCCGCGTCGTTAGGCTGGGGATTTCGCCAGGACATCAGGTACACCGTCAGCCCCTGATCGAGGGCATGACGCACAAAAGAATTCTCGGGCTGCAAGTCCAGAATGTAGAACTTGTTGATGCACGGGGGCACGATCAGCAAGGGCACGGCATGCACCATGCTGGTGGTGGGTGCGTACTGAATCAACTGAAAAATATCGTTCTGGAACACCACGGCACCCGAGGTGGTGCCCACGTTTTGCCCCAACTGAAACTGGCTTTCATCCGTTTGGGTCATGCGCCCTTTCTGCCAGTCGTCCATAAAATTGGCCATGCCTTCCAGCACAGACTGGCCGCCCGTCTCCATCATGGTTTGCAGGGCCTGGGGGTTGAGCATCAGATAGTTGCTGGGCGACATGGCCTCAGCCCACTGCATCATGGAAAAGCTCAGACGCTCGCGCTGTGCGGCGTCCAGCTCCATCAGGTCCAGCATCTCGTTCATGGCCTGAACGCCAAGCTGCCAGACATGGGCATTGAACGAGGCGGTAGGATTGCTCTGCCAGGCGGCATCCGCAAAACGGCGATCCTGTGGGGGTGGCAAGGCGCCGCGTTGGGCCTGGTCCCACAGATCCTGCCACTGCTGCATGTAACGAGCCTGAAGTTCAGCACAGCGGGTGGCATCCATCGGTTTGCCAAAACCTTGAAAAGCACTGTTGTTACTCGACATCTGCCACCTGTAAACGAATTGCAAATACGCTTAGAGCATGACGTTCGTAACAAAAGCAGTCAATTGGGGTAATTAATTAGGCTGGCACGCCAATAGACGGAATTAAAGATTCCATATCGTATTCAATACGATCAAAAAACCGTTAAAGCGGGTTCAAGCGAGCAATGGTGGCCTGTCGGCCCGTCAAGGACGAGCGCCGGTAGGAATAAAACAATTCATTGTCTTGAAACGTGCACAAGCCACTTAAATGCACCGTCATTTTGCCGGGGCCCAATTTTTCCAGTCGATGGCGTGCAATACCCGGCAAATCCGCCTGCCATTTTCCAGGACGCTGTCCCTGAGTAAAAAAGGCGGCCAATTCAGGCTCGTCCAGGACATAGGCATCAAAGACCTCCTGCCCGACTTCGAAGTGCTCCTGACTGATCGCCGGCCCAATCCAGGCTTGCCAGGACTGGGCTTGCGGACAACGAGCAGTCATCGCCTGCCAGGTACGCTCCAGGACTCCGGCTTGCAAACCACGCCAACCAGCATGGGCCACGCCCAGCACCTGGGCCTGCTCGTCCCAGATCACCACCGGCAGGCAATCCGCCGTCAGAATGGCCAGGGTGCGATCCCGACGTGTGGTGATAGCGGCATCAAACTGTCTGGGTACGGCAGGCAGGATGTCCTGATCCGCATCCAGTACCTCTGTGCCGTGTACCTGTGCCAGCCAGACCGGCTCCGAACCCAGGAAGTCTACAAGCCGCTGCCGATTGACCTGCACTCGCTCCGGATCGTCGCCAGTATTCAGGCCCAGGTTCAGGCTATCGCGCTCGTCCTGACTGACGCCGCCTGCCCGCGTTGTACAAAAATAAAGCAGCCCCTCTTGTTCGGGGCCGCTAACAGTAGCAATCAGCTTTGAGTGTGCCATTCAATCGTCTCTGCAACAGATTGATAATCAGACGGTGGCTCCGCCGAGAAGCTGCGGCGCTCGCCCGTATCGGGGTCCTCAAACTCCAGCACGTGGGCATGCAGCATTTGGCGCTGCGCCCCCGCGACGACGCGACCACCATAGAGGGTATCGGCTAGCAAGGGATGCTTGATCGAACTCAGGTGGACACGGATCTGGTGGGTACGGCCTGTCTCCAGGCGGCAAGCCACTTCGGTCACGGCTTCCTCGCCCGCATAACCCTGACGCAACATTTGATAATGCGTTACAGCATGCTTGGGGGCAACCGACGGCCCAGTACTCATGCGCACGGGCACGCGCAAATCGCGTCCAATCGGCTCATCGACCGAGCCCTGGCCCGGCAAGACACCATGGACCAACGCCAGATATTGGCGTCCCATGCTACGCTCTTGCAGTTGTCGGACAAAGTGAGTTTGTGCGACTTCTGTGCGAGCCACCACCAGCAAGCCGGAAGTGTCTTTGTCCAGCCGGTGTACAACACCGGCACGGGGTACCTGACGCAGATTGGGGAAGCGAAACAGCAAACCATTGAGCAAGGTGCCACGCCAGTTACCCGCGCCCGGATGCGTGACCAGACCCACTGGCTTGTTAACCACCAGCCAGGAGTCGCTTTGAGCCACAATCTCGAAGTCCACGTCATCAGGTTCGAAGGCCATGTCTTCTGGGGCCTGTTGTTCCCAGACCAGCACGGTATCACCGGGGTAAACCGTATGCTTGACCTTGACGGCCTGGCCGTTGACGAGAACATGCCCACTCTCGACCCAGGACTGTAGACGGCTGCGCGAATGCTGTGGCAGTAAACGCGCTAACGTCTTGTCCAGACGATCGGGAGACGCAGTGATGGGAAGGATAAAACGCAGTGCGTCGGAAGAAACAACACTATCTTTTTCAGTATCTGTGTCAGGCATGGCGACAAATCATATAATTGAGCAGCAATGCTAACACCAAGGACGCTTTTGTGACTCGCCTGAACCTGAACTTGCCACGCATTCGTGGTACCAAGCTGGCCCAAGTAGCCGCATTAATGCTGGCTGCCACTTTGCTTGCTGGCTGCGGCACTACCAAAAAAGAAGTTGACCCCACCTCGGGTTGGACCGCCGAGCGCCTGTATAAAGACGCCCGTGAAGAAATGTCCGCCGGCAACTGGAAAGACGCGCGTACCCGCCTGGAAGCCGTCGAGTCCCGCTACCCCTTTGGCACTTACGCACAGCAATCGCTGATCGACCAAGCCTATATCAACTGGAAAGACGAGGAGCCTGCCAAAGCCTTGGCCGCTATCGACCGCTTCCAGAAGCAATACCCCAGTCACCCCGGTACCGACTACATGTTGTACCTGAAAGGGCTGATCTCCTTTACGCCTCCTAGCGCTGCCCTGTCCAACATTACCCAACAGGACCCCAGCGAGCGTGACCCCAAAGGTCTGCGCGAATCCTACGAAGCCTTTAATGATCTGCTGCAACGCTACCCCAATAGCCGTTACGCGCCAGATGCCGCCAAGCGCTTGACCTGGCTGGTCAGCACTATCGCCCAGAACGAAGTGCACGTGGCCGAGTACTACTACAAGCGCGGCGCTTACGTGGCTGCCGTCAACCGTGCGCAAACCGTGATTACGGACTTCAAGGGCGTGCCTATTGCTGAACGCGCGCTGTACTTGATGTACCTGTCCTACGACAAGATGGGTCAAACCGAGCTGCGTGACACCACCAAACGCGTGATGGACGAGAACTTCCCGGACTCCACTTATTTCAAGGATGGTCTGGACGCCAAGGTGAACTACTGGAACCCGATCAACTGGTTCTAAACCTTGAAGCAAAGCAGCGAAAAATACGGACTGCTTTTGTGAAGCAAACATAAAGCGCTTCACAGAAAGCAGCCCAAAAAAAGGGCCGAATCCCATCCCGGATTCGGCCCTTTTAGTTTTCCAGCGTCAAACTGATGTTCCTTGCCAGCTCGTTCTGCCCTGCTCCACATAGCAAAGACGACCTGTCAGGTAACTTCTTCCCCTGTGGTCGCCCAAGCACGCCTATCCTCACTGCCTGCAGAGCATCCAGCTATCACCCCACTTTCTTGGCATTATCCTTTTGCACGCTATACATACGCTCTGCAAAAGCCTTGGCCTTGGCCGGGTCCAGAGGCTGACCGCCCAGAATCTTCATGGTGTCGTCCAGATAAACCATCCGGTCTTCCAGCTCTTCCTGCAGGCCAATCAGGTAATAGCCAATCTGACAAAAGTACGTCGTCCGGGCTCGGGTCTGGGCTTCGATCTCTTCCAGACCCATACGCTGAAAGAAATTGGCCAAGGCATTCATGCAGGCCTTGTCCGCCCGCGCGACGGCCTGACGCACCCGCTCGGAGCGCCTGGCCCAATCACGCATGGCCATGTCCAGACCCGGTTCAAAACGGGACACGTCCAGCCAGGTGGAGAACAGGGACAACATGCCATCTTGCAGATTGTCCACATTCTCCAGCGCCAGCATGGTGGAGCGCATGTTCTTTTGCTCCCAGAAACCGACCAGCCCATCGAGCAAGTCGTCCCTGTCCTTGAAATGCCAATAAAAGCTGCCCCGCGTGACGGCCATAACTTGCGCCAGCCGGGTGATGCGCACCGCTTCCACGCCTTCCTGCATAAACAGGCGAATGGCAGCCTCCAGCCAATCCGCCCGCGTCAAATGCACATTGGGCTCGGTCAGTGCCCCAGCCTGGGCCACGCGTTCAATCAGTTCCTTATCGCTCATATCGCCTGCTTGTAGAGTCGCTTTAGTCGCCAAAGTATACCGGCGCTCCTCTTATAACAGGCCCAGCATTCGTGGAAACGCCAAGGAAACGGCGGGCACGAAGGTGGTGATCAATTGAATCGGAATGGCCACAAACACAATCATGGCGATGGCCGGGCCAAAGGAGCGATGTACCGCGACTTTGCTGATGCGGCAGGACATATACAACACAGGTGCCATCGGCGGGCTGTTGGAACCCACAATCACCGCACACGCCACAATCGCGGCGAACTGCACCGGACTGACATCGGCCACGCCCACCAAAGGCAACAGCAAGGGGGCCACCACCACGGTCAAGGACACATCATCAATAATCATGCCCACCAGAATCAGGAACACATTGACTATCAGGAGAATGCCAATGGGGCTGTCCACCAGACCCGTTACAAAGGTGGTCAGGTCCTGCGGCACACCCTGGGCGACCAGAATGCGGCCAATCAGGAAAGAGAACAACAAGATCAGGATGACCGTCCCCGTGGTCTCTGCCGTGCGCACAAAGCTGTCGCACAACTTGCGCATGCTCAGCTCGCGGTACACAAAGCAGCCAATACCGATGACCAGCACAACCGCGACTGCCGCCGCTTCTGTAGGCGTGAAGATACCGCCGTAAATCCCGCCCAGAATCAAGGCAGGAATACACAGGGCAGGAATGGCATAGAACAAGGTCTTGAGCGAGGAACGCCCCTTGGCCTCATCAGCAGGTTGAGCAGGCGACTCCTTGAACCAGCGCCCCGCCACGACGTAATTGAACAGAATCAGGCCAGCCATCAAGAGCAAGCCCGGTCCAATCGTCGCCGCAAAGCAGGCCACCACGGATTGCTGTGTCACCACGGCAAACAAGATCATGGTGATGGAGGGCGGGATCAGAATCCCCAGCAAAGAAGAAATCCCCAGCAGGGCTGCCGAATACTGGCGCGGATAACCGCGCTGCTCCATGGGGTCGACCAGAATGGTGCCAATGGACGCCACCGCCGCCGAGGCCGTACCCGAAATCGCCCCGAACACTCCGGAGGCCAGAACCATGCTGGCCCCCATGCCACCGCGGCGATTCTTGACCAGCATCTCGGCAAAGCCCACCAAACGGTGCGCAATGCCGCCGGCCTGCATCAGATAACCCGCCATGATGAACAAGGGCAAGGCTAGCAAAACCAGGGAGTTCAAGGAACGGAAACCTTGCAGCATCAAGGTATTCAAGTTGACGTCATACACCAGCGTCAACATCAGCAAGGTACCGGCAAAAGACCAGGCTACCGGCACCCCAACACCCAGCAGGAACAGCAGCAAGAGAACAGAAAATCCAGCATGCATAATCAATGGCCTCCCTGGCGCAAGGCCATCAAAGACTGATAAACATCGCGCAAGGCATACAACAGGCTACCGACTGCGTTCAGGCCAATTGCAGACTGAGGTACCCAGACAGGAATCCCCAGCTCCGCCATGGTGGTCGAGAACCGGGAACCCCACATGAACATGCGCAAGGTCCAATAAGCAAAGGCCACCACAATAATCAGCACCAGCACCGACACAAAGAAACGGTGAATGGCGCGCGCCCGTGGCGTCTTCAAACGATGGGACAGGTAATCCACCACCAGATGCTGCCGGGACTGGCTGGCAATCAGCGCCCCCGTCATGTACAGCCAAATTGCGGCCACCATCACAATGGTGTGCACACCGATTGCCGGCCAGTTCAGGTAATAACGTGCAGCCACCACGTAGGCCAAACCTGCCGCCACCACAATGCTGGACACAATGGCCAGCCATTCCAGGGCGATCAGGGTCGGCCCGCGCTTGATCGGGATGTCCTCACTCACATTCATACTCCCTTGATCCAAAGTGCTCACTTCAGAGCCGAGGCGTTTTTCTCGATATGGGCCATGATGCTGTCGCCTACTTCGGCGTGCATGGAGGGCCACACCTTGGAGCGAACATGCGTACCCAAAGCCGCCAACTGATCCTTGTCGAGTTCAACGTAGTTTTTACCCAGCGCCTTCCACTTCTCCACAATGGCCGCGTCGGCCACCTGAGCCTTGGCAAACTGCTCTTGCATGATGGTGATGGCCGAGGTCTGGATCACTTCCTGCTGCTCGGGCTTCAAGGCTTCCCAGGCTTCCAGATTCATGGACAACACGCCGGTAATGAACTGTTGCTTGCTGCGCACGTAGTAATCCAGCGTGTCGCGGAAGTATTCGTAGTCGTAATAAATGACGTTGGCCGCATCGCCATCCACCACGCCGGTCTGAATTGAAGTAAACACTTCCCCCCAGTCAATGACCGCTGTCTGATAGCCCATGGCTTGCACGGACTGCTGCATCATGGAAATCGGGGGCACCCGTACCTTGATGTTCCTGGCGTCCTCCACCGTCACCGCATGCTTGCCCTTGGTGGCGACGCCATTAAAGCCTTCAGGCCAGGCACCAAAGAACTTCAAACCGTTCTCTTTGTAGATACCGTCCAGCGTCTCATTCAACCAGCCACCGGGCTGGTAAGCGGCCAAGGCCTCTTCCCAAGTGGTGAACATATAGGGGGTGTAGATCACCGCAATGCGCTTGTCGTAGGAAGTCATGGGCCAGTTCAACATCAACTGCACATCACCGGCCACGTGCTGATCAAACACCTCTTCCTGACCACCCAACTGGTTCTGATAAAAAACGCGGGGCGACACGGCGCCTTGCGTGCCTTCTTTGATCATCGCGGCCCACTTCTCGATGGCATCACCGCTAGGCGAACCTTGCGCGCCCGAGTCCGTTGCAATGCGCATGGTTTGTGCGGACACGGTGGCCGCGCTCAGGCTGAACATTACCGTCAGCAAAGTCTTGCTCAAAAGCTTCATAACTCCTCCTGGGTATTTCTTTTAAATTTATTGTTCAAACGTCGGGTATCAGGCTTCCGCTCGGTGCCGCCACAGTTCCCAGCCCAAACGGGCCCGGACACCCACATCCAGAAACGGCCGTGGTGGCAAGGCATCGGGTTGTCCCAAGGCCTGCATATCGGCAATCAAGGGATTGTCCACACCGCAAGCCAGATCCGCGACCAACATGCCGGAGATCGTGCCCTTGGTCAGCCCCACCCCGTTCTGACACACCGCGGAATACACATGCGGGGCCACCTGACCAAAGCCGGGCGAGCCATTACGGGACAGGCAGATAAAGCCCGTCCAGGTGTGCTCCATTTCCACGTTCTTCAAATTCGGGAAACGCTCGTCAAACAGGGTTTTGTGCTCGATGCGCACGCGGCGACGGCTCTCGTCATCGCTACGCAAATTGGGGGCGTACGTCATGTGCTGACGAATCAGAATGCGCTGGTCATTGGTGCGACGCATGGTAATGCCCACAAACGCGTTGGCGGGCGTCAAACCCCAGCTGGGCAAACCACCCAATTCGCGCTGTTCGCTTTCCGTCAGGCAACGGGTCAAGCTGGCATGAGCCGCCATCGGCATCAGCTTGCCGCTATAAAAACCGAACTGCTCCGCAAAGACGTTTACGGCCAGAATCATCTTGCCTGCACGAACCTTGCCACCGGGGGTTTCCAGCGTGACGCCATCGCCTTGCTGCAAGGACAGCACGGGCGTTTTTTCGTAAACGGTGACGTTGGGAGGCATATTGTCGGCCAGACCACGCGACAGACCCGCCGGGTTCAGCAACACGGTACCGGGGGTATAAATGCCTGTGCGGAAATGCTTGAACCCCAGCTTGTCGTGCAAGGCCTTACCATCCAGCCACTCATGCGGTTCCTTCAAGGACTCCAGCACCTGCAGCGTAGGCTTCAAGGTTGTGCGTACGCCTTCCTCGGAAACCGCAGCGTGGAATTTCCCGATGGGGCTCCAGTCGCACTCGATACCGTAACGCTCAACCTGGGTTCTTAGATAAGCAATCGCCGTACGCGCAAGGCGCACATGCGAGCGGGCGGCGTCCAGTTCGCCCATGGAACTGCCGACGTTATGAGGGCTATCAATCGCAAAGCCGGAGTTTCGGCCTTGAGCGCCCTCGCCCACCAGATCGGCCTCCAGCACCACGATGCTGTCACCGGGGCGGTTCTCTGCCAGGCGACGGGCAGCGGCCAAACCGGCCAGGCCACCGCCGACAATCACCCAATCAGCCTGCACGTCTTTGGCCAAAGCGGGTTTGGGCGTACGGGGAGCCAGGAGCCGACTCCACCCATTGGTCTTGTCGTTCTCAGGCAGACGCGTAATTTTCTTGATGCTCATGCCGCCGTCCGTGCGCTGGCCCAGTTGCTGGGATGCAGGCAGTAGTGGATCAGGGCAGACTCTGCTTCGTAGATCAAAGGCGTGCCTGCGGGCAACCACACACAATCACGTGGACCGGCTTCCAGAATGCCCTGCGGCGTATGAATGCGCATGCTGCCCTCGATCACCGTCACGACCTCGTCGTACAACACGGTCCATTCAATGCGAGCCTGATTCAAGCGCGCATACCCCGCCCCCAAAGGCGTCCCATCCTCCTCACCCACGATTTCCGCCAACTGCGCCATCTCCGGTTTTTCCTGTCTGGGCTGGAAGACCAAATCGTCAAAACGCATTACTCGCGGCAAAGTTTTTTCTGTTGTCATGTGGATCACCAAACACAAGTGGTTTTAGAACATACATAGTTGTATGTTGTGATGGTAATGAGCCGAATTTGACGCGTCAATGCGTGGAGAGATGGGGATTACCCTGCGTTCCAGGCGGGAGAGCTTTATATTTAAATAATTAAATTAGCCTTGTGACAGGATCTGAAAGGAGGGAGCTTCGCAGCGTTTGGGGCTGTTTTTAGTAGGCTTATTGATAAGAAAAATAGCGCATGACAGTGGCGACTATTCAACAAGCAGTCGCTAAGCCGCAGGAATGAAATGGAGTTCTTCAGCCACAGCCAGAAAGCAAGGAAGATGGCGAGACTCCATCTGCGCACATTCCTTCGCAAAGCCTATCTACGCCTGTTTTCTGCGCAACGCTTCTTCCAGCTTTTCACGCCCTTCTCCCATCAGCCAAGAACGCAGCGAGACAAGTTCAGGATTGATTTCTCGCATCAGACCGAGGTCCACCTGTTCTGCAAGAGGGCCATCCTCCAGACTTGACGCCATATGTCCCAAATCGGCGTTGGCAGCTAATACTTCATCAGGGAATCGGGCATAGGTGATAGAGCGACCTGCGGCTTCAGAAAAGGCGGCCTCCAACTCCTGGCCGGTCACGCGATCACTGGCGATCTTCAAGCTCATTCCGGCAAAGCGCGCCCTGTCCGCAAACAGGGCGGCAACGATTCTCCCTATGTCTTGCACGGCAGTAAGTTGGATCGAATGATCACGGTGTATCAGGGACACCAGCCGTCCCTCCTCCAGGCCAAAGCCTGGACGTACAAGCATCTCCATGAAGATCATGGGACGGATGATGGTTGCAGTCAGCGGCAGTTCGCGAATATGTGCCTCAGTACGAGGCTTGGCATCAAAGCGCGCAACACCTGTCAGTTTGTCCCCAGCGCTAGCCCCCGAGGAATAGATGAAATGCTCGACGCCATTTTTTGCCGCCAGATCAGCAAGGCGTGTGCCATAACAAACCTCCTCTTCTGCTGATAGGTTCGCAGGCATCACGCTGAATACGCCATACACATCCTTCATGGCCGACGCGATAAGATTGGCATCGTCCAATGACCCTTGCACGATTTCGGCGCCTGCTTCCCGCAGAGCGATTGAAGCCGGTTTGGATGGAGATTGCACAAAGGCGCGGACAGGCCAGTGAGCCTCCAGAAGTGCTTTGGCCACCGATCCGCCTTGCCGGCCTGTGGCTCCGAAAACCAGAATGGGACGATGTACTTTGTTCATGATTCAGCTCGAAAAAAAAGAGAATGTCGTATTCTTTCCTCGATATCTGAATTGCGGAAGACGGCACTTTTTTTAACCTCAGGCACAAAAATGAAACCCATAGATCCAGCAGAGTCGGATTCTCTCAAGGAGAAGCCCAACAGCGACTCATCCTTCCAGCCGATTCCCTTGAATGGAATCTGCACGCGACTCGGTGACAAATGGACCGTGCAGGTCATCTGGCGCCTTGCCATCGCGGGTGATCGTCGACTGCGATTTTCCGAAATCAAGCGTGAGGTGGAAGGAATCACACAGCGCATGCTGACGCTGACACTCAGAAACCTGGAACGAGATGGCTTGGTAGAACGCCATTATTTTCCCGAGGTCCCCCCACGTGTGGAATACGAACTGACGGAGATGGGGAAAAACATGCTCGATGCGCTGAAAGGCATCAATGTGTGGGTCAGAGAGAACCTTCCGCGTATACAGGAATCACGTCAAACCTACGATGCCAAAAAGCCTTGATATAGAGTTACTGAGTCACAAGACCATGAATCATGAACAAGCAGAAACACAGGTACTGCAAGCCATTCCTGTACTGGCAAAGGATCAAAGTATTGAGGAGTGCATCGCTCAACTGCAAGCCAGCGGCCTGTCTGAAGTCCGTGCGACCAAACTTTGCGTGATGATTCCCGAAGCCTTCGGACTGGCACTGGCCTGGCGCCTGGGCGCAGCACTGCCTGATGAAGAGCAGATGTTTGATGTGCACAATCGCGCAGGCGAGACGGTTCAGGTCCCCATGCTGGGCCAGCATGTGTTTTCCGTCGCGCTGGCAATGGCGGTGGCGGTGCTCAAAAAAGGCTGGTTTACGCCTATCACTCGGGAAGCGTTTGAGGCAGTCAGCAATCGCAGTGCCGTCATGTCCATTCTTCAGCAGGTAGAGGGCAGTCTGGAAGGCGCTGGCACACCCAGCCTGTTCTTATGGGGCTTGGTGGCAGAGGACATCGTCGCAGACGAGTCCTTGCCCTCGCTTTAATAGACAAAATACGCTCAAGCCTGCTCCGAGCTGTCGTTCAGCTCCACATCACTGACCTGAGCGCTCTGCCGCCTGGCTTTCTGCTCCCGCAGAAACGCCAAGGCACGAGCAGGATCACGGGTACGGGCAAAGGGGGGCAAACCCCGCCACAGCAATTTGCCGTAGGGTTTCTCGACAATACGGGTGTCGCCCACCATCAGCACGCCCCAGTCGCGCTCGGTACGGATCAGACGCCCTGCCCCTTGTTTCAAGGCAATGGCAGCTTCGGGCAACTGGTATTCCATGAAGGGATTACCACCCCTGTCCTTGCACTCTTTGATACGGGCTTCCAACACCGGATCATCGGGTGGTGCAAAGGGCAGCTTGTCGATAGCAACCAGCGTCAAGGCGTCACCGGGCAGGTCAATCCCTTCCCAGAAGCTGGCACTACCCACCAGCACCGCATTGCCACGCGCACGGAACTCGTCCAGCAGGACCTGCCGTGAACGCTCCCCTTGGCGCAGCACATTGCGCTCTATGTCTTCCCGATCAAATCGGTCCCGCAGCATATCTGCAATCCGCTCTACCGAGCGCAAGGTGGTACAGAGCACCAGCACACCGCCCTGACCGGCCTTGATCAGCGGAATGAGCGCATCCACGAAAGCCTGGTTGAAGTTCGGATGACTAGGAAGCGGCAAGGTGCTGGGCACATAGAACAGCGCCTGATTCGGGTAATCGAAAGGCGAAGCCCAGGCTTCGGTGCGCGCATCGAACAAGCCCAGCTGTCGCTTGAAGTGGTTGAAATCCCCATGCACCGACAAGGTGGCCGAAGTCAGCACCCAGGACTGCTCCTTGCCTCTGTAGCGCGAGAAAATCTTGGCCACCGACAAAGGCGCACTGTGCAGGCGCAGATAGTGCTGGCCGCTTTCTACCCAACGCACAAACTCGTCGGGTTGGTCTTCATCTTTTTCACTTTCGGGCAGATAGGCGTGGCGGCCCTGACGGTCGGGCTGGCTCCATTGGAACAAGCGTGCACGCAATTCCAAGGCACTTTTATGCGCTGCCGCCAGATCTGGATGGCGTTCAGCCACCATGGCCAGCATCTTGATGACCTTGTCGAAGGTCCCCAGCAAATTCTCCAGCGCTTCATCAAAAAGCTCGGGCTCGGGCAAGGCCTGGAAAGTGGCACGACCACCTTGAGCCGCCAGCGACGCGGTACGCAAATGCAAATCCCGAGCCGCCTGCTCCAGCTTGCGGGCAACCTGACTCCAGTCCACGGTCTCGCGCGCCTGGGCCAGCCCTGCCGCTTCTATCTGCCGACACAAATCCGTTAATTGATACAAGGACACGCTGCTACCCAGAAAGCGGGTGGCCACGTCGGGTAATTGGTGCGCTTCGTCAAACACCACCAGATCCACGCTGGGCAGCAAATCCGTCACGCCCTCTTCGCGCAAGGCCAAATCGGCCATGAACAAGGCATGGTTAACCACCACCACATCAGCATCCTGAGCATGCCGACGTGCTTTCATCACAAAGCAGTCGCGCACAAAGGGACAATCCTGCCCCAGGCAGTTATCCCGTGTGGAAGTGACTCGGTGCCAAATATCGGCGTCCTCGGGGACTTCGGCCAGCTCGCCCTTGTCACCGCTACGGCTGCGCTCGGTAAAAAGCTGGATGGCACGCAGATAAGCAATTTCCGCACGGGACTTCAGGGCCCGGTCATCCTGCCCCAATCGCTCCAGATGGTAATGACAGACGTAGTTGCTGCGCCCCTTGAGCAAGGCCACATCCACTGGCAAGGCCAGCGCTTTACGCAGGTGGGGAATATCCCGACGGAACAATTGATCCTGCAAGGTACGCGTTCCTGTCGAAACCAGCGCTTTGCCCCCTTGCATGAACACGGGCACCAGATAGGCCCAGGTCTTGCCCGTGCCTGTGCCCGCCTCGGCAATCAATACGCCGGACTCGGCGACCGTCTCGCTGATGGCTTGGGCCAGCTCCAGCTGAGCCTGCCGCGGACGATAGTGCGGAACAGACTCTGCCAGTGGGCCTTGGGGAGAAAAGATATCGGAATAATCCTGCAACAACATGGGGCAAAACCGCTCAGGGAGAGGTGACGAATGACAGAACTGTCTACAATCACAGTGGAATACATACAAGATGATACCTGCCAATTCTGGGTCGCTGCCGGTCTTTATGGCAAAATGCGGCGCTTGCAGACCCTTTTACAACGATGGACCCATAACTGAAATGACTGTGGAAACCCTCGCCCAGCAACAGGATCACCAACAGATTCTGGCGCTACTGGCCTCTGAACTGAACATCCGCATCCAACAAGCCGCCTCTACGGTTGAGCTCTTGGACAACGGGGCCACGGTCCCTTTTATTGCCCGTTACCGCAAGGAAGCGACTGGCGGCCTGGACGATAATGTCCTGCGTGATCTGGAAGTGCGCCTGATCTATTTGCGCGATATGCAATCGCGTCGTCATGCCATTCTGGAATCGATCCGCCAGCAGGAAAAACTGACGCCCGAGCTGGAGCAAGCCATTCTGGCGGCTGACACCAAGCAGCGTCTGGAAGACTTGTACGCGCCGTACAAGCCCAAGCGTCGTACCCGCGCCCAGATTGCCCGCGAAGCCGGCCTGGAGCCGCTGGCGGACGCCATTCTGGCCCAGAAGGATGCAGACCCTCTGGCGCTGGCCGAAGGCTATCTGAATGCCGAAGCCAAGATCGATACGGCCAAAGCCGCCCTGGACGGTGCCCGCGACATTCTGGCCGAACGCTTTGCCGAGCAGGCCGACCTGCTGGAAGCCATGCGCGACTATCTGTGGAAGTCCGCCCACCTGTACTCCAAGGTTGCCGAAGGCAAGGAACTGGAAGGTGACAAGTTCCGCGACTGGTTCGACTTTAACGAAGCGCTACGCCAACTGCCTTCTCACCGCGTACTGGCTTTGTTGCGTGGTCGTCAGCAAGGTGCACTGGATCTGCGCCTGGGCCTGAACCCCGAGCAGGATGCGCTTCTGCCCCACCCTTGTGTACTGAAAGTCGCCGAGCTGACCGATATTGGCGCGGACTTCTCCGCCGATGCCAGCCCACGTGATCACTGGCTGGCTGAGGTCTGCCGCTGGACTTGGCGCGTCAAACTGCTGACAGCATTCGAATCCGAGCTGATTGGCCGTCTGCGCGAAGAAGCCGAGCAAGAATCCACCCGCGTGTTTGCCGCCAATCTGCGTGATTTGCTGCTGGCGGCCCCCGCTGGCAACAAAGCCGTTCTGGGCCTGGACCCAGGTATTCGTACCGGCGTAAAAGCCGCTGTGATCGATGCAACCGGCAAGGTGCTGGATACCGCCACCGTCTACCCCTTTGAACCTCGTCGTGACCGCGAAGGCGCGATTCGTACCTTGGCCGGTCTGGCTACTCGCTATCAAGTTGAACTGGTGGCGATTGGCAACGGCACAGCATCGCGCGAAACCGAGAAACTGGTTGCCGACCTGCAATCCGCTTTCCCGCAATTGCCTTTGACTCGCGTAGTCGTGTCCGAGGCGGGCGCTTCGGTGTACTCCGCCTCTGAACTGGCCGCACAAGAATTCCCGGATATGGACGTCAGCCTGCGTGGTGCCGTCTCTATTGCCCGCCGCCTGCAAGATCCACTGGCCGAGCTGGTCAAGATCGATCCAAAATCCATTGGTGTGGGCCAATACCAGCATGACGTGAACCAGCGCGAACTGGCTCGCAGCCTGGATGCCGTGGTCGAGGATTGCGTGAACGCCGTAGGTGTGGACGTCAACACCGCTTCTGCTCCCTTGCTGGCGCGCGTTTCCGGCCTGAACAACACACTGGCCAAAAACATCGTCACCTGGCGTGACGAAAACGGTGCGTTCCAAAGCCGCAAGCAGTTGCGTGACGTGCCGCGCTTTGGTGAAAAAGCTTTTGAACAGGCAGCCGGCTTCTTGCGTATTCCTGGCGCAGCCAACCCTCTGGACGCCTCGGCGGTTCACCCCGAAGCCTACCCGGTTGCCGCCCGTATTCTGGAGCGTCTGCAAACCGAAGCCAGTGATGTGATGGGAAAATCTGGCGCACTGAAAGGCTTGTCGCCCTCGGACTTCACGGATGAACGCTTTGGTTTGCCCACCGTGCGTGATATTTTTAACGAAATTGAAAAGCCCGGTCGCGACCCTCGCCCTGAATTCACCACCGCCAAGTTCCAGGAAGGCATCAACTCCCTGAACGATTTGACGCCCGGCATGATTCTGGAAGGCGTGGTCACCAACGTGGCCAACTTTGGTGCCTTCGTGGACGTGGGTGTGCACCAGGACGGTCTGGTTCATATCTCCGCCCTGTCCGAGACCTTTGTCAAAGATCCACGTGATGTGGTTCGCGTAGGTCAGACGGTTAAGGTTAAAGTCCAGGAAGTGGATGTAGCCCGCAAGCGTATTGGCTTGACCATGCGCCTGAACGACGACAGCGCCCCGGTGCGTGGCTCCAGCAGCACAAGCAACGCTCCCCAGCGCCGTTCCGGAAACAATCGCCCCAACCGGCAAGCTGAACCGGCACCAACAGGTGCCATGGCAGCCGCCTTTAGCAAACTTCGGAGATAAGCCATGACTGAGACCGAGCGCCTTTCCCAACTGACGCGTCTGCTCAATCTGCTGACCGGATTTGATCAGAAGGAACAGGATATTGCAGCCATCAGCCAGTCCGTGCTGACCGCCAGCGCCAGCCCGGCAGCGATGGGTGAGGCGTATGGCAAACACGCCCAGAACCTGATGGAACACGATCCCGATGGCGCTCTGATTCTGGCCATCAGCTACGAGCTGGACGACTATCTGGCCCTGGCCGATACCGTGGACGAACTGTGGGAAGAAATTCTGGCCGCTTTTGAAAGCCAGGACCTGCCCGCCTTTCCCTACGACGACATGCCTTTTCAGGACGTGGACGGCTTTTTCCAATGGGCGAACGAGCAGCTGCAGGAGTTTCACCCCTCCTACTGCCTGCTGGAGTTTGCCCAAAGCTATGACGAGGAATTTCAGCTGATCGTGGTCAAACGCGAGAACCTGGAAGAAATTCTAAGTCTGTGTGAAAAACTGGATATTCCCGCTCAACCTGCCGAATAAGACAGGTATTCCTGGCCCAAACCCATCATCAAGCCCTGCATGAACATTCATGCAGGGCTTGATGCTTTTGGCCCGCTTGAATGCAAAGCGCCTCAAAGCGCATTAGACTGGTCCCGCCATCAGCGTCAACAAAGCGAGCCTCCTGTACTCGCCTGGCTGCCTGGTCCAAACAGAAACATCCCACTTTGCCGTGACTGGCGCAAAGCCAAATCCAGCGCGGCAAGGTCCAGAAGGGGAAGCATGGTGCAAAAGCACTGGTCGCAGGTCGAACTCCTGCACGAAACCGTATCCAACCCCAACATCCATGTGCGTGGCACACACAGCTACTACAGCCATGCCTGGACCGGCAGTTTTGAAGAAAGCGTGGTGCGTTACCTGTACGGGGACGAATACAGCCGCAAGGCCTGGACCTCTCAATGGCCGGTAGGCCAATTGCATATTGGTGACTACGTATGTATCGGTGCCGAGGCCGTGATTCTGATGGGCGGCAACCATACCCATCGCATGGACTGGTTCAGCCTGTACCCCTTCGTGGACAAGATTACGGACGCCTATGTGGGCAAAGGCGACACCCACATCCATGACGGTGCCTGGATCGGCATGCGGGCCATGATCATGCCCGGTGTCGTGATTGGTGAAGGCGCTGTGGTGGCCTCGGGGGCGATTGTGACCAAGAGCGTGGCACCGTACACGATTGTGGCCGGAAATCCGGCTGTGCCTGTGCGCAAGCGCTTTGACGATTCGACAATTGAGCGACTGCTAGGTCTGAAGATATATGAATGGCCAGAAGAGAAATTCACAGCTCTGCGTGACGTGATCTGCGCAGAAGATATTGCGGCCTTGGAGCTGGCCAGCAAAGACTGGGACCAGAAGTCCACGATTCAGACACAGACCTGAACGAACCCTTGCATTAGGGATTGCAAATACAGAGCAAACGTTGGGGCTAAAAGCCGACTGCAAGGATATGTCTACCGCAAGCCTGATCCTCAAATACCTTTCAACGCATTGATAAATAAGAAAAAAAAGCCCCTGACATGAGATGAACATCTCATGTCAGGGGCTGTTTATTTTCAAACTTGCTTCAACGTAGAGTGCGGCAACACAAGGAGGCTCGCGACATCCAGCATGGAATCAATCCTACGCAAGCTCTTTGCCAAGGATCAATCCCACCACAGCCCCCCTAATTAGTCGCGCATCGAATCCAAAGCGGCTTCAAGTGCGTCACGCAGATCTGCCGATACGCGCGCGACTTCCTCACCGGCGCAATGGATTTGCAGTTCCTGGCCGTCTTGCTTGGTCACCTCTGCAAACGCAGCAGTCTGCAATGCCTTGATCGCAACACCCGCCTGTTTAGGGTCAGCGTAGGAGCGGGACAGGAACAGCTCTTGTCCGGCGGCATCTTGCAGACGAAAACGGAAAGTACCATCTTCATCACGGAAGTTCACAAAGCGGGCTTTACGGGCCTTGGCTTCAGACTTACTGGCAGCGGTACTCAAAGGATCGCGCAGGCCTACAGCAGCCTTCAGCTCATGGATGAAAGGCGTTGCGTAGGCACGAGCCTTGCGGGCACCCACTTGCAGCAACTCTTCAATTTCCTGAGGACGAGCCATCAGGGACTCGTAACGATCGCGCATGGGGGCGATCATGGTTTCCAGAACCTGATGCAAGGCTTCTTTAGCCTCACCCCAGGCCATTCCTTCGATCAGTTGCTGACGGAAGGCCTGCGTCTGCTCTGGCGTCGCGAAGGCCTTGTACAAGGCGGTCAGGTGGGAATCGTCCGGGTTCTTGGGTTCGCCTGGGCCTTTGGAGTCCGTCACGATACGCGCAATGGCAGACCTCAGTGCCTTGGCACCACCTTCAAACAAGGGAATGGTGTTGTCGTAGCTCTTGGACATCTTGCGACCGTCCAGGCCTGGCAGCAAGGCCAGGTCCTCTTCTACCTGCACTTCAGGCAGCACAAACAGCTCTTTGCCACGACCATACAAATGGTTGAAGCTCTTGGCGATATCGCGTGCCATTTCCAGGTGCTGTACCTGATCACGGCCCACAGGTACTTTGTGCGCATTGAACATCAGAATGTCGGCCGCCATCAGCACGGGGTAGCTGAACAAGCCCATGGTGACGCCATCATCAGGATCAATGCCGGCAGCTTCGTTCTTGTCCACGGAGGCTTTGTAGGCGTGCGCACGGTTCATCAAACCCTTGCCGGTCACACAGCCCAGCATCCAGGACAGTTCCGGGATCTCTGGAATA
This sequence comes from Alcaligenes faecalis, assembly GCF_002443155.1. NCBI lineage: Bacteria > Pseudomonadati > Pseudomonadota > Betaproteobacteria > Burkholderiales > Alcaligenaceae > Alcaligenes > Alcaligenes faecalis. Next base: position 859,109 of record NZ_CP023667.1, on the reverse strand, counting down.
TCGGATTGACGGTAGAACGTTACTTTTTCCACATCCAGGCCGCAGGCTATCCAAGTGGCGGCAATCGCACGGCGCGAAATGGCTACGCGCTCCGGATCGTCACATTTGATCAGGGCGTGGTAGTCCGCCATGAAGAAAAATGCGTCGACATCGGCTTGCTGGCTAGCACGGATAGCCGGACGAATCGCCCCGGCATAGTTACCCAAGTGTGGAATACCGGTCGTTGTAACGCCGGTCAGTACTCGTGTCGTCATGATAAAAAATACGCTTATAAAACTACGTGTCAGGGTCAGGGATCAGGCGCATTGGCCACCGGCCGCGCCCAGGCCCTACAAAATAACTGCCTGGCGCCGTTCTGACTCCAGGTACTCGCGCGATTGCATTTCCATCAAACGCGAGACAGTACGGTGGAACTCATTGGCCATGGGGCCATCTACATACAACTCTTCCTCGGGCACAGCCGCGGACATAATAAATTTGACTTTGTGATCGTAAAAAACGTCCACTAGCCAGGTAAAGCGTCGCGCTGCAGAAGCATCACGGGCGGTCATGCGGGGAACATCGGACAGGATCACGGTCTGGAAACGGTTGGCCAGTTCCAGATAATCGTTCTGCGAGCGCGCACTGACGCACAGGGTCTCGAAATCAAACCACACGGCCGAGCCTGACAAGGCCACCGCTTTCACATCCCGGTTTTCGATGCTGAGCACAGGCTCTTGAGGAGCCGTGTCCGACAAGGCCGTGAACATGGATTGCAGTTCTGCGGTGGTCTCCGGACCCAATGGCGTCAGATAGGTTTTCACCTGTTCCAGCGCACGGCGGCGGTAATCTACACCGGTGTCCACGTTCATGATGTCCATGTTCTTCTGGATCAGCGCAATGGCGGGCAAGATGCGATCACGGTGCAGGCCTTCCGGATACAGCGTGGACGGCTCGTAGTTGGACGTCATCACAAAGGACGTGCCGCGCTCGAACAGGCCCAGCAGCAGCTTGTACAGAATCATGGCATCGGCCACGTCCGAGACGTGAAACTCGTCAAAACAGATCAGGCGGTAACGCTTGGCGATACGCTTGGCAACCTCGTCCAAAGGATCGCTCATGCCTTTGACCTGATTCAGCTCCTTGTGCACGCCACGCATGAACTCATGGAAGTGAATGCGGGTTTTGCGCTTGAGCGGTACCGTCAGGTAGAAGGCGTCCATCAGAAAGCTCTTGCCGCGCCCTACACCACCCCACAGGTACACACCACGCGGCACTTCCGGGCGGGAAAACATGCGACGCAAGGTACTGGAGCGCATTTTGCGATACTCCACCCACTCGTCGTAATAGCGTTGCAGCCGGTCTATAGCTTGCTCCTGTGCCTGGTCGGCACGGTAGCCTTTTTCCGCTAAAGCCTGATGGTAATACTCGCGAACATTCATATCACTGAAAATAAAAGAACCTGTCCGAGACAGGTAGTGGTCTGCCAGCATGCACTGCGGTCCACAACAGCACTGCCTTTGATGCAGGGTCTGAGCATACTGCGCGGTCAATTATCTCACGCATCACAGCCTGTACAGACTGCTTTGATCAGCCTTTCGTGACGAAAAAAAGGGCGAGCCCGTGCCCGCCCTTTTCCAACAACACCCTGAAAGTCTATCAGAAGTTCAGAGCGCGTTTGTCCACTGCCAAGGCCGCTTCTTTCAGGGCTTCGGACAGGGTTGGGTGAGCATGGCAAATACGGGCGATGTCTTCCGACGCGCCACGGAATTCCATGATCGCAACAGCTTCAGCTACCAGCTCGGAAGCCACAGGGCCCACAAAGTGCACGCCCAGAACTTCGTCGGTCTTGGCATCAGCCAGAACCTTCACAAAGCCGGTGGTGTCACCCAGTGCGCGGGCACGGCCGTTAGCCAGGAAGGGGAAGCTGCCAGCGCGGTAAGCACGGCCTTCAGTCTTCAGTTGCTGTTCGGTCTTGCCAACCCAAGCGATTTCGGGGGAGGTGTAGATAACCCAAGGCACGGTGTCGAAGTTGACGTGAGGTTGCTGACCCGCCAGACGCTCGGCCACAGCCACACCTTCTTCTTCGGCTTTGTGAGCCAGCATAGGACCACGCACCACGTCACCCACTGCCCAGATACCTGGCAGGCTGGTGGCGCAATCGTCGTCCACAACCACGAAACCACGCTCGTCCAGTTTCAGACCAATGGTTTCTGCACCCAGACCAGCGGTGTTAGGCACACGGCCAATGGAGACGATCAGCTTGTCGGCTTCCAGCTTTTGCTCGGCGCCTGCAGCGTCTACGTAGTTGATAGTGACCTGTTTGGCAGACTTCTTGATCTCGCCAACTTTCACGCCCACATTGATCTTCAGACCTTGCTTGGTGAAAGCTTTCAGGGCTTCCTTGGCCACGTCGCGATCCACGGCGGACAGGAACTCGGGAGCGCCTTCCAGAATGGTCACTTCGGCACCCAGACGACGCCACACGCTACCCAGTTCCAGACCAATCACACCGGCACCGATAACGGCCAGCTTCTTGGGAACCTTGGGCAGACGCAATGCGCCGTCGTTGGACAGAATCTGCTCTTCGTCGAACTCGGCACCGGGCAAGGCACGAGCCGAGCTACCGGTCGCGATAATGACGTTCTTGGCAACCAGCTCTTCGGCGTTGGCACCAGCCACATTCACCGACCAGCCTCCGTCAACCTTGGCGCCAAACGAAGCGGTGCCGTGGAAGAAGTTAACTTTGTTCTTCTTGAACAGGTACAAGATACCGTCGTTGTTTTGCTTGACGACCACATCTTTGCGGCCGACCAGCTTGTCCAGGTTCAGCGATACGCCCTTGACGTCCACGCCGTGCTCGGCCAAATGCAGATTGGCGTGCTCGAAGTGTTCGGACGATTGCAGCAAGGCCTTGGAAGGAATGCAACCAACGTTGGTGCATGTACCGCCAGGAGCGGGTTTGCCTTCAGCGGTGGACCATGCGTCCACGCAAGCGACGCTCATACCCAGTTGAGCGGCACGAATGGCGGCGATGTAGCCACCGGGGCCTGCACCAATCACGACAACATCAAATTGCTTAGCCATAAAAAATCCCATAAATGTGAAAAGGCTCGCTGGACCGTCCAGAAGTCAGACGGGAAGAAATCAGGCGGCGAACACCAGCCCCCAGGGCCTTAAACAAAGTCGGCCAAGGCTTAGAAGCAAGCACTTGGCCGTAAACATACTAGACCGAAACTACCGCGTGCTTAGACGTTCAGCAGCAAACGCTGAGGATCTTCCAGCGCTTCTTTCATGGCTACCAGACCCAGAACGGCTTCGCGGCCGTCAATGATGCGGTGGTCGTAGGACATAGCCAGGTAGTTCATGGGGCGAACCACGATCTGACCATTTTCCACAACAGCGCGATCCTTGGTGGCGTGAATGCCCAGGATGGCGGACTGAGGTGGGTTGATGATGGGAGTGGACAGCATGGAGCCGAACACACCACCGTTGGAGATGGAGAAGGTACCGCCTGTCATTTCTTCCAGGGTCAGCTTGCCATCGCGAGCACGGGCACCGAAGTCAGCGATTTGCTTTTCGATGTCAGCGATGGACATTTGATCAGCGTTACGCAGGATAGGCACCACCAGACCGCGTGGGCTACCAACGGCCACACCGATATCGAAGTAACCGTGGTAGATGATGTCTTTGCCATCAACCGAGGCGTTCAGCACGGGGTATTTCTTCAGGGCGGCAACAGCAGCCTTGACGAAGAAGGACATGAAGCCCAGTTTCACGCCGTGCTCTTTCTCGAACTGATCCTTGTACTTCTTGCGCAGATCCAGCACCGCTTGCATGTTCACTTCGTTGAACGTGGTCAGCATGGCGTTTTCGGACTGCGACTGCAGCAGACGCTCGGCGATACGAGCGCGCAGGCGGCTCATGGGCACGCGCTGCTCTGGACGACCGTCCAGGGACAGGGTTGGAGGGGCAACAGGAGCGGCAGCAGGCTTAGCAGCAGCGGCGTTGGCTTCCAGAGCGTCACCCTTGGTGATGCGACCACCACGGCCCGAACCTTCCACGGAGCTGGCTTCCACACCCTTTTCTGCCAGGATCTTGGCAGCTGCAGGCGAAGCAACCGAAGAGGCGGCCGAGCTGGCAGCAGGAGCTGCAGCGGCTGGGGCAGCAGCAGGAGCGGCTTCTTCAGCAGCGGCGGCAGGAGCAGCAGCGCTAGCCTTGCCTTCGGAGTCGATACGAGCCAGCACGTCGCCGGAGGTAACGGTGCTGCCGTTGGCCTTGACGATTTCGCTCAGCACGCCCGAAGCAGGAGCGGGAACTTCCAGAACGACCTTGTCGGTTTCGACTTCGATCAGGATTTCGTCAGCCTGGACCATTTCGCCAGGTTGTTTTTTCCATTCCAGCAAGGTTGCTTCGGAGATGGATTCAGAGAGTTGGGGAACCAGAACGTCAGTAATTGCCATGATTATATTTTCCGTATTTAAAATTTGGGGTGCGTTATTTGGTCAGCATGAAGCCTTTGCGAGCGCCGAAAGCCTGCTCCAGCAGCGCCTTGTGCTGTTCCTGGTGTTTGGCCAGGTAACCCACTGCAGGCGAAGCGGAAGCGGCACGACCGGCGTAGCCAAGCTTCTGACCTTCGGTCATGTTCTCGTAGATGTGATGCTGAACGTAGAACCATGCACCTTGGTTTTGAGGTTCGTCCTGAACCCAGATAACTTCCTTGGCGTTGCTGTACTTAGCCAGCTCTGCCTGGAAGGCCTTGTGGGCAAATGGATACAACTGCTCCACACGGATAATGGCAATATCGTTGCGCTCCAGTTCTTTACGGTGGTTCACCAGATCGTAGTAAACCTTGCCCGAGCAAGCTAGAACACGTTTGACAGCGGCTGCATCAATCGCCTGATCCGTTTCACCGATCACAGGCATGAAGTGGCCTTCAGCCAGATCGCTCAATGGCGAAGTAGCATCTTTGTTACGCAGCAAGGACTTGGGCGTCATGATGACCAAGGGCTTGCGGAAAGGACGGATCATCTGACGACGCAGAACGTGGAAGATCTGGGCGCCGTTGGTGGGCTGGACAACCTGAATATTGTTGTCTGCGCACAGTTGCAAGAAGCGCTCGATACGGGCCGAGGAGTGCTCCGGACCCTGACCTTCGTAGCCGTGTGGCAGCATCAGAGTCAGACCGCAATGACGGCCCCACTTGGCTTCACCCGACGTAATGAACTGGTCGATAACAACCTGGGCACCGTTGGCGAAGTCGCCGAACTGGGCTTCCCAGATAGTCAGGATGTTGGGCTCTGCCGAAGCGTAACCGTATTCAAAAGCCAACACGGCTTCTTCGGACAGGACCGAGTCGATCACCGTGAAGTTGGCCTGGCCTTCAGAGACGTTCTGCAAAGGAATGTAGGTACCGTCGTTCCAGCGCTCACGTTTCTGATCGTGCAGCACGGCGTGACGGTGCGTGAACGTACCACGGCCCGAGTCCTGGCCAGTAATACGGATGGCGTAGCCGTTGTTCACCAGGGTTGCAAAGGCCAAGTGCTCGCCCATGCCCCAGTCCACCTGAGCTTCGCCACGTGCCATGGCACGACGGTCGTTCAGCATGCGGTTGACCAATGGGTGAACGGTAAAGCCTTCTGGCACGGTGGTCAGTTTTTCACCGATGCGTGTCAGTTCGGACATCGGCAAGGCGGTGTCAGCCTGGTCAGTCCATTTGGCGCCCAGGAAAGCAGACCAGTCGGTGGCGTACTTGTTCTTGTAGTCTGTCAGAACAGGTTCAACCGTGCGCTTGCCGTCTTCCATCAGTTGACGGTAAGCCTTGACCAGATCTTCGGGTTCGTTCTCGGACAGAATGCCTTGAGCAACCAGCTTGTCGGCGTACAGTTTGCGGGTACCGTTGTGCTGACCAATCTTCTTGTACATCAGCGGCTGGGTCATCGAGGGAGTATCTTGCTCGTTGTGGCCCAGTTTACGGAAACAAACAATATCAACCACGACGTCGTGCTTGAACTCGCGGCGGAAATCCAGAGCCAGCTGAGTCACGAACACCACGGCTTCAGGATCGTCGCCGTTCACGTGGAAAACAGGGGCTTCAATCATCTTGACCACGTCCGTGCAATACAGCGTGGAGCGTGTATCGCGGGGGTCAGAGGTGGTGAAACCGATCTGGTTGTTGATCACGATGTGCAGCGTGCCACCGGTACCGTAGCCACGGGTCTGGGCCAGGTTCAGTGTTTCCATGACCACGCCCTGACCGGCAAAAGCCGCGTCACCGTGAACCAGCACAGGCAGAACCTGGCTGCCGTCTTCGTCGCTACGACGATCCTGACGAGCACGGACCGAACCCTCGACCACTGGGTTAACAATTTCCAGGTGGGATGGGTTAAAGGCCAGAGACAGGTGGACTGGACCGCCGCGGGTGGACAGATCGCTGGAGAAGCCGTTGTGGTATTTCACGTCGCCGTCTGTCAGGCCTTCAGCGTGACGGCCCTCAAACTCGGCAAACAGATCACCGGGCATTTTGCCCATGATGTTGACCAGCATGTTCAGGCGACCACGGTGGGCCATACCCACGATGATTTCCTGAACGCCGTTCTCGCCAGCGTGGTTGACCACTTCATCCATACAAGCGATGAAGCTCTCGCCACCTTCCAGGGAGAAGCGTTTCTGACCGACGTATTTGGTGTGCAGGAAGCGCTCCAGGCCTTCGGCCTCGGTCAGCTGCTGCAAGATGTTGCGTTTTTGTTCAACGTTGAAAGAACCTGTGCCATGCACCGACTCCAGGCGCTGCTGAATCCAGCGCTTGACGACCGGGTCGGAGATGTACATGAATTCTGCGCCCACCGAACGGGAGTACGTATCACGCAGGGCCTTGAGCATGTCGCGCAGCGTCATGGTGTCGGCTTTGGTGAAGTAGGTGTTGGTGGCGGAGTAGACCTGGTCCAGATCCGCTTCGGTCAAACCGTAGAAAGCAGGGTCCAGTTCAGGGATGCTGGGGCGTTCGGAGCGCTTCAGAGGGTCCAGATCAGCAATGCGTGCACCCAGGGAGCGGTACGCAGCAATCATGGACTGGATCGACACTTGCTTCATGGCAACTGTCAGGTCCGGTGCTTGCGCGCTGGTCAGGAAGGCATTGGCTTTCGCACGTTGGGCGAAGGACTCGACGATAGGAGCGTGAGCTTGATCGCGGGTGCTGTCGCGGCCGTCAGTAGCTGGCTGATGCTGCAGTTGATCGAAGTACTCGCGCCATTGATCGGCGACGGAGCCCGGATTGTCGAGGTAGGACTCGTAGAGTTCTTCGACGTAAGGAGCATTGCTCCCGAACAGATAAGAGTTACTGAGCAGTTCTTTTTGCGATGACATTATTACGCTTCACCTATCCGAGTGTTTCACTCGTGTTGAGATGCAGGAAAACCTTCCGCGACACGGACCTCGCCGGTTAGCGGATAGCAGGAGCAGAAGGCAACGTAGGACGCCTTATACAAGCCGTATTGATCTAGTATAACGCTGCACACAAAAGGCGCAATTAATGACATCTAAAATGCTTGGCGACTGCAGCAGACCGTTGGCATTAACAAACACATCGATCTATCACACGGGCGAATTCTTACAAAAGAAGCGCTCCAAATCATGATTGACGCCCCTAGCCTGCCCCACATGAAGGAAAAATTCCGATATGCTAAACGGGTGCAGCAAGTACGCGCTTCGCGGGCCCCTTTTCCACCAAACCGAGCCCAGCCTGCCCTTGGTCACCTTGAGGCAGGCAACCAGCGTTGCCATGACATATGCTGCCTATAACAAATCAGCACCTACCTGGTGACTGTATTTCTTATAAATTAGATTCACTTTTACACTAGAAAATCCTATCAGGAGCTTTACCAAAATGGATGCCAACGCCGATCTGGCCAAACTTGCGCTGGACTATCACGCGTATCCCACTCCCGGGAAAATCTCGGTGGTCCCTACCAAGACCCTAGCCAATCAAGATGACCTCTCGCTAGCCTACTCCCCCGGCGTCGCATCTGCTTGCATGGCCATCCACGCCGAAGGCGAAGAAGCCGCCGCCAAGTACACCTCGCGCGCCAACCTGGTTGCCGTGGTCACCAACGGTACCGCCGTGCTGGGTCTGGGCAATATCGGTCCTCTGGCCGCCAAGCCCGTCATGGAAGGCAAAGGCTGCCTGTTCAAGAAATTCGCCGGCATCGATGTGTTCGATATCGAGTTGAACGAAACCGATCCGGACAAGCTGGTCGACATTATTGCCGCACTGGAACCCACCCTGGGTGGTGTGAACCTGGAAGACATCAAGGCCCCCGAATGCTTCTACATCGAGAAGAAGCTGCGCGAGCGCATGAGCATTCCCGTGTTCCACGATGACCAGCACGGTACCGCCATCATCTCGTCCTCCGCGGTTCTGAACGGCCTGAAAGTCGTCAACAAGAACATCGCCGACATCAAGCTGGTTTGCTCGGGCGCTGGTGCTGCTGCCATTGCTTGCCTGGACTTGCTGGTTGCCCTGGGCGTGAAGCTGAGCAACATTTTCGTGGCCGACTCGCGCGGCATCATCTGGAAAGGTCGCGACGAGAACATGGAGCCCAACAAGGCTCGCTACGCTCAGGAAACCGACGCCCGTACACTGGCTGATGCCATGGTCGGTGCTGACGTGTTCCTGGGTTGCTCGGCTCCTGGCGTGCTGTCTGCTGACATGGTCAAGACCATGGCCGACAAGCCTCTGATTCTGGCCCTGGCCAACCCCGAGCCTGAAATCCGCCCTGAAGTGGCCAAGGCTGCCCGCCCTGACTGCATCATCGCCACTGGCCGTTCGGACTACCCGAACCAGGTCAACAACGTGCTGTGCTTCCCCTTCATTTTCCGTGGCGCCCTGGACGTCGGTGCCAGCGTGATCAACGAAGAAATGAAGCTGGCTTGCGTGAAAGCCATTGCCGAGCTGGCTCAGGTCGAGCAAAGCGACGATATGGCCACCGCTTACGGCGGCGAAGACCTGCGTTTTGGTCCTGAGTACATCATCCCCAAACCGTTTGATTCCCGTCTGATCGTTCAGATTGCTCCTGCCGTGGCCCAGGCAGCGATGGACTCCGGCGTTGCCGCCCGTCCTATCGAAGACATGGACGCCTACCGTCAGAAACTGATCGCCATGACCTACCACACCGGCCCGCTGATGCGTCCGTTGTACATGCAGGCCAAGGCTGCGCCCAAGCGCATCATTTACGCTGACGGCGAAGACGAGCGCGTATTGCGTGCCGTGCAAACCGTGGTGGACGAAAAGCTGGCCCAGCCCATTCTGGTGGGTCGCCCCAGCGTGATCGACATGCGCGTCAAGAAAGCGGGTCTGCGTCTGGAAGCCGGCAAGAACGTGCAAATCGTTGATCCTGAAGACGACGATCGCTTCACCGAAACCTGGACTGCCTACTACAAGCTCAAGGCGCGTGAAGGCGTCACTCCAGACATCGCCAAAGCCATGATACGCAAGCACAACTCGCTGATTGGCGTGATGCTGCTGCAACGCGGTGATGCTGACGGCATGATCTGCGGTGTAGCCAGCAACTACGACAGCCAGCTGCACTACGTTGAGCAAGTCATTGGCCTGAAAAAGGAAGCTCAAACCTTCGCCGCCATGAACGTGCTGATGCTGCCTACACAAACTCTGTTTGTGTGCGATACCCACGTGAACGAGAACCCCACAGCCGAACAGATCGCCGACATGACGATCCAGGCCGCCGAGGAAGTTCGCCGTTTTGGCGTGGTGCCTCGCGTGGCTCTCTTGTCGCACTCGAACTTTGGCAGCCGCCAGACCGAGTCCTCGCGCAAGATGGCCAAGGCTCGTCAAATCCTGGCTGAACGCGCTCCAGACCTGGAAGTGGACGGCGAAATGCACGCTGACTCCGCCCTGTCCGAGAAGATCCGCCTGAAAGCCTTCCCCGACAGCACGCTGCGCGGTTCGGCCAACCTGCTGATCACTCCAAACCTGGACGCCGGCAACATCACGTACAACATGCTGAAGATGACAGGCAGCAACGGTGTGGCCATGGGCCCCATCCTGCTGGGTGCGGCTCGCCCCATCCACATCCTGACCACCAGCGCCACTGTGCGTCGCATCATCAACATGACAGCCCTGGCTGTTGTGGATGCTCAGCAAGAAGCCCAGCAAAACAGCTAATCCTGTTTAGCCAAATAAAAACCGGATGCAGCGTAAAAGCGGCATCCGGTTTTTTTATCCCTGATCCAGATTCAGTTCAGTACGACAAGGGCTCCCATCAAGCCATCGCCGGAGACATTGGGCGGCCCCGAGACAGACTCAAGCCACCGATTGCGACTACCAGGAAGATTGCCGCTGCCAGCCACCAGCCTGCTGCACCCGTAATCAAGGCCTGCCCGATCAAGCCAGCCTGTATCACGTAATAAACCATGGGAATCAAGGTCTTGCGCACAATCTCCCCTTCTCGACCCAACATGCCTACCACGGCACCGGCAGCAACCACGTTATGCACGCAGATCATGTTGCCCGCTGCCCCACCGACGGCCTGCAGAGCCACCACAATGGCGGACTGATCGACACTCAAGCCAATTTGCTGAGCAGTCGAGAACTGGAAGTACGAGAACATCATATTGCTGACCGTATTGGAGCCAGCGATAAAGGCACCCAGGCTGCCTACCCAGGGTGAGATGGTCGGCCAAGCCTGTCCAGCTGCAGCAGCCGCGCCTTGAGCCAGGACCAGAGGCATGCTGGCTATTGAGCCATCTGCGGCGGCCGAATTGATGAACACCTGCACCATAGGCACAGCCAGCAACAAGGCAGGAGCAGCACTGCCCATGGTGCTCAGCGACTGCTTGACGCCTTGCATGTACTGCTGGCCATTCATGCGGAAGATGGCGATACATGCCAGGGACACCAGAATCAGGATAGCGCCCGGTGAAAACAACAGCTGTGCCGAGGTGGAAATACCGGTACCAAACAGGGCCTCAACCTTGATCGTGGCAGAGGGACCTGTCAACCAGGCTTTCACAGCAGGAACAGTACGGGTCAGGATCAGCAGCAGCACAACGAGCACGTAGGGCGAAAAGGCTCGCAACACGGAAAAGCTCTGCTTGGTTTCCACATTGTCCATGGCAACCGTACCCAGCCAATGAGAAGGCCACTGACTGCGATCAGGGAAGTCAAAGGTCTTGGAGGGCGCAAACCAGCCTTTGCGTGCTGCCGTCACCACAATCACCAGACCCACCATTGCGCCCACCATGGATGGAAACTCCGGCCCTAAGACCACCGCGATCAAGTAGTAAGGAACGGTGAAAGCCAGACCCGCAAACAGGGCAAACTTCCAGGCGCCCAAACCTTCCACGAAGGATCGGCGCTCGCCAAAAAAGCGCGTCAGCAAGCCGCACAGCAGCAAAGGAATCACAAAGCCCGTCAAGGCATGAATCAAGGCTACGTTCTCGACAATCTGCTGCAAATACTCCAGAGGCTGCATCGGAGCGATAGCCGCCGCGACATCGGCCTTGTTATCGACGCCCGAGCGCACACCGACCAGCATGGGGGTACCAACAGCACCAAACGAAACCGGGGTGGACTGGATAACCAGTACCGACATCACGGCCGCCATTGCCGGAAAACCCAATGCCAGCAACAAAGGCGCACCTACCGCAGACGGTGTACCAAAACCCGATGAGCCCTCAATCAGGGAGCCGAACAGCCAGGCCACAATAATGACCTGTATGCGACGATCAGGGGACACATCCATAAAGCCCTGGCGAATGGCTGCCAGCGCGCCGCCCACCTTGAGCGTGTTCAACAGCAGTACGGCCCCAAAGACAATGAACAGCAAGGTCAGGGCAGTCACCACCCCGTTGACCGTCGCTGCGGCAATAACCTCGGCCTGACTGCCCCACACGAACAAAGCCAGCAAGGCTGTCACAATATAGGCTGCGCCCATGGACAGCTTTGCCGAACGCCCCAGCACAACCATCAACAAAAACACAACCAACAATGGCGCCAGGGCCATCAAGGTGTATAAAAGACTCATCTCCAGATCTCCTTCGTGTCGGTAGCACGTTTTATGGAAAGAGGAGCTGCCAGCCCAGAGCTCAAAACCGTGGTGCCGGTCTCGATTTCGAGCAGCCCTCCCCCTCTTGTTCTAGCTTGGAGAATGATAGAGGTATTACCACTTTTTAATTACCGGCATAAACCCTGATCTTTTTAGTCATTTTCACCCCTATACTCACACTAAAAACACAAATTGGTCTTACCACCTCAAACCGATTTATGACTACAAACCCTAAAACGCGTCTCTCCGACCAGATCACTGAAAAAATTATCCAGCTCATCCAGGAAGAGAAACTGCAACCTGGTGACCGGATCCCCTCCGAGCGTCAATTAGCCGAGCAACTGGAAGTGTCACGCGTACCGATACGGGAAGCGCTGCGTACGCTAAGTTCACAGGGAGTGTTATTTACCCGCCAAGGCGGCGGCACTTTCGTGCAGAAAAGCGACCTGATCAACTGGCCTGCCCAGGCCATCGCCCCCTTGGAGCAGCTCCTGAGCCAGGACCCCTTGTATCGCTACGATGTACTGGAGGCGCGGCGAGCGCTGGAGGCCAGTACGGTATGGCACGCTGCAATACGAGCCACGGAGACCGACAAAAAACGAATCAGGCAATGCTTTGACATCATGGTTGAGCATCAAAAGAATCAGGATGCCGAACTATCGGCCCGCGCGGATGCTCAATTTCACCTGGCCATTGCCCAGGCATCCCACAACGTGGTGCTTTTGCAGATCATGAATGGCTTGTTCCAACTGGTGTTCTCCACCGTCAAGGAAAACCGTCGTGCCATGTTTGAGTTCGACAATGCGCGCGAGGTAGAGGTCCTGACCCAGCAACACGAAGCCGTGATGAACGCCATTTTGGAAGGCAATGCCGACCTGGCCCGTGAGCAGATCAACAAGCATCTGGATCATGTACAGGCCAAAGTCCGACAGTCCGAAGAAAACAATGCCCGCGAGCAGCGGCTCTCCCGTTTCAACCACCAGCTTCTGCAACCCTGAACCCCGCCAGTACCGGATGCGTTTCATCACAATCGCGTGGCGCGATAAGCAAAACAGCAGGCGAAAAAAAAGTGCACCACAAATTGGTGCACTTGCGTAAAACCAGGGGCTCAGTCAGCGCAGAGGCTAATGACACCTGGCTTGATCCAGGTCTCTGAGCCCACAGTGATTAACGCTGATCAGGTACGTCGCGCTGAGTTGGGCCCACGTACAACTGACGTGGACGGCCGATCTTGTAATCTGGATCGGACAACATTTCGTTCCACTGAGCAATCCAGCCCACGGTACGAGCCAGGGCGAAGATAGCGGTGAACAAGGAGGTTGGGATACCAATAGCGCGCTGAACGATACCCGAGTAGAAGTCTACGTTGGGGTACAGCTTGCGTTCGACGAAGTATGGATCTTCCAGAGCAATGCGCTCCAGTTCCATGGCCAGCTTGAACAGAGGATCGTTCTCCAGGCCCAGGGCTTCCAGAACTTCCTTGCAAGTCTCTTGCATCAGCTTGGCGCGTGGGTCGTAGTTCTTGTAGACACGGTGACCAAAGCCCATCAGGCGCACGCCCGAGTTCTTGTCCTTGACCTTCTCCATGAACTCGCCAACCTTGTCGATGCCGCCGTTGGCTTGCAACTCTTCGAGCATGTTCAGGCACGCTTCGTTTGCACCACCGTGGGCAGGACCCCACAAGCAAGCAACACCCGCAGCAATAGCAGCGAAAGGATTGGTGCCGGACGAACCGCACAGACGCACGGTGGAAGTCGAGGCGTTTTGTTCGTGATCTGCATGCAGGATGAAGATACGGTCCAGAGCGCGCTCAACCACTTCGTTGACCTTGTAGTCTTCGCAAGGGGTAGCGAACATCATGCGCAAGAAGTTGCCGGTGTAGGACAAATCATTCTTGGGATAGATGAAGGGCTGTCCCAAAGAATACTTGTACGCCATCGCAACCAGAGTAGGCAGCTTGGCGATCAAGCGGATAGCCGACACATGACGGTGATGAGGATTCGTGATGTCCGTGGAGTCATGGTAGAACGCCGACAGGGCACCGACCAGGCCAGTCAGTATTGCCATGGGGTGGGCGTCCGGACGGAAGCCGCGCAGGAAGTGCTGCATCTGTTCCTGAACCATGGTGTGGTTCGTGACCAGGGAGTCAAATTCCTGCTTCTGATCTGCGTTGGGCAACTCGCCGTTCAGGATCAGGTAGCACACATCCATGAAATCGCACTTTTGTGCCAACTGGTCGATCGGGTAACCACGGTACATCAACTGGCCCTTGTCGCCGTCAATGTAGGTGATACCGGATTCGCAAGCCGCCGTTGCCATAAAGCCTGGGTCATAGGTAAACATACCTGTCTGACCGTAGAGCTTACGGATATCGATCACGTCCGGACCTACGGTGCCCTTGTGTACAGGGAACTCAACCGAAGGGCTACCGTCGGAGAAGGATAGCGTGGCTTTTTTATCTGACAATTCCATCACTTTTTTCCTCAATGGTTATAGCTTTCGCATAATGTCTACTAGTCGCTGAATGTCCGGTGTGGCGTACTGCCCTTCTGGCTCGGAGCGAGCCAGAAGGACATCCAGCAAAACTGTATCGTCCATTTCGAACAAGCGGGTCAGGGCCGAGACGTCCTGATCAGTCAGCTCGTTTTCGTATTGATCCAGAAAACGGGTGATCATCAAGTCGTTTTCAAGCAAGCCCCGGCGCGCACGCCAGCGCAGGCGCGCACGCTCCAATTCCGTCAATGTTCTCATCGGTACATACCCACCTTTTTAGATACTGCGACGCACCAGCATTTCTTTGATCTTGCCGATGGCATGCGACGGGTTCAGTCCTTTTGGACAGACGTCCGTGCAATTCATGATCGTGTGGCAGCGGAACAAGCGGTATGGATCTTCCAGATTGTCCAGACGCTCGCCCGTTGCTTCGTCACGCGAGTCGGCAATGAAACGATAGGCTTGCAACAAACCAGCAGGACCGACGAACTTGTCGGGGTTCCACCAGAACGATGGGCAAGAGGTCGAGCAGCAGGCGCACAGAATGCACTCGTACAGACCATCGAGCTCCTCACGGGCTTCAGGCGTTTGCAAACGCTCTTTCTCTGGAGGAGGAGCATCGTTGATCAGGAACGGCTTGACCGAATGGTACTGATCGAAGAAGTGGGTCATGTCCACGATCAGGTCACGGATAACCGGCAGACCTGGCAGTGGGCGCAGAACCACAGGCTCTTTCAAGTCGCGCATGTTGGTGGTGCAGGCCAGCCCGTTCTTGCCATTGATGTTCATGGCATCGGAACCGCACACACCTTCACGGCAGGAGCGACGCAGCGCCAGGCTGTCGTCCATGTCATTTTTAATGCGCAGGATCGCATCGAGCAGCATCTTGTCGGTAGGTTCCAACTCGACTTCGATCTTTTGCATGTAGGGACGCTCGTCCTTGTCAGGATCGTAGCGGTAGATTTCAAATTTGACCTTACGTTTTTGACTCATGTCTGTATCCTGCTTAGAAAGTCCGGGCCTTGGGCGGAATCGTTTCGGCTGTCAGAGGCTTCATCTGGACAGGCTTGTACTCCAGACGGCTGCCTTCCGAGAACCACAAGGTGTGACGCAGCCAGTTTTCGTCGTCACGTTCTGGGTGGTCGTTCAGGGCATGAGCACCGCGACTTTCAGTACGATTGGCGGCCGACTTCGTGGTGGCGCGAGCCACTTCGATCATGTTGGCCACTTCCAGAGCTTCAATACGGGCGGTATTGAACACTTTGGACTTGTCTTTGAAGTAAATGTCCTTGACTTCGGGAACCAGGGATTCGATCTGGTCGACACCCTTGTGCAGCAGATCCAGGGTACGGAACACACCGCAGTGAGCCTGCATGGCCACACGAATCTTGTTGCCCACGTCCTGTGCCTTTTCGCCCGATGTGCGGGATTCCAGACGGTTGACGCGGTCCAGCGAGTACTCGATGGAGGACTCGTTGATTTCCTGGTGAGAGTGCGTTTTCTCGGGGTGCGAATCCACAATGTGGTTGCCCGCAGCGCGACCGAACACGATCAGGTCCAGCAGGGAGTTCGTACCCAGACGGTTGGCACCGTGCACAGAGGTAGCGGCACATTCACCGATGGCGTACAGACCGTTGACGATCTTGTTCTCGCCCGTTGGCGTTTGGGTCACAACCTGACCGTAGTAGTTCGTGGGGATACCGCCCATCTGGTAGTGGATGGTTGGAACCACAGGGATTGGGTCTTTGATCGGGTCCACGTTACCGAACTTGATCGCGATTTCGCGAATCGAGGGCAGACGTTTCTTGATGACGTCAGCGCCCAGGTGATCCAGTTTCAGAACCACGTAGCTGCCATCGCCACAACCGCGTCCTTCCTTGATTTCCTGGTCCATGGAACGGGACACGAAGTCACGTGGGGCCAAGTCTTTCAGGGTGGGAGCGTAACGCTCCATGAAGCGCTCGCCGTCTTTATTCAGCAAGATACCGCCTTCACCGCGCACGCCTTCGGTAATCAGCACGCCAGCACCGGCAACGCCAGTGGGGTGGAATTGCCAGAATTCCATGTCTTGCAAAGGCAGACCGGCACGCGCAGCCATACCCAGGCCGTCACCGGTGTTGATGAAGGCGTTGGTGGAAGCAGCCCAGATACGGCCAGCACCACCGGTAGCCAGCACCACGCGCTTGCCTTCCAGAACGTAGATTTCGCCGGTTTCCATTTCCAGAGCGGTTACGCCCAGAACGTCGCCAGCTTCGTTACGCAGCAGATCCAGAGCCATCCATTCCACGAAGAACTGGGTACGGGCAGCTACGTTACGCTGGTACAGGGTGTGCAGCATGGCGTGACCAGTACGGTCAGCAGCAGCACAGGCACGTTGAACAGGTTTTTCACCGAAGTTGGCGGTGTGACCACCAAATGGACGCTGGTAAATCGTGCCGTCCTGGTTACGGTCAAACGGCATACCGAAGTGCTCAAGCTCGTACACAGCGTGTGGAGCTTCACGGCACATGAATTCGATGGCGTCCTGGTCGCCCAGCCAGTCCGAACCTTTAACGGTGTCGTACATGTGCCAGTACCAGTGATCCTCGCTCATGTTGCCCAGGGAGGCACTGACGCCACCTTGAGCCGCCACAGTGTGGGAGCGGGTTGGGAACACCTTGCTGAGCACGGCAACGGACAAGCCGGCCTGAGCCAATTGCAGGGAACAACGCATACCGGCGCCACCGGCACCGACCACCACTACGTCAAACTGACGGCGGGGCAAAGATTTTGTGATGGAAGCCACGGTTTAGAGACTCCAGATAATTTTTGCAAAAAAGACGACACTGGCGACCAGCCACAGCAAGGTCAACACTTGCAGGAACAAGCGCAGACCAGCGGGCTTGACGTAGTCCATCCAGATGTCACGCACACCAATCCAGGCGTGCCAGGACAAAGACAGGAAGAACAAGGTTGCCAGCAACTGACCCAAAGGCAGGGAGCCGACCGTGAACGAGAACAGGCCGCGCCAGGTCTCGAAATTCAGTTCACTGCTAAACAGGATGCCGCCGATGATGACCAAGGTGTAGATGGCCATGATGACTGCGGTGACACGCTGTGCCAGAAAGTCCAAGGTACCGTAGTGGGCACCCACTACCAGGCGGTTTGCGCCAATGCGCTCACGATTTGCCATTACCACACCCCAAACAGTTTCAAACCAAACACAACGGTCAGCGCCAGGCTGACCCCGAACACCATACCGGCCGACTTCTTGGCGGACTCTTTGTCGTTACCCAGGTGCAGGTCCAGTGCCAGATAGCGGATACCGGCACAGAAGTGGTGCAGGTAGCCCCAGATCAGGACCAGAAGGATCAGCTTACAGACAGGGTTGTCGACGTAGCTGCGCAAGGTCTCGAAGGACTCTGGAGAGCTGACGCTCAAAGAGAACAGTGGCAATAGAACGAGCGGCAGGCAAAGAAACAGCAATGCACCACTGACACGATGCAAAATCGACGATTTTGCAGCCAGGGGCAAGCGGTAGCTCAATATCTGCGGCACGCTGATATTGCGATACTGCGGACGCTGCTTGGGTGCGGTATCAGACATGATGGCCTCGAAGTAGATAAAAAAAAGTCATAAAATTTTTAACCTTGGTATTTTCACCTATTTGACACTACGGTGCAGTATCAAATACCGTATGCCGCCGCACTAGCTGAGCGTGTTTCGGTAATGGAAGCGCTCAGTCAGGTACAAGCCCCGGCGCAACTCCATCGGTCGGTCACCATAGGTATAGGACACGCGTTCCACGTGCAGGAGCGGCGAACCAGCTTCCACCTGCAAGACCGAGGCGGCCTCGTCAGTGGCGCTGACAGCACCGATCTTTTCATCGGCGCGCACCATGCTCACGCCAAACTTGCTCTCGAACCAGGCGTACATCGGGCCCTTGTTTTGCTCGACGGCTTCCAGGGTCAGACCCTTGAAGACGGAGCCGGGCAACCAGATATCGTCATAAATGGTCGGGACCTGATCAAAAGACAGAACCCGGCGCAGATTCACCACCATGTCGGAAGTGCGCAAGTCCAGCAGTACGGCAACATCCGTTGGCGCTTTCATGCGGCGCACATCCAGGATACGGCTTTGGGAAGCAACGGGCTTGCCATCGTCCGGGGCCAGGCGCAAAAAACGAAAGCGCACACGAGCCTCGTGATGGGTGGCCACAAAGGTGCCTTTGCCCTGGCGACGAATCAGGAGGTTGTCGGCGGCCAGCTCATCAATGGCTTTGCGCACCGTGCCCTGGCTGACCTGAAAACGGGCGGCCAGTTCCAGTTCACTGGGGATGGCCTCGCCAGGTTTCCACTCGCCACGATCCAGCCCCTGCAGCAACAAAGCCTTGATCTGTTGATACAGAGGGCTATAGGCCGCGCTAGGAGCGGATTTTTCGATTTCCTGGGTGCGTAGCGGCGGCACGTTATCAGACATGGGGCTCATAAAAAATGCGCGATCTATACAGCCTGCGGCGCGCATTTGTTCATAAAATAGACAGTGCACTAATTTTCGCATGACCGGCCCCGAATGTCTAACGCTCTTATGTCTTATATAAGATATAAGACGTTTGACGGCGCTATCGTTTTGGTCTAGTCTGCGCAGTGAAAAAAGAGGCTTTTCCTCTTGCGAAAAACCGTTTTCCACGCCAGCCGCCCGGTCTGCAAAAGATTTAAACTGTGTTTTTCGTCACCGTCTTCAAACCCAAAAACGGAGTCTTACTCTCATGTCCAAACCCGCAATGCGCGTCGCCGTTACCGGCGCTGCTGGCCAGATTGGCTACGCCCTGCTGTTTCGCATCGCTTCTGGCGAAATGCTGGGCAAAGACCAGCCTGTAATCCTGCAGTTGCTGGAACTCGCCGACGAGAAAGCCCAAAAGGCCCTGAAAGGCGTCATGATGGAACTGGACGACTGCGCCTTCCCGCTGCTGCAAGGCATGTCCGCCCACAGCGACCCTGAAACCGCATTCAAGGATGTTGATATCGCCCTGCTGGTCGGTGCCCGTCCTCGCGGCCCAGGCATGGAACGTAAAGATCTGCTGGCCTTCAACGCCCAGATCTTCACTGCACAAGGCCGTGCCCTGAACAAAGTGGCCAGCCGTGACGTGAAAGTGCTGGTAGTCGGCAACCCTGCCAACACCAACGCCTACATTGCCATGAAGTCCGCTCCTGATCTGCCAGCAAAGAACTTCACCGCCATGCTGCGTCTGGACCACAACCGCGCCCTGTCGCAGTTGGCCACCAAGTCCGGCAAGGCTGTTGCTGACATCGAGAACCTGATTGTTTGGGGCAACCACTCGCCCACCATGTACCCTGACACCCGCTTCGCTACCGTGAACGGCGAGAAGATCGACGCGATCATCAACGATCAGGCCTGGAACCGCGAAACCTTCATCCCCACCGTGGGCAAACGTGGCGCCGCCATCATCGAAGCCCGTGGCCTGTCCTCGGCAGCTTCGGCTGCCAACGCTGCCATCGACCACGTGCGTGACTGGGTCCTGGGTTCCAATGGCAAATGGGTCACCATGGGTGTTCCTTCGGACGGCTCCTACGGCATTCCTGAAGGCATCATCTACGGCGTGCCTGTGACCACCGAAAACGGTGAGTACAAGCGTGTTGAAGGCCTGGAAATCGACGCCTTCTCGCGTGAGCGCATGGACCACACCCTGAACGAGCTGCTGGAAGAGCGCGACGGTGTGAAGGACCTGCTGGGCTAATTAAGCCGCCAGTGTCTGCAATCCCCGCCTGATCGGCGGGGATTTTTTTTGCCTGGTGCCTACCGCCTGATGGGTGAGACCTGACGTTTGATCTCTAACGTCTGCTGCTCAATGCTTAATGCGTGATGCTGAATGCTGGAACTCAACACGTAAAACCAGGATCTTGCTATTAACATCACGGCAGTACTGAGCACTCACTTGCGTTCTACAAGCTCTGCACAATACTAGCGTGAACTGCCCCCATCGCCATGACCTTGCTGCAAAGGCGGCACATACACCACCATGCGCAAATGCCGACTCTCATCAATGATGAGCGAGGTCTGCTCAAACTCACGCAACTCCCCATCTACAAGCAATGTGCGTAGCGCACCGCAAGGCGGATGCACATCATGTTGCTCCCACCACAGCTTGAACTCCGGTGATACGCGTTTGAGCTCATTGGCCAGTTCATGAATGTCCGTACCATCTGTGGCCCGAGCAAAGTCGCGACGAAAACTGGACAACATCTCCAGCGCCTGCGACTCCCAAGGCGCAAAGCGTGTGTGCAAAGCGGGATTCGTAAACATCTGCCATAGAAGATTGCGCTGCCCCTCGGGATACGCCCCCAAGTCCAGCAAATCATCCGCCAAGGCATTAAAGCCCAGAACATCCCAACGTAAATTCAAGACAAAAGCCGGATGAGGCAAGTCGTGCATCAAGCGCCGCACCAACGGCGGCAAGACGCACCAGGTAATTCCTGGCTCGGCAGGCAGGCGCTCATGCGCCAGCAAAAACAAGTGCCTACGTTCGGCCGCATCCAGTTTCAGAACCCGCGCCAAATTGTCCAGAAAACTGGCCGACACCCCAATATCACGCCCTTGCTCCAACCAGGTGTACCAGGTCAGCCCCACTCCTGCCAAAGCGGCCACTTCCTCACGGCGCAGCCCCGGCGTACGACGACGCCCACCACTGGGCAAACCCACCTCCTCCGGCAAGAGGCGTTCACGGCATGCACGCAAGAAGGCTGCCAGATCCGGGCGCGTTCGTTCCAGCGTTCTCATGATTCAAGACCCCATTGCTTTAAGTAATAGCATAAACAGTTAAATTGTAATTGCTTAAAAAGAGTTCAAGAATACACGGGTTTCTACCTCAAACAAGCATCATGAACTCCAAGCCGCATTCCCCAAACACTCACGCAGCCTCCACAAACACCCCGCCCTGGCTGGGCCTGTCCGTGCTACTTCTGGCGGGTTTCGTCACCATTTTTGACCTGTTCGTCGTCAATGTCGCTATTCCCAATATTCAGAGCCAACTTGGCGCCAGCTTTAGTCAGATCGGCTTTATCGTGGCGGGCTACGAACTGGCTTTTGGCGTACTGCTGATTACAGGAGGACGGCTGGGCGATTTATTTGGCCGACGCAAGCTCTTTATCATCGGCATGGCAGGCTTTACGCTCACCTCTGCCCTATGCGGTCTGGCGCCCAACGCTTTTTTTCTGATTATTGCCAGGGTATTGCAGGGCCTGGCTGCCGCCCTGCTCTTCCCCCAGGTCTATGCTTCCATTCGGGTGAACTTTGACGGCGATAACAGCCGTCGCGCCTTCGGCCTGCTGGGCATGACGCTGGGGCTGGCCGCTATTGCCGGACAGGTCCTGGGAGGCTGGCTGATTCACGCCGATCTGTTTGACCTGGGCTGGCGCAACATCTTTCTGATCAATATCCCGATTGGTCTACTGGCGATTGCGGCAGCGCGCTACATTCCTGAAACTCGCGGCCCTCAAAACCAGGGACTGGACGGCACAGGCGTCATTCTGATCAGTCTGAGCCTCAGCCTGTTACTGATCCCTATCATCCAAAGCTCGGAGCATGGCTGGCCCCTTGCCAGCCTGACGAGTCTGGCCGCCTCTCTTGTCTTGCTGTTTGCTTTTTATCGGCACCAGCAAAGACGGCGACGCATCGGATATTTGCCCTTGGTCGATATGCAACTGCTGGCGCAACCCCGCTTTGCTCTGGGCGCCCTGCTGGTCTTGCTGGTGTACTCCACCGCCAGCTCTTTCTTTCTCTGTTTTGCCCTGTTGCTGCAAAGCGGCTTTGGCTTAAGTCCTTTCCACGCAGGTAGTATTTTTGCCCCCGCCAGCGTGGGGTTTATTGCCGCCTCTCTCTACGCGCCACGTCTTGTCACCCGCTACGGCACCCAGGCTATTACAACGGGAGCAATAGGCTACGCCCTCTCCTTTGCCTGGCTAATCGGCCAAGTGGCTTGGGCAGGCCCACAACTGGAGCCCGCCCACCTGATTCCTGCCTTGATTTTCCTGGGGGCCAGCCAAGGCCTGATCATGACGCCCTTACTGAATCTGATACTAGGCTTTATCGACGAGACTCAAGCTGGCATGGCCTCGGGTGTGATCTCCAGCATTCAGCAAATTGGTGCCGCTCTCGGGGTTGCCGTGGTCGGCTTCCTGTTTAATGCCGGACGAAACGCAGGCAGCGCCGCCCTGAGCCAGGCTGAGCACTATGTTTCTGCCTTTGGCATGGGGCTGACGTACAACCTGGTGGCCTCCTTGCTGGTCAGCCTGCTTTTGATAGCGTTAAGCAGAATCAGTCGGCACTAAAACCAGCCTTGAAGGAAACGGCGACGTATGGGCTTTGCTTGAGCCCCAAGGAGTATTGACGAGCCCATCAACCTTTACGCAACTTCCGCCACAACGTACTGCGGCTGATCCCCAGTTGCTGGGCTGCAAGAGCACGGTTACCGCCACACTCTTCCAGCACCTTGGCCAGATGCTCCTGCTCGCTGCGCTCTTGCTGATCACGCAGCGCAGGCATAGCGGGCTCTGCCACCACTGCCCGCAGCTCCGGCGCAATATCTTCCAGTACCACAGCCTGATCGCCTTGCACTGTGCCCAGGACCATCAAGCGTTCGATCAGGTTTTCCAACTCACGGATATTGCCGGGCCAGGTGTAGTGACGGCCCAGTTCCAGCAGCTCGGTCAGCCAATCCGGGTTGAGCGTTACAGCCCCACCCAGACGTTGAGCCACTTTTGCCAGGAGATGCTCCACCAGTTCTGGCAAATCCTGTGTGCGCAAACGCAAAGGCGGCAAGCGCAGCACCAGAATATTCAGGCGATAAAACAGGTCCTGACGGAACACACCTTCTTTAACCTGCGCGGCCAGATCGCGGTGAGTGGCCGCAATCACGCGCACATCGACTGGCGTTGGCTCAATCGCCCCGATACGCAGGACTTCTTTTTCTTGCAGCACCCGTAGCAAACGGGTTTGCAGTGGCAAGGGCATTTCCCCGATCTCGTCCAGAAACAAGGTGCCGGTGTGAGCCGCTTCCACCAGCCCTACTTTGCCGCCCCGGCTGGAACCTGTGAAGGCGCCTTCCACATAACCGAACAGTTCGCTTTCCAACAGGCTGTCAGGGAAAGCCGCGCAGTTCACGGCCACAAAGGGTTGCGCGCGTCTGGCGCTGGCGCTGTGAATGCCTTGGGCCAGCAACTCCTTACCCGTACCGCTTTCACCAATAATCAAGGTCGTCGCTGTGCTTTGCGCACAAGCCTGAGCCTGAGCACGCAGCTTGCGCATGGGCGAGCTCTGTCCCACCAGATCAGACAGCTCGTACCGGGCATGACGCGATACCGCTTGCTGACTGCGGGAACGCAAGCTGCGGTCCAGTCGTTGAATCGCGGCCGGGTCCTGGCAGAGCAACACCGCCCCGCTCAAGCGTCCCTGCTCCAGAATCGGCATGCGGGTGACAATCGCGGTACGGCCACCCACTTGTTGCACCGTATCCAACTGCACGTCCAGACTGCGCAGCGTGCCGGCCAGATCCAGCTCGGGATACAAGGAACCCAAGCGGCGACCAATCATGGCTTGAGCCGGTTGCCCCAACCAGGCTTCCATCACCGGGTTCACAGTTTCAATGCGTTCGTCCCTGTCCACTGACACCACACCGTCACGCAACTGCGCCAGAATCGTATTCAAGCGATCCCGACGGGCTGCTTCGGCGCGAGCAACACGGGCCAGTTCGATAGCCGATTCCAGGGCCTGTCGCACTGCCCCTTGTGAATACAGCAGCACGCCTTCCATCTGGTTCTCGCGCGCCAAGTCCACCACCAGACCGGGTGCCAGCACCCACTCCACGCCCAGCTCTTTCAAATCCTGGACACAGCTACGCGCATCAGCCTCGCTGCGATAGCTGCGTAGCTCCACAGGCAGATCAAAGCGCTGCACAAACTCCATCAGTTCCAGCGGCATTTCGCCATAAGTCACCACGGCTTTACGCTCGGCCTGTGCCGAGGCCAGACTGCCCATAATGTCAAAGCCACCGGGATGTACCAGTACCACCGGCAGGTCCAGATGTTCGCGCAAATAACTGCCGTTGGAACCCGCAGACACCAGCACGTCAATTTCACCTGTTTGTCGCAACACCTGCACGGCTTCTACGGCCTCGCCATAGGCTTTGTCCACGATCAGTATTTCGGCCTGGGCGCGGAACTGCGGCACCAGTTCTTCCAGGAGAGAACGCAGTCCATGCAGGCCGAAAGCCACCAGACGCAGACGGGCAGGAGGGGAAGAAGGATAAGGCATACGGTTTCACCCAGGCATCAACAATGCGACACTGTTTCAAATTACGTTTCAATATTGAAACACAAAACAGAAAAAGGCAGTATTCACAGCAAGGAGTGACGACGGCAAACCACGGGAGAAATCCCCTTACTGGCTGGCTTCAGGCGTTTCATCCTCTCCATACCTGAACTTGGCACAGCATTTGCTTTAGTAGAACCAACCCATCGCAGCATCACGCTGACGACATTTTTTATTTTGTGATCTGGAGCCCCAAATGAGCCAAAACCAACTGACATCGGCAGGCGCCCGTTTCCGCCAGGCCCTGCGTGAAGAACAGCCTTTGCAAATCATCGGCGCCATCAACGCCAACCACGCTTTGTTGGCCCAACGCGCCGGCTACCGCGCCATCTACTTGTCGGGTGGCGGTGTCGCGGCTGGCTCTCTGGGCTTGCCTGATCTGGGCATCAACACGCTGGACGACGTGCTGACTGACATTCGCCGCATCACCGATGTATGCGACTTGCCTTTGATGGTGGACATTGATACCGGCTTTGGTGCCTCGGCCTTCAATATCGCCCGCACCATCAAAAGCCTGATCAAGTTCGGCGCCGCCGCTTGCCACATTGAAGACCAGGTCGGTGCCAAGCGTTGCGGCCACCGCCCCGGTAAAGAAATCGTCAGCACTGGCGAAATGGCCGACCGCGTGAAAGCGGCTGTCGACGCGCGTACCGACCCGGAATTCTTCATCATGGCTCGTACGGATGCAATTGCAGTTGAAGGCGTGGACGCCGCTCTGGAACGTGCCCAGGCTTGCGTGGAAGCGGGTGCAGACGGCATTTTTGCTGAAGCTTGCTACGACCTGGACACCTACCGTCGCTTTACCGAAACCCTGAATGTGCCTGTGCTGGCCAACATTACCGAGTTCGGTCAGACCCCGCTGTTCACCGTGGAAGAACTGGCGTCGGCCAATGTGGCCATGGTGCTCTATCCCCTGTCCGCCTTCCGCGCCATGAACAAGGCCGCCGAAACTGTCTACCAGGCGATCCGTCGTGACGGACATCAAAAAAATGTCATCGATTTGATGCAGACTCGTGAAGAACTGTACGATCGTATCGGCTACCATGCTTACGAGCAAAGCCTCGACAAGCTGTTCCAAAAAAACAAGAAGTCCTGAGCCACCACAGGCTCCCGCCCGGCCCGTTGACAGGGCCGTCGCGCGGGTAAAACCCCATTCAGCAGCCAGCCTCGTGCTGGCTGCCCAGCAACCAGGAGACCTTTATGAGCAGTACTGAGAACACCCCTAGCACTGGCTTCAAGCCCAAGAAATCTGTTGCCCTGTCTGGCGTTGTTGCAGGCAATACCGCCTTGTGCACGGTCGGTCGCAGTGGTAATGATCTGCACTACCGCGGCTACGATATCTTGGACCTGGCCCAGGCTTGCGAATTTGAGGAAGTGGCTCATTTGCTGATTCACGGCAAATTGCCCAACCGCGACGAACTGCGCGCGTACAAGCAAAAGCTCAAGCGTCTGCGCGGCCTGCCTCTGGCCCTGCAAACCGCGCTGGAAACCCTGCCTGCCCACAGCCACCCCATGGACGTGATGCGCACTGCCGTGTCGGTTCTGGGTTGCGTGCTGCCCGAAAAAGACGACCACAACCTGCCCGACGCACGCGACATCGCCGACCGTCTGATGGCTTGCCTGGGTTCGGCCCTGCTGTACTGGTACCACTACAGCCACAACGGCGAAATGATTGATGTGCAGACTGACGATGACAGCATCGGCGCGCATTTCCTGCACTTGCTGCATGGCGAGAAGCCATCGGCCGAGTGGGAAAAAGCCATGCACGTGTCGCTGAACCTGTACGCCGAGCACGAGTTCAACGCCTCCACCTTCACCAGCCGCGTTATCGCCGGTACGGGTTCGGACTTCTACTCCGCCATTGCCGGCGCTATCGGTGCCCTGCGCGGTCCCAAGCACGGCGGTGCCAACGAAGTGGCTTTTGAAATCCAGAAGCGCTACGAGAATCCCGATCAGGCTGAAGAAGACATCCGCAAGCGCGTGGAAAACAAGGAAGTCATTATTGGCTTCGGTCACCCCGTCTACACCATCTCCGACCCACGCAACGAAGTGATCAAATCGGTGGCCAAGGAACTGGCCGAGGCCGATGGCAACACCCGCATGTTCGACATTGCCGAGCGTTTGGAAAG
Source organism: Alcaligenes faecalis (assembly GCF_002443155.1). Lineage (NCBI taxonomy): Bacteria > Pseudomonadati > Pseudomonadota > Betaproteobacteria > Burkholderiales > Alcaligenaceae > Alcaligenes > Alcaligenes faecalis. The sequence continues at coordinate 832,081 of NZ_CP023667.1, read as the reverse complement.
CGTGATGTGGGAAGTGAAAAAAATGTTCCCCAACCTGGACTGGTTCTCGGCCGTGTCCTACCACACCATGGGTGTGCCCACTGCCATGTTCACGCCATTGTTCGTGATCGCGCGTACGGCTGGCTGGGCGGCTCACGTCATTGAGCAGCGCGTGGACAACAAGATTATTCGTCCTACCGCCAACTACATTGGCCCTGAAAACCAGAGCTTTGTGCCTCTGGATCAGCGCCCATAAGTCACAGATCCTGGGCTATTATTTGCCTGTGATCTAACCCACACGGCCCCGCTGCATTGCGCACGCGGGGCCGTCTTGCTGGTGACTTCCATGCTCTCTGAATTTGTACGCTACGCCCTGCCGCTGGCCGGCACCCTGATGATTGCCTGTGCCCTGACCAGTCTGGTCTCCGGCGCTTATTTACTGCTTTTCAATCTGCGCCGCAGCAACCAGGTGTTGCGTCACCCTTATCTGGATCAGTACCCCTGGGAAAAACTCAGTTTTTCGCTGAAGGCAGGCGTACTGCTGGATTATTTTTTACGTCTGAATTTCCCCAAACGCCAAAGCTCGCTGTTTGGCAATGCCAATCGTCTGCTCAAGCACGTACAGCCCGACGACGTTCCCATGGGCGTCAAATGGCCCCTGATGGGACTGTGGGGCGGCTGCTTTCTGGGCATGATCAGCATGCTGGCTGTTTGGATTCTGATCGCTCTGCACTCCAACCCCACTTGAAGGAGCCTGCCATGACTACCGAGATCCACCACGACCCGCAAGCACGTCTGTTTTACTGCGACGTTGAAAACCTGCGCAGTGTTATCGAATACGAACTGGACGATGCTGTCATGAGCATCACCCACACCCGCGTGCCGCCTCAGCTGGAAGGCCGCGGCATTGCGGGGCAACTGACCCGCTTCGCATTGGAAACGGCAAAAAACCAACAGTGGAAAGTACGCCCTGTTTGCAGCTATGCCGTGGTCTATTTCCGCCGCCACCCTGAATACGCCGATTTGCTGGCCTGAGCCAAACAACATTCAGCTTCTCGTAAGTCTTATATAAGATATAAGACCATTGCTTCGCTGCGCGCTTCAAATTACAATTGGGGCAACACGCGATTTATTGCATTTTCATATCAACCATTTACCGATAGGCACCCGCACTATGCTGGACTCTTACCGCGAACATGTTGCCGAGCGCGCTGCTCTGGGCATTCCCCCGCTGCCTTTGTCGGCTCAGCAGACCGCCGAGCTGATCGAGCTCATCAAGAACCCACCTGCCGGTGAGGAAGCATTTCTGGTCGACCTGCTGACGCACCGCGTCCCCGCCGGTGTGGACGATGCTGCCAAAGTGAAAGCCTCCTACCTGGCCGCTATCGCGCTGGGCACAGAAACCTGTGCTTTGATCAGCCGCGAGCGTGCCACTGAGCTGCTGGGAACCATGCTGGGTGGCTACAACATCAGCCCGCTGATCGATCTGCTGGATTCGCCCGAACTGGGCCAGATCGCCGCCAACGGCCTGAAAAACACCCTGTTGATGTTTGACTCTTTCCACGACGTTCAGGAAAAAGCCGAAAAGGGCAATGCCTTTGCAAAAGAAGTGCTGCAAAGCTGGGCCGACGGCGAGTGGTTCACCAGCCGTCCTGAAGTTCCCGAAAGCCTGACCGTGACCGTTTTCAAAGTCACTGGCGAGACCAACACGGACGATCTGTCCCCCGCCCCTGACGCCTGGAGCCGCCCGGACATTCCGCTGCACGCTCTGGCCATGCTGAAGAACCCACGCCCAGGTATCGAGCCTGAAGAGCCCGGCAAGAAAGGCCCTGTCAGCTTTATCGAATCCCTGAAAGAAAAGGGCCACCTGGTTGCCTACGTGGGCGACGTGGTCGGTACCGGCTCTTCGCGTAAATCGGCCACCAACTCCGTGTTGTGGTTCACCGGCGAAGACATTCCTTTCGTTCCCAACAAGCGCTTTGGTGGCGTGTGTCTGGGCAGCAAGATTGCTCCTATCTTCTACAACACCATGGAAGATGCCGGCGCTCTGCCTATCGAACTGGACGTTTCCAAAATGGAAATGGGCGACGTGGTTGAACTGCGTCCCTACGAAGGCAAGGCCTTCAAGAATGGCGAGCTGATCTCCGAATTCCAGGTCAAATCCGACGTCCTGTTTGACGAAGTGCGCGCCGGTGGCCGTATTCCCCTGATCATTGGCCGTGGCCTGACCACCCGTGCTCGCGAAGCACTGGGTCTGCCCCCAACCACCCTGTTCCGCCTGCCACAAAGCCCTGCCGATTCCGGTAAAGGCTTCTCCCTGGCCCAGAAGATGGTTGGCCGTGCTTGCGGTCTGCCTGAAGGCCAGGGCGTGCGTCCCGGTACCTACTGCGAACCACGCATGACCACCGTTGGCAGCCAGGACACCACCGGCCCAATGACTCGCGACGAACTGAAAGACCTGGCTTGCCTGGGCTTCTCGTCCGATCTGGTGATGCAGTCCTTCTGCCACACCGCTGCTTACCCCAAACCTGTTGACGTTAAAACTCACCACGAACTGCCTGCTTTCATCAGCACACGCGGTGGTGTTTCCCTGCGTCCAGGCGACGGTATCATCCACTCCTGGCTGAACCGCATGTTGTTGCCCGATACCGTGGGTACCGGTGGCGACTCGCACACCCGTTTCCCTATCGGCATCAGCTTCCCCGCTGGTTCCGGTCTGGTGGCCTTTGCCGCTGCTACCGGTGTGATGCCTCTGGACATGCCAGAATCCGTGCTGGTGCGCTTCAAGGGCGAAATGCAGCCCGGCGTCACCCTGCGTGACCTGGTTAACGCCATTCCTCTGTACGCCATCAAGCAAGGTTTGCTGACCGTGGAAAAAGCCGGCAAGAAGAACATCTTCTCCGGCCGTATTCTGGAAATCGAAGGTCTGCCCAACCTGAAGATCGAACAGGCTTTCGAGCTGTCCGACGCTTCGGCCGAGCGCTCCGCCGCTGCATGTACCGTGCGTCTGAGCAAAGAACCCATCATCGAATACCTGAACAGCAACATCACGCTGCTCAAGTGGATGATTGCCAATGGCTACGAAGACGAGCGCACCATCTCGCGTCGTATCAAGGGCATGGAAGCCTGGCTGGCCAACCCAGAACTGCTGGAACCCGATGCAGACGCTGAATACGCTGCTGTCATCGACATTGATCTGGCTGAAATTCACGAACCTATCGTAGCTTGCCCGAACGACCCTGACGACGTGAAAACCCTGTCCGACGTGTCCGGCACCGTGATCGACGAAGTGTTTATCGGTAGCTGCATGACCAACATTGGTCACTTCCGTGCCGCGTCCAAGCTGCTGGAAGGCAAGCGCGACATTCCAACCCGTCTGTGGGTCGCTCCTCCGACCAAGATGGACCAGCAACAGCTGAGCGAAGAAGGCCACTACGGCGTTCTGGGCGTGGCTGGTGCTCGTATGGAAATGCCCGGTTGCTCGCTGTGCATGGGTAACCAGGCACAGGTTCGCGAAGGCGCCACCGTCATGTCCACCAGTACCCGTAACTTCCCCAACCGTCTGGGCAAGAACACCAACGTGTTCCTGGGTTCGGCTGAACTGGCCGCCATCTGCTCACGTCTGGGTCGCATCCCGACCCGCGAAGAGTACCTGGCCGACATGGGCGTACTGCAAGCCAATAGCGAAGACATCTATCGCTACATGAACTTCGACCAGATCGAAGAGTTCAAGGAAATTGCTGACTCCGTAGGTCTGTAAGCCCTAGCGCTTGCAAATAACGCCTTCGCCGCTGCATGCGGCGAAGGCGTTTTTCTTTGCCTGTTTGAAATGATCGCCCTCCCAAGGGGCATGCAAAAAGCCGCGATAGCGGGGGCCAAGCACTACTGGCAGTGCACGTATCCATGGCTGCCAGCCCGCGGGTATACCCCTATCATCATTGTGGTTACTCCTTATGTACGGCTGTTGTTCGAATCGCATATAAAGCTGAAAGCAAACTGAAAGAAAGCTGAAAACAACACCAGATTGCTGCAGTTTGCTCTCGAACGCTTACAGCCACTTCGGAGACACACCCCATGAGAAACAGGATCAAAAAAAGCACCGCGCCCCAAGAACAGAACGGCGCATCCCGGCGCAAGTTCCTGAGCGGTGCTGCAGCCGGCACCGCGGCTGCAGCAACGATGGGCTTTCCTGCCATCGCTCGCGCGCAGGGTCCCATCAACTTCCGCTTTCAAAGCACTTGGCCCACCGTCGACATCTTCCACGAATTCGCTCTTGATTTCGCCAAGAAGATCAACGATATGACTGGTGGAGATCTGAAAATCGAAGTCCTGCCCGCCGGGGCGGTTGTACCGGCCTTTGGCCTGCTGGATGCCGTCTCCAAGGGAACGCTGGACGGCGGCCACGGCGTACTGGGCTACAACTACGGCAAGCAAAATGCCCTGGCTTTGTTTTCGTCGGGCCCGGCCTTCGGCATGGACGCCAATATGGTGCTGGCATGGCACAAATACGGCGGCGGCAAGGAACTGCTGGCCAAACTGTACGATGCCATCGGTGGCAACGTCGTCTCCTTCCTGACTGGCCCGATGCCCACACAACCGTTCGGCTGGTTCAAAAAACCCATCACCAAGACCGAAGACCTCAAGGGCCTGAAGTTCCGCACCAATGGCCTGGCTATCGACCTGTTCACCGAAATGGGCGCTGCCGTGAACGCACTGCCAGGCGGTGAAATTGTGCCAGCGCTGGACCGTGGTCTGCTCGATGGTGCGGAGTTCAACAACGCCGCCTCGGACCGCGCTCTAGGCTTCCCGGACGTGTCCAAGGTCTGCATGCTGCAAAGCTTTCACCAGGCCTCGGAAACTTTCGAGATCATGTTCAACAAGGATAAGTACAACGCCTTGCCGACACAGTTGAAGGCCATTGTCGACAACGCCGTCGAGGCCTCATCGGCCGACATGTCCTGGAAGGCGGTGGACCGTTACTCGCAGGACTACCAGCGCCTGCAAAAGGAAGATGGCGTCAAATTCTACAAGACGCCCGACACCATCCTGCAGCAACAACTGGTCGTGTGGGACCAGATCGTCGCCAAAAAAGCCGAGACCAATCCCCTCTTCAAGGAAATCGACGCATCACAACGAGCGTTCGCGGCACGCGCCATGGCATGGGACATGGACACCAACAATAACCGCCGTATGGCCTACAACCATTACTTTGGCCGCAAGGCTCCCCAAGCCAAGAGCTGACAAAAAGGGCAATCGCATCGCGTCATCCCGTCCATCCGGATGTGGATGACGTCTCCCCCTACCCCAGGCCGGCCGCGTTCCACCCCGCAGCCGACACGCATCAGACCCTTTCCGCGCTAGCAAGGTGAACCTACCATGCAGAAAATCCTGGTCTTCATCGACCGGTTCAATACGTGGATAGGCCAGTTGTTCGGCTGGCTAGTCCTGGCATTGACCCTGTTCGTTTCCTTCGAGGTCTTCTCTCGATACGTGTTGTCCAACCCGCATGCCTGGGCCTTTGACATGATGAACATGCTGTACGGCGGCCTGTTCATGATGGCCGGTGCCTATACGCTCTCCAAGAACGGCCATGTCCGCGGGGATGTGCTGTACGGTTTTTTCCCGCCCCGCCTGCAGGCGGGTCTGGACCTGATCCTGTACATCCTGTTTTTCATTCCCGGGGTGGTCGCCATGTTCTGGGCCGGCTACTACTTCGCTGCCGAATCCTGGGCCATCACGGAGCACTCGAATATCACAGCCAACGGGCCGCCTATCTACCCATTCAAGGCCATCATCCCGCTGGCCGGTTTCTGCCTTCTGCTGCAAAGCTTCGTGGAAATGGTGTACTGCGTGCGCTGTCTGCGGGACGGGAAATGGCCTTCGCGCGACAAGGACGTTGAAGAGGTCGATGTAGACAAGCTGATGGATATGGTGGACGTCAACAGCGACGATATTAAAAAGCTGGATGCCTTTGTCACAGGCGACAGCAAGAAAGGGAGTCCAACATGAGAAAAGAGATCTGGTTCGGACTCACCATTTTGATCGGCATTGTCCTGAGCATTGCCGTATTCATGCCGTCCCCAGCAGATATGACTAATGGCCATTTGGGCCTGCTCATGCTGGCCCTGATTGTCGTCACCATCATGCTGGGCTTTCCCACTGCCTTCACCCTGATGGGAATGGGAGTGATCTTCACCTGGCTTGCCTACCGCGACATGGGGACACAGCAAGCGATCCAGCAAACCCTGGACCTGATGGTTCTGCGCACCTACGCCGTCATGACCAACGATGTGCTGATTGCGGTGCCTCTGTTCATCTTCATGGGTTACCTGGTTGAACGCGCCAACCTGATTCAGAGCCTGTTCCAGGGCATGCATCTGGCCATGGCACGGGTTCCAGGCTCGCTGGCGGTGGCCACTATTGCCACCTGCGCCATCTTTGCCACGGCCACTGGCATTGTGGGTGCGGTCGTGACTCTGATGGGACTGCTGGCCATGCCCGCCATGCTGCGAGCAGGCTACAGCGTACAGCTGACGGCTGGCTCCATTACCGCCGGGGGCTGCCTGGGCATTCTGCTGCCCCCCTCCGTGCTGCTGATCCTGTACGGCGCTGTTGCCGGTGTCTCGGTCGTGAAACTGTATGCCGGGGCCTTCTTCCCTGGCCTGTTGCTGGCGGTCATGTACGTGCTGTACGTGATTATCCTGGCCAAGCTCAAACCCAGCATCGCGCCCCCTCTTTCGGCGCAAGACCGGATTGTGCCGCTGCCCGCCTTCGCGCAAACCATCAAGGAGACCATCACGGACCGTGCCGTGCCCGGCCTGATCAGCGCCATGAAGGGGCCTCGCAATGTCGATGTACCCATGAAGCTGCTGCTCAAGAATCTGGCCGTGGCCTTGCTGCCCGCTGTGATCTTCATCGCTGTCATGGGCTTCAGCTATCAAACGGTCACCGCGCCCAAGACCGCCGAGCATTACGAGCTGCAGGAAATGGGCGGCGGTTTCAGTAGTTTCGACAATGACTACAGTGGCGGCGGGCTGGCGGAGCCTCCGGGGGCTGGCGGTTTGTCCGAACCCGAAGGGAGTGAGCCACTCCTTGCGCTGGGTGCCAGCGAACCGGGCGCAGAAGCGTCCGCAACTGAAGCAGAGGCCGCCGAAGAAGCCACCACGGCGGAACGCCAGGCAGCACCGATGACCTTCTGGATTTTCCTGATCGTAGGCAGCCTGGCCTTGCTGTGCTACTACGCGATGCTGAATTTCGCACGGCTGGAAATCTTCAAAATGCTGCTCAGCTCCTTCTTTCCGCTGACCATGCTGATCCTGGCCGTGTTGGGCAGCATCATCGTCGGCCTGTGCACTCCCACCGAGGCGGCGGCCCTGGGCGCATTGGGCGGCATCCTGCTGGCCTTCGCCTATCGCCGCCTGAACTTCTCCATGGTGCGCGAATCGGTATACCTCAGCGCCAAGACCAGTGCCATGGTCTGCTGGCTGTTCGTCGGCTCTAGTATCTTCTCGGCCGCCTTCGCCTTGCTGGGCGGTCAGGAACTGATCAATAACTGGGTGCTGTCTATGGATCTGACACCCATCCAGTTCATGATCCTGGCGCAAGTGGTCATTTTCCTGCTGGGCTGGCCACTGGAATGGACGGAGATCATCATTATCTTCATGCCCATTTTCCTGCCGCTGCTGGCGCACTACCAGATCGATCCGCTGTTCTTCGGTCTGCTGGTGGCGCTGAACCTGCAGACGGCATTCCTGTCGCCGCCAGTTGCCATGTCGGCCTTCTATCTGAAGGGTGTCTCGCCACCCCATGTGACCCTGAACCAGATTTTCCTGGGCATGATGCCCTTCATGGGTATCCAGATCCTGGCGATTATCATCCTGTATCTGTTCCCCGACATCGGCCTCTGGCTGCCCAGAGTACTGTACTGATCCCCACCCTGTAGCGCCGGATCGCAACAGAAGCCGCCGCATTTCCGGATGCGGCGGTTTTTTTGCTTCATGATCCTTCCTAGGGAGCTTCCCTCATTCACACACCCCGGTCGTGGCAAAGGGTAAACTAGCCTGTCCCTCTATCGGTTTTGTATGTCCATGTCGCAACTCAATTCCAAACTGCTCGCCCAACAACCCAAAGAAATCCAGCGTCTGATCAATTACACAGACGCGCTGGTGCGTTCCGGCTCGCAGATCGAAGATCGCTACTGGCAAGGGCTGACCGCTCAATTGCTGGACAAGCTCTATAGCGGACGCCGCAATACAGCCGTTGAACAGACACTGGAACTGCTGGGCAGCCAGCAGCAAAACCAGCATTATGAAATTTTGATGGAACTGGCCGAGTCCCACGCCGAATGCCAGCAAATCGAGCATGACGGCGTGCTGTACGACGCGCTGCTGTTTTCGGCCCCGCTGACTGCCTGGACGCGCTATCAACTGCCCCAAGGCACACTCAAGCCACAACAGCACAAGGAACTGGAAGAAGCCTTGCGCGCTACCGTGCTGGCTGAAGGCACGATGTGTGCCCTGCTGCCCAATCTGGTCAATTACGACGAGATGCCCCAGACCTACCAGCAAGCTTACGCCTGGACGCGCAGCCTGACCGCGCAAGCCCTGGGCCGCAGCCAGGAACCTGCCCCGCTGAACAAGCCGGAAGAAGCCAGCAGCCTGTTGGCCGACGCCCGCTTTCTGATTGGCGTGGTCATGGCCCCGGTCGGCCAGCCTCTGTTTCGCTGGCAACAATCCAGCGACAATCTGCAAGCCGATCACCTGCGTTGGGTAGAACAATGGGTGGAGCGTTATTCCGCCATTGTCACGCCGTTGTTTACCGGCTGCCAGCTGCAATTCCTGGCCCCCAACGCCTACTACGTCAATAACCGCGAGTCGGACCGCGAGATTCGCCCACTGGCCCTGAAGGCTGGCATCACCTGGCTGCAAACAGCGGTGAAACTCCCGCCCGACCATTTGCGTGCGGTCATCGTCGCTTGCGGCGAAGAGCAGATCGAAGAATATCGCGTGGGCTTTAGCACCATTTCCTCGCCCACCGTGATTTATGGCTGTATCTGGCCGGTGTTGAGCCAGGAGGAGGCCGAGTCCTCTTTCCACAGCGATGACCATATCGACATTCCGGACGTGATTGCCGCCCTGCTCAGCACCCTGGGCCTGGTGCAGATTCAGCGCCTGCCCGGTCTGCACTCTACCGAGACCTGCGACGACTGCAACGCCCCCTTCTTCCCGGACATTAACGGCGAGATGCAGCACCCGGAACTGCCGGACGAAATCGATCTGGACCCCGTACAGCTGCACTAAATTGAATACCGCTCCTGTTTCCCAGCCTGTATCCATAGACCTGTTTTGCCGTGTTATCGACAATCTGGGGGATATAGGCGTGTGCTGGCGCCTGGCCCGTCAGTTGGCTGCCAAACCCGAGGTCGCCCAGCTACGCCTGTGGGTGGATGACCTGCACAGCTTCAGCCGCATTCAGTCCGAAGTACAAAGCGGCCTGCAAAGCCAGCAATTGCAAGGTGTGGATATTGAACACTGGCACGATGCGCGCCAGGACTACCCCGCACCTCACCCCTTTGTGATCGAAGCCTTTGCCTGCGAGCCGCCCGAAACCATGACAAGGCAACTGACGGCAGACAAGCATGTGTGGATCAATCTGGATTACCTGAGCGCCGAGCCCTGGGTGCAAGGCTGCCACGGCCTGCCATCCCCACAAGCAAACGGGGCCAACAAGTATTTCTTTTTCCCCGGTTTTGTCCCCCAAACAGGAGGCCTGCTGCGTGAAAGCGATCTGCTGGCCCGCCGCGATGCCTTTCAACAGGACGATGCTGCCTACCACGCCATGCTGAACCGCTTGGGCGTGGCGCAGGAACACATTCAAGCCCTGCTCCAGGGCGAGATGCAGCAAATGTTCCTGTTCTGCTATCCCGATGCGCCCGTGCTGGCCCTGCCCGAGGTGCTATCCACGCGACAGCAGAAAACCTTGCTGCTGGTGCCCGAGTCGGTTGCCCAACGCATCCCGGATCTGGAGCAAGGCCATTTGCTGGTACAGCGTATCCCTGCTGTGAACCAGGCCGACTTTGATGCCCTGCTCTGGCGCAGCGCACTGAATATCGTACGCGGCGAGGACTCCCTGGTGCGCGCCATCTGGGCCGGTCAACCCATGCTGTGGCAGCCCTACGTACAGGAAGAACAGGCCCATCTGGACAAGCTGCAAGCCTGGCTGGATACCGGCAATCTACCCGAGCCGGTTCAAGCCCTGCATCTGGCCTGGAGCAGTGCGGATCAGAGCGGCGCGGCCGCTGCCTTGAGCCGCTGTCTGGAACCGCAGGTGTTGCGTCTATGGCACCAAGAAGCCCGTGCATATAGTGCAAAACTGGCTGAACAAGCCGATTTGGCCAGCAGTTTGCTGAGTTTTTACACCCAAGTCGCCCGAAAACGCTAAAATAACCGATTACCTCTTAAAAGCTCCCTGACACTGCGTTTGGCGGAGCCTGTCCCATTCGGAGTTTTTTTAATGAAAACCGCACAAGAACTGCGCGTTGGTAACGTCGCGATGGTCAATGGCGACCCTCTGGTCGTTCAGAAAACGGAATACAACAAATCCGGTCGCAACTCCGCCGTTGTCAAACTGAAGTTCAAGAACTTGCTGACCGGCTCGAACAGCGAAGCCGTGCACAAAGCCGACGAAAAATTTGAAGTTGTTCAGCTGGAAAAGCGCGAATGCACTTACTCCTACTTCGCTGACCCCATGTACGTCTTCATGGACGAAGAGTACAACCAGTACGAAATCGAAGCCGAAAGCATGGGCGACGCCCTGGACTACCTGGAAGAAAACATGTCCGTTGAGGCCGTTTTCTACGAAGGTCGTGCTATCTCGGTTGAGCTGCCCACCATCATCGTGCGCGAAATCACCTACACCGAACCTGCCGTGAAAGGCGATACCTCCGGTAAAGTGCTGAAACCCGCCAAGATCAACACGGGCACCGAAATCAGCGTGCCTTTGTTCTGCAACATCGGTGACAAGATCGAAATCGACACCCGCACTGGCGAATACCGCAGCCGCGTGATGTAAGAAAGGCGCAGTGCCGCCCAGTGCGGTACACGCAAAAAAAGGGGCTGTTTTTACAGCCCCTTTTTGTTGCCTGCCAGATTACTAAAAATACTGAGCAACCGAGAAAGAGGCAGCATTCACTTAGCACCAAAATACTTATCTGCCCCTTGCTCTTAGCACAGCATTACCTCACCCCAAACGCCTCCTCAAAAATCCCCATAATCGTCTTCTTATCCGTCTGAATTGGATTAGTCGCACCACAAACATCCTTGAGCGCGTTATCTGCCAGAACCGGGAAATCTTCTCGCTTCACGCCCAGTTCTTCCAGCGACTTCGGTATCCCCACAATATCCGCCAGCTTTTTAATCGCTGCGATGACATCCAGGCCTTTCAGATCTGCATTGTTATCCGATAGCAACTTGCCGATTTCATTCAGGCGCTCCCCCGCCACCTGCATATTGAAAGCCTGCACATGCGGCAGCAGCAGTGCATTACAAACACCGTGCGGCAGGTCGTAGAAGCCGCCTAGCTGGTGCGCCATCGCATGTACATAACCTAGCGAGGCGTTGTTGAATGCCATCCCTGCCAGGAACTGCGCATAGGCCATTTGTTCACGGGCTTTTTTGTTGTGTGGCTCGCGCACGGCAGTTGGCAGGTATTTGGCGATCAGCTCTACCACTTTCACCGCACAGGCGTCGGTGATAGGAGTGGCGATCGTGGAAACGTAGGCTTCGACTGCATGGGTCAGAGCATCCATACCGGTGGCAGCGGTTAAGGATGCAGGCATCCCTTCCATCAGGTCGGAGTCGTTCACTGACAAGAAAGGAGTGATGTGGCGGTCGATGATCGCCATTTTTACGTGGCGGGTTTCATCGGTGATGATGGTGAAGCGTGTCATTTCCGATGCCGTGCCTGCTGTGGTGTTGATAGCCAGCAGTGGCAGTTGCGGCTTGGCGGATTTATCCACGCCTTCGTAGTCGGCAATCTTGCCGCCGTTGCTGGCAACCAGGGCTACGCCTTTGGCACAGTCGTGAGAAGAGCCGCCGCCCAGGGACACAATCAGGTCTGCGCCGTGAGCTTTCAAGGCATCCAGGCCTGCATTGACGTTACCTACGGTGGGATTGGGCTGCACCTTATCAAAAATCGCGGTGTCGATGCCCTGTGCGGTCAGCTTGTCGGCTACCAATTGGGCCATACCCAGCTTGGCCAAATCGGCATCGGTGATGATCAAGGCTTTTTTGAAGCCCATTTTCCCGATAATCGGCATGGCCTGATCCAGCGCGCCGGGGCCCAGGATATTGTGCGAGGGGATAAAGAATTCCGAGACTGTCATTGTGCGTATTCCTTATGGATGATCGAAGAGATTCCTTGCGGCCCTCTGGGATAAACACATAGCAAGCGCGCAAGAAGGGCATCCCCCCATATTGCATGGGGGGAGGTCTGACAACACTACGAATAGATCAAGAGATCAGAAGAAGCCCAGGGCGTTCGGGCTGTAGCTGACCAGCAGGCACTTGGTTTGCTGGTAGTTATTGAGGGCCATCTTGTGGGTTTCGCGACCGATGCCGGATTGCTTGTAGCCACCAAAAGCGGCGTGAGCTGGGTACAGGTGATAGCAGTTGGTCCAGACGCGGCCAGCTTCAACACCACGGCCTACACGGTAGGCACGCGAGCCGTCGCGGCTCCAGACGCCAGCACCCAAACCAAACTCGGTGTCGTTGGCGATGGCGATGGCTTCTTCTTCGTCCTTGAAAGTGGTCACAGCGGCCACCGGTCCGAAGATTTCTTCCTGAAAGGTACGCATGCTGTTTTTACCCAGCAGCATGGTGGGGCTGATGTAGTAGCCATTATCCAGACCCTGGCCCAGACGGTTGCGTTCGCCACCGGTCAGAGCTTGTGCGCCCTCTTCCCGACCGATATTGATGTAGCCCAGGATGCGCTCCATCTGTTTCTCGGACACCTGCGCACCTACCATCGTCCCGGCATTGAGCGGATTGCCGGTCTGAATACGTTTGACTCGCTCTACGGCGCGCTCAATAAAGCGTTCGTAGATGGACTCCTGAATCAGGATGCGCGATGGGCATGTGCAAACTTCACCTTGGTTCAAAGCGAACATGCTCAAGCCTTCCAGGGCTTTGTCCAGGAAAGCATCATCAGCCTGCATCACGTCTTCAAAGAAGATGTTGGGGCTCTTGCCGCCCAGCTCGACAGTCGCGGGGATCAGGCGGTCGGCTGCTGCGTGCAGGATCTCTCGGCCGACAGGTGTGGAGCCGGTGAAGGCGATTTTGGCAATGCGCTTGGAGTTGGCCAAGGCATGGCCTGCTTCTTTACCGTAGCCGGTGACCACGTTCAGTACGCCAGCAGGCAGAAGATCACCGATGATTTCCATCAGCAGCAGGATGGAAGCGGGGGTTTGCTCGGCGGGTTTCAGGACGATGGGGCAACCGGCAGCCAGGGCAGGCGCCAGTTTCCAGGCAGCCATCAGCAGCGGGAAGTTCCAGGGGATGATCTGGCCGACGACGCCGATAGGCTCGTGGAAGTGGTAAGCGACCGTGGTGCTGTCCACATCCGAAATGCTGCCTTCTTGTGCGCGCAGGCAACCGGCAAAGTAGCGGAAATGGTCGACCGCCAGGGGCAAGTCAGCCGCACGGGTTTCACGAATGGGTTTGCCGTTGTCGATGGTCTCCGCCACCGCCAGGCGTTCCAGGTTTTGTTCGATACGGTCCGCAATGCGCAGCAAAACGGCGGAGCGCTCGGCAGGCGGGGTATTGGCCCACTGGTGGCGCACCTTGTGCGCGGCGTCCAGAGCCAGGTCAATGTCCGCTGCACCCGAGCGGGCTACCTGGCAAAACACCTGCCCGGTGACGGGCGAGACGTTATCAAAATACTCGCCTTCGACCGGCGGCACCCAACGTCCACCAATGTAGTTGTCGTAACGGGACTTGAAGGGGAATTCCAGATCCAGGCCCATGGATTTGAGATCGGACAGATTCATGATGTCTCCTTATTGATTTAGTTCGGTGCCACAAGACGTGCACCGCAGGGAAAGGTTAGGGGTGCCTTTATCCTGATTTAACTAAAGCAAATAACGTGCCAAACTAGCTAGCGATTGTCCCGACTCGATCCTGAGCTCGCCCGCCTCCATAATGGAACGACCTCCAGTCGCAGGCTGCGACAACTACTGTCGCAAAACGCGAGCACTGTCGCAGAATGCGACACCCCTCCCGGAGCACACTCATGACTTCTCTACACTCGTTTTGCCCGCAGACCAACGAAACCATGTGGCGTCAGTCCTGGGAGCGCTGTCAGACGATGGAGTCGGAGTTAAGCGCGGAACCTCGGGACATGAGCCAAGGTGCGCTGCGACAGTTGCTGGAACAACAGCATCACTTGTTGCATCACTCCTCGGCAGCGGTACAGGATCTGGCGGCGCTGGTGCACCCGCATCGCAGTCTGGTTTTATTGTGCGACGCACAAGGCACGGTCCTGCAACAGGCGGGCGATCCGCATTTTCTGCAACGGGCCGAGCAGGTTGCCTTGCGTGCAGGCGTAAGCTGGGCCGAGAACCATCGCGGCACAAATGCAATTGGCACCGCGCTGTTCTGCGCGCAGCCCATCAAGATTCACGGCAGCCAGCACTATCTGCCTGACAACCGGATTCTGAGCTGCCATGCCGCCCCCATTTATGACCCTTATGGTCAGATCATTGGGGTGCTGGATATTTCCGGGCCTTCGGAGCTGGAGCATCACTACGCGCTGGATTTGGCGCAGCTGTACGCCCGCCAGATCAGCCGCCAGATGCTGGAGTCGCTGTGCACGCCGTCCCGCCGCCTGCTGCATCTGCATACCGACCCCGGCCTGCTCAATAGTGCTTTTAGTGGTCGACTGGTTCTGGAGGACGACACGATTGTGGCTGCCGATGAATTGGCCGCCCGCATGCTGCGCCAGGACTGGCAGGAGCTGCCCGGCCAGGATTTAAGTTCGGTACTGGAACAGGCAAAAAGCACGAGTCGGTCCGTAACGCTGCACCTGAGCACGGCCGCCAAAGCCCCGGCTCCGGCCCGCGCGGTGCAAGCTCAGACCGAGACAACAGAAACAACACAACTGTCCCCTCAACAGGAAAAGGCGCTGGAACCGGCGTTGCGAGCCATGCAAATGGGCCTGTCCATCTTGCTCAGCGGCCCCAGCGGCTCGGGCAAGGAGCGTATGGCGCGTGAGCTGCATCGCCGTCACAAGTCCCAGTCCGGTCCTTTTGTGGCGATTAACTGCGCCGCCCTGCCCGAAACCCTGATTGAAGCCGAGCTGTTTGGTTATGAAGCCGGTGCGTTTACAGGTGCACGCCGTCAGGGCTATGCAGGCAAATTGCGTCAGGCCCATGGCGGTGTGCTGTTTCTGGATGAGATTGGCGATATGCCTGTAGGCTTGCAAAGCCGTCTGCTGCGAGTCCTACAAGAGCGCGAGGTGCAGGCACTGGGCTCGGAACGCACACACAGGCTGGACTTCCAGCTGATCAGCGCCAGCCATCAGCCGCTGGAAAAACTGGTACGTGATGGCCGCTTCCGTGCCGACCTGTACTTCCGCCTGCAAGACTATATCTGCACAGTCCCCAGCCTTAGAGAACGGAACGATCTGGGCGACTACATTTCCAGAGAACTGGCCGTTCTGGCACAAGGCCAGGCTGCGCCCCAGCTACATCCCGAAGCACTGCAGAAACTGCAGGACTACGACTGGCCGGGCAATTACCGCCAATTACGATCGGTGTTGCTGCAAATTATTGTGCAGGATACGCCGGGACGTCTGTGGTTGGCCCAGGACCTGCCTGCCTTGCCATGCTTGAATGCCGAGCACCCGGTGCCGGCTCAAGAGCCTGCCGCCCCGGCAGCCCGGAATATCACGGAATCAACCCTCCTTGCCGCCCCCAAGCCACAAACCCTGAAGGAACAGGAATACGCCGCCGTGCAGCAGGCTTTGGAACAACATCGGGGAAATATTTCACGGGCGGCGCGATCCTTGGGACTGCATCGCAGCACCTTGCATCGCAGACTGAAAGAAATGTCGCTGCTAATTACTGCAGACGGTCATCATCCAGAAAGTCCGGAATCGGCATGGCAATAATGCCGTCGTCGGCCAGTTCCTGATATTCCTGCGCCGTGGCCTGACCACGGATTGCGCGCGGTTCAATATCGCCTTCGTGCATGCGACGCGCTTCCTGGGCAAACTGGGTGCCCACATTGTCCGACTTGCGTATCACCGAACGCAGCTCTTGCAAGAGCTGGCCTTGAATCGCCCGCATTTGCTCTTCAGTAGGCATGGTTGAGGGCAAAGGCGGTGGAACCGGGGCACTGACTGGAGCGCTGATGCTTTCCTGCGCTCCTACATTGATACGTGGCGCTGAAAGCTTGCGTTTGACCTCGTGGCTGTCGCAGACGGGGCAACACAAGAACCCACGACTGATCTGCTCATCGTAACTTTCGCGTGAGCTAAACCAACCCTCGAACACATGGCCGTGTTCGCATTCAAGATCAAAAACCTTCAGACTCATAATGTGTGTATCAATGGGCGGACAGACCGCCGTATTGTGACATAGAAGTACCGGACTAATTATGGCAAGTCCGGCAGGTGACGCGACTTAACGGGGTACAGCGGCCAGCAAACGCTGCGTCAGTTCTTCCTGCGGATGGAACAGAACGTGCTGTGCACTGCCCTGCTCCACGATACGCCCCTTGGCCATGATAGCAATTCGGTCGGCCAGATACTCCACAACCCCGAAATTATGGGTAATGAACAAATAAGCCAGACCCAGTTCCATCTGCAATTCGCGCATCAAATCCAGAATCTGCGCCTGCACGGACACGTCCAGGGCCGAGGTCGGTTCGTCGCAAATCAGAACGGCGGGCTCAACCGCCAAAGCCCGCGCAATGGCGATGCGCTGACGTTGCCCACCAGAGAACTCATGCGCGTAACGATCCAGGGCGTTCTTGGGTAGACCGACTTGGTCCACTAAAGTTTCAATTCGCTTGCGACGCGCCTTGGCATCCAGCTCGGGACGCAGCGCCGTCAGACCTTCCAGGAGGATATCGCCCACCATCATGCGTGGGTCCAGCGATCCATACGGGTCCTGAAAAATGATCTGCAAGCGTGAGCGCAATTGCCGCAAGGCCTTGCCTTTCACTTGCAGGACGTTCTGCCCCTGCATCTGCACCTGACCACTGATCTGCGCCTGGTGATCCAGCAAGCGCATCAAGGTGCGCGCAACCGTGCTTTTACCGCAGCCCGACTCACCGACCAAAGCCAGGGTTTCGCCCTTATGCAGTTGCAGGCTCAAGTCTTTGACCACGGGAATCACGGGCAGGCGTCGCCACCAGGAGCCAGCCTGCTTATAGGAAACGGACAAGCCCTGAATATCCAGCACCAGCTCTTTGCCGTTCCTGCGTGGAGCTACGGCTTCGATAGGCGCAATGGCGCGGGACAAAGGGCGTCCGCGCTTTTCAAAAGTGGGAATGGCATCCAGCAATTCACGGGCATACGGATGGCTGGGGCGCAGAAAGAACTGACTGGCCAGCCCAGCTTCCACAATTTGGCCGTGCCGCATCAAGGCCACATAGTCGGCGTACTGCTTTACCAGCAGCAAATCATGCGTAATCAGCAAGATAGCCAGGCCCATCTCTTTCTGTATATCGGCCAGCAGCTGCAAGATCTGCGCCTGAACCGTCACATCCAGCGCGGTGGTTGGCTCGTCAGCCACCAGCAAATCGGGCTCTGCCGCCAGGGCAATCGCAATCATGATGCGTTGCTTCTGGCCGCCGGAGAACTGGAGTGGAAAATCGTCGTAGCGCTGGGCGGCGCCGGGAATGCCGACACGCTCCAGCCATTTTATGGCCGTTGCCCTCTCCTGCCCGGCAGGGACCACAGCATGACGACGAATCACCTCACTGATCTGCCGGCCAATGGACATGACCGGATTCAGGCTGGTAGACGGCTCCTGAAAAATCACGCTGATGCGTTTACCGCGCACATCCTGCATTTGTTGTTCAGGCAAAGGCGGCAATTCCAGCCCGTCCAAGGCAATTTGTCCGGACTGCATCCAGGCAGCTTCGGGCAAGAGGCGCAGGATCGCCATGGCTGTCATGCTTTTGCCGCAGCCGGACTCCCCCACCAAAGCAAAGGTTTCACCGCGCTGCACGGCCAAAGACAGATTGCGCACCACACTTTGCACACCCGCATCGGACTGCACACGCAGTTCCAGACCCTCGATATTCAGCACGGCAGGCGTGGCGGAGGGCTTCACGGCGGAGACATTTTCAAGCTCACTCATACCTTGGCTCCTCCTGTGCGACGTACTCGCAAAGCCTTGAAGCGGCGGGTGCGAGGATCAAAGGCTGTTTGCACCGCATCGGCAAAAATGTTCGCTGAGAGAACCAGCCCCAACATCATCACAAAGGCCCCAGCCAAGCCCCACCAGATAATCGGATCGCGGGACAATTCGCTGCGGGCGGCATCAATCATGCGTCCAAAAGAGGGCATGCTGGGGTCCACACCAATGCCCAGATAAGACAGCACGGCCTCATACAGCACCAGACCGGAGAACTCCAGAATCAGGGTGATCAGCACAATGTGCATGACGTTAGGCAGCAGGTGGCGGAACATGATGCGCAAATGGCTGACGCCAAATGCTTGGGCAGCCTGAACATAATCCAGCTCGCGCAGTTTCAGCACCTCGGCACGTAGCAGACGACACAGGCCCGCCCAGCCGGTCAGGCCCAGAATCAGACACAGCATGAACAAACGCAGATCGGCGCGAGCAGCCACGGTGTCGAAGCTGTCGGGATGGGTGTCGATATAGACCTGCATCATCAACACGCAAGCGGCGATCAGCAGCACGCCAGGGATGGAGGTCAGCGTGGTGTAAATGTATTGAATGACATCATCTACCCAGCCGCGGAAGTAGCCGGCAGCCAAGCCCAGAATGATGGCAGGCGGCAGCATGGCGAAGGTGGTCAAGGTGCCAATCACCAAAGCGGTGCGCACGCTTTTCAAGGCTTGCCAGATGATGTCGTTACCCGTGCGGTCGGTGCCCAGCACGTAGTAATTCGCGCTAAGACTCACAACCAGGCATAGCACGATCACCAGCACGCAGGCACTGAACCACACCAAGCGCCAACTCACTAAACCCTGCCCCTGCCACCAGTACCGCCAGGCCGCGCCCCAGCCCGGCTCCATGGACTGCTTGCGCCCCCACAGTGTCAGCAAGACAGCCAGCACCACGCTGCCCAGAAGTCCCCAGACCAAGCCTTTCAGACTGAGCTGGAGAATATCCTGTTGGTGTTCCTCGGGCGTATCCATGCCAACCCCGGCATTGACCAGACGCGGGAAGTCTCGCACGGGCTTGCCGTCAATCAACATGCTTTCTTTGGTCAGCTGAAAACGGGCCAAGGGAGCTGAATAGGTTTTCTCCACCTCGGTCAGACCTGCCATCTTCAACACATCGTCAAGGGCTGAACGGGCCACAGGTGCATAACTGGGTGCGCTGGCTTCCTGCCCGGGAGCTGCAGGCAAAAGCGGCCGATAATGAATGGAGTCCAGCAAACCAACCAGCAGGAAAAAGACCAGAAAAACCGCGGCACACATGGCCGATGGCGTACGCGCCACACTGGCCCAGGCCGAGCGCAAGGCGGGACGCTTGACGACACGCCAGGTATAGACCGCCATGGCCAGGAACAGTGCCAGCACAAAGGTATCGGTCCAGAGAAAGACGAACTGTGGCATGGCGGGCTCAACTGAAACGAATGCGGGGGTCGACCAAGGTGTAGGAGATATCGGCCAGAATCAAACCGGCGATATAAAGCATCGATCCTAAAAACACCATGGCACGCACAATGGAGAAGTCCTGGGCATTGATGGCATCAATGGTGAAGCTGCCCAGACCCGGAATACCAAAAAAAGACTCGGAGATCAGGCTGCCCATGAACAGCAAGGGCAAGGCCGAGACGGTGCCCGTCAGAATGGGCAATAGCGCATTGGGCAAAACGTGGCGGAACAGGACGGTGGACTCCGTCAGCCCCTTGGAGCGCGCCGTACGCACATAATCACGGCTGGCCTCTTCCAGGAACAGGCTGCGGTAAAAGCGGGATTCTGCGCCGATTCGCGACAAAATCCCCACCAGCACCGGCAAGACCAGAAAGCGCCAGTTATCCATCCCTTCCACCCAGCCCGAGAACGGCACCCAACGCAGGACCCGTGCAAACAGCCACTGCCCGGCGATGATGTAGAACAAGCCCGAAATGGACATCAGCACCACGCACAGCACGACGGCGGAAAAATCCAGTCGGGTTCCCCGGAAGAACACCATCAGCAAGGCAAAGCTGATGCACACCCATAAGCCTAAAAAGAAGGTGGGCAAGGCCAGCGCCAGACTGGGCCCCATACGTTGCTTGATCTGATAGGCAATATCCTGCCCCTGATCAGACAAACCAAAATCCAGGCGCAACAAAGGAACCGAGCGCTCGTAGAAAATCGTGTCGGTAAAGGTTTTGGAGCCTTCCGCCTGCGCGTTATAAAACAGCGGCTTGTTATAACCGCGCTCTGCCTTCCAGTTTTCAATGGCCGTCTGGCTGACGCGCTGCCCACCAATGGACAAGCGGGCCATATCGTCGGGCGTGTTCACGGCAAAGAACAGCACAAAGGTCAGCAGATTGACCCCGACCAGAATCAGCACGCCGTACAGAATGCGCCGCAGCATATAGGAAAACATCAGTCTTTCTCCTTGCGCAGAGCCACGTGGCGACGACGCGCCTGAGCCTGCGAGCGCACGACCCACACCAGAATCAAGGCCAGCAAACCCAGCGGAATGGCGGGCCACCAGACAGGGCCGTTCCAGCGATCAATGCGCTCCACACGCTGTTCGGGGTCGATACGGTAATACTGGATGCTGTCGCGCACCATCATGGACGGCTTGGCATTGCGCACCCAGCTTTGATACGCACCGCCCGCATTGGGCACATAGCCAAACATCCAGGGGGCATCGTGCTGAACCAGATGGATCATCTGCTGTACCACTGCCTGTTTGTCCGGGCCATCGTTCAGAAAACGCATTTGCTCGTACAGGCGATCAAACTCGGCGCTTTGGTAATTGGCGGCGTTTTCACCCCCAAAATCTTTCTTGGCCTGGGGGCCATACAGCAAGGTGAAGAAGTTTTCCGCATCCGGGTAGTCGGCTACCCAGCCCCAAAGGAATAGCTGTGCCGCGCCGCGTTTCATCTTGTCCTGAAAGCGGTTGTAGTCGGTGGCGCGCACTTCCAGCTGCAAGCCTACCTGGGCCAGCTGACGGCGCATCCAGTCAACCGTGGCATCCGAGCCCATGCCCATCATGGAGTCGTAATACAGAATCAAGGGCTTGCCGGTACGGCTGTCCCGTCCATCGGGATAGCCCGCCTGTCGCAGCAAATCGCGGGCTTCGTCCAGGCTGCGGCGTTTCACCACGCCATTGTCCTTGGTGTAGACATAAGGGTTGGCGCCTTGTGGCAGCGGCTGGTAACCCGGTACGCCGGGCGGCAAAGGACTATGCGCGGCTTCCCCCTGGTCGTTCATGAAAATGGAAACGTATTGCTCCCAATCGAACACAATGCTGATGGCCAAACGCAGCTTGCGGTTTTTCTCGAACTGCTCGGGCGTGTCGCCCTGACCGACCACTGGGTCGTGCCAGTTAAAGCCCATATAAAACAATTGCGCTTCGGGAGCCGTGCGCAATTGCAGGCCACGCTCTTGATACAGATTGGCTTTGTCTACCGAGTCCTGTGCAGCCACCGTCATGGCGACGCCGTATTCGCCCCGCTCCACCTGCGGAATGTCGTAATAGCCTTGCAGGAACTTGCCCATCAAGGGAACGCTCTCTTTCTCCAAAGAGAACACCACTTTATCCAGGAAAGGCATGGGTTTGCCGCAATCCTCCAGCAGTCCCGCCTCCTGGTCGCCCGGCTCACCTACGCAGGGGTAGGGTTCGCCCCGGTAATTGGGGTTGCGGCTCAGGACATGACGGCGGTTGGTCAAGGACTCCGTCAGCATGAACGGACCCGTGCCCACCGGCCAGCTATCCAGCGTCAGATTGTGCTGCGCCATGCGCGGCTGGCTGTAGAAGCGCTCGGCCTCCCAGGCCATGGGCGCGGTAAAAGTCATGGCCAGCCAGTACTTGAACTGCGGATACTTGCCATTCACCTCGATGCGCAAGGTGTGTTTATCCAGCGCTCGCACGCCCGGCAAGGTGAAGGGCCGTAAATCCAGCCATTGCGGACGCGGCTCCTGCTTGTCGACACGGGCCAGTTCTTCGCTGAACTCCTTGAAGCCCCGTATATGCTCGGCCATCACACCCAGCACAGGGGAAGCCAAACGCGGGCTGGCCAGACGCTTGAAGGCGTAAACGTAATCGTGAGCCGTCAGCTCGCGCGAGCCGGTATGGGCGAAGTCAGCAATGCTGAAGGCCTCGTTCAGATCCGGCGCTCGCATGGGGTAATAACGAAACTCACCCTGCTCATCCAAGGCAAAAGCCGGATGCGGCTGAAAGCGAATGCCTTGCTTGATCGGAATATCGTAACGGCTGATGGCTACTTGTTCCCCCGGCACATCGGCAGGCAAGCGATTGCCCTGCTCATCCAGATACACCGGGTCTACCAATTCGGCCGCCGCCTTGGGAATCAGACGATAAGGCCGGTCCAGATAGTGATAGCCGTACAGTGGCTCGTAAATCGAGTAGGTAAACGGCGTCTCGTCACCGGAGTAGGACAAGGCTGGGTCCAGGTGATTGGGAGAACGGGTCGTGAACGCGCTGTACAGCGTGTTTTCTGCTGCACTGTGTTCGTGATAAGGGCTGTTAACGGGCTTGGAGCAGGCTGCCAATCCGACGCACAACAGAGCCAGTCCGAGCCGCCGCAAAGGGCTTAGCATTGCCCTTGCTGCCAGCAGTCATAACGCCATTTCCATGGCGGAACAGGATTGGGCTCGGACCAGATGCCTACACCGGATTCTTTGGCCTCGCGTTCCAGCTGATCAATACGCGGGTCGCGAAGGAAACGGCCACGTTTTTCACGATTGGCCATGGCCATTCCGGCCCGTACCAGTTTCTGATTGGCGGTTTCGCCATCGGCCAAAGGCACATCACATACCGCGCGCCCGTGGCGGTCGCTCTCATAGCAGGACAGGGTCAAGTGTTTGCCGGACACCAAATCCGACAAGAAGCGCCGCGAGGCCACCGCAAAGGGCTGGCCAGGGCGACGGCTGTCTTTGGTGGTTTCGGGGGCATCAATACTGGCCAGACGCACGCGCACCTGCTTGTTATTGCTGGGCAGAATCGTCAGCGTATCGCCGTCGGCTACCCGCACCACGCGCCCGGTCAACTCGAAGTGTTGAGCCTGAACAGGCAAGGCCCAGACAGCCATCACAGCCGTCAAGCCAGCACAAACGGCTGTGCGCCGCGTCAAAGAAGAAAAGCTGGACAGGGAAAACACAGTCATGATGCGGACAACACTCCAGGCGGGTAGCAGAAACTAGGCTAACAAATTATAGATACTGCGCACCGCCTGTCCAGAGCAATGTCCCTAGTAGGCAGGCCTGCGTCAAGACGCCTGCAGGCGGGGCCAGATGCGATGCAAATACCAGGAAGCCTGCTCCACACCTTCCAGCCCGAATACGGCAGCGGGGCCTTCTTGCAGACGATGGGTTGCAAACATATCCGCGACGGCATCGGGAGCTAGTTCGCGCATCAAGCAGGCTTGATAGAGAAGTGCCAGTTTCTGCGTCCAGACACGGCCTCCGGCCTGGGAAACTGTGCTCAACAAATCCTGCGCCGCTTGGCCCAGTTCCGCATCATCTCCCGTACGGGCACGCAAATCCGCCTGCAAGGCCTCCAGGACACCTTCCTGACTCAAGGCGCGCTGCACATCCAGACACATTACATTGCCTGAGCCTTCCCAAATCGAATTGACGGGGGCTTCGCGCAGCAAGCGCGGCATGGGGCCATCCTCGATATAACCGTTACCGCCCCAGGTTTCCATGGCTTCGGCACACAGGGCGATAGCCCGACGGCATACCCAGAACTTGGCAGCCGGGGCCAGCACGCGTAGCACCGCCTGCGCCACGGGATCATCGGCCCGCTCCTGCAAATCCACCAGGAACAGGGCCAGATGAGTGGCGGCTTCGCTTTCCAGGCTCATGTCCAGCAGTACCGCCTGCATCAAAGGCTGCTCGATCAATTGTTTACCAAAGCAGCGTCGGTGCTGACAGTAATGCAGGGACTGCACCAAGGCTTGTCGCATCAGGGCGGCGCTGCCCAGCACGCAATCAATACGGGTACGGGCGGCCATTCCGGCCAGCAGCGCAATACCACGACCGGCTTGGCCCACGCGCCAGGCCAGCGCACCGTCAAAATCAATTTCGGCACTGGCGTTGGAGCGGTTGCCCAATTTATCTTTCAGCCTGCGTATATAACGGCGATTCAAGCCGTATTCGGTGTAGCGCGGCATCAAGAAACACGAAAACTGCTCGTGCTCGCGCGCCAATACCAGATGCCCGTCCGCCTGCGGCACAGAAAAAAACCATTTGTGCCCGTAAAGACGAAAAGCCTGGGCCTCGGGATGGGCTTCGGTAGTGCAGCCGCGCAGATCCGAGCCGCCCTGCATTTCCGTCATGCCCATGCCCAGCAGCACGCTGCTTTTTTCTGCCATCGACTGATGAGAAGAGTCGTACTGATTGATGTCCAGCTTGGCGGCCCATTCCTGAAACGGCTCAGCCTGTAATAAAGGCGCAGCGGCACGCGTCATGGTCAAGGGACACAAAGTGCCCGCCTCGATCTGACCATGCAGGTAAAAACCCATGGCCCGTTGCAAATGCTGACCGGGCTGGGGCTGATGGGGCCAGATATGCAGGCCCTGCTCCATGCCCAGACTCATCAAATGATGCCAGGAGGGATGAAAATCCACCTGATCGACTCGTTGCCCTTGAGCGGACCAGCCTCGCCATTGCGGAGGTTGACGATTAGCCAAGGCGCCTTGCTCGCGCCAATGGGCAGAGCCCAGTTTCTTGCCGTAGTCCGCCAGACTTTGCCGGGCCTCGTCGCTGGCCAGTTTGCTTTGCCAATGTTGTAAAGCCGGATCTTCGCCAAACAGATCATCATCCATCAAATCCGGCACCTGATTCTGTAACTGCTGTTCCAGACCCATCTCGCCTCCTTGATTTCGGCCTTGTCGCTCTTTGCTTCAGGCTAGAGCCATTTGGCCTTTTTGAATTTCCAGTACAAAAATCCGCAAACGCTGCCCATCAGGCCCAAGGCCAGCGGGTAGCCCAGCGTCCATTCCAGCTCGGGCATGAATTTGAAGTTCATGCCGTAAATCCCCGCCACCGCGGTCGGCACAGCCAGAATGGCCGCCCAGGCCGCCAGCTTGCGGGTGGTATCCGTCTGCTGCATCTGACCTATCATCAAGCCGCCCTCAAAGGCGAAGGCCAGGGCTTGCCGCAGGCTGTTAATAAATTCAGAAGTACGGGCAATGCGGTCTGCCACTTCACCAAAATACGCCCGGCTTTCTGCATCCACATACGCCAGCTCGATGCGCGACAAACGACGGCTTAGCTCCGCCAAAGGCGTCACCGCGTTATACACACGCAGCAAATCGCGTCGTAAACGATAAATACGCCGCACATCGTTTTCCTTGAAGCCCCGAATCAGGAATTGCTGTTCAATAGCTTCTACCGCCTTTTCGGTTTGCTCCAGACAGGTCTGGTACTGGTCCACAATCAGATCCAGCAATTCCGAGGCCACAAAATCACTGCCCCGTTCCAGCAAGGCTGGTGTGCTTTCCAGACGGGAACGCAACTCCAGATAGCTGCTGTTGGAACCGCGCCGTACTGTCAGCAACAAACCATGGGCAATCAGAATCTGCGTAGTACCAAAAAGCGGGCGCAGATCTTTCAGGCCCAGAGTCACCGCCACCACAATCAGGCAATTGCTGAACTCCAGCAATTTGGGACGGCGATGGGGAGCAATCAATTCTTCAACCGCATTGTCGGGCAGGCCCAGCTGCGCCCCCACTTCGCGCAAAGTTGCTTCGCTGGGGTCTTTCAAACCAATCCAGATAAAGCCGTCCTTCAAGGGGTTGTGTGCAGGCAGGTGGTGAATATCCAAGGCCTGAGCAGGCTGGCCAGACTGATAGCGATACGCGGCCACCACAACGTCTTGTGCATCAGGGGCGACCGGAGCTATTTCTTGCATGCTGCCTCCTTGCAGACAAAGCCAATTTTTTTGTTCGATAATAGCACTGGCCTCCCTCCGCGCTGCGAGTGCAGCGACTTGCAAGGAAAGACATGAAATCACGATCCATCCTGTGCCTGGGCACACTGATTATGGCGCTGGGCGTAGGCCTGGGTGCGTTTGGTGCCCACGCACTGCGCTCCATGGTTGATGCGTCAGCCTTGGCGACCTGGCACACGGCCGTGCTGTATCAATTGCTGCATGGTCTGGGCCTGCTGCTGATCGCCGCTTTGGGCCCCCAACTGAATGCGGCCTGGCAGTCTCGCAGTGCGATTCTGATGCTGGCTGGCGTCCTGATTTTTAGCGGCAGCCTGTACATTCTGGTGCTGAGCGGCGTGAAATGGCTGGGCGCAATCACCCCCATTGGCGGGGTGGCCATGATTCTGGCCTGGCTCTTTCTGGCGATTGCCGCCTTGCGTGGCAAGGACAACTGACCCCAGAGCTATTGCCTTCGTATAATGGGGCGCATAGTCTGCCTACCAGGAGCGCTCCGTGTCTGATTCCGCTTTTTCTTTACGCGAATTTACCCGCCAACTGCCCAAGGCCGAACTGCATCTTCATATTGAAGGCACGCTGGAACCGGACTTGATCTTCAAGCTGGCCCAGCGCAATCACATTACGCTGCCCTATCCCGATCAGGCCAGCCTGCACGCCGCCTATCAGTTCACCGACTTGCAGTCCTTTCTGGACCTGTATTACGCCGGAGCCGGTGTCCTGATTACCGAGCAGGATTTCTTTGACATGACCTGGGCCTACTTTCTGCGCGCCCAGGCCGATGGCATTGTGCATACGGAAATCATGTTTGACCCGCAAACACACACGGCACGCGGGATCGCCATGGAAACCGTATTTGCCGGAATTGCCCGTGCCGCTCGCCAGGCCAAGTCCGAACTGGGGATCAGCAGCTATCTGATTCTGAGCTTCCTGCGACACCTGAGCGAAGCCGACGCTTTTGCCACTCTGGAGGCCGCCCTGCCCTCGCGCAATCAGTATGCCGACCTGTGGATTGCGATTGGCCTGGACTCCTCGGAAAAGGGCAACCCGCCCGCCAAGTTCGAAAAAGTCTATGCCCGTTGCCGAGAGCTGGGTTTCCGGCTGGTCGCCCATGCCGGTGAAGAGGGCCCGGCCAGCTATGTACGCGATGCCCTGCAGCTTCTGAAAGTGGAGCGCATCGACCATGGCGTGCGCAGCCAGGACGATCCGGCCCTGATGCAGTATTTGGCCGACCACGCCATTTCCTTGACAGTCTGTCCCCTGTCCAACATCAAGCTCAAGGTGTTTGACAGCCTGCACCAGCACAATCTGAAGCATTTGCTGGATCGCGGCCTGAATGTTTGCGTGAACTCGGATGACCCGGCCTATTTTGGCGGCTATCTGCTGGACAACTATATGCAAACCGCCCAGGCCCTGAATCTGCAGGAAGCCGACTTGCGTACCCTGGCAGCCAACAGCCTGCGCTCTTCCTTTTTACCCAAGGAACACAAACAGGTCTGGCTGAACAAGCTGGAGCACATCCCCGGCAATGACTAAGTCCACGCTGCAACTGCCAAGAACGTTCTTTGCCCGTGATCCGCGTTACGTGGCCCTGGAATTGCTGGGCAAAACCCTGGTTTTGAATGACGAACGCGGGGAGCGCTGCGCCACCATTGTGGAAACCGAGGCTTATCTGGGTCCCCAGGATCAGGCTGCCCACAGCCGTCGCGGTATTACCGAGCGCACACGGCTGATGTTTGGCCCGGCAGGTTACGCCTATGTGTATTTGATTTACGGCCTGCATCACTGCATGAATATCGTCAGCGGCGTGGAAGGTGACGGAACGGCCGTCTTGCTGCGGGCCGCGCAATGGAAGTCACCCGTTGATGGCCCCTCCCTGTCCGGCCCCGGCCGTCTGTGCAAGGGACTGGGTATCGACAAGAGCTATAACGGCGCGGATGCCTGCGGCCCAAGCTTGCATCTGCTGGACGCCCCCGCCCTGCCGCCAGAGCAAATCCTGGTCGGCCCGCGCATCGGTGTGGACTATGCCGGCCTCTGGGCCCAGGCCCCCTTGCGCTACTCGATTGCCCAGCATCCGGAGGTATCGGTCAAGCCGGGCAAAACCACCACAAAACGCAGTGCCAAAGGCCTTAAACGCCCCGCCTAGAACAGGTATTATTAATCCTTCAAGCTGAATGCTTCCCAGCTGTTTTTAAGGATTTCCCATGCGACTCTCCGTACTACTTAGCGTACTTCCCGCCGTTTTGCTCGCTGCTTGCACGGCCACGGGTAATAGCGCACAAACAGGCTCGACCTCTTCGTTCAGCGACTCCTCTGGTGGTCTGTGCAATGCGGACGCCTTGAATCCAGCCGGTCAAACCGCCAGCCAAAGCCAGGTTGAGCGTCTGGTCAAACAGGCCGGTGCAGCCAAAGCTCGCGTCCTGGCTCCGGACCGCATGTACACCACCGACTATGACCCCACCCGTTTGAACATTCGCGTGGACGAGCAGAACAAAATCACCTCCGTTTACTGCGGCTGATCCCTGATGACTCACGAACAAAGCCAACACTTGCTGGACACGCTGTTCGCCCCCTGGGTCCAAGCGTTGAAGCTGCGCGTAGAAAATCTGAACGAAGACGGCGTGGTTCTCCGCCTGCCTTTTTCGGATCAATTGACACACGTGGCCGGTGTGGTCTGCGGTCAGGTGTATATGGCGGCAGCCGATACCGCCATGGTGCTGGCCGTCAGTCAAAGCCTGGGGGAATTTCGCCCCATGACCACGGTTTCGCTGAACACCAGCTTTGTCCGCCCGGTCAGCCAGGGAGATGTGCTGGTGCACGCCCAGGTGCTGAAACGTGGCAAAAGCATGGTCTTTGGCGACATCAAGCTGCTGGACGAGCAAGGTCGACTGGCGGCCCACGCCACCACCACCTACGCGCTCCTGCCGGGCTGATTCCGCCCAAAACCCCCGCCCGCTTTGCAAGACAGACTCTGACACAAAACAATCCGTCCAAGGGTTTGGCATAGCGGGCTTGGCACGACTATCATCGTCATAGCAGGTGAGCCCCGGTATGGTCCTGGGGCCGCTGCCCCGTCCGATTCCTTGTTGATCGCTTTTCTGGAGAAGTTCAAATGGCAAAAGTCCTGGTTCTCTATTACTCCGCCTATGGCCACGTAGAAAAAATGGCCCAAGCGGTTGCCGAAGGTGCACAAAGCGCTGGCGCGACGGTGGACATCAAGCGTGTCCCCGAACTGGTCCCGGAAGCCGTGGCCCAGAAAGCGAATTTCAAGCTGGATCAGGCCGCCCCGGTCGCCACTATTGGCGACCTGGAAAACTACGACGCCATCATTGTCGGCACCGGCACCCGTTTCGGGCGCATCAGCTCGCAAATGGCCAGTTTTCTGGATCAGGCCGGTGGCCTGTGGGCGCGCGGCGCACTCAATGGCAAGGTAGGCGGTGCCTTTACCTCTACCGCCACCCAACACGGCGGGCAGGAGCTGACGCTGCTGTCCATTATTCATAACCTGATGCACTTTGGCATGATCGTGGTGGGCCTGCCCTACAGCTTTGCGGGCCAGACCCTGCTGAACGAAGTCACTGGCGGCAGCCCCTACGGCGCATCCACCATTGCCGGTGGCGACGGTTCACGTCAGCCCAGCCAGAACGAGCTGGACGGCGCCCGCTACCAGGGCCGTCACATCGCTGAAATTGCAATCAAGCTGAAAGGCTAAAACGGAGTACACAGATGGGCATGATGATAGATGGACAATGGCATAGCAAAGAGCCTGTCAGCAGCACTCAGTCCGATACATTTCAACGTGCCCAGTCTGCCTTCCGGGACTGGATTACCGCCGACGGCGGCCCCGGCCCGGACGGACAGGCGGCGCAGCCTGCCCAGGCCAATCGCTATCACCTATATGTCTCGCTGGCCTGCCCCTGGGCGCACCGCACCCTGATCATGCGCGAATTAAAGGGGCTGCAAAAGCTGATTTCAGTGTCGGTGGTGAACCCCATCATGGGCGATCAGGGCTGGACCTTTGAACCGGCGGAGGGCGTGGTGCCAGACCCGGTCATGGATGCTCAATTCCTGCATCAGCTCTATGCCAAGGCAGACCCGCAATTCACAGGGCGCATTACCGTGCCCGTACTATGGGACAAGCAGCGCGGCACGATCATCAATAACGAGTCGGCCGAGATCATGCGCATTTTCAATAGCGCCTTTGATACTTTGGGCGCGCGCAGCCTGGATATGGCACCTGCCGAGCTGCTGGGCGAAATCGACAAGATCAATGCCCATGTGTATGACACCGTCAATAACGGGGTCTACAAAGCAGGTTTTGCCCGCTCACAAGCCGCCTACGACACGGCAGTTCATGCGCTGTTCGACAGTCTGGACGGGCTGGAAGCTCGCCTGAGCCAGCAGCGCTACCTGACTGGCACGCAACTGACCGAGGCCGACTGGCGCTTGTTCACTACCCTGATTCGCTTTGATCCGGTCTATGTCGGCCATTTCAAATGCAATCTGCGCCGTCTGATTGATTATCCGAATCTGTGGAACTACATGCTGGAGCTGTACCAAATGCCTGGCGTGGCCAGCACGGTCAGCCTGGATCACATCAAGACCCATTACTACAGCAGTCACCGCCATCTGAACCCGACGGGTATTGTGCCGGCTGGCCCGGTGCTGGATCTGAACGGGCCCCACGGACGAGGTCATTTACCCGTCCAGCCAGGGCCCTTGCATATCGGTCTTCAGTAACCGGGGCGATCAAAAATATCGGGATTGAGCAAGATGGAGCGGTCTACCTGATTGATATCGGTACGACCGCAAAAGGCCATGGACACGTCCAGTTCATTCGCCATCAGTTTCAGCAAACGGGCCACACCGGCCTGACCTGCTGCACCCAAGGCATACAGGAAAGCACGGCCTATCATGGCCCCCTGGGCTCCCAGGGCTCGGGCACGCAGTACATCCTGACCGCTGCGAATACCACCGTCGACCAGTACTTCAATCTTGTCACCCACCGCCTTGCTGATCGCAGGCAGGCAGGAAATTGAGGATGGTGCGCCATCCAGCTGACGGCCACCGTGATTGGACACGATCAAGGCATCAGCCCCGCTATCCACGGCATAACGCGCATCGTCCGCATCCATAATGCCTTTAACAATCAGCTTCCCGCCCCAGGCATTCTTGATCCACTCGATGTCTTTCCAGTTCAGGCTCGGGTCGAACTGTTCGGCAGTCCAGGTCGACAAGGAGCGCAGATCCGACACTCCCTTGGCGTGGCCGACGATATTGCCAAAGCTGCGACGATGCGTGCGCAGCATATTGCGGCACCAGTACGGCTTGGTCGCCAGATTCAGCAAATTAGGAATCGTCAGGCGTGGAGGCGTGGTCAGGCCATTCTTGATGTCCTTGTGACGCTGGCCCAAGACCTGCAAGTCCAAGGTCAACACCAGGGCCGAGCAATTAGCCGCTTTGGCACGCGCAATCAGGTTTTCAATAAAGCTGCGATCACGCATCACATAAAGCTGAAACCAGAACGGGGCACGGGTAGCCTGGGCCACGTCCTCCAGCGAGCACACACTCATGGTGGACAGGGTGAAAGGAATACCAAAGTCCCGTGCGGCCAAAGCCGCCAGCATTTCACCATCGGCGTGCTGCATGCCGGTCAGACCGGTAGGGGCAATAGCCACGGGCATGGCAACATCCTGGCCCAGAAGCTTGGTCTTCAGACTGCGATGGTCAATGTCCACAGCCACGCGCTGTTTGAATTTCAGTTTGTGAAAATCCTGCTCGTTCGCATGATACGTGCCCTGCGTCCAGGAGCCGGAGTCGGCGTAGTCATAAAACATCTTGGGCACGCGGCGTTTGGCCGCCAGGCGGAAATCTTCAGTGCAGGTAATTTTCGACAGATCCATTACATTGGGCTCCAAAACAATGGCGTAATAATGCGACTTTGTGCCCTGTGGGGCAAGTCATCCGGGGCAGACTGTTCGAAGTTTCTGTCTGGCGCGCCCAAAAGACCACCAAGATGCCCCCCCAAAGACCAAAAATAAAGAGATTCACTGTTTTCCCGCTGCACGCCTTGCCGTCTCTGGCTTTACAGCCTGCCCGCCGCCCCCGAAAACCATAAAAAAAGGCGATTTCAGTAAAATTTGTTGATATTTTGGTGACAAGTAAAAATAGCCGTGCTATATTTCTACTTCTTTAGCGGCTGTAGCTCAGTTGGATAGAGTACTTGGCTACGAACCAAGGGGTCGTGGGTTCGAATCCTGCCAGCCGCGCCATATTCAGCAAAAAAGCCATTTCTTCGGAAATGGCTTTTTTGCTTTCTGCTCTCGGACAACAGGCAGGAAAAAGACCCACTACCCTGCCGGGCACCACCCACAACAGCAATACGAGCAGGCTGGAACGCAGAAATAGAACGAGCAATAGTGGCTCTTTATGTAGACAGGAACTGCTCCTGCACAGCCTTATCGCCTTTCTGACAACTCAATACCCTCACCGTCCCCAAAACCATCGTGTACCCATACCGTCACGGGAACGGCATAGCTCCATCCACCCGCTTTCCACCAGCATTCTGCAAACCAGGCTTTTGTGGCGTTAGCCGCGATGCTCAGCCCATCAAAGTCTTCGTCCAGGAAATAGTCTTCGTGGAAGGCATCCATCTTGTCCAAACCCAGAGACAGTTCCAGGGCTCTACCGGGAAAAATGGAAGGGTCGCTGCTATCTACTTTATTATTCTCGCCGCGGTAGTAAATCCATGCCGACGGGGTTTCCAGGCCATCCTCACCAAAGAAGATTTGCACCTCGGCATCCACCACGCTGTCCGGCACAGGCAAAGTAAACAAGTTGCGTAGCTCGGTGATGAAGTGCTTGGAAGCACGTTCCAGACAACGCTTATAACGTAGCTGAAACTGTGCTGGACTTAAACCGAATGGAACCATGCCTGTCACTCCCAGTGCTATTAAATTCTGACTAATTGATGAGCAGCGGCATCAGCACGTTTGAGTTTGGCGCAGCCGCCACGAAGATTAATGCTTCTATGCCCGAACCGGCAAGTCATCACTCTTGCTTCAATGCGATCGTAAACACCGTGGCTTAAAGACACTACAAAATGTCGGGTTAAATATGCCTCACGCTGCTTCACAAGCCCCTTCAAAGCCTCGTTTTCCGGGTTTTTCAGAAAAATTTCACATTAATTTCAAGAAAAATGCTTTTTAGGCTTGTCATGCGTATAAATAGTCTGCTATAGTTTCACTTCTTTAGCGGCTGTAGCTCAGTTGGATAGAGTACTTGGCTACGAACCAAGGGGTCGTGAGTTCGAATCTTGCCAGCCGCGCCATATTCAAGTTGCTTTCTTTATTGAAATCAACAACCAGAGTTAGAACTCGTGGGGTCAAACCCAATGGATGAGACTCTGAAAAGATCAGCCCTGATGACATCGTCATCAGGGCTTTTTCTTTCCCTGCTGCTTTTGTCTCGCCTACCGCGGCTTGCCCACAAGCAGATCAAACCTCCATCACCCAGAACCGGGCACAATCTCTGTTGCACTTTCCTGCCCCTGCGGCCTCAACCGCAAGGAGACAAGCAGTGTAAAGTAGCGACTTCCGCCAGACAGGCCCTGCCTGCTCCGAATAGCCCGCAAGGTCTGCGCGGACCTCTTCTTAATCGACAGGATTGACCATGTTTGAGCGCACAAAACTTCTTTTGCCTTTAGCGGCCCTCCTTCTGGCCAGTGCCAATAGCTACGCCCAGGATAGCGGCCCTGCCATTCAGCTGGCACAAATGGGCGGAGCCATGCACGCTGCCGCCGAAGTTTGCGGTGACTACAGCCAAGATCAACTGCAAGAGATGAAAAAACAGCAGAAGTCTTCCATTCAAAGCATGGGCCTGAATGACGAGGACTTTGACAAGGCCTTTGAACAAGGTCTGGACCGTGGCCGTCAGGATCTGCAAAAAGCCACTGCCGAGCAGCGCCTGCAGATGTGCGAGCAATTGCGTTCCGGCCCCAAGTTCTAAATTCGCTTTGCCCAACAAGAAAGCGCTCTGGCCCGCAAGGAACCAGAGCGCTTTTTACTGCCGGCGCAAAAACCCGAAGGTCTTACAGCGCCTTGACCATATCTTCAATGGTCTTTTTGGCATCACCAAACACCATCATGGTCTTGTCCATATAGAACAGTTCGTTATCCAGACCAGCATAACCGGCAGCCATGGAACGCTTGTTCACGATCACGGTTCTGGCTTTGTAGGCTTCCAAAATCGGCATGCCTGCAATCGGCGAAGCCGGATCATTTTTAGCGGCCGGGTTGACCACGTCGTTAGCGCCTAGAACCAGCACCACATCGGTCTGCGCAAACTCGCTATTGATGTCGTCCATTTCAAAGACTTGCTCATAAGGCATTTCTGCCTCGGCCAGCAAGACGTTCATATGGCCGGGCATACGGCCAGCGACCGGGTGAATGGCGTAGCGCACATTCACACCCTGGCTGGTCAGCTTGTCCGACAGCTCTTTCAAGGCGTGTTGAGCACGGGCCACGGCCAGACCATAACCGGGCACAATCACCACGGACTCGGCATTGCTCATCATGAAAGCGGCATCTTCTGCACTGCCGGATTTCACCGAACGACTGCCCTGGTCCGCGCCACCGGAAGCGGCTTCCGGATTGGCGCCAAAACCGCCCAGAATCACGTTGAAGAAGGCACGGTTCATGGCCTTGCACATGATGTAGGACAGAATCGCACCGGAGGAGCCCACCAGCGAACCGGCAATGATCAGCATGGAGTTGTTCAGGGAGAAACCAATCCCTGCTGCCGCCCAGCCCGAATAGCTGTTCAGCATGGACACCACCACGGGCATGTCTGCCCCGCCAATCGGGATGATCAGCATCACGCCCAGCAGGAAGGACAAGGCCAGCAGCACACCAAAGGCCCACCATGCCTGAGTCATCACAAAGATCACGCCGCAAGCCAGGGCCAGCAGACCCAGCAGCAGGTTCAGTATGTGCTGACCTTTGAAGGTGACAGGTGCGCCCTGGAACAGTCGGAACTTGTACTTGCCCGACAGCTTGCCAAACGCGATCACCGAACCAGAGAAAGTAATGGCACCGACCAGCGCGCCCAAAGCCAGCTCCACACGGTTACCCATGGGCAGCGCCACCTCGGCCGAACCAATCCCGAAGGCCACCGGCTCCAGCACCACGGCAATCGCAATGGCTACCGCAGCCAGACCAATCATGCTGTGCATGAAGGCCACCAGTTCCGGCATCTTGGTCATCTCGACACGGCGTGCCATGACGGTGCCCAGCACGCCACCAATCACCAGACCGATCAAAACCCGCAGCAGGCCAGAGAGCTCTTTGCCTTCAGGGGCCAGGCTATAGATCAGCACGGCCGTGGTGGCAATGGCCAGGGCCATCCCCACCATGCCGAACAGATTGCCACGACGCGAACTGGCCGGATGCGACAAGCCTTTCAGGGCCTGAATGAAACACACCGAGGCCAGCAAATAGCACAAGGTAACGGTATTCATGGAAATCATGACTGCCCTTCCTTGGGCGTATTTTTAGCGCCCTTCTTTTTAAACATTTCCAACATGCGGCGGGTTACCAGGAAACCACCAAACACGTTTACCGAGGCCAGCGCGGTGGCAATAATGCCCATCGCCTGGGCCCAAGGGCTTTCGGTCAGCGCCGCGGCCAGCATCCCGCCCACAATAATGATGGCCGAGATCGCATTGGTCACCGCCATCAAGGGCGTGTGCAAAGCGGGGGTTACTGTCCAGACCACGTGATAACCCACGTAAATGGCCAGCACAAAGATGATCAGGTTAATGACCAGGGGAGAAATAATATCCATGGCGTCAGGCTCCCTGCTGTGGAAAGAGTCGTTTGCCACCCTGTACAACACGGCTGGCATTCACAATGTCGTCGTCCGCAGGGATATGCAGCTCGTCAGACTGGTCCTTGAGCATCAAGCCCAGGAACTGTTGAATATTGCGTGCATACAAGGCAGACGCATCCGCCGCCACACGGGCCGGGAAGTTGGTCTCGCCCACCAGGGTCACGCCATGTTTCTCCACAATCTGGTCGGCTTCGGTCAGGGCGCAGTTACCGCCACGTGCCGCAGCCAAGTCAACAATGACCGAACCTGCCCGCATGGACTGCACCACTTCTTCGGCAATCAGACGCGGGGCGGGGCGCCCCGGAATCAAGGCCGTGGTAATGATGACGTCGGCCTGGGCGCAACGTGCCGCCACCACCGCCGCCTGCCGTTGCAACCAGGAAGCGGGCATGGGACGGGCATAGCCGCCTACCCCTTGCGCCGCTTCGCGCTCTTCGTCGGTCTCGTAGGGCACATCAATAAACTTGCCGCCCAGGGACTCGATCTGCTCACGCGCGGCAGGACGCACGTCGGAGGCTTCTACCACGGCCCCTAGACGACGTGCCGTCGCAATCGCCTGCAAACCGGCCACCCCCGCGCCCAGCACCACAACACGAGCCGCTTTGACGGTACCCGCCGCGGTCATCATCATGGGAAAGAATCGGGGATATAAGGTGGCTGCTTTCAGCACTGCGGCATAACCCGCGATATTGGCCTGCGAGGACAGAACGTCCATACTTTGCGCCCGCGTGGTACGCGGGATCAGCTCCAGGGCGAATGCCTGGCAGCCCGAAGAAGCCAGCCTGTCCAGACCCTCACTCTCGTAAGGGTCCAACATACCGACGACCACATGCTCGGCACGTAAACGCGCCGAATCCACATCAGCCGGGCCCACTACCAGCAGCACGGTGGCTTGATAGGGATCCCCTATCGTTGCCCCTGCTGCCTCGTAATCAGCATCCGAGCTGGCAATACCCTGTCCGGCACCCGCCTCGATAATCACATCATGGCCCGCCTTGCGGTAAGCCTTGATGGTATCGGGCGTGGCCGCTACCCTCTTTTCCCCGGTCCCCCGGGGGCTTAGTACACCCAGTCGCATCTTCAATCTCCAGTTAATTAACTAACTTCTACGATCTCTGACGACGTGCAGTACCCGGACGGGTGAGTCTGCCCCCAGCGGGAAACGACCCAACAACCTTTCCGGCCCGGTATGTGTTTTCCCACAACACCGGAACACCATCTATAAATTCGGATGTGCATGAACAGGCCCGTGGCAGGCCTGCCTAAACAGGATAGAAATCCGCCCTGTTGTTTCCCTCTCCCACTCCTGCCCCTCGCAGGAACCGGTCATTCTTTTTTGAACTCACTATAAGGGCCTTTATTTGACACAAGAAACCCCAAGCCGCACTAGACCGCTTTAGACGAAAAAGCAAGACACATTACTACCACCTGATTATCGCAATATGATGCTTGTTCTATGGAATTTTTTTTGCTTGCCTGTCGGGTAACACTGAGCAGATCAGCCTTGGCCAGGGACTTAGACGCCTGATAATTAAAACTACAAGCATTGGCCTGCTGCTAAGATAGCAACTTCTTATAAAACTTGTCATTAACTTGTAATTAATGTTCGTGTTCACGCCAGGGTGATGTTTGCGTCGCCAATGGCCGCTGAGCCACCTCTTTTAAAAGCCTAGGCAACCGCCCCCTTGATACGCGGTTTACCTGCACTATTCAGTCCCAGGCTGATCTATCCCCATGGCAGAAATCCACATCGATCACGTAGTGAAACGCTACGGCAGCAATACCATCATCAATGAACTGAGCCTGCAAATCCGGCATGGCGAGTTCTTCACTTTATTAGGGCCCAGTGGCTGCGGAAAAACCACGCTGCTGCGCATGATTGCCGGTTTCATCATTCCCGATGAAGGCCGCCTGTTTCTGGACAAGGAAGACATTACCTACCTGCCCGCGCACAAGCGCGAAACCGGCATGGTGTTCCAGGACTACGCCCTGTTCCCCGATAAAACCGTGTTTGACAATGTGGCTTACGGCTTGCGGGTACGCAAGGTCAGCAGTAGCGAAATCAAGAAAAAAGTCGCCTATATTCTGGACCGCGTGGAACTCGGTGGCATGGCCCAACGCTACCCGGCCGAGCTGTCCGGCGGCCAGCGCCAGCGCGTAGCCCTGGCCCGCGCCCTGGTGATCGAGCCCCGTGTCCTGCTGATGGACGAGCCCCTGTCCAACCTGGATGCCAAGCTGCGTATTCAAATGCGTCAGGTCATCCGCGAATTGCAGCAGGAGTCCAACATTACGGCTATTTTCGTGACGCATGACCAGGAAGAAGCCCTGTCCATGTCGGATCGCATTGCCTTGTTGCGCCAGGGCCGTATCGACCAGCTCGATACCCCCGAAGCCATGTATTCCGCACCACGCACGGCCTATGCCGCCGACTTTATTGGCGCAGCCAATCTGATCGACACCCTGGGCGTGCATGTAGAGGACGGTCACACCACCGTCAGCATTGCGGGTGGACACATTCTGGTGAACAATCCGCCCCCCGTCGGCCAAGTGCTGCTGGCAGTGCGCCCCGAAAACATCACCCTGCATACTGAAGCCCAGGCCGGCAGCATTCCTGCCCAGGTTGTGGCGCGCCAGTATCTGGGAACCAAAACGGCCTACAGCCTGAAGCTAAGCGACGGCAAACAAATTATTGCTGACGTTGCCGCTGCCCAGGACCCGCATCTGTCGGCAGGCGGCTCGGTAAACCTGAGCTTCAGCCCTGAATGTCGTTTGGTCGAGGCGTAAGACCCATGGCTATTGCTGCAAGACCCCTGGCCCTTCGTTCTCCCTGGTTCCTGCCCGCCTTGGTCTGTCTGGTGGTGCTGGTGTTCTGGGTTGTCTGGCCTCTCGCCTCTCTGTTCTATCAAAGCATTATCGACCCGGCAACGGGCATGCCCAGCCTGCATGGCTTTGAAACTTTCTTTAGCGAACCGCGCTATGTTGAAGCCTTTTTCAACACCATCAAGCTGGGCCTGATCTCCACTATCGGCACCTTGCTGCTGGGCGCCCCGCTGGCCTATGTGGTGGCCCGCTACGACTTTCCCGGCAAGGCCATTGTGGCGATCCTGCCTTTGACCACCATCGTGCTACCGGACATCATCGTCTCGCAGGCCTGGCTGATGC
This sequence comes from Alcaligenes faecalis, assembly GCF_002443155.1. Lineage (NCBI taxonomy): Bacteria > Pseudomonadati > Pseudomonadota > Betaproteobacteria > Burkholderiales > Alcaligenaceae > Alcaligenes > Alcaligenes faecalis. The sequence goes on along the minus strand of NZ_CP023667.1, from coordinate 792,717 downwards.
TACTGGGCAATAACGGCGTAGTGCGTCTGGCGCTGGAAAGCATCGGTATTGATCTGCCTAGTTTCTATGGCTGGTTCGGCATGTCCTACGTGCTGATCCTGAACGATTACACCTATGTGTATATCGGCATGCTGGCTGCCCTCAAGGCCATTGATGGCACGCTGGAAGAAGCGGCCGTGAACCTGGGTGCCAGCAACTTCAAGCGTGCGCTTAGTGTGACCTTCCCGGTGCTGATGCCTGCCCTGCTGGTCAATGCCATGATTGTGTTCACGCTGGCCGTGGACAACTTCTCCATCCCCATGATTCTGGGTGGTCAGGTGGATGTGCTGTCCTCCCTGACCTACACCACCTTCCTGTCCGAGATGAGCGGCAACCCCACCATGCAAGGTGTGCTGGCCGTGGTGTCCGTGATTCTGGTCGGCGCGGTGCTGTTCATTCAAAAACGGGTACTGGAGCGCAAGACCTTCCAGATGCAGCAAGGCCGCGCCCCGCGCCCGGTTCGTGCCCAAGGCTTGGCCGGTATCCTGCTGACCGTGGGTGCGGTGCTGTTTGTGACCTTCTCACTGATCCCCGCCTTTATCGTGCTGATTGGCGCCTTCACCAAAGCCAGCGGCCCGGTCATGCAATACGGCACCTTCACCCTGGACAATATGGAGCGTGCCCTGCGCTACGCCCCCGAGCCCATCTTGAACTCGCTGATGCTGGCCAGTGTGGCGACCATCGCAGGCACCTGCTTTGCGACTGTGTGCAGTTACCTGATCGTGAAAAAGCGCCTGTTCGTGGTGACAGCCCTGGACTATATGGTGATGCTGCCTTTGGCCATTTCCGGCACCGTGCTGGGTATTGCCCTGATCCAGACCTACAACAGCGGCATGCTGGTGCTGACCGGCACCTGGGTCATCATGGCCGGTGCGTACTTTGTACGTAAAGTGCCCTTCTCCATTCGCTCGGCCTCGGCCTCGCTCTACAACATTCCCGACTCTATCGAAGAGGCCTCCATCAACCTGGGTGTCAGCCCCTTCCAGAGTTTCTTCAAAGTGGTTCTGCCCTTGATGAAACCCGCCATTCTGGGCGCGGCCATCCTGATGTGGGTCACTTCGCTGGCTGAAATTTCCGCCACTATCGTGCTGTATTACGGTGGTATGGAGACCATGCCCATCCAGATGTTCCGTCAGATCGACGCCGGCTTTCTGGCCCGCGCTTCGGCTTACGGGGTGATCCTGATGGTCGTGATTCTGGTGCCGATTTATCTGGCTATCCGTTTTCTCAAGCTGGATCTGTTTTCCAGCCGCTAATCTAAAAAGGCTCACTATGCTGACTACACGTTTTCTGAAAACTGGTCTGGCACTCTCCCTCAGTGTCGGCGCCCTGTCCCTGTCCGGTGCCGCCATGGCCGCCAATGCCGTGATGTACACGCCCAACAATGTGCAAACCATTGACACGGCGCTGGAAATCGCTCGCAAGACCGCTTCTGACCTGTCCATTCAACAAGTGACCTCGGGCGCTGGTGCCTTGATGAAGCGTATCGAAGCCGAAGCACAAAACCCGCTGGGCGATGTGGTATGGGGCACTGGCTACGGCACCATGGCCGCTTTCCAGCAAAACTTCGAAGCCTACGAATCGCCCGAGAACAAGGCCATTCCTGAAGCCTTCCACGGCAAGGACAGCCTGTGGACCAGCTCCAACGCCCACGTCATGGTCATCATGGCCAATGAGCGCCAACTGAAAGGCCAGGCCGCCCCCAAGACCTGGGCTGACCTGTTCGATCCTCAGTGGAAAGGCAAGGTCATCATTGGTGATCCGGCATCCTCGGGCAGTGCGTACGACCAGGTTTACGGCATCTACCAACTGTACGGTGCTGAAGGCCTGCAAAAGCTGGCAGCCAACGTCATCGTGTCCAAGAGCTCGGGCCAGGTCTACAAGAGCGTGGCCAACGGCGAGTACCCCTTGGGCGTGACCATGGAATACGCAGCTTACGCCTACGTGGCCGGTGGTCAGAAAGGCATTGAGCTGATCTACCCTGAAGACGGTACCTTCATCGCCCCTGAGGGCGTGGCCGTGATCAAGAACCCCAAGAACGGCCAGGAAGCGGCTCGCAAACTGGTCGACGTTCTGCTGTCCAAAGAAGTCCAGGAAGCCGAACTGGTAGAGAACTTCCGCCGTCCTACCCGCAATGACATCAATGTGGCCGAGCTGACCAAACTGCCTAACCTGGATCAAATCAAGATTGCCAACATCGATCCTTTGAAGGCGGCTGCCGAGTACGAAACAGTGATCGACGCCTGGAAACAGGCTTTGGCTGCGGCTGGCAAATAAGCTGAAGTAATTCAGAGCTAAATAGCGATGCGTGGTGAGCCTGCCCCACCCGCCCGCTATTAGGCACTGAATGGAAAAACCCCTTGATGCCGGATTCTCATCCGGCCTTCAAGGGGTTTTTTATTACCTGAAATACGTGGGCAAAAACTGCTGCCTGGTGACGTATCCCAAGCACTTTCAGACCGGCTCCAAAACTGCTTTGCGCTCGGGAAGCAACAAGCCTGGAGAAAGACTGTGCTGCCTTATTTATCCACTGGATAAATCTGGTCTTCACGCAAACGCGGACGGTCTGCTTCCACTTCCGTCAACGGCTCCACGCGCTGCATCGTTGCCAGGGAACGCTGGGCCAGACGCTGGTACATGCGCGTACCGAAGAACTTGCCATCAATGGCTTTCTGATCCAGTTCCTTGACCACCGTAGCCGGGGAACCCGCCACCAGACTGCGAGGAGGCACCTGCATGCCTTTTTTCACAAAGGCCATGGCACCAATAATGCTGTCTGCACCGATGTCCGCCGCGTCCATGACGACCGCATTCATGCCCACCAGCACATTGCGGCCAATGACGCAGCCGTGCAGCACTGCGCCGTGCCCAACGTGGCCATCCTCATGCACCACCGTGTCCTGATAAGGCGTGCCGTGAATAACACAGGTGTCCTGAATATTGGAGCCGGCCTTCATGATGATGCGCCCGAAGTCCCCTCGCAAACTGGCCAGAGGGCCGATATACACGCCCTCACCAATAATGACGTCACCAATCAGTACAGCGGTAGGATGAACATAGGCCGTGGGATGAACCACGGGCACCAGCCCATCAATAGAATAAATATTTTGCATACCTGCCTCGTACAAAAAGCCTGCACCCGCAGCCGGCCCCAGGTCCGGCCAAAAATACGATCATAGCTGCTACAGACCGATATAATGCGCCGTACTCTTTCTTTTTGCATCCTATGAGCATGTTGTATTACTGGCTGGCTTTTTCCTTGGGCATGGTGTTTTACGCCGCCTACTTGTCGCAGTCCTTTTTGCTGTCGCAAGGCATCCTCTACATGAAGGAAAAAGATCAATCGCCGCCCCTGCTCTGGCTGTTCACCCGCCTGATCGGCTTTATTCTGCGCACCATTCCCGGCTTGCTGATGCGCCCCATCCCCCTGATTCTGTGGGTCGTGGGCATGGGGCTGACGGTGCAATACAGCTTCGCGCTTTAAGCCAGGCAGCCCCCAACCCTCTTGTTCACTGCACGGACGGCCAGGCCAGGATGGGGGACTCCCGCTCCCCCTGCTTGCGACTCCCAGTCAAGCATCCTGCGCCTGTCAGTCAATTCATCGCCACCTTCCCCTCCTACACTGACGCAAACCAAGACGACCGGGCTCGGTAAGCAGCGCGGTCTGGCGATCAGGATCGCGGATACCGCGACAAGGAGGATGTATGCAGACAAGAAAAATCGTCCGGGCAGCCGCCGTACAGGCCGCCTCTCCCAACTACGATCTGGCAACGGGTGTTGATAAAACCATTGAGCTGGCTCGTCAGGCCCGCGATGAGGGCTGTGACCTGATCGTGTTTGGTGAAACCTGGCTGCCCGGCTATCCCTTCCACGTCTGGCTGGGCGCACCGGCCTGGTCGCTGAAATACAGTGCCCGCTACTATGCCAACTCGCTCTCGCTGGACAGTGCAGAGTTTCAACGCATTGCCCAGGCCGCACGGACCTTGGGTATTTTCATCGCACTGGGTTATAGCGAGCGCAGCGGCGGCAGCCTTTACCTGGGCCAATGCCTGATCGACGACAAGGGCCAGATGCTGTGGTCGCGTCGCAAACTCAAACCTACACATGTTGAGCGCACCGTGTTTGGTGAAGGTTATGCCCGAGATCTGATTGTGTCCGACACCGAGCTGGGCCGCGTCGGTGCCCTGTGCTGCTGGGAGCACCTGTCCCCCTTGAGCAAGTACGCGCTGTACTCCCAGCACGAAGCCATTCACATTGCCGCCTGGCCGTCCTTTTCGCTGTACAGCGAACAGGCCCATGCGCTCAGCGCCAAGGTGAACATGGCTGCCTCGCAAATCTATTCGGTTGAAGGCCAGTGCTTTACCATCGCCGCCAGCAGTGTCGTCACCCAGGAGACACTGGACATGCTGGAAGTAGGTGAACACAACGCCTCCCTGCTGAAAGTGGGCGGCGGCAGTTCCATGATTTTTGCGCCGGACGGACGCACATTGGCTCCCTACCTGCCACACGATGCCGAAGGCCTGATCATTGCCGATCTGAACATGGAAGAAATTGCCTTCGCCAAGGCGATCAACGACCCTGTGGGCCACTACTCCAAACCCGAGGCCACCCGTCTGGTACTGGACCTGGGGCACCGTGAGCCCATGACTCGGGTGCATTCCAAAAGCGTGATCCAGGAAGAAGCTCCCGAGCCGCACGTGCAAAGTACGGCTGCGCCCGTCGCCGTCAGCCAGACTCAGGACTCGGATACGCTACTGGTGCAAGAACCGTCCTGACCCCAAAAGATGACAAGGCCCGGGCAAACTGTCCGGGTCTTGATTCCTTCTGCGTCCCCGATCCCGCATCCGCTTCGTCCTGGTCGGAAATTATCGTCGCCTGTCACCCTTTCTGGTCTGGCTCAAACCAGAGATCTTGCCTGATACTTAGTCAGTCCAGTTGATCGCAGTCCCTGCCGTCAGCCTTTGGAACCAAGACGGAGAGGTCATCAATGGAGCAATGGTCCACCACGGCAATTCCCGCTACCCGGCGCGCACCCTATTGGATGGAGGCCGTCAACAAGGCCTATGTGCAACTGGAATGCGCCGTTCCCTCCCGCTCCAGCGCCCCTTTCTTCGGAGCCATTACGCGTCGTGAGCTGGCGGCCGTCAGCCTCTCCCATATCACCTCGACCACACAGACGGTACTGCGCACGCCTTTGCAAATTTCCAGAGCATCCGAGGATATTTTTCTGCTCAGCATTCAGGTGGCCGGAGCGGGAAAACTGGTTCAGGACGAAAAAACCGCTCACCTGAAACCTGGTGACCTGGCCCTGTACGACTCCACCCGCCCCTATCAGCTCTTGTTTGACCATGACTTCGAGCAGTATGTGCTTTCTTTGCCCGGCTCCATCTTGCGCAAGCGTTTACACAATGCCGAGGACATGACGGCCTGCAAAATCACCAGCGCCCAATCCGGCACGGCACGTTTGCTCTCCCATATGGTCAGCGAACTGATGGACTGCCCACCCTCCGGTGGCCCAATTGTAGATTTGTCGCTTGCCGACAGCCTGGTCGGTATTCTGGTCGCTGCGCTGGCAGAAAATCTGGGCAGCCTGCCTTTAAGCGACGATACGGGGTCTGTCCGACGCGACCGCATCAAAGCCTATGTGCTGGAAAATCTGCGCGACCCGGAGCTGAATATAGGCAAGATTGCCAAACGTTTGAGCCTGACGGCCAGCACCGTGCATCGCGCCTGGGAGGGCGAAGCCGATTCACTGACAAACTGGATTTGGTCCATGCGCCTGAAAGGCGCTGAACAGGATTTGCGCCGGCTGGCCCACCACAACAAGACCATCACGGAAATTGCTTACCACTGGGGGTTCAGCAGCTCTGCCCATTTCAGCCGGGCATTTCGGCAGCACTTTGGTGTGCCGCCCAAAGAGGCCCGCGAAAGTATGCGGGCCCTGGTTCAATCAGACTCGATGCCTGTCTGATCAGGCAATGGCCTTGCCGTCATTCAAGGCCAGCAGGCCTTTGATCAGGCGGTACAGAATCCATACGCCCACAATTACGATGGTCACAAAACCCACCAGAATTGCCATCAGCAAGAACGAGAGCGCCACGCCCACAAAGCCCCACCAGAAGGTACGGATTTGCCAATCAAAGTGCGACTCCAGGTAGGTGCCGCGAACCTCATCACGCTTGATGTAATTGATGATGATGGCGACCAGCGCAGTAATGCCACCAAACATGGACAGGATGTACAGGGCGTAATTGATTAGCGTCAGATTACGCAGGCTGACCAGCTGGTTTGTACCCCCACCTTGTGGGACCGGGTTCATTTCATCATTCATCCGTCACTCCTTGGAAAAACAAACGGTAGCGTTACGTATGCCGTAACGCTACCGAAGAAAACCTGTTCAGGCCAGCTACTGCTACTAAATTAACGCAGTCCAATAAATGGCATGGCGGAACCGGGAACCAGACTTTCTGGCAGTTTACCGTCCCATTTCTCCACAGCATTCAAGTTGACCAGATTGGTGTTCTGAGCCAATGCCTGAGCCTTGGCAGAAATTGCCTTGGCTTCGGCTTCACCACGCAGGCGAATACCGTCAGCTTCGGCCATGTAGCGTTCGCGCTGAGCGCGGGCTTCGGCTTCAGCCTGAACCACCTGGATTTCAGCCTGAATGGAAGCGGTTTCTTTTTGCTGGCGGGTGGTTTCAATCTGAACCTGGGCCAGCATGCGGTTTTCAATCGACTGCTCGTAGGCCTTGGAGAAAGACACTTCCTCGACCTGCACGCCCATCATCTGCAAAGGAGCCGATTCCAGAGTCACGCGCATGGCTTCATTAATGTCAGCACCCAGTTTTTCACGATTCTGGATGGACTGAGCGGCGGTGTATTTACCGAACACGTTCTTGATCACGTCCAGGGCCTTGCGCTCCAGCAAACGGGCCTCCAGCGCTTCCAGCGAACCGTATTCGGAGTACAGCTGGGCCACATCGGTTTCAGGTACGCGGTACGTTACCGAGGCCACCATGGAGGCAGACTGCTGGTCAAAACTGTACGCCTCAAGCTGCATGCGAACCGTGTGATCGCGTACCGAAATCTTTCGTACCGTATCAAAGAACGGGACCTTAAAGTCCAGACCTGGGTCAGCCACGCGGACCAGTTTACCGTTACGCAGCACCACGCCACGTTCACCCTGGTCTACCTGCAGGAACGAGCCCATGGAGGCTACGATCAGGATCAGGAAAATAACCACAGCAGCCCCAAGGAAACCCAGTCCCTTGGAGTAGCTGGTAGTGCCACCTTCTGGCTTTGTTTTAGCAGCCAGTTTCGTAAATGGATTTTTATCAGTGCTCATCACGGCTTCCTTTATGTGGCTGACGCGTCTGGTCTTTTAATTGACGACGTTCCACCATCAGTTGCCGTATGCCTTTGGCAATCAGGTAGGCCAGCACAGCGGCCCCCAACAAAATCAAGATGATACGCATGACGCTTCAATCTTCCCACTAGATTTCAATCAGAGCGCAATTATCCCCGATTCCTTCTGTCACGCTCAGAAAAGAAGCGTCAAAATATGACAAATGGACAGTATTGCTGGTAACAAAACTTAAACGGACGCCATTGTGAGGTCTTGGGAAATAAAAAAGCGGCTTGCCTGACTATTCCAAGGAAGCCAGCGCAGCGTCCAGCTCCGCCAGATGAGCCTGCACGGGGGGCACATCGTTGCGAGTCGCAATCAAGCGCAGAATATGATTTTTGCTGGTCTGAAAAGTACGCATCAACTGCTCCAGCTCGGCCGTGGAGTATTGGCGAGCGTTATCACGCAAGGCGGCTTCCAGAGCATCCAGCTGCTCGTAAACCGAGTCCAGATCTTCACGCTCCTGAATATAGAGACGGGTCAGCCAAATACGGCGCCCTACAGCGTCCCATTGCCCCAGCCCAGCAAAGCCGTGCTTTTGCGCCAGATTGTTCAAGTGACGGTAAATCTCCGAACCACGCTCGACCTGGTCCACCTCCAGCATGGGAGGAAAACCATCAGGCAGACCACCATCCCATACCGGCTCGCTACGCTCTACGGTTTGCAGCACCGGCAAGATCTCGCCCAGGCTTTGCACATAACGAGTCACGACCTGGTCATCCAATGCCAGCTCAGTTGACGATGCCAAGAAAGGCAGGCCCATCAAGGCCATGCTACAGATACAGAGGACTCGTTTAATCATCGCTCGCCCTAAAAAACAAGACTACCCGTCTTGAACGACGTAAAACACATTCGTCGATTGTAAGCATGGGAGAGACTGCTTTTCTTTGCCTGTGCCAAAAACGACACAGCCTTTTCAATCCTCAACAATCTTGTATTGAAAAGCCTTGCGCTTTGAAAATACATGCCGTTTGAAACAGGCCTGCCGACAACGGTCAGAGGTTTACTTCGTCTGAACCGGCTGAGATGAAAAAGTAACAATTATTTTTTTGTTCTTGTCACTGAAAAGGCGCAAGACCTGTCTGCTTGACGCTGGCAACGCCCAAATCAGGGGCTTGCCTGAACCAGGATGGAATTGAAAACGCACCCGATCACTGTCCACGCCAAGCGTCAGACAATAAAAAAAGCCCTTGAAAACAAGGGCTTAATTTAATTCCAGCTGGCGGAGACGGAGGGATTCGAACCCTCGATACGGGTATAAGCCGTATGCTCCCTTAGCAGGGGAGTACCTTCAACCTCTCGGCCACGTCTCCAGCTCTAGGAAAGAAGCTACTATAGCATTTATAAAAAACCAATGCAAATAGCAAAAGGGATTATTTTTCCTGATCCAGCTCGAACGTCTTGTGCAGAGCACGTACCGCCAATTCCATGTACTTGTCAGCGATGATGACCGAGGTCTTGATCTCACTGGTGCTGATCATCTGGATGTTGATGCCCTCTTCGGACAAGGCGCGGAACATGGAGCTGGCGATGCCAGCGTGGTTACGCATGCCGATACCGACGATGGACACTTTGCAAACGGCTTCGTCAAACACGATTTCGCCAGCGCCCACAGCAGGACCGACCTGGTTCATCAACAATTCCTTGGTACGCAGCGCGTCGTTGCGGCTAACGGTAAAGGAGAAGTCTGTGGTGCCCTGAACCGACAGGTTCTGCAAAATCATGTCGACTTCGATGTTGGCCGCTGCGATGGGGCCCAGAATGGAATAGGCCACGCCTGGGGTGTCAGGAACGGCACGCAGGGTGAACTTGGCTTCATCACGGCTGAAGGCGATGCCAGAGACAACGGCAGCTTCCATTTTTTGGTCTTCCTCGAAAGTAATCAGCGTGCCCGAAGACATTTCTTCTTCGAGCGGAATCATGGGGTCGGTCATGGAGGACAAGACGCGCACAGGCACCTTGTACTTGCCCGCAAATTCCACGGACCGGATTTGAAGAACCTTGGAGCCCAAAGAGGCCATTTCCAGCATTTCTTCAAAGGACAGCACTTTCATGCGACGGGCTTCTGGCACCACGCGCGGGTCAGTTGTGTAGACACCATCCACATCGGTATAAATCAGGCATTCGCTGGCCTTCATGGCAGCGGCAACAGCCACCGCAGAAGTGTCCGAACCACCACGACCCAGGGTCGTGATATTGCCTTCTTCATCCACACCTTGGAAACCAGTCACAACGACCACACGGCCTGCGTCCAGATCCTGGCGAATACGGGTGTCATCAATAGAGCTAATGCGGGCACGCGTGTAGGCATTGTCGGTCTTGACTGGAACTTGCCAACCGGCATAGCTGCGGGCGGGAACGCCCTGGGCAGCCAAAGCCATGGCCAACAAAGCGCTACTGGCTTGTTCGCCCGTGGCAGCCAGCATATCCAGCTCACGCGGATCAGGCTGAATGCTCAGTTCTTTGGCCAGGCCTAGCAAACGGTTGGTTTCACCGGACATGGCCGAAGGAACCACCACCACTTGGTGCCCGGCGGCATGCCATTTGGCAACCCGACGCGCCACATTCTGGATGCGCTCGATCGAGCCCATCGACGTGCCGCCATATTTATGTACGATCAGGGACATCTTTTACTCTGCATCAAAGGGCTAAGGTCTGGGATAGACACAAAACCCAACTATTCTAACGACTTTCTGTGCCCCAAGCGCAGGCTCTACCACATGCGCACGCAAAAAAACACATACTTTGTCGACTCAACACCATAGCCCACGCTCCTGCCACAGGCCACCCCAAACTACTTACTTACTTGCTTGATCGGCCTTCAGGCCGGCTTGCTGCTCGCCTGAACCGGCAGATTCGATCTGCACCCGACCGCGCACACAGCGGATCAGGTTTGGTCCATGCTTCCACATCAAATTTCTGTCATGGCCCTGGGCATGCACGCCACGCAGCTGGCGCAGCAGCTCTGCCAGACGGGCATGCGTGGGCAAACCGGCGCCCTGCTCCTGCAACCAATAACGGATCACCATGCTTTGCCGGGCCGGTTCCAGACCGCGCCAGGCGCTCAGACTGAAGCTGCGGCCGGTTTCATCCGGCTCCAGGCCCAGCCAGTCCTGACGGGCCACACTGTCCAGGACCTCCTGCGTTTCACGGCTCAGGTGAGCCTGTCTTTGCAAACGGCTCTGCCAACCCGGCCAGCGCGCATCCAGCACAGGCGTGAGCAAGTCACGCACCGCGCCACGGGTGTAATCAGGATTGGTATTGGTGGGGTCTTGTACTGCGTGCCAGCCTGTGGCCGCCGCAAAATGTTCACTGGCTTGAAGAATAAGTGCCCTGGGCTGCTCCAGCCAGGGTCGCCAGTAACTCAGATCATCGCGCTGCATATGGGGGGCCATCGCACCCAGGCCGGTTGTGCCCGTGCCTCGCAGCAAACGCATCAAAACGGTTTCAGCCTGATCGTCCTGATGATGGGCCAGCAGCACATGCTGCAAGCCAATAAAATGCGCCAGTTCAGCCAGACCTTGATAGCGGGCATCACGTGCGGCAGATTCCATGCCATCCGCGCTGAGACGGCGGGATTGCACCTGGACCCGCAAGCTGTGACAGGGTCGCTGCAAACGCGCAGCCAAGTCATGCACGTGCGCCTGCCACTGATCGGCAATGGCTTGCAGGCCGTGATGGATATGAAAAAAATGAAGTGTGACTTTGCGGCGGCTGGCCCAAAGATGGGCATGTACCGCCAGCATTGCCGAGTCCGCACCACCACTTAAGGCGACAGCGACGCTATCGCCGCTTTTGAAACTTAGGTGATGGTTAAGCGCCTCCAGCAGCGGGGGTGAGGGGCTAAAGCCCCCCAGCTGACTGGAAGGCAATGGATCAGGCACGAACTTCCTGATAACGACCGTAGGCCAGTAGACGTTCCATACGCTGCGCCAGCAGTTGTTCGGTGCTCAGGCCCGAGACCTGACGCAAGGCGTCGGCCAGGGCACGGCCCAATTGACGCGCCATCATGGTGGGGTCGCGATGCGCGCCACCGATAGGCTCGTTAATCACGCGATCGACCAGACCCAGTTCTTTCAAACGGGGTGCGGTAATGGCCAAGGCTTCAGCCGCCACAGGAGCCTTGTCCGCGCTGCGCCACAGAATCGAGGCACAACCTTCGGGCGAGATCACGGCGTAGGTGGAGTATTGCAGCATGGAGACCACGTCACCCACGGCAATTGCCAAAGCGCCGCCCGAACCGCCTTCACCAATAATGGTGGAGATGATAGGTACACGCAGCTTGGCCATGGCAAACAGGTTATGACCGATTGCCTCGGACTGGCCACGCTCTTCCGCACCAATACCGGGGTAGGCACCGGGGGTGTCCACAAAGGTGAAAACGGGGATACCGAATTTTTCAGCCAGATGCATCAGGCGCAGGGCCTTGCGATAGCCTTCAGGGCGCGGCATGCCGAAGTTGCGACGGGCGCGCTCTTTGGTGTCACGACCTTTCTGGTGACCAATGACCATGCAAGGCGTGCCGTTGAAACGAGCCAGACCACCCACAATTGCCAGGTCGTCCGCGTACATGCGATCGCCATGCAGCTCGTGGAAGTCCGAGAAGATCTGGTTTACATAGTCCAGCGTATATGGACGTTGTGGATGGCGAGCAACCAGGGCCGTTTGCCAAGGCGTGAGCTTGGCGTAAATGTTCTTGGCCAGCGTCTGGCTTTTTTGCTGCAGACGGCTGAGTTCCTCTGAAATATCCACAGCGGAATCAGATTGCACATAGCGGAGCTCTTCGATTTTGCCTTCGAGCTCGGCCAAAGGCTGCTCAAATTCCAGGAATGTATTTCGCATGTCGGTTCTTAAGGTTTAGGCCTAATTTAATATCGTACCGCAACTGTGTTCAGACTGCGCCACAGATGCCAGGTAGCCACCGTGCACCACGGCGCCCACGCTTGGGCAACTTCACGCGCCTCGAACCGAGATACCGGCTCGCCGCTGAAATAGTGCTGAGAGATTGCCTTGAGCAGGCCCGCATCATCCAAGGGGAGAACATCGGGTCTGTGCAAGTTGAAAATCAGAAACATATCTGCCGTCCAGCGACCTACGCCACGAATGGCGCACAGGTCCGCAATAACGGCTTCGTCAGACAGGGACTGCCATGCCTGGGGGTCGATTTTACGAGCATCAAAGTGAGTCGCCAAATCAACAATGTATTCGGCCTTGCGTTTGGGCAAGCCCAAACCATGCAAGGCCTCGTAACCCAGTTCCAGAATCAGTTCAGGCGAGAGAGCCTGACCGCAACCGTCCAGCAGCTTGCGCCACAGCTGGTCCGCCGTACGCGAGGCCAGTTGCTGGCCCACGATGGAACGCACCAGAGTGGTGAAAGCCGGAGCCTGATGTTGCAGCCAGTAGTCGCCATGCTGGGGGATGAGTTTGCGCAGGATACGATCGCGCTTCATCAGCTGGGCGCACGCGTCGTCCCAGTAATCAGGTTTGCCCACCAAACGAACTTGCGGGCCGGATTGAACGCCGCTTAGGCCCTGCGCCATTGTGTTGCTCCACCTGGCCGATCTTCCAGCTCAACGCCCTGCTCTTTAAGCTGCTCACGAATGGCGTCGGCGCGCGCAAAGTCACGGTTCTGTTTGGCCTGGCTGCGCTCAGCCAGCAGCTCATCAATCTGGGTATCGCTCAAGGAGTCGGCGCCGGCCACGCTGGCCGCCTGACCAAAACGTGTGCTGGCGCGCCAGTAGACGGCCGGGTCCACTTGCAACAGACCAATCACGCCACCCAGAGCGCGCATCAAACCGGCGGCCTGCGCATCCTTGTCGCGGTTGGCCTGGCCAGCCAGTTCAAACAGAACGGCAATAGCGCCAGCCGTATTGAAATCGTCATTCATGGCTTCGGCAAAAGCCAAGGCCGGGCCTTGCGTCCAGTCGATCTGAACGTCGGCGGCAGGAACGTGTTGCAGGGTCTGGTACAGACGGTCCAGAGCCTGCTGGGCATCGCGCAGATTGTCCGGCGCGTAGTTTTGCAGGCTGCGGTAATGATTGCGCACAATAAAGAAGCGCAGCATTTCAGCTTCACGCGGGTTGGCGATGTAGCTGCTTTCCTCGTCGGCCAGACCTTCGGGCGCCACGGTATCGCGGATGCGACGGAAGTTGCCCAGGGACTTGGACATTTTCTCCGAGTCCACCATCAGGGGACCGCAGTGCATCCAGACATTGGCCAGCTGGCCGCCAAAGGCACCTTCTGTTTGGGCAATTTCGTTTTCGTGGTGAGGGAACTTCAAGTCCGGGCCACCGCCGTGAATATCCAGGGGCAGACCCAGCAGTGCCTTGCTCATGGCCGAGCACTCGATGTGCCAGCCTGGACGACCCAGGCCGTACGAGGATTCCCACTTGGATTCAGCGGGCTCGTCTTCTTTAGCCGACTTCCACAGCACAAAATCCAGAGGGTCACGCTTGGCCGAGTTCAGGGCAACACGCTCACCGGCACGCAGATCATCCAGAGAGCGACCCGACAGCTTGCCGTAGCCGGGGAACTGACGCACCGCGTAGTTCACATCACCGTCTTCGGACTGATAAGCCAGGCCGTTTTCTTCCAGCTTGGCAATAATGCCCAGCATATCGGGCACGTGCTGCGTGGCGCGCGGCTCCGAATCGGGGCTTTGCACACCCAACGCCTTTTCGTCGGCATGCATGGCTGCAATATAGAAGTCCGTCACCTGAGACATCAACTGCTTGCGCTCGACGGCACGGCGAATGATCTTGTCATCAATATCGGTAATGTTGCGCACATAGGAGACGCGGTAGCCGCTTGCTCGCAACCAGCGCTGCACGATGTCAAAGCTGACCAGCATACGAGCGTGTCCCAGGTGACAGAAGTCGTACACCGTCATGCCACAGACGTACATACGTACGTGGCCCGGTTCAACCGGAGAAAACACCTCTTTAGAGCGTGACAACGAGTTATAAATGCGCAACATGGCCTGTAATCGTCATAAAATCGGAACCTTGTGCCAGAACAATTGCCCTTGGATCAGGTTCCGTATTTCCCGCCCGGCAAGAGGCAAGGTTAGAATGATGGTCAATAAGTATAGCAAGCAGACCTCGTTAAAGGCAGCAATCTACCAACCTTCCTGGTCTTCAAGCCAGATTTTATAGGCGCCCCCTCTGTGTTCAGTACACCTAGACGGACTCGGTTTCTCGCTCCTTGCACCCTGGCCCTTTTTCTGGCCCTGGGTCAAACCGTGAGCGCCCAATCCCTGCCCGATTCGCCCCCGTCCAGCGCGCGAGTGAACGATCCCCTGCTGGATATCGCCCCCGAACCTGAACGTGGCTGGAAAGGTCTGGCCCGTGCCCTGGACGTTCTCGCCCCCAGTGTTGATACGTCTTTGCCGCTTAGCGCCGCTGAGGTCAGCCAGCGCATCAGCACCCTGATTGCCCAGGGTCGTCATGCCGACGCCTTGCAGGCTATTGAAAAACAGCTGGCGCAGCGCGAGGACCGTGGCGAACCCGGTGCCAATGTGCAACTGCTGTTTTTGAAAGCACGCGCCCTGTCGGCCAGTGGTGACCACAATGGCGCCATCAGCCTCTACCAGAACATGACCACCTATTACCCGGAGCTGCCCGAGCCCTGGAATAATCTGGCGGCTGAATACATTGCGCAGGACAAGCTGGACCTGGCCCTGGAAGCCCTGAAAATGGCCCTGACCGCCGATCCATCCTATGCGCTGGCTCGCGCCAATATGGGTGAAGTCCAACTGATGCTGGCCAATGACACTTACCGTCAGGCCGCCGCCAGTGGTGTGTCCAAAGCAGCCCAGCGTGCGCAACAAACTGGCCAAATTCTGCAACAATAAGATTTTTCCTTGACTGGGTTATCCCTATCTTATGTTTGCAAGCACATTTCAATGGTGTGATCAGGCTCGCAGCTTGCGCACCCTGCTTATTGCTGCCTGTATGGCTATGCCTATGATGAGCAGTCCGGCCATGGCAGCAGATTCTTCCACTTCTTCTGAAGGCACTTCTATGAGCACCTCTCCACGCGTCCAACTGCAGACGAACCAGGGCACCATCCTGATCGAACTGAACGCAGAAAAAGCCCCCAACACCGTAGCCAACTTTGTGGACTACGTGTCCAGCGGTTTTTACGACGGCACCGTGTTTCACCGTGTGATCAACAACTTCATGATCCAGGGCGGCGGCTTTGAGGCCGACATGAAGCAAAAAGCGACCAACGCTCCTGTCAAGAACGAAGCCGACAACGGTTTGAAGAACGACAAGTACACCCTGGCCATGGCTCGCACGTCCGACCCGCACTCGGCTACCGCTCAGTTCTTCATCAACGTGGCTGACAACGACTTCCTGAACTTCACCGCTCCTACCGCCAATGGCTGGGGCTACGCCGTATTTGGCCGCGTGATCGAAGGCATGGACGTGGTCGACAAGATCAAGACCGTGCGCACCGGCAACAAGGGCTTCCACCAAGACGTGCCCGTTGAGGACGTCGTTCTGGAAAAAGCCACGCTTGTCGAATAAGCTCACGCTTACGGGCAACATCTGGATTGCCGCGGACCTGCATCTGGGTCCGGACAATCCAGACACCGTCCAGGATTTCCTGCAGTTTCTGCATTCCGCCCAGCATCAAGTTAATGCCTTGATTCTGGGCGGTGATATTTTCAATGCCTGGATTGGTGACGATCAAATTGCCCACCCTGCCCCCTGGCTTGCTCAAGTCAGTGAGGCGCTGCGCACGTTTGCGCAGCAGCATCCGCTTTATCTGATGCGCGGCAATCGCGACTTTCTGCTGGGCAACACCTACGCCCGCCATGTCCACGCCACGCTATTGCCGGATCAAGTCATCTTGGACACCTCGGCCGGTTTGATTCTGATGTCACACGGCGATGAGTATTGTCTGGACGATCTGGCCTATCAACGCTTTCGCTATTGGGTACGCAAACCCTGGCTGCAAAAGCTGTACCTGGCCTGTCCGTTAAGTCTTCGCCAGCGCATTGCCGACTCTGCCCGTGCGGGTAGCCAGCGCGGCAAGCAATACAAATCCAAAGAGATCATGGATGTGCAGCCTGCGGCCATTGTGGCGGCCTGCGAGGCACACGCTGTGCACGCCATGGTACATGGCCACACACATAGACCCGCCGTGCATGACATTCCCGGCTTCGAACCGGTACGCCGATGGGTACTACCGGATTGGGAGTCTGACTCCTCAGAAGGAGAACGGCGTGGCGGTTATATCAGTATTGAAGGTGTACAGCTCTGTCTGCACCAGTGGGGGCAAGAGGATCAGTGTCAGACACTGGGACCTCAGCAAGTTTGACTTCGTTGATTCCGGCTGTAGGTAGTTGGTTTTAAGCTGGGGGCTTGCCGTCGGTTCATGGGATGAAAAACTGCTGATTTCTTGTGGACGACAGCTAAAGGCTGCAGGAATCAAGGTGGCTGCATAAGCATTTTTAAGGGGGCAGCTGGGCTCGACTTGGCGGGTCTCCGGCCCGTGCTGCGCACGGGTTCCCTGGTCTCTTGCAGTATCCAGGCGCCCTGACTCGCCCGTCGAGCCCAGCTGCCCCCTTAAAAACGCAAAAGAGACCGTATTTCTTGCGGCCAAAATGTCTTTTCCTGCTCCCTATCACGTAACAGTCAACAACTGGAGCCCTGCTAAAAACTACCCCATGAGCAATGCAAGGCTGCTTGTCCCCACCTCACTGTGAGCCTCTCGGTTCGTCTGCCCCGGTATCCGGAGCGGTTCAGACTGCTTGCCGCAGGCGGTGTTCGGATACGGGATGCAAGTGCCCTTCTGTTTGAGCGGGGCGCTTGTGTCTTGTCCGGGGGACAAGACACCCCGCGAGTTAAGGGCACGCCCGTATCCGAACACCGACAAGGGTACCGGTGCGCAGCACCGGCAAGTAGTCAGCCCGGATACCGGGGCAGACGAACCGAGAGGCGTCTTGCTGAGAACAAGCTCCCTTCAATGAAGCGCAGCAACGCCTCAAAGCCAAACCAAATCAAATCAAATCAAATCAAATCAAATAACAGACTACACACCCGCTATTTGCTCATAACCCCCTGAACACAACAGCCACAAAAAAATGCCAAGCAAGTTAGTACATAGCTAAACAGATAGATGGGTGGAGAGAAAGAAAAAGCATGTGTGCATGGAAGCTATTTACCAAGCCCCACCACAAAGAAAAATCCCCGCTGGCAGATAAACCAAGCGGGGATCTCGAACCAGCCAAGGCGGCGAAGATCTAAGTCATCAACCACACAAACAGTACTCCACCCAAGGCAATCCGATACCAGGCAAAAGGACGATAGGTGCGGCTGGACACAAAGCGCAGCACGGCCTTCACCAGGAACAGTGCGCTAAAAAAGGCAGCGACAAAACCCACAATAATTGCGGTACTCTGATCAGAGCTTAAGGACGCACCGTTGCGATACAGGTCATAAACCGTGGCGGCCAGCATGGTGGGCATGGCCAGAAAGAAAGAAAACTCCGTGGCCGTCTTGCGCTGAATACCGGCCAGCATGCCGCCAATAATTGTCGCCCCTGAACGTGAGGTGCCGGGCACCATGGCCACGCACTGGGCAAAACCCACGACCAATGCCTGCTTCCAGGTAATCTCCTCCAAAGCAAAGGCCGTAGCCTTTTGCGAAGTGGCGGTTTCACCCTGGTCGCTATCTGCCGTGTGCTTCGCATACTGTGGCTTGCGCTCTACCCACAACATCAACAGCCCCCCCAACACCAGCGTGAACACAAACACAATCTGGTGATGAAACAAGGCTTTCACATACTGAATCGTCAAGGCACCAATGACAGCAGCGGGCAAAAAGGCGATCAGCAAATTGCGCGTGAACATCATCTCGGTACGGTCACCGCGCAAGGTTCCCATGATCAGCTGAATCAGACGGGCACGGAAAATCCAGACCACGGCCAGAATCGAACCGAACTGAATCACGACCTCGAACACCTTGGCATCGCCCGAGGAAAAATCGATCCACGACCCAAGAATCAGCAAATGTGCCGTACTGGAGACAGGAATAAACTCCGTAATACCTTCGACAATCCCCAGGAACAGGGCCTTCAACAAATAAATGGTTTGCTCGGTCATGTTGTGTGAATCAAAGCCAATAAAAATTAAGACGCCAGGAAGGGATCGATTTGTTCATCATCATAGGGCGCACGTTCCAGACTGACCTGGGAAATACGACGCCCTTCCAGTTCTTCCACCTTGAAGCGATATACCGCATCGCTCTGCTCAAGAACACACACATCCCCCACCTTGGGCAACTGTCCGAAACGCGTCAGAAGATAGCCCGCCAACGTTGCATATTCTTCGTCCTCATCGACCAAACCATCCACACCCAGCATCTGTTCAAGATGGTGCAAGTCCGTCGAACCATCCAACAGCCAATGGTCTTGAGATTCCTGAACAATATCGGGTGTCTCGTCCTCGCTGGGAAAGTCGCCCGCAATCGCCTCGAAAATATCCAAAGGCGTCACCAGCCCTTCAATGGTGCCGAACTCGTCCGTCACCATGACCAACTGACCGCGGCTTTGCTTGATGGTTTCCATCAGATCCAAAATCCCGATGGACTCATACACAAAGACCGGCTGACGCAATTGGTCCACACGGATATGACCATGAATCAGCAGGTCTGCCAGTAACTCTTTGCTTCGACCAATGCCAATAACCTCATCGAGCGAACCGCGACAGACCGGCACCATGCTATGAGGTTCCTGCGTCATTTTTTCGCGCAGCACTTCCGCAGAGTCCTGAATATTCACCCAGGTAATGGCATTGCGCGGCGTCATCACCGAATGCACGGTACGCTCGGACAAAGTCAGCACACCGCTGACCATATTGCGCTCTTCCTGACCAAACACCATTTGCGCCGATGCGCCGGGCAGATCCGGCCCGATGGCAGCCTCTCCCGAGGCAGGACGCTTGCCCAACATGCGCAGCACGGCCTCGGCCGTACGCTCACGCATGGGCCGGCCCGCCTGCAACATGCGCAACTTGCGACGCGCCAGCTGGTTGAACATCTCGATCAGGATGGAGAAAGAAATGGCCGCATACAGGTAACCCTTGGGTACATGTACACCAAAGCCTTCGACCAGCAAGGAGAAGCCAATCATCAACAAAAAGCCCAGGCACAGGATCACTACCGTAGGCCGGCTGTTGATATAGGCAGTCAACGGCTTGGAGGCCACCAGCATGATGCCAATGGCAATGACCACCGCCGCCATCATGATGGGCAGATGCTCGACCATGCCCACCGCGGTAATGACCGCATCGATGGAGAACACGGCATCCAGGACCACAATCTGCGCCACGATCACCCAGAAGCTGGCATACATGCGCGAGCCGGAGGCATGAGCACTGCGGTTCTCAATACGTTCGTGCAGCTCCAGTGTGCCCTTGAACAGCAGGAAAAAACCACCCACGATCATGATCAGATCACGGCCTGAAAAATCCAGACTAAATATGGAGATCAAGGGATCGGTCAACTGCACCAGATGGGACATGACCGTGAGCAAGCCAAGGCGCATCAGCAAGGCCAGTGACAGGCCCAGCACACGAGCCCGGTCGCGCTGCGCCGGAGGCAGCTTGTCGACCAAAATTGCAATGAACACCAGATTATCGATGCCCAGCACAATTTCCAGAACTACCAGTGTGAGTAACCCAACCCAGGCGGTCGGGTCCATCAACCACTCCATCTTTGCTCCTTGGCGCTGTGACTAAAAGAACACCCCGGCAATGCCGGGGTCCAGGTTCTTAATCTTGCAGGTGCGACAACATCTGAATAAAGATCTTCGGGCTGGCGGCAATCACGTTGCCGGTTTCTTTCCAGGTTTGCTCGCCTTCAAAGTCGCCCACCAGACCACCGGCTTCTGTCACCAGCAAAGTGCCGGCAGCCAGATCCCAGGGTTTCAGGTTGACGGCGCAGAAACCATCCAGACGACCAGCGGCCACGTAAGCCAAATCCAAAACCGTTGCACCCACGCGACGCACGGCCGCACATTCGGCCAGCATATCGGCAAATGGGGAGGTGGATTTCACGCCTGCACCCGAATCCGGCACGTGCGCACCGATCAAGGCATCGTGGTAACGAGTCTGGCCCGACACACGAATACGGCGGTCGTTCAGGAAGGCACCACCGCCACGGCTGGCCGTGAACATTTCATTGCGGTTGGTGTCGTAAATAACGGCATGGGCAGCCTGGCCACGGTGCATCAGGGCAATCGAAATCGCGTAGCACGGAAAGCCGTGGATAAAGTTGGTGGTGCCATCCAGCGGATCAATGACCCACTGGTATTCAGGAGTGCCTTCGCCTGCGGGTTCCAGCGGTGGACGCTCGCCCGTTTCCTCTCCGATAAAGCCGTGATCGGGGTAGGCTTCGCTCAACACTTCAATGATGGCTTCCTCTGCTGCGCGATCCACTTCCGTGACATAATCTTTAGGGCCTTTACGCGCAACCGACAGGTGCTGGAGGTCTAGACTGGCGCGAGAGATAATGGTGCCGGCACGGCGAGCCGCCTTGATGGCGGTATTGAGCATCGGGTGCATGGAAATTCCGTTTTTTTAACAATAATTGAGCCTGCCTGGCGTGCCCTGTTGCAGGGCAAAATCGCGTGAGCAGACACAGGAAGCGTAGCTTCAAAGTAGCTATTTTAAATGACTCAGACGCAAGCATCGGCATTTGATGATAATTTTCACCGGGTTCGCTTCATTATGGTGCAACCCAGCCACCCTGGAAACGTGGGCGCAGCAGCGCGAGCGATCAAAACCATGGGCTTTGGCGATTTATGTCTGGTCGACCCGCTAGACCCGGACGTTGCACAAAACCCTCAGGCAATCTCGCTGGCCAGCGGTGCCGTGGACGTTTTGGAGCAAGCAACAATTGTTCCCACCCTGGCGCATGCGCTGGAACCCGTCACCCTGGCTTTTGCTCTGACGGCCCGCCCTCGCTACCTGGGACCACCGGCTGCTGATATACGCCAGACAGCCGAACTGAGCCGTGAGCATCTGCGCCAGCACGCCGGAACCGTCGCCATTGTGCTGGGTACTGAGCGCGTCGGACTGACCAACGAGCACATCAGTCAGTGCCAGTACGTCTGCCATATTCCGGCCAATCCTGAATACAGCTCCCTGAATGTCGCCCAGGCTTTGCAACTGGCCGCCTGGGAATTGCGCTACGCCCTGCTGGCTGAAAGTGGTGCCAGCCTGCTGCCCAATACGGAGGGCAAGGCAGACCCCGGCAAGGAGCTGGCGCCTCAAGCCAAGGTGCAAGCCTTGCTGCAACACTGGGAACAGGCCATTGAAAGCGTCAAATTCCTGGACCCCAAGCACCCCAAAAAACTGGTGCCCCGCATGCAGCACCTGTTCGGGCGCGCCCAGCTGAGTC
Organism: Alcaligenes faecalis; assembly: GCF_002443155.1. Lineage (NCBI taxonomy): Bacteria > Pseudomonadati > Pseudomonadota > Betaproteobacteria > Burkholderiales > Alcaligenaceae > Alcaligenes > Alcaligenes faecalis. Next base: position 770,863 of record NZ_CP023667.1, on the reverse strand, counting down.
TGGACGAAGTGGATATGTTGCGCGGCCTGTGTACCGCCATGATCAAGACCGCGAAAACAGCGGGCCACCCCATCCCCGAACAGCGCAAAGACGAATCGGCTGGCCCGGAACAGCGCTAAAACCCGCATTCAAACGCTCTGCCCCGCTTGCCCGCTGCAGCCAGCGGGCATTGTCTTTTATGAGCGATCACACAGTGGACACTTTCTTGGCTGGCGTATATTCTTACTGAGTTACTTTTTCGGTAAGCAATAGCTGTTTTCAAGCATGAACACTCCCGAGACCGTAGAACCGCAGGATCAGGCCGGGCCGCGTACCTTGCAACGCGGCCTGCTGGTGCTCAAGACTTTGCAGAATCATCAAGGCAAAGGGCTGAGCGTCACTGACCTGTCGCGCGCCACGCAACTGCAACGCCCCACCATCTACCGGCTGCTGGCCGCCCTGATCGATCACGGTCTGGTCCAGAACAGCAGCCATAGCCGTCGCTACAGCGCCACGCGCCAGGATCAGGGCCTGTTTGGGCTGGACCCGCGCGTCACCATCATGCAGCCCATCATGCAGGAGCTGGCCCAGCTTACCGGCGATGCGGTCTTTCTGGTGGGCCGCGATGGCGACGACTCCGTCAGCCTGTGGCGCGAAATCGGCCCCTACCCAGTACAGATTCTGGCTACTTATGTGGGCAAGCGTCAGCCTTTAGGCGTGGGTTCCGGTGGCATGGCCTATCTGGCGACCTTGGGCGATGAGGCCATCGAACAGATTATCGAGCGCAATGCCAATCAGCTGGACCAGTACGGCGGCATGACCCAACGCGAGATGCGTCAGCTGGTCACCAATACCCGCATTCGTGGCTACTCGGTTGTAGGTAATTACGCTGTGCGCGGTGCCTTGGGTGTGGGCTGCGCTCTGTGTGACCACAAAGGCCGCCCCATTCTGGCCATGAGTGTCACAGCTATTACCGAACGCATGCCTGCGCCGCGTCAAAAAGAGATTGCCGGTCTACTGCGCGAGGCCCTGGATTCAGTGGCGGACAAGTTTTAGGTCCCCGCAAGCGTCCTATCTCTTCGGTCCAGCACCGTTAAAACTCCTTGAAAGCACACAGAGCATTCTGTGTGCTTTTTTTATGTCTCAACCAGTACTCCCACTCTTTCTCCTCTTCCTTTAATCACCCACTTCTGCCGTGCAACTGGAATCAAGCTCTTAGCTCTGACGGTCAGAACCTGAGTAAAAGCCTTGCCTATCCCCCTTCGCTCTTTGCCCTCACAGTCCCCCCGTTGGAAAACGTAGTCCCATTTCAAACAGCGCCCTATCCGCCATTCAAATTGATCCTCTAATCAGTTCGTTTTAGCTAAATATCTCCACACCAGAAAAAACAGCCGGCCTTATAGCCGCAGCAGCCTGTCCACACGCTCCCCCCCTCTTTCCCTAGGGTTAACGCCTCATCGTTTCGCCCCGCGTAAATAAAACGACATTTGCTTTATTGATCCACGCACTAGCCTGTCGCTATCTTGTGGGCACAACGATAAGCCCCCTAAGGGGGAACACCATAAGCCGACCCACTAGCCAGGTCGGGGAGACAAAAACAAGGATAAGTTCATCATGAACACCACTGCTACCATCGCGGCCAAACCCAGGCCAAACTTGCTGACCCGCTTTACCAATATCTGCGTGCGTTACGTAGAAAAGTGGATGCCGGACCCGTATCTGTTCGCCGTCATCCTGAGCTTGCTGGTTGTAGGACTGATTACCCTGTTTGTTGATGGCGCCACCCCCGGAGGAATGGTGGACGCCTGGTATCGCGGGGTATGGGGACCCAAAAGCATTTTCACCTTTGCCCTGCAAATGGTGTTGATTCTGGTGACGGGCTACACCCTGGCCGAAGCACCACCCTTGAAACGCGCCATCATCTGGTTGGCTTCCCGTGCCCGCACCCAGGTTGAAGGAGCCCTGCTGTGCTTTGCCGTGGGCTCGATCTTTTGCCTGTTGAACTGGGGCCTGGGTCTAGTGGCTGGTGCCCTGGTCGCGCGCCAGGTTGCCCGCCGTCTGCCCAATGTGCACTTTGGTTATCTGATTGCCTCGGGCTATATGGGCTACCTGCTCTGGACTCAAGGTCTGTCCAGCTCGATTGCCCTGGCCAATACCGACCCCAACAGCCCCATCAACGTCATCCATCAACTGACCAGCATGACGGTGCCTTTCAGCCTGACCATTTTTCAGCCCTATAGCTGGATTCCGGTTGTGGCTCTGATCATCCTGCTGTTTCTGACGATCTGGCGCATGGAGCCGGACTACGCCTTGCCGCCCGACCCGGCCGTCTTTGCGGACATTGAGAAAGACCTGCCCAAAACCAAGCCCAGCACTCCGGCCGAAAAGCTGGAAAACCTGTGGATTCTGAACGTGCTGTTCTTTGCCGCGGGTATGTACTACTTCGTGCGCAGCGGTTTTGCGCTGAACATCTCATCCATGATCATGCTGTTTACCGTCACCGGTGCCCTGCTGCACTGGACGCCTATCCGCTTTATCAAGTCCTTTGTCGAGTCCGCCAAAACGGCAGGCCCGCTGATTCTGCAGTACCCGCTGTACGGCGGCATCATGGGCTTGCTGGCCTATATCCCCATGGAAGGCGGCCACGCGCTGGAAGAAATTCTGTCCTCCGCGCTGGTGACCGGGGCCAATGAATACACCCTGCCCTTCCTGACCTTTATTGCCTCCATCATCATCTCGCTGTTTGTGCCTTCCGGTGGCGGACACTGGGGTGTGCAAGGCCCCATCGCCGTGCAGTCGGCCCTGGCCATTGGTCAGGACAGCCCCGCCTATCTGGGCCTGATGTCCATGGCCGTGGCTTTTGGTGAAGCGGTGGCCAATATGATCCAGCCCTTCTGGCTCCTGCCTGTTCTGGCCATTGCGCGCCTGAATGTACGACAGGTCATGGGCTTTACCGTCGTGGCCTTTCTGATTGGCACCGTCATTTTGACGATTGCTATTCTTATCGCACCCTTCACGCTCTAAGGACGAGCCATGTCTGTGAATGATTTCGCTACCCGAAACACGACATCCAGCCAGGAGGCGGCTGAAGCGGCGATTGCCCGCTACGAGCAAACCGAGGAGCTGATTCAGGCCTTTGCCCATCTGGACAAGGAGCAGGTACGGCGTGTCGCCCAGGAGCAGGAGAACAACACCGGCCCCTTGAAGGGGCTAGTCATCGGCATCAAGGATTTGATCAATACGGCGGACGCTCCGACCACCTATGGTTCGCCTATTTATCGTGATAACCGCCCCACTCAGGACGCCGCCATTGTGCAGGCCCTGTGTGCGGCCGGTGCCGTGCCATTTGGCAAAACCGTTACCACGGAATTTGCCTTATTCAGCCCGCCCAAGACCTGCAACCCTTGGAATCTGGAGCACACACCAGGCGGGTCCTCGTCCGGCTCGGCCGCCGCGGTGGCCGCCAATGTGGTGCCGGTGGCCTTGGGCACCCAGACAGCGGGGTCCGTGGTACGCCCTGCCACCTTCTGCGGGATTTATGGCTTCAAACCCAGCTTCGGCGCCCTGCCCAGCAGCGGCTTGAAAACCATCAGCCCCTCTTTGGATACCGTGGGAATTCTTGGCCAACGCCTGGACGATGTGCGCCGCGTTTTCAATGCACTGCGCAGCACGCCAGAAGTATCGCAAGTCCTGCTGCAAGCCCCTTTGCGCCTGAGCTTTTTGCACACGCCCTGGTGGGAGGATATTGCCAAGGATCTGCGTGACCGGCTGGAAGCGAGCATCAGCCTCCTGGAAACGGATGACGGCCAGTTTGAAGTTCAGCTTAGTGACAAGGACAGCCTGTTTGGCGAACTGACCCACGCGCAGCAAGCCGTCATGGGGGCTGAAGTGCTAATCCATTTAAGCCATGAACGCCAACAACACCTGGAGCTGCTCTCGCCTGCTTTGCAGACCTATCTGGACAAGTGCGCGCAGACCCAGCCCGCCGAACTGATCCAGGCCCAAGGTCTGATCAATCAGGTCAAGCGCCATCCCGAGCTGATCTTCGGCGACGCGGACCTGATCCTGAGCGCCGCCGCCTTGGGCGAGGCCCCCACACGCGACACCACCGGCGATCCGGTGCTGTGTCGTGCCTGGACGGCGCTGGGCATTCCATGCATCAACCTGCCCATCGGCTTTGGCAATCACGGGCTTCCTTTGGGACTGCAAGTGGCCGCCCGCCCCGGGCAGGACGATCTGCTGCTGGAAGCGGCCGCCCGTATTGCCCATCGCCTGGGCACATTAACTATCGCGTTGCCTGAACTCCGATCCTGAAGGGTCAGGCAGCTTGTTTAACGGATCACATCGACAGAGGTATCACAGAGAAACCCAATGACGGACAGCAACTGGAATCTTAAGAATCAAGCCCGCCAGCAAAGACTGCAACGTGCCAGCCGCGCACTGGGAGACTCTTTGCAAGGCAAAATATGCAGCACGGATAAAGCCAGCACCTTGCTGGAAGCCGTATTACAAGTAGGAGATCGAGTATGTCTGGAAGGCAACAACCAGAAGCAGGCCGACTTTCTGGCCGATGCACTGGTAGGAGTCGACCCAGCGCAGATTCATGACCTGCACATGGTGCAATCCGTGCTGGCTTTGCCCCAGCATCTGGATGTATTTGAAAAAGGCATTGCCAATCGCCTGGACTTCAGCTTTTCCGGCCCGCAAGGTGCGCGCCTGGCCAGGCTGGCCTCGGCAGGACGGCTGAACATCGGTGCCATTCATACCTATCTGGAGTTGTTTGCCCGTTACTTTGTAGACTTGACCCCGAATGTCGCGCTCATCGCGGCCCAGGCCGCCGATGAGCAGGGCAATCTGTACACCGGCCCCAATACCGAGGACACCCCGGCCATTGTGGAAGCCACCGCGTTTTCGGGCGGCATTGTCATCGCCCAGGTCAACGAGCTGGTCGATAGCCAGACCACCCGCCTGCCGCGCGTGGACATTCCCGCCGACTGGGTGAACTTCGTGGTGCCCGCTCCACGCCCGCACTTTATTGAACCGCTGTTTACCCGCGACCCCGCTCAGATCAGCGAAATACAGGTCCTGATGGCCATGATGGCCATCAAGGGTATCTACGCGGAATACGGCGTGCAACGCCTGAACCACGGCATCGGTTTTGACACCGCCGCCATCGAATTGCTGCTGCCCACTTACGGGGAGTCGCTGGGCCTGAAAGGCAAGATTTGCCAACACTGGGCCCTGAATCCTCACCCTGCCCTGATCCCGGCCATTGAAGCCGGTTGGGTGCAGTCGGTGCATTCCTTCGGCTCCGAGCTGGGCATGGAAAACTATCTGCGCGCTCGCTCCGATGTGTTCTTCACCGGGCCAGATGGCAGCATGCGCAGCAACCGCGCTTTCTGCCAGGCCGCGGGCCACTATGCCTGCGATCTGTTCATTGGCTCCACCTTGCAGATCGACCTGCATGGTAATAGCTCCACCGCCACGCTGGGCCGTATTGCCGGTTTTGGGGGCGCACCGAATATGGGCGCGGATGCACGCGGTCGTCGCCATGCCAGCCCCGCTTGGTTGAAAGCCGGGCAAGAGGCTCGTCAAGGACGCCAGGGCGCAGCCGGTACGCCGCGTGGCCAGAAGCTGGTGGTACAGATTGTGGAAACCTTTCGCGAGCACATGACCCCCGCTTTTGTGGACACCCTGGATGCCTGGACCCTGCAAGAACAGACCGGCATGGATCTGCCTCCCATCATGGTGTATGGCGACGATGTCACCCACATCCTGACTGAAGAAGGCATTGCCAATCTCTTGCTATGCCGTACCGACGAAGAACGCGAGCAGGCCATACGCGGCGTTGCCGGCTACACGCAAGTGGGCCTGGGCCGAGATGCGCGCATGGTCGAGAACCTGCGCGATCGCGGCATCATCCGTCGCCCCCAGGATCTGGGCATAGACCCTCGTCAGGCCACACGCAATCTATTGGCCGCACGCAGCATGCGGGATCTGGTTCAAGCCTCCGGTGGGCTGTATCAACCCCCGGCACGCTTCCGTAACTGGTAATGGCCCGTCACGCTATTTGCATTAGGAGATCACGATGACAAACATTCCTCACGGCCTGGAAACTCTGGCCTACAGTTTCAAGGGACAAGAGCCTATTGGCACCTTCCAGCCTGTGCTGGTGGGCGTCGTGGGTTCGGGCAATCTGGAAGTGCTGGCCGAGCCCAAGGACAGCCCCGAATGCACCATCCATATTCATACCTCGGCGCGCGGTTTCTCCACGATCTGGGATGCGGTGGTGCGGGACTTTCACCAGCGCCATCCGCTGGCCGGTATCCACTTTGACATCAACGATATGGGGGCCACCCCTGCCGTGGTCAGCCTGCGTCTGGACCAGGCCGCCAGCGAAGCACTGGCGCGTAGCCAAGCACAAGGAACCCAGTTATGAGCAGTTATCTGGAATGTTCTGCCCGCCAGCGCGTCCAGGCTTTGTTTGACGCCAACAGCTTTCACGAATGGCTGCCCCCTGCCCAACGCTTGAGCAGCCCCCATCTGGCCCAATTGGGTGTGCCCTCTTCCTTTGATGATGGTGTAGCTATCGGCCATGCCTTGCTGGAAGGGCAGACGGTTTATGTGGCCGCGCAAGAAGGCGAATTCATGGGCGGTGGTGTGGGCGAAGTTCACGGCGCCAAGCTGGTGGGACTGCTGCGCCGCGCCATGATCGACCGCCCTGCTGGGGTGGTGCTGCTGCTGGAGTCCGGTGGTGTGCGCTTGCACGAAGCCAATGCCGGTTTGATTGCTGTCTCCGAAGTGATGCGCGCCTTGCTGGATACGCGCAATGCCGGTGTGCCGGTGATTGCTTTGGTCGGCGGGCAAAACGGTTGCTTTGGTGGCATGGGTATTGTGGCCCGCTGCACCAACCACCTGATCATGAGTGACGTGGGCCGTCTGGCCATGTCCGGCCCGGAAGTGATTGAAGCCTCCCACGGAGTCGAAGAATACGACTCCAAAGATCGTGCTTTGGTCTGGCAAACCAGCGGTGGGAAACACCGCTGGCTGACCGCCGATTGCGATGACCTCGTACCTGACACCGTGGCCGCTTTCCGCGCCGCAGCCGTACAAGGTTTGAAGAATCCGGCGCGTGGCCCGGCGACCCTGGAAGAGCTGGAACAGGAGCATCAGTTGCTGGCACAACGCGCGGCCCTGCTGCCTGTAGAGCAATGGGATCACACCGAGAATCAGGCCCAGACCTTGTGGCAAGCGCTGGGGCTGGAACAAAGCGATCAAGTCGGGCAGATGGACGCTGCAGCCGTCAAAGCATTACGCAGCCAGGAGGCGCTGTCATGAAATGGGAAACTCTGGTGCAATCGCTGTTCGATACGCAGCACAGCATTAGCGAACAGGATTTGTTCTTGCAGGGCGATGCCGAATTTGATGGTCAGACCCTGACCGTTATCGGCACCACCGAACACGCCCCCATCGGCGTGGCCCTGGCCTTGACTCAGGCACAGGCCGTGCTGGACACCATCAAGAACCATCCTGGCCGCAGTCTGCTGCTTTTGGTCGATACTCAAGGTCAGCAACTGCGCCGCCGCGATGAGCTGCTGGGCATCAACCGCGCCATGGCTCACTTGGGCATGTGCCTGGATCTGGCCCGACGCAAAGGCCACAAGGTTATTGGGCTGGTGTACGACCAAGCCCTGTCCGGTGGTTTCATCACCTCCGGCCTGATTGCCGATGCCTGCTATGCCGTGCCCGAAGCCGAAATTCGCGTCATGCGCATTCCTGCCATGGCCCGCGTCACCAAGCTGCCCGAAGCCATGCTGGAAGAGCTGGCGCAGTCCAATCCGGTCTTTGCGCCCGGCGTAGGCAATTATGTGGCCATGGGAGGCATTCAGTCTGTCTGGGACAGCAGCTCGCCAGAGCAACTGCGTGCTTCCTTGCGGGCAGCACTGGCTCAATCCAATGATCAGGATCGCCGCGCCAGCGATGGTGCCGAACGTGGTGGCCGCCGCCTGGCTGCCCAGATCATTGAACAGGTCTTGCAGGCATCCTGATGAACGCCCAGCTGCCCGCTCGCCGTCACCACCTGATCACGCTGGACAACACAGCCTGGGATCAGGTGGTGACTGATCTGGAGCTGACCAGCCACGTCTGCCAGAGCCTGCGTCAATGGCAGGCTCGAGGCTGGCCGCTGGTCGTCAGCCGTCAGCCAGGCGAACTGCGTAGCGGACAGTTGCAAGTGGGCATTCCTTTACCGAGCGATTGGGGGCGGCAACGTCTGTCCCTGATCGTTTCCCAAAACCAGAGCCTGTCTTGGGGCAGTTTCCCCCCCGCCCATGAAGCCCAAACCTTATTGCCAGCCTCCTTGGCGCAAGACTGGCTGAGCTTATGTCAGCGTATGCAAGCACATGGCTGCACGGCTCAGGTCTATGGCAGTTATGGCTGGGAGCTGATCACAGGACAGGGCTATGTGCGTGAAGGTTCAGACCTGGATTTGCTGCTACCCGTGCAGAGCGCCACGCAAGCAGATCGTCTGGTGGAGCTATTAAGTGCAATCAGCGAATTGTCCGGTTTGCCCCGCCTGGATGGCGAGTTACTGTTCCCCGATGACGCCGCCATTGCCTGGCGTGAATGGCAGCAATGGCGCAGCGGTGCCAGCAGCAAAGTGATGATCAAACGCACTCATGGTGTACGTATTCAGGCGCACTCGGACTGGCCCGAGCACGCTCCTGCTCCGGAGTCCTCTCATGCTGCTTGATGCAATTGAAACCAGAACATTGGCGCCTCGCCCCACTGCCGCCGACTTCATGGATCCATCCCGTTCCTGGAGTTGTGCGGCCATAGGCCGTGCGGCGGTTCTGGCGCTGTATGACGAGCTGATTCTGGCTCCCAAACCGGGGCTGGTTTCCTTGCTCGACAGCGGCAGCCATGACGATATGGATGCCAGCACTTTTTATCGCAGTCTGTTTGCCCTGCGCCATTATTTTTCTGACATGGCGGCTCTGGGCCAACAGCGTGTTCCATTCAGCCAGCTGCAAACTCGCGGGATTGCAGCGGAGGCTCGCATGCAGGCGGCAACCGGGGGCATCAATACCCACCGTGGCGCCATCTTCATGCTGGGCCTGCTGTGCGCAGCCGCAGGCGCTTGCCTACCTTTTCGCACCCTGACTCCCGCCACGATTCGGGACCAACTTCAAACATTATGGGGGGCGGCTTTACAGGCCCGCAGCCTGCAAGCTTCGTCCGCACTGCCGGGCGGACGGGCGGTACGCCGCTACGGCTTGCAAGGCGCGAACCAGGAAGCAGCCCAGGGCTTTCCCACCTTGTTTGAAACGGCCTGGCCCGCCTGGCAAGTCGCTGTCAAAACTTTGTCTCCGCACAGCACACCAGTGGCAGAACAGCAGTTGCAGACCGTGGGTTTGCATACCTTGTTTTCTGTCATGGCGGTCCTTGACGATAGTAATCTGGCCCATCGTGGCGGACTGGAGGGGCTACACTACGCGCGCCGCTGCGCCGCGCAATACTTGCAGGCAGGCAGTGCGTTTACCCCGGATGCTGTGCAGCGCGCGCAAGCCATGCATCAAGCCTTCATGAAACGCCGCCTGTCCCCCGGAGGCGCTGCCGATACCCTGTCGGCCTGCTGCTGGCTGGACCGCTTGCAAGCCTATGCACCCGGTGGTGCCAGCCAGCGTCGCCCTACTGGAGCCTGACCATGAGAATCGCCCTGCTGTTTTCCGGGCAAGGCATGCAATACGCAGACATGCTGCCTTGGATGAACCCGGCCCATCCCCTGCTGCTGCAAATGCAGGAGCAATTGCATGTTCCCGACTGGCGCGCTGCCATGCGCGATAGCAGTTGGGCCAGCACCAATGCCCATGCCCAAGTCGTGCTGACGGCATGCGCACTGGCCGCCTGGCAGCAATTGCAGGAGCAAGTCCCTGCCCTGCAGTCCTCCAGTCAATCTTTGGCCGCCGTGGCGGGCTACAGCATTGGTGAACTGGCAGCCGCTTGTGTGGCGGGTGTCTTATCCACCAGCGATACCGTCAAACTGGCAGGACAAAGAGCCGCCTTGATGGATCAGGCGGGGGCCGGACAAGACAGCAGCATGCTGGCGGTAAGCGGTGTTTCAATTCGGACGATTGAGCAATGGTGTCAGGTACAGGGCGCTGCCCTGGCCATACGCAATGGCCCCGATAGTGCCGTGTGTGCGGGCCCGCGTGACAAGCTGGCTGCCTTGGAAAAGTTTGCTCAAGAGCAAGGGGCACGTTGCACACCCTTGGCTGTGAATATTGCGTCCCATACTCATTGGATGAGCAGCGCAGCTCAAGCCTTTCAGGAGCAACTGAATCAAAGCGAACTGGCTGTCCCGAACGTGCCGTGGCCGACCAATGCCGGTGTATGGGTGCATAACGCCGCCACCGCAGCGCAGGCTTTATCGGCACAGATCATGCAAACCATGCAATGGGATTCCTGCATGGAACAAATTGAAGAACGACAGCCTAATGTGGTGCTGGAGATTGGACCGAGACGCAGTCTGGCGACCATGTGGAATCAGCGCTATTCCGAAATTCCTGCGCGTAGTGTGGATGAGTTCCAAACCTTGGATGGTTTGCAGCGCTGGTTGTCACGCTGGGCGGGATAGGGAGACATCCGCAAGCCGTCCAACATCAGGCCGATTTCAGCCCTTCTTTTTCCAGCTGAGTGCGCACGATCCGGCAGGCCCGTAACAGGCTCAACACATTCGGGCTACGCTCGCGTGACTTCATGCAGACCAGACCGATACGCTGTGAGTGTCGATACTTGTGCTCCAGGCCAAGCCATTGAATCTTGTCAGAGAAAACCTCTTTGGCACGGGCCGGCAAAAGAGAACACCCCACCCCGCCACTGACCAGGCTCATCAAGGAAAAGATATCCCCGGTGCGCATCACAATATCGGCATCGAATCCGGCTTTGGCCAGCATGCGTTGCATGTCCCGGCCTGTCGCGAAGTCATCGGTCAGCGACACAAAGCGTTCCTTGGAGCAACGCTCCAGATCCACTACGGATGAATCCGAACCTTGCCAATCCATGGGGGCCGCAAACATCAGTTCATCATCAAAAATGGGGAGCATTTCCAGGTCATCCGGCTGCTCTTGCGGCAACTCGATCAAGGCCGCGTCGATATGACCGCCCCGCAGCTTTTGCAACAGCTTCTCGTTGGAGTCCAGCACCAGATCAATCTGCATTAACGGTTTGTGGACTTTCAGCTCCACCAACAGACGCGGCACCAGACGTATCGTCAGCGAATACATGGAGCCAATGCGCAACTGATCCGAGGAATACCCCCCTGCTGCGCGAGCATTATCAATACCATGCTGCAAGGTACGGATGGTTTCCTTGGCGGCTTCAGCCAGCTCGCGTGCCGATTCTTGCGGCACCAGGTTGCGCCCTTCCTGCAGGAACAAGGGGCAGCGCAAACCTTCTTCCAGACTTTTCAATGCTCGATGCACACTGACCGCACTGGTACCCAATTGTTCAGCGGCACGGGCAATCGTGCCGGCTTCCAGAAAAGCCAGCAAAACTTCCAGGCGTCGTACCGTGATTTTTTCGTCGATCAGAAACATCGTGGAGGCAGGTAGAAAAACAGCGCGAGAGCAAAGAGTACAGTATGGGAGAAGCCGAAAGTAAGTCCAATGCAGGCTAACCCGAAAAAAATGCCCCAAGCCGCTAAAAGCAAGGCTTGGGGCATTCATACTTTCTATCGGAACCGCATGGGCTTGAAGCCTGCAGGACACGGTTCAAAGCCGGAGTCAGGCCTTGAACCCATCATGTTCACGCAGCCTTTTTCTCGCCAACCGACTGCACGATTTCACGTACTGGAACGGGCGTCTGCAAACCAGCCTGATTCAGCACTTGGACCGCACGGCGGAACAGATCAAAACGGGCATCCCAGAAGTCAGCAGCATTGATCCACGCACGCAGATTGACGGTGATTACGCTGTCCTTGTACTCCATGACCATGACCAAAGGAGCCGGGTCTTTCAGCACCTGAGGATGTTCATTGAGCAAGTCCTGCAGCAGCTTGATGGCCAGGTCCAGATCATCGCCATAGCGTACGCCCACACCAAAGTCCAAACGACGAGTGGTGTTGCGGCTGTAGTTGATGATAGGGTTGCCCCAGATCAGGCTATTGGGCAACGTGAATTGAATGCCATCCACTTGCTCAAAGCGGGTCAGGAACAAACCCACTTCCTGCACGGTCCCGTCGCCTTTACCAACGACCGATACAAACTCGCCCGCACGCAAGGGACGCAGCATCAGCAACATGATGCCAGCCGCGATATTTTGCAGTGTGTTCTGCAAGGCCAGACCAACGGCCAAGCCGGCAGCACCCAATACCGCAATAATGCTGGCGGTCTGTACGCCAAAACGCGCCAGTACAGCGATCAGCACAAATATGCGAATCGTCCAGACCGTCACGGACTGGGCCATGGGTACAATCGTCGGATCCACTCGGGGGGAACGGGCCGCCATCCGCTTGATGGCACGACCAGCGACGGCCGATAGCCACCAGCCAATAATCAGAATCAACAAAGCGATCACGACGTTGAGCGCAATCGCGACAACGGCTGGAAACTCTGTCATCCAGGCTTGCAATTTTTCCACGTTTCAATCTCCTCAATTAAAAGGCAAAGCACCGAAGGGACTGGCCGCTAAGGGTAAACATTGCTAGTGCGCATCATAGCCTTGAGAGGGGCCTGAACCCAAGTTGAGCAAGCCCTCCATCTTATCCCCGAAAACTGTGGATAGCTCATAGGAAAAACTGGGCAAATCAGAAAAACCTTCCGTAGTATCAGCGACTTAAAAACCGCGAACAGAAAACAGCCAAATCCGGAAACAGACGCCAGCTTATCCCCATAAAATGTGGACAAGTCACAGGATAAACCGTGAATCACTGCACTTATCCCCGTGCAATCAAGCACTTAAGAATGGCGAGCAGAGAATCGACAATTCTTTACCATTTTTTTCCTCGGGCAAGCCTCTGCTTGTTGAAAACCGGCTTATCCACAAAAGATGTGCATAAAAATAGGGAAAACCCCTGTATTAGCAAAAAATAGGCTTATAAAACAATCGCCTAAGTAGCCAGGTCAGGGATTCACCATTTTGCTGCTGATCAGGCCGGTACACGCCACAAGGACGCCAGCCAATGTTGCTCCTGCGGTGGCCTGTCTGTGGGGCGATAAAAGTGCTCTATATATTCAAAGCCCGCTTGCTCCAGACGCTCTGACCACTGCTCCCAACTGTAGTAACAACCATAGCGCTGACCATTCCAGCCTTCTTGCCCCTGACCACGCGGATTGGAAGAAAACAGCACGCCTCCAGGTCGCAGGCTATGACGCAAGGCCGTCAACACAGCAGGTAACTCGGCACTGGGTATATGGAATAAAACCGCATTGGCAAACACGCCATCAAACGCGGCAGCGGGTAAATTCAAATCCAGAAAGTCCTGATGCAGCACCGGCAGGCCGGTTTGCTGACGAGCCATCTCCACAAAAGCCGCACAGCCATCCAGCCCCACCGGGCGATGGCCCATAGCCTGAAACGCGACCAGATCCCGCCCCGGCCCACAGCCCAGATCCAGAATATCCACAGGCCCCGGCAAGCCGATGGCCGCCAACAAAGCATCGCGATTCTGGCTGACATCATGGTCCCACGTGCCGTCCCGATAAGCCTGCGCATGGTCCTGGTAATGGTTGACGGTGCGACGACTGGTTTCTTTCATCTGAACATCCTTGCCTATGCTATGGGTTTACTTGACGCTGCCTAACGATGGATCGACTATATCCTGAGTCCAATTTGAATCTGATGCCATGAAGCCTAGCTATCCGCTCTCCGTCCTAGACCTGTCCCCTATTGTTCAGGGCTCCACACCGGCCCAGTCCTTTCGCTGTTCGGCGGACATTGCCCGTCATGCCGAGCAGTGGGGCTATCACCGTTACTGGCTGGCCGAACACCACGGCATGCCCGGTATTGCCAGTGCTGCCACTTCAGTTCTGATCGGCCACATTGCCGGTCAAACCAGCCGCATTCGTGTGGGCGCGGGCGGCATCATGTTGCCCAACCATTCCCCTTTGGTGATTGCCGAGCAGTTTGGAACGCTGGCCTCCCTGTACCCCGGCCGTATTGACTTGGGCCTGGGTCGTGCCCCTGGCTCCGACCCCGAAACCGCCCGCGCCTTGCGCCGCAATCTGAACAGCGACCCCGACCAGTTTCCGCGCGACGTGCTGGAACTGATGGACTATATGTCCGACGAGCCGCGCAACCGCATCATGGCCGTGCCCGGTCGCGGACTGAATGTGCCGGTCTGGATTCTGGGCTCCAGCCTGTTTGGTGCTCAACTGGCCGCCGCCTTGGGCTTGCCCTACGCCTTTGCTTCGCATTTTGCACCTGCTCAATTGATGGATGCTATTGAGGTTTACCGCCGTCAGTTCCAGCCTTCCGTGCATCTGGAAAAACCGTACGTCATGCTGGGCTACAACGTCTTTGCCGCCGACACGGAAGACGAAGCCAAACTACTGGCCTCCTCCTGGCAACAGTCTTTTGTGAACCTGCGCAGTGGTCGTCCCGGCCAGTTGCCACCGCCCGTACGCGACTACTACGAGCAATGCAGCCCACCCGCCCAGCATCTGCTGGACTCCCTGCTCAGCTGTACGGCCATTGGCAATCCGGAACAAGTGCTTGAGCAGATGAAAGGCTTCATTCAACTGACCGGCGCCAACGAACTGATGCTGAACGCCAATATCTTTGACCATAACAAGCGCTTGCGCTCCTACGAGATTGCCGCCGAACTGCGCGGCAGTCTGGTATGAACCCACGCCATCTTCAGGAGACCGCACTGCGCTACTTCCAGGAAGTAGCGCGTTGTGGCTCTATCTCGCAAGCGGCAAGCAATCTGCATGTGGCCACATCGGCCATCAGCCGCCAGATCAGCGGACTGGAAGAAAACCTGGGCATGGCCTTGTTCGAGCGCCATGCCCGTGGCATGAACCTGACCGCTGCGGGTGAACTGCTGCTGGCCCATGCGCGCCGCAGTGCCATGGATGCCGAGCGTACCTTGCACGATATTGCCGCCCTGCAAGGGCTGCAAACCGGCCTGATCCGCATTGCTTCTTCTGAAGGTTTGGCCGCCCAGCTCCTGCCGCAATGCATCGCGCAGTTTCGTGAAAAGCATCAGGGCATACGCTTTCAGCTGGATGTGCTGCCGCCACACCGCATCACCATGCTGCTGTTGAGCGGCCAGATTGATATAGGCATCAAATTCACGCAAACGGCTGAAAAAGACATCAAGACCTTGTTCCGCCGCGATGCGCCCGTCATGGCTCTGGCGGTTCCCGGGCACCCAGTAACCCGTACCGAACGCATCAGCCTGAAAAGCCTTCTGGCGCACCCCCTAGCCTTGCCTGGCCCCGACACCACGGTACGACAAATGATGGATGTGGCTTGCAGTGCGCAAAACCTGAGTCTGGACCCGGTTTTCAGCAGCAACCACATGCAGTCCCTGCATCAATTTGCCTTGTCCGGTGCTGGTGTGACCGTGTCAGCCTTGCTCTCGGCTCGTCATCTGATTGAGCAAGGTTTGCTGCAAGCCAGCTTCATCCACGAACGCGGCTTGCTGAACCGCCAGATTGAAGTGCAGGCCCTGGCTGGCCGCCGCTTGCCCTCTATTGTTCGCCGCTTTCTGGACGAGTTGTTACCGCAACTTGAAATCGATCCGCAGGCCTTGCCAAAATAGCAACGCTGATCTGCTTATTTGTTGCTGGTTCGGCATCATCGCCTTTCCTATCATCTCTTGATTGAGGAGAGAGCCATGACCAGACCCAGCAACGCCCCAAGCACCGCACAGACCCTATCGACCCGTCGCCCCTGGCGACGTCTTGCCCAAACCTTATTAGGTGCTGTTCTGGCCGTCAGCAGCATGGCGACCCATGCCAGCGATTGGCCTGATCGCCCCATTCGCCTGATCGTGCCTTTCCCCACTGGCGGAGCCACCGACGTCATCAGCCGGCTGATTGCCGAAAGCGCCGCCAAAGCGATGAACGCCAACATCATTGTGGACAACCGCACGGGCGCAGGCGGCACAATTGGTTCGGGCGAAGTCGCTCGCAGCAAGTCCGATGGCTACACCCTCCTGTTCACCACCAGCAGCACCCACGCGATTGCCCCGCACCTGTACAAATCCCTGCCCTACGATGCAGAAAAAGACTTCACCCCTATCGCTCACTTGGGCGATGCCGCCAGCGTCTTGCTGGTGAACCCGTCCGTACCCGCGCAAACTCTGCCGGAACTGATTGAATACGCGCGCGCCCATCCCGATGAGTTGAACTACGCCAGCAGTGGCAATGGCACCATCGTGCACCTGGGCACCGAAGCCTTTTTGAATCAGGCCAATATCGTCATGTCCCACGTTCCATACCGCGGAACCGGTCAGGCCATTAACGATATGCTGGGCGGCTCCATCCATGTTTTACTGGATGCCATCCCCACCGGGATGCCGTATGTGAACAGCGGCCAGTTGCGTGCCCTGGCGGTGACAGGCCAACAGCGCTCGCCACTGGCTCCCGATTTGCCCACCTTTCAGGAGTCCGGCCTGCCGGGCTATGAATCGGTGACCTGGTTTGGCCTGTACGCTCCCGCAGGCTTGCCCGACGAAATTCGTGACAAGGCTTATGAGGCTTTTACCCATGCCGTTCAGGACCCCAAAGTACGCTCACGCCTGCAAACCTTGGGCGTGGACCAACCCCGCAGCACCAGCCGAGAAGAGTTTATCTCCTTGGTCCGCGAGGACAGCGCACGTTGGCAAGGCCTGATCCAACTGACTGGAATACAGATTCAATGAACAAGACTGACACCTGTATGGACTGGAACAACCCCTACCCGTCCGCCCGTTCTGCGGTGCTTGGCCAAAACATGGTCAGCACCTCCCACCCCTTGGCCGCACAAGCGGGCCTGCGCATGTTGCAGGCAGGTGGCAATGCCGTCGATGCGGCGCTGGCTGCCGCCATCGCCTTGACGGTGCTTGAACCCACGGGTTGCGGCATAGGCAGTGATGCCTTTGCCATCGTCTGGGACGGCAAAGAGCTACATGGCTTGAACGCCTCCGGGCGCTCGCCTCGTGGCTGGTCGCCGGACCGATTCAAAGGTCACGACGCCGTCCCCGACAAAGGTTGGGAAAGTGTCTCCGTTCCTGGTGCGGTCTCTGCCTGGGCCGAGCTGTCCAGCAAGCTGGGCCGCCTGAGTCTGGAACAAGTCGCCGCCCCCGCGATTCATTACGCCCGAGAAGGTTTCCCGGTCTCACCCGTGATCGCACGTTTATGGGAACTGGGTCGTCAGCGCCTGGGCGATCAGCCCGGTTTTGCCGAAGCCTTTTTACGTGATGGCAAAGCGCCCGTAGCTGGTCAGTGGTACCAGAACCCGGACCAGGCCAATACGCTGGAACGCATTGCGGCGACCCAGGGTCAGGACTTTTATACCGGCGAGCTGGCCAAACGCATTGCCGACTTCTCCCGCCAGCATGGCGGCGCCATGGACGAGCAGGATCTGGCCGAGCATCGCGCGAACTGGTGCGGCACCATCAGCCATCCTTTTGCGCAATCGGTCATTCATGAAATCCCCCCGAATGGTCAGGGTCTGGCCGCCTTGATGGCACTGGGCATCATGGAGCAGGCGGGTGTAGGCCAACAGCCGCTGGACCATATCGATACAGTGCATTTGAGCATTGAAGCGATGAAGCTGGCCTTTGCCGATCTGTACGAACACCACGCAGATCTGGAGCACATGATTCATCATCCCGAGCATCTGCTGGACCCGGCCTATCTGCGCGAGCGCGCTGCCCTGATTCAAATGAACGAGGCAGGCGACCCCAAACATGGCCTGCCCGGCCCCTCCGGCACGGTCTATGTCACAGCCGCCGATTCCAGCGGCATGATGGTGTCCCTGATCCAGTCCAACTACATGGGTTTTGGTTCCGGCGTGGTCGTTCCCGGCACCGGCATCAGCATGCAGAACCGCGGTCATGGCTTTACCCTGCGGCCTGGTCATGTGAATGAAGTGGCCGGTGGCAAGCGCCCCTCGCACACCATCATTCCCGCCTTTGCCATGAATGCCAATGGCACGCCGCAAATGTCGTTTGGTGTGATGGGTGGCCCCTTCCAGTCCCAAGGCCATATGCAAATGGCGCTGCGTGTTCTGCTGTATGGTCAGAACCCGCAAGCCGCTGCCGATGCCCCACGCTGGCGCGTGACGGGTGGCCGTGGCGTGGCGGTAGAGCCTACTTTCGATCCCGCTCTGGTTCAGGCCCTGCGCGAGCGCGGTCATGAAGTCGTCGTTGAACCTGGCAGTGGTGTGTTCGCCTTTGGCGGTGCACAACTGATTCTGCGCCAGGGCAATCATTACGTGGGTGGCTCTGACCCGCGTAAAGATGGGCAGGTGGTGGCGTACTAAGCCTGTTTACCTTTAAGAGATCACTGCCGCTCTCTGATTGGGGTCTGGATATCCTTATCCAGACCCCAAATACCTTTGGGCCTCCCTATCTCTATGTAGACAAACCGCTCAACGGAACAAAGACACGCGTACCAAGGCCCTATCCCTTCAGCCTCCTTCAATGCTCTGCCAAAGCAGACGCCAACATTAGCTTGGCTCACTAAACGTACACCGTGGTCAATATCTGACACTTTCCATACACAAAGACTGTGTTTTTATCAGGTTTTCTTCAGCCAGACAGAATGACTGCTGTACCATCAAAAATTGCCGCTTCATACCCCGGAAGCGGTTTTCTATTTGTCTAAACGGCCCTGCCATCCTCGGGGCCGTCCGCTGGAGCCCATTCGGTGCTGTCATTCTTTGAACGTCGATTAGATCCCTATCCCGAACAACACGTCGCCACTCCTCCCAAAGGATTTTTCCCCTTCATCTGGGCCTGTACGAAAAATTCACGCGGCTGGATTGGCCTGATGACCGTGACCTCGATTGGCCTGTCGGCCTACGAGGCCATGCTGTTTGCCCTGCTCAGCTATATCGTGGACTGGCTGCCCTCGATTGAACCTGCTTTATTCTGGAGCCAGCAGGGTGGCACGCTCCTGACTATTGCCGCTGTTCTGCTGGGCAGCGTGGTCCTGATCAGCCTGCATACGCTGGTCATGCACCAGGTGCTGGCCATCAACTTCCCCATGCGCCTGCGCTGGCTGTTTCACAAGCTGATGCTGAACCAGAGCATGTCCTTTTACGCGGACGAGTTTGCCGGCCGCATCACCACCAAGATCATGCAAACCGCTCTGGCGGTGCGTGAAACCCTGTTCATGGCCGTGGAAGTGGTCGTGGGCATGAGCGCCTACCTGATCGGTATTCTGATTCTGGCCGGCAGCTTTGACCGCCTGCTGATCCTGCCCTTTCTGCTCTGGCTGGTGGGCTACGCCTTGGCCTGCGTGTACTTTGTGCCTCGTCTGGGCAAAGTCGGCGCTGAACAGGCCGATGCTCGTGCGCTGATGACGGGCCGCATTACCGACGCCTACACCAATATCAATACGGTCAAGCTGTTTGCCCACACACGCCGTGAGGCAGACCATGCCAAGAACGCCATGCGCCGCTTCCAGGAAACGGGCCATGCCCAGATGCGTCTGATCAGCATGTTTGAAGTGGCCAACCATGTGCTGGCCACCCTCTTGCTGATCAGCTCGGCGGGCCTGGCCTTGTACCTGTGGTCGATTGACCAATCCACCGCCGGTGTGGTGGCAGCTGTCATTGCGATGGCACTGCGCCTGTCCGGCCATTCCCATTGGCTGATGTGGGAGTTGACCAATCTGTTCGAGAACGTGGGCACGATTCAGGACGGCATCAACACCTTGACGCAAGAACCCACCGTGATGGATGCGCCCGATGCCAAGCCCCTGCAAATCGAACAAGGTCGCCTCGAATTCCAGGACGTGAGCTTTGCCTACCGCGATAAAAGCCGTCAGGTGATCGACAAGCTCAATCTGGTGATCAAACCGGGCGAGCGTGTTGGTCTGATTGGCCGTTCTGGCGCGGGCAAGTCCACGTTGGTCAACCTGCTGCTGCGTTTCCATGATGTGGATAGCGGCACCATCCGCATTGATGGCCAGGACATTGCCCATGTCACGCAGGATAGTTTGCGTGCCGCCATTGGCATGGTGACGCAGGATACCTCCTTGCTGCACCGTTCCATGCGCGACAACATTCTGTATGGCCGCCCGGATGCCAACGACGAGCTGCTGCATATGGCCGTTGAGCGTGCCGCCGCTGCCGACTTCATCCCGCAGCTGCATGACCGCCAGGGCCGTGAGGGCCTGGAGGCGCATGTGGGCGAGCGCGGTGTGAAACTGTCTGGCGGCCAGCGTCAGCGTGTGGCAATTGCCCGCGTCATGCTGAAAGACGCCCCCATCCTGTTACTGGATGAAGCCACCAGCGCGCTGGACTCTGAAGTGGAAGCCGCCATCCAGGAAAGCCTCAACACCCTGATGCACGGCAAGACGGTAATTGCCATTGCCCACCGCCTGTCCACCATTGCGGCACTGGACCGCTTGATTGTGCTGGATCAGGGCCGCATCATCGAGCAAGGCAGCCACCAGGAATTGCTGGAAAAAGGTGGTTTGTATGCTCGTTTGTGGGCACGTCAAAGTGGTGGCTTCCTGGGAGAGACTGGCAAACAAGATAGTTAAAACGTGTCACTTGCTTGCAAAAAAAAACTGACGTTACATCTTTGTCCCATTAGAATTTCGAAAGATCAAACTTCGCCGTGCTTGCGGCGAAGTTTTTTTTCAACTTATTCAGCCCATACATAGAACAAGATTATGTTTTTAGTCTTCCCCGATTCCGCCGCCATTGCGGCGCACCTGAGCGCCCGTCTTCAGGAAATTATTCGTCAGGATCCACAAGCGACTCTGGGTCTGGCAACCGGGGGGACCATGGAACCCGTCTACGCCCGTTTCGTACAGGACGTACGTGCCAATGGGCTGGATGTCTCCAAGATCAACAGCTTCAATCTGGATGAGTATGTGGGTCTGGCGGCAGCGCACGAGCAAAGTTACGCCTACTACATGCGCCAGCACCTGTTCGGCCAACTGCCTTTTGATGCCGCTCGTTTGCATCTGCCCAATGGCCTGACCCAAGAGCTGGAGCAGCACTGCCAGGACTACTCCGCCGCGATTGCGGCCAGTGGGGGTGTCGCCTTGCAATTGCTGGGCGTAGGCACCAACGGCCACATCGGCTTTAACGAACCGGGCACCCCTTTTGACAGCCGCACCCATGTGGTGGCCCTGTCCGAGCGCACCCGTATCGACAACAGCCGCTTTTTTGATTCCATGGACGAAGTGCCTGCATCGGCCATCACCATGGGGATTGCCGATATTCTGAGCGCCCGTGAAATTGCCCTGGTGGTCACCGGCGAGCACAAGGCTCGCACCATGCTCAATTACCAGGAAGGCGGTGTCACGCCCGAGCTGCCTTTCACAGCCTTGAAGCCGCACGCCAACACCCACATCCTGCTGGACGAGGCGGCTGCCAGCCTGCTAGACCCCAGCCTCTGCCACCGTCCCCTGATCAGCCAGGCTGCCTGAGCCAGCTTGCCAGCCCCCGCCCAGTGCTCGGAAGAGCGCCGCGCGGGATTGCAAACGCGCCTGCATCAAGCTGACGCGCACATCCTGAGCGGCGTACAAGGTACGCTGCGCATCCAGTAAAGACAGCAGGGTTTCCGAGCCGGAGCGATAACGTGCTTCGGCCAGTTGAAACGCCAGCCTGGCTTGCTCCCACTCCAGTTCCATGGTCTGCGCCTGGGCATCCAGGCTATGCAGTTGTGCCAGCACGCCTTCCACATCCATATAAGCCTGCACAATGGTCTGCCGATACTGCGCCAGCCATTCCTGCAAACGAGCGTCGCTCAAATCCTTGCCCGCCTCCAAACGACCGGCATTGAAGATAGGAGCCACCAGCCCGCTGATCAGGCTGTAGACCGGATGGCGCAGGCTTTCTTCCCAATGATTGCCCGATGCCCCTGCCCGCACCCCCAAAGTCAGGCTGGGATACATGGCAGCGCGCGCCACATGCACATCGGCATGAGCCGCTGACAACTGGGCCTCGATGTGCGCAATATCAGGGCGTTGCGATAGCAGTTGTGAAGGCAGACCTGCTTCCAGCACCGGCACCTGCAGGCTGGCAATATCTTCCTGCGGCTCGGGCATGATTTCAGTGCGGCCCAACAAGGTCGCCAGCTCCACCCGCGTGCGAATGGCCTGTTCTTCAATCACCAACAATTTGCGCTGTTGCGAAGCCAGCAATTGGCGTTGCTGTGCCAGCTCCAAAGGCGAAGCCGCCCCCGCCTGCAAGCGTGCTTCCAGCAGGCTCAACAAGCGTTGCGCAACGGCCAGGTTTTGACGAGCAATGGCGACACGCTGTTTATCGCCCAGAGCCTGCAGGCTTAAATGCACCACCTGCGCCTGCACGCTGACACGCAGCACATCCAGCTCGTAATTTGCCGCTTGGGCCAGGAACACGGCACTGTCGGCCTGAGCACGATTGCGTCCCCAAAGATCCAGCTCGTAGCTCATGAACGCACCGGCCACATATTGCGAGCGAGAGTCTCCATGCGAGGAAGAAAACGGCGCATCTCTTTGCGCAGACAGATTGCCCTGCAACTCCGGCAGCAAACTGGCTCCGGCAATGCGTGCCTGAGCCTGCGCTTGCAAGATCCGGGCCTGTGCCTGACGCAGCACCGCCACATCCTTCAAGGCCTCCTGCATCAGGCTGTTCAAGGCGGGGCTGTTATAGGGACGCCACCACTCCGGCTCTACCTGGGCCAGTACAGGACTGGGTGTCGCCTTGGCTTGCTGTTGATACGCCTGGGGCAGCGTCGGCGGGGTCTTGTCCAGATCAGAGGACAAGGAGCCGCAAGCTTGCAGCACCAGCGTGCTCATGGCCCCTGCTATCCATCGGTAATGAGCCATGCTTACTCCCCTGCCAAAGCCTGAACGGGGTCCAGTGCGGCCGCCGTACGTGCTGGCATATAGCCAAAAACCATGCCCGTCACCACGGCGCAGCCAAAGGCGCCCAAGGCCGCCCGCAAGGAAAACACCACATCTACCCCACCAAAAATCAGGCCGATACCCACAACTGCACCGGCCAGCACACCCAGACAACCGCCTGTAATCGTCAACAAAACCGCCTCGGTCAGGAACTGACGCATGATGTCGCTTTGTCGCGCACCCGTTGCCATGCGTATGCCAATTTCCCGCGTGCGTTCCCGCACTGTCATCAACATCACGTTCATGACACCAATGCCGCCCACCACCAAGGACACCGCGGCAATCAGGCCCAGCATCATGCTCATGGCCTGACGCGTGGAAGCCTCTGCCTGCAAGCGAGCCGCCGCATTCCCGATTGAAAAGTCCTCGCGCCCGCCGTGACGCTGTGTCAGCAACTGGCGCATGTCCTGTTCCGCTTCCAGAACGGTGGAGCTGTCCTGCGCATCAATCACCACATAGTCAGGCTGGGTCTGGGCCTGATACACACGGGCACGCGCCGCGTGATAGGGCACAAACACCATGTCGTCGTAGTCCTGTGCGCCCGAATCGGCACCCCGTTCCTGCATCACCCCGATCACTTCAAAAGGTGAATTACCGATCAGGAGCTGCTGCCCCAACGGCACATCCATATCGGGAAAAAAATGCTTGGCAGCACGATGTCCCAGCACGACCAGGGGAGCCAGATCCCGGTCCTCGGCATCGGTGTAATAACGGCCTTGTGCCAGCTTCCAGCGGTGAATATCCGGCATGGTTTCATTGGCGGCAAACACATACACCTGCCGGTCCACACTGCCGCGCCGCACGGTAATCGGGTCCCCAATCACGGGCATCACACGCCGTATCAGAGGCAGCTCTCCAATCGCTTCCAGATCCTCATCCGTCAGTTGGCCTTTGGGCAAGCCATTGGGTGGCGAGGAACTGCTCAAGTACATGATGGTGGTGCCCATCGTACCCATCTGATCCATCACGCGCTGGCGTGCGCCCTCGCCCACCGCCAGCATGACAATGACCGAGGCCACCCCAATAATCACGCCCAGCAAGGTCAATGCCGTGCGATGCCGATTAATGAACATGCTGCGCAAGGCACTGCGTGCGGCGTCCTTGATTTCCGAGAGCCAGGGCGAGCGGCGATGTTCCGACTCCATCAAAGGCGGCTTGGCCCTTGTTTCCTGGGCCGCATCCGGGCGGCTATCAGACAGGATGCAGCCGTCACGAATCTCGATCACCCGGTCTGCCATCGCGGCCACCTGGTGATCGTGGGTAATCAGAATGATCGTATGCCCCGAGTCCGACAGCTCGCGCAGCAAGGCCATGACCTCCGCACCGCTGCGCGAATCCAGTGCACCCGTAGGCTCGTCAGCCAGAATGACCCGGCCGCCATTCATCAGGGCACGGGCAATGGACACGCGCTGCTGCTGACCGCCAGACAGTTGATTGGGTCGATTGTCCAGCTTGTCCGCCAAGCCCAGACTGCCTAATAAATGCGCGGCACGGTCAGCCCGGCTGGCCTCGTCCATGCCCGCATAAATCGCGGGCATCTGCACGTTTTCACTGGCCGTTTCGGTTGGGATCAAGTGATAGCCCTGGAACACAAAACCAAACGTTTCCCGACGCAAGGCAGCCAGCTCATCCGCGCTTAACTGTGCAACATCCCGACCCTGGAACAGATAGGTGCCGCTGCTGGGCTTGTCCAGACAACCGAGCAAGTTCATCAAGGTAGACTTGCCCGAGCCCGATGCGCCCACAATGGCCACAAACTCGCCCGGCTCAATGCTCAGGCTGACATCGAACAAGACCTGCACAGCCGGTTTCGTGCTGGGCGGGCCACCATAAATACGGCAGATATCGCGCAGCTCAATCAAGGCAGGAGCGGACCCTACCATTGCAACCACCGCCAGCCACGCTCGGCCGCCACCACGGCCAGCACCACCTGCTCACCCTTGGCCAGCCCATCCAGAACCTGCACCTGGTGTCGATTACGCACCCCCAGACTGACCGGCTTTTCCTGCAGCTTGCCGTGCTCCAGCACGGGCACCTTGAAGGCATCGGGACCGCGCTGCGGGTCAGGACGCAAGGCCACCAGGGGCACCAGCAAAGCCTGATCGGCACGATCAATTTCAAACAGCACCTGCGCGGTCATTTGCGGCATCAATTCACCGTCTTCATTGTCCACATCAAACAGCACCGTATACATGATGGCCTGCGTGGCTGTTGGCGCCGTGGCAGTGGTCTCTTCCTGCGTGCTTCCTTCAGGTGCCGGCATGATCTGCCGCACCTTGGCCTGCCATTGACGCGCCTGTGTTTCGCCCTGTTCGCCCAAGGTTGTAAACGTCACCGTCATGCCGGGTTTGATGCGACGAATATCCGCCTCGGACACACTGGTCCACACCGTCATGGTGCTCAGGTCTGCAATGCGCAAAATATTGGGGGTTTGGTACGTGGCATTCAAGGTCTGGCCTTCACGGGCCTGCACACCAATCACGGTGCCACTCATGGGCGCGTAAATGCGCGTGTAGCCCAATCGCGCCTCGTCGGCTTTCAGCGTGGCCTGGGTCTGCTCCATCTGCGCTTGCACATGGGCGACACGCGCCTGAGCCGTCGCCAGATTCGCCTGGGCAATCTGTATATCTTCCTGACGACTGGCCTGCTGGCGCTCCAATTGGCGCTGACGTGTCAACTGCTGACGGGCCAACAAAAGCTGGGCCTGTTGCTCAGCCAACTGAGCGCGAAATGCCGCCAGCGAAGCGCGGCCTGCATCGACCGTGGCCTGCTGTACGCTGGGGTCAATTTCCACCAGCAACTGGCCCTGCTCGACCTGATCGCCCGGAGCAACCGGCAAAGCCGTAATCTGCCCCGACACCTGTGCCCCCACATCCACATAGCGACTGGGCTTCAAAGTCCCCACCGCAGCAACGGTAGCGCGTATATCGCTTTGCTCCACGGCCACCGTTTCAAACTGCTCTGAAGAACGCCCGGCCTGTGCGGCCAGCGCCCCCAGTACCAGCACCGCCACCAGGGCCAACGCCCAGCGGCGCTTCACTGCTTTGGACTTCATAAATAATTCCGTTAAAACCGTAGATCTGCACCCGCCGCATCATGCCTGGCAGGTGATCAAAAAAGTAATAGTGGTCAAGAAGGCAGAGGCTTGCTTACCCATCCAACGCAATCAAGCGGACAGGGCAAGAGGTTCTTTTTCAGGCCTTCCTTATAAAGACGTTTGAGAGCCCACTTTCCGGACATTTATTTTGTAAAAGTTATAGCGATGGGCTGGAAGTAGGGGTGGAGGGGTCGAATCAGGCAGGGTTTTGATCCCCTGCCTGCTCCCTTCCTTAAAACTCCGCCGAGACACTCAACATGAACGTGCGTGGCTGCGACAAGACCAGATAGCCATTATTGGGATAACCGCCAACTGAAGCCCAGTAAGTCGTATCGGCCACGTTCTCAACGCTGGCCCTGAATGTCATGGGTACACCGGAAACCTTGCGCTGATAGCTGGCTCCCAGATCCCAACGTACCCAACCAGGCACACGGATCGCATTGGCCGAATCCGCATAACGGGCGCCGGTAGCCAGCAACTGGGTATCCAGCGACAAGCCGGTCACCTGCGGCACATCCCAGGTCAAGCCCAGACTGCCCTGCCAGCGCGGCACACCAATCACGCGCTGACCTTCGCTCAACGGATCACCCGTGTTTTTCTGCTTGGTATCCAGGGCAGTCACACCACCCAGAATACGCAGGGAGTCCGTCAGCTGACCATAGAAGCTCAGCTCCAGCCCGTTATGCCTATCCTTGCCCGACTCCACAAAACGCAGATCGTCGTTCACGACACCCCGCGGTTTGGTCGTGGTGAAGAAAGTCAAACCACCGCCCATGGAGCCATTGTCGTACTTGATGCCCAGCTCTTTTTGCTTGGCCACAAAGGCCGACAAGCGCTGCCCCGCGTTCTGAACGGGCTGGTTATTAAAACGGGACGGTGCCAGATCACCTTGCGCCAGGCTTTCCGTGTAGTTGCCGTACAAGGCCCATTCATCAGTCAGCTTGAACACCACGCCCGCCGCAGGGCTGGTGTGTTGCTGACGGTCTTTACGCTGCAGGGCCTGGGTGCCATAGTCATAGCTGCGCGTTTCCATAATTTGATGGCGTAAACCCAGCATGACTTCCAGCCTGTCATCCCAGAGGTACATCAAGTCGCCCAGGGTGTAGCTGCTCAATTTGGTGCGACCCACCAAGGCTGGCGAGCCCAGATTCCCGCCCGAAAAGGCAATGGGCGGCAAGGCATGATTCACAGGGTCATAGAGATTGCTGTCCTGCACGCTGCCCATGGCCCAGGCGTTTTTCTCCTTGTGGTCATACAGAGAAGCCGCAGCAACCAGCTCATGCAGCACAGGGCCGGTTTCAAAACTGGCTCGCAAGCCCAGCTCGCCCGTTTTCACATCATCTCGTCGGGAGTTATCGAAACGCGAAAAGGTAGATTTACCCGAAACCGCATCGGTCACTGTCAGGCCCGCCAGCTGGTTTTCTTCCTTGCCATTTTTCATGCCAAAGGCCGCCCACAGCGTGATGGAATCATTCAGATCATATTCCCCACGCACGGTGCCAAAGACAGTTTTCTCATTGGAATAAGTCCAGGGCTGAGCAAAGTTACGCTTGTGAGAGGGCAGCTCCGGCAAGGCCGACAAGCCGGCCTGCAAGGTGACATTGGGCCGGACTTCGCGCAGCTTGTGCTCCTGATAGCCCAGGTCGGCGGACAGACGTACACGCTCACCGCGCCAATCCATCCCAACGGTATACAGGTCCAGACGGGTGTGTTCATTGTCGACCGCCGTATCACCGCTGCGCTTGATGGCATTGATGCGAATACCTGCCGCATCATCCGCAAAGCGGCGCGAAATATCCGCCTTGATCTGGCTTTGCCCGCCACTGCCATAACCCACACCGACCTTGGTCAGCGGGTTCTCGCCGGCCCGTTTGGGCAGCACATTAATCGTGCCCCCAATGCCACCGCCAGAAGGTGCGGCACCGTACAGAAAGCCGCCGGCTCCATGCAGCACTTCAATACGCTCGGCCAGTTCGGCCGCGGTCGCTTGCCGGGGCAGCAAACCAAACAAGCCGTTGTAGGCAATATCATCGGAAGCCGTCAAAAAGCCCCGAATGAAAAAGCTTTCCTGAAAGTTGCCAAAGCCACGCGCCACCCGCACGGAAGGATCATGGCGCACCATATCGGCTACCGTGGATGCCTGCAACTGCTCGATATAGCGGCTGGTATAGCTATTGACGCTAAAGGGCGAGTCCATATTATCCAGAGAACCCAATATCCCCACCCGACCACCACTGGCGACCTGGCCGCCTGCATACTCCGGCAGCAAACCCTGACGCGAAGCATCCGCGCTGGCATTGACGGTAATGATGGACAACTCCTGCGCCTGGGCAACATCCGCCTGGTCTTGCGCCTGAGCCTGTACATGGAGAGCAAACAGGGACAAGACAAGAGAGCGCCCCAGGCAAGGTTTAAATAGACGTGTCATCACGATTACCTATCAACCCTTGATGTTCTTCAGGTCAATACGCACCACGCTTTCGCGCTTGCTGGCTTTGTACTGAGGGGTGAACGGTGCTTTAACAGTGACGTACAACTGACTATCCGGGCCCAGCTCCAGGCTGTTGGGGTTATCGGGCAAGTTGTATTGCGCCTTGATCGCATAGCTGGCGCCATCCAGTACAGACACCTTGCCCTGCTCGCGATGAGTCAAATACAGCTCGTCACGATCGGCGTTGTACAACACGTCCAGGGCATCGCCCACCGGCAGTTCCTGCAGCAATTTACCGTCGCGGGCATCCAGCACATACACGGTCTTCTGGTCTTTGGTTTCCGTCACATACAGACGATTGCGGGCCGAATCCAGCGCGAAATTCAGGAGCAAGGCGGGTTTGACGCCAGCCGGTTTCCAGCGCTGTTCGATCTTGTTGGTTTGGGTGTTCACCACCATCACTTCGCCATCGCCATTGGCGGCATACAAACGATGCGAGGGCGAATCCACCAGCAGGCCGGTCACCCATTTGCCTGCGTTTTCAATGGTGTCGATCAGCTCCAGATTACGATCATCCAATACCCAGATCACGGCAGGCGCGCCTACGGCGCCCACATACACACGGCCTTGCTGGGGATCGTGACGAATCGTGCGCGGCCCCATTTTGGTGTCATCAAAGCTCTTGTTGCTGAAACGGACGCGCTCTATGCCCCCGTCCTCCTTCAACTCCACTTTGGAGGCGGCCGCAGCCAGACTATTGGTGACATACAGGGTGTCGCCCGACGCGTTCCTTGCCAGGCCGAAGTTGCTCTCGTCGGTATAAATCGTCCCCTTCACATCCAGGGTGATGGGGTCCAGCTTGTAGATCACACCACCACGAACCGAGGGTGCCCGCTCTGCCGAGGCTACATACAAGGAATTGTCAAAGGGGCTGTAAACCGTTTGGTAAATCCCGTAGGCCAGATCCTTGCGCAAGGCTCCTTCTGACGTAATCGAGGTCTTTTGTGCCAGCTCCGGCGTCAGGGGCAGCGGGACCGCTTCGGACGTTTGAGCGTGGGCAAGCGATCCTGCGCTGAGCAAAGCGGCAGACAAGACAGACAAGGCAAGGCGACGTGTGAACATGACGATATCCTGTTTTCGAAATGGAAGTAATTATCATTTGTATTATTACATCAAGTACTTCCATGCTCAAAATCGGGATATCCCTTCTTTTTAAGGGGAAATACGCGGGACTAAATCAGCCCGCTCCCTATCCTCCACTTGACTGCGCTCGCTACAATATCGACTCAGCCGCCTTCTGGGCGGCCTTGTTGTTGAATTCCCTGACCTGTACTGCGCTATGACTTCTGCTGCCGATCTGTCCGCCCACACGCCCATGATGCGTCAATACCTTCAGCTCAAAGCGGAGGCTGGCTCGCACCTGTTGTTCTATCGGATGGGGGACTTCTATGAGATGTTCTACGCCGATGCCGAACGTGGCGCACGCCTGCTGAACCTGACGTTGACCAAGCGTGGTTCCTCCAACGGCGAGCCCATCCCGATGGCCGGTGTGCCTTTTCATGCCATGGAAGGTTATCTGGCGCGTCTGGTTGCCTTGGGCGAGTCCGTCGCCATCTGTGAGCAAGTCGGTGACCCGGCGGCCAGCAAAGGCCCGGTGGAGCGCAAGATCATGCGTGTGGTCACCCCCGGCACACTGACGGATGACGCCTTGTTGCCTCCCAAGGCAGACCGCCTGATCGCCGCCTGCACTCTGATCAAGGTGCAACGTCAGGAAATGGTGGGACTGGCCTGGATGAACCTGGCCAGTGGCGAATTTCTGGTCAGCCAGTGCGAGCCGGACATGCTGGATACGGAACTGAACCGTATCGGCCCTGTGGAACTGGTCTACCCCGAATCGCTGCGCCCTGCCCCGGAACTGCCACAAGCCAGTTGCCACACCTTGCCGGACTGGCACTTTGCGCAGGATGGCTCGCGCGAAACCCTGCTGGATCATTTTGATCTGGATTCCTTGGCCAGCTTTGGTCTGGACGATCTGCCTGCGGCAACGGCGGCAGCCGGAGCCTTGCTGCGCTATGTAGGCAGCACGCAATCCCAGTCCCTGGTTCACATCACCGCTATCCGCGTTCAGCACAGCTCGGACTTTCTGGTGCTGGATGCTGTCACGCGCAAGAACCTGGAAATTACCGAAACCATTAGCGGTGAAACCAGCCCAACCCTGTTCTCCACGCTGGATCATTGCCAGACCCCCATGGGCAGTCGTTTGCTGCGCCGTTGGCTGCACCACCCCTTGCGTCTGAACCATGCCGTTCAGCAGCGCCAGGATGTGGTGTCCCTGTTCTTCCAAACCCAGCAAAGCGCCAGCCTGAATGCAGGCGATCCTTTGGGTGTGCTGCGCCATGCCCTGCGCCGCTTCCCGGACCTGGAGCGTATTGCCACGCGTATTTCCCTGCGCAGCGTACGTCCTCGGGAACTGGCCAGCTTGCGCGATGCGCTGGCAACACTACCCGAACTGCGTCAGGAACTGGAACAAAACTTTGGCCAGTCCGAGCATTTGCATGGACATTTGTTGAGCCTGGCTCTGGATCCGGCACTGGCCTGCTTGCTGCAGTCTGCCATCGCCTCCGAGCCTGCCTTGCTGATACGCGATGGCGGTGTCATTGCCGACGGCTACGACGCCGATCTGGACGAGCTGCGCAGCCTGGCCAGTGACAGCGGTGATGTGCTGGTCAAGATCGAAGCCCGCGAACGCGAGCGCACCGGCATTGCCACCCTGCGCGTCGAATACAACCGGGTGCACGGTTTCTTTATTGAAGTCAGCCGCGGTCAGGCCGACAAAGTTCCCGACGACTACCGCCGACGCCAGACACTGAAAAATGCCGAGCGCTTCATCACGCCTGAACTGAAAGAGTGGGAAGACAAAGTCCTGTCCGCCAAGGACCGCAGCCTGAGCCGCGAGAAGTTCCTGTTCGATGAACTGCTGGACAAGCTGCAAAGCTATGCAGGGCCCTTGGCCTTGTGCTCCAGTGCCCTGGCTGAACTGGATACCCTGTCCTCCCTGGCGCTGCATGCGCTGGACAATAACTGGGTCGCCCCCGAGCTGACCGAACAGGCCGGCATCTGGATTGAGGCAGGCCGTCACCCGGTGGTGGAACATAGCATCGAGCGCTTCACGCCCAACCACTGCGAAATGCACGCACAGCGTCGCATGTTGCTGATTACCGGCCCGAATATGGGCGGTAAGTCCACCTATATGCGTCAGGTTGCCCTGATTGCCTTGCTGGCCCGCATTGGCAGTTTTGTACCGGCAAGCACAGCCCGTATTGGCCAGATCGACCGCATCTTTACCCGTATCGGTGCGGCTGATGACCTGGCCGGTGGCCGCTCCACCTTCATGATGGAAATGACTGAAGCAGCAGCCATTCTGGCCGGCGCCACCCCTTACAGCCTGGTGCTGATGGACGAAATTGGCCGTGGCACCTCCACCTATGATGGTCTGGCCCTGGCCTGGTCCATCGCGCATCGCCTGCTCAGCCACAATCAGGCACTGACCCTGTTTGCCACGCACTATTTCGAGATCACACGCCTGCCCAACGAGCTGCCTGCCGCAGCCAACGTGCACTTGGCCGCCGCAGAATCGGCTTCAGGCATTGTGTTCCTGCACGAAGTTCAGGAAGGCCCGGCCAGCCGCAGTTACGGGATTCAGGTTGCACAGCGTGCCGGCATTCCCTCTGCGGTTATCCGCCAGGCCAGCCGCGAGCTAAGCCGCCTGGAAGCCCAGAATGATCCTAGCGCACAACTGGACTTGTTCAATGCAGGCAGCGCTCCGGAAACCACGGTCGCCGAGCCTGATCCGACCACAGAAAAAGCACTGGACTTGCTGGATCAGTTCAAGCAACTGGATGTAGATGACCTAAGCGCACGCGATGCTCTGGATCTGCTGTATCGCTGGAAAAAAGAGATGAAGGCGACGGGTTAAACAGTCCAGAAGGGAGCCCAAGAGGCTCCCTTTTTTATGCATTTTTCCGAGGGCCGTTGGCGAGCAGATCGACAATCAATCATTTTTAGCCCCCCATCGTGAATCAATCACTCGATTTCGTGAGTATTTCTCTGGATTCTTTGCGCTGGATACGCCTGATACGCAGGCTAGCCGTACACCGGGACAAGCCGGATCAGTTAAGCTACGGGCTAATTTAATTCTTGTTCGGGCAGTCCATGAATATCGACCAGCCATTGACCCTTTTGGGCGGCATCAGCGCGCATGAGTTCATGCAAACCTACTGGCAACGCAAACCTTTATTGATACGCGGCGCCATCCCTAATTTCAAGCACTCGCTGAGCATAGACAATATCCGCGAGCTGGTAACGCGTGAAGAGGTCGAGTCGCGCCTGATCATCCATGACGGCGAAGATTGGGAAATGGAAACTGGGCCTTTTGACGAGCTGCCGCCCGCCTCGCAGCCCAACTGGACCGCCCTGGCACAAAGCGTGGATCTGCACGACGACAACACCGCAGCCCTGATGCGTCAGTTCCGCTTCATTGGCGATGCCCGTCTGGACGACGCCATGATCAGCATTGCTTCTGACGGCGGTGGCGTAGGCCCGCACTTCGACAGCTACGACGTATTCCTGCTGCAAGCCCACGGCAAGCGTCACTGGCGCATCAGCCAGCAAAAAGACCTGAGCCTGGTGCCTGACCTGCCCTTGAAGATTTTGCGCGATTTCCAGGTAGAAGAAGAGTTCATCCTGGAACCCGGCGACATGCTATATCTGCCCCCGCACGTGGCACATGACGGGATTGCGATTGGCGACTGCATGACGATTTCCATCGGCTTTCGCTCGCCCACCCAGGCAACGCTGGCCCGTGGTTTGATGGATGCCGCATCGGATCAACTGGCTGCTGCCAGTGGTGAAGGTTTTGGCTTGTACGCCGACCCACCGATGTCCATGCCCGAGGCCATGCAGCAACGCTACACCGACCCGGACGCACAGGCCAGCACCACGCCTGCCGCCTTGCCGGAAAACCTGATTCAGAAGTCGCTGGATGCCTTGAACGCCATTCGTTTTGACGAAGCGCTGGCCTCACGTTTTCTGGGCGTCTGGCTGACCGAATTGCCCAGCAATAGCTGGTTCGACATTGCCGAAGACCCAGTTGATCTACACGACCCCGAGCTGCCTGAAGGCCGCTTGGCTTTGGACCGCTGCTCACGCATGATGTACCGCGGCGATGAGCTGTATATCAACGGTGAGGTCGCCCCCTGCCCTGCCAGCCCAACGCTGAAATTGTTGGCTGACCAGCGTGAACTCCTGATTCCCGGTGACAGTTTTGAAGCCCTGGATGAAGATGAACGCGAAATGCTGAATGCCTGGCTGGATGACGGCTGGTTGCAGTTCAAGGAAAACTGAGCACGAGCCATTAGCTCTGGCGAGCTCAGAAAAAAAACGGGGCAGCTTGCAGGCTGCCTCGCTTTTTTATTTCTAGCCCCCCAGGAATCGAAAGCCCGATGTATTTGCTGATTGCTGATTGCAGTTGCAGTTGCAGTTGCAGTTGCAGTTGCAGTTGCAGTTGCAGTTGCAGTTGCAGTTGCAGTTGCAGTTGCAGCAGTATTATTCACGCCGTACAGCAAGAAAAAGTACTATCATGCAAAACGCGATTCACAAGACGAGCAACTCGTCATAAAGCCACCATTATTGGCTTTGCAGCCCAGCTTCAATCCAGCTCGGGCCACACTCAAAATCACGTAGCCACCCCACTCAATCTAGTCAGGCACCTACCAACCCAAAAGTGGTCTGCCCTACATCCAGAAAGCGTCCTATCTGGTCAGTCCATTTAATCGCTATAAATAGTGCTCGTTCGTCATCTCTCCTTTTGGAAAGCGCAGAGCACTATGTCTACCTCTCGATCGTCCTCATCCTATTTAGTCAGCGACCTGATCCCGCCTATCGTGGCCGGTTTGATCTCGGTTATCGTCAACTACGGCGGCACCTTTATTCTGGTTTTCCAGGCCGCCAAAGTCGCCGGCCTCAGCCCCGAGCTGACAGCATCCTGGGTCTGGTCGATTTCCATTGGTGTGGGTGTTACGGGTCTGCTCTTGAGCTGGGTCTCGCGCGAACCCATCATCACCGCTTGGTCCACGCCCGCCGCTGCATTTCTGGTTACGGCTCTGGCTACCACGCCATATGAAGAAGCCGTCGGCGCCTACCTGATTTCGGCAGCGGCCTTTGTGGTCCTGGGCCTGTCCTCCTACTTCGAGCGCCTGATCCGCCTGATTCCCAACGGCATCGCCGCAGGTCTGCTGGCCGGGATTCTGCTGCAATTTGGCATTGGAGCCTTTGGCAGCATGACACTGGACCCGAAGCTGGCCGGCTTGCTGATTCTGGCCTACCTGATCATCAAACGCTTTTCCGCACGTTACGCTGTAGTGGGCATTCTGATCCTGGGCCTGAGCTTCCTGCTGCTGGAGCATCGCGTGGACCTGAGTGGCCTGAAACTGGAGCTGGCCGCGCCGGTGTTCACCATGCCGGTCTTCACCCTGAATGCCTTGCTAAGCGTGGCCTTGCCCTTGTTTTTGATCACGCTGACTGGCCAATACATGCCCGGTATGCTGGTCCTGCGTAACGACGGCTTCCGTACCAGCGCCAACCCGATTGTGTGGGTGACCGGCCTGGGTTCACTGGTCATGGCCCCATTCGGCTCCCACGCCATGAACGTGGCCGCCATCACCGCCGCCATCTGCACCGGGCCGGAGGCGCACCAGGATCCGTCCAAACGCTGGGTTGCCGGGATTGCCGCCGGTGTGTTCTACATTCTGGTGGGAGTCTTTGGGGTCACGCTGGCCGCTGTATTCATGGCCTTCCCCGCAACATTTATCACCACACTGGCGGGCTTGGCGCTGCTGGGCACCATTGGCGGCAGCCTGGCGGGGGCCATGGCAGACATCAAGTCACGGGAAGCAGCCTTGATTACCTTTTTGGCTTCAGCGGCCAATATCACACTGTTCGGGATTGGCGGGGCTTTCTGGGGACTGGTGATCGGTCTGCTGGCGTACTTCATTCTGAATGGGAAGCTGCCGCAGCGTAAAACGGAAAAACTGGGTAATGACGAACTTTCAGCCGCTTCTAACGCTCAATAACTGACGGAAATAATTCAGGTTGGGACTGTGCTTCCAACCTGAATACTGAAAACTCTATCTCGATATCCGAACCAAACACCGCTTCTATTCACTAATTTTATTGTAAAAAATAGTCACACAAAAATCATCAATATCCACCATAAGAGGTAAATAGTCCTCTAATTCGGCCAAAACACCCAGAAAGAATTAATAGACACAATCTCCTGACTGCCTCTTTCCGGCTCAAATGCTAGCCTGCGCTGGCTTTGCTCTTCAGGAAACGGTGTCATGTTTGGCGAATTCAATCTTGCGTCTCCCTATGCAGCTTATGCCCGCCTTCGGCAGGGGCCGCCTTTGGTGTGGGATGCGGATTTCTGCGGTGGGGCTTGGCTGGTTCATAGACATAGCGATGTACAAGCCGCCCTGCGTAATCCTGATTTAAGTGTGCGGCGTGTAGGCGGGTGGGTGGCTCAGGCGGGCGCTGCTCCCTCCCCACGTCTGCAAGCCTTCAAGGGCTTGATGGCCAGAACACTGGTTTTTCTGGATCGCCCCCGTCACACACGCGTCAGGCGGGTGGTCAATGCGGCGTTTAGTGCGAAGGCTTTGGAATCCCTGCACGGCACGATTGAAAAGCGCGTTACGCAAATCCATCTTGGTTTGGAAGACAAGCTGCGGCATGGTCCTGCAGATCTGGTTGATGAGGTCTGTCGCCCGCTCCCCGCCTTGGTCATGATGGATGTAATTGGTTTGCAGCAACTACCTTTGTCTGTTTTTCAGGCCTGGTCAGAGCAACTGGCACGCTTTATCGGGCAGGCGACGCCGGATCTGCCCTTGTTGATGGACACACAGGACGCCTTGCTGGATATGGCTGACTTTCTGGGGAACAGCGTCAATCTGCAAGAAGGTGGGCTGGCCTGGCGGCTTTTGCATGACGAGCAACTCTCTCTTCAAGGCAGGCGCGAGCGTTTGGCGCAGTCCTGTATGTTGCTCTTTGCAGGCTATGAAACCTCCCGGCATCTGCTCAGCTCCCTGTTTCAGACTCTGCTTGGCGACTCCGTAAAGCTGCAGCACTTGCTATCGAATCCGCAGAAGATTCCTGCTGCGATCAAAGAGGTGCTGCGCCACGACAGCCCGATTCAATACACAGCCAGACGTTTGATGCAGGACCAGCACTGGCACGGTCAGCATTTGCGTAAAGGGCAGTTGCTGCTCTTGCTATTGGGCGCTGCCAACCGGGATCCAGAGGTTTTTGCCAATCCCGATGAACTGGACTTCAGCCGTGACAATCAGGCTGAGCTGTCCATGGGCCACGGGATTCACCATTGTCTGGGTGCCGGTTTGGTTCAGTTGGAGGCAAAACTGGTGCTTGAGCAGTTCCTGCCTTTGCTACCTCGCCTGCAATTGGCTCAAGGTGAGCGTATTCAGCTCCCCGCCTATCGGGGCTGGAACCGCTTGCCGGTTCAATACCGGGCTACGCAGTCATGAGTGCTTTTCTCGCTCATCTGGATCAGCAACTGGGGGCTTTGAAGGCCCGGAAGCTGTGGAGGAAAAGAGCAATCAGCCGCCCCTTGCCGGACGCGCATATCGAACGCAATGGTCAGGTCTTGCTGAACTTCGCCGGCAATGACTATCTGGGCCTTAGTCAGCATCCACAACTCAAACTACTGGCAGCACAAGATGTAGCCGGAGCCACGGCCTCCCCGCTGATTTGCGGGCATCATGCGCTGGCTCATCAACTGGAGCAGGAGCTGGCTGACTGGAGTGGCTTTGAGGCCAGCCGTCTTTTTGTCAGTGGTTACCAAGCCAGCTTGGGTGTCATTCCCGCGCTGGTCGGCACTGGCGACACGATCTTCTGTGACAGGCTGAACCACGCCAGCCTGATTGATGCCAGCCGTCTATCCGGCGCCCGTTTACGTGTGTATCCCCATAGAGACATGGCGCGCCTGGATGATTTGGTCGGCAGGCCAACGACGGGATTCAAGCTGGTAATCTCGGACAGCCTGTTCAGTATGGACGGGACAGTTGCCCCGGTCGATGAGCTGATCACCTTATGCGAACGCCACGATGCCTTGTTGTATCTGGACGATGCACATGGCCTGGGGGTTTTGGGCGAAAACGGGCGAGGAGCGCCAGAGCATTTCCTGCTCAATACCACGCAACGTCAGCGCCTGGTTTATCTGGGGACTTTTGGCAAGGCAGCCGGGCAAGGCGGGGCTTTTATTGCCTGCTCCCACAGTCTGGCAGACTGGTTCACTCAATCCGCCCGCAGCTATGTGTACAGCACTGGGCTGGCTCCAGCGCATTGCGCTTCCTTGCTGGCCTGTCTGCAGCTGATCAAACAAGCCCAACCTCAGCGAGCCTTGCTGAAAAAACACATCCAAGCGCTGCAAACCTTCAGCCAGGATCTGCCCTGGCGTCTGGCGCCGTCCGACACGCCGGTGCAAAGCCTGCTGATGGGCGAGGTGGACCCTGCCTTGCAACTGTCCGACATTCTCCTGCAAAAAGGGATTTGGGCGCCGGCCATACGCCCGCCTACTGTTCCCCGCCACCAAGCCCGATTACGCATTTCCCTGTCTGCCGCCCATCGGCATCAGGATATTGAAAAACTGGTCCAGGCACTACATGAAGCCGCCCACTCTTTACGGTGATTTGCCATGAACTCAAACTCCTTTCCCCCTTTGGCCCAACGCAGCTTGCAAGCGGTCTGGCATCCCTGCACTCAAATGCAGCATCACGATCAAGGCGTGCCGCTGTTAGCGATCAAACGCGCCCAGGGCGCCTGGCTGTATGATGCCGACGGCAACGCCTATCTGGATGCCATCAGCTCCTGGTGGGTGAATCTGTTTGGACATAGCCATCCGCATCTGGTGCAGGCAATTAGCGATCAGGTTCAGCAACTGGATCACATCATGCTCTGCGGCCTGACCCATGAGCCAGTTGTGCAGCTTTCCGAACGATTGGCGGCCTTGAGCAGCCATCGTTTAGGCCATGCTTTTTATGCCAGCGACGGCGCTTCTGCCGTGGAAATTGCGCTGAAACTGAGCGTGCACTACTGGCGCAACCAGGGCCAGGAACACAAGCACCGTTTTGTAGGCATCGCGCAGGGATACCACGGCGAAACGCTGGGTGCTCTGGCCGTAACCGATGTGCCTTTGTTCCGGGAAAGCTACGGCTCGCAACTGGGCCAGCAATACACCGCAGCCAGTCCCGATCTGCGCCAGGCCCATAGCCCAGACGAATACAGCCAGGTCACCGCAAACGCACTGCAATCGCTGGAACAGATTCTGGAGAGCCATCAGGACATTGCCGCCGTGATTCTGGAGCCGCTGGTGCAATGTGCGGCAGGCATGCACATGCACTCCCCCGATTATCTGCGCGGTGCGCGCGAGCTGTGCGACCGCCATCAGGTGCATTTGATTCTGGACGAGATTGCCGTGGGTTGCGGGCGTACCGGCACCTTCTTCGCCTGCGAGCAGGCGGGTATCTGGCCTGATCTGCTGTGCCTGTCCAAGGGAATTACCGGCGGCACGCTGCCCTTGTCCGTGGTGCTCTCCGGCCCCACGATTTATCAAGGGTTTTATGATCAGGACTTGCGCCGGGGTTTTCTGCATTCCCATTCTTATACCGGCAATCCCCTGGCCTGCCGCGCAGCGCTGGCTACTCTGGACTTGTTCCAGCAATACCCCGTCTATGAGCTGCAAAAAACGCTGGGACAAGCGCTAGACGAGGGTTTGCACAAACTGAGGCAACACTATCCCAAGATGCAGCATCTGCGCCGCTGCGGGGTGATCTGGGCCTTCGAGCTGGATACAGGCCCGGCTCGCTACGACCACCAGGGCTTTGCTCGACGCTTTTACCGCTCTGCCCTGCAACAGGGGCTGATGCTGCGCCCTATCGGCAATACGGTGTACCTGATGCCCGGCTATCTATGGGGTACGAAAGAGGTGGAGCATTTCCTGCATGGCCTGGGTCGTCTGCTGAAGGAATACGCATGAGGGCCTGCTTTGTGACGGGCACTGATACGGAAATTGGCAAAACGCTGGTCAGCTCAGCCTTGCTTCATTTGCTAAGCCAAAGCGGCGCTCGCACGCTGGGGATCAAGCCTATTGCGTCGGGAGCCGAAGAAATAGAGGGCCGTCTGCATAACGAAGATGTGGACGCGCTGGCCCGGCACTCCAGACTGAAACCTGATCCGGAAACACTGACACCGTACTTGTTTAAGCCCGCTGCGGCACCCCACATTCTGGCTGAGCAAGCAGGAATCGAATTAGACCCGGCCCTGATCCAAAAGTCAGTTCAAGCAGCGGCAGAACAAGCCGACTATGCAATCGTTGAAGGAGTGGGAGGCTTCATGCTGCCTCTGGGTCAAGGACGGACAGGCGCAGATTTAGCGCAGGCTTTGCAGTTGCCCGTGGTGCTGGTCGTCGGCTTACGTCTGGGTGCATTGAATCATGCTTTGCTGACGGTTCAAGCCATACGCGCCAGTGGTTTGCCCTTGCTGGGCTGGGTCGCCAACCACATAGCGCCGGAGATGACTTATGCCCAGGAAAATCTGCAAACGCTGCATGACTATCTGCCCGGCCCTTGCCTGGGTGTCATTCCAAGACTAAATGCCACAACATTGGATGATCGTATCCAGCAGGCTGCGCACTATCTGCGCTCACCCTGGAAAGAGAAAGACTAAACGCTTTGTACCCGGCTTAAAGAAAGTAGCTGCCTACACTACCGAGAAACGCCACGCCCAGCAGCAGACACACCGCGCCGCCCAGGGCAAAGCGCAAGGCAGGGTTGGCAGACCAGGCGTCCACGCAGCTATTTAACAAACGCTGACGCCATGTTCCCTGCCCTGTCGCGTCTGCGGCTTGCCGGGAGTTTGCACGCAAACGGCTCAGATGCTCCTCGCTGATTCCGTCCATGGCTTCCCACTCCAGCTTCCAGCGCAAGAACGCAGCCTGGTGCTCGGGATCAATGGACAGCCAGGCCCGAAATGCAGACTGGCTGCGGGCATCGTTCTGATGTTTGGGATCGTGCTGTTTGAGCAGCCAGCTCAAGGCCTGCTCATCAATGTGCTGCATGTGCTCGTCCTTAGACATACGAACCAGCCGGACGCGGCACAGCCCCGTCCACCCGATTGAGCTGTGCTGGATTATGACGGCACGCCAGCATGGCCATGCGGATATAGTGCTCGACAACTCGGGGGCTAGTGCCCATGCGAGTCGCAATTTCTTTGTAATTCAGGCCCTCAAAGCGATGCAGCACAAAGGCGTCGCGACGACGGCGGGGCAAGGCCTCGATCATGGCCAGCATACGAGCCCCCGGTTCTGAAGGAGCGTGAGCAGAGGCTTGTGTGCCACGCAGCATACGCAGGCAAAAACTTAAACCGTTACGGTAAAACGATTTCAGCATGGGCCACTCCCTAAAACACATCAAATGATAATGGTTCCTATTATCTTTACTGTTTTGGAGAAAGTCCAGCCCTGTTCGATAAAGATTAACTCTGCTCACAGAATAAAAGGTGCTCTCTCTCAAGCCCCTGCCAGAAAAAGGCCTTGCGCCACTTTCAGGGACAACAGCAATACGGACACTACCAACAAAGCCCGGCGTAGCCTGAAAAAAGTACTGCGTCCTTTCAGGAAAAAGCCGTCAAGTGCCTCTTCTTCTGTAAAGGGAAAACAAGCGCTAATCACCTTGACCTCATAGTATTCCTTGCCC
The DNA here is from genome assembly GCF_002443155.1 of Alcaligenes faecalis. Lineage (NCBI taxonomy): Bacteria > Pseudomonadati > Pseudomonadota > Betaproteobacteria > Burkholderiales > Alcaligenaceae > Alcaligenes > Alcaligenes faecalis. The sequence goes on along the minus strand of NZ_CP023667.1, from coordinate 729,472 downwards.
CTGTTAGCTCTTCTTCGATAAGAGAAAAAGCGCAAGGTCACGCAGTACGGGGCAAAGGCATAAAAAAAAGCCCTGGCATGAAACCAGGGCTTTTTCCAGAAGGCCCGCAGGCCGACTCAAAACAATCAGTTGCCGGGGCGCAGATTGGTAGACAGCACATTGATGATGCGCTTGGCTGTCGCCGTGGTCTGTTCCTGACCCTGCTGATCCAGCACCGTGACGCGCGTGCCAGCACCTTGGGCGCTCAGCTTGATGCGGAATGGTGTGGCTTCGGCGGTGTTACGGCTGCCGAAGATGCGGCCAATGATGTTTTGCTGTTCGATCTTCTCGCCAGTATCCGAATCCAGATAGCGGATGAAGAACTCACCAGCAGAACGGTCACGATCTTCAACTGAGAAACCGGCGGAGTCGATGGCTACGCCAACACGACGCCATGCACGGTCAAAGGACTCGTTCAGCATCAACTCGGCCTGATCGCCCTTGTCCGAAGCCTGGACTTGAACGCCAGCAGGATCTTTGGTGGCATTGGCCACTTGTTCACGTGCTGTTTCAATATCCGAGCCCAGGAAGACCATCATGCGAGCCAGCATGGCTGCGTTCAGACCTGGATCTTCTTTGGCGAACACCCATTTAAAGGCGGCTCCGTCTGCCGTCGGTGTTTCTTCCATGTGCTGGTGGGACACATAGATTTCGGTCTTGTCGCCGACGCGCTCAAAGCGGGTACGGAAGCGGTCACGTTCGCCGCTGTCAAAGACCTGGTCAATGATGGAACCCAGGGCGCTGCGTATCCAGCTTTCCGGAATCTTGGCACGGTTTTCAGCCCAGTCGGTCTGGATCAAACCCGCGCGAGGATCCTGCGACTGGATGGTAAACCCGTGATCACCCCAGAACTCGATAATGCGGGGGAACAGGTCTTCCACGGGGCGGTCTACGACCAACCAGCGCAAATCGCCGTCACGCATCACTTTGATGGCATCGGACTGAGGCAAGATATCGTCCGCCCCGCCTTTGACCTGCTGCGCATTTTGACCTTGCGAGTAGACCGAGTAGGACGTGGCACCTTCTGGCGCACGGTAATGCGCGTCGCGGTTGGCCTGGGTCAGATCCGGCGGAATGCTCAAGGGATCGCCTGCAACCGTACTCTTGTAATTCACCGACTCGCCCTGGCCCATAATCTGGTCCATTGTCGAGCAGCCCGACAGCACCAACAGGCTCAAAGACAGCCCGATCAGGCTTTTATTAACTGGCTTTGCAATCATGGAAGAAGATCCGCAAGTTTCAAAGATTGACGCAGCAACTCGTGATGCTGTGCATTTAACGGCGTCAATGGTAAACGATATCCCAGCTGAGTAAGGCCCATTTCTGCAACTGCCCATTTCACGGGGATGGGGTTAGCCTCAACAAACAGGTTCTTGTTCAGACCTGCCAGATAGGCATTCAAACGACGTACGGTAGGTACGTCCATATCCAGAGCGGCCTGACACAACTGGCTCATCAGGCGTGGGGCCACGTTGGCCGTCACGGAGATATTGCCTTTGGCGCCCAGCAAGATATACGAAGCAGCGGTAGGATCATCACCACTGACCACAATGAAGTCTTCCGGTGCATCACGCAGCAGCAGGCCACCACGAGCCAAGTCGCCCGTTGCATCCTTGATACCGATGATGTTGGGGATTTGAGCCAGACGCAGCACGGTGTCGTTCTGCAGATCAGCTACCGTGCGACCAGGCACGTTGTACAGGAACTGAGGCAGATCCACCGCTTCCGCAATGGCGCGAAAATGCTGGTACATGCCTTCCTGAGTAGGACGGTTGTAGTAAGGCACCACCGACAAACCGGCGTCTGCACCCACTTCCTGGGCGTGACGCGACAGTTCGATGGCCTCGCGAGTGGAGTTGCCACCCACACCGGCAATCACGGGCACACGGCCAGCCGCGTGCTCAACGGCTACCTTGATCAGTTCAGCGTGTTCATCCACCGACACCGTGGGCGATTCGCCCGAGGTTCCAACGACCACCAGCACACGCGTTCCTTCCTGAATGTGCCAGTCGATCAGCTTTCGGTAAGCGGCAAAATCCAGACCCCCATTGGGATCCATGGGTGTAACAAGGGCAACCATGCTGCCCTGAAAATTGGAAATAGCAGAGTCCGAACTTGCCATGATGAGATGAATCTCCGGGTTTAAGGCCCTATAGCCGAAAAAAAATATGACTCACAAGTTTAACGGATAAGCCGTTAAATCATAAGAACCATTTCAATATGCCTTCGCCCAGCGCAATCAGAGGACTCATCAGGGTCCACAGCACGCCGGTGAACATCAGCAGGATCAGAATGACCATGCCATAAGGCTCGATACGAGAATAATGATAGGCCAAACGATTAGGCAATAGACTAAATACAATGCGTCCACCGTCCAAAGGCGGCAAAGGCAGCAGATTCAGCGCCATCAGAACCAGGTTGACCTGTACACCTGCCACTGCCATTCCCATCCAGAAGCGGCTATCGCCCTGCCCGATCTTGACCATCAAATGGGCATACAGAACCCACAAAATAGCCATCACCATATTGGAGGCCGGTCCTGCCAAGGCCACCCAGAGCATGTCGCGCTTGGGGTTGCGCAAGCGGCCCCAATCCACAGGGACGGGCTTGGCCCAGCCAAACAGAATGCCGCCCATGCCCATCATGGCGCTGGACAGCAACAGAACCGCCGGCACCACAATCGTGCCAATAGGGTCGATATGACGCAGTGGATTCAGGCTGATGCGACCGGCCAGCATGGCCGTCGGGTCGCCAAACATGCGGGCGACGTAGCCGTGGGCGGCTTCATGCAGCGTAATACCGAAAATGACTGGCAAAGCATAGACCGTCAAGGTCTGTATAAAAGAGTCCATGGTGATCCTTGGTCCAGGCCGGGGACCTGTCCCCCTACTCTGTCAGGACGATAAGCCGCCTGCAATCAGCCTGTCTGATTGGGACAGCGAGTGCTGCCCCAAGGTTCAGAATTGAAACACGGATAGGCACCTGGACGCGAGTTTTGTGCAAGTCCGGGGGATCAGGACAGGCCCAGCGTGGCAGGATCACCCGAGCCACGACGCTGCACTTCCGGTGTGGGACCGGTCAGATCAATCACGGTAGTGGCCTGCAAGGGGCAAGGCCCACCATCGACAACCGCCGCCAACTGGTGGGCATAACGGTCCAGAATTTCCTGGGCGTCGTTCAAAGGTTCGTCTTCGCCATCAGGAATCAGAGTGGTGGAAATCAAGGGGCTGCCGACTTGCTCCATCAGGGCCAGGGCCACTTTCTGGTCGGGCACCCGAATACCAATGGTTTTGCGCGAAGGGTGCGACACGCGGCGCGGCACTTCCTTGGTAGCTTCCAGAATAAAGGTCCACGGGCCGGGGGTAGCCATTTTCAACAAGCGATACTGCGGATTGTCCACTTTGGCAAAGTGGCTGATCTCGGCCAGATCACGACACAGCAAGGTCAGATGATGACGATCATCCAAGCCACGCAAACGACGCAGATTGTCAGCGGCGGACTTGTCGTCCAGACGAGCGACAACGGCATAACTGGAATCGGTAGGAATGGCGAGCAGCCCTCCTTTAGCCAATAGTTCGGCTGCTTGAGCCAATGCGCGGGGTTGGGGGTTTTCGGGATGAACGACGAATAATTGAGACATTTCGCGCTTCCTTGCTATTACGAGGGGAAATCATTAAACCTGAGTCACGCCGTGACCGGCAAGACCGGAGCAAGACTCAGGGTCGAAGTATTCTTGCACGAGTGTTGCACTATTTGAAAAAAGCATGCTAGAATACATTTTTTACTTCGCAGCTCACCTTGATGTAGGCCAGAAGCAAAAAAAGCAGTACACAGTGGTGACCGTAGCTCAGTTGGTAGAGTCCCGGATTGTGATTCCGGTTGTCGTGGGTTCGAGCCCCATCGGTCACCCCAGAAATTTACCGCTTCCAAGGTTTTGCAGATCTCCTTAAATGGTGACAAGACCAGGAACTGGAAAAGAACATACTTGAAAGCCCGCCACGTAGCGGGCTTTTTTGCGTTTGTTCATCGTAGCAAGTTTGGCGCCTTCGCACACCCCCGCACAAGTTCGGACAGGACAATAAACTGTGTTCGATTGTGAAACCCAGGCCAATGCTCACCTCAGCCTTCGCCCCAGCCCGCAAAATTGCCGGGCCTGCCGCTCACAAGCCTCTCCCCCATCGTCCACCCTACTTTTCAGCCCGCGCGTTCTGTAATAGAAACTGGCACAAAACCACGCTTTCTTATACTCTAATCTGTCCCATTTTCTGGAAGTTTGCTGATGACACTCGGTTTCCCCTGCTGGGATCAGGCACCCGCCAATTGGGACTGGCTTGCACAAGACGAAGACGGCCAATGGTTTTGGTATGGCGTCCAGCCCTCCCCCGGCATCGGTGGTGGCGTATGGCGCTCCCCCTCCCGCCTGCAGCAATTTGCCGCCCGCGGTGAGCCGAATCCATCCTGGATGCACAGCCTCTACCAACGTCCGGACCTGCCCGACAAGCAACGTAACACCTGAACCCATGCAAGAGCATCTGATACACCTGCGCTCCCTGCTGCACGATTACTGGCCGCATCTGGCCCTGGCACTCAGCGTGATACTGGGTGCTTCGGCGGCGATTCATGCCGCCATGACCAAAAATGATGTCCGTGCAGCCATCAGCTGGGTGGGCGTCATCATCATGTCGCCCCTGCTGGGACCGTTTCTGTATTTGATTGCGGGGATCAATCGCGTACGCAGGCAAAGCCTTCTGGAACAAAGTGCGGACGTGTTCTATGAACAGGTCACGTATCTGCACCCCCCCGTCTCGGACATTGGCGCCCTGGTAGGCGCCCCCTTTCGCTCTTTGCAAATTCTGGGTGACCGCGTCAGCCGCAGCCAGCTGCGCAATGGCAATAATGTGCGCGTTCTGGTCGGCGGCGATCAAACCTACCCAGCCATGCTGGAAGCCATTGAGCAGGCCCACAGCACCATTGCCCTGCAAAGCTATATTTTCGACAGCGACCGCCTGGGACGTGAGTTTGTCAGCGCCCTGTCTCGTGCCCATCAACGTGGCGTGCAGATTCGTGTCCTGGTCGATGCCATCGGGGCGAAGTACTCGCGCACACCCATTGTGCGATTGCTGCGCCGGGAAGGCATACGCTGCGCTTTGTTCATGACCAATCCGCTGGGTTTTTTGCGCATGCCCTACGCCAATCTTCGCAGCCACCGCAAGCTGCTGATTGTAGACGGCACGATCGGCTTTACCGGCGGCATGAATCTGCGAGAGTCCTTTATGGCGGAGTACAGCGATGGCAAACCGTCCCAGGACACGCACTTTCGCCTGGAAGGCCCGGCTGTCATGCAATTGCTGGCCTCTTTCCGCCATGACTGGCAATTCACCACCCGCGAGGACTTGTCCCCGATCTATTGGCATGCCAGCCCCTCGCCAGCACCCAGACCCCACGTTCCTGCCCGATGCATCGCCTCCGGCCCGGATCGTTTCATGGCCAGCACGCATCACATGCTGCAAGGTGCATTTGCCATTGCCCAGCGCCATATCCGTATTCAATCGCCCTACTTTCTGCCTGACCAGATCTTGCTGGGAGCCTTGAATACCGCCGCCCGTCGCGGCATTCAGGTCGATATCGTGATTCCTGGACAAAACAATCTGCGCCTGGTCAATTACGCCATGACAGCCCAGCTGGATCAGGTGCTGCGCGCGGGTTGCCGTGTCTGGCGCGCTCGCGGCCCCTTTAACCACTCCAAGCTCATGACGATTGACGGCGTCTGGTCTTATATTGGCTCGTCCAATCTGGACCCGCGCAGCTTGCGTCTGAACTTCGAGCTGGATGTGGAAATCTACAGTCGCGACACGGCCCGCCAAATTCAGAACCTGATTGATCTGGAAATTGAAGAGGCCGAAGCCGTCAGCCTGGAATCCTTAAGTTCCATTGGCTTTGGCAAGCGCTTGCGCAACCGCCTGATCTGGCTGGCCAGCCCCTATCTGTAGTGTGTGCGCCCATAAAACTGCTGCAAGCTTCAAGAAAGCCCTTGGCTTGCACAATCTTTCAATCCGCTTGCGCACCCACCCTTTATAATCAAGCGCTTAAACGGTCTACACAGACAGGCGTGCCGTTCCCATACAGCCTTGAGCGCCTTTAAAAAAACAATGTCCGAGCTTCCTTATTCCGACCTGGCCCAATGGGCCGCCCACCATCTCGAAAACCGCCCTCCCCGTGCCAAGTCCCTGGTCATGACCTTGTTTGGCGACGTGATTCGCCCGCATGGCGGCAAACTCTGGCTGGGTAGTTTGATTCAGTTGCTGGCCCCCTTCGGGATCAGCGACCGGCTGGTGCGCACCAGCGTCTACAGGCTGGCCGAGGAGGGCTGGCTAAGCGCGCAACGCGAGGGGCGACGCAGCCAGTACACCTTGCGCCCCGAAGCCAGCCAGCGCTTCGAGCACGCGTATCAACGCATCTACACGCCTACCTACCTGGCCTGGGATGGTCAATGGACGCTGATCTTCAGCATGCCCAGCCTGATGATGAACTCCAAGCAACGGGCCGACCTGCGCAAGGAACTGCTGTGGGAAGGCTTTTGCGCCTTGTCACCCACCGCCTTCCTGCACCCGAACCCGGATCACACGATTCTGGATTACATCCTGCAGGCGACACAGGCGCAGTCGCAGGTATATGTGGGCAAGCTGGAGCCGTCTCAGCTGCCTCAGACCCGCCCCCTGTCTCAACTGATTCAGGACAGCTGGGATCTGGCCCAGGTGGCCAGCGGCTACGGACAGTTCATCCAGCGCTTTGCCCCTGCCCTGGCCATGCTGGATGCAGGCCACGACTACAACGACGAGCTGGCCTTCGTGATTCGCACCCTGCTGATTCACGAGTTCCGCCGGATTCAGCTGCATGACCCGCAACTGCCCATTGAACTGCTGCCCGCAGGCTGGGCAGGAAAACAGGCCTATGAGCTGTGCCGGGATGTGTACCGTCAGGTCTGCGGCAAGGCCGAGCGCTATATCCTGTCCACCCTGCGTGCCGAAGATGAACAGGCGCCAGAAGCCGCCGCTTACTTCTACGAGCGTTTTGACGGCCTGCCCGTTCCCTCCGAGAGCCAAGCCTGAGCCTGATTCCTGAACTTGCAACCTGACGAAGGGACTGACGAAGGGACTGACGAAGGGACTGACGAAGGGACTGACGAAGGGACTGACGAAGGGACTGACGAAGGGACAAATAAAAACCCCGGTGTGATTCGAATCACACCGGGGTTTTTTGTTCGCTGTCAGGATCAGGCACGGGCGCCAAAGCCCGGCCTGTCAGAGCAGATTAGTGCGCAGAGGCAGCTTCTGCACCCACACCCGTTTCAGAACGTACCGACTGAGCCTCGAAACCAGCACGGTCGATCTCGGCACGTGGGCTTTTATCGGTGATCGAGAAGAACCAGATCGCAATAAAAGCCAAAGGCATGGAGAACAAGGCAGCCGATGCATAAGGGAACGGAGCCGAACCAGCAGGATTACCCAGCGTCGCTTCCCACACCGATGGGGAGAGCAAGGTCAGCAGCAAAGCAACGATCAGACCCAGGAAACCGCCAATCGTGGCACCACGCGTCGTGCAACCTTTCCAAAGAATGGACAGGAACAGGACCGGGAAGTTGGCCGAAGCGGCAATCGCGAAGGCCAGGGACACCATGAAAGCGATGTTCTGCTTCTCGAAGATAATGCCCAGCAACACGGCAACCACACCCAGAATCAAGGTGGTGGTGCGCGATACACGCATCACTTCTTCGTTTGTGGCCTCGCCTTTCTTGATCAGCGTGGAGTACAGGTCATGCGACACGGCCGACGTACCGGACAGTGTCAAACCGGCCACCACAGCCAGAATCGTGGCAAACGCCACTGCCGACATGAAGCCCAGGAACACGTCGCCACCCACAGCATCAGCCAGGTGCACAGCCGCCATATTGGAACCGCCAATCAGGTCGCCGCCAATTTCCAGGAAGCGGGGATTGGTGGACACCAGCACGATAGCGCCAAAACCAATGATGAAGGTCAGGATGTAGAAGTAACCAATCCAGGTGGTCGCCCAGAACACGGATTTACGTGCTTCTTTTGCATCAGGCACCGTGAAGAAGCGCATCAGGATGTGTGGCAGACCAGCCGTACCGAACATCAGAGCCATACCGAAGGAAATCGCGCTGATCGGGTCCTTGATGAAGTTGCCGGGGCCCATGATGGCCTGACCGATCGAGGAAGCCTGAACCGCATCTTTACCGGCAGCAATAGCGGCATCGGTCTTGACCTGCACGGCAGCGGCAAACAGTTTTTCAGGGGAAAAACCGTACTGTGCCAATACCATGATGGCCATGAAAGAAGCACCGAACAGCAGCAAACCAGCCTTGATGATCTGCACCCAGGTCGTGGCTGTCATACCGCCAAACAGCACGTAGACCATCATCAACACGCCCACCAGCACCACGGCAACCCAGTACTCCAGACCAAACAGCAGCTTGATCAACTGGCCGGCACCGACCATCTGTGCGATCAGGTAGAACAGAACCACAACCAGCGTACCCGAAGCCGCAAAGGCGCGAATCGGACCTTGGCGGAAGCGGTAAGCCGCCACGTCGGCAAAGGTGAACTTGCCCAGGTTACGCAGCTTTTCTGCCAGCAGGAACGTAATGATGGGCCAGCCGACCAAAAAGCCGATGGAATAGATCAGGCCATCGTAGCCGTTGATCATCACCGCAGCCGAAATACCCAAAAAGGAAGCCGCAGACATATAGTCACCGGCAATGGCCAGGCCGTTTTGAAAGCCCGTAATACCGCCACCTGCCGTGTAGAAGTCAGAGACCGACTTGGTGCGGGCAGCCGCCCATTTGGTAATCCACAAGGTCGCCAGCACAAAGACCGCGAACATGCCAATCGCAGTCCAGTTGGTCGGCTGCTTTTGCAGCTCGCCCAGGTCGCCGCCAGCCGCCAGCAAGGCGGGGCTGGCCAGCATCAGGCCCAGAGCCAGGCCGGAACGAAGATAGGAATGCTTCATTTACGCACCTCCTCAAGGACTTCCTTGGCCATCTGGTCAAACTTGGTATTGGCGCGCCAGACATAAATGCCTGTAATCACGACGGCCAACACAATGACTCCAAAACCAATAGGAATACCCAAGGTCATGACGCCATCACCCAAGCGCTCTGCAAACAATTCCTTGTCGAAAGCAATAATGCCGATGTAACTGTAGTAAGCCACCAGCATGACGATGGTGAGCATCCAGCCCAGCCGCAACCGGGTCTTGACCAGATTCTGATAGCGAGGATTGGCCGTAATCCGACCTACAAGAGGGTCTTGCATAGTTTGTCTCCGCATTGTTCTGAACGCCTTGTTTTGCTGGCGTATCTTATTGAACCGGCCCAGCCCAAAAAAGGCTGAAAACGGCGCTATGAAGACGCCTGCCGACGTCTATGCGGTGAACATTAGAGCCCGACACTTACACCATACTTACTAAATGCATCGGCTCAGGGTAATGCCTAGGAGTAGGAAAACGTGCAGGAAATGGGAGCAAGATTGGCGCGGGTGGAGGGGTTCGAACCCCCGGCCCCAGGCTTAGAAGGCCTGTGCTCTATCCAACTGAGCTACACCCGCCAGGTGATGGTGGCATCGTCAAAACTGCCAAGCAATGCAAGGTCCGAGATAACGGCCCGTACGGAATAAGGACCGATTTCAAGGCCCATTTTTTGAAAAAAAACAGACCTGAAAAGGACAATCGAATATTCTAGCCTGAAAATCTGTTTTAGATAAGCAGCACTCTGGTCAGAGTGTCAATACTGTAAGAAAAATAATTATAGGTAGTATTTTTAGTCGCAAATGGTACAGTCGTGTACGGATTAACACGCTTTCCTGGACTTTTCTCCATGCCGACCAAAAAGAAACTAAGTAAGCACTCTTTAATACTATCGGCCCCCCTTCTTATCTTGAGCGCAATCCTGAATACCGCACAGGCAGGTATCAGCTACCAGTTGCGCCAAGTACAGGCCAGTTCTGGTGAAACCGTCGATATTGACGCCATCGTCTACAACGACACAGGCAGCTTGATGAGCTGGACCGCCCCGCAAAACCTGGTTTTGCAGTGGCGCGACAATAACGGCAACGTCATCCGCAGCCTGGCCGAACTGGTCAACCCGCGGCCCCGAGCATCCATCCCTACCAACAACTTCACCGCCTACAGCTGGCGAGCCGTGGTCCCCAATGGCTTGACCGGCTTGCAAGCCGTCAATATTGAAGGCGAGCGTGTGATGTTGGCACTGGACACCAATCCGGAAGCCCAAAGCCCGATTACTTCGCAAGCAGCAAACGCCGCCGTGGTGAACGCAGGTGCTGGCCATGACCCACGTGTCATTGACCCCGCCCTGCCCTATGCCCAGGCCGTCGCAGCCGGAGCACAACGCGAAGGGCCAGCCATCAATAATGGACAAGGCCTGAAACCCGCGAACTCCAGCTTCGAGAACTTCAGCAATGCGATTTCGGCTCACGACCCAACCTACTTTATTGTCGGCAATAAAGGCGGCACAAACGCCCGCTTCCAGCTGAGCTTCAAGTACCGTCTGCATTCGCCGGATGATCCTAGCAATCCGAGATTCTACGATCACTTCTACATTGGCTATACGCAAACAGCCCTGTGGGATCTGCATGCCGACTCCAAGCCTTTTGTAGACACCACCTACCGCCCCAGCTTCTTCTGGCGTAAGGACTCCATTTGGGAGTCCGAGCAGAAACGTTTGTTCATGGGCCTGGCCACCGGCTACGAACACGCCTCCAACGGCAAGGCCGGAGACGACTCCCGCTCCATGAACGAGGTCTTCATCCAGCCCGAGTTCAATTACCGCTTTGATCACGGCGCCACACTGACGTTTGCCCCACGCATCAAGCACTATGTATTCATGGGCGAGAACGCAGACTGGGCACACTACCGTGGCCGTTACGACTGGAAGGTCCGTTACGCGCAGGACAACGGACTAGTACTGTCTGGCATGTACAACAAGGGCGCGGGCAGCCGCAATACGCATGAGTTCACGATTGCCTGGCCGCTGAACCGCACGCCTTTGAACATGAATGGCTATCTCTACGGCCAGTACTTCTCGGGCTATGCGGAAACCATGCTGGGATATCGCGATCGCTCTTCTCAGTTCCGTATCGGTCTGGCGCTGGTGCCTTAAGCACTTCTACAACAGTCCCCCACCGCGTCGGCTTCCCATGCCGGCGCGGGCCATATCATGATCACAGGCCTGGATCAGAAAACGCTGGAACAAGGCCACCAATCCTCCTGGCTCACGTCCTTTGGGCCACAACAAGCCTACCTCTACCGACTCGACCGGGTCATGAATCCCGATGGCATGGATACGCTTGCCTTCCAGAGACCAGGGCCGGTAAACCATATCTGACAAGATCGTCACTCCAAAGCCATAAGCCACCAAACCGCGCACCGCCTCCAGGGAGCGCGTCCGCATAGCGATGCGCTCCGGAAAGCCGGGGCTGCCCCAATGACGCATGGCCGCCGTATCGGCATCGTCTACCGTCAGAAAGATGTAGGGATAGTTGTTGATCTGCTCCAGGGACACGCTGGACTCATTGGCCAGAGCGTGTTGATCGGACACCCATAAACGACGGCGGGAACTGCTCAGGCGATGGTGCCCGAACAAAGCCAAATCGGTGATATTCGACAAAATAGCAACACCCAGATCGATGCGCTCGTCCTGCAAGGCCGCTTCCATTTCGGGGCGCTCCATATCCACCAGCTCGATGTCGATATTGGGATAACTGTGCTTGAAACGGCTGATCAGATCAGGCAGAAAATAGCCCAGAACCGTATAGCCCGCGGCCACCCGAATTTGTCCTTCGATATTTTGGCGACGCAAATCTGCGTGATTCAGTGCATCACTGACCGCATCAATCACGTGATGGGCGTGGTGAAAAAACGCCTGCCCCTGTGGCGTCAACTCCACGCCGTGGGGCAAGCGTTCAAATAAAGCCACATTGAGCTGACGCTCCAGACTTTGCACCGCATTGCTGATGGCCGACTGCGAGACATTCTCCGCCTGGGCCGCCGCCGAGAACTGCCCGCTAACCGCCGCAGCAATGAAATATCGGAACTGTCTCAGGGTCACTTCGTGTTTCATAGCCATCCGTTTTTCAGATATCAGGTACACGTAAATTTGATTTTACGATAACAAAAAGCTGCCCTAGACTAAAGAACAAACTACAACAACTTGCACGAAAACAATCCTTCTTGCAGGAGACAAACTCATGAATGCCCCACTCAACAAACCTTACAAGGCCATGTTGGAATCGGTGTCCCTGGATGACAAATACACTGTCACCAAGGGCCGCGCCTATATGAGCGGCACCCAGGCCCTGGTGCGCTTGCCCATGCTGCAAAAAGAACGGGACCGGCGCGCCGGTCTGAATACAGCAGGCTTTATCTCTGGCTACCGGGGCTCCCCACTAGGGAGCGTAGACCAAGCGTTATGGCAGGCCAGCAAACACTTGCAAGAACACGACATCGTGTTCAAGCCCGGTCTGAACGAAGATCTGGCCGCTACCGCCGTCTGGGGTAGCCAGCAAACCAATCTGTACCCCAGTGCCCGCTTCGATGGCACCTTTGCCATGTGGTATGGCAAAGGCCCGGGTGTGGACCGTTCCATGGACGTGTTCAAGCATGCCAACTCGGCCGGCAGCGCCCGTCACGGCGGTGTGCTGGTACTGGCAGGCGATGACCACGGCGCCAAATCCTCCACGGTGGCCCACCAGTCCGATCACGTTTTCGCCGCCGCCGGTATCCCCGTGCTGTATCCGGCCAACGTGCAGGAATACCTGGACTTTGGCCAGCACGGCTGGGCCATGAGCCGTTTCTCCGGTCTATGGGTGGCCTTGAAGTGCGTCACCGAAGTGGTGGAATCGAACGCCTCGGTGGACCTGGACCCGGACAGCCTGAACATTGTCCTGCCCGAGATCGAGGACATGCCCGCCGATGGCCTGAACATCCGCTGGCCAGACCCGCCACTGGCGCAAGAAGCCCGCATGATGAACCACAAGTGGTACGCCGCTTTGGCTTATGTGCGCGCCAACAAATTGAACCGCGTCGAGATTGATTCGCCCGAAGCCCGCTTTGGCATCATGACGGCCGGTAAAGCCTATCTGGACACCCGCCAGGCATTGGCCGATCTGGGCCTTTCCGACGAGCTCTGTGCCGAGCTAGGCATCCGACTATTTAAAGTGGGCTGTATCTGGCCCCTGGACGGGCAGGACGCCCGCCAGTTCGCAACTGGCTTGTCCGAAATTCTGGTGGTAGAGGAAAAACGCCAGATTCTGGAATACGCACTTAAAGAAGAACTGTACAACTGGCGCGACGATGTACGCCCCAAGGTTTACGGCAAGTTTGACGAGACCGAGCACGGTGGCGGCGAGTGGTCGCTGTCGCGTTCCCCCTGGTTGCTGCCGCCTCAAGGTGAACTGTCCCCCGCGATTATTGCGCGCGCCATTGCCCGCCGCCTGGGCACCATGGATCTCCCAGAGGAACTGCATGCCCGCATCCAGGCCCGTCTGGCCATTCTGGACGCCAAGGACCGCGAAGCCCGCATGCCGCGCGTCAGCGTGGAGCGCAAACCCTGGTTCTGTTCGGGCTGTCCGCACAATACCTCTACTCGCGTGCCCGAGGGTTCACGTGCCATGGCCGGAATTGGCTGTCACTATATGACAGTCTGGATGGATCGCAGCACCTCTACCTTCAGTCATATGGGTGGCGAAGGCGTCGCCTGGATTGGTCAGCAGCCCTTTACCGATGAAAAACACGTCTTCGCCAACCTGGGCGATGGCACGTATTTCCACTCGGGGATTCTGGCGATTCGAGCCTCGATCGCGGCCAACTCCAATATCACCTACAAGATTCTGTACAACGATGCCGTCGCCATGACAGGCGGCCAACCTGTAGACGGGATCCTGAAAGTCACGGACGTGATTGCCCAGGTCCATGCCGAGGGTGCACGCAAGATTGTGGTGGTTACCGACGAGCCCGAGAAATTCAAGGGCGTTACCCTGGCTGGCAACCCGCCTGTGTATCACCGCGATGAGCTGGACCGCGTACAGCGCGAGCTGCGCGAAGTGCCCGGCACCACCATCCTGGTCTATGACCAGACCTGCGCTACAGAAAAACGCCGTCGCCGCAAGAAAGGGACTTATCCGGACCCCGCCCTGCGCGCCTTTATCAATGACACAGTCTGTGAAGGCTGCGGGGACTGCTCGGTCAAGTCCAACTGCCTGTCCGTTGAGCCGCTGGACACCCCCATGGGTTCCAAGCGCCGCATCAACCAGTCCTCCTGTAATAAGGATTTCTCCTGCGTTAACGGTTTCTGCCCCAGCTTTGTCACCCTGAAAGGGGCACAAGTACGCAAGCCGGAAGCCCAAGGTCGCTCGCTGGAATCCTTCAATCTGGCCGATCTGCCTCTGCCCAAACTGCCGGATCTGGACAAGACCTACGGCATTCTGATCGCCGGTATTGGCGGCACGGGTGTCGTGACGGTAGGAGGCCTGCTGGGCATGGCTGCTCATATCGAGCAAAAAGGTGTCAGCGTTCTGGATATGGCCGGTTTGGCCCAGAAAGGCGGTGCGGTGCTGAGCCACGTGCAAATTGCACGCCAGCCCGATTTGCTGCACGCTACCCGCGTTCCGACTGGCGAGGCCTCCTTGCTGATTGGTAGTGATGCCCTGGTCAGCGCCTCCACGGACGTACTGAGCCGTGTCAGCCGCGACCGCACACACACCATTATCAATACCGCTGCCAGCCCGACCTCGGATCTGATCGGCAACGCGCACTGGAAATTCCCGCTGCAAACGGCCTGCACGGATATCGAAAGCGCCGTGGGCAAAGAGATCCGCTATCTGGATGCCAATGCCCTGGCCGTACACGTCATGGGTGACGCCCTGTACGCCAACCCCATCTTGCTGGGCTATGCCTTCCAGCGTGGCTGGATACCTCTGCACATGGACAGCTTGCTGCGCGCCATCGAACTGAACGGGGTTGCCGTCAAAGCCAACCGCGAAGCCTTTCAATGGGGGCGTCTGGCCGCTGAAAAAGGTATCGAAGCCCTGATGGAAGGTGCGACGCCCAAAGCCCGCGAAGTCACGTTCCCTGAAAGCGTGCAGTCCCTGATCAAACGCATGGAAGAGCACCTGACTGCGTATCAGAACCCGGCATGGGCCAAGCGCTATCGCGACGCCATCAACAAGGTCATGGAACGCGAATCGCGCCTGAATCAGGACAAGGCTCTGCCCCTGACTCGCATCGCCGCCACGCAACTGGCCAAGCTGATGAGCTACAAGGACGAGTACGAAGTGGCCCGCCTGTACACCGACCCGGCCTTCCTGGACAAGCTGCGTGCCCAGTTTGCGGGTGAGCCTGGCAAGGACTACCAGATTGAATACCATCTGGCTCCGCCCTTGCTCGGTCGCAAGAACAGCCAGGGTCAGCCAATCAAGAGCAAGTTTGGCCCTTCGACCCGCAGCCTGTTCAAGATTCTGGCCCGTCTACGCGGCTTGCGCGGTGGTGCGCTGGATATCTTTGGCTACACCCAGGAACGCCGTCAGGAACGTCAGAATATTGAAGACTATCTGGCTGACCTGAATGAAGTCAGCGCCCACCTGGATGCGGACAATATGGAAGTGGCCCAGCGCTGGTTGAACTACCCGGATCTGATCCGTGGCTACGGCCATGTCAAGGATGCGGGCCATGTCAAAGCCTACGCTCAGCGTGAACAGCAACGCAGCCAGTTCCGTTCCCGTACCGAGCCCAGCCAACGCGTTGCCTGAACTTATAGCCAACCCTGGACACAGGGCTGGCTCCCCCTAGCTCCTCCTTAACAGCAGGCTGTCTTTCAAAGCGGCCTGCTTTTTTTTCGTCTTTACACTCTGAACCGCTAGCCCGCCGACTTTTCCTGGGCAAGCCCACGCGTTTAACAGGATAGTTTGCTCATTAAACTGACATACAATCGTGCAATTCGATGCCAGTGCCACCGCCTGTGGTAATCAGGTCGATCCAGGACCACTTTCTTATGCGCCATCTCGTTTACGTTTTCATTCCTTCAGCCCTGATTTTGCTGACCGCATTCAGGCTGGCTTTTGCCTTATGGCAATGGCCACGCGTGCGTCAGGCCGGAGGTCTGCTGCCCATTCTGATTGGCGGCCTGCGTATCGACGCACTGATGATTGCCGCCTTGAGCGCCCCCGTGATCTTGCTGGCTCCCTGGCTGGGACACTATCCCGCCATGACGACGGTAGCCGCCATCTGGTTTACCTTCGCCTGGTTCTTGCTGACCTTGCTGGAAGTCTCCACGCCCCAGTTCATTATTGAATACGACACACGCCCAAACCGACTGTACGTGGACTACCTGAAGCACCCCCAGGAAGTGATGGGCATGCTCTGGAAAGGCTACAAGCTGATGATAGGCATCGCCCTGATTGGTCTTGGGCTGATTGTGTACTCGGGCTGGTCTATTTTTGGTCATATCGGCCCCGATCCCATCATGAGCTGGTGGCTGCGTCCCATCTGGATGCTGGCAGGCGCGGCTCTGTGCGCGCTGGCGATACGTGGCACCCTGGCACACCGCCCCATCAACCCCTCTTCGGTGGCCTGGAGCAGCGACAGCATGCTCAACACGCTGCCCTTGAACTCGCTGTACAACGTGGCCTACGCCATCTACAGCATGAAAAACGAGCGCTCTGCCGAGGACATTTACGGTGGCATGGATGCCGCCGAAATGAACCAGATCGTGCGCGATGCGGCCGCGATGCCTGCCGGGCCTGACACATTGCCCACCCTGCACCGTCAAACCCCCGCGCAGAAACGCGAGCGCAAACCCAATCTGGTCCTGATCGTGGAAGAGAGCCTGGGTGCGCAATATGTCAGCAATCTGGGCGGCGCCAAGCTGACGCCCGAGCTGGACAAGCTGGCCCAGACAGGCTGGAACTTCCGCCGCGCCTACGCAACCGGCACTCGTTCGGTACGGGGTCTGGAAGCCGTGTCCGCCGGTTTCCCCCCAACCGTGGCCGACGCCGTACTGCGCCTGCCCGGCTCACAAACCCGCTTCTTTACCCTGGCCCAATTGCTCAAGGAACAAGGCTACCGCTCGCGCTTTATCTATGGCGGCGAGGCCCACTTTGACAATATGAAGAGCTTTTTCCTGGGCAACGGTTTTGACGAGCTATATGAACAATCCAGCTTTGAGTCCCCCGAATTTGTCGGCACCTGGGGCGCCAGCGACGAGGATATGTTCAACAAGTTGCACCAGTTGCTTGGCCAGGACAAGGAGCAGCCCACCCTGACGCTGGCCTTTTCCGTCAGCAATCACTCGCCCTGGGAGTACCCGGCTGGCCGTATCCAGGTAGAAGGCGATCCCGCCACCGTAGAGAACACCGTGCGTTATGCAGACTGGGCCATTGGCGACTTCTTCAAGAAAGCGCGCGAATCCGACTACTGGGACAACACGGTATTTTTGATTGTGGCTGACCACGACTCGCGCGTGGGCGGTGCCAACCTGGTGCCTTTGCGCCACTTCCATATTCCCGCCCTGATTCTGGGTGCAGGCGTTCCCAGCCGCCAGGACGAACGCATCATGAGCCAGATCGACCTGGCTCCCACCTTGCTGTCCCTGATGGGCATTGAAAGCGAGCACCCCATGATCGGGCGCGACCTGACCCAGCAAGACAGCGACCGAGCCATGATGCAATACTTCGAGAACTACGGTTATCTGAAAGGCGACATTCTGACCGTGCTGATGCCCCACCTGCCGCCTTGCCAGTATCGCTATACCGCACCGGACAAGTACGAGCCGCTGGAACAGATAGACGAAGCACTGGCCAAGGAAGCGCTGGCCCACGTCCTGTGGCCTAGCTGGGCATACCACGAACAGGCTTACACCCTGCCCCACCTGCAAAAACGCTAGAACCGGGGGCGCAGGGCTTGACGAAGCCCTGAATTCGTTCTATTATGCTTGTCTTTAGTCGGGGCGTAGCGCAGCCTGGTAGCGCATCTGGTTTGGGACCAGAGGGTCGCGAGTTCGAATCCCGCCGCCCCGACCATTAAAGAATTAAAGGCTTAGTTCATTGCACAGTGAACTAAGCCTTTTTCTTTGCCTGCGTCCCTGCCTGTTCCCGATCGGTTCCAATCACGGCGATGTCGCCTTCAAAAAGCTGAGTTTGCCATTAGGCTCGATATAAGCTGCCGCCACTTCATCCAGCGACTGAATCCCGGCCAGGCGCATTTCACTCAAGATCTCATCCCGAGTCACAAACTCTCGACGCATATTGCGCCACTGCAACTGCCCATCCCTGACCACACACACCTTGCGTGGCGTTGCCAATGCATTGAGCGCCGGAAATCGGTACATCAGCCAATCGACGATGTACCCCCACGCAACAATGGTTGCAGCCACCAGCAAACCGTCCGTCAAGGAATTGCTGCCCCCTGACATCGCATTGCCACTGGCGTCGGCAATCAGCAAAAGAATCAGCAAATCCGCAACGCCCAGCGAGCCCAGCTCCCGTCGTCCCGCCAGCCGCAGCAGGATGAACAGAACAAAGTACACCACGGTGCCTCGCAGCACGGACTCCAGCACCGGCATTTCCAGTGCGAAGACCGTGCTCCAATCCAGTGTCAGCATAGCGCCAGCAACCTGCGATCAGTTCAGATCGAAGTACTGATGGTCCTTGGGACGCTGGCCTGCCACATCCTTAGCCGTGATCTTGTCACTGAACTCATTGCCCAGATGAGAGCGCACATAGTTGACGACTTCGGCTATTTGCTCGTCATTTAGAACGCCACCAAAACCGGGCATGCCCTTATTGCCCTGGTTCACCATGAACACCACATAGGCAGGTGCCCCCAGTTTCGGATTCTTGGACAGGGACGGATACATGCCCGCCCCTTGAGCGCCCTTGCCATCGATCATGTGACAAGACGCACAGACCTGCTCATAAATTTCCTGACCGGTTTTCTGGGTAAAGACGACCGTATCACCCCCTACCACCGCCGTGTCCGCATGGCTGATGGTCAACAGTCCCGAGGCCAGAAAAACCGCTAGAGATCGCATCATCATGACTAGGCTCCTTTGGAATCGGCTTGTTGATTACCCACAATATGGCTATGCAAACGGGAAATCGCATTCAGGGAGGACAGGATCGCCCCTTCTTGCCAGGCGTTGACATAGGAAGCATGCTCGCCCGCCAGAACCAGCCGGCCATCAATCTGACACAAGTTCTCGTAATGCGCGGCCCGAGTCTGATCGGTCCACATGCCATAGCAGCCCAATGTCCAGGGAACACGATGCCAGGCCACTGCCACCCCGCTCTCGAACTCATCCTTGTACTGCGGGTGGATCTGCGCGCCATATTCCAATGCCTTCTTGACCCGGTCTTCGGGGCTAAGCGAGGACCATTCCACCGCGCTGGGGCCAAACATATAGCCCCCCAGCAAGACGCCTTTGCCACCGGCCATCATGCCGCCGCTGGGGTAAGAGATTTGGGTGATGGGCAGGTCCGTGTAACTGATACCGCCATAAATAGCGTCATCGTCTTCCCAGAAGCGCCGCTTGAACTGCAGCCCGATCTTGACCGAGGGAGCGTAGGGCACTGCGTCAATGGCAGCGTGCATTTCCTTGCTGGCATCCAGATCGATCTGACTGAGAATCGACAAAGGAATGGTACATACGCACCAGTCTGCCGTTTCAGTGTGCTCGCTGCCTTTGCTTTGATCCTTGTAGCTGACCGTCACCTTGCCATCGTTCTGCTTGATGGCAGTAACCTTGGCATTAAACGTAAACAGCCCCTCCAGCTCTTTACCGAACGCAGCGCCAATCTGGTCCATGCCGCCGACCGGCTGAAACATGGTCTGCTGAAACTCGTACAAATCATGAATGCCCATATTGTGCCAAACGCTGGAGCGCACAATATCAGCCAGCTTCAAGGGCTCGGAAAACTCGGGCTGGGCATTGAGGCCACCTCCCGGATCACGCTCGAAACCGCGGACCTCGGAACTGGCATGACCTTTCACATAGGCCATGTTTTTATCCAGCGCTCCCCAACTACGCAAAGCCTCCAGCAGCTTTTCCTGGTCCTCTTTGGACAAGGGAGCATCGAGCGATTGAGTATTGATGGCTTTGGACAAAAGCTCGGAGACCTGTCCTTGGAAATCCGCATGGATATGGCGAAAACGCTGGGGCTTGCCATCAAAATGCTCTTTGCTATGCAAGTACGCGTTGTAGTTGTACTGAATAAAGGGTTCCAGCTTGACCTTGAGCCGCTTGCAATAGTCCAGCAAGGCCCTGTGATGAAAGGGAATACGCCAAGGCCCCGGATTGATGTACTGATCCTTGTCGAACTTCACATCCTGCTTGGCCCCGCCCAGTTCGGTGTAGCTGTCACCGCCGTGCAAAGACCAGTTCCGTCCTCCCACTTTTTCGCGATATTCCAGGATTTTGACTTTGTAGCCTGCATTGCGCAGCTCCAAAGCGGCCACCATGCCAGCCAGCCCCGCTCCCAGGATCACCACAGAGGTCCCTGGCTTGGGCTTGCCCTCCAGGCGAATGGGGCCATCGTAGCTGCCCTCCGCCGCATGGCCCAGGCGCATCATGGCCTGATACATGGCCGCGCCACCTGCGGCATACCCGACCATGGTCAGAAAATGCCGCCGTGTCAGTACTCCACCCTGTGAAACTTGGCTCATCGTCCTTTCTCCTTTTGGAAAAATGATGAGCAGCATTCGCCCCCAACTTCTTTGCCTGCCCCCGGTGCATGAATGCTACTCGTGTGGAAAAAAACAAAGAACACAATGCCTTATGATCAGCTTGTCACTTAACTATAAGCACCTAAAATGTTTAAGCCCAAGACAAGAAACACATCTTTACAGCCCTGAAAATTAGCTGACTCCAGATAAATGCGTGCAAGCCCCTTTTTCATGTAGGCATATGCTTGCCAAGTTCCCCACGACGAGATATAATTTTTTTCTTAGTCGGGGCGTAGCGCAGCCTGGTAGCGCATCTGGTTTGGGACCAGAGGGTCGCGAGTTCGAATCCCGCCGCCCCGACCAAAAAATTCAAAGGCCTTGCAGAGCAATCTGCAAGGCCTTTTAGTTTTGCCGGTTCAATTCATTACCTGCATTTACTGCCGGCACCGCTACAGCATTTAACTTTGGCTTGCACTCACCCCTACCGAGTCGGGCAAACCAAAAATAGAATCAAATGCCCAGTTGTAGATAAAGGCAAAGATCGGAAAGAAAGCCAGCAGCACCGCTTCCATCATGAACGCCTTCCACAAGCTGATATTCAGCCACCACGCGATCAGCGGAACCAGCAAAGACACCAGCACGATCTGAAAACCGGCCACATGCAGCACCCGGTGCCAGAAGGTACGCGCCTGAATCTGGCGACGGCGCTCCCAGGCTTCAAACAGCATGTTGTAGAACAGGTTCACCGACACCGCACAAGTACTGATCATGAAGGACAACACGCCGCTTTCCATCGCCCCTGCACCACTCAAATGCCCCAATACGGTTGCCGCTACCATCATGCCCAACAGCTCGAACATCCCCACGTAGACCACTCTTCTTTTCCACCCCTGCACGATAAATATCCTTGATAAAAATGCCGAAAAGCATGATTATCCGCAGTATTTCTTTTAGAAAAAGTCAGATTCCATCAGTTTTACTTATAGGTTAAGCCATGCTTACCAGCGATCATCTTGAGCTGCTACTGGCCGTAGTCGAACACGGTTCGTTTTCCTCGGCCGCTCGGGCCTTGCGACGGACGCAATCGGCCGTCAGCATGGCCGTGGCCAATCTGGAGGCCGAGCTGGATCTGACGCTATTTGATCGCAGCCGCCGGGAGCCCGTGCCCACTGCCGAGTTACTGGCCATGCTGCCCGACGCCAAACTGATCGCCAGCCGCTTGCAGGGTTTGCGGCTGCATTTGCAGGAATTATCGGGTGGGCTGGAAAGCCATGTGCGACTGGGCATAGTCTGTGATGTAGATCCCAGGCCAGCCTTGATTGCCCTGCAGGCTCTGGAACAACGCTACCCCGGCCTGGATATGGAAATACGGACCGCGCCACAAGACACCTTGGTCGACGCTCTGAAGAAACGCGAGCTGGATCTATGTATTGCCTATGGTGGGCTGGAGCTGGAAAGCGTGGGCATTGTGCAGTCCTTATGGACCGAAACCATTAGCGCCGTGGCCGCGCCTGGCCATCCTTTGCTGCAAGGTGGCCCCCGCCCCCTGGAAGATTTGAAAGCCTACCGGCAGATTGTCATTACCAGCCCCGACAACGATGTCAGCAAAGACCGCTCCATGCTCAGCCTGCGTCAATGGAAAACGGATAGCTTGCCCATGACACTGGAACTGGTGGAGCGGGGTTTGGGTTGGGCGAATCTACCCTTGTCCTGCCTGCGCCCCTCACTGGAGTCTGGCCGTTTGCAGCGCATCCAGTTCTCCACCGGCAGCAACGGGCTGGATCTGCCCATTTATCTGCTGCAATCCAAGGGCCAGGAGGTGGGCAAAGCGCAGGCCCTGTTCAGACAGGCCCTGCAGGACGAACTGAATACGCGCCTTCAGCCTATTCCGGCACGGTGACATTGGCCTGGCCGCTATCGGCCAGGAACTGCGCCACCATCCCTTCTTTCTTCTGCCGGGCGATAAAGGCCTCGACCCAGGCATGGGCCAGCGTACGTTCCGATGGCACCGCCATGGCCTGACGAATCACGGTGAAACTGTCGGGCAATACACGCAAACCGCTGCGGGAACGTGCATAGCGCTCCAGAGGCTGACGCACACCGGCAGCGGCATCCAGTTCCTCCTCCACAAACAGGTCGATAGCGTCAGCGGAGGTTGTTGCCCGAACCAGATCCGCCTGCTTTAAATGACGGCTCAGGAACAGGTCGTAGGCCGCGCCCTTGCCAACCGCAATGCACACGCCCTGCCGATCGAGCTGGTCCACGGTCTGAAAGGCAGACTCCTCGCGTACCAGATACGTGCCTTCGATATGCACATAAGCTTCACTGAAGCGGATCTTTTCCGCACGTTTGGGATCAATCGCCAAAAAGGCCAGATCCCACTCGTCCCTGTAGACCGCCTCTACGACGGCCTGGGCCGCATCGTAGCCATGAAATTGCACGCTCAAGCCCAGCTCTTGCGCCACACTGCGCGCCAGATCGGCCGACACCCCTTTGGGCGACTGCTCATTGGCACCACGTTGGGCCAGGACGGGATTGCCATAATTCATGGCAACACGCAAAACCCCGCTGGGGGCCAGTTCTGCTGCGACAGCCTGCTTTTGTGTCATGTAAATGCTCCGTCATACTTTTAAGAACCCGGTCTTCTACAATAACGCACCTTCCTGTCCCACTACATAATGGAGCGCCTGTATGTCTCGTGATGATCTTGGAAAACTCTTGCTGCGTGTCACGGTCGGTGTGTTGATCCTGCTGCACGGCATCGCCAAGATACGTTATGGCATCGGAGGAATCGAAAGAATGCTGATCGCCAACAATATGCCCGGCTTTCTGGCCTGGGGCGTGTACATAGGCGAAGTGATTGCTCCCGTCCTGATGATTCTGGGCTTTTACGCCCGTGCCGGCGGTTTGATTGTAGCCATGAACATGGTCATTGCCTTGCTGCTGGCCCACAGCAACCAGATCGGCAGTTTCAATGCCCAAGGTATTTGGGCTTTGGAGTTGCAAGGCATGTTCCTGATTGGCGCGCTCACAGTCGGCTTGATTGGCGCCGGGCGTTACAGCCTGGGTGGCGATGGCGGCCCCTGGAATTAAGTCTGGCTCGAGTCCTGTGCTGAAAGAACGCAGAACGCCCCGCTTTGCCGGGCGTTTTTCTTGGGTGATCAAACAACATTAGCACCACCAGACCCGGTTCGCACCAGCACTCAGTCCACTCGCCTCAGACGCCTCTACGTTCCGTTCGCCGACACTGCACTTACACTTGCACTAGCGTTGGCGTTGGCGTTGGCGTTGGCGTTGGCGTTGGCGTTGGCCGCCTAGCTTCCTGCCCTAACTCGCCAAGGTCAAATCCAGCCGCAAACCACCTTTCTCCGACGCACTGGCGTGCACCTTGCCCTGATAGCTGCGCGCCAGCTCACGGACGATATCCAGTCCCAAACCGAAACCGGGATGCCGTTCATCCGCACGTTGACCACGGCCAAACACACGCTCCAGCTGCTCCGGGTCCAGGCCGGGGCCATCATCTTCCACCACCAGATGCAGCACATTGTCCTGCTGCCACACCTGGCACCACACATTCTGCGTCGCCCATTTGCAGGCGTTATCCAGCAAATTCCCGGCCATCTCCTGCAGGTCCTGCTCCTCGCCTTTAAAGAGCAGCTCCTGATCGGGCAAATCCAGATGGATCTGCTTGTCGCTATGCAAACGTCCCATCACCCGACACAGGGACTGCAGGCAGGCCGACACATCCGTACGCACACCGATGGCGCGTACCGCCATGGCCCTTGCCCGAGACAAATGGTGGTCCACCTGTCGCTGGGCCAAGGCCACTTGCTCGCTGACCAACGCTGCCAGATGCGGATCTTCCGCCTGGGCCGCGTTGCCCATAATCGTCAACGGGGTTTTTACGGCATGGGCCAGGTTTCCAGCCTGAGCCCGCGCGCGGTCCACCATGCCTGCATTGGCACTGAGCACTGCATTGAAATCATCCACCAAGGGCTGAATTTCGCTAGGGAAATTGCCGCTGACTTGCGGCTCGCGTCCTTCCTGCACATCCAGCAAACGGCGTCGCAACAGATGCAAGGGATACAAGGCCAGCACCACCTGCAAGATGGCCGCCAGAATCAGGCCCACGGCCAAACCACCCAGAGACAGGAACAGAATCCGCTCAAAACGGGCCAGGGGCTCGGCCAGCAGCTCCCGGTTGCCTGCCACCATGATCTGCAGGCTTTGGCCCTTGTCGTTAACCTCGTCCAGCTCCTGGCGCAGCACCACCAAGCGCTGCTTCTCGGGGCCATTCAACGACAAGACACCGTTGGGCGTATCGGGGGCATTCACGTCCAGCGCCTCGTCCCACAACGAGGTCGAGCGCAGGGCTACCGTCCATTGATCGCTCCCCGCCTCCTGGCGCGCAATCTGCCAGTACATGCCCGAATAAGGCTGTTCAAACAAGGGGTCGCTCAAGCGTGACTGCAGTGTTACGCCATCCGCGTTGTCCAGATTCACGTCCGCCATGATCTGGTCCAGATGGGTTTGCAAACGCTGCTCGAACTGGCGATAAACGTGATCCTGAAACAGACGATTCAGGCCCAAACCGGCCAGAACGATACTGATCAGAATCCAGGCCAGCGTCCCCAGCAGCAAACGGCCGCGCAACGATCCCAGAATGGTGTGGCCACGCCAGGCAATCATGCTTCAGGGTCCATCAGACGGTAGCCCATGCCTCGCACCGTTTCGATATAACCGGCAGGCAATTTCTTGCGCAGACGGCCGATAAAAACCTCGATGGTATTGGAGTCGCGCTCGAAATCCTGGGAGTAAATATGCTCGGTCAATTGGGTGCGTGACAGCACCTGGCCGGGGTGATGCATCATGAACGCCAGCAAACGGTATTCATGGCTGGTCAGCGACAGAACCATGCCCGCACAACTGATCGAGGACGAGCGCGCATCCAGCTCCAGTTTTCCCAACTGCAAACGCGGGTTCGCCTGCCCCGCCGCACGGCGCAGCAAGGCCCGCATACGCGCCAGCAACTCTTCCATATGAAAGGGTTTGGCCACATAGTCGTCAGCACCGGCGTCCATGCCTTCAACCTTGTCGTGCCAGTCATTGCGGGCTGTCAGAATCAGCACCGGCATATTGATGTCCGAAGCCCGCCAGCGGCGCAATACCGACACCCCATCCATGCCCGGCAAACCCAGATCCAGCACCACGGCATCAAAGGCTTCAACCTCGCCCTGGTAATGGCCTTGCTCACCATCATGGGCGACTTGAACTGCATAGCCCGCCCGCTCCAGTGCCTGCTGCAATTGCGCTGCCAAGGTAGGCTCGTCTTCAACAACCAGTATCCGCATATCAATGTCCTCGGGAGTGCGGGCGTTTCACGCCACGCACAAGCAGCACTTTGCCGGTCAGGGCATCCACTTTCAAGCGCAGGAGGCGGTTGTCGTCAACCAGCATGCGTAACTCATACACCCACAGTTCAACGCGCTCATCATATTCAAACTGCACACGCAGTACCCGACCGGGATACGTTTCCCTCACCCGTTTCAAGACCTCCCGCAGCGGCAAGGCTTCCCCACGGCGCACGGCCTCACGGGCCTGATCGTGGCCACGGTAGGCCGGCCCCGGAGGCCAGTACGGACTGGGGCCGAAACGCTCGTTAGGCGGGGGTGGCTCGGGCGGAGGTGGCGGCGGGGGTAGACGACGAAAACAGTCGTCATCCCCAAAGTAATCATGTCCCGACCAGTCCGAACGCTGATCCCTGTCCCACGACGAATCGCCCCGCTGCTTTTTGCTGCCGCAGTCAGGGGAATCATGGGAATGGGCAAGTGCCAATGGCATCACCGCCGTCAGAACGGCGGCCAAACTCATCAGCAATGCGGATTGTTTAAGGGACGTCATAAGAATCGGTAGGTGCAATCAAAAAAAGAGGGATCAAAAGATCACGCCCCCTTATATAGCAAGCTGCGGATGAACATAACATGAACAGCGGCTTCAGTTTAGATTCAGAGCCCCTTGCTCATAATGGGCACCAGGCTGACAGGACAAACAAACCTTCCCCTCTCAAAAGGAAGCTCCGCAGGAATCTGACAGCACTACTTTTTGATTACATGAAGGAGCTATACATGAAACGCACTTCCCTTTTTTCTGCCCTGGTATTGAGCGCAAGTCTGTTGGGTGGCACCGCTGCCATTGCACAGGAAGCCACAAGCGCAGCCCAAACACAAACCACCCAGAAACAGACTCGTCAGGCTCGTGATCACAAACCGCTGACCGCTGATCAAGTCACCGATATCGGTCCCGCCTACCAGCGTCTGAAAGAAGCCGGCTACACCAAAGTGGGCAGCCTGCACCAGCGAGGCGACCACATCATGGCCATGGTGGTCGATAAGGACGGCAAGGTTGTGCGTGTCCGCTCCGAAGGTGCCAATGGCGAGTTTACGGTTGTAGAGCGTAAAAACGACGGTCAGCATCGCCGTGGCCACCGCTCCGGTCACGCTCAGCAAGGTGACAGCGCCACGAAAGAGGCCGCCAAGTCCTGATCACGGAAACACTTTCCCCCAAGCAGTTGATGTTCGCAAGCAGTAGTTTGAAGTGACAACACACCGTTGTATCAGCAGTCAAAGTCGGTAGTTGGACCTTGCCACCACCCTCACGGCAGTGGCAAGCAAGCAGGACGAAAAACGGCGCATCCCCTGGCGCCGTTTTTCTTTTCTACTGATTAGCCCCGATAGGGTCATCCCGCCCGAAGCGGTAGGATGAAGGTCTGTTTCACCTTTGGGAAAAGTGTCTCTCATGCTGTCTGCTGATTCTGTTTACTCACAAAGCTACTCGGAATTTCACTGGTCCATCCCCGAGCACTACAACATCGCTCACGACACCTGCGACAAATGGGCCGATGGCTCCGGACGTCTGGCCCTGATCCAGCAATTGCCCGACGGTCAGGTCAAGCGCTACACCTTCGATCAGCTCAAAGCCTGGTCCGACTCGCTGGCCGCCGCCTGGCAAGCCCGGGGCATACAAGCAGGCGATCGTATCGCCATCTTTTTGGCGCAGGGGCTGGAAACAGCGCTGGCGCATTTGGCGACCTACAAGATTGGCGCCATTGCCATGCCCTTGTTCACCCTGTTTGGCACGGATGCGCTGCGCTACAGGCTGAATGATTCCGGTGCCAGCACCTTGATTACCGATCAACAGGGCCTGGAGACACTGCTGCCACTGCGCGAGCATCTGCCACAGCTCAAACACCTTTATCAAAGTGACAGCCAGCAGGATCAGGGCGAGGCACTGTCCCTGTGGCAAGCCATTGCCGCCCACCCTGAACCGGCACCACGTACCCTGAACACCCGCGCAGATGACCCTGCCGTGCTGATCTACACCTCCGGCACCACAGGTTCGGCCAAAGGCGCCTTGCATGCCCACCGCGTATTGCTGGGGCATCTGCCAGGCGTGGAAATGTCACACAACTTCCTGCCTACGGGTGAAGGCCTGATGTGGACGCCCGCCGACTGGGCCTGGATTGGTGGCCTGCTGGATGTGCTGCTTCCCGCCTGGCATCACGGTATACCCGTACTGGCCTACCGCTTCCCAAAATTTGATGCCGAAGCCACCTGGAAACTGATGTCCGAACATGGCGTCACGCATACCTTCCTGCCCCCTACTGCGCTGAAAATGCTGCGCCGCAGCCAATGGTCGCGCGAGCAATGGCCCCTGAAGCTGCAATCCATCGCCAGCGGTGGGGAGTCTTTGGGTGCGCAGTTGCTGGATTGGGCAAAACAGGAACTGGGCATCACCATCAACGAGTTCTACGGACAAACCGAGTGCAATATGATCGTGTCCTCCTGCTCGGCCTGGTTTCCCGGTCAGGCAGGCAAGATCGGCAAGGCTGTGCCCGGCCACAAGGTCGCAATTGTGGATGATCAGGGGCTGACTCAGAAACCCGGTGTCGAAGGCCATATCGCCGTGCAAGCCCCCGACCCAGTGATGTTCCTTGGCTACTGGCAGCGTCCCGAGGCCACGCGCGAGAAATTTGTTGGCGACTGGCTGCTGACCGGCGACAAAGGCATGCAGGACGAGGATGGCTATATTCAGTTTGTAGGCCGCGATGATGATGTCATCACCAGTTCCGGCTACCGCATTGGACCCGGTCCGATTGAGGATGGCCTGATGGGGCATCCCGCCGTCGCCATGGCGGCAGTGATCGGTGTCCCTGACCCGGAGCGTACCGAAGTCGTGAAGGCCTTTATCGTGCTCAAAGACGATGTCGAGCCATCACAAGCACTGGTCAAGGAGATTCAGGAACACATCAAACGCCGGGTGGCTGCGCATGAATACCCACGGCTGATTGAGTTTGTGGATGCCCTGCCCATGACGACCACCGGCAAAGTCATACGTCATGCTTTACGCAAATTGAGCCAGTAAACGCACAAGCTGCACGACTCAAGACCGTCGTTCCCTCCATTACCGGAGCCAACTCCACATCGCCGCGCCAAGGAATAAAAAAACACCCCAATCAGTGGACATGAATCCAGCGATTGGGGTGTTTGCCACACAGGAACGACTGTCCTGATGTGGAGGTATGGCTTTCATCAAACTCCAGACAAAGCGCCGCAAGGCAGCTCTGTCTGCAACCATCTGATTAACCGAAACGACCCGTGATGTAGTCTTCGGTTTCCTTGCGAGCCGGTTTCACGAAGATCTGGTCAGTTTCACCAAATTCCATCAGCTCGCCCAGGTACATATAGGCGGTGTAATCCGAGCAACGTGCCGCTTGCTGCATGTTGTGGGTCACGATCACCACGGTGTAGTCCGCTTTCAGTTCGGCAATCAGCTCTTCGATCTTGGCGGTGGAAATCGGGTCCAGCGCCGAGCAGGGTTCGTCCAGCAGCAGAACTTCGGGCTTGATCGCCACACCACGGGCAATACACAGACGCTGCTGCTGACCACCGGACAGGCCATTACCACTTTGGTGCAGCTTGTCTTTCACTTCGTTCCACAGCGCGGCTTTGGACAAGGCCCATTCCACACGCTCGTCCATCTCACCTTTGCTCAGGCGCTCGAACAAACGCACGCCAAAGGCCACGTTGTCATAAATGCTCATGGGGAACGGTGTTGGTTTCTGGAACACCATGCCCACCTTGGCGCGGATCAGGGAAATGTCCTGCTTGGACGTCAGCAGGTTTTCATTGTCCAGCAGGATTTCACCTTCAGCACGCTGGCCAGGGTACAGCTCGTACATGCGGTTCAGCGTGCGCAGCAAGGTGGATTTACCGCAACCGGAGGGTCCGATAAAGGCCGTGACCTTCTTTTCCTTGATAGACATGTTCACATTGCGCAGGGCATGGAATTTGCCATAGAAGAAATTCAGGTTGCGGATTTCAATCTTGGTCGATTCGTCGGAGGTAATAATTTGACTCATAGCGTTGGCCGACTAGGGCGCTCCGTGAAAACGTTATTTTTGGCGGAAAAGGCTGCGAGCCAGGATATTGATACCCAAGACCAGCAAGGTAATCAGCACCGCACCTGCCCAGGCCAGACGGTTCCAGTCCTCAAAGGGGCTGGCAGCATATTGGAAAATCACCACCGGCAAGTTGGCCAGCGGCGCGTTCATGTTCAGGGACATGAACTGGTTGTTCAAGGCGGTGAACAACAAGGGAGCCGTTTCACCCGCAATACGAGCCACAGCCAGCAGAACACCCGTCACAATACCGGGCAAGGCTGCACGGTAAGAGATGGACATCACAATCTTCCACTTGGGGCAGCCCAGAGCGGCCGCAGCCTCACGCAGGCCATTGGGGACCAGCATCAGCATATTGTCGGTAGAACGCACGACCACAGGAATTACCAGAATGGCCAGGGCCAGCGAGCCGGCCCAACCCGAATAGTGCCCCACCTGGGCCACGTACACGGCGTAGATGAACAGACCAATAATGATGGACGGTGCCGATAGCAGCACGTCGTTCAAAAAGCGGGTTGCCGGAGCCAGCCAGCCGCGCTGACCGTATTCGGCCAGATAGGTGCCGGCCAGAATGCCGATAGGCGTACCGATCAGGGTGCCGACGCCAGCCATCATGACGCTACCGACGATGGCGTTCAGCAGACCACCCTCACCACCGGGAGGCGGCGTGCTTTCCAGCAGCAGGGACCAGGCCATGGCGCTGCTGCCCTTTTCGATCAGGGTCCAGATGATCCAGAACAGCCAGAACAGGCCAAAGATCAAAGCAGCAAAAGACACCCCCAGCATCAGGCGATTAAATACCTGCCTGCGCTTGTAAATCGGGTTGCTCAGACTAATTGCAGATTTTTTATCAAACATGGTAGGTGATCCTTAGCGCGACGTGCCTTCGTTCTTGGCCAGACGCAACAAGAGCAACTTGGAGATCGCCAATACAACCGTGGTGATCAGGAACAGGATCAAACCCAGCTCCAGCAAGGCAGACTTCTGCATGCCACCGGCTTCGTTAAACTCGTTGGCCAGGGCCGACGCAATCGAGTTCGATGGCGAGAACAGCGAACTTGGCAGGTTAAAGGAGTTACCAATCACGAAAGTGACGGCCATGGTTTCACCCAAGGCACGCCCCAAACCC
This sequence comes from Alcaligenes faecalis, assembly GCF_002443155.1. NCBI lineage: Bacteria > Pseudomonadati > Pseudomonadota > Betaproteobacteria > Burkholderiales > Alcaligenaceae > Alcaligenes > Alcaligenes faecalis. Next base: position 698,096 of record NZ_CP023667.1, on the reverse strand, counting down.
AGCATGATCCCGCCAATGACCCCGTTCTTGGTGAAAGGCAGAACCACACGCCACATCACTTCCCAGGTCGTGCTGCCCAGACCGTAAGCGGACTCCTTGAGCATGGGCGGAACCAGCTCGAACACGTCGCGCATCACGGCGGTAATGAAGGGGATCACCATGATGGACAGAATCAGACCGGCGGTGAACACACCAATCCCGAAGGGAGGGCCCGCAAAGATCTGGCCCAGCACAGGCACTCCGTCAAAAAAGGAGATCAGGCTGGGCTGCACATAACGCTGGAACAGGGGCACGAAAACAAACAGGCCCCACATGCCGTAAATGATGGAGGGAATGGCAGCCAGCATTTCGATGGCCGTGCCCAAAGGGCGACGCAGCCAGGCTGGCGAGAGTTCCGTCAGGAACATCGCAATCCCGAAAGAGACCGGCACTGCAATACAGAGCGCGATCAGGGAAGTGAGCAAGGTACCGGCAATGGGCACCAATGCGCCATATTCGTTATTGACCGGATCCCAGTTATTCGTCCAGAGAAAAGAGAAACCGTATTCGGCAATGGATTCCCGGCTTCCATAGATCAGGGAAATAGAGATGGCAGCCAGCAATATGAACACGAGAAACGCAAACGAGCGCGTCATGTTCTTGAAAATGCCGTCCATAAAGGCGTTCTGATTTGATTTCATGTAGACAGATGAAGGGTCAGGCCGGAATGGGACAAACGCACTGCAATCGATTTACGGATTCTGTAACAGGCAGGGCAAGTTCAGGTCCGGCAAAACGATCGGGTCACGCGCGGTGCGTCCAAGACAAAACCGTAATTTTTACATAATAAAGACGGCACCACCTAGAGGTGGGCCGTCTCACAAGATCAATTTACAACTGACCTGTATTTGAACACGAATCTTACTTCCAGACCGCAGCGCCGTCTTTGGACTTGATTTCAGCAGCCCAGGCAGCTTTGATCTTGTCGGTTACGTCTTTAGGCAGAGCCACGTAGTCCAGATCAGCAGCGGCTTGAGCGCCGTTTTCAAAGGCCCAGTTAAAGAAGTTCAGCACTTCTTTACCGTTCTCAGGCTTGTCCTGCACCTTGTGCATCAAGATGAAGGTAGCCGAAGTGATAGGCCAGGATTGTGCACCAGGCTCTTCGGTCAGAATCACACCCATGCCAGGCGTACCGGCCCAGTCTGCGTTCGCAGCAGCGGCAGCAAAGCTTTCCTGACCAGGCTGGACGAACTGGCCGTCCTTGTTCTGCAACTGGGTCCAGGACAGCTTGTTCTGCTTGGCGTAAGCGTATTCAACGTAGCCGATCGAGTTCTGCAGCTGGCGCACATAAGCGGCCACGCCTTCGTTACCCTTGCCACCCTGACCGGTAGGCCACTTCACAGCCTTGCCTTCGCCAACCTGGGATTTCCAGTCTGGGGAAACTTTGGACAGGTAGTTGGTCCAGCCAAAGGTCGTGCCCGAACCGTCGGAGCGGTGAACCACCACGATGTCCTTGTTAGGCAAGGTCAGATCGGGGTTCAGTTCTTTGATTGCTGCGTCGTCCCACTTGGTGATCTTGGCCAGGTAGATGTCGCCCAGTACTTTACCAGACAGTTTCAGCTTGCCAGGCTCGATGCCTTCCACGTTGATCACAGGCACCACACCACCGATCACGGCAGGGAACTGCAACAGGTTTTCTTTTTCCAGTGTCTCGACCTTCATTGGGTCGTCAGAAGCACCGAAATCCACGGTCTTGGCAATAATCTGCTGCTGACCACCACCCGAACCAATCGACTGGTAGTTGACGCGGTTGTTCGTTTGCTTGGCGTATTCAGCCGCCCATTTGGCATAAATTGGGTAAGGGAACGACGCACCAGCACCGGTTACGTCTGCAGCTGTGGCAGTGGCCGCAAAAGCGCTGAACGCCAGAGCAATACTTACCTTGTTGAATACACGTTTTAACATCGAGAAATCCTCTTGATGATAGTCAGATCACAGGCCCACCCTGTATGTGACGTCATAATAAACAGGCTATGTGACACGTTCATGACAGTCTGTATTTCACACACCGCCCAGACGCTGCATCATGTTCTGGTGCAGGTTGAACGGAGCGCCGCGACTGCGAATACGGCTGTACGTGCCATCCGGGCTGGCTTTCCAGGACAATTGGTTGTCACGCAGGGCATAGGTAAAGGCTTCGGCAATGACCCGCTTTTTCAGGCTGCGATCCAGTACCGGCACACCCAGCTCCACGCGGCGGAAGAAATTGCGGTCCATCCAGTCAGCCGAGGAAATAAAGACCTCTTCCTGGCCGCCATTGTAGAAATAGAAAACACGCGAATGCTCCAGAAAGCGTCCGATAATCGAACGCACCTGGATGTTATCCGACAAGCCCTTGACTCCCGGCCGCAAGGCGCAGGCGCCGCGCACGATCAGGTCTACCTTGACCCCGGCCTGGCTGGCGTCATACAGAGCTTGAATGATCTTGGGTTCCAGCAAGGAATTCATCTTGGCCATGATGCGGGCTTTCTTGCCTGCCAAGGCGCGCTCGGTTTCTGCCTGAATTCGTTCCATCATGCTGTCATGCAAGGTGAACGGCGACTGCAACAGTCGCTTCAACGGCCGCCAGGCACCCAGACCAGTCAACATGGAAAATACCTTGTCCATGTCCTCGCACACTTCCTGATTGGCGGTAATCAAACCAAAGTCCGTGTACAGCCGAGCCGTGCGTGGATGATAGTTGCCCGTACCCAGATGCCCGTAACGGCGAATCAGGCCAGCCTCTCGACGCAAGACCAGAGCCATCTTGGCATGCGTCTTGTGGCCCACCACCCCGTAACTGACGTGTGCCCCCACTTCTTCCAGCTTGGCGGCCCAATTGATATTGGTCTGCTCGTCAAAACGGGCCATCAGCTCCACGACCACCGTCACCTCCTTACCTGCACGGGCAGCCGACAGCAGAATGTTCATCAACTCCGAGTCTTCACCCGTACGGTAAATGGTCTGCTTGATACCCACGACAGCGGGGTCGGCTGCAGCGGCACGCAAAAAGCTCAGGACCGGCTGAAAGGACTGATAAGGGTGATGCAGCAACTGATCCTTGCGGGCAATCGCCTCAAAGAACTGGGCGGGAGACTCAAAAGAAGAATCAAAAGGCGCTGGAATCGGTGCGCGGTAATCCGGGAACAGCAGGTCGGGACGATCCGGGACATTGCATAGCTGCATCAGGCGCGTCAGATTGACCGGGCCGCTGACACGATAAGTGTCGGGGACATCCAGCGAGAACTCGCTTTGCAGGAAACGCTCCAGACGCTCGGGCATGGAACGGTCAATTTCCAGTCGCACAGCGGCACCGAAGTTACGTTGCGACAGTTCGCCTTGCAAAGCGGCACGCAAGTTGGTGACTTCTTCTTCGTCCACAAACAGATCACTGTTGCGGGTGACGCGCCATTGATAGCAACCCTTTACGTTCATGCCGGGGAACAACTCGCCCACAAATACGCTGATCAGCGACGTCAGCAGCATATAGCCCTGAGGGATGCCGGCAATATCGTCCGGCACCCGGATCACCCGGGGCAAGGCACGCGGTGCCTGCACAATGGCAATCGTGCCTGTACGGGCAAACGCATCCTCACCGCTCAACTCAACAATGTAGTTCAGGCTCTTGTTGTACACGCGTGGAAAGGGATGCGCCGGGTCCAGACCGATAGGCGTGAGCAAAGGCATGACATCACGCAAAAAGGTTTGATAGGCCCACTCACGCTGGGCAGGTGTCCATAGCGCGGTCAGCAGCAGCCCGATGCCCTCATCCATCAGGGTAGGCAGTACATCGTCCATCAAAAGGTCGTTTTGCTTCTCGACCAGCTGGTGAGCAGCGGCTTGCACTTTATCAAAAGCCTGCTGAGGCAAAAATCCGTCATCTCCCACTTGATGAGGATTTTGCAAAATCTGTTCTTTCAGACTGGAAATACGAATTTCAAAGAATTCATCCAGGTTAGAGCTCACGATACAGATGTAGCGCAAGCGCTCCAGCAAAGGCGTGGTCGAATTTTCGGCCATGGCCAGTACTCGCTCATTGAACTTGAGCAAGGACAACTCACGGTTTAGCAAGGTTGAATCTGGAGAAGGCAGCATGGTGAGGTCGTTAAAAAGCCAAAAAAGATGGGATCGTGAGACTTTTACTACATGAATGTTACAGCTCTATGACCCCAGAGCCATTCCAGTCTAAATCACCACCCGGGAGGCGGCGCACAAATACCCCATCACCCTTCCAACGATGCTTTCGTCTAACTTTTCTCAATTTTCCGGTTCATGTAACAAAACCCATGATTAATGTCCTTATAATCGCACAGTAATCATCCCGAGCGATGCCTCATGGAACAACTTCTTGCCGCTGTGGACCTGGGCTCCAACAGCTTTCGTTTATCCATTGGACGAGTGGTTCAGCACAACGGTCATGCCCAGATCTACACCATCGACCGCCTTAATGAATCCGTCCGACTCGCCGCCGGCATGGGCCCCGACAAGTACATTAGTCCCGATGCCATTGAACGTGCGGTAGTCATCCTGAAACGCTTTAACGAACGTCTGGCCGGTTTTCACCCCAATCGCGTTCGTGCCGTGGCCACCAACACCTTTCGTGTGGCACGCAATTTAAGCGAGGTTCTGCCCGCTGCCGAGGCGGCCTTTGGCTTTCCCATCGAGGTCATCTCCGGCCACGAGGAAGCCCGTCTGATTTTTTCGGGAATCAGCAACGAGCTGCCCCCCTCCCCCAATCGCCGTCTGATGATTGATATTGGTGGTGGATCGACTGAAGTGATTATTGGCAAGGGCTTGAAGCCCCTGCTGCTGTCCTCCCTGTACATGGGCTGTGTCAGCTATACCGACAAATTCTTTGCCGATGGCGTGATCACCGAGGAGCGCATGAGCAATGCGATTCTGACCGCCCGTCGTGAACTGGAAGGCATTACACGCCAGTACCGCAAGACAGGCTGGCAGGAAGCCTATGGCTCCTCCGGCACCGCCAAGGGTCTGGTCGCTATCCTGCAAGAGAACGGCATGTCCAAAAAGGGCATCACCCTGGAAGGCATGGAGTTGCTGCGCAAACGCCTGGTGCACGATGGCAAGGTGGACATGCGCAACCTGAGCGGCATCAAGCCTCATCGCGCGCCGGTGCTGGCTGCAGGTCTGGCCATTATGATGGCCGCCTTCCAGGAGTTGAAGATTCGCCAGATGCTGCCCGGTGAAGGCGCTCTGCGAGTGGGGGTGCTCTACGACATGCTGGGTCGCGAATCCGAGCATGATCAGCGCGACCAGACCGTGCAGCAAATGATGAAACGCTATCAGGTCGATACGCGCCAGTCGCATCGTGTGCACGACGCTGCCATGCAGTTCTTTGCACAACTGAAGCTGCCCGATACGCCCGAGGTACAGGAGTTGCAGCGCCAACTGGGCTGGGCCGCTGATCTGCACGAAGTGGGCCTGAGCATTGCGCATGCGGATTACCACAAGCACACCGCTTATGTGCTGGAACACGCCGATATGCCTGGCTTTTCCAACGACGACCAGATGTTGCTCAGCTTTCTGAGCCTGGGGCATCAAGGCAAGCTGGGCAAGCTCAAGCGCTTTGAGACCAATAACGCCTGGTGGCTGACCTTGTTGAGTCTGCGTTTGGCCGTCATGCTGATGCGTCGTCGCGAAGACAGGGAAACCTTGCCGCTGAGCCTGCAGGCTCGGGGCAAAACCGTCCAGATTCATCTGGACCATGAGTGGATGGCCAGCCATCCCCTGTCTCAAGCGTCCTTGCTGGCCGAGGTCCAGGCCTGGCAAAGCGATATCAATGATCTGAGCCTGGAGCTGGTCTGACAGGACCCGCTGGGTGCCTGGAGGCTGGGTGAGCCTGTTGAAAAACAATCCACCCGGCTTGTCAGCACTCCAGCTCAGGCTGACAGACGCTTTGACTCCCGTGTAGCTCGCACTAGCGGGCCAAACTGCTCACTGGCTCAGCCACACACAGCAGAGTCAAGCCACGTAGATCATCAAAACCTAAAAAACCCCCGAAAGTTGGATGGTCATCCAACTTTCGGGGGTTCTTTGTATCTGCAGGCCCTGTTCAGGCCCAACTTGATCAGGCCTGAGCAGTACGCAATCAGACCAGGCCAAAGTGCCGTTTATAGCGCTCATCCATGGCTTCCAGATCCAGCAGGACAGGAAAGTCTGCCGTATTGAAATCCGGATCCCAGGCAGGCGCACCACAAATTGTGGCACCCAGCTTCAGATAGCCTTTGATCAGCGGTGGAATACGCGCTGGCAAATCGCTGTTCAGTCGCTCGACCGGATAGCGATTCAAGGGCTGCACATGCGGAATGTGCTTGTTGTCCTGCATGGACTTCTGGGCCACACGCCAGACTTCGGCGGCAGTGACACCATCGTCGCGCAAGCTGACGCTGGCGCAACCCAGAAGATAGCGATAACCGCCGACTCGCGTCAGAGCAGCAATACCACCCCACAGCATCATGATGGCCGAGCCATTGCGGTAGTCGGGGTGGATGCAGGAGCGCCCAACCTCGACCAGACTGGGGCGCAGCGCATCCAGGGCGCTGATATCAAATTCGGACTCTGAGTAATAGCCGCCCGCTTTGTTCGCATTTTCAGGGGTCAGCAAGCGGTAGGTTCCCACAACCCGGTTCTCCTCGGGTTCAGTAACCATGAAATGCTCGCACCAGGGGTCGAAGCGGTCTATATCCAGACCATTATGCTGGTCTGGAAAGACGGCGTTCATTTCCTGGGTGAAAACCTGAAAACGCAAACGCTGAAGGCATTCGAGTTCTGCCTGGGTACGAGCCAGACGCAAGGCCAAGCCTCCAACGGTATGACCTGCCCAAGTATTTCCCCAATCCACTTCAGTACGTTCGCGCTCAAGATTTAGCATCGTGATGACTCCAAACACTTTTGTGCATCATGCACAAACAATGTTTCAGGTATTTGATAGCCACATTACTATTTCATTAAATCCACTGCAAGCAAGGTATCGATGCCTGCTTGAGCCAGATCGGCTTGTTCTGCTTCCACCATCAAGCGCAGCTTGGGTTCTGTGCCCGATGCGCGAATCAGCACTCGACCACGGTCACCCAACATTTGCTCCACTTCACGGGTTGCCTGTTGCAAACCTGCATGGTTTTTCCAATCCTGACCCGGCTGCAACGGCACATTGACCATAATCTGCGGGTACATCTTCAAGCCTTCCATCAAATCGGGCAGGCTTTTGCCGCTATGGCACAAGGCAGTCAGAACTTGCAGGGCGGCAATAATGCCATCACCCGTGGTGTGCCATTCCAGACACAACAAATGACCCGAGCTTTCGCCACCGAAGACCCAGCCTTTTTGCTGCATCAATTCCAGCACGTAGCGATCACCCACTTTGGCACGTGCAAATTCCACGCCCAATTCCTGCATTTTCTTCTCGAAACCCAGGTTGGTCATCAGGGTGCCAACCACGCCTTTGACGGGCTGAGACTGCAGATGATCGGCAACAATTAGATACAATAGTTCGTCGCCATTGTAGATGCGACCCTGGGAATCGACCATTTGCAGACGGTCAGCATCACCATCCAGAGCGATACCCAAATCGGCACCGTGCTTGCGCACTTCTTCGGCCAGCTTCTCGGGATAAGTTGCGCCCACTTCCTGATTGATGTTGAACCCATCAGGCTGAACGCCTACGGCAATGACCTCTGCACCCAGCTCGCGGAACACGTGCGGGGCGATATTGTAGGCAGCGCCATGAGCCGCATCCACAACGATCTTGAGCCCGTTCAGGTTCAAGTCGTTCGGAAAGGCACTCTTGCAAAATTCAATGTAACGGCCGGCCGAGTCGGCCAGGCGACGCGCACGGCCCAGGGACTCGGACTTCACCCAATGCATGGGCTGGTCAATGGCCTGTTCAATTTTCAGTTCAATCTCGTCAGGCAGCTTGGTGCCCTGGGCGGAAAAGAACTTGATGCCGTTGTCGTAATACGGGTTGTGCGAGGCAGAGATCACGATACCGGCCGTCAGGCGCAAGGTACGTGTCAAATACGCTACAGCGGGCGTCGGTACAGGGCCTGCCAGCAATACATCGATCCCGGCAGCCGACAAACCGGCTTCCAGCGCCGATTCCAGCATGTAGCCGGAAATACGGGTGTCCTTGCCAATCACCACGGTGGGGCGGCCGGTACCTTCATATTGGGCAGCCAGAACCTGGCCAGCAGCATAACCCAAGCGCAAGGCGAACTCGGGGTTAATGGTTGGGCCACCTACTTCACCGCGGACACCATCGGTGCCGAAATACTTACGATCGCTCATTCAGAGACTCCACATTCAACCGCGTTCCACACATCCAGCGCTTCGCGCGTGGCGGCTACATCATGGACACGGACAATTTTTGCGCCCCGTGCCACGCAGGCAAGGGCTGCCGATAGACTGCCAATCAAACGCTCACTGGCGGGTTTCCCCGTGACATGGCCAATCATGGATTTGCGCGACAAGCCGATCAGCCAGGGATAACCAGGCACTGCCGCCTGCTGCAAATCCCGTAGCAACTGATAATTATGTGCCGCTGTTTTACCGAAGCCAAAGCCGGGATCCAGCATGATACGCTCGGATTGAATGCCTGCGCTGACTATGGCCTCACATCGTTGTTGCAAAAAATGACGTACATCAACGACCACATCATCATAGTGAACCTGCTCTTGCATGGTCCTGGGCTCACCTTGCATGTGCATGATGCACAGGCCGCAATCAGAGTCCTTGACCGCTTCTATGGCACCGGGCATGCGCAAGGCATAGATGTCATTGATCATGTCCGCGCCGGCTGCCAGGCTGGCTCGCATGACGTCGGGCTTGAAGGTATCCACCGACAAGGCCACACCACTGTCACGCAGGCCCTCGATCAGGGGGATGACGCGCTCAAGCTCTTGTTCCAGGGAAACGGGTTCGGCACCGGGGCGAGTCGATTCGCCACCAATATCCAGAATGTCTGCGCCTTCGGCGATTAACTGGCGGGCGTGGTCCAGCGCCCGAGGCAAATCATTGTGTGTATTGCCGTCATAAAAGGAGTCTGGGGTGACATTCACAATCCCCATAACCAAAGGGCGCTCCAGCCCAAACTGGAAGCGCCCACAAGACCACTCAGGGTAATTCATGAAATAGGCTTGGCCTACGTAAGTTAAGCAACTGGCGTTGTCGCCGCGGCACCCTCGTCATCGGCTGGTTTAGGACCAGCGGCTGGCGGCGTAGAACCGTCGGAGGAATTGCTGTCATTGCTGTTGGGCACATGAGGAGCCCGTGGTGGCAAACCTTTCATGATGTCGTCGATCTGGTCGGCATCAATGGTTTCCCACTCCAGCAAAGCCTTGGCCATGGCATGCATCTTGTCGCTGTTGTCCTCGATCAGCTTGCGGGCAACGGCGTACTGCTCGTCGATGATCTTGCGAATCTCGGAGTCCACTTTCTGCATGGTGGCTTCGGACACGTGCGTTGTTTTGGTAACGCTGCGGCCCAGGAAGACCTCGCCTTCGTTCTCGGCGTATACAACAGGACCCAGGGAGTCCGTCATGCCGTAGCGAGTCACGATGTCACGAGCAATTTGCGTTGCACGTTCAAAGTCGTTCGATGCGCCGGTGGTCATTTGATTCATGAACACTTCTTCAGCGATACGGCCACCGAACAGCACGGCAATCATGTTCAACAGGCGCTCTTTGTCCATGCTGTAGCGATCGCCTTCCGGCAATTGCATGGTGACACCCAAAGCACGACCACGAGGAATGATGGTGACTTTGTGAACCGGGTCCGTCTTGGGCAGCATGCAAGCCACCAGAGCGTGACCGGCTTCGTGGTAAGCAGTGTTGCGACGCTCTTCCTCGGGCATGATCATGGTGCGGCGTTCTGCACCCATGATGATCTTGTCCTTGGCGCGCTCGAAGTCCTGCATATCCACGGTGCGACCGTTACGGCGTGCAGCGAACAAAGCAGCTTCGTTAACCAGGTTGGCCAGATCAGCACCGGAGAAACCGGGCGTACCACGAGCCAGCACCACGGCGTCCACATTGGGAGCCAAAGGCACTTTGCGCATGTGTACTTTCAGAATCTGCTCGCGACCACGGATGTCAGGCAGGCCGACCACCACTTGACGGTCAAAACGGCCAGGACGCAGCAAAGCGGGGTCCAGTACGTCAGGACGGTTGGTAGCAGCAATGACCAGTACGCCTTGGCCGGTTTCAAAACCGTCCATTTCAACCAGCAACTGGTTCAGTGTCTGTTCGCGCTCGTCGTTACCACCGCCCAGACCAGCACCACGCTGACGGCCCACGGCGTCAATTTCGTCGATAAAGATGATGCAAGGCGATTGCTTCTTGGCGGTCTCGAACATGTCGCGAACGCGGGAAGCACCCACACCCACAAACATTTCCACGAAGTCAGAACCGGAAATGCTGAAGAAAGGCACTTTGGCTTCGCCAGCAATGGCACGAGCCAGCAAGGTTTTACCGGTACCGGGCGAGCCGACCATCAGGATACCGCGCGGAATGCGGCCACCCAAACGCTGGAAGCGAGTAGGGTCACGCAGGAAATCCACCAGTTCCTGTACATCTTCCTTGGCTTCGTCGCAACCAGCAACGTCGGCAAAGGTAACTGGGTTAGTGTTCTCGTCCAGCAAACGCGCACGCGATTTACCGAAACTGAATGCCCCGCCCTTGCCACCACCTTGCATCTGGCGCATGAAAAACACCCACACGCCAATCAGGAGCAGCATGGGGAACCAGGAGATGAACAGGCTGGTCAGGAAGGAAGGCTCTTCGCGGGCTTTGCCCGATACCTGCACACCGGATTTCACCAGTTCAGGCACCATCCACAGGTCACCGGGGGACGTCAGCGAATAGCTGCGGCCAGAGTCCGGCGTGACATGCAGGGTGTCACCCTGAATATCTACCTTGCTGATGCGTCCGGAACGGGCATCATTCATGAATTGCGTGTAAGTGACGCCATCAGTGGCTGGTGGCCGGCCGTCAAACTGCTTGAAAACAGTAAACAGCACCAGCGCAATAACCATCCAGATCGCGACTTTGGAAAACGAATTGTTCAAAGCCAATCTCCTGCGATTGCGATAACTTGCCAAATATGCTTACACATACCTGAACAAGCGCCATACATAGTTCATTCTACCCGATTCAAGGACCGGCAAGTCATAAATTACCTGCCCTTCAAGCCTCGGGCAACGAGAAAGGTTTCGGCGGATTTATCGCGCGAAGCCTTGGGTTTACGCTCGACGACTCTGACAAAATTCTGCTTGAAAGATTCCACGATCTGGGAAAACCCGCTGCCATGGAAGGCTTTGACGATCAGCACACCTTCATCGGTCAGATGCTGCAGGGCAAATTCCTGCGCCAGCTCGCATAAATGCTGGATACGGGCGGAATCGGCCGATGCCACACCAGACAAGTTGGGGGCCATATCCGAAATCACAAGGTCTACGGCGGCACCTTTCAGGGATTCTTGCAATTGTTCCAGTACCGAGTCCTCGCGAAAGTCGCCTTGCATGAACTCCACACCGGCAATTGGTTCCATTTCCAATATATCCAGTGCGATAATGCGACCATTGAGCACACCGCCAGGGCCGACCATGCGTTCACGTATCAACTGCGACCAGCTGCCCGGCGTAGACCCCAGGTCCACCACCACCTTGCCCTGAACCTGAATCTTCTCCAGATCCAATATTTCACTGAGCTTGAAGGCCGCACGCGCGCGATACCCCTTTTGTTGCGCCAATTTGACGTAGGGGTCATTTATATGCTGCTGAACCCACTCTTTAGAGAATTTTTTCTTGGCCATTCCCGTACAATCTCTTTATGCCAAAACTCAACCTTACACCTCATGAGCGCAGCGAACTTCGTGCTGCTGCTCACGCTCTGCGCCCAGTTGTCCTGATTGGAGACAATGGCCTGACCGACGCCGTGATCAAGGAGATCACCGTCCACCTGCAGGCCCACCAGCTCATCAAGATCCGTGTGGCCGGTGATGACCGTCAGGCTCGTCTGACCATGTTAGAACAAATCTGCGATGCGCTCGATGCTGCCCCTATTCATCATCTGGGCAAAATCCTGACCATCTACAGACCCAATATCGAACGCCCCCCTGTTTTGGGAGCGCCTGTTGAAAAACCTACCCGTGCGGTGCGCAAGCCCTCGGAGCCTTACACGCCCAAGAAACTGGCCGCTTCCGGTGTTCAGCGTACACGCAAGACGGAACGTGCTCGCCGTGCAGAAATGCAAGCTGAACGCAGCAGCACCCAGGAGAAAAAAGCCTCGGCCGCACCGCGCAGCGTTCAAAAGTTCTCGGCGGTCAAACCGGCTGCCGCACCCCGCAGCAATACCAACCGTCCTGGCAGTGCCATGTCCTTGCGGGCTGGCGCACGTCGCGGACTGGGTGGTTCGGGCAAACGCTAAACTGCCGTAAATTATAAGGCCCCCGCACAATGTACAGGGGCCTTTCTTTTGCGCGCTTGCCCCAGCAGCAGGACAAGCCTGCTGCTTGAGGGCAACATCACACGTAATTGATGCTCAGGATTTCGTATTCACGAATACCGGCAGGTGCCTTGACCTCAACCACATCACCTTCTGTCTTGCCGATCAGGGCACGAGCCACAGGGCTGGAGATGGAGATCTTGTTGGCACGGATATCGGCCTCCACGTCACCCACGATCTGGTAGGTCACGGTATTGCCGGACTCCAGATCCTCGATCTCGACGGTTGCACCAAACACGATGCGGCCATCGGCCTCCAGCGTGGCCGGTTCGATGATCTGGGCATTGGACAACGTGCCTTCCAGTTCGGCAATCCGGCCTTCAATAAAGCCCTGACGCTCACGTGCGGCATCGTACTCGGCGTTTTCGGACAAATCGCCTTGTGCTCGCGCCTCGGCAATAGCGTTAATCACATCTGGGCGTTCCACCGTCTTGAGGCGGTGTAATTCGACTTGCAAACGTTGTGCGCCCTGCGCAGTCAATGGGATCGCAGACATAGTATTCCTGCTCAACAAGTAAAAGACGCTCCGTAGCAGGAGCGCCTGGAAAATAGGGGGATAACGATGATGGGGCGAATATTCAAGCAGGCCGATTATGCTGGCTGAAAGCCCTGCAGAGCCTACAGCGTACCGATAAACACACTGCTCAAGCCAAAACCTGCCGGCCGCCCCAATATGGCTTTCCTGACACGGAGAAACTCTGCGGCAGAAAAAAACCCCGCGAAGAACCGGGGTGTGAGATCTATTGTCGGCAAACTGCCTGAAAATAGCAAGCCCCTGGAACCCCTGTGTATAAAAACAGAAGTCGGCAGGGGCCGCTGTTTACAACAAGCTATTGCAAGGCGACTGAGCGACCCGCGACCGGGCCTGTCAGGCCCGAGCCAAGATTGATCAGCCCTGCGCCGCCTACACCATATTGTGGCGACGACCTCGCAGCAGAGCATGCAGCAAGATGGCACCGAAGGTGGCACAACCAATCCCGTCCAGACGAATGACGCCAAACTGCAAGGAGAAGTTACCAGCACCCAGAATCAGGGTGACGGCAGCAACCAGCAAGTTGCGGTTATCGCTGAAATCTACCTGGTTCACCACCCAGATACGGGCACCTGCAATAGCGATCAGACCAAACACCACAATGGACATGCCACCCAGCACAGGGCCGGGAATCGACTGGATGACGGCGCCAAACTTGGGCGAGAAACCCAGGAAGATCGCAATGACCGCTGCAAAGGCAAACACCAGCGTGGAGTAGATACGGGTAGCGGCCATCACACCGATATTTTCAGCGTAAGTCGTGACACCCGTACCACCCACCGAGCCCGACAGCATGGTTGCCACGCCATCGCCCACAAAGGCACGACCCAGATAGCCGTCCAGATCCTGGCCGGTCATGGCGCTAACGGCCTTGATGTGACCCAGATTCTCGGCCACCAGAATAATGGCTACCGGCACAATCACCGTCATGGCATGAGCCTGGAATACAGGCGCAGCAAAAGTGGGTAGCCCCAACCAGGCCGCCTCAGCAACTGGCGCAAAATTGATCGGGGTGCCGTAGCCCATCACATTGGTGAATATCCAGTACAGCACACAAGCCAGAGCCAGACCCACCAGAATCAGCAGACGCTGGGCCAGCCCACGGGTATAGACCGCAATACCGCCTACGCACAGCACGGTCATCAGGGCCATCATGGAATCGAAGGTGCCGCTGCCCATGGCGCCCTTGGCGGCGATGGGGGCCAGATTCAGACCGATCACCGCCACGATAGAGCCGGTGACAACCGGGGGCATCCAGTGGTTGATCAAGCGTGCCGCACCACCCTGAGTACGCGCATTGAACACCCAGACCAGAATACCAATCAGTGTATAGACCAGGCCGCAGATAATAATGGCCCCCAAGGCCACGCCAATATTGGGATTGGGGCCACTGCCGGCATAGCCGGTCACGGCAATCACACCACCGATAAATGCAAAGCTGGAACCCAGGTAGCTGGGAACCCGGCCACCGACAAACACAAAGAAAATCAGCGTACCAATACCTGACATCAAGATGGCCAGATTGGGATCAAAGCCCATCAACAAGGGGGCCAGAATGGTGGAGCCAAACATGGCCACCACGTGCTGAGCACCCATGGCAATGTTTTGCGGCGTGGCCAGACATTCGTCGGGCTGCACAACCGCACCGGGTTCGCTGCCGGACACACGGCGCCAACGCGGAAAGTAAGACTGAGACATAGAGGGTTCCAGAAAAGGAATAAAGAAATACAGCTGAATTTGTTATACGCAGGCACGGCCCCTCCGAAAGAAGGGCTGGCTGATTCGTTGAGGCATGATTTTAAACGTGAAAGACTCAACAAGGCACCTGAAAATAAGGTGGTACGCGGTAAACCCCAACATGGGCCTGAGCAATCAGGGTTTGAAACCGCTATTTGGGCTCGATCCTCGCGCTATATGCGGTATATACCCGCCCTATCTGCTTGCGCTTGACTGGCCCATTACAATAGACAATCAGCCTGCCGTCGGCAGTCCGATTCCCTAGCAGAGTGATTACGTCAGCATGAATACGTCTATTTGTCTGATCCGCCACGGTGAAACCGCCTGGAATGCCGTACGTCGTTTACAAGGCTGGCAGGATATAGAACTGAACGAGACTGGCCGAGAACAGGCCCGTGCCCTGCAAAGCTACCTGTGCTCCCCGGCGTTTCAGATGCCGGTAGACGTCGTCATCAGCAGTGATCTGCAACGCGCCTCGGAAACCGCGAAAATTGCCTGTCAGCATTGGGACATTGAAATCCAGCAAGTCCAGGGACTGCGCGAACGCGGCTTTGGCACCCTGGAAGGCCAGGCATGGGATGCGGCAGGCCGCCACGGCCCGGATCAGCCAGACGATACGGTAGATATTGATTACGCCGTGGAAGGCGGCGAGTCGCTCCGCCAATTCCAGATGCGAATACTGAGCTGCTTTGAAGAACTGTCCCAGCGGAATGCAGGCAAGAACCTGCTGGTTTTTGCACACGGTGGCGTTATTGATATGGTCTGGCGCAAGCTGAACCAGCAGCCACTGAATGCCAAGCGCACTCACGCAATTCTGAATACCAGCCTGAACTTCTTCAGTATTGATGCGGACTTGAACTGGACCTGTACGCAGTGGGGGCAGTTGCCGCATTTGAATACGGCGCTGGACGAGCAAGCTTAAGCCATACACAGCCACAATGAGGCCAATAAACAGGGCCTCAAAAATCAGCTACAGGGACCATGATCAGCTTTTTTTGTTAGTCGTGGCTTGCGCGGCGCCTGACGAGCCAAGCGGTCATACAGCCAATTAGGCAAAAGACGCATCAGGCGCGAGACAAGCCCCATCTGCCAAGGAATAACTCGATAAGACACGCCCTGCTCGATGGTCCTGCGAGCTTTGCGAGCAAAGTCCTCGGCAGGCATCAAAAACGGCATGGAGTATGGATTCTGCGCCGTCATGGCCGTGCGGATATAGCCTGGGGTAATGGTGACAACGGATACCCCGTGCACTGACAGTTCCAGACGCAGGCTCTCGCAATAGGCAATCACCGCCGCCTTGGAACTGCTGTATGCACCTGCACCCGGCAGCCCACGTATGCCCGCCACACTGGCAATCCCCACCAATGCGCCCTTCCCCGCTGCCTTCATCGTGCCAACAAAGGGCTCGAAGGTCGCCACCATGGCCAGCAGATTCGTATCAACAATGGCTTTGAAAACGGCGAAATCCTCGGTCTCTTCCGTCAAGGTGCCAGCGCTGATCCCCGCACTGGCAATCACCACGTCAATCTTTTGCCCCGTGAACTGCAAAAAATCCTGAGCCGCCTGATGCAAGGCATCTCTGTCACGGACATCCGCCACATAGATACGGTGCTCGCCGGGCAAGCTGTCGGCCAGCGCCTGGAGTTCCTCCTGACGCCGCCCGAGCAAACCCAGGCAGGCTCCTTGAGCCGCGTATTCCTGGGCCAGCGCTTTGCCCAAACCGCTGCTGGCACCCGTGATAAAGACCGTTTGCATCTTTGCCCGCTTTTTACAGGAAAATCAGGGCGGCAATGCCCAGCACCAGCAACCACTTGAGGATGTAGTACAGGGTTTCGTTCTTTTTCTTGATGGCCTTGCCGAAACGACGCACCGCGTAAACTGTGCCGAAAATACGGTTGATACCACCCGTACGGTCACCTTCCTGGTTAGGGGCGGCAGCGGCACGCAGCAAGAAACCGCCCACGGCATGGTTGATGGCCTGAGCCCAGCGGTAACGCATGGGACGCTCTACGTCAGCAAACAAAATGATGCGGTTTTGATCAGTCTTGTTTTCGGCGTAATGAATAAAGGTTTCATCAAACACGACGGCCTCGCCGTCACGCCAGTAGTAAGTCTGGCCGTCCACATCGATATAGCAATCGGGGCTGTTGGGCGTCATCAAGCCCATATGAAAGCGCAGCGAACCCGCATAAGGGTCACGGTGACGCGGCAAACGGGCACCGGGCGGCAAGGAGGTGAACATGGCCGCCTTGATCGACGGAATATCCTTGAGCAGGCGGGTTGTCACCGGGCACAGCTCGCGCGCCGAAGGGTGATCGGCGTCATACCATTTCAGATAAAAACGCGTCCAGCCGGTTTTAAAAAAAGAGTTAAAGCCCGCATCGTTGTACTTGTCCGAAGCCTTGATGTGGCCTTCACCAAACAATTGCTCGGCCTCGGCACGGATTTCGTCGCAGTGCTCCAGCAGTTTGTTCAGCTCGGGAAAATGTTTCAGATCCAGATACGGTTCGTTCGGCACTGCCGAAAAACCATACATGAATACATTCAGAGGTGCCGTGAAGGTGGAGTGATCCAGCAGCTGACGGGAAAAACGGTGCCTGACTCGACCCCTGAAGTGCACCACAATCGTGCACACAATGAACAAGGCAAGAATGAACCATTTCACGACATGATCTCCAATGAAGAAAGCTTTCACGCTAAGCAGGCTGTAGCCTGCGGCTGCCCAATACGACGCCCCGGTCTTGTCTGATGCAAGAACAAAAAAAGGCGCACCACTGAGGTGCGCCTTTCCGGCTGGGTGAGACTTAGTGTTTCGCGAGCAGAGCGTGCAGCTCTTGTACCGCGTAAACCTTCAAGCCTTCACCTTGGCTCAGATACTGCAGGCCTTGAACAGCGGCTACGGCACCGGCAATGGTGGTGTAGTAGGCCAGGTTAGCAGCCAGCGCATGTGTACGGATTGTACGCGAATCAACGATGGCGTTGCGACGCTCTTCAACCGTATTGATGACCAAGGAAACTTCACCGTTCTTGATCATGTCCACAATGTGCGGACGACCTTCAGTTACCTTGTTCACCACTTGAACAGCCAGACCAGCCTGTTCGATGGCGCTGGCGGTACCGCGGGTAGCCACAACCTTGAAGCCCAGCGAGATCAGGCCACGAGCCACTTCAACGGCTTGTGGTTTGTCCTGAGCACGCACGCTGATGAAGGCCAGACCGCCCTTGGGCAGGTTCACGCTGGCAGCCATTTGCGACTTCACGAAGGCTTCGGCAAAGGAGGTGCCCACGCCCATGACTTCGCCGGTGGACTTCATTTCAGGTCCCAGAATGGTATCCACACCAGGGAACTTCACGAAGGGGAACACGGCTTCTTTCACGCTGTAGTAAGACGGCGTGACTTCTTCAGTAATGCCTTGCTCGGACAGAGTCTGACCGGCCATGGCACGAGCGGCGATCTTGGCCAGCTGCAGACCGGTAGCCTTGGATACGAACGGCACGGTACGCGAAGCACGCGGGTTCACTTCCAGCACGTAAACATCCCCGTCCTGAATGGCGAACTGTACGTTCATCAGACCCTTCACGTTCAGGGCCTTGGCCATGAGTGCGGTCTGGCGCTTGATTTCAGCTACGGTTTCGTCGCTGAGCGAGTAAGGAGGCAAGCTGCAAGCGGAGTCACCGGAGTGAACACCAGCCTGCTCGATGTGTTGCATCACACCGCCCACAAAGACGCGCTCGCCATCGGCCAGGCAGTCCACGTCCACTTCCGTGGCGTTGTTCAGGAAGTGATCCAGCAGCACGGGCGAGTCATTGCTGACCTTGACCGCTTCGCGCATGTAGCGCTCCAGGTCTTGCTGTTCGTGCACGATTTCCATGGCACGGCCACCCAGCACGTAGCTTGGGCGTACCACCAATGGGTAACCGATCTCGGCAGCCAGAGCAATCGCTTCGCCTTCGGTACGAGCCGTACGGTTTGGCGGCTGACGCAGACCCAGCTTGGTCAGCAGCTTCTGGAAACGCTCACGGTCTTCGGCCACGTCAATGGATTCAGGGCTGGTACCGATGATAGGTACACCGTTGGCTTCCAGAGCACGGGCCAATTTCAGCGGAGTCTGGCCACCGTACTGAACGATGGTGCCCACTGGTTTTTCGATGTGGACGATTTCCAGCACGTCTTCCAGAGTCAGAGGCTCGAAGTACAGACGGTCGGAGGTGTCGTAGTCGGTAGAAACGGTTTCGGGGTTGCAGTTGACCATGATGGTTTCGTAACCATCTTCGCGCAATGCCAGAGCAGCGTGCACGCAGCAGTAGTCAAATTCGATACCCTGACCAATACGGTTGGGACCACCACCCAGAACAATGATCTTCTTCTTGTCCGTAGGATTGGATTCGCACTCTTCCTCGTAGGTCGAGTACATGTAGGCCGTATCGGTGGAGAATTCCGCCGCGCAGGTGTCCACACGCTTGTAGACAGGACGCACGTTCAGTTGGTGACGCAGTTTGCGCACTTCCGATTCCACGGTATCCAGCAGGAAAGCCAGACGGCGGTCGGAGAAACCACGGCGCTTCAGACCAAACAAGGTGTCGCGGTCCAGATCGGCCAGCGTCTTTTGTTCCAGAGCCAGTTCGATGTCCACGATCTCTTTGATCTGGGCCAGGAACCAGGGGTCGATCTTGGTCAGGTTGTGTACTTCGTCCAGGCTCAGGCCTTGAGCGAAGGCATCGCCCACGTACCAGATACGCTCTGGACCAGGTTCGCCCAGCTCAACCTGCAGTTTTTCGCGGTCGGTGGTTTTCTGGTTCAGACCATCCACACCCACTTCCAGGCCACGCAGGGCTTTCTGGAAGGACTCCTGGAAAGTGCGGCCAATGGCCATCACTTCACCCACGGACTTCATCTGGGTGGTCAGGCGCGAGTCGGCCTGAGGGAATTTTTCGAAAGCGAAACGTGGCACCTTGGTAACCACGTAGTCGATGGTGGGCTCGAACGAAGCGGGGGTCGCACCGCCGGTGATTTCGTTCAGCAGCTCGTCCAGGGTGTAACCCACGGCCAGACGCGCAGCGATCTTGGCGATAGGGAAACCCGTGGCTTTGGAAGCCAGTGCCGAGGAACGGGACACGCGCGGGTTCATTTCAATAACGATCATGCGACCGTTATCGGGGTTCACCGCGAACTGCACGTTCGAACCGCCAGTATCCACACCGATTTCACGCAGTACGGCGATCGATGCATTACGCATGATCTGGTATTCGCGGTCGGTCAGGGTTTGGGCAGGAGCCACGGTGATGGAGTCACCCGTGTGCACACCCATGGGGTCCAGGTTTTCAATGGAGCACACAATGATGCAGTTGTCGGCGCGGTCGCGCACGACTTCCATTTCAAACTCTTTCCAGCCCAGCAGGGATTCTTCAATCAGCAGTTCGTTGGTAGGCGATGCTTCCAGACCACGACGGCAGATGGTTTCGAACTCTTCAGGGTTGTAGGCAATACCGCCGCCCGTGCCGCCCAGCGTGAAGCTGGGGCGAATCACGACGGGGAAACCGGCTGTGCCGATTTCTTCAGCAATACGCTTTTGAACAGCCCAGGCCTCGTCCATGGAGTGAGCCACGCCGGATTTGGCGGACTCCAGACCGATGGAGGTCATGGCGTCCTTGAACTTCAGGCGGTCTTCGGCTTTTTCGATCGCGGCGGCATTGGCACCGATCAGCTCGACACCAAATTTTTCCAGCACGCCATGCTTGGCCAGATCCAGGGCGCAGTTCAGCGCGGTCTGGCCACCCATGGTGGGCAAGAGCGCATCGGGACGCTCTTTTTCAATGATTTTCTCGACAGCTTGCCAGGTGATGGGCTCGATGTAGGTGACGTCGGCCGTGTCCGGGTCCGTCATGATGGTGGCCGGGTTGCTGTTGACCAGCACAGTCCGGTAACCCTCGGCCTTCAGGGCCTTGCACGCCTGGGCTCCCGAGTAGTCGAATTCACAAGCCTGACCAATGATGATCGGGCCTGCGCCAATGATAAGAATGCTTTTTAAGTCTGAACGCTTTGGCATAGTGCGATTTATTTATTGGCCTGGTGAGCAGCCATCAGGCTGATGAATTTGTCGAACAGCGAGGCAATATCGCGCGGGCCGGGAGTGGCTTCGGGGTGACCCTGGAAGCAAAACGCGGGGCGATCTGTCAACTCGAAGCCTTGCAGGCTCTGGTCGAACAAAGAAATGTGCGTGACCTTGGCATTGGCTGGCAAGGTGGTGGCATCCACCGCAAAACCGTGGTTCTGGCTGGTGATGAACACGCGGCCGCTGGCCAGTTCCTGCACAGGGTGGTTGGCACCGTGGTGGCCGTTTTTCATCTTCAAGGTCTGAGCACCGACGGCCAGACCCAGGATCTGATGACCCAGGCAAATACCGAACACGGGCAACTTGCGCTCCAGCAAGCCCTTGCAGGCTTCAATGGCGTAATCGCAAGGCTCCGGATCGCCAGGGCCGTTGGACAGGAACACGCCGTCGGGCTCATAAGCCAGCACATCGGCCAATGGAGTTTGCGCAGGCACGACGGTGACTTTACAGCCACGGTCTGCCATCAGGCGCAGGATGTTGGCCTTGACGCCAAAGTCGTAAGCCACCACGTGAAAGCGCTCGCCTTCGGGCTTGGAGAAACCTTGACCCAGTTCCCACGAACCTTCGGTCCAGTTGTAGGTCTTGTCGGTGGTAACCACCTTGGCCAGATCCTGACCTTTCAGGCCAGGGAAAGAGCGGGCCAGTTCCAGAGCACGTTCGGCATCGTCACCGACCAGGATGCAGGCACCCATGGAGCCTTTCTCGCGCAGAATGCGGGTCAGCTTGCGGGTATCGATACCGGAGATGGCCACAACGCCCTGAGCTTTCAGGTAGTCGGGCAAGGACTGGGTGGAGCGGAAGTTGGACAGGCGGGCGGGACAATCGCGAATGACAAGCCCGGCAGCGTGGGCTTTGGTGGATTCGGAGTCCTCTGGATTGACACCGGTATTACCGATGTGCGGATAGGTAAGCGTAACAATTTGCCCGCTGTAGCTTGGGTCTGTCAGGATTTCCTGATAGCCCGTCATGGCTGTATTGAAAACGATCTCAGCAACACAGTGCCCCTCGGCACCGATTGATACCCCTTTGAATAGGGTTCCATCCGCCAGGGCTAGGACGGCACTAGTGATAGTGCGGGACTCCTCAGGAAATAAAGACGGCAGCACGTTAAAAACCCCGGATTCTGAAATTAATATTAAACCTTCTAATTATATGCTCAAACGGCGTTTTTCCGGTAGTTTATCGGTAATAACACTGAAACCAGGCACGAAAACTTGGAAAATCGTCTACAGTAATCGATTGGTTTGATGGCTTTGCGATGGACTAGTAACAGACATGACTACTCAGCTTGACTCCCTGCGCCAGTGCACAACCGTAGTGGCCGACACAGGCGATTTTGAAGCGATGCGCGCGTATCGCCCTACCGATGCAACAACCAATCCTTCCCTGATTCTGAAGGCTGTCCAGCAGGCGGCCTATCGGCCTTTGCTCGACCGTGTCATCGCCGACCATCCTCATGCCAGCCTGGCTGAAACCAGCGATCTGCTGCTGGTTGCCTTTGGCCGCCAGATTCTGGATATTGTGCCGGGCCGCGTCTCCACCGAAGTGGATGCCCGCCTGTCCTTTGATACGCTGGCCAGTATCGAGCGTGCCCGCCATATCATCCAGCATTACGAAAAAGCCGGTATCACCCGTGAACGCGTGCTGATCAAGCTGGCCAGTACCTGGGAAGGCATTCAGGCCGCCCGTACGCTGCAGGCTGAAGGCATCAACTGCAACCTGACCCTCTTGTTCTGCCTGCCACAAGCCATCGCCTGCGCCCAGGCCAAAGTCACCCTGATCTCACCTTTTGTGGGCCGCATCTACGACTGGTTCAAGAAAGCCGCTGGCCAGGACTGGGACGAGAGCGCCAACCAGGGCGAAAACGACCCCGGCGTGCGCTCGGTACGCAGCATTTACGAATACTACAAAACCTATGACATCCCCACGGAGATCATGGGTGCCAGCTTCCGCAATGTTGGCCAGATCAAGGCGCTGGCCGGTTGCGATCTGCTGACCATCAGCCCGGATCTGCTGGGCCAGCTGGATGCAGCCCAAGGTGAAGTCCCTGCCATGCTGGATGTGGCCCGCGCCAAGGCCGTCGCCCCCGAATGGCGTGCCAGCAACGAAATCACCTTCCGCACCGACCTGAACCAGGACGCAATGGCCACTGAAAAGCTGGCTGAAGGCATACGCCAGTTCACCGCGGACGGCATCAAGCTGGATACCCTGATTCAACAGGCGCGTCAGCAGGCTTGATCCCTGGCGCAGCAACATACAAGGCCTTGCTCCCTGCAAAGCCCTGAAAGAAGACCCCCTGCTTGATCAACAATTTGATCAGCAAAAAAAATCAGCCCGGCATTACGCCGGGCTGATTTGCTTTGAGCGTTATCTGGACGGCAATCAGATTTTGCTCAGATCAATACGCACCACGCTTTCCCGGGCGCTGACCTTGTGGTCAGGGGTAAATGGCGCTTTCACCGTGACATACAGTTGATCGTCCGGCCCCAGCAGCAGACTGTTGGGATGAGCAGGCAAGCTGTATTCCGCCTTTTTCGCATAGCTGCCCGCATCCAGTACAGACACCTTGCCCTGCTGACGATGCGACACATACAGCTCGTCACGCTTGGGGTTATAGACAATATCCAGCGCGTCCCCTACGTCCAGTTGCTCCAGCAGTTTGCCCGTGCTGGCATCCAGCACATAAACCGTTTTCTGATGCTGATTTTCCGTGGCGTATAAACGATTGCGCTTCGGGTCCAGAGCAAAGTTGAGCAAGATCGCCGGCTTGTCCCCGGCAGGTTTCCAGCGCTGTTGGATCTGGTTCTTGTCCGTATCAATCACCAGCACTTCACCGTCGCCATTGCCTGCGTACATACGGCGATGATCCGTGTCCAACAATAAGCCCGTAACCCATTTGCCCGCATTCTCAATGGTGTTGAGCACTTCCATGCTGCTCTCGTCCAGCACCCAGATCACTGCTGGATTGCCTACACCCCCTACATAAAGACGCTTGTGAGCCTCATCCAGCTTCACCGTACGTGGCCCCACCTTGAAACCATCCGTTCCCATATTGCTGAAGGGCGTACGTTTCAGACCACCCTTTTCTCCCAGCTCCACACGCGCAACTGCCGGGTTCAGGCTGTTCGTCATGAACAGCACATTCCCCTCGGCATTGCTGCTCAAGCCAAAATTGCTTTCATCGGTGTGAATCACACCCAGTACATCCAGAGTCTGTGGGTCCAGCTTGTAGAGCGCCCCACCCCGTACACCATCAAGCATTTCTGCCGAAGCCACATACAGGGCCTTTTCAGACGCGCTGTAAGCCATCTGATAAATCCCGTAGGCCAGCTCCTTGCGCAAGGCGCCATCGGCCGTGATCGAGCTGCGCTGCGCCAACTCTGGGCTCAAGGGCTGCACAGACGGCTGAGCATGCGCGGTCACGCTCAACAGAGCCGCCGACAGAACGGACATCAGAAAACATCGTTTCAACATTTTGTTTTTCCCTTCCAAGTCCAGGCAGGGCTACACGGCACCGAAAGCCGCCGCGAACCCCTGCCTGACGTTAACAATCAGCGAATCAGAAATTCACGGAGGCCGACAACATGAACGTGCGCCCTGCCCCATTCGTGGCAAAGTTGCTGGAAGCCAGCCAGTAGCGCTTGTCGGTCAGGTTTTCGATATTGGCGCGGATCACCACATCCTTGCCCGCAATATCGGTGTAGTAGCGCGCGCCCACATCAAAGCGAGTCATGGCGGGCAGCTTCAAGGTGTTGGTGTTGTTCAGGTACTGGGACGAGGTATGAATCACACGGCCATTCAGGCTCAGGCCTTGTACCCAAGGCGTATCCCAATCCAGACCCAGGTTATAGGTGCTGGCAGGCACACCCGGTGCCCGGTTGCCTTCATTCACGCCGTTCTGGGTTTTGGTAAGCTTGCCTTGGGTAAAGCCAGCACTGGCCATCATGCGCAAACCTGGCATCAATTCACCGTAGGCACTCAGCTCCAGACCACGGTTGCGCTGTTCGCCAAAGTAGCCATACACATTGTTTCCATCCTCTTGCCCTGCAGGTCGGGCAATCTGCCACAGGGAGGCCGAGGTCATGATGCCACCCCAATCCACTTTCACACCCGCCTCATACTGACGGGACTTGAAAGGCTTGAGAATCTCGCCCCGGTTGGCGTAGGTGTCGCCCACAATCGTGCCGCGCGTCAGGCCTTCGGTGAAGTTGGCGAAGACCGAGACATTCTCCATGGGCTTGACCACAATCCCCGCCAAGGGCGAGATGGAGCTGGCCCTGTAATCGGCAGTTTTTACACCTGTAGTCGTATTGAAGCTGGTGACATCCACGGTCTGACGACGCGCCCCCACCGTCAGCAAGACACGGTCATCCGCAAAGGACAAGGTATCTGCCACGGCAAAGCTGAGCAGGCCGGTGCTGGAAGCCTTTTGTGGCGTCAGCCGCTCTGACGGACCTGCCGGAATAGGCACGGGATTGTAGATATTGGAGTCCGCCACTTCGGTGCCAGGGCTGTAGGCATTACCCAGCTCCTGATCCATATAGCTCACCCCAAAAGCCAGCTTGTGCGCCACGCTGCCCGTGTCGAAATCCACGCTCAAACCCGCATCGCTGCTTAGCGTTTTGGAATAGGAGTCATAGAACGTGGAGATCACGCTGAAATTGCCGTCAGCATCTACAGACTGGCGCACATTAGGATTGCCGGGTTTCACATTCACCGGGAAAATCTGGCGATTCTTGCCGTGGCGATAGCCCACCCCGATATGCCCGGTGACCGAGTCGCTGAAGTCATATTCCAGACGGGACATGATGGTGTTGTCGCGTTGGGTCAGGCGAGTGCCGGGGTAGAAATTGGTACGGCCATCCGGAGGTGCAGGCAGCTCGGTCAGATCGCTTTGAAAGCCAATTTGCGAACGGATATTTTCCAGCGTGTCTTCCTGGTGGATGACATCCGCAGACCAGCGCAAACGGGCGCCTCTATAGTCCACGCCCAGGGCGGCCATGCCCAGATCCTGCTTGCCATCGCGTGACGTGGCTTCGCCACCGCGCTTGACGCCATTAAAGCGCACGCCCCATTCCTTGTTTTCACCAAAACGGCGGCCCACATCCAGCTGTGCCGTCACGTTCGCCTGGCTGACATAACTGGCCGTCACACGGGTCAAGGGCTCGTCCTCGGCCCGCTTGGTCACCAGATTGATCGCCCCACCTATACTCCCTCCGGGTGGGATACCGCGCATCAAGGTGCCGGGCCCTTTCAGGACTTCCACACGCTCCAGAATCTGCACGGGCACACGGCTGGAAGACACCAGACTGTACAAGCCGTTCACGCTGACATCGCCACTGCCTACCGCAAAGCCGCGAATCACAAAGTCCTCACCAAAACCGCCGGTAGAGGTCGTCGTGCGCACCGCCGCATCATTCACCACCACATCGGCCAGAGTTCTGGCCTGCTGGTCATAGAGCAGCTCGGAGGTGTAGTTGGTGGTGCTAAAGGGGTTATCCATGACATCCACGGAACCCAGCAAACCCAGGCTGCCACCTGTTGCCACTTGCCCGCCCACATAAGCAGGCGACAAGTCGCCCAGAATCCCGCCCTTGACGGTAATGGTGGACAGCTCGGCCACCGAGGAGGCCGGGTCAGGCGTCAGGCTGATGGTATTGCCCTTGCGCTTGTACGTGATGCCTGTGCCCGCCAAGAGCTGCTGCAACGCCTGCTCAGGAGAATAGCTGCCCGACAAGGCCGGCGCCTGATGGCCATCCACCAACTCCTGAGAGAAGAAAATCTGGACCGAGGCCTGCTGCCCCAACTGCAACAAGGACTTGCTAAGGGGCTGCACAGGAAGATTGATGGAGGTGGCTTGAGCCTGCGCACGCACGTCCAGCGGCAAGGCGCTGACGGCGCAGGCCAGGCTGATTGCCAGAATCGTCAAGCGTGTATTGATCGCGGGCTTGTTGCGCCACACAGAAGAGGTCGGTGTATTCACAGTCTGACTAGGTCCAAAGAGTAGCAAGGCACGCCCAAGGCGGCCTCAAGACAAGGTGATGGGCGCTGCCGTCTGCGACATAAAACAGCTCCCCTTACTCTATCGACGAACCAGAATCAAAACACCGGAACAAAAATGAGAATTATTTTTGATAAATAAAAAACAGAGCCTGGATTGCCAAGCAAACTCGGGCTCTATTCGCTGATTCGCAGTTGTCCGCTGGACAAGGTTTGAACCTTCACCGGCACCAGGTCGGGCAAGATATGAATCAGGGCCAAAGGCTCATTCACACTGAAAACCCCGGCCACCCTGTAGGAGGCAAAACGGGGCGCATCGAAAACGGCCGCTTGCGGCAAGTAACGATTGATCTGCGCTACCGCCTGCTCCAACGGCGTGTTTTCGAACACAATCATGCCGTTACGCCATGCTAGGCTGGTATCTAGATCCGCCTTTTGTACCTGTCCCAGAGGAGCATCCTCAGCCGTGTAAACGGATTGCCCACGCTCCAGCAAGCGGGTATCCCGGTCCCACCAGGCACCCTGCTGCACCTTGACCGAACCGGACTCCACCGTCACCTGCAATTGCTGCTGCTCATGCAGAACATTGAAGCGCGTACCTGTGACCACCACCCTGCTTTGCCCGGCATGCACCACAAACGGTCGGGACCGATCAGGCTGCACATCAAAGAACACCTCGCCTGCATACAGGTCAACGACACGCTCATTCTCGTAAAAACGAATCTGCGCCCGTGTGCCGGTATTGGCCATCAAGGTAGAGCCATCAGGCAGACGCAATTCTTCGTGCAGCCCGCGTGGGGTCGTCAATGTGGTTTGATAGGAGGGCTCAGTATCCAGGCTAGCCCGTATTCCTACAGCGGCAAGCACACCCGCCGCACACAGTCCTGCCGTCATGCCCCAGGCAAAACGACGGCGTGGCTTGTTGACCCGGGCCGATGGGCGCGAAGCCCGCAAGGCAGCCCGCAGCTCGGACTCGGGAATCTGCAAGGTCGCTTGCCAGATCGCCTCCAGATGGCGGTAACAGCGATCATGCTCCTGATCAGACTGTCGCCATTGCTCGAAGGCACGCCAATCCTCGGGCGAGGCATCACCCGAGCGCAGATGAGAAAACCAGGCAGCCGCCTGATCCTGCGCGGTCGCTGCGTTCAGGACATCAGGGGGCATACTTCTGTAACCTTGTACTCAAATGTCGCAACGCTTTGTTCATATGCTTTTCCACCATGGCACGAGAGATCCCCAGTTCACTGGCAATCTCGGCATGGGAGCTTCCCTCCAGGCGCTGGTAAATATACACCTGCCTGCAAATGTCCGGCAGTTCATCCAGCACCGTTCTTAAATCATTGACCATCTGGCTGGAATACACCTGGGACTCCGGGCCAGTTGCCAAGGGATGCTCGGATTCATGCAGTTCGTGCAAGGGCACCATGGGCAGTTTTTCCTCCCGCCTGTGCCGGTCGATCAGACCGTTGGAGGTACTGCGTTGCAGATAGGCCGCCGGATTATCGGCCGAAACCGAGCCGTTTTCCAGTATGCGCAGCACAGCGTCGTGCATGGCATCTTCCACATCGTGATCAACGTGAGATCGACGACGCCACGCCCCCAGCAGCTCGCTGTAGTGAGCAAGCCAGGTTTTACGAAAGGCACGGCGGTCGGACATGAAAGCAAAGAGCCTGTAAGGAAAGGAGAAGGCTGATAATAACAACAATTCTCATTTCCAAAAACAGGAATGCTCGCTGTTTGCTCCGACAGTCTCACATTCTGGGCGTATACGTTCCATCAATGCTCGCACAACAAGCTGATTTGCGAGCACCTGACTATTGCCTTGCTCTTACCACAAGGTGCAAGCATAAAAAAAACCGGCGCCTGAAACAGGAGCCGGTTTTTCAACGCATATCCAAACTAATTAATAGCTTGCTCAAGCATACGATCAGAGCTTTTCCGTACCGCCACCTTGTGGCCGCCAGGCCAGCAGGCGATCTTCAAACACACTGACCAGACCATCCAGAATCAGCGCAAAGACGGTCAGCACCACAATACCGGCGAACACCGTATTCACATCCAGCGTGCCCTCTGCCTGCAGGATCAGATATCCCACCCCACTGGCTGAACCCAGGTACTCACCCACCACAGCGCCCACGAAGGCCAGACCGACCGAGGTGTGCAAGCTGGAAAACACCCAGCTGGTAGCCGAAGGGATATAGACGT
The DNA here is from genome assembly GCF_002443155.1 of Alcaligenes faecalis. Lineage (NCBI taxonomy): Bacteria > Pseudomonadati > Pseudomonadota > Betaproteobacteria > Burkholderiales > Alcaligenaceae > Alcaligenes > Alcaligenes faecalis. Next base: position 668,973 of record NZ_CP023667.1, on the reverse strand, counting down.
GGCGCAGCAACTGACGACGGCTGGCACCCAGCATGCGGGCATTGTCCAGCAGTGTGGAGCTGACTTCACGCACACCTTGGTACACGTTAAAGAACACGATGAAGAACACCAGCGTCACCGCCAGAGCCACTTTGGACCAGATACCCAGACCGAACCACATGCCGAAAATAGGCGCCAGAATCACGCGTGGCATGGAGTTGGCCGCCGTCAGATACGGGTCCAGCAAGGCCGCCGCACGGGGCGAGAGCCCCAGCCACAGACCGCAAGCCAGACCAGCAATCGTACCGATGGCAAAGGCCAGCAGGGTTTCGCTCAAGGTCACGCCCAGGTGCACGTAAATATCACCGTTGGTGACGAACCAGGCCCAGATCACCTTGACCACTTCCAATGGCTGCCCAAAGAAGAAAGCCACTTTGGGGTCCAGCGTGAAGAAATGCCAGGCAGCAAGAATGACGACGAGCAGCGAGATTTGCCAGCCGCGCAGGGCCAGCTTGGATTGAGTAATAGATTTAGACATATCAGGCACGCTTTTGCTGGGCATAACCCTTCAGAACCTCATCACGCAGGACGGCCCAGATCGCCGCATGCAATTCGACAAAGCGGGGGTCGTTGCGTACTTCGGCCACGTCACGAGGACGTGGAAGATCGACATGAAATTCGCCGATGGGATGAGTGCCCGGCCCGGCTGACAGAACCACCACTCGATCGCTCATGGCAATGGCTTCGTCCAGGTCGTGCGTGATGAACAGCACGGCTTTACGCTGCGCCATCCAGATCTCCAGCACTTCGTTTTCCATCAATTGACGGGTCTGAATGTCCAGCGCCGAGAAAGGCTCATCCATCAGGATGATGTCGGGATCACGAATCAGGGTCTGGGCCAGCATGACGCGTTTGCGCATACCACCCGACATTTGATGCGGGTAACGATCCCCGAAACCACCCAGGCCGACTCGCTTGAGCCACTCCTGGGCACGGGCGCGGGCCTCGTCCTGCGGGACACCAGCAAACTCCAGACCGGCCATCACGTTGGATTCGGCACTGCGCCAGGGCATCAGTGCTTCGCCCTGGAACATGTAGCCAGCGCGCTCGTTCACCCCTTCCAGGGGTTTGCCGAACACACGCACTTCGCCCGACGAAGGGCTCAGCAAACCCGCCCCTACGTTCAGGAGCGTGGACTTGCCGCAGCCCGTTGGGCCTACAACCGACACAAATTCGCCTGGAGCAATGCTCAGGCTGGCGTCACGAACCGCTGTGTACGTACCTTTGCCATCCCGGGAGGCAAAAACACAGCTGATGTTATCTAAAGAAAGTGCTGCCTCAGACATTGGGGTACTTCTTGTTGGCATTGTCAGCAAATTCATTGGTGTAGATCTTGCTGATATCAATCTTGGATGCGTCCAGATTCGGCACAAAAGCGGCCAGTGCATTCAAGGCGGTCGTCGGGCCATCAGAATCAACCAGGCCATCCGGCGAGAGTGCTTCCTTATTGGCATCCAGACATTGCTTGTAGAGTTCTACATCACCCAGCAGGTAGGTCGCAGGCACGGTCTTGGCAATAGTTTCAGCGTCGTTGGCCTGAATCCATTTGTCGGCGCGCACAATGGCGTTGGCCAAAGCCTGAGCCGTATTGGGATTCTTGGTAATGAACTCTTCAGAGGCGTACAGGCAGGCCGAAGGCATGTTGCCGCCAAAAATGGTCTTGGTGTCCGCAACCGTACGGGTGTCAGCAATGACACGGACTTCGTTTTCTTTAAGCAAGGTGCCAATAACCGGGTCCAGGTTGGCCATGGCATCAATCTGACCGGTACGCATGGCGGTGACGGCACCGGCACCAGCGCCTACACCGATAAAGGCCACGTCCGAGGGTTTCAGACCGTTTTGTTCCAGATAGAAGTTGACCATCATATTGGTCGAGGAGCCCGGTGCGGTCACACCGATTTTCTTGCCTTTCAGATCGGCTGGCGACTTATAGTCAGCCATCGTCTTGTTGGACACAGCCAAAACAATGGCGGGTGCACGCCCCTGCTGCACAAAGGCGCGGTACATCTGCCCTTTGGCCTGCAAGTTGATGGTGTGCTCAAACGCACCCGATACCACGTCGGCGCTACCGCCCACGACGGCTTGCAGGGCTTTGGAGCCGCCGGCAAAGTCCGCCACTTTGACTTTGAGACCTTCGTCATCAAAGTAGCCATTGATCTCGGCAATGGACAAGGGCAGATAGTAGATCAGCGCCTTGCCGCCCACGGCAATGGTCAGGTTTTTTTTCTCGATTTCTTGCGCACGGCCCAGCGTTGGCAATGACAGCGCTAGACCTGATGCTCCAACCAGCTTGAGTGCATGACGACGAGTCAGTTTCATGGCAATCCCCTTCTTGTTGTTGGTCATTAATTATTTAGGTTTGATACTTATACTAAAAAACAAAGGGGGGTGTCCCCCCCTTGTCCGCCAAGCGGTCAAACCCGATTACGTGGCGCGACGCTCCATCAAAGCCCAGGCAATGGTGCTGGGGTCTACATACTCCAGCTCGCTCCCGGCTGGCACACCGCGTGCCAGTCGAGTCACTTTCAAACCTTGGCTAGTGAGCATTTCCGCCAGATGATGGGCGGTGGTTTCGCCCTCTGCGGTGAAATTGGTCGCTAGAATCACTTCCTGCACTTGGCCATCACCGGCTCGCTCTAGCAAACGGTCAAATTGCAAGGCATCCGGGCCTATGCCTTCCAGCGGCGTCAAACGCCCCATCAGCACATAGTAAAGGCCTCGATAGCCATGCGTAGCCTCGATCATGTTTTGATCGGCAGGCGTCTCCACCACACACAACAACGCCGGATCACGGCGGGGATTGGCACAGGTTTCACAGATAGGTTGAACAGTGAAACCATTGCAGCGCTGGCAGTGCTGCAGTGCCGTCGTGGCATGTTCAAGAGCACGGCTCAATTGGTCGGCGCCTACCAGATCGTGTTGCAACAAGTGGTAAGCCATGCGGCGAGCGCTACGCTCGCCCACACCGGGTAGCCGACGCAGAGCCTGGATCAGAGCCCGAAGCGGTTCGGGCTCAGCGATCTGCGGTTCGTTCATTAGAACGGGAACTTCATACCGGGTGGCAGTGGCAGGCCAGCGGTAACACCCGCCATTTTTTCCTGCGAGGTTGCCTCGGCTTTGCGCTGTGCATCGTTAAAGGCAGCAGCAATCAAGTCTTCCAGCATCTCTTTTTCGTCTTCCAGCAGGCTGGGGTCGATAGAGACACGGCGCACATCGTGGCGGCAGTTCATGATGACCTTGACCAGACCACCACCGGAAACGCCCTCGACCTCGATATCGGCCAAGGCTTCCTGAGCCTTTTTCATGTTTTCCTGCATTTGCTGCGCCTGGCGCATCAAGCCGGCAATCTGACCTTTCATCATGGTTTGGTTTTCCTGATTGATATAAATTGACAAGGGGCCATTCAGGCGGCCCGAACCAAAGGAGCAGCCTTGATCGACCCGGCTTTGACGCTGCCGTCAAAGTCCTGGATCAGGCTCAAGACAAAGGGATCCTGGGCAACCTGCTCTTCGGCCTGTCGCTGACGCTCGGCCAGCTTGGCCTGCTCCACGGCATGCGCGGTAGCATCGCCTGTATCCCCGTATTCGATCACCAACTGAATGGACTGGGCAAAGTATTCCGACAGAACAGTGCGCAAGCGCGCTTTGCCCTGACTGCCTTCAGTAGCCTTGATTTTGGCACGCAGGTGGATTTCCTGGCCTTTCACGCCCAGCCATTCGCTCTGGCGGGCCAGTTCGGCGGCCCAGCCGCTTAAGGGCAAGCTGGTTGCCACGTCAGGCCAGGTTTCCGGTTTCATGCCGCCCAGTCGCACGGTGCGCGGGTTGTCCGAACCGCTCTGCGGCACGGGCAGGCCCAGTTCGGTGTCGGGCATGAAGCGATCAGACATGGACACAGACGGTACATCGCCGTCTTCTTCGGCACGAGCTGCGTCCATATCCAAAGGCTGGTAATTCTCGAATTCTTCGTCCATGCCCTCAGACAACCAGGCGGGCTCCTCCGGGCCGTCCTGGGTGGAGGCGGCTGGCGGCGCTTCTTCTGTCACTGGGTCTACTCGGGCGGCGGCCTGGGCTTGAGACGACATCAGAGGCTGAGCACTGCTCTTGCCCTGGGCTTTGGAGGACTCTGCTACAGGGTCGGCAGAGGAGCCTGCCTGGGCTGCAGAAGTGGACTCTGCGGCTGGCTGGGCGGACGGAACGGATGGAGTCGATGCCGCTTGGACGGCTTCAACAGTGCTGCTATCAGCAACGGCAGTCGCAGCTTCTTGAGGCTGACTGGTGGCGGAACCGGTTTCAAAGCTTGCAACCGCTGGGGCAGACTCTGAAGAATCATAGCTGGCCTCCGCGCTGGCAGGCTCAGGAGCGTCTTCCCAGGCCGGGACAAAATCGTCGTCAGCAGGGATGGATTCTGCGACAGGCGCTGCTTGGGCTGCATGTGCACGGGCAACATCAACGACCGGGGCGGCTGCAGGGGCAGAAGCCTGTGCCTGCTGAGACGCGGCCTGTGGGTTAACCGCAGGCTGAGTGGTTTGCGCTGCTTGTGCAGTTTGGACGCTCGGCTCTGTTTGCGCACCCTGCGCAGCTTGCTGTACAGGCGCGCCAGAGGCGGCGGCCTCAACAGAGGCAGTAGAGGTAGCCGGTGCCGACGCAAGCTCTGAGGCAGCGGGGGCCGTCGCAGGAGCGGGAGCAGCCTGAGCCGCACCAGCACCAGCACCAGCACCAGCACCAGCACCAGCACCAGCAGTATCAGACCCCGAAGGCCCTGCTGGCGGTGGTACATACGCCGAGACGGGCTCGGGCAACAAGGCCAGCATGCGCAAGCACGCCATCACGAAACCGGCGTACTCATCCGGAGCCAAAGACAGCTCCTGACGGCTATGCACCGCTACCGAATAAAACAACTGCACATGATCGGGCGAGAGCGTGGGCGCCAATTGCCGCACTGCTTCTGCCAAAGGATCATCATCAGAAATCGTGCCGGGAATGCGCTGCTCGATGGCGATACGGGACAACAAGGTGGCCAAATCCGCCAGAGCTCCCGAATAAGACAGGCCACGCAAGGCCAGATCATCGGCTACACCCATAATGGCCTGCGCATCGTAAGCGACCAGCGCTTGCAGCAATTGCGCCAGGTGGCGTTGATCAATGGTGCCCAACATGGCTTGCACAGCCTGGGCGCTAAGATCACCCGCGCTATAGGCAATAGCCTGATCGCTAAGCGACAAGGCATCCCGCATGGAGCCATCGGCTGCCTGCGCCAGCAAACGCAAGGCGGGCAGCTCGAACTGCATTTCTTCCTGGGTCAGAATGTCCTGCAGGTGGCCCACAATCGCAGGCACTGTCATCTGCTTCAAATTGAATTGCAAACAGCGCGACAAGACCGTAACCGGAATTTTCTGCGGATCTGTGGTGGCCAGAATGAATTTGACGTGCGCTGGCGGTTCTTCCAGCGTCTTGAGCATGGCGTTGAAGGCGTGCCCGGTCAGCATGTGAACTTCGTCAATCATGTAGACCTTGTAGCGGCCCGAGCTGGGGGCGTAGACCGCCTGCTCCAGCAGCTGGGTCATCTCTTCCACGCCCCGGTTGGAGGCGGCGTCCAGCTCTACATAATCAATAAAGCGACCAGCATCAATCTCGGTACAAGCGCGACAAACGCCACAGGGCTTGGAGGTGATGCCGGTTTCGCAGTTCAGCGACTTGGCCAGAATACGTGACAAGGTGGTCTTGCCCACGCCGCGTGTGCCCGTAAACAGCCAGGCATGGTGCAGGCGCTGGGTATCCAGGGCGTGCGTCAAAGCGCGCACCACGTGGTCCTGACCAACCAGGGTGTCAAAGGAGCGAGGGCGCCACTTGCGGGCCAGAACGAGATAGGTCATGCGAATTCCGGACGGCGTGAACCATCAATACAAATAAGCGAAAGGAAAAGTGTACCGGATTCGGTGCTGAAGGGAAGCAGATAGACCGGGCGCGCATAACCCGATAAGCAAATGAAGTGGCGAGCCTGACTCCGGCACTGATTCTGCACGGCTGTGGCTGCTTCGTTCCCGACCTGACCAGATTCACCGCCGAACCATGCGGAGGGGCCCGCCGACCAATAGTGTAGCATTAATACGGCAGCCAAAGATCGGCTCTCGGGAAATAAAGCGCAGCCTGCGCGGGCCGTCCATCCAGAGCCTGCACCTGCTCACAATAACGCTGTAATTGCGGCGCATAACGCTCCAGCATCCGGGCCTTGAAATCGTCCAGACTCTCATGCTCGGCAGGCCGCCCGGTCTTGTAATCCACCACCAGCCAGTGATCTTCCTGGGAAATGGCCAGGTCAATAATCGACACCCGGCCACTGACGTCCAGCAGGGACCACTCGCGATAGGCGCGGGTGACGCCCAGCAGCCAGCGGCCACGCTCGGTTTGTACTGTGGCGGTAATCGCCTCAAACAAGGATTGGGCAGCGTCATCCAGATAGCTGGCCGGCACACCGGCCCGCTGCAACTGGCGACGCATCACGGCGCGGCTTTGCTGCAAGCGCTCTACCGGCCACTGGTCCAGACCTTCACGACCCAGCTTTTCCAGCCAGTCGTGGGCAACCGTACCAATGGCTTTTTCATGAGTCGTGTCCAGGGACCACTGCCAGCTTTGATACTGCGGGCTGGCGCTTGGCAACTGCTCGGGTGGTGCAGCGGGCAGACTCACCACTCGCTGCAACAATGCCGCAGAACTTTGCCCGGACTCCTCTTGCTGTGCGCCCTGCTCGGCTTGCCAAACCGGAGCCTGTGGCTGATCCAGGACGGGCCAGACACGGCTCAACAAGGAACGGCCATCCGGCTCACGCAGGCCCTTGTCCTGGGTGATGCTCAGTTCCGCAAACAAATGCAACTCCTGACGGGCTCGCGTCAGGGCCACATATAAAAGACGGTGGCTTTCCTGCTCGGCCCGGATACGTTCCCGCGCTGCCAGAAACTGCGACACCGGATCGCGTTGCTCGCTGCCTTTATGGCTGATCGGCCCCAGAATCAGGCGCTCGGCGCTGTGTTCCAGACGAATCAAGGGTTCGGAATCGGCTGCCGATTGCTTGTGCAAGCCAAACAAGATGACGGTTTCGAACTCCAGCCCCTTGGATTTGTGAATCGTCATCACCTCCACGGCCTTGCCCGTACCTTGCGGGGTGGCATACAAGGACTCCACGCGGGCCTGCAATTGCTGCTGATCGGGCGGTCCATAGGGACACAGCTCCTCCAGCAGCCGCAAAACTTGTTCGGCATCGGCCTGATCGGCCAGGCTTGGATAAACCTGCGGCCCGCCCAGGCGTGTCCAGCACTCCTGTACCCAGCCCGCAAACGGCATCAAACCGCTGCGATTTCTCCGGTCCAGCAAGATCTGGCAGGCAAACAAGAGACGGGTCCGCTCGTCCGAATCCCAATCCTGAAACTCCTGATTCTGCGTCAGCTCGGCCAAGGTCTGGGTGGGATGCATGGCGCACAAGCGATGCAGGCTCTCCAAACGCAAACCGATCAATGGCGAGCGCAAGACGGACAGCCAAGCCAGTCGATCTGCCGGGTGAGCCAAGGCACGGACCAATTGCACCAAATCCGCCACCACAGGGCGCTGTTGCAAGGGTTCCAGCTCTACGGCTCGGCACGGTATGCCCTGCTCACCCAGCTTGCGCACCAAACAATGCAAGTGCGAACGTGCTCGCACCAGAATTGCCACCGGATGCTCACTGTCCTGATAACGTTCCAGAGCTTGAGCTGCGCACTGAACCGCCTCTTGCACCGCACGCTCCTGGGCTGCTTGTTGCGACGGCACGGCATCCTCTCCCCGTGCCACCCGGAAATGCCAGGAGGGGTGAAAGTGCACCGCCCACTCGGGAATATCAGGCTTGAAAGCAGTCGAGTGTTCGTAGGTGACCATGCCCAGATCCGGATCAGGTCGAGCCGGAAACAGTTGCGCCCCCACCTTGTTCACCCACTCCACCAAACGCGGGTGCGAGCGGAAGTTATTGCTGAGATTCAGCGGCTCCAGCTCTACTTCGCCTAGGCGTCGCGCTTGCCAGACCTGCAGAAACAAACCCACTTCCGCCTTGCGAAAACGGTAAATGGACTGCATGGGGTCGCCCACCAGAAACAGGCTGCGCCCATCGCCCGGTTCCCAGCCACTGGTCAGGCGCTCCAGCAATTGCACCTGGGATTGGCTGGTGTCCTGGAACTCGTCCACCAGCAAATGACGTATGGATCTGTCCATGCGCAAAAGCAACTCGCCCGGCTCGTCCGCATCGCCCAGGGCTTGCAAAGCACGCTGTGCAATCTCGGTGAAATCGACCTCGGCTTTCTCGGCAAAGCGCAGTTTCAATTGCGCCGCAGCCAGCCATAAAACCTGAATCAGATTGGACAGGACTTCTTGCTGCTGGGGGGAGTATTGCTCGGGCAAAAGGCGGGCACTGGCCAGACGGGCAATCCAGGGCTCTGTCCCCAGGCAGTTGCTTAACCACTCCGTCAGAGTTTCTTTTTGTGCTGTTTTCGGGGGAAAGCCATTACGCACTGTCAGGCTCTTACGCAGATCACCTTTATCCGTCAGCAACAAGGCGGCCAGGCCACGCCAGCGCGGCAGATCGTCCATGACCGGGGCCAGGTTATCGCCTTGCCAATCCGCCAAGGCCAACACATCGCCGCTTTCCAGATTCGAGGCCGCAAAGCAGGCCAGGGGGGCCAAAGTCCGCGCCCAACCGGGTGGCAGTGAATCGCTTAGCTGCTGCAGCTGCTGCTCCACCACCTCGCGCAAGCTGTCTTGCAAAAGCGCCACATCACCGCCCTGCCCCACGGCTGGCAGCCACTGATCGCGGCTGGCCAACATACCGGCCAACAGAGCTTGCGCCTGCAGCAGGTTCACATCCATATGTTCCAGAAAGCGCGCCACGCTGGGCACGCTTTCCGCCATCTCCAGCGTGGCCCAAGCCGCCGCTTCGTAATGTTCCTGGGCCTTATCGGTAATGGCCGGCACCCCGCCCAGCCCCGTAATCCAGGGCATGGCACGCACCAGGTGCGCACACAAGGAGTCGATGGTACGGATACTCAAGCGTGCCGGATAGGCCAGCAAATCCCACTGTTGTTCCTGATTGCGCTGCATGGCCGCGCGCGCCAGCTCCCAGCTACGTACCCGGTAGGGCTCGGCAGGGCGTTCCTGATTGGCAGCGGCCAGCTTCTCCAGCACACGCGCATGCATTTCAGCCGCAGCTTTACGGGTGAAGGTAATGGCCACAATTTCCTCTGGCCGTTGCACGCGAGCCAGCAGGGCCAGAATCCGGTCAGTCAGCAACTCTGTCTTGCCGGAACCGGCTGGGGCTTGCACCAGAAAGGAGGACTCGGGGTCCAGTGCCCGTGCACGGGCGGGGCTATCGCTAGGGACTGTCAGCATTACACCTCTCCTCCATTGTCTTGGAGGTCTTCCTGGAACAAACGTAAAAAAGGCAAAACATCGCAGTACAGCAAATCATTGCGGTTCCAGATCTGGTTGGCGGCCTGCCCTTGCAGGAACTCATCTGCCAGACCTTCCACCGCCTGTTTCCACTGCGCGATTTGCGCGGTCCACTGCTGGGCGCTTTCCAATTCGGTCAGGCCATCAATATCCATGCCGGGCGCGGCCAAACCGCTTAAGCCCACCTGACGGGCATGCAAGCGTACAAAGGCCAAACCACTGACGCTACGGCCTTGATCCTGCAAGGCGGCAGCATAAAACGGCAATTGCAGATTCACGGGTCTGGGCCGCAACCAGTCTTTATCGGGCCGCAGCTCGCCTATGCCGGTTTTGTAGTCCAACAGCAATTGCTCGCCATCAGCCAGATCATCCAGTCGGTCCAAGCGCAGGTTCAGGCGCAGCAAGCCTCGACTCCAGCTCAATTCATGCTCCGTCGCCCCCAGAGCAAACGGTGGGCGTTGGGCTTCCTGATGGGCGTACTCGTTCAAGACCGCCAGACCCCGCTCCATTTCCAGGCTGCGCAGCACCGGACCGTAATCGGCCAGCTCTTCCTGAGCAGCCTGTTCGATACATGCTTGCACCACATCCAGCAGCGAATCCTCGCCAATCAGCTCATGCAGGCTGTCCTGATCCTTCACACGCAGCCAGAACAATTCGACGGCGCGGTGCAGGAACATCCCACGTGTATTCATATCGCCGACACGGGCGTAATCGGGCAAGGCCTGACCATGCAAACGGAACTTCACGAAAGCCCACAAGGGGCTGCGGGCCTGCGTATCCAGCACGCTGATCCCGCCGCGTATGCGCTCTTCCAGCATCAGGCTGGGGCCGTGCTCATCCAACAAGGCTTCCTGTGCGACGGCCTGCTCTGCCTGCACCGCCCAAGGCATTTCAAGCACAGGCCAATGAGCAATCAAGGGGCTAGGTCTCAGTTCCTGTTCACCCTGATGCAAAGGTGCACTTAGCAAAACCTGATTACCACAGCGCAGCAAGGCGCTCAGCATCCAGCGCGCCCACTCCAGCTCCCGCTCCGGCGTACTGCGAGGTGCCGAGACTCGGCGCAGCACCTGGGCAGGAATCAAGGGATTCGGTTTGACGGCGGCAGGCAAAATATCATCGGTCAGGCCCAGCACCCATACGGCATCCCAACGCCCGCCTTCCGCTTCCAGAAAACCCAGCACATCCAGACGGGAGCGCGGATCACGTTGTGGCTGGAACAGATTTTCACGGGCCATGCGAGCCAACGCGCTTTGCGCCTTCAAGGCACTGATGCGACCCAGGACAGGAGCTTGCTGTGCCAGTTGCAGCAGCAAGGCTTCCAACGCTTCCAGGGTTTGAAACTGAGCACTGTCCAGACGGTTGGTTCCCGGGAAACCCAAGGCCTCCAGGCATTGGCGCATGACCGAAGCCCAGGTATCCACCCCTTGAGCGCCGGCCGACACGGACTCGAAGCGCTCCACCGCCTTGCCCCAGGCCAGAGCCAGTTCGGGCGTGTGAAAGCTGAGCATGTCGGCAAATTCTTTGCGGCTCACTTGCGTGATGCGATTGTCGCGCCAGGCCTTGTCAATGCGAGCACGGCCGCCTGCTTCGGACTGTTCTGCCTGACACGCGCCCAAACGCAAGGCTTCGCCCAGCATGGCGGGCTCGGCCTGCCCCTTGGTCGCCAGCGTAAACAAGGCCTTCAACCAGGCCATGGCCGCTTCAACCACTGGCCACTCAGCCAAGGATCGGGCCGCTGCCACGTTATAAGGCAAAGCACCTTGATCCGTGTGCATGGCCTGACGCAAGAGGCGATGCACCAAGGGCAATTGTGTTTCCAGCTGCGCAGCCACAATGGCTACTGTGCGATCCGGGTCCTCATCCAATTGACGACGCGCCCACTGCACAGCCAGGCGCCATTCCGTATCCGCATCCTGTGCCTGCACTCGATGAACTTCTGTTGCCGGAGCCTCTTCGTGCTGCAGTTGCAGAATCTCCACCCCCATATCCTGCAAACCACTCAAGAGGCTTTGCAGACGCGGGGAGTATTCATGAAAACCATGCAGCACCATATGACGATGACGCATATGCAGGGCACCGGCCTGCACCGCTTTCAGCACACGTTCCGCAGCCAGATTCGCGTCGTCCAGATCCGCCTGTTCCAGGCTTTGCCGATAGTGAGCGCGCCACTGCATGAAGCGCTCGAAATCCACGCTGGCCTCACCGGGTTTCAGCTCGATACTCCATTCATCCAGCAAGGTATCGGCTTCACAAGCCAGGCGCGCCGCCTGGCCTACATCCAGGAAATAACCCTCTTCCTCGCACTGCTCGATACTGTGCTCCCAGCGCTGCAAGGCGGCAAAACGATCCATCTGGTGCGCGGCCGGTTGCCATTGTTCGGAAAAGCAAAGCTGATCGCTGGCCTGCGCCAGCCACGCACCCAACGGCACAATTTCCGGCACGGCCACCGTCCCGCCAGCGCCGGCCAGACGAGCCGACAAATGCCCCAGCAGGCGGCGCGCATAGCGCTTGTTCACGGTTAACACAACCGTCTCGGCACTATTGAGCTCCTGCAATTGAGCCATGGAAACAGCAGGGGTGTCGTACATAGAAAAAACCAGTTAAGGTTGCAAGAAAACAGAACGGCCAGCAGCGCTGATCCGGCCATTGTACCGGCGCTCTATCCCTAGTTTGTTCCCGCCCTTACACTTATCACCATGTCTAGTTCAAACACCCCCAATACCGAATTAACCGGCAGCCTGTCGCTGCGCACTGGCGACCATACCTGGGGCAGCGCCCGCCGTATGGCCTTGCTGGCCGCCATTGCCGAGCAGGGTTCGATCTCTGCCGCTGCCCGTCATATTGGCATCAGCTACAAGGCGGCCTGGGACGCCATCGACATCATGAACAATATGGCGGGCGAACCTCTGGTGCTGCGCAGTACGGGCGGTCATCGTGGTGGCGGTGCCACCCTGACGCCCAAAGCCATCGAACTGCTGGAGCTGTATCAAACCTACGACCGGCTGCATCAACGCTTCATGAGCCGTATTGGTCGTTTAATGCCTTCCGTGGCGACTCAAATGGAGTTACTCCAGACCATGATCATGCAAACTTCGGCTCGCAACCAACTGCCCGGCATCGTTACCACGATCAAGACCGGCGCCGTCAATGACGAAATTCATGTGGATATTGGCCAGGGCCAAACCGTTGTTGCTTCGATTACACGGGAAAGCACGGAAAACCTGGGCCTGCGTGAAGGGCAGAAGGTTCTGGCTTTTCTGAAAGCGTCCTCGATCATGATTGGCACGGGCGACACCCGCAACTCTCTATCCGCTCGCAATCAGCTACCCGGCACCATTACCGACGTCATTACCGGTGCCGTCAATGCAGAAGTACGCCTGGAACTGCCACAGGGCCTGACAGTAACCGCCAGCATCACCCTGGACAGCACACAGCGCTTGCACCTGGAAGCAGGCCAATCCGCCTATGCACTGTTCAAGGCATCCAGCGTGATGATCGCTACGCTGTAAGGACTTCCAGATCCGCGCTGGTACAGCATTCAATGATGCGCCCCTCGCGAATACGATAGACCTCTTGGGCCAGGGCCCTGGCATCCTCAGGATCGTGGGTAATCAGGATAGTGGGAATATCGATCTGGCTTTGCAACTGAGCCAGTTCAGCCCGCAAACGAGCCCGCAAATCCTGATCCAGGGCTGCCAATGGCTCATCCAGCAAGAGCAGCTGAGGTTGAATGGCCAAGGCTCGCGCCAAGGCACAACGCTGCTTTTGCCCGCCCGACAATTGGGCGGGGTAGCTGCTCAATACCGACTCCAGCTGAAACGCCTCGACCCAACGCTGGGCAGCCGCAGGCATGTCGCGCACGGAGCGGTTGAACAAGCCTGTATTCAAGCCAAAGCAAATATTCTGTGCCGCGGTCAAATGCGGGAACAGGCCGTAGTCCTGAAACAGATACGCCACCCGACGCTCGCGCGGCTTCAGGTTGATGCCTCTTTCAGAATCAAAGTAAACCTGGTCGCCAATCTGAATACGACCATGATCGGGCCGCAACAAGCCCGCCACGCTTTGCACCGTCAGGGACTTGCCCGAACCTGAAGGCCCGTACAAGGCAATATGACGGGCTTCGGTTTGAATCTGAATATTCAAGTCGAAATGACGGGTCTCGCTGACCACTGTGCGTTGAATCTGTACATTCAGGCTCATTGCATCCCTCTTTTGCGGCGTACGTGACGGGGTGACAAAGCACTGGTACTCCACAAGACCAGCACACAAGTAATCGAAATAATGGCGACCAGCACTAAAGCCTGCTGATCCTCGCCCGCCTGCACCGCCTCGTAAATGGCGATGGACATGGTCTGGGTGCGCCCCGGTATGCTGCCAGCAATCATCAGGGTCGCGCCAAACTCGCCCAGGGCGCGGGCAAAGGCCAGCAAAACACCGGCCATGATGCCACGTGCAGCCAAAGGCAGGCTGACACGAAAGAAAATGGCCAAAGGTTTCAGGCCCAGCACGCTGGCGGCATTTTCCAGACGGGGGTCCACATCCTCAAAAGCCGCACGCGCGGCCTTCAAAATCATGGGAAAAGCGACGACAGTTGCGGCAATCACTGCGCCCTGCCAGGTAAAGACCAGTTCAATCCCCATGCTGGAGAGCCATTGCCCAAAAGTACTGCGCCGACCCAGCAAGACCAGCAGGTAATAGCCAATGACGGTAGGCGGCAAGACCATGGGCAAGGTCAGGATGGAGTCAAGCAGGTCACACCAGCGCGACTGCCAGCGTGACAAGGCGTAGGCCACCCCTATACCCAGCACACAGGCGAACAAGGTCGCCCAACCGGCGACCTTGAGCGACAACCACAGGGGAATCCAAAGTGAAGTCATCCGTCTATCAAAATCCTGTCAAGGCTTGGCAAAACCGTATTTTGCCAGCACTTGCTGCCCGGATTCGGACATGACGAAATCCTGGAAGGCCTGGGCCTTGTCATTACGGCCTTCGCGCTGCACCAGGGCGATGGGGTACGTGACAGGTTCCGTGGTCTTGAGCACTTCCAGCACTTCCACCTTGTCTTTCATGATGGCCGCGTCGGTAGCGAACACGAAACCGGCTTCCACTTCACCGCGGGCAACGTAATCCAGCACCTGGCGCACGTTCTGCCCCAGAATTTCGCGTTGTTTGACTGCGTCCCACTGACCGGCTTTTTCCAGAGCAGCCTGGGTATAGCGGCCTACAGGCACAACAGCCGGGTTACCCACAGCCACGCGTTTGACTTCTGCCTTGCCCAGATCGCCAGCGTTGCTCACTTTGGCGGGGTTATCTGTCGGCACAATCAGCACAACCTGATTCTGTACAAAATTCTTGCGGGTAGCAGGATCCACAGCCTTGGCTTCTTCCGCCTTGTTCATGGCTTTCTGGTCGGCCGAGGCAAACACATCCACCGGAGCGCCATTGACGATCTGCTGCAGCAATACATCCGATGCGGCGAAGCTGGTCAGCACCTTGGTGCCGGGGTGCTCTGCCTCAAACTGGCCTGCCAGTTCCTTGAAAGCATTGGTCAGGCTGGCAGCGGCGGCTACCACCAACTCATCAGCTTGTGCTGTGCCTTGCAGAAACAGGGATAAGGCGGCTACCGATACGACGCGTTTGAACATTGTTTTCTCCTCCGGGACGGGTGTAACGAATTAGTATAATCAGGAAATATATATAGGTATATAGCGTAAATCTACCCCTCTGCTGAATGAAGCTCATCATCCCGGAGTGATAGCATGATGGCTTTCCTGCCTCATCCCGGCTCCCAAAAGCACGCCAACAGCCACGCTTTCCGAATTTTTCATCCCCATGACGCAAGCCAGTCTGATTTCCGATTTCATCACCATGCTCTGGTTGCAGGACGGCCTGTCCGCCAACACGCAGCAAGCGTATCGGCAGGATCTGGAGCGGCTGGAGGAATGGGCTCAGCAAGAGCGCGAAGGCAAACCACTGGAGCAACTGGAAGCTGGCGATCTGCGCGAATGGATGGCCAGCCAGGCCGGTCAGAGCAAGGCCAGCACGGCCAACCGCAGGCTGGCCACCTTGCGCCGCTTTTACGATTGGACGGTACAAGAAGGCATGCGGCAGGACGACCCCTGCCTGGAACTGAGCAGCGCCCGACAAGCCCCGCGTGTCCCGCATACCTTGTCTGAAGAACAGGTAGAGCGCCTGCTGGCCGCACCAGACATACATAATCCCTTGGGCCTGCGTGACCGCTGCATGCTGGAAACTTTGTATGCCAGCGGTTTGCGCGTCACGGAGCTGACTGAACTGCCCCTGCAAAACCTGAGCCTGAGCGATGGCGTACTGCGCATCGACCAGGGCAAGGGCGGCAAGGACAGGCTGGTGCCCTTGGGGCAGGAAGCGCTGCACTGGATCGAACGCTATATGCAGGAATCCCGCCCTGCCTTGCTGGGCCAGCGCCGCAGCGATTTTGTCTTTATTACCGGGCGCGGCACCTGCATGAGTCGCCAGTCCTTTTGGCTGATCGTCAAGAAATACGCGGTACAGGCCGGAATTCTGGCCCCCTTGTCCCCGCACGTTCTGCGCCATGCTTTTGCCACCCATCTGCTCAATCACGGGGCCGACCTGCGCGTAGTGCAGATGCTCCTGGGGCACGCCGACATTTCCACGACCCAGATTTATACTCATGTGGCACGTGAGCGCTTGAAAGCCTTGCACGCAGCCCATCATCCACGCGCCTGAGCGCACGACCAAGATATGGCTAAAGAAAAACACGTTAGCGAAACACCGGCCACGCAGTGGCTACGTAAAAATGGCATTTCCTTTACCGAACATAGCTACAACTATGTCGATCATGGCGGAGCCATGGAAGCAGCTGCCCAGCTGGGTCTGGACCTGCACCGGGTGGCCAAGACCCTGATCATGGAAGATGAAAGCGCCAAGCCCCTGATCATCGTGATGCACGGCGACCGTGAAGTCTCCACCAAGAATCTGGCCCGTCAGACCGGCGCGAAAAAGATCGCCCCCTGCAAGCCGGAGGTGGCCCAGCGTCATTCCGGCTATATGGTTGGCGGCACCTCGCCTTTTGCCACCCGCAAGGCCATGCCTGTATGGCT
Organism: Alcaligenes faecalis; assembly: GCF_002443155.1. Lineage (NCBI taxonomy): Bacteria > Pseudomonadati > Pseudomonadota > Betaproteobacteria > Burkholderiales > Alcaligenaceae > Alcaligenes > Alcaligenes faecalis. Next base: position 652,367 of record NZ_CP023667.1, on the reverse strand, counting down.
CGAAGAAGAACTGCTGGAGTTCGACACCATTTACATCAATGGTGGCCGACGCGGCTATTTGCTGGGTATCAATCCCCAGGTTCTGATCGACAAACTGGGCGCGCGCCCAGTGCAGGCCGGTCTGGAAAAAGGCTGATCTTACTTAGCGGCAGGTATAAAAAAAGACGGCGCTGTCAGCCCGTCTTTTTTTATGTCCCGCGCTTGCTTGAACCATCAAACGCCGCACTAAACGGCCTAGTTCTGCTCCCTGCACTTCCTGCCACGCAAAGCCACCACCACCACCTCCTCCTCCTCCCGCAACAAGAGCTAGCACTGGATAGCAGCGCACGACAACACTGTCCGCCCCATCGCTCTTCGCAAAAGCAGGTGATTGCACCGCTTTGGCATTTCGCCAGATAATTCAAACCTGAATAATGAGAGGGGTCCCCATGTTTCAATCCTTGCGCCAGCCCGCCGTCATGACGGTGACTTTGGCGGCTGCTGGCATCCTGATGGTTACCATGGGGATACGCCAATCCTTTGGCCTGTTCGTCGGCCCCATCGATAAAGCAACCGGCATGGGCATCATGTCCATCAGCTTTGCCATGGCCGTGGGCCAACTGGCCTGGGGTGCGATCCAGCCTATTGCCGGTGCCTGTTCTGACCGCTGGGGCCCGGACCGGGTTCTGATCGCGGGTCTTCTGATTCTGGCATTGGGCTGTGCCGTCACACCGTTTATTGGCACGGGGCTGGGCCTGACCTTGACGCTGGGCCTGCTGGCCAATATTGGCTCGGGTGCAGCCAGCTTCTCCACTCTGATTGGCGCGGCCGCCCAACGTATTCCCGATCACGCTCGCGGTCAGGCCTCGGGCCTGATCAATGCCGGCGGCTCCTTCGGCCAGTTCGTCTTTGCTCCCGTAGTGCAAAAGCTGATCGGCTGGGTGGGCTGGATGTCGACCTTTTGGGTCCTGGCCCTGACCGCCCTGCTAACCCTGCCCCTGATCCGCAAACTGAGCCCAGGCAACAAAGCTCAAAAAACAGCAGCAGCCCCCAGCCCTGCTCCGATTGCCAGCGGTCCAGGCTTGGCCGAGACTCTGAAAAGCGCCATGAAGGATCGCAGCTACTTGCTGCTGAGCCTGGGTTTTTTCACCTGCGGTTTTCACATTGCCTTTCTGGTCACCCACTTGCCGGGGGAAATTGACCTGTGCGGGCTGCCACCTTCGGTAGCAAGCTGGTCGCTGGCCCTGATCGGCCTGGCCAATATCTTTGGCAGTATTGCCGCCGGTTCCTGCATTGCCCGCTGGCGCAGCAAGTACGTGCTGGCGCTGATGTATGCCTCGCGCGCCGTGCTGATCCTGTGGTACTTGATGATGCCTAAAACCGATCTGGTGTTCTACATCTTTGCCATCGGCCTGGGCCTGACCTGGCTGGCGACCGTGCCGCCTACCGCCAATATCGTCGCCAAGCTGTTTGGCACGCGCTATCTGGCAACCCTGTTCGGTCTGGCCTTGTTCTCGCACCAGATCGGCGGCTTTCTGGGGGCGTGGCTAGGCGGTATTGCCTTGACTCGTTTTGGCGACTACAGCTGGATGTGGTGGGCCGATATTGTGCTGGCCGTACTGGCTGCCATTGTCAATCTGCCGATACGCGAAACCAAGATCAAGATGCAAGCGGCTTAGACGACTCTAAATCGAAACACCGCAAAGCAAAAACAAAAACGGTTGCCCCGGCAAGAACTCCGTTTAACTGCCCCAGCAACAAAAAGACCCGCCAGTGATGGCGGGTCTTTTATTTCTGGTACACATACATCCTCTTTGCACCGGGGCTCAACATCCACCCCAAACTAGTGTCCTTAGAACATAGTGTTGCTATTGGCAGCCTGCTCCGGCACAGCCTGAATCACATCCCAATGCTCCACAATCTTGCCGTCTTGCACCCGGAAAATATCAATCACGGCCTGTCCGCGATCGGCCTTGCCATTGGTCGAATGCACATGCAAATAGACCAGATCCCCATCCGCAGCACTACGCACAATCCGCGCACGGGACTCCGGATTCTCTTTGAAATAACCACCAAAATAGCCCACAAAAGGTGCCTTTCCATCCGGCACTTCCGGATTGTGCTGAATATAGTCCTCGGCCACGACAGCCGCCGCTTCCTGCACCTGATGCTTGTTAAAGAAGCTGTCGTAAAAATCGACCACCAGCTTGCGATTGCTCTCTTCCTGAGCCACATCACGAGTCGGCGAATTGGCAGCCAACGCTGCATTTGTGCTCAACAAGAAAGAGCCCGCTAATAACACTGGAGATACCCATCGGATTAACCCTTTCATCAGTCACGCTCCTGATTCAATAACCTACGGTGAAGCGCTGGCGCGAGTGGGCAGGACGCTCAATCTCGTCCACCAAAGCGATGGCGTAATCCTCATAAGAAATCTTGCTGCCTTGGTCCGAGACCAAAAGACTGTCTTTGCCCACACGGAACTTGCCCGTGCGCTGACCCGGACCAAACTCTGCCGAGGGCGACAGGAAAGTCCAATCCAGTTCTTTTTCCTGACGCAGCTGATCCAGAAAGGCAATGCCACCCAAGGCCTCGGTACGGTAGGCGTCCGGGAAAGCAGGCTGATCAATCAATCGCTGACCGGGAGCCACTTCCAGACTGGCCGCACCGCCCACCACCAGATAACGCCGCACACCAGCCGCACGAACTGCCGTAATCAGCTTGGAAGGATCCGACGAGGCGAAACGCACCGCGCTGATCGCCACCTCGTGCCCTTTCAACAGCGCAATCAAACCGTCCAGATCATTGACATCACCCTGAGCCGCCGTGACATTGGGCAGGCTGGCAATTTTTTCAGTATGGCGAGCAATCGCTGTCACCGTATGACCACGATCCGAGAGTTCTTTCAAAAGGCGCGAACCGACTTCGCCAGAAGCACCTATCAATGCAATACGAGACATAACAGCTCCTTGTGTGCTCAAATAAAGACCTGGTCTATAAAGTAGACTATTAAGCGTGATGCTAGACAGTTTTTTCACAGTCCACAAGAAGTCACGCAGGCCATACCAGGTCACACGGAAGTGACTATTGAACACAGGAAAGCGACTCGTCATGTCCTCAACAAGCACAGCCACACTGGCTTCCAGCGCCATACAGGAAGAATTTGAGCAACCCTGCCCCATCCGGGATGTACTGGATCGAATTGGTGACCAATGGAGCCTGCTGATCCTGGAATCCCTAGCACCGGGCACTATGCGCTTTAACGAGCTGGGTCGGGAAATCGGCGATATTTCCCGCCAAATGCTCTCGCGCACCCTCAAGCGGCTGGAAACTGATGGATTTGTACAACGGACCTTGTACGCAGAAGTGCCGCCGCGCGTGGAATACACGCTGACCGAATTGGGGCAGTCCTTTCTGGTGCCCATGCGGGAACTGGTGAAATGGGCGGACGTACACCATGGGCGCATCTGCCAGGCACGTCGGGAGGCTCAGGTGGGGTGATAGAGCCAATTCAGCAGAAACAAAAAAGCCGCATGACGCGGCTTTTTTATGGGGCGATGGGGCTCAGGCCGCACTGGCCGGCAAGCCAAACACCCGATCAAAGGTCCAGCTAAAGATAAAGGAGTAAATCAGGAAGAACACCAGAATGGCCACTTCCATACGCAGCGCTTCCAGCAATCCGACCTGATACCACCACATATACAAAGGCACGATGGCAATCACCAGGCCAGCCTCAAAGCTGATCGCATGCACACTTCGACGCAACAGGCTACGGCCTTTGACGGCCTGGCGGGACTCCCAGTGCTCGAACGCCGTGTTGAACACATAGTTCCAGACAATCGCAATCACCGAGATCGCTACTGCAATAGGCGCAGATTCCGAGGCTTCTCCACCGGCAAAATACGCCAGCAGAAACGAAGAAAAAACAATGGCAAAAAACTCGAACAAACCCACGTAAAAAACGCGGCGTTTCCAACCTTGGAGTGTCATGACTAACCTGCTGCGGTGCATCAGCCTGGCGGTGAACGCGGTTCAGCCCGACAAGACGATGCGTTCAAAAATGGAATCGCAAGCCTGACGAGAAGCCCCCCGGCCCGCATCGAAGCTGCGATAAAGCGCACAATCCTACCACAGGCACGCAGACGGTTTAGTGGGCCAGCTCCAATAACCCTTTTCAATCCCTGCCCAGGCATAGTGTTACCCTGGCCTTACGCCATTCACAGCCCGTATCACTCCTCATCAAATCGAATAATCTGTGTGTGCTCCAGCATTTATGGTGATAGCTCTACCCCTCAACCCATGGACTGGAGCGAACAATGACATTACATAAAGCGAACACCGAGCAGCTGCATGAACTCTTGTATCAAGCCCTGGAAACCGAATTGGGCGGGGAGCAAGTCTATAAAGCAGCCATTTCCTGTGCCAAGAACGCGGATCTGAAGAAAGAATGGGAAGGCTACCTGAAAGAAACGCTGACACATCAACAGGTGCTGAAAAGTATCTTTGAGGAGCTGGCACTGGACCCCGCCAAACAAACACCCGGCCGACAAGTGCTGAAACAAATCGCATCGGCACTGGTCAAGGCGATGGATCTGGCCAAGCAGGCTGGGGACCCGAAAGCCGCTGAGCTGGTGGCGTCCGAATGCGTGATTCTGGCCGAAACTAAAGATCATCTGAACTGGCAGTTGATTGGCCTGGTTGGCGAGCAGAGCAAAGACAAAAAGCTGGCGGCCCTGCTCAAGCAGGCGCACGATGCCGTCGCTCCCGATGAAGGCCATCATCTCTACCACACTCAGGGCTGGTCTCGCGAACTGTGGATTCAGTCTCTGGGCTTTCCTGCGGTACTGCCACCTCCAGAAGAGCAAAAGCAAGTCGAAACGCCAATCGGGGCCTCGCGAGCCGAGCAGCAACGCAGCAAATTGCTATAAAAAAAGGGCCGCAAGGCCCTTTTCTTTATTCCCCGCCGTCCAAACGTCGGCGAGCTTTCAAAGCAATGGAGGAATAATAGGCCTCCAGTTTTTTAAGCTGCTTTTCATCCAGCTCTTCAACATCAATCAAACGTTCATTGGCATCTGTCAGTGAAATAATTAACTCATCAAGCTTTATATGCAATGCCTTGCTATCTTTATTTTGATTTTGCTGAATTAAAAAAACCATCAAGAAAGTAATAATCGTTGTGCCAGTATTAATAATTAATTGCCAGGTTTCCGAATAATTAAAATACGGCCCGGACAAGGCCCACACCAGCACCGCTAAAACAGCAACGGAAAACATGATGGGGGAGCCGGCAAAGCGTGTCACCGCCTTGGCAAAGCGATCAAAAAAACTGTCCACCGAATCTGGCTTGCACGGCTTGACCAACGGGGGGTCCTCCTGCCAGCATGCAGAAGAAGAGAGCGGATCTTTTTCCAAGGAATGCTTGTCGTTTTTCATGGCAAATCCCTTATAAATAAAAGCAGTGTAGTCTTGGGACTCGCGCATATATTTCAAATAAAAACGAAACTGGGCAAAATTCAAACGCAGATCAAACAGCGACACAACTGCTTTGCCATCCCCGCCCTGTAAAAAACCACCGGCTGCGGCCCAGCCCAGACATTCAGACCGGCTTTCCCCTAGGCAGAACGAGCGATGGCCACGTTTTTCAGCGCTGCTTCTTACGGGTTTTTGCGAACGAAATGATTTTTTACAGCTGCCACTACCCAAGTCACGACAAGCTTTGTAAGATGCGTCTGACTATCTTGCTTTCAGTTTGATAGTTTTTGTAGAAAGCACATTGCTGTCTTTTTTAAAACACGCTATTTCCCATAGCCTTTATTTAAAAAGGAGCAAGAAGTGGGCAAGATCGACCATAAAACAATGTGTATTTTGTGCCAGACTCTGCCGCTTTCCAAAGCGCATACACCCAAGCATGCCTACATGGAACGCATCACCAAAACAGAGGACTATGGCGACCAGGGAGCACAGAGCCTGTTTCGCTGCTCCGTTTGCCAGACCCACTGGCTTTATCAACAAGTCAAATGGAAAAATTGTCTGGGATTCAAGCTCTGGACCGGTAGTGTGGATGACTATCTGGCCTCAACAAAAGGGCTTGTGAATGCTTGGGGCAGTGCACAAGCCCCCAGAACCTCACCCACAAGTCTTGGCACTCGGCCGCTCCATTAGCGCTACTGACTCTCCAGAACGCGCATGCCCATCCAGTGTCAGTCGTGACACAATCGTCTTTCGCTTCCTGCCAGCCTTGTTTTCTCACAACAAGGCTGGCTCGATTAAAAGCAAAGCGAGCAGACACACGGGGCGCTCCGCACACATCGCGAAAGATCAGTTATCAAGTGGGATTTCAACGCTCGGCCTATCAGGTGCGGAGCTAAAAGCCATGAAGGCAGACGGGCCTCATGCAGCAAAATGGCGGGCCCAGCAGGAATCGAACCTGCAATCTTCCCTTAGGAGGGGAAAGTTATATCCATTTAACTATGGGCCCGGTGGCTGGTCTGCGCAGTAGGCCCAGGCGGGCCAGACACTACATGCACCGCAGGAATCCTGGCTTTACAACACACAAGGGCAGATCCGCCGCCCTCTCCAGTCCGTAAAAAACCAGCTATTTTCCTGCCCGCTGCTACAGAAAATGCTACAGCAAAAGAACGGTCCAAAGACCTTGTCCTGCCGCCGCGTGCTTATAAAAAAGCAGTCGCAAAGTGTACCAGCTAGACCGCAGGGACGAAAGGATTGAAACAGCTAAACAAGGCTGCCCCGTGATGCTTCACACAAGCATAAAAAAGATCCGCATCACTCATCACTTCAATCCTGAAATCCGCATCAGAACCAGACCAGGAACGGTCTCCCCCTACCGTTCCAACACTAGGAACGAACACTGAAAGCCAATCAGAAAGCCACCTCCGGCACTTTCTAGGACAAACCCCAATCTAAATATGTTGTTAATATATTTAGAAAACATTAAGATCCATCCCATGCTCTGAAGCTGGCCGTCGACCTCTGACAGAGCTGAACTATAAAAAAACCACCGGAGACAAACATGAAATCCAAACTTGTTGCATCCACCTTGGCTGGCCTGTTTTTGCTGGGCAGCATGGCCTCGGCACAAGCAGCCGAAATCAGCTGGCGCGTACCCACTTCTGTACCCGAAGGCTCCCCGTTCTATCAAAACTTTCTGGAGCGTTTTGCAAAGAACGTGAAACTCATGACGGGGGATCGTGTCGAGATTCAGCCCTTTGGAGCCGGGGTTATCGTTCCCGCCCTTAAAGTCTTTGAAGCAGTAGAGACAGGCGTTGTGGAAGCGGGCCACTCCACCTCCAGCTATCTGGTCAATCAGGACCCAGCCAATGCGATTTTTGCGGGTTATCCCGGCGGCATGGGGCCCGATGCCTATCGTGTCTGGCTATATGAAGGCGGTGGCAAGGAAAAGCTGCAGGAGCTGCGTTCCAAAAATGGCCTGAAAACCATGATTGTGGGGCTGGGCTCCACCGAAGTCCTGGCGCACTCCAATACCCCGATTCGGACAGCTGAAGATCTGAAAGGGCTGAAGTACCGTACCTCCGGTGCCTGGGCCGATGTGATGAAAGACTATTTCGGTGCCGTTCCCACGGTGGTTCCTCCCGGCGATACCTACACCCTGCTGCAACGCAAAGGGGTGGATGCAGTGGAATGGGCAACCCCCTCCTCCAATACGCCAGAAGGCTTTCATCAGGCCGCCAAATACATCGTCGTACCGGGTGTGCATCAACCTACTTTCATGTGGGAAGTCGTGCTGAAGCAGGAAACCTGGGACAAGGTGCCCGCCGATCTGCAGCAGTTAATTGAGGCTGCCGCCGAGCTGACCACCCATCAATCGCTGGACTACTTCTATAACGCCGACATCAAGGCCATGGAGAAGTATCGCCAGGGACGCAACGAAGTCATCACCCTGGATCCGGCCTTCATCAAGCAGCTGGCCGAGGCTGGCAATGACTGGGTACACAAGAAAGCCGACGCCCAGGCACAGTCCGGCAACGACTACATGAAAAACCTGCTGACTGACTACGATGGTTTCCTGAATCGTTGGCGCAGCGAAAGCAATTACTTGATCCGCGACTAAGTCCTACTTTCTGAAGGAGAGCTGCCATGCTGCAGCCTATTTCAAAACTGATCGACTTTGTTGCCCTTGTCAGTGCCAGGTTGGCGGAGCTGGCTGCGGCCATCCTGGTCACGGCCATGGTGTGGGAGGTCTTTGCGCGCTACGTCCTGCATGCTCCTACGGTCTGGGCCTTCGATGTCGCCTACATGATGAACGGGGCTATTTTTCTGCTGGGCATGGCCTGGGTAATGCGCCAGAACGAACACATCAGCATTGATGTGGTTCGCAAGCACTTACCCAAGTCCCTTGCCCGCATTTCAGACGTGGTCCTGTACCTGCTGGTGCTGTTTCCCCTGTTTGCGGTGTTGAGCAAAGTCGGAGTCAACAAAGCCTGGATGGCCTGGAAGCTGAACGAAGTGGAAATGGTCAGCCCCTGGGCCCCGGTCATGTGGCCGTTCTACGCCTGCATTGCCATTGGCCTGATCGCCTTTACCTTGCAACTGCTGGCCCATGGCTTGCGCTGCGCGGTCAAAGAACAAAGCCCTGCAGACATCGAGGTGAGCCCATGAATTTATGGATTGCCGGACTGATGTTTCCCGCCCTGTTCCTGCTGATTTTTCAGGGCATACCCGTGGCTTTTGCGCTGATCCTGCCCGCCTTTCTGGCCGGTTGGTACGCCTTTGGCCCCATGGTCTTTGACCAGATGTATGGCGCTTTGTACGGCGCGGCCACCAACCATATCCTGTCAGCGATTCCCATGTTTGTTCTGATGGGAGCCCTGCTGGAGCGCTCGGGCATTGCCGCACGCCTGTTTCGCACCATGCAGTTATGGCTGGGTGGTCTGCCAGGTGGATTGGCCATTGCCACCATCGCCATGGCCGCCACCTTTGCTGCCGCGGCCGGTGTGGTGGGGGCGGTAGAAATCATGGTGGGGCTGATGGCCATCCCAGCCATGAAGCGCTTTCGCTACAACCACTCCCTGATCGCGGGCACGATCTGCGCCGGGGGCTCCCTGGGCACCATGATCCCGCCCTCAGTGGTCGCGGTCGTCTATGCCTCCCTGGCACAGGTTCCGGTGGGCGAGCTGTTCGCTGCCATGCTCTTTCCGGGCCTGTTGATGACCACGCTCTTTGTGGCTTACATCCTGATTGCCACCACGCTCAAGCCCGAATTGGGGCCTCGGGCGGATGACGAGGATATGCGTCGGCCCTTGGGCGAGAAAATCAGCATCACGATGCGTGGTCTGGTTCCCATGATGCTGCTGATCATCGCCGTTCTGGGTTCCTTGATGAAAGGGATTGCATCGCCCACCGAGGCCGCTGCCCTGGGTGCCGCTGCCGCCGCTGTCCTGTGCATTTTCTACCGTCAGTTCAACTGGGAAGTGTTCAGCGGAGCCTTGCGGATTACGGTACGCATTACAGCAATGATCATGCTGATTGTGGCTGGGGGCACCATGTTTACCGGAGCCTTTGCAGCCAATGGTGGTGCCAAGCTGGTACAAATGCTGACCAGCGATCTGGGCCTGGGCAGTACGGGTACGATCATTCTGTTTCTGGGCATCGTCTTTCTGCTGGGCTTTGTGCTGGACTGGACGGCAAACGTATTGATTTGCGTGCCGCTTTTCCTGCCCTTTATTGTGGCAACAGGACTGGATCCCTTGTGGTTTGGCGTCATGGTGATTGTTGTTATTCAAACCAGCTACCTGACACCGCCCCTGGCCTCTTCGATTTTTTACCTTTTGTCCATTGCCCCCAAAGACATGACATACGGACAAGTTTGTCGAGGTGTGGTGCCGTTTATTCTTGCTCAGTTGCTGACCTTGCTGATCGTCGCTCTGTTTCCGGCGATTGCAACCTGGCTGCCCCAGCAAGTGTCCGGCTTTTAACACCCTTTTTATATTGGAGTCTCTGTGAGTAGCGCCCCCATCCCTTCTTCTCGTGCCGCTGAAATCGCCTATCAAGCGATTGAGCAGTTAATTGCCACACTCAAACTGGAGCCTGGTCAGGCCATTGTGGAAAGTGATCTGGTGGAAATGACAGGTTTGGGACGCACCCCCTTGCGCGAAGCCCTGATGCGCATGGTGGCCCTGGGATTGATCGAGCAGCAACCCCGCCGTGGTCTGCGTGTCAGTGAGATCCGTGTGGCTGAACATTTGACCCTGATTGAAACGCGCCGGGTTCTGGAGCGCCTGATTGTGCAGGGCGCCGCCCGCTGGGCGACCCCGGCCCAGCGCAGCACCTTGCTCGGCCACGCCCAGGCCATGGTGGATGCTGCCAACGCCAAGGATATCGACGCCTACATGCTGGCCGACCAGCATCTGGACGAAGTGATCCACCAGGCCTGTCGCAACACCTTTGCGGTTCAAGCGGTCACACCCATGATCGTTCAGTGCAGACGATTCTGGTACGCCTACCAATATGAAGGCGATCTGGAAGCCGGAGCCCAGGCTCATTTGACCCTGGCCGAAGGTATCCAGGATGGAAATCCCGACCTGGCCTTGCAGGGCTCTGAAACGCTGATGGCTTACCTCAGCGCCTTCACCCGCAAGGTCATTGAATAACGTATCAATAATCTATTAATAATCTGGAGACATCATGAATCTGAACGGCATTCTCGTTCCCATCGTTACCCCGTTTGACGCCAACAACCAGCTAAATGAAGCCGCTCTGGAGCGTCTGGTTGAATGTTTTATTGAAGCCGGCGTGGGTGGCATCGTGGCTTGTGGCACCACGGGCGAATACTACGCACTGAGCGCACAAGAGCGCCGCCGCGTGCTGGAGATTGTTGCCAAAATCGGCCGTGGCCGTACAACACTGATTGCTGGCGTGAACTCCATGTCACCTGCCGAAGCCATCAGCCGGATCCGTGAAGCCGAGGAGTTGGGTTACGAAGCGCTGATGCTCTCCCCCACCCCTTACAGCCTGCCCGGCCAGAATGAAGTGGTGGCGTATTTCAAGGAGGTCGCCGCGGCCACCGAATTGCCGATTGTCATGTACAACTTCCCGGCACGCATTGGCATCCAGATCGAGCTTGAATCCGTTTACGAACTGGCCAAGGTCAAAAACATTGTGGGCATCAAGGAGAGCAGCGGTAACTTCAGCCGGGTAGTGGCTATGGTCAATGCCAATCTGCCCGACTTCCAGGTTGTTTGCGGCTGTGATGATCAGGCGGCCGATTTCCTGTTCTGGGGTGTGCGCAGCTGGATCAGTGGCGGAGCCAATGTGTTTCCGGCCGAGCAGGTTCAAATGCTCAAGGCAGCCGAACAAGGAGACTGGGACAGCGTGCGTCACATGATGGCAGCCATGCTGCCCGCCATTGCCGCCATGGAGTCCGGCAACTACAACCAGAAGGCCAAACTGGGCTGCGTGCGCCACGGCATTGATGTCGGTTCGGTGCGCTTGCCCCTGCTGCCAGTTGAAGCGCAGGAACGCGACGACTTCCTGGCCCAGATCAACGCTTACCAAGTAGAACAGGAGGCTTGAATGCCCACGCAGAAAGAGACTGTCTTTGAGTTGGCCCGCGCCGGAAAGCTGCACGCTTCCCATTTGATTCCTGGCTATCAAACCACGGCTTCGGCCCTGCTCGATAACGTCAGCCCTATCGATCTGGCCGTGATTGGCAAGATCTCCGCTGGCCAAGCCTCGGATGTAGAAGCGGCGGTCGCTGCCGCACGCGCAAGCTTTGAGTCGGGCGAGTGGTCTGAACTGTCTCCGGCAGACCGTAAAAAGATCATGCTCAAGTGGGTCGCCTTGCTGGAGCAACACGCCGAGGAACTGGCCGCACTCGATTGCGTGGATGCAGGCAAGCCCATCACCGAATGTCTGAATACTGACATGCCCGCCACCATCGATACCTTCAGCTGGTATGCGGAAACGGCTGATAAATGCTTTGGCCGAATATCCCCAACCGGCTCCGACGCGCTGGGCTTGATCACCAAGGAACCCATTGGGGTCGTGGCGGCCGTCCTTCCCTGGAACTTCCCGGCCCAGATGTACGCTTGGAAAGTAGCCCCTGCTCTGGTGTGCGGCAACTCGGTCATTGTGAAGCCGTCCGAGCTGACCAGTCTGAGCGCCTACCGCATGACACAGCTGGCTCATCAGGCAGGCGTCCCCGCAGGAGCCCTGATCCTGGTCACAGGGACAGGCGAGGAAGTCGGAGAGCCTTTGGGACGGCACGAGGACGTGGATATTGTGTCGTTTACCGGCTCCACCGAAGTGGGTCGCCTGTTCCTGAAATACTCCGCAGAAAGCAATCTGAAGGAGGTGGTACTGGAATGCGGGGGGAAAAGCCCCCAGGTCGTTTTTGAGGATGCCCTACTGGACGAGGCGGTCCCCTCCATCCTGGCGGCCGCATTCTGGAACATGAGCGAAAACTGCAGCTGCGGCTCCCGCCTGATCGTACACAGCAGCCTGAAAGACACGCTGCTGCAAAAACTCAAACAGGGGCTGAGTTCCTGGAAAGTAGGTCTGCCTACGGACCCGGATGTGTCTATCGGACCGATGGTAGAAAAAGCGCACTTTGAAAAAGTGGCCAGCTTTCTGCAGAACCCCGGAAAAAACGCCAAACTGGTTCATGGGGGGCGCATTCACAGTGACCTGGGCAGTGGCTGGTATATCGAGCCCACTATCTTCGATCACATCACCCCGGAAGACCGTCTGTTCCAGGAAGAAGTGTTCGGCCCCGTTCTGGCCATCACGACCTTCGAGACAGAAGAGCAAGCGATCGCCTTGGCAAACGACACCCAATACGGCCTGGCCGCCTCCATCTACACACTGGATGTGCGGCGCGCACAACGTGTCTCGCGCAAAATCAAGGCAGGCACCGTTTCGGTGAATGGCTTTTCCGAAGGTGATATCACCGCGCCCTTTGGTGGCTTCAAACTGTCCGGTTTTGGCGGCAAGGACAAGGGAATGGAAGCCCTGGATCAGTACCAGCAAACCAAGGCGATCTGGTATGTCAATCAGTAAGCCGCTGCTTGCCTAACCCAGACAGCAACAAGCAGGCCGCTGTACCCCCCCCTCTCAGACTCCTGGACATGAAAGCGGGGGGCGGTTCTTGTCAGTGAGCGGCTCCGGTTTCCTGGGCAGGTATGACATCCTGCCCTCAGGTCCCGCCCAGCCCGCTCGGCATAGGGCGCTCCCAATGTGACCCTAACAATCAACCCGCAGCAGACAAAACGACACTAGTAGAAAAAAGCCCCCCGTTCCAAGGGCACAGTCTTATCAGTACACACCCGTTTCAGTTCCTGCGCGAACAGCTTGTCCACGGGACGCTGCTGACCGGCCACCCGCGTGAAGAGCGCAATGGGCGACAAACCCCACTCAAAGGAATACGGCACGATGGCCACGCCGGACACGCGCACCAGCTCTTCGGCAATTTCAGTGGGGACCACGGAGACGGCCCGGGAGTGGTTCACAATCAACTCACCGATCAGCTTGGGTGAGGAAGTCTCCACGCTGGGCACCGGCTCCAGCAAGCCTGCTCGCAAAAACAGGTTCGCCACCTGCCGCCGCATGGGCGTATTGCGCGGCCCCAGAATCCAGTCCAGATCCTGCAGTTGCGCCCAGTCCAGCTTGCGTCGTCCCAATCGGCCTGCCAGTTCCCGGCTGGCAATCAGGCGCGGTTGCTGCGCGTACAAGGCCTCATGTCGCAGCCCTTTCATATTCAAATCCGGAGAACTGCGCGCCACCACGGCATCCAGGGCATGATCACGCAGTTGTTCCAGCAGGGTTTCCGTCAGCCCCTCGGTAATACTGACCGAGACCACCTGTCCTTGGGGACGGGTCGCCCGCAGCGCCGCGGAAATCAGCTTGCCGGACACCAAAGGAATCACCCCCAGACGCAAATGCGCTTGCCGCCCCAAGCTGTGCGCCTGCAAATCCAGGCTCAGCAACTCCATGTCCTGCATCATGGCCCGGGCACGTGAAATCACGATTTGCCCTTGTGGTGTTGCCTCCATGCCACGGGAAGAACGCAGAAACAGGGCAGTAGCAAACACCTGCTCAACCTCGGCCAGGGCCTGTGTCACTGCAGGCTGGCTCATCGCCATCAAATCCGCCACTTTGGTTAGCGAACCCAGGCGTTCGATCTCGATCAGCAAGGCCAAGTGACGCAGCTTGAGTCGTTGCACCAAGCGATGCGCAATATCGTTTGTTTCCAAGCCCTTACCCCATACTATAAGCATTTACTAATGGGGTAATAATAAGCCCTAATACCCTGGCCTGTTTAATTATCTACACTTGTTGAAAAGCGGCGCTGGTGCCTACTTCCCACGCCATCCCCCGATTCCACCAAACACCTGTTTGACGCCTGAGCAAGAGGAAACCATGAGTTCACCCGTAGATCGACAAGCTGCACTGGATTATCACGAGTTCCCCATTCCCGGCAAAGTGACGATTGCCGCCACCAAGCCGCTGGTCAGCCAACGCGATCTGGGTCTGGCGTACTCCCCCGGTGTGGCCGCTGCTTGTGAAGAAATTGTTGTCGACCCAAAGAATGCCTTCCGCTACACCGGCCGTGGCAATCTGGTGGGTGTGATCTCCAACGGGACTGCTGTGCTGGGTCTGGGCAATATTGGCGCCCTGGCCTCCAAGCCCGTGATGGAAGGCAAGGCCGTTCTGTTCAAGAAGTTTGCTGGCCTGGACGTGTTTGACATCGAGATCAACGAAACCGATCCCGACAAGCTGGTGGATATCATTGCCGGTCTGGAGCCTACCTTTGGTGGCATCAACCTGGAAGACATCAAGGCACCCGAGTGTTTTGAAGTTGAGCGCAAGCTGCGCGAACGCATGAACATCCCCGTCTTCCACGACGACCAGCACGGTACGGCCATTTGTGTGACAGCCGCGTTCCTGAACGGCTTGAAAGTAGTCGGCAAAGACATCAAGAAGATCAAGGTGGTGACCTCCGGTGCTGGTGCAGCCGCTTTGGCTTGCCTGGACTTGATGGTAGACATGGGTCTGCCCGAAGAAAACGTCTGGGTCACCGACATTGATGGCGTAGTCTACAAAGGCCGCCCCGGCCATCAAGTGCCTGAACTGGCCCGCTTCGCCAAAGAAACCGAGGCCCGCAAGCTGGCTGATGTGATCGACAACGCTGACGTTTTCGTGGGCCTGTCCGCCGGTGGTGTGCTGAAAGCAGAAATGCTGCAAAAAATGGCAGACCGTCCTTTTGTGATGGCATTGGCCAACCCCACCCCCGAAATTCTGCCTGAAGTGGCCAAAGCCGCTCGCGATGACGTGATCATGGCAACCGGCCGTTCGGACTTCCCGAACCAGGTCAATAACGTGCTGTGCTTCCCCTACATCTTCCGCGGTGCACTGGATGTGGGCGCCACCACGATTACCCGTGGCATGGAAAAAGCCGCTGCCCGCGCGATTGCCGCCCTGGCTGAAGAAGAGCAAGACGAAGCCGTGGCCGCTGCCTACGGTGGTTACGGCCTGAGCTTTGGCCCCGACTACCTGATTCCCAAGCCATTCGACCCACGTCTGATCGTGCGTATCGCCCCCGCTGTGGCCCAGGCCGCCATGGAAGAAGGCGTAGCAACCCGCCCTATCGCTGACCTGGAAGGCTACATCGCCAAGCTGCAACAGTTTGTCTACCATTCCGGCGCATTCATGAAGCCCGTTTTTGCTGTGGCCAAGCAACTGGTGCGCGAAGGCGGCAAGGCCCGCATCGTCTTTACCGAAGGTGAAGAAGAACGTGTGCTGCGGGCCGTGCAAGTGATTGTGGACGAGAAGCTGGCCCACCCGATTCTGGTCGGCCGCCCTGCCGTGCTGCTGTCCCGTATCAAGAAATTTGGTCTGCGCCTGCGTTTGGGCGTGGATGTGGAAGTGACCAACCCCGAGTCCGACGACCGTTTCCACCAGTACTGGACAACGTACTGGGAAAAAATGTGCCGTCACGGCATCAGCAAGGAAATGGCTCGCGTGGAAATGCGCCGTCGCCTGACTCTGATTGGCTCGACCATGGTGCACCTGGGCGATGCCGACGGCATGATTTGCGGCACCATCGGTTCCTACCACAACCACCTGCGTTACATCGACGAGATGATCGGCCGCAAGCCCGGCTCCAGCGTCTACGCCGCCATGAACATCCTGCTGCTGGGCGAGCGTACGGTTGCCCTGACCGACACGCACGTCAACGACGACCCGAACGCACAGGAAATTGCGGAATACACGATTGAAGCGGCCCGCATGTTGAGCACGCTGAGTCTGGAACCCAAGGTGGCCCTGCTGTCGCGCTCCAACTTTGGTACAGACTCGGCCACTTCCGGCCCCAAAATGCGTGAAGCCCTGCGGTTGATTCAGGAGCAAGCCCCTGACCTGGAAGTAGACGGTGAAATGCATGCCGACTGCGCTCTGGACGAAAGCTTGCGCAATCGCACCTTGCCCAACTCCTCGCTGAAAGGCTCGGCCAACCTGCTGGTCTGCCCGAACGTGGATGCTGGCAACATCAGCTACAACCTGCTGAAAACCGCCGCTGGCAGCAACGTGGCCATCGGTCCTTTCCTGATGGGTGCCAACGCTCCGGTGCACATCCTGACTTACAGCTCGACCGTACGCCGCATCATCAATATGACGGCCTTGACCGTGCTGCAAGCCAACCGTAGCTAAGCCCTCTGGGGACTGAAATAAAAAACCGGCCTGCGAAGGCCGGTTTTTTTATGACTGCAATCAGGCAGCAAAGGCTTATTCCAACTTGATATTGCCTTTCTTGACCACGTCGTGGGCCCAGTCGTATTGCTCCTTGATTTCCTTGGCGAACTCTTCAGGCGAATTACCCGAAGGCGTGGCACCCTGCTTTTCCAGAGCCGAAATAATTTCCGGCTTCTTCAAAGCCTCAGCAGCAGCGGCATGCAATTTGGCAACGATTTCAGGAGGCGTTCCTTTGGGAGCCAGCAAACCGTACCAGGCCGGGCTGTTCAGCTGCGGGTAGCCTTCCTCGGCCAAGGTAGGCACATCTTTCAGAGCAGGCAGGCGCTCAGGCCAGGCAATCGCCAGTGCCCGCAAATTGCCAGCCTGGATCTGGGCCATGGACGAAGGCAAGTTATCGAACATGGCGTTGATCTGACCACCCACCGCGTCCGTCACAGCCGGGCCGGCGCCACGGTAAGGAACGTGCACGATATCAGTGCCGGTTTCCAGCTTGAAGGCTTCACCAAACAAGTGCAGAACCGAGCAGGTGCCCGAGCTGCCGTAGGAATATTTACCAGGATTGTCTTTCAACTGCTGCACAAACTCCTTGAAGTTTTGTGCCGGAAATTTGGGATTGACCTCGATCACGTTGGGCAGGTTGGCAAAGTTGCTGACCGGCACAAAGTCTTTCAAGGGATCATAGGGCAGATCATTGGGGCGGCAAGCGGGATTCACTGCCAGAGTCGAGATGGTGGCAATTGACAAGGTATAGCCGTCAGGTTTGGCGCGAGCCGCTTCTGCCGCTCCGATAGCGCCACCGGCACCCCCCTTGTTTTCCACAACCATGGATTGGCCCAGCACTTCGCTCATGCCCTTGGTCACAATACGCGCCACAATATCGGTGGAGCCACCAGGCGCAAAAGGAACAATGACGCGAATCGCCTGATTAGGGTAATCAGCTTGAGCGTGAGCGACATTGGCCGTGCCGATCATGGACAAACTTGCACAAAGGGATAGCAGCGCAAATTTCTTGGGAAACTTCTCTATCATGGGAACATCTCCTCTTTAGTCTTTTTGTAGATCCATCCCCTGGGTAAGGGGAACTCATCAATAATAGCGCAGCTAATCCCCAACAATTGTTAATTCTGAAAGCAGATACCTACAGGGGATATACCTATATCTGCCTTTAATTACCGTCATCATGGCCACAATATTCCCGCTGATCCTGCCCGATTTTCTGTTGATAGCGCTGGGGGCTTTGCTGCTGCATCGCTTCCACTTCAGCCGGGATTTTTTCCAGGGTGCCGAAAAGCTGGTCTATTACGTCCTGTTTCCAGCCCTGCTGTTTGATTCCATTACTCGCATCCCGCTCAATCTGGGTGATACCTGGCCCTTACTGGTGGCGGCGGCTGTTTTAATTGCTGCGGGTACTGTATTGGCCTGGCTGGCCCTGCCCATTCTGAAACCCGAACATTTGCAACACGCCGCCCTGACCCAGTGCGCCTTCCGATTCAATACCTATTTAGGGATGTCCTTGGCCAGTGCCATTGCCGGCCCATCAGGCGTGGCCGTCATGGCCTTGCTGGTGGGTTTTTCTGTTCCCATGGCCAATATGGTGGCCGTGACCGTGCTGGCACGTGGGCAACAAGGCCGCATCGCCATCGAGCTGCTCAAAAATCCTCTGATCCTGTCTACTGTTGCCGCGCTGGCCTGGAATCTGGCCGGTTTGCCCGTGCCCGGCCCGGTTCAATTGGCCTTTAGCCGCCTGGGGGCTTGCGCCCTGGGGATTGGTCTGTTGTGTGTAGGCGCCACTTTGTCCCTGCAAGGCTCACGGCGTGCGGGGGCCTTGATCGGCTGGATTACCGCCATCAAGCTGCTGGCTTTACCCTTGGCGGCCCTGGCAATTGCCTGGGTGTTGGATATGAGCACACTGGAGCGCCAGATGTTACTGGTATTTGCCGCTCTGCCCACCGCCTCTTCTGCCCACGTACTGGCTGCCCGCATGGGAGCCGATAGCCGTCTGGTCGCGCTGACCATGTCGATCGGCACTATACTAGCGGGCTTGACCATTCCATTGTGGTTATCCCTCGCGACCTGATCCAAGCCTATGAATCTGCAAGCTTTAACCCTGTCCTTGCCTGACGAGGACGCCACCACGGCCCTGGCCGAGCGCCTTGCCCCGCTGCTAAGCGGTCAGGTTCCTGGTGTGCCCACGGGCGGCCGAATTCATCTTCATGGTGACCTGGGCGCCGGTAAAACCCACTTCGTTCGAGCCCTGTTGCGGGCTTGCGGCGTTACCGGTCGTATCAAAAGTCCTAGCTACGCTTTACTTGAAAGTTATAAAGTTTCTAGCTTATACTTCTATCACCTTGATTTTTATAGATTTAGCGATCCACGAGAATGGGTCGATGCAGGTTTTCGCGATATTTTGCAAGACAATGCTGTTGTGCTGATCGAATGGCCCGAAAAAGCAGGGGATTTATTGCCCGAGCCCGATCTGGATTTACACCTGGATTATTGCGGTGACGGTCGTTTGGCCACCCTGGATGCACGCAGCGCCAAAGGAACGCTATGGATTACGACACTCGCCCCCAGCCTGCAGAAGTAGCCCCAGCCGGCAAGGCCCGTCGCCGATTCGTCGCCACGGCCACTACCCTGTTCCTGCTCCCTGTCATCCCGCGACTGGCGAATGCCAGCACTATCGTGGCCGTCCGTACCTGGCCGGCAGATGAATACACCCGCGTCACCCTGGAAATGGATAGCGAGCTCAAGGCCGAGCATTTCACACTGGAAAACCCCCATCGCATGGTGGTGGACATCCAGGGCCTGACCATGAACCGCACCATCGAGGAGCTGGTTTCCAAGGTCCGCCCCAATGACCCCTACATTCGCTCCGTGCGCGTGGGCCAGAACCGCCCCGACGTCGTGCGTCTGGTGCTGGATCTGAAACAGGCCGTCGCTCCCCAGATCTTTACCCTCAAGCCCGTTGGCGAATACAAGTACCGTCTGGTGCTGGACTTGTACCCGCGCGTGGCTCAAGACCCGCTGCTGGCTTTGCAAATTCAGGACGATAACGACCCCCTGGCTTCCGTCCTGGAAAGCCTGGCTCAAAACTCGCCTGATGCTCCTGTGCCCACGGTACAAGGGCAGACCTTGCCGCCCGTCGCTCGTACGCCGCCTCCTGTTACAACTCCACCGCGCTCCCCTTCGCCCGGAGCCACTCCGGGCACTCCAAATCGTCCTTTACTGATTGCGCTGGACCCTGGCCATGGTGGTGAAGACCCCGGTGCCATTGGTCCCGGTGGTACGCGTGAAAAAGATGTGGTGCTGAACATTGCCCGCCGCCTGAAGCGTTTGATCGATGCGCAGCCCAATATGCGCACTTACTTGACGCGCGACTCGGACTTCTTCGTGCCACTGCAAGTGCGTGTGCAAAAAGCCCGTCGGGTAAAAGCTGACCTGTTCATCAGTATTCACGCTGACGCCTGGATCAAGCCTAGTGCGCGTGGCTCGTCTATCTACGCCCTGTCTCAAAACGGTGCCACCAGCTCGGCTGCTCGGTGGCTGGCCAAGAAAGAGAACGATGCTGACTTGATCGGCGGTTTGAACCTGGGTTCCCACAACCGTCAGGTTGCGCAAATTCTGCTGGACCTGTCTACGGCCGCACAGATTAACGATTCGGTGAAAGTAGGCTCGCGCCTGCTGGGCGAGATCGGCAAGATCAACCGCCTGCATAAGCGCAATGTTGAACGCGCTGGTTTTGCTGTACTGAAAGCACCGGATATCCCGTCGATTCTGATCGAAACAGCGTTTATCAGTAATCCGGAGGAAGAGCGTCTGCTGCGTAGTTCTTCGCATCAGGACAAGATTGCCCAAGCCATTCTGACCGGCATCCGGGGATATTTTGCCGAGTTTCCGGCACTGGCCAGCCGCAGCTAACTATCTGCTTGGTTCGATGAAAAAAGCGCAGCAAAAAATGCTGCGCTTTTTTTATTTCTGTAGAGTCTGAAGCTGTTCAGAAAAGAGAACATCTTTGGGCAAGGACCTGTTTGAACCTGAATCGGTGTGGCCTTTTCTTGAGGGGGAGCAGCTAGTCGGAGGGCAAGTCAGGGTTCTGGCCGCAGGCTCTTGAGCTATCCAGGATACAAGCCCCGTGCTGTTTGAGCGCGACGCTTATAGCTCGTCCGGGGGACGAGCTATCGCGCGAGTTCACGGGGCGCCTGGATAGCTCAAGAGACAAGGGTACCCGTGCGCAGCACAGGCCAGAGCCCCGCCTGCAGACTAGCTGCTCCCCCTCAAGAAAACTGAGGCATTCTTTGCTAAAGGCTGAAACAGAGGCAGCTTTTTCAAAAATACGGAGAGTGCCAATAGTTACCTTGAACACTTGAACACTTGAACACTTGAACACTTGGACGCTTGGACGCTTAAACCCAGATTTTGCGACGGCTTTTACCCCCTCGCCAACAACAGCGATATCTGACAGGTTTCCGAAATAAAAAAGGACACCTTCTGGCGTCCTTTCCGTGGCCCTTAACAGCCGAGCAACCCGGCCTCACATCCTACAAAGCCGCATCACCCTTGCTCTTGCGCTTGAAGATCTTCCACAAGGCCCCAGCCACGACAGGCACCGCGGCAGCCGCAATACCAATCAGCACGATGGTATTCAAATGCGCCTTGATGAACGGCACGTTACCAAAGAAGTAGCCCAGGGTAATCAAGCTGCAAATCCACAGCACCGCGCCGGTAATGTTGTACATCTGAAAGCGCATGGCATTCATATGGCCCACACCGGCCACAAAGGGCGCGAAGGTGCGAAACAGAGGCAGGAAGCGGGAAATGACGATGGTCTTGCCACCATGCTTTTCATAGAAAGCATGGGTTTTGACCAGCGCACGGCGATCCAGGAATCGGGATTCCTGGGTAAAGACTTTCGGACCTATATACCGCCCCACGTGATAGTTCACGGTGTTCCCCAGCACCGCTGCCACGATCAGCAGGCCACCCAGCATGACCGGGTCCAGCATGCCCGAAGCGCCAAAGGCTCCAGCAATAAACAGCAAGGAATCGCCCGGCAGGAATGGCAGAACCACAAGCCCGGTCTCGCCAAATATAATCAAGAACAGAACAAGATAAATCCAGGCTCCATACTGCTCGACCCACACACCCAGGTACTGGTCAATATGAAGGATCATGCTGAGTAAATCGGGCATAGTTCCACACCAAAATAACAATCCAGCCAGTCCGATACTGGCCAGACCGACACCATAGAGCAAGCGGTTAAAATAAGCCGCTACCGTTTGAAACCCGTTGAACGTGTATTGTTCAACCCTGAATACACACAAGGCCAGCCGCCCTATGTCATCAAGACGCCGTATTATCCCACTCCCGGACTTGCTTGTAAGCCAAATTGCAGCCGGTGAAGTTATCGAGCGCCCGGCATCTGTCCTGAAGGAATTGCTGGAAAACGCCATTGATGCCGGAGCCAGTGCCATCGAGATTCGTCTGGACGGCGGCGGCATACGCCGCATCTCTGTCAGCGACGATGGCCACGGCATCACCCAGGAAGAGTTGCCCCTGGCGCTGCTGCAACATGCCACCAGCAAGATTCGCTCGCTGGAAGAACTGGAGTCCGTGGCCTCCATGGGCTTTCGGGGTGAGGCCCTGCCCTCTATTGCCTCGGTAGCCCGTCTGACGATCAACTCGCGCACCCAGGACGACCCGCACGCCTGGGAATACTCGCTGGGCCACGCTGAACCCCAGCCCGCCTCCGGGCAGATTGGTACGCATGTGGATGTACGTCAGCTATTTGACGAGATCCCTGCCCGTCGCAAGTTCCTGCGTACGGAAGGCACGGAGTACGGCCATTGCGTGACCGCGCTGGAGCGCATTGCCCTGGCACAGCCGCAGATCGCTTTCCGGCTTTTCCACAACGACAAGCCCCAGCGCCACTGGCGCAGCGGCACGCTGGAACAGCGTCTGCTGGATATTTTGGGCAAGGAGTTCATTGAACAAAGCCTGCCCGTTGCCCAGGAACAGGGGCTGATCAGCTTGCGTGGTCTGGTGATTCACCCGGCCCACGCTCGCCCAAGCGCAGACAAGCAGTTCCTGTTTGTGAATGGCCGCTTTGTACGCGATCGCACGGTGTCACACGCCATACGCAGTGCCTATGCCGATGTGCTGCATGGGGATCGCCAGCCTGCCTATGCCCTGTTTCTGGATATTGCCCCCTCCACGCTGGATGTGAACGTACACCCCGCCAAGCATGAAGTCCGCTTCCGTGACAGCGGCGCCGTGTACCGCTTTGTGCTGCAGTCTGTCGGACAAACCTTGGCGCAAGGCAGCATGGCCGGGGAAACGCCAGTTGCCGCCATGCCTTTACCTGAAGGCGCTACCCAGCCTCCTATAACGGGCACGCCCTACCCTTCGGCCACTCCTGGCGCACCCAGCAGCTCCTATACCAGCAGCGAACCCGCCATGCCGTACAGCCATCCAGCTCGCCAAGGCTGGCAATCCAGTTTCAGCCTGCGCGAGCCATCTGGCGGCGGCAATGTGGACTGGAAAAGCATGTACCGTCCGATTGAGCCTGCTCCCAGTAACACGCCAGTCACCAGCTATCAAAGCGAGGCAGACAGCGCGACGGACGAGTTTCCCTTGGGCATGGCCCTGGGCCAGTTGCACGGCATCTATATCCTGTCCGAAACCCGTCAGGGCATGATTCTGGTGGACATGCACGCCGCGCATGAACGCGTAGTTTACGAACAATTGAAGCAAGCTCTGGATGGCCGCGAACTGCCCCGTCAGGATCTGCTGGTGCCAGTAGTGTTCAGCTGCTCGGAAAGCGATATCGCTTTGCTGGATGAGCATCAGGAAACGCTGGCCGATCTGGGCCTGAGCATGAACCCGGCCGGCCCCACCACCATGGCCGTGCGTGCCGTCCCTGCCCTCTTGGCTCAAGGCGATATAGAATCCCTGGCCCGTGCCGTACTGCGCGACCTGGCACAGGTAGGGTCGTCACGCCATCTGGATGAACAGCGCAACGAGCTGCTTTCCACCATGGCCTGCCACGGTGCGGTACGTGCCAATCGCCGCCTGAGCATCCCCGAGATGAACGCTTTGCTTCGCAAGATGGAACAAACCGACAGGGCTGATCTGTGCAATCACGGTCGCCCCACCTGGTTCCAATGGAAGCTCAGCGAGCTGGACAAACTTTTTATGCGTGGACAATGAACGATTTACCCATTCTGTGTCTGGCTGGCCCAACGGCCAGCGGCAAAAGCGCAAGCACGCATATCCTGGCCCAACACTGGCCGATTGAAGTGATTGTGATGGACTCGGCCACGATTTACCGCGACATGGACATTGGCACGGCCAAGCCCAGCGCGGAAGAACAAGCGGCCATTCTCCATCACTTACTGGATATTCGCGACCCGGCTGAAAGCTATTCAGCCGCGGAATTTGCCACTGACGCAACCCGCCTGATTCAGGAAATCCGGGCACGCGGGCATTACCCCGTGCTGTGTGGCGGCACCATGCTGTATTACAAAGCTCTGCGTGAAGGCCTGAACGACTTGCCGCAGGCCGACCCCGCCATTCGCCAGCAACTGGATGAGCGCGCCCAGGAAATCGGCTGGCCCGGCATGCACGAAGAGCTGACCCGTATCGACCCGGTAACAGCTGCCCGGCTGGCCCCCCGCGATAGCCAGCGTATTCAACGTGCCCTGGAGATTTTCCATATCAGCGGCAAGACCATGAGCGACTGGCTAAAGGACAAGGCCCAGCCGCAAGAAGGCAGCCATCAGTACGTCACCATGAGCCTGGAACCGGAAGACCGATCCTGGCTGCATAAACGTATCGCGGTTCGCTATCACGACATGATCGAACAAGGACTGCTGCAGGAAGTGGAAAAGCTTTACCAGCGCCCTGACTTGCATCCCGGCCTGCCCTCTATTCGTTGTGTGGGCTATCGGCAACTATGGTCGTATCTGGACGGCGAAGTCAGCCTGGACCTGGCCATTGAACAGGCTATTGCCGCGACTCGCCAACTGGCCAAACGCCAATTGACCTGGCTGCGATCCGAACCCGAGCGTCAGCAATTCAACTGCCAGAACCCGCAAGCCGCCGAGCAGATCGTGCAAGCGGCACGCCAGATCTGGCCAGCCTGATACTCAGCTAAGCATCTCGCTTTTTTGCGAACCGCCCCCGGCAGCTGGATGGTATCCAACGGCCAGAGGCGGTTCAAAAAGATCGTTTTTTACCCGAAATACGGTTTTTACACCGAAGCCCCGTTCAGCTTGGGCAAGACTTGAGTGCGCATGGCCACGTATTGGAACACACCACCCAGCAAGGCGCCAATCAGCCAGCCGTAACCGGCCATATTCGCCAAGGCAGGCACCCACACCGTCGCCACCGAGAACACGGCAGCCAAGAAAAAGGCGGTCATGGCGCGCTTGTTCCAGCCATTCTGGAAGTAGTAAGTACCACTTTCTTTCAGGGAGAACAGATCCGACACCACCACACGCTGCCTGCGGATCAAGTAAAAGTCCACAATCATGATGCCGTACAAGGGAGCCAGCAAGGCGCCCAAGGTGTCCACGAAACCGGTAATCCCGATGGCACTGATCAAGGGCAGCCACAAGGCACCGATAAAGAACGCAATCACGGCAGTCAGAATGCCGCCCATCTTGGCGGAGATCAGCTCGGGCTTGAGGTTAGCCAGATCGAAGGCAGGCGGAATGAAGTTCGCCACCAGGTTGATCCCCACGGTTGCGGCAAAGAAGGTCAAAGCGGCGATCACCGTCAAAGCCAGGCTATCGACGCGATCCACAATATCAGTGGGGTTGGTCAGGGTTTCACCAAACAGCACGGCTGTGCCAGCGGTAATGAACAAGGCCAGGAAAGAGAACACGGCTAGGCTGACGGGCAAGCCCATGAAGTTGCCGATGCGCATGCTGCGCTCGTCTTTCACAAAGCGCGAGAAGTCACCGTAATTGATCACGACAGCCGCAAAGTACGCCACCATGGTGCCTACAACCGCACCAAAAGCCATCAAGGGGCCGCCCTCGTAAGTGCCCTTGCCGGCAAAAATCTCGCCCACTTTATCGAGCAGGCCGCTGCCCGCCTTGTACCAGATCACGGCCAGCAAGGCGAACATCACCAGGTACACCAAAGGCCCCGCCCAGTTCAGGAAACGCGTAATCCACTTCATGCCCATAAGGAAAATGCCCAGCTGCAAGATGCAGACCACGATATAAGACAGCCAGCCCACCCAATCCAGCCCCAAAAACAAGGCACCGCCGGGGTGGCCAAGCAAGGCATTGAACAACAAGGCCAGAGCGGTAGAGGCAAAGTAGGTTTGCACGCCGTACCAGAAGATAGCCACAATCCCGCGCACCAGGGCCGGAAACTTGGCCCCCCTCACCCCCATGCTGATACGGGCAATCACGGGATAAGGAACGCCATACAGCACGCTGGGTTTACCGCTCAGGTTCACCAGGCCCATCACAATGAAACCGGCCAGCAAGATGCCAGCAAACACGGCCCAGCCATTCAGACCATAAGAAATAAACAAGGTGGCGGCCAAGGTATAGCCAAACAGACTTTGAATATCGTTGGACCAGACGTTGAAAATCTCGAACCAGCCCCACAAACGTTTTTGTCGTGGCAAAGGCGCCAGATCCTCGTTATGCAAGGACGGATGCGGGTCTTTCAAGGATAAATCGCTATGCTCCATTTTCTTCCCCCTTAGAAATTGCTTCTAACATTTCAGCTGATATTTCTACACGCTTGCCGCTACTGTAGGAGTCTTGTTGAGCGGGGAACATTATGGAATGTACGAGTAATACTTAAATTCGGATTAGCTCGAAAAACGGCATAATTAATTTCATATAAACCTTATTTGAAAATCAAATACACCAGATTCGAAGCGCTAATACAGAGGACTTCCGGATGGGGTGCGGGAATAAAAAAAGCCAGCTCAAGGAGCTGGCTTTTCTATTCACGGAAAGATCCGGGGGTTTCAGACCACTTCAGTCTGTGCCTGACCTTCCTGACGCTCAAGGATTTCGCCCAGTTGGTAGACGGTTTCGCCTTGCTCGGACAAGGTTGCACTGATGGCGTCTGCCTTGTCTGCAGGAACGATGATGATCATGCCGATACCGCAGTTGAACACGCGGTACATTTCTTCGTCGGCCACGTTACCGTTGCTTTGCAACCACTGGAACAAGGCAGGCATGGTCCAGGAGTCACGCTTCAGGCGGGCAGTCAGGTGCTTTTGCAGGATGCGGGGCACGTTTTCCAGCAAGCCGCCGCCCGTGATGTGAGCCAGGCCCTTGATGTCCGCACCGTGGGCAGCCAAGGCAGCCAGCACGGATTTCACGTAAATGCGGGTGGGTTCCATGACCACGTCAGCCAAAGGACGGCCATCCAGCTCGTCGGTAGGCTTGGCGTTGGCGTGCTTGAGAATCTTGCGAATCAGGGAGTAGCCATTGGAGTGGGCACCGCTGGAAGCCAGACCCAGAACCACGTCACCGGGAACAATGGATTTGCCGTCGATAATGCGCGATTTTTCTACCGCTCCTACTGCAAAACCGGCCAGGTCGTACTCGCCTTCGGGGTACATGCCGGGCATCTCTGCCGTTTCGCCACCGATCAGGGCACAAGCGGACAGTTCACAACCCTTGGCAATGCCGCCAACTACTTGAGCAGCCGTGTCGACCGACAGCTTGCCGCAGGCAAAGTAATCCAGAAAGTACAAGGGTTCTGCGCCCTGGACTAGAATGTCGTTGACACTCATGGCCACCAGGTCTATACCCACAGTGTCGTGGCGCTGCCAATCAAATGCCAGGCGTAGTTTGGTACCAACACCGTCGGTGCCGGACACCAGAACGGGCTCTTTAAGGTGGGTAGGCACTTCAAACAAAGCGCCAAAGCCTCCGATTCCAGCCATGACGCCTGCACGCATGGTTTTGGCAGCCAGTGGTTTAATACGATCGACCAGGGCATCGCCCGCGTCGATATCCACGCCTGCATCGCGGTAGGTCAAGGAAACAGAAGTAGTGTTTTTCATGGGAAAAGCCGTGGGATATGTGAAAATTGCGAGTTGGACGAAATTGTACGACACATGACCGAGCAACTGATTCTGGATATATCTCCAGCACCGCCTGCCTCTTTGGACAACTTTGTTGCCGGAGCGAATCAGGCTGCGTTGCAGGCTCTGCGTCAGTGCAGTCCAGGACGCGCGGTTTACCTGTGGGGACCGCCCGGCGCAGGTCGAACACATCTGCTGCGGGCGATGGCCAGTCAAGACGACAGCCGCTATTTTAGTTCAGATACTCCCTCCCAGCCCATCTTTGACATCGCCACCGATGACAAAGCCCCTCCCAGCCTCTTGGCCATCGACGATATCGAACGTTTTGACGAGCACGGTCAGGCTGCCGTATTTGCACTGTACAATCGCTGGCGCGAGTCGGCCACCCGGCCAGACGCCTTCACGCTGCTGGTCTCCGGCGACCGGGCTCCCAAAACCATGTCCGTGCGCGAGGACTTGCGCACACGCCTGGGTTGGGACCTGGTATTCAGACTGGAATACCTGTCGGACGCCCACCGGGCCGAAGCCATGCAACAGCGGGCCGCTGCCCGCGGTCTGCAACTGCAAGCGGAAGTGCTCAGCTGGATACTGACTCACTACGATCGCGATATGAACCGCTTGAGCGCACTGATCGATGCGCTGGACAACTATTCACTGGTAAAGAAACGCCCCATCACTTTACCCCTGCTCAAAGAACTTCTGGCCAACAGCCAGACCCAATCTTCTAGTTGAGTCATGACTGCTTCTTCTTTTATTGCCCTGTTTGATCTGGACCACACTCTGCTTCCTTTAGATAGCGATTACCAGTGGGCTGACTTCCTGGCCCGTACGGGCCGCGTCGGTGATCCCGCTGAAGCCATCCGTCTGAATGAAGACCTGATGGAACGCTATAACCAGGGATTGTTGACGGCCGAAGAATCGGCCGAATTCATGTTGGGCCTGCTCACCAACGCCAGCCAGGAAGAATTGCTGGCCTGGCAGGACGAGTTCATGCAGGCCGTGATCCTGCCCTCGATCAGCCCGGCTGCCCGCGAACTGCTCGCCCAGCATCAGGACCAGGGCCATCTGGTGGCGATCGTGACCGCCACCAACGAATTCGTGACGCGCCCCATTGCTGCGGCATTGGGCGTAGACCACCTGATCGCCACCACTCCTGAAATGAAAGACGGCCGCTACACCGGCAAGATCAGTGGTGTGCCTAGCTTCCAGGCTGGCAAGATCACCCGTGTGGAGCAATGGCTGCAAACCATGGGCAAAACCCTGGCCGACTTCGAGCGCAGCTGGTTTTACAGCGATTCGCCCAACGATCTGCCCCTGATGGAAGTGGTGACCGACCCCGTGGCAACCAACCCCAGCGACAAGCTGCGTGCCGTGGCTACCGAACGCAATTGGGTCGTCATCGATTTGTTCGCTGACATGATGGACAGCAAATCGTAAAATCAGACGCATGCTCAAGCGAACAATAAAAACATTTGTCGACCGGCTGCTCAAACCAGCCAAAAGCGCGCGTCCCAAAGGGCCGCGCCGCTACACACGAGAAGAACATGGCATAGACCGACGTCTGGTCTCGCGTCATGCCATCAAAGTGTGCGAGGTCCTGAACCACGAAGGCTATCAAGCCTATGTCGTGGGCGGCGCAGTGCGCGATTTGCTGGTGGGCCTGGAGCCCAAGGACTTTGACGTGGCGACCAACGCCACGCCCGAGCAAATCCGCCCCCTGTTCCGTCGTGCCCGCATCATTGGCCGCCGCTTCCGCCTGGTTCACGTGGTGTTTGGCCAGGAAATCATCGAAACCTCGACTTTCCGGGCCGATGATAGCGGCAAGCAAACCGACGAACATGGCCGTATCCTGCGCGACAACGAGTACGGCACCATCGAAGACGATGCCGCACGCCGCGACTTCACGCTAAATGCGCTGTACTACGATCCCCTGACCGAAACCGTTATCGACTACCACAACGGGGTAGCCGATCTGAAAGACCGTCAGGTACGCATTATTGGTGATGCGGAAACCCGCTATCGCGAAGACCCGGTGCGCATGCTGCGTGCCGTGCGCTTTGCCTCCAAACTGGATGCCACCATCGAACCCACGACAGACGCACCGATTCGTTCCTTGTCGCGTCTGATCGAGAACGTGCCCGAATCCCGTCTGGCTGACGAAACACTCAAGTTGCTGAACTGCGGCCATGCCATGGACTGCATCCAGCGCCTGCAGGCTCTGGGTCTGCACAGCAAGCTCTTGCCCATGGTGGAGCCAGTTCAACGTTTGCCTGGTGGCTCGGAATTTCTGGATATGGCCCTGGCCCGCACCGACACCCGCGTTCGCGCGGGCAAGTCGGTCAGCCCCAGCTTTATCTATGCGTGCCTGCTCTGGAAGCTGGTCAAGCAGGAGTGGGACCGACGCAGCGCTCAGGACATGCATCCCCAGCAAGCCTTGCTGGAAGCCGCCGACCTGATCCTGGAAAAACAAAGCCGCATCATGCCAATTCAAAAGCGCTTCCAGTCGGATATGCGTGAAATCTGGTTCATGCAGCCCCGTTTTGAACGCATCGCCAACCGCGCTATCTGGCGCATGACGGAACAACCTCGTTTCCGTGCCGCTGTGGACTTTTTACAACTACGCGCCGAAGCCAAAGAGGTGGATAGCGTGCAGGCACAGTGGTGGATGGATCTGGCTGATGCGGGCGACGAAGAACGCAGCAATATGATTGCCGTGCGTAAACCCGCTGGCACCGCCGCCACTGGCTCGCGCAGCGGCCAGCGTCGTACCCGTCGCCGTCGCTCCAATGCCAAACGCAGCAACGCGGCAGGCGGAAGCGAATCGTGATTCCAGGCAGCAACACCGTTTTTGTTGCCATGGGCGCGAATCTGGGCGAAGCACGACAAACTCTGGAAACAGCGGCGGCAGAACTGGCCGCTACTGCTGGCATCCAGGATCTGACGCTGGCCCATTTCTACAGCACGGCTCCCGTCGATTCCAGTGGTCCGGATTACGTCAATACAGTCGTCCGCTTCACCTGCACTCTGGCTCCCGAGAATTTGCTGGACCGTCTGCAACACATCGAACAAGAGCACGGCCGCACGCGCCTGTACCGTAATGCACCCCGTACCCTGGATCTAGACTTGCTGCTTTACGGGCAAGAGCAGATTAATACGGAACGGTTGATCGTGCCCCATCCCCGCATGCACGAGCGTGCCTTTGTGCTGGTTCCGCTGGCAGACCTGGCCCCTGAACTTGAGTTGACTCAAGGCAGCGTGAAGGAATTGCTGAGCACGGTGCAAGACCAGGAGATCCGGCGGCTGCCCTAGTGTCCGCTTTCAAGCGCCATCAGCCGTGGGCGCATTGGCCAGCTGCCACCCCATTTGCATGGCCTGGGCAATGCCACTGACAATTTCCTCTTGCCGGGCGGCATTCTGCACACGCAAGGCATAGGAAGGATGCCAGGTCGCAATAACCCACGTCTGGCCCCACAAAAAGGGTTTGGACAGGAAATCAGCCAATCGCGCCTTTGAGCCCAACAAGGCCGTCAGGGCAGTCGCTCCCAGAGTGACGATGACGGCAGGCTCAAGCTGCGCCAGCTCTTCCCGCAACCAATGTCCGCATGCCTGCACTTCAGCCGGGGATGGAATGACATGCAAACGCTGCCTGCCACGCCCTTCCCATTTGAAGTGTTTGACGGCGTTACTTACATACAGCTGGTCGCGGTCAAGGCCTGCACGCTGCAAGGCCTGATCCAGAACCTGCCCGGCTGGCCCGACAAAAACACGGCCAGCCAAATCCTCGTGGTCGCCCGGCTGCTCGCCCAGCAACATCATGCGGGCTGTTGTCGGGCCTTCTCCCGGCACGGCCTGCGTCGCGTTTTCCCATAGACCACATCGCCGGCAACGCTCCAGCACAGACAATTCACCCCGGATGGGCTGGGCAGAATCAGCCGTCACCGCTACCGACTTGCCCGGCATCCGGGCAACAAGACCAGACTGTCCGACTCGCCGCGCCCCGTTACGCGCTTCACTGACCATGGCGGGAATCAGGCTTGCTTCAGGCAAACCTTTCCAGAATCGCACAGGCATGCTCTGCTGCAAGGCCGTTTCATTCAGACGTGCAGGATTAAAAATGCTCCGGTAATAACGTAACCACAAGGCTTCCACCTGATCGTCCGACGGACCGCTGCGTAATTCATCCACATTCTCAGGCGCATCACGCAGCTGCAAGTTTTCACCATCCCACAGCGCCACACGTTGTGGCGTCGCGATGCACCAGGAGGTGCTCCCCATACGTTTGGAGAAATAGTCGGCAATCCACTCCAGCACCTCGTGCTCGGGCTCGAACCAGGCCCAATACTCGGGCCGCTTGCCCTGCCCGCAATGGCGAAACCGTACGTACGCCATCATGTCGTGCTTTTCCTTGCGCACGGCTTTCGCCATTTCATATAAGCGGGCCCCATCCTCATCAGCCACAGACGCCACACTGCGCTCGCCATGGTGCCAACGCCACAACACGCGGTAGAGCAAGGCCCAACGCTCCGGAGTACGACACAAGGCGGCATCCTGCAGCAAGGCGCTCAGCCCTTTCGAAATGCGAACGGCAAACTCGGCGTTCGGCTCACAGACCTGCGGCTCCCGCAAGGACATAGAGGACACAGGAGAAGACAGCTCGTAATCCAAGCCCATCTGCTGGCTGGCCGCGCCCGCCTCCCGACTTTTTTCACTCCAGCAAAGCTGCTCTGGTGACCAGCCTGCCGCCAGAGCGCGCAAGGCTTGCTCACGCCAGGCGCTATAGCCGCCGTCAACCTGCAAGCTCACCATGCTCGCCCCCCATCGTCAGGAACAAACCCGGCCGGCGAACAGAGCGTACTCATAAGAGACTCAATTGCTGCGGATTGGTCGACAGCATGCGCCGCAATTTGTCGGACGTCGCGTCGGCAAGGCCAGGACGGTAATCCTGTACCACGACAAAGGGCTGCAATGTTTTGATGGAGCAACGTAAACGGATCAGATCCTGATACCGGATAGCCCGCATCTGACGCAACTCGACCAAACGCTTGGCATTACGGACACCAATGCCGGGCACACGAGCAATCAGGCGCTCCGGCGCCCGGTTCAGATCCACCGGAAATACGGCCCGGTTGGACAAGGCCCATGACAATTTGGGATCAATATCCAAGGGCAAATCGCCCTTGTCCTGAAACAGCTCCTCGGCCCGAAAACCGTAACTACGCAGCAAGAAATCGGCCTGATACAGCCGATGCTCTCGCAGGAGCGGTGGCGGCTGTGCGGGAAGCGCCGACGAACTATCCGGAATAGGACTGAACGCAGAGTAATACACCCGCTTGAGCTTGTAGGCACCGTACAGATTTTGCGCTGTTTGCAAGATATTGCGGTCGTCCGCCGCATCCGCACCCACAATCATTTGCGTGCTTTGTCCGGCGGGTACCTTGGGAAGTTTTTCTTCCTGCGCCTGCTCCTGGGCAAGACGGATCACCCCCATCGCCCGCTTGATCGTGTGGCCACTTTTCTCGGGCGCCAGGCGATGCAGGCCCGCATCCGTAGGAAGTTCGATATTGACGCTGAGTCGGTCTGCATAATGACCAGCCAGCGTGATCAACTGCGGATCGGCATCCGGAATGGTTTTAAGGTGGATGTAGCCACGAAAATGGTGATCTTCGCGCAGGGAGCGCGCCACCTCGACCAGACTCTCCATGGTGTAGTCCGAGCTTCGTATGATGCCCGAGCTCAGGAACAGACCATCTATATAGTTGCGCCGATAAAAATCCAACGTCAGATCCACCACTTCCGCCGGCCGGAAACGCGCGCGTGGCACGTTGCTGGAGCGCCGGTTCACGCAATACAGGCAGTCATACTGGCAAAAATTGGTCAGCAGTATCTTGAGCAGCGACACGCAGCGCCCGTCCGGCGTAAAGCTATGGCAAATACCGGCACCGGTACTGGCACCCAAGCCCGTACGCCCACGGGAATCCCGTTTAGGCGCGGCACTGCTGGCGCAAGAGGCATCGTACTTTGCCGCATCGGCCAGAATTTCGAGTTTGCGCGATAGCTCCATGATCGAAATACTGTATATAAAACCAGCATTATACAGTTTTCGGCCCGGGCGTCACGGACCCGGCGCGTTTTCAAAGAGGGCAAGCGGCCGGACTTGTCCGGCAAGGGACAAGCCAGCCAAGCCAGCTCAAGCCAAGGGGTCAAGCATCCAGAAGCTTGATCAAGGCCTCTTGGTGATTGGATCGGGCTTCCAGCAATTGCCGCCCTTCTTCGGTCAACATGGCTATCAGGGGAGCGGGAAAAGGGGAAGGAGTCTGCGTCGTTTGAGGGATGGCTTGGACTAATCCCAGCGACTGTAATTGTTCGAAAACAGCTTGTTTCTTGTGCCAGGGAGTTTGGCGTAAGCGCACGAGCTCAAGAGTGTTCCAAATAGTGGGGTTGAGCTGCGGAATAGTAATGGAGCGCTGAAGTTGCGTCATACAAGGCCCTTAATTAAGACCACCCATACCGACATTGTGTGCCCATAAGAGGAGGTCAGCCAGAAAGCATCCCTATACCGTACAACATAACAATGTACAGAATATTTCAAGGAGTTCTGACAGACATCGTCGCAGCGCTCCTTCAAGACTCCAATAAGCAATAACCCGCGCTTGCGTCCTTGCAGGCCCGGGAAAATCAGTCCGGGCCCTGTTTTTTCGCTCAGGTTTTTTGTCGCAAAATTGCTCCGAAAAGCAGCAAAAACACAACAAAAGAGGCCAGGCCAGCCAGCCCCAGATTTGCATTCAAGCCATAGGCATCCACAAACTGCCCACCCAGCCAGGAGCCAAGCCCTATGCCGATATTGAAGACAGCCACGTACAACGCGGTGGCTACCTCAACCGCGTTGGCAGCAGCCTTCATCATCCAGCTCATCAGCCCTACCGACACCCCGCCATACGCCAGGCCCCAAAGCAGCAAAATCGCACCTCCACTCAGCGGTGAACCACCCACTGTCAAGAAAAGCAAAGCAGTGATGCTTAGACCCAACGCTATCGCCATCAAGCTGGCTTCAGTGCGTTGCGCCGCCGAAATCCCGATCAGGAAGTTGCCTGCAATCCCGGCCACACCATAAGCGAACAGCAAGCCCCCTATCCATTCAGAGCCTATGCCCGAAGCAGACAGCAAAAGAGGTCGCACAAAGGTAAACGCGCTGAAATGCCCCGCAACCAGGATCACGGTCAGCAGCAGGCCAAACCATAACCGCCGATTGCCCAATTGCTCGGCGAACTGGCGCCATGTGGTCGAGCGCGATACGGACAAAAAAGGAATCACGGCCAGATGGAAGATCAGCACCAAAGCGCTCAGTAACGCCATGCCACCAAACGCCCAGCGCCACCCAAGCAGATCGCCCATCAAGGCGCCCAATGGCACACCCAATACAGAAGCGGCGGCAACCCCACCAAAAATGATCGAGGTTGCCAAACCTACTGACTGAGCCGGAACAAGACGGGAAGCCAGACCACCTGCAATGGCCCAGATACCGCCCATGCAAAAGCCGACCAGTACACGGGCGGCCAGCATCCAGACGATGCTGGGAGCCAGGGCAGACGCAATATTGGCCATCACCAACAAGGCCAGCAATCCACACAGGATGCGTCGCCTGTCAACGCCGCCGGAAGCCAGCACCACCAGCGGCGCAAACAAGGCGGCCAATAAGGCAGGCAGGGAAATCAGCAAACCCGCCGTCCCTGTAGAGGTCTGCAAACTGTCTGCAATGGAGGTCAACAAACCTACGGGCAACATTTCCGTGGTGACGACTGAAAAGGTGGCCAAGCCAACAGCGCTAACCGCCAACCAGGACTGCCGTTTGCCAGGCTGCACGGCCATGGATAAAGAAGAAGTATTCATTGCTAAATATTCGAGGAAAGAAGGCTAAACAGCGCAGGAACGGGCCGTTCCAGGCGTACGCAAACGTTGATGGCTGCACAAGGCAAGCACGACGATCAGAGCGGCGGCATAAAGCGCGACCATAAAGCCGGAGCTGGCTCCGCCCTGATCCACCATCTGTCCCGAAGCGGCGGCACCCATGGCTACACCGATATTCAGACCAGCCAGCAGCCAGGTCATGCCCTCGGTTAATTGCTGCTCCGGCACCACACGCTCGACCAGCGACATGGCCACAATCATGGTGGGAGCGAAAAACAGACCAGCCAGCAAGACCGCCCCTGCCAGCTGTGCCACGCTGGCCACCAGCAATAAAGGCAAGGTCGTGGCAGCGGTAGCCAAACCACCCAACAGCAATAGCCGGTGCAAAGGGATATTCAGCTTCAAACCACCAAACACCAGACCCGCTACGCAAGAACCCAAGGCGTAAGCCGATAGCACCAGACTGGCCGCCCCCGGCTGCCCCATCTGCTCGGCAAAGGCCACGCTGACAATATCCACGGTGCCCACGATCACACCCATGGCGACCATCAGCAATGCCAGCAAACGCACGCTATTCAGACGCAGCACCGAAGGGCGACTGCCCTGCTCCTGCACCTGAATCGGCGGCTCACTGCCTTTTTGCAGCAGAAGGGCCGACACGCCGGCTACCAGCAATAGCGCAGCGGCCAGCACACCCGCTTGCGGGAACACCGCGACAGCCAAACCTACTGACAAGGGCGGCCCGGCAATAAAGGTGACTTCATCCAGCACGGTTTCCAGCGAATAAGCCGTTTGCAACCGATCCTGACCACGGTAAATCGCCGTCCAGCGGGCACGTACCATGGCCGACATGCTGGGCATGAAACCGGCCAGCATCGCGCCTGCAAACAAGATCCAATCAGGCGCTTGCCACCAGGTCGCCCCCAACAAGAGCAGCAGGCCCAGCACACTGATGGCTGTTGCCAGCGGCAGAACACGGCTTTGCCCACGCCGGTCCACCCAACGGGACACCTGCGGCGACACCAGCGCATAGGTCAGGACAAAAGAGGCGGACACCGCCCCCGCCAAGGCATAGCTGCCACGCAGTTGCGACAGCATGGTGATGATTCCTATCCCTATCATGGGCAGCGGAATCCGGGCCAGCAGCCCGGCCAGGGCAAAACCCCGTGCGCCGGGCGCGGCAAAAAGTTCTCGATAAGGCTGAGCCATTACATTCTCCGTGAACGCCCGCTTGCCACGACACGGTGATGCATCGACAATACATACAAGGCGTATGTTTAAAATAATATATACATACGCTGTGCATGTAAATATACATTCAGTCCGTATGTAAGGAGAAACTATGGCACGCCGTACCCGCGCCGAGATGGAAGAAACCCGCGCCACGCTGCTGACCACCGCTCGCACTTTCTTTGCAGACCGTGGTTATGCCGACACATCCATGGACGAATTGACGGCTCAGGCGGGCCTGACACGCGGTGCCCTCTACCACCACTTCGGTGACAAAAAAGGTTTGCTGGCGGCGGTGGTCGATCAGATCGATGCGGAAATGGACGAACGTCTGCAGGCTATTTCAAACAATGCCGACGATGCCTGGGAAGGGTTTGTACGCCGCTGCCATGCCTATCTGGAAATGGCACTGGAACCGGAAATGCAGCGCATTGTCTTGTGCGATGCCAAGGCCGTACTGGGGGGCGCCTCACCCGAATCGCATCAATATTGTGTAGGTTCCATGGAAGGCCTGATTCAGGTGCTGATGGATCAAGGCCGGATTGAACAGGCCGATCCCCACGTCCTGGCTTCCCTGATTTACGGCAGTCTGGCCGAAGCCGCATTCTGGATTGCGCAGGGAGAGGACGGCGATGCTCGCCTGGCAAAGGGGCTGGCAGCACTGGATTTGCTGCTGCGCGGATTGCTGATCAAGTCCTGAGCAGGCAACACCCGAACCTCCTGGCAGCCAAGTAAGGGCCACATAAACGCCAGACATAAAAAAACCCGCATTGAATGTTGTGCTGATACTGCTTTTACAAGCAGACCAGAAACATTCATGCGGGTTTCTTATCGACATAGCCGGGAAGCCCAAGCTCCCCGTTTCACGTCTTACACAGCGACCAAAGAGATCTCTGCAATACGCTTGCGCCACTCGGCAGGGCCGGTGTTGTGCACGGACACGCCTTGCGAATCCACGGCCACGGTTACTGGCATATCCTGAACTTCGAACTCGTAAATGGCTTCCATGCCCAGGTCTTCAAAAGCCACCACTTTCGCATTGCGAATGGCCTTGGACACCAGGTACGCAGAACCACCCACGGCCATCAGGTAAGCCGACTTGTGAGCACGAATGGCTTCAATGGCGGTTGGGCCACGCTCGGCCTTGCCGATCATGGAGATGAGGCCAGTCTTGGCCAGCATCATCTCGGTGAACTTGTCCATGCGAGTGGCAGTGGTTGGGCCTGCAGGACCAACGGCTTCGTCACGCACAGGGTCAACCGGGCCTACGTAGTAAATCACGCGGTTGGTGAAGTCCACAGGCAGGGACTCGCCCTTTTCCAGCATGTCCTGAATACGCTTGTGAGCAGCGTCACGGCCAGTCAACATCTTGCCCGACAGCAGCAAGGTCTGACCTGGCGTCCAGGAAGCCACTTCTTCAGGGGTCAGCTCATCCAGATTCACCTGGCGGGACTTGTTGTAATCCGGTGCCCAGTGAATGTCAGGCCAGGCCGACAGCGGTGGAGGTGCCAGCTCGGCTGGGCCATTGCCGTCCAGCGAGAAATGCACGTGACGGGTTGCCGCACAGTTGGGGATCATGGCCACAGGCTTGGAAGCGGCGTGAGTCGGGAAGGTGTTGATCTTCACGTCCAGCACAGTGGTCAAACCACCCAGACCCTGAGCGCCAATACCCAGAGCATTGACCTTCTCATACAGCTCGATACGCAGCTCTTCCAGCTTGCTTTGCGGGCCGCGTTGCAGCAGCTCGTACATATCGATGTCTTCCATCAGGGCTTCTTTGGCCATCAGCATGGCTTTTTCGGCTGTGCCGCCAACGCCAATACCCAGCATGCCCGGAGGACACCAGCCAGCGCCCATCGTAGGAACGGTCTTGAGTACCCAATCAACCAGAGAATCGCTGGGGTTGAGCATCACGAACTTGCTCTTGTTTTCCGAACCACCTCCCTTGGCGGCGACTTGAATGTCGACCTGATCCCCAGCGATCAGTTCGACATTCACAATACAGGGTGTGTTGTCGCGCGTGTTTTTACGGGTGAACAAGGGGTCGTTCAGGATGGAGGCCCGCAGCGGGTTATCGGGATTCAGATAACCGCGACGTACCCCCTCGTCACAGAGCTCCTGCAAGGAGCGCTTGGTATCAAAGCGCACACCCATGCCCACTTTCAGGAATACGTTCACCACCCCGGTGTCCTGACAGATGGGGCGGTGGCCCTCGGCACACATGCGCGAGTTGGTCAGAATCTGGGCGATGGCATCTTTGGCCGCCGGGTTCTGCTCGCGCTCATAAGCGCGGGCCAGATGCTCCAGATAGTCGGTGGGATGGTAGTAACTGATGAACTGCACCGCATCAGCGATGGACTGAATCAGATCGTCTTCTTTGATCGTGGTCATGGTGGCGTCTATATAAAAAACGGGATGAACAAGGGGAAACTATTTGCCCTGCCAGACAGGCTCGCGCTTTTCAGCGAAGGCCGTCGCGCCTTCCTTGGCGTCTGCAGAGGTGAAAATGCCGGCGATACGAGGGCGCTGCAGATCAAACAGATCCGACTGACGCCAGTCACGCGACTGGGAAATAATGCTCTTGGCGGTTTGCACGGCCAAAGGACCGTTGGCGGCAATCTGCTCGGCCAGTGCCAGAGCCTGCTCGGTGGCTTTGCCAGCCTCGGCCAGACGGCTGACCAGACCGAGCTCTGCCATGCGGGCTGCGGGGTACATGCCACCGGTCAACACCATTTCCATGGCCATGTGGTAAGGAATACGGCTAGGCAAACGCACCATGCCGCCCGATCCGGGGACAATGCCGCGTTTCACTTCAGGCAGGCCAAAGTTGGCGCTGTCGGCCGCAACAATCAGGTCGCAGGACAGGGCAATTTCAAAACCACCGGCCAGGCAGTAGCCTTCCACGGCGGCAATCAATGGTTTGGCAGGCGGGCGCTCGCAAATACCGGCAAAGCCACGGTCACCTACATAGGGACGCTGGCCAGTCTTGGCAAAGGCTTTCAAATCCATACCGGCGCAGAACGTATTGTTTGCACCGGTCAGCACGCCCACGGCAATACTGGGGTCGGCATCGAACTCATCCAGAGCCTGGGCCAGCGCCTGCGCGGTTTCCAGGTTGATGGCATTACGTGCCTCGGGACGGTTCAAGGTAATCAACACTACCTTGCCGATACGTTCAAGCGTGACAAGTTCACTCATGGACCTAGCCTCCTTTAGACTGCTGCCCGAGATTCTGTTTCAAGATCAGGTCAGCAAATAAGCAGTATTTGGACAAACGCATATGATACGTCTAAAAACAACCTGACCGCCCGGTACACAGCGGCCTTGCCCATGGCCCGGACGGCCAAAATAGCCCATTGCGGGCGCTTTTCTGCTGCAAGGGCGCAGTTCACGCTAAAATAGAAAAATTTTGCAGATTCTCGCTTTACTGGCCATTGCTCATGCTCACCTTTCAGCAAATCATACTTACGCTCCAGCAATACTGGGACAAGCACGGATGCGCTCTGCTTCAGCCCTACGATATGGAAGTCGGTGCCGGAACCTCTCATACGGCAACCTTTTTGCGGGCTATCGGCCCCGAACCCTGGCGCGCTGCCTATGTGCAGCCTTCGCGCCGCCCCAAAGACGGGCGTTACGGGGACAACCCCAACCGCCTGCAACACTATTACCAGTTTCAGGTCGTGCTCAAGCCCGCACCTGAAAACATTCTGGACTTGTATATCGGCTCGCTGGAAGCCTTGGGCATCAACCCCAAAGCGCACGACATCCGTTTTGTTGAAGACGACTGGGAAAACCCGACACTGGGTGCCTGGGGTCTGGGCTGGGAAGTCTGGCTCAATGGGATGGAAGTCACCCAGTTCACTTACTTCCAGCAAGTTGGCGGCCTGGATTGCACGCCAACCACGGGCGAAATCACCTATGGTCTGGAACGTCTGGCCATGTACTTGCAAGGCGTGGAAAGCGTCTACGATCTGGTGTGGACCGAAGGTCACAACGGCCAGCGCATTTACTACCGCGACGTGTTCCACCAGAACGAAGTGGAGCAATCCACCTACAACTTCGAGCACGCCAGCACCGATGTGCTGTTTGCACACTTCAACGACTACGAAGCCGAAGCCAAGCGCATCATTGACGTGCCGCTGGCCCTGCCCGCTTACGAGCAAACGCTGAAAGCTGCCCATACCTTCAATATGCTGGATGCCCGCGGCGCCATCAGTGTGACTGAGCGTGCTGCCTATATTGGCCGTATCCGCAATCTGTCCCGCGCTGTCGCACAGGCTTACTACGACTCCCGCGAACGCCTAGGTTTCCCCATGCTGAGCAACAAATCCTCGGAGGCCAAGTAATGAACGCCTCCACCACACAGCCTTTGCTGATTGAACTGTTCACTGAAGAACTGCCCCCCAAAGCGCTGCAACAGCTGGGTCAGGCCTTTAGCGAAGGTCTGCAAAAAGTATTGAGCGAACAGGCCCTGCTGGCGCCGAACTGCGAAGTGCGCGCTTACGCGACGCCACGCCGTCTGGCTGCTTGGTTCAGCGCTGCTTACCAGCAAGCCGAAGATCAGCCTTACACCGAAAAACTGATGCCCGCCCATATTGGCCTGGATGCCAACGGCGAGATCGCCCCGGCTCTGGCCAAGCGTCTGGCCGCCAAAGGTCTGGAACATCTGAAAGCCAGCGACCTGCTGCGCGAATCCGATGGCAAACAGGATTACCTGTACGCCAGCGGCATCGCCACTGGTGCTGCCCTGAAAGACGGCCTGCAGGAAGCCCTGGAATGGTCGATTACCCACCTGCCCATCCCTAAAGTGATGCGCTATCAGTTGGCCGATGGTGTCAGCAGCGTGCGCTTTGTGCGCCCTGCTCACGGTCTGGTCGCCCTGTGGGGGTCGGAGATCGTCCCCGTCAGCGCCCTGGGTCTGCAAGCCGGTCGCCAGACACACGGCCACCGCTTCATGTGCGATGCCCCCTTCGACATCCGTGATGCCGACAGCTGGGCCGCACAAGTCCAGGAGCAAGGCTGGGTGGTTCCTTCCTTTGAAGTTCGCCGCGAACAGATTCGCACCGACCTGGAAGCTGAAGCCAAACGTCTGAACTCCACCCTGGGCAACGATCCCGAAGTGGAAGCGCTGCTGAACGAAGTCACCGCTCTGGTCGAATACCCCACCGTGTACGTGGGCCAGTTCGACGAACAATTCCTGCAAGTGCCTTCCGAGTGCCTGATTCTGACCATGCGTCTGAATCAAAAGTATTTCCCGCTGTTTGACCCCGCCACACAAAAACTGACCAATCGCTTCCTGATCGTCAGCAATATGAAGGTGGACGATCCCAGCAACATCATCGAAGGTAATGAGCGCGTGGTTCGCCCTCGTCTGGCGGACGCCCAGTTCTTCTTTGAAACTGATCGCAAACAGACTCTGGCCGAGCGTGTGTCCACGCTGGCTGGCAGCGTGTACCACAACAAGCTGGGTTCGCAACTGGACCGTATCGAGCGTCTGCAATCCGTGGCTGGCTACATTGCCAAGCAACTGG
Source organism: Alcaligenes faecalis (assembly GCF_002443155.1). Taxonomy (NCBI): domain Bacteria; kingdom Pseudomonadati; phylum Pseudomonadota; class Betaproteobacteria; order Burkholderiales; family Alcaligenaceae; genus Alcaligenes; species Alcaligenes faecalis. Next base: position 609,932 of record NZ_CP023667.1, on the reverse strand, counting down.
GTGCCAATGAAGAGCACGCCCGTCGTGCCGCGCTTCTGGCCAAGGCGGACCTGAACTCCAATATGGTGGGCGAGTTCCCCGAACTGCAAGGCGTGATGGGTGCTTACTACGCCCAAGGCGATGGCGAGCCCGAGGACATCGTGCTGGCGATTCGCGAGCAATACCGTCACCGTCTGGACCAGCCTGTCACAGAAGCCAGCCTGACCCAGGCCATTCTGTTCCTGGCCGAACGTGCCGAAGTTCTGGTCGGTATCTGGGGCATTGGTCTGGCTCCTACAGGTGAGCGCGACCCCTACGCCCTGCGCCGTGCCGCTCTGGGCCTGATCAGCGCCTACGAACAGTTGCAAGCCGGTGCCCAGTTGAAGGCCAATAGCCTGAACCTGGATACGCTGCTGAACACCACTGCCTCTTTCTTCAAGGATGGCGTCCTGGCGGCTGACACGGTAGATGCGGTTCAAGCCTTCATTTACGAACGCTACCGTAACCAGCTCAGCAACGATTACGAGCGCAGCGTGGTGGATGCCGTGTTGGCCCTGCGCCCGCCACTGGAGCAGGTTCACGCCCGTATTCAGGCTTGCGCCTCTTTTGCCCAACGCCCTGAAGCCGAGAGCCTGGCTGCCGCCAACAAGCGCGTCAGCAATCTGCTCAAGAAAGCCGAAGGCGAACTGGCAACGCTGGACGACAAGCTGCTGGTCGAACCTGCCGAGCGCGAGCTGGCTGCCAAGATTCAGGAATTGCAGCCCGTGGCCCAGGCCCAGTTTGAAGCGGGTGAATTTGACGCTTCCCTGGCCACCTTGGCCCAGGCCCGTGGTGCCGTGGACAAGTTCTTCCTGGACGTCATGGTCATGGCCGAAGACCCTGCCATCCGTGCCAACCGTCTGGCCTTGCTGGCCAAGCTGCACACACTGATGAACCAGGTTGCGGATCTTTCCAGGCTGGCTAACTAGTGAAACTTGCCATTATTGATCGGGACGGTGTCATCAACCATGACAGCGATGCCTTTATCAAAAGCCCACAGGAGTGGGAGGCCATTCCAGGCAGTTTGGAGGCCTTGGCCCGCCTGACCGAAAACGGCTGGAAGGTGGTGATTGCCACCAACCAGTCCGGTCTGGCACGTGGTTTGTTTTCCATGACCACGCTGAACGCCATCCATGCCAAGATGCGCCGTGAACTAGCCTTGTTGGGTGGCTTTATCGACGCCATCTTTATTTGCCCGCATGGCCCGGATGAGGGCTGTACCTGTCGCAAACCGGCCCCTGGCATGTTTCGCGACATTGCACATCGCTATGAAGTGAACCTGCAAACCGTACCCTCGGTGGGCGATTCCTTGCGTGATCTGCAAGCGGCCAGCCAAGCCGGCTGTGCGCCCTGGCTGGTCCAGACGGGTAAAGGCATGCGTACCCTAGAGAAAGGCGGCTTGCCCGAGGGCACGCGCGTCGAGGCCGATCTGGCCGCTGTTGTCGACAAATGGCTCCACGGAAACTGATATGGGCATTATCCGCGCTTCACTCTATCAACTCTTTTTGTTGATTACCGTTATCCCCTACGCCTTTGCCTGCCTGATTATCGCGCCGCTGCCGCTGGACATGCGCTATCGCTTTACCACCGGCTGGCCGCGGCTGGCTGTCTGGGGAGCACGCACGATTCTGGGCATACGCTGGCAGACCAAGGGCTGGGACAACCTGCCCGACGGCAAGGCCATCATCCTGTCCAAGCACCAGTCGGCCTGGGAAACGCTGTTCTTTCCTTCCTACATGCCGCGTCAGGTGTGCTTTGTCTACAAGCGCGAGCTGCATAAAGTCCCTTTCTTTGGCTGGGGACTGGCTCTGCTGCGCATGATCCCTATTGATCGCGCCAAGGGCCGGGATGCCTTTGAACAAGTCATCAAGATCGGGCAGCAGCGCATTGACGAAGGCCGCTGGCCCCTCTTGTTCCCGGAAGGGACTCGTACCGCCCCTGGCTCTACTGGCCGCTACAAAATGGGTGGCGCCTTGCTGGCCTGCCGTACGGGCACGCCGATTATCCCCGTAGCGCACAATGCGGGCGAATGCTGGCGTCGCAATGCCTTTATCAAGACGCCGGGCTTGGTTACTATCTCCTTTGGTCCGCCCATTGATCCTGCCGGGCTGACCCCTGAAGAAGTCAACCAACGCGTACAGACATGGATTGAAACCGAAATGCGCGTCTTGAACCCGGAACGCTATGACGGTCCCCCCACAACTGGCCCTGTTTCCTGACACGGCCTTTCCCCACCCGGCGCAGCGGCCAGAAAAGCCGCCCGCCGGTTCTGCTCTGCCCCCCCAAAGTGCCCTGACTGTCCGGCCCGAAAGCTTGCCGGAAGGCGTGCAATGGCAGCAGGTGCAGCTGGATGGCCACACCATTGGCTATCAGCTCAAACGCTCCCGCCGCCGCACCCTGGGCCTGACCATCAACGACAGTGGCCTGACCGTTGCCCTGCCTTCCTGGGTCAAGATCAGTCAGGCAGAACAAGTGCTGCACAGCAAAAGCGCCTGGATCCTGCGCAAGCTGCGCGAATACCAGCAACGTCGCGAACAACTGGCCTTGCAAAGCCTGCAATGGGTTGATGGCGATACCCTGCCCTTTATGGGGGTGCCCATCCGCCTTAGCCTGAACCCGCAGATTCAACAGGTGCATTTTGAGGGCCAGCCCGGCCAGGTTCTGCGTGGTCAAGGCCTGTCACTCCCCTTGCCCATCGGTGCCGAACCCCAGCGTGTCCAGGAGCTGACCCAGGCCTGGCTGCAGAAACAGGCCAGGCAATGGTTTGAACAGCGGCTGCAACACTATCTGAACCTGTCGGGTTTGAGTGCCAGCAAATTACGGCTGGCTGCGCCTGCCAAACGCTGGGGGTCCTGCAACAGTGACGGCACGATTATGCTGAACTGGCGCCTGATACACTTTCACCCATCCATCATTGATTACGTCGTCGCTCACGAGGTCGCGCATCTGCAAGAGATGAATCACGGCCCACGTTTCTGGGCCTTGGTCGAAACGCTCTACCCTGATTTTGTCAATGCGCGCAATCAGTTACGACAATATGATCCAGGCACCCTGCCCCTGCTTTAAGGCAGGTTGAACTCTAGGAGCTCTACCTTATGCGTATCCTGCACACCATGCTGCGTGTCGGCAATCTGGACCGTTCTCTGGCCTTTTACACCGAAGTGCTGGGCATGAAATTGCTGCGCCAGTCCGACTACCCGGACGGCCGCTTCACCCTGGCTTTCGTGGGCTATCAGGACGAGTCCGAAGCCGCCGTGCTGGAACTGACCCACAACTGGGACACTCCCTCGTACGATCTGGGCGATGGCTATGGTCATATCGCTCTGGAAGTGCCTGATGCCTACAAAGCCTGTGAGGACATCAAGGCCCGCGGCGGCAAGGTCGTACGTGAAGCCGGCCCCATGAAGCACGGCACCACCGTGATTGCGTTTGTGGAAGATCCGGACGGCTACAAGATTGAACTGATCCAGGCCAAAGGACGCGTGGATTAAAGCAAACAGAACCGGCCTTAACTGGCCGGTTTTTTTTGGCCCCTTATTTTTCAACCCAGCAAAAATATGCCCAAATCGTGTTTTGCGACTATTTGTGCCGCCACCCTTACATACCGTAGCCGTTAAAATCCACCTGTATTCTGCGACAATCTAGCTTGGCTTTTCCCTGCCCTGTTTACTGCCAACACTATGCTCAATACTCTTTGGCTGTTTTTCTTCCTGATTGCCGCCGTCAGCGGGTTTTACCAGTGGCTGGTCGGGGGAAATAGCGAAATTTTTGCACAAATGGTGCGCAGCCTGTTCGATATGGCCGCCCTGTCCGTGCAACTGATGCTGCTACTTTTTGGCACGCTCACCCTGTGGTTGGGTTTTTTGAAGATTGCCGAGAAAGCCGGGCTGATTGATACCCTGGCCCGCTGGCTGGGACCGCTGTTCAGCCGCCTGATGCCAGGTGTGCCTGCCGGTCATCCTGCTTTGGGCCTGATCACCCTGAACTTCGCCGCCAATGGTCTGGGCCTGGACAATGCCGCCACGCCCATCGGTTTGCGGGCCATGAAGTCACTGCAAACACTGAACCCGCACCCGGACACCGCCACCAACGCCCAGATCCTGTTTCTGGTGCTCAATGCTTCCTCACTGACACTGATCCCCATCAGCATCTTCATGTACCGGGCTCAACAAGGTGCGCCTGATCCCACGATGGTGTTTCTGCCCATTCTGCTGGCTACCACCGCCTCCTCGCTGGCCGGACTGCTCAGTGTGGCCCTGGTGCAGCGCCTGCGTCTGTTTGATCCGGTGCTGATGCTGTGGTTTGGAATCTTTGCGCTGATCCTGGGATCCTTCATGGCCTTGCTGGCCACACTCAGTGCAGCGGCTATCCAGTCACTTTCGTCCTTGCTGGGCAACCTGACTCTGCTGTCCATTATCTGGCTGTTCCTGCTGATGGGCTGGCGTCGCAAGATTCCTCTATACGAAGCCTTTGTAGAGGGCGCCAAGGAGGGCTTTGGCGTCGCCAGGGATCTGCTACCCTACCTGGTTGCCATGCTGTGCGCTGTGGGCGTTCTGCGCAGCTCTGGTGCCCTGGATATCGTGCTGGATGTAATCCGCTGGCTGGTCAACCTGACCGGGCTGGATACGCGTTTTATTGATGCCTTGCCAACAGCCCTGGTCAAACCTTTTTCGGCCGGTGCAGCCCGAGCCCTGTTGATTGAAACCATGCAGCATCACGGTGTGGACAGCTTCCCGGCACTGCTGGGGGCTACGGTGCAAGGCAGTACCGAAACCACTTTCTATGTGCTGGCCGTGTATTTTGGCGCAGTCGGCATACAACGGGCCCGACACGCGGTTTCCTGCGCCTTGATTGCCGATCTGGCCGGGGTACTGGCCTCGATTGCGGTCTGCTATTGGTTCTTTGGCTAGAAGCCAAGGGGTCAGCGTGAGGGTAAGGCGCTTTGCCCCAGCAGACTCAGCCAGGAATCGCTGATCATTTCAGGGGCGTGTAGCCTCCACATGACCCACCATAAAAAAACACCCCAAAACGGCATCGATAGCCAATTTTGGGGTGTTGTTCTTTACGGGATTTTGTCTATCAGACGGCCTGCAAGACGCCCTTATCCATCAGGTGATCGGCCAGGGCAATGTACTTTTCCAAGGACAAATCCGCCGGACGGCTGGTAGGCGCAATTTCCAGTGCTTCCCAGTCAATATGAGCCGTCCAGTCACCCAGACCGCCACGCAACATCTTGCGTTTCTGCGCAAACGCTCTGGCCACCACCTGACTGAACACCTTTGCATCACGAGCCTGGGCTCGGTCAGCCGGCAAAGGCACCATGCGCACCACAGCAGACACCACTCGCGGCGGCGGGTTGAAGGCCTCGGGCGGCACTTCAAACAGTTTGGTCATGCGGTAACGTGCCTGCAGCATCACCGACAAACGGCTGTAATCCGAAGAGCCGGGCTTGGCGACCATGCGGTCGATCACTTCCCGTTGCAGCATGAAATGCTGGTCCACTACAGCATCTGCGTAGTCCAGCAGATGAAACAGCAAAGGGCTGGAGATGTTGTAAGGCAGGTTACCCACAATACGCAGATTCGGGCCCAGGGCACCGAAGTCCACGCTCAAGGCATCCGCCTCAATGATTTCCAGCTTGTTGGGCGAATAATGATTGCGCAAGCGAGCAGCCAGATCACGGTCAATCTCGACCACGCGCAAGCGCTCCAGCGCCTGCGTCAACGGTCGGGTCAGGGCCGAGAGGCCCGGACCAATTTCCACCATATTATCGACAGGCCGAGGGCCAATCGCACGGATGATCTGGTCGATGATGGCCTCATCTTCCAGAAAGTTCTGTCCAAAGCGCTTGCGCGCCTGATGCTGGGCCATACCTATCCTTAGCGACGGCGGGTACTGGACTCGGGGTCCAAACGGTTATCAATATAAGCACGGCCACGCAGGCTGTTCAGCCAGTCTTCAAAGGCAGGCTCGGCGCGCTGCTGGAACAGGGCCTGACGAGCCTGCATGCGCTTGTACTCGCCTTCCATATTGCGGGTGCGGCGCTCGATTACCTGAATCAGGTGCCAGCCAAACTGGGATTCCACCACGGCGGTATCGTTACCGGGTTGCAGCTTGTCCATGGCCTGCTCGAACGGAGGCACGGTCTCGCCGGGCGAGAGCCAGCCCAGATCACCGCCTTGCGGCGCGCTGCTGTCTTCCGAGTAACGCTTGGCCAGATCCTGGAAGGACTCGCCGTTGCGCAGACGTACTTGCAACTGCTCGATGCGTTGGCGAGCCTGCTCGGAGGTCATGACCTTGGAGAGCTTGACCAGAATGTGGCGGGCATGAGTCTGGGTCACCATCATGGGACCCGATTGAGCCGCTGCCGCACTGGCCACAGGCGAGGTGTTGCTTGGCGCGGCACCACCACGCTCCAGCACCTTCAGAATATGGAAACCCTGACCACTGCGGATCAGGTCAGAAACCTGGCCGGGAGCCAGGTTATGAACGGCTTGCGCGAACAGGTCAGGCCAGTCGGACAGGGAACGGGTTCCCATTACGCCGCCGCTCAGGGCTTCCTGCCCGTCCGAGCTGGAGGCAGCCAAACCGGCAAAGTCTGCACCCGAACGAACCTGGGCCAACAGGCCTTCGGCTTTGGTACGCAAACGGGCTTCTTCACTGGAGTTGGCACCTTCAGGGACACGCACCAGAATTTGCGCCAGGCTAACCGGTGCATCCTGGCGTTGTGCCGCAGACTGCCCCAGATTACCCAAACCCGAGCCACCTTGAGAGCGCAGGTAAATATCGATGTCGGCATCCGTAATATTGATGCTGCTGTCGACCGCACGCATGCGCAACTGATCCAGCAGGATTTCCTGCTTCAGATTGGCACGGTACTGCTCCCAACTGATGCCATTCTTTTCAATCTCGGCACGCAGTTGGGCTTCAGTCATATTGTTGCGCGAGGAAATCATGCGCACACCTTCATCCACTTGCTGCGGGCCAACAGAAATACCCATGGCGCGAGCTTCCTGCTGCTCCAGGCGCTCGTTGATCAGGCGCTGCAAAACCTGTTTGCGCAACACATCCTGATCCGGGGCCGGAATTTTCTGGTGCTTGAGCTGTTCCAGCACTTGAGCTGCTTCCAGATCAACCTGACGCAGGGTAATCACCTCGTCATTGACCACAGCAGCAATGCCATCCACAAATTGGGAAGCAGCAGCAGGGGCCGCCTTGTTTGCAGCGGGCTTGGACTGCGCCTGAGCCATTTGGGCCGTGCCCAGCCCCATGACGGCCATCAAAGCCAATGACAGGCTGCGGTTTTTCAAGCTGAAACGCATATTATTCATACCTCTCATGAATCATTTTTTCCTGTACGGGGTCCGAGATGGGTTCATAGCCAATCACGCGATCACGCAGCATTTTGATAGGGTCGTTGCCAATTCCGCCCAAACCGGACAGCTCCAGCTGGAAGAACATGGCTTTATTGGTTTCCCTGGCCGAAACCGCATAGCGTTGCATAACCACTCGCGCCGCCCAGCAGCAATCACCTTTGTACTCCAGGCCCAACACCGTTTGTGTACCACGGCTTTCCTGGATGGAGTAATCGTAACGTCCCACAGCATACAACTTGTTGCTCAGGGGCCATTGGCCCGTCATGGAGACGTATTCCTTGCCGCGATGATCTTCATCGGAAGGCGTAAAGGTAGGGTCGACAACCTGACGCGGGTCACGTTCATAACGATAGTTCACGCCCAGTGTCGCCAAGCGTTTGGGACGCCAGCGAATACCGGAAGCCAGACGGTTGCGGCGTTTTTCGTCAGGGTTGAATTGCGCGTCGAAGTTGACCGAGAACGTATTGGTCAAAGCGGCACTGGCACCGACCAGGTAGTCCGAACGGGTGCTGGTACGCGCCTTTTCATCGCCCAAGGTGACAGTTTGCTTGTCGAAATACAAACGTTGAGCGGCCTGTAGAACCAGGCGCTCATAGCCGGTGTCAGCATCCAGCCAACGGGAGGTCAGGCCCACAGTCACCTGGTTCGCATTGGAAATACGGTCCCAGCCACCAGAGAAGATATTTTCGCTGAAGGCCTGGGCAAAGTTGAAACTGGCCAGACTGGTGTCGTACAAGGGCAGCGAGGACTGGTCGCGATAAGGCACATACAGATAGTACACACGCGGTTCCAGGGTCTGGATGGAGTCATTGCCGAACAACGTGGTGTCACGCTCGAAGGTCATGCCGGTGTCCAGGGACAGGATAGGCAAGACACGGCTTTGCGTGCGGGCCCGGTCCGCGAAACGCGCCATATTAGGATCACCCACATACCAGTCTGTCTGGTACTGGCTCATGTGCAGACCCGCTTTGGGCGTGATGTACCAGCCTGGGCGAACGACAGGATAAGCCACCGTCGTGTAGGACGAGAAACGCGTCCCATCTGGAGCCAGACGGGTGCTACGCATATTGTCAAACTCGCTCAGGTTACCGCTGTAGAACGGCAGGCGGAAACGAGTCGCGTAGTTATCGCTGACCACATCAAAGCCACCCCAGTTATAACGGGATGCCCCCAAATACCATTCGGGCAGTTTGTCGTATTGTGGCTGGCGATACCAAGTGGAAGAGTCCTGCAGGGTCTGATAGCGCGTTGCACTGACGTGGGAGCGGAAATATTTGGACCCGCCCCAACCCAGCGTTACCGTACTGGCCAGATCCTGAATAGTCGAATCATTCAGACCAAAACTGCTGAAGTCACGGAAGTAATCATCATCCGATACGCGACGAATATCGGCATTCAGATAAAAATTGGCGGGCAGGCTCTGGCGATACTGGCCCATGAACAGCCAGCGCTTGTAACCGAGCTCCTTGTCATCAGGCAGGTAGTTGCCTGTCAGCTCTCCGGAAAAGCTGTCACCCAGATAACGGAACTCCCCCCCCAGCATGGCGCCACGCTTGCTCATGAAGCGAGGTGTCAGGGTAGCGTCGTAATTCGGAGCCAGGTTCAGGTAGTACGGCACGCTGAAATCAAGACCACCACGAGTCGTCATGCCGTAAGTAGGCAAGAGGAAACCGGACTTGCGCTCTTTGCGTAGCGGAAAGGTCAGGTAGGGAGAGTACAAAAGGGGCATGCCCTTGAAGTACAGAACACCATTACGCGCCACCCCTTCGTTTTCCTTGGAGTACAGGTCTACCTTGGGGGACTGGATATACCAGGCAGGCTCGGGGCATGGGCAACCCGAATAATTCACACCAGACAGACGCATATGATTGGAGTTGAGAATGTCAGCCTGCGTGGCCGTCCCGCTGCCACCGGTGGCCCCCAGCCAGAATTCCGGGGACGACATGCGCCCCGTATCCGCGTCCAGGTTGTAATCAAACTCCGGGCTGCGCACCAGGGCGCCGTCACGCATGATCAGGCCATTGCCACGCACTTGCACCTGGCCGGTTTTTTCCTGATAGTCGATCCGGTCGCCTTTGACGACGGAATCAATACGTCGAACCTGGGCACCGCCTTCCAGACGCAAGGTGCCGTCTTCCAGCGTTTTCATCTGGTCGCCTATCAAATAGACGGCCATGTCCTCTTCCTGGAGCTTGCGCACTTGCAAACCGGGGGACGTCTTTAAAGACGGACGCACGGACGACTGAGCCTGGGCTACCCCCATGCCTGTCATCATCAACACGATATACCACGCCGCAACTCGCACTAAGACTGCGCCTCCAGTTGTGTCCTGCATTTATGTCCTGCATTTGTTCCACCAGAGACGAAAAACCCTGGCGACCCGGTATTATAGTTAAGCCTGCCGTTTAGCGGCACTGCTAAACACTAATCCGTTACGATCTTCTGCTTCCCTTAATTTATGTCTGCTTCTATTTCTGCCGCTACCGACCCTCGCCTGCAACAAGCCATCACCTGGCTGAACACCCTGAAATCCCGCTTCGGGCTGGAGATCGACAGCCTGCAAGCGGCTTCCAGCGACGCCAGCTTTCGCCGTTACTTTCGCCTGCAAGCCCAGGACCGCAGCGTCGTCTTGATGGATGCGCCCCCGGCCACTGAAGACTGCAAGCCCTTTGTACACGTCACCGAACTGCTGGCTCCCACCGGTATTCATGTGCCCGAGATTCTGGCAGCCGATACGGAGCAAGGTTTCTTGCTGTTAAGCGACCTGGGGCAGGACAACTTTCAGAACGCCCTGAAAAACCCCATGCCGCAAAGCGAACTGGACAAACTGTACCGCAGTACGCTGCTGACCTTGGTGAAATTGCAACAGGCCGACACCACGGGCTTGCCTGCGTACAACGAACAGCGCCTGCTCGAAGAGCTGCAGGTGTTCCCCGAGTGGTACATCCAAAAGCACCGCCAGTTCGAGCTGAGCGACAAAGATCAGGACATGTTGCGCAAAACCTTTGCCGAGCTGGTTCAGGCCAATGTGCAAAGCGCTACTGTACTCGTGCACCGGGATTTCCACAGCCCTAATTTGATGATGCCCCTGCCCGGCCAGACCGAGCCTGGCGTGATCGACTACCAGGACGCCTTGGCAGGCCCCATCACCTATGACATTGCTTCTCTGGTCATGGACGCGCGCGTGACCTGGACCGAGGAGCAGCAACTGGACTGGGCGATTCGCTACTGGCAGGCCGCCATGGAAGCCGGTCTGGACGTACCCGCCGACTTTGCCGTGTTCCATCAGCAATATGAATGGATGGGCCTGCAACGCAATTTGCGTATTCTGGGTGTGTTTGCGCGCCTGTCCCTGCGTGACGACAAACATCATTATCTGGACCATATGCCCCGCCTGCTGGGCTATGTGCACCAGGTGGCCAGCCGCTACGAATGTTTCAACGGCTTGCTGCGCCTGCTGAACCGACTGGAAGGCCGCCAAACTGTCCTGGGCATGACGGTCTGATGCGCGCCATGATTCTGGCAGCCGGTCGAGGCGAGCGCATGCGCCCCTTGACCGACACCTGCCCCAAACCCCTGATTCCTGCAGGCGGCCTGCCACTCATCGTCTGGCACTTGCGTGCCCTGGCCAAAGCAGGCTTTCGTGAGGTCATCATCAACCACGCCTGGTTGGGAGAGCAGATTGAATCCACGCTGGGCGACGGCAGCCAATGGGGTTTGCGCCTGAGCTACTCGCCAGAGTCGTCGGCCCTGGAAACTGCTGGCGGTATTGCCAAGGCGCTGGATTTTTTCCAGGACCAGCCTTTCCTGTTGATGAATGGGGATATCTGGTCCGATTGGGACCCTGCCCAAGCTTTGGTCATGGCCGAACGCCTGCAAGCAGGCCCGGAGCAGGCCTGGCTGATACTGACACCCAACCCGCCCCACCATCCCGAAGGCGACTTTGGCATGCAGGAAGGGCAATTGCATCTATGCGCCAAAACCCTTGCAGGCGCCCGTAGTGCCACCTTGAGCGGCATAGGCGTCTACAAGCCCGAGCTCTTTGCGCACTTGCCTAAAGACCAGCCCGCCAAAGCAGCGCCTTTGCTCCATGCCGCCATTGAGCGCCATCAGGTACTCGGCAGCCTGCATCAAGGCTTCTGGATGGACGTTGGCACACCGGAACGATTAGCCCAGTTAAACCAACACTTGGAATCGTTAGCGCCCTCACAGTAAACTGATATTTTCCAGGCGCGCTGGCAGACGTTTCCAAGCACAACAAAGGGCAACAAAGCCAGCTATCGCGCCTCCATCGCCCCAATGACGTCTATGCTAATGGGTTTTGTAATCAGGACTTGATTTGCCTTGAGTCCCTTGTCTGACAGGAACGTCTGTTCTCATGCTTGGTTCCTCCAAACGCACCGTATTCAAACCCACCGCCTACGGCTCCAGCCGTCGAAAACGCCGTATTCCACGCTGGTTTGTCCTATTGTTGACAGGTATTGCCCTAGGTGCCGGTGGCCTGCTGTTCTTGCAAAAGAGTTATGGCCCGACACGCCTGACCGTAGAGCAGTCCGAACAACTGCACTATGACCTGAACACTGCCAATGCAGACAAGCAGCGCCTGCAAGCGCAATTGAATCAAACCAGCCGCGATCTGGAAGACGTCAGCCAGAAAGAAGACAAGCTGGGCAAGCAGACCAGCGATCTGCAGGCCATGGTCACCAAGCTGGAAAAAGACATCGCGCTGTTTGCCGATGCCATGCCACCGGATCCACGTGGTACCTCGCCCGGTATTCGCGCTGCTGAATTCACCGTCAATGAAGGCCAGCTCAATCACTTTGTGCTATTGATGCAGGACAAGGGCAAAGAGGCCGAGTTCACCGGCACCATGGAGTTTGTGGCCGCTGGTCGTTATAGCAATGGCCGCAGTGGAAATGTGGACCTGCCCAGCCAGACTGTCAGTGTAGGCCGTTATGCCTATATCAATGGCTCCGCAGAGCTGCCCGCTGGCTTTACACCGCGTCAGGTCACAATCCGCATCAAGCCTGATGGCGCAAACCGAGTGGTTGCCACTCGCACCATCTACGTCACACCCTCCAGATAACAACCACTGCCCGCCTGTCTGTCACAGGCAGGCAGTCACAAGAAAGCCCTTCAGGTCCTTGGCTCAATCGCCAAAACCCTGAAGGGCTTTTTTATGTCCAGCGACCCCGGCAGACTCTTAGGCCACGTGCTGCAAAAAGTCCTTAAGGCGCTGACTGGGGGGATCGCTCAGCAGCTCGGCAGGCGGTCCATCGTGCGCCACCCTGCCCTGATCAATAAAGATCAGACGGCTGCCCACACGACGCGCAAAATCCATCTCGTGTGTCACCACCACCATGGTCATGCCTTCTTCAGCCAGCAATTGCATGACCTTGAGCACTTCCTGACGCAGCTCCGGGTCCAGCGCAGAAGTCGGTTCATCAAACAGCATCAGCTTGGGTTTGATCGCCAGGGCGCGAGCGATGGCCACTCGCTGCTGCTGTCCACCGGACAGCTCATTGGGGTAATGATTGACGCGCTCAGCCAAGCCCACTTTAGCCAGCAGCTCCATGGCTTCCTCACGGGCCTGGGCGCGACCGGTGCCCCGGGTATGCACGGGCCCGAACATGACATTTTCCAGCGCACTCATCTGCGGAAACAGATTGAACTGCTGAAATACCATGCCGGCTTCCCGACGCAGCTCACGCACCTGCGCTGGCGTGCCATTCACACTCAAGCCGTTGACCACAATGTCGCCCGCCTGAATGTCTTCCAGCTTGTTAATGCAGCGCAGGAACGTGGATTTCCCCGATCCGGACGGGCCCACCACCACAACCACTTCGCCCTTATCAATCGTCAGACTGATATCGTCGAGCACGATATTGTCTCCAAAGCGCTTGGTTACCTTCTTGAACTCGACAATACTCATACAATCCTCATGCGGTGTTCAATCAACTTCAGAGTCAGGGCAATCAGGCCGGTCAGGATCAGATAGATCACGGCCACCGCACCCCAAATCTCCACCGAACGAAAGTTATTCGCAATAATCTCCTGGCCCTGGCGAGTCAGCTCTGCCACACCAATCACGATAAACAGCGATGAATCCTTCAAGCTGATAATGCACTGGTTACCCATGGCCGGAATCATGCGGCGAAACGCCACCGGCCCAATAATGTGGCGCAAAATCTTGTGAAATGGCAGTCCCATCGCCTCCCCGGCTTCTTTCAGACCTTTGGGCACGGACTGCAAGGCACCCCGCACGATCTCGGAAATATAGGCCCCGGAGTTGATCATCAAGGTGAAGATCGCCGCCGTCAGACCATCAATACGAATATTGGCCAGCATGGGCAGTGCAAAGTAGATGAACATCACTTGCACCACGATGGGGGTACCGCGTATCAGCAGCACGTATAGCTGGCACAGGAACGACAGCACCAGCAGCAGATAACGTCTGAAAAAACCCAGCAAGGACAGGGCGATCAGCGCCTGCACAGAGTTCCAGATCCAGGCGGGGATGAAACTGAGCCAGTTACTCATCAACCAGGACAGACCCTTGAGCACAAAGCCCAAAACCAGCAGCCCCAGCACGAACAAAGCGGCTCGGCGCCAAGTGACCGGTACCCGAATGTAGGTGGTAATCACCCCGGTCAGAAAACCTAATACAGCACCGCCCACCAAACCCGACAGGGTAATGAGCAGCGTCATTTTTGTACCTTCCAGAAGGCTGGGTAAAGCCCCCCAGATAGCGTCCCATTCAAAAGTCACAGTGCTACCTTTGTCTTTGAATAAACGCCCGAAACAGAGCGTCAAAAAATAAAAGCGGTGATCCCGTTACGACACGCGATCACCGCTTGGCATGCGCTTGGCTTCAGCCCTGTTTAATCAGGCTGCTTGCCAAACCATTTCTGGTAGATTTTGTCGTACGTGCCATCAGCACGAATGTCTTTCAGGGCCTGGTTCACGACCGGAACCAGCTCGCTGTCCTTGGGGAAGGCTATACCGTAGAAGTCACCGCTTTTCACCGCGCCAGTCACCTTCACACGATCCTTGCCGCCAGTCTGGGCGTAGTACTGCACGTTAGGTGTGTCATGCACCACGGCATCCACACGGCCCGTTGCCAGTTCCAGGAAGGCATTATCGATATTGGGAAACAGCTTGAGCTTGGCAGTAGGCACCGAGCGCTGCATGAAGTCCACCGTGGCGGTACCAATCTTCACCGCTACCGTCTTGCCTTCCAGGTCGGAGGCGGCCTTGATGTCTGAGTTATCGGTATTGACCAGAATGGCCAGACCGCTTTCGTAGTACGGATCGGAGAAATCGATCACTTGCTTGCGGTCATCACGAATGGTGATCCCGGCCAGCGCGGCATCCAGATTGCGGGTTTGCAGACCTGGAATAATGCCGTTGAAGTCCATGGGCTGGAAGCGGTAATTCAGGTTGGCCTTTTTGGCGACGGCATCCCACAGGTCGATGTCAAAGCCGGTGTATTTACCGTTTTGCTTGAACTCAAAAGGCACAAACGCCGTATCGGTTGCGACCACCAGCTCTTTGCCTTGTTGCGCCAAGGCCTGCCCAGCGGGCAAAGCCAAAGCCAAGGCCAAACCGGCCATCAGGGTTTTCATTTTCTTATTGAACATCCGTTACTCCTCTGTAGGGACTGACCAAAAACCAGCCAGTTCGATGTTTTACCCAAGTCAGCGCAGGCTCATGACCTGCCCCAGCGTTGATCTATCCTACCCGAAGCAGCACAACTGTTTGTATTTAATAGTTTTAAAAAAAGAAAAACCTCGGGAAATCCCGAGGTTTTTCATACAGCGAGTCCTGTCAAAACTCAAATTCAGAACGCAGGAACGATAGAACCCTTGTACTTGTCAGCGATGAATTTCTTCACGTCTTCGCTATGCAAAGCCTGGATCAGCTTGGCAACACGTGGGTCGTCCTTGGACTTGGCAGCCACGGCGATCAGGTTGGCGTAAGGCGAATCTGCACCTTCAATGGCCAGGGCATCCTTGGTCGGGTTCAGACCGGCTTCCAGCGCGTAGTTGGTGTTGATCAGGGCGATATCCACGTCAGCCAGCACGCGAGGCAGCGTAGCAGCTTCCAGTTCCTTAAACTTGAGCTTCTTGGGGTTCTGGTCCACATCACGCGAAGTTGCCAGGATGTTGGAAGGATCTTTCAGAGTCAGAACACCGGCTTTTTGCAGCAGCAGCAAGGCACGGGCACCGTTGGAGGGATCGTTGGGGATCGCCACCAGTGCGCCTTCTTTCAGCTCGTCCAGGCTCTTGATCTTGGTGGAATAGGCACCAAAGGGCTCAACGTGAACCACGGCCACCGACACCAGATCGGTTTTGTGTTCTTTGTTGAAGGTATCCAGGTAAGGTTTGTGCTGGAAGAAGTTGGCATCGATATGGCCGTCAGCAACTTGCTGGTTGGGCTGCACGTAATCGGTGAACACCTTGATATCCAGGTTCACGCCTTCCTTGGCCAGAGCTGGCTTCACAAACTCCAGCAGCTCGGCGTGCGGCACGGGGGTAGCAGCAACCGACAGGGTCTCGGCGGCTTGGGCCACGCTGGCCAGCAGAGCCGACACGGACAAGGCCAGAACGGGAACAAATTTCTTCAAAGACATGAGCGACTCCAGTTTCAGAAAGGCAGGACTATGACGATCGCTGCCGGGACTTATTTTCGGCTCAAACGAGCCACCATGGCGTCTCCAAACACCTGCAGGAGTTGCACCAGCACCACCAGGATCGTCACGGTAACCACCATGACATCCGTTTGATAACGTTGATAACCAAAGCGCAGGGCCAGGTCACCCAGACCACCGCCGCCGATCACACCGGACATGGCCGAATACCCCACCAGCGCAATCGCGGTCACAATCAGGGCCGCCACAATGCCGGTTGTGGCTTCGGGCAGCAAAGCCAGCAAAACGGTCTGACGGGAGTTCGCTCCCATGGCACGGCAGGCCTCATTCACACCGGGGTCCAGTTCACGCAGAACGTTCTCCACCAAACGGGCAAAAAACGGCGCGGCGCTCAAGACCAGAGGCGGAATCGCACCCTGCACCCCCAACGACGTACCGGCCAGAATGCGCGTCAAAGGAATAATGACGATCAGGAGAATCAAAAACGGCACGGACCGCAAAATATTCACGATCAGGGACAAGGTCTGGTAGATCCAGGCATTGTCCAGCATCTGCTTGCGGCTGGTCAGAAACAGCAACACGCCTAATGGCAAACCAATAATTGCGGTAAAGCCCAGCGAAATACCCGTCATCAACAAGGTATCAATCGTGGCCTCACCAATCAGCGCCCAATCCAGGTTGCTAAAGTTCATGGTCGCAATACCTCAAATTGGACATTCAATTCAGTCAGCAAGGCATCCAGCCCTGCTTTAGCCTGCGCATCGCCTTCCACGGCCACAACCAATTGTCCGTAAGGTTCGGTTTTGATGCGGCCAATGGCGCCCTGCAAAATACTGACATTCAGCCCCAGCTGGCTGGTGATACGGCTGATCAACGGCTCCGTTGTCGCCACACCGCGCACGCTCAAGCGCATGACGCTACCGGGCACACCTTCTGCCAAGGCATGCCAGTCGTCAGCGTTCACGCCACTTTCACTGAGCAAGGACTGCGTAGTGGGATGATGCGGGTGCAGGAACACATCCAGCACTTCACCACACTCCACGATCTTGCCGGCATCAATCACGGCAACCCGATCACAGACAGAGCGAATCACGTCCATGCCGTGGGTAATCAGGACAATGGTCAGCCCCAACTCCTGATTGATCTCGCGTAGCAAACGCAAGATGGACTGAGTGGTTTCCGGGTCCAGCGCCGAGGTCGCTTCGTCGCACAGCAAAAGCTGAGGTCGGTTGGCCAGGGCACGCGCAATACCGACACGCTGCTGCTGCCCACCCGATAACTGGCGGGGATACTTGTTGGCATGGTCCTTCAAGCCCACCAGCTCCAGCACTTCCAGAGCGCGAGCGTGACGTTGGGCACGATCTACTCCTGCCAGGCGCAGAGGAAAACAGACATTATCCAGAACCGTGCGGGAATGAAGCAGATTGAAATGCTGGAACACCATGCCTACACCTTGTCGGAACGCGCGCAACTGCGCACCCGAAAAGCGTGTGATGTCCTGATCCTGCACCCAGACCTGGCCCGAGCTGGGTTGCTCGAGCAAATTGAGCATGCGGATCAGCGTACTTTTCCCGGCACCCGAGCGACCAATAATACCGAAGACATCTCCTTGGCGAATCTGCAAGGAAACGTCGTTCAAAGCATGAACGGTCTTGCCTGCCAGGGAATAGGTTTTTGAGATGTGTTCAAGACGAATCAAGATGAACTCAGCCTAGTTAGTCAGTCGAGTTATAAAAGCCTGAGCTGTAAGCGAAATTTACCATAAAGCAAATTTGCCTATGGCCAGATAGATATAACCCATGGAAATATTGAAACCATACTGAGGGCTGCACTGTATAGCAAGATTTCCGACCGGCCAATGCGCGGATGTGACCTTGGCTGTGCAAGGCAAGCGCCCAAAGAAAAAGGCCGCTAAGAGCGGCCTTGTTTCTACGTTTCAGTTTAGTGGTGGGTCGTGCGCGACTCGAACGCGCGACCAACGGATTAAAAGTCCGCTGCTCTACCGACTGAGCTAACGACCCCCGACTGAAAGATGAAATTATGGCCTGATTCGAAGGAGCCGTCAAGCACTAAATGCAAAATAATCAGGAAAAAGGCGTTTTTCTTTAAAAAAGCTGAAAACAGGGCCTTGAGACGGGCCTGCCCTAGCCCTTTTCCCGGTTTCGGAAACAAAATCTGAACATCTGCCCAAAGACATTGACTGCTGAAAATAGAAAATGCCTCCCGGTACTGGGGTCAGACCCCAATGCCGAAAGGCATTCAAAGACGATCAGACTCGTCTAGCGCTTAACGTGCACGCGAAATACGAACCTCGGCACCACGGCGTTTGACCTCCAGCCCTTCGGACGGCAGGATCTTCAATCCTTCCAGACCCTTGATGTAGCTGGAGCCCTGCATCTGCATGACGCGAATCTTGTTGCGCATCACAACCGGGCTGTGCTCGGGCATGCCAAACATCCAGACCTCATCGAGCAAACGGGCCGAGTTGAACTCGGAGGTGTGCTTGACCACCGGACCCAGACACAACATATGCCCCTCACGGCCGAAGACCGGCAAACGATCCAGACCCACGGTCATTTTCAAGGTCGTGCCGCCTTCATAGCGCCAGCCTGTGCTCAGATCCCACCAGGCATCGCCCTCAGGCAGATAGACCTCAACATCCTGACCAGGCTGCAAGACAGGAGCCACCAGCAAGGCGGGCCCCAACAAGTACTGGGTATCCCACAAGCGAGCCTGGGCATCTGCCGGGAAGCTTTGAGCCATGGAGCGCTGCACCGGCAAGCCAGTACGCACGGCGTCTTCAATAATGCCCAATACATAAGGCACCAGACGGAAACGCCACTCCAGCCAATGAGCAACCTGAGCCTGGGTTTCTTCATCAAACGCATCAGGACGCAAGGCAGAAATGCCTTGCAGGCTGAAGTTCGCCGAGAAAACCGACATGGCCAACCAGCGCAGGTACAGCTCGGGTGTCATTTCGCTAGTCGATGCTGCTGCATTGCCCCAGCCATGAATCTGGATAGGCACGCCACTATTACCCGTAGCCAGGGCCGACTTCAAGGATTGCGTCAGACCTGCCCAGGTGTTTTCCACTTGTGGACCCAACTGCCAGGCAAAGCGCTGGGAAGATGGGCTCAAGTCGCGGCTGGCAACCACGCCTTCTTGCGGCGTCTTGTGACCGGCAACAGCGTCAAACAAGGCCTGACGCGCCAGCACAGGGTAAATCGCACGCAGCAAGGCGCCAGACTCGCCACCACGGCTGGTGATGGCATCAGGAATATCAAAACGGGCATTGCACAGCACGGCACCCAGACCATCGTCGACCATCTGACGCTGGCGCTCGGTCCACATGCGGAACACGTCTTTGTGGGTCAGATCCAGCAAGCCGTAGTCACGGCCACCGCTCAGCTCGTCGCCAGGGAATACATAGGCGCAGCCGTCGTCATCATTGATAAGCAGCCAACCGCGATCTTCCCACTCTTCAAACAGGCTGGTGCCAGCCTGTACGCAAGGACGAGTCCAGGCGGCCAGCTGCAACTGATCATTCTGCAAGGCGGAGAAAGCGTCGCGGGGGTCAGCCATGCGGGCGGCATCCCACTCCAGCGTAGGCTTGTCCTGCTGGAAGTCGTAAGGCTCGGGGGGCGGCAAGACGGCCACATCCAGCGCAATACCCTGCTCGCGGCACTGATTGGCCAACTCACGCAAGGACGTCACATCCTGCGCCTGAGCGCCATCCAGCCACAAGCCCATGGGCGTGACACCAGGCTGACCAGCACGGCCCGTCAAGGCGGAGTACTGATTGATGATTTCGCTGGGATCGCCCAGGAACAGGAAGAAATCCAGTTCGGCAGCGTGCACGCGAGCGCGGTACGCATCGAGGTCTTGCTGACCCAGATCGTGCTCAACCCGCTCGAAGGTATTGATGTACAGCCCCCACCCTTGGGTGCTCCAGAGCAAGGGCAGGCTGCGGTCGTCCGGGCGATCGGTATCAACCGTTTCCTCGCGGCGGTCCAGCTCGCCCAAGGTTTCTCCCAGACCATACAGGGCATCTTCCTCGGCCAGGGCCAGATCCAGTTGCCAGCAGCTGTTGGGCTCTTGCTCCAGCGTCAAAGGTTGCGCCGCGCTGCTCAAGAGCAGTTGATCGCCGCGCCGGACCTCAAAGCGCCAGGGCTTGGACTGAATATGCAAGGCGACTTCGCCCTGCTCAATCCGCCAGCCGGAATCGGCTGTTTCCAGTTGAAATTCGCTGACCGCCTCGTGGCGGGCCAGCAGCATATCGCCCAAAGCCTTGGCACGGGTACTGAGCTTTTCGTTATCGAGCCGAGCAAGCGGCATACAGCGGAAACGAAAAACACCCGGCGCATGAGCTTCGATGCGCAGCGCAAAATCGGTTTCGACAAAAGCGAAATCGGCCTGGGCCGGTTTCGTCGTCAACAAACTCAGATGATTAAACAATTGTGTCACGTCGTCAGAGTGGAGCGAACGGCACGATGCTGATCGCAGGGTCACGCTCAAGATTACTTAACAAGGCCACTATTTTGACGTATTTGCGCTACAAAGGAAAATGTTGCTTCAAATTTCGCCGAAATAATTCGAAAAACAGGCCTTAGCGGGGTATTAAGGCTTGCTCCAAACGCCGCTCCAAAGGAATGGGCTCCTCCAGACAATAAGCGGCGAACAAGCTGGCTGCCAGCAGGCTCCAACTCAAACCACGTGAGCCGTAAGCCGCAGCCATAAACAAACCGGGCTGACCCGGCACAAAACCCATCACGGGCAAATGATCACTTAAGGCACAACGCCAACCGGCCCAGCCCTGTTCGGGTGTGTCCACCTTCCCAACGGGATTGGCCAGCATGGCAGAAACTTTTTCTATATTTTGCTGATGGCCCTGGCGACTGACCTGGGCAGATTCACCAAAACGCTCGTAGGTGCTACCGATGACTTGCCCCTGCGGGTCAACAGGCAGGATATATCCCTGGCCGCTTAAAGTCACTTCGCCACGCGTCAAAGCCTGTTTGACAGGCAAGTACGTTACCTGCCCGGCCAGGCGCTGCATCGCTGCCAGCCGTGGCATGGGATGCTGAGCCAGGAGCTCGTCGGGCAGCAGGCTCAGGCTTTGCGCTGCCGCGGCTATCACCACACGATTGCTGCTTTCCAGGCGCTCTCCTCGCTGATTGCAGACATCCCACACGCCCGGCTCCTGACCGGCCGTCAAGGACACGTGCTCAGGCAGACATTCAATCAAAGGGTGATTCAGCAGACAGGCAACCAATGCGCCCGGATCCACCACCATGCCTTGCGGAAAATACAGGCCCCCACCTTGCAGCGGCACTCCAGCCAGGGCCGAGCCCTGTTCGCGATCCAGCCACTGCACCCAATCCTGGTCCAAGGCCAAACGCTCCAGCGCCTGCTGAATCTCAGCATCACTATTGCCTGCCTGACCAAACACCAGCGTCCCGACCCGACGCGGGCGGGCCGTTTCCGGCAAGGTTTTCCAGCCCCGCCAGGCATGCAGGACCGCATTGCGGCTCAAGCGGGCCAAGGGAGCATCATCCAGAGCGAATACAGGAGAGATAGCAGCCAGACGGTGACCTTGATGCGTGGCATCCAGGCCCTTGCTCAGTGCCGGGTCACAAACCAGCACAGGCACGCCTTTACGGGCCAACTCCCAGGCACAGGCCGCCCCCGCCAGACCCGCACCAATCACCACTACCCGCCCTTGCTGCGGCGGCAGGTTGCTACGGCGTCCCAGATGGGGACGCAAGCGAGCGCGAATGGTGCACCACTTACCCCCGGCACCGGGGACTTTTTCCACTTCAAACCCTACCGAGGCCAGATCACGGCGCACCTGCCCGGCACAACACCAGGAAGCCGCTGTCGCCCCCGGCGCAGCCAGACGCACCAGTTGCCCCAGGACCGAACGCGACCACATGGAAGGATTCCCACGGGGTGCAAAGCCATCCAGGTAAAACGCGTCTGCATGACATTGCAGCTCGCGCATCATGGTTTCGGCTTGCCCAAAAGCCAAGGTCAGCGTGACTCGCCCCTCGTCCAGCTCCAGTCTGTGTATGCCCGGCACCAGCATGGGCCAGGCGGCCAGCAACTCCTGGGCTTGAGGCTGCAACTCCTGGGGCAAACGGGCGTACAGAATCGCCAGATCCGCCTGACGGAAAGGATGGGCTTCTACCGAGACAAAATGCAGTTTCTGACTGCGTTCCGTATCCTGACGCCAGGCCTGCCAGGTCGCCAGAAAACTGGCTCCCAGTCCAAAGCCAGTTTCGCAAATCGTGAATTGAGATCGCCCCCGCCAACGCTCTGGCAGACCATTGCCTTGCAGAAACACCCGGCGAGCCTGCCCCAAAGGGCCATCTGCCGGGTGATAGCTATCCTGGTACACCGCACTGACAGGCACGCCGTGCTCATTGAATTCCAGAACGGCCGGGACCAGGGGCTCAAACGCAGAGGCAGCCATTAATTTTCCTGCCCATAACAACACTCACACACGGTCTAACCCCTTAAACTGGCCTTAATCAAACTGACACCAACAAACACGTACAATGAAAAGTCTCTGTTCCAGATTTTTTCTTTTTTAAAACCGGATTGCCATGCCATTGTCACGTTTACCGCTCAGCGCCTGCCTGGACGCTGCTGTTACTGCAGCCCATGCCGCCGCCGCTATTTTACAAGCCTATGCGTCGGACCGTAGCTCTCTGGTGATCAGCAACAAAATGCACAACGATCTGGTCTCGCAAGCCGATCACGAAGCCGAGCAGGCCTGCATCAGTGTGCTGATGGAACGTACCCCCGACATTGATATCGTGGCCGAGGAAAGCGGCGGCGTAAATACGGGCCGCCCCACCTGGTATATAGACCCGCTGGATGGCACTACCAATTTCCTGCACGGCATCCCGCACTATGCCGTCTCAGTCGCCCTGATTGCTCCTGCCGGCACCCAAATGGATAACGGCGTACTGCCCCAGGACACCCCGGTCATTGCCGTGGTCTACGACCCCAACCGCGAAGAGCTGTTTACAGCCATGTACGGTGTAGGCGCCTGGTTGAATGGCAGCCGTATTCAGACATCCTCATCGAAAAAACTGGCGGACTCGGTATTGGCCACAGGCTTTCCCTTCCGCGATTTCTCTTTTTCCGACCAGTACATGCCCAGCCTGAACACCGCCATTACAGGCAGCCGCGGCGTGCGCCGCATGGGTGCCGCCGCACTGGATCTGGCCTGGGTAGCTTGCGGTCGTTACGACGGTTACTGGGAAATGGGCCTGGCCCCCTGGGACGTTGCCGCTGGCACTTTGCTGGTGCGTGAAGCCAAGGGCGTATGCCAGGACTTGTATCAGGAAGAGCCCTGGCCCGTCAGTGGCCACGTCTACGCAGGTAATGCCCACATTGCCGATGAATTGCTGGGTATGGTGCGTCCCTCGCTGACACAGCGTCCGACCAAACCCAAGCCTTAACGCCTGATTCGGGGCCAGTTGCCAAACTTCCTGCTCCGATCATCATCGCCCGATAAAAAAGCGAGCCATTTAAAACGGCTCGCTTTTTTCATGCAGATCAGGTTGCAGGCAAGGTTTAGCAATTTGCTGAATAATCGCCCCTTCCTCCAAACCGCCAAATCAAGCCTGCGCTTCAGGCTTGGCTTCCTCATCCCGCAGGACGCGGCGCAAGATCTTGCCCACATTGCTCTTGGGCAGTTCATCACGGAACTCAATAATGCGGGGACGCTTGTACGCCGTCAGACGCTCCTTGCACCACTGCTTGATATCAGCTTCGGTCAAGGACGGATTACGCTTCACCACAAACAGCTTGATGCTTTCACCGCTATGCTCGCTAGGCACGCCCACCGCGGCCACTTCCAGCACATCGGGGTGAGCCGCAACCACGTCTTCAATTTCATTCGGATAGACGTTAAAGCCCGACACCAGAATCATGTCCTTCTTGCGATCCACCAGGCGAATCCGACCCTGCTGATCCATGACACCAATATCACCCGTCTTCAAGAAACCATTGGGCGTAAAGACATTGGCGGTTTCCTCTGGCTGGTTCCAGTAAGCCGACATGACTTGTGGCCCTTTGACTGCCACCTCGCCCTGTTCTCCCATAGCGACTGGCTGGCCTTGCTCATCCAGCAAGAGCACATCGGTAGAGGGCAAGGGGAAGCCAATCGTGCCGCTGTACTCGCGTGAATCCGTCGAGTTCACCGCCACCACCGGCGAGGTTTCTGACAAACCATAACCCTCGATCAAGGGGCAGCCCGTCACAGCCAGCCAACGCTCGGCCACAGCTTTTTGCAAAGCGGCGCCACCGGCCAGACACAGCTTGAGCTGCGCAAACGGCAAGGTACGGAATTTTTCGTGATTCGCCAGTGCATTGAATAAGGTATTCACTGCGGGAACGACCTCAGGCGGATTGCGTTTCCAGGCCTTGTACACCGAATTCAGATCACGCGGATTCATCACCAGCACCATATGCATGCCGGCATACATGGCGAACAGGCCGCAAACCGTCAGCGCAAAGATGTGATACAGCGGCAAGGCCACCATCATGGTGTAAGCCGGGCCTTTAAAGTCGCCCAAAGCGGGAAAGCCCACGGCCTCCACCTGCAAGACGTTTGCCATCAAATTGCGCTGACTCAGCATGGCGCCTTTAGGACGGCCCGTTGTGCCGCCCGTGTATTGCAACAGCGCCAGATCATCCGGTTTGGCGGGCTGACGGCTCAGGCTCAATTTGCTGCCCTGCTCCAGCACCGCTTCCAGACGCTGCGAACCCGGCAAGGAATAAGATGGCACCATGCGTTTCAAATAACGCACGGCAAAATTCACCACACTGCCCTTGAGGCCCATCAGATCGCCCACGGTACTCAACACCACGTGGGCAGGCTTCACATTGTCTGGAACTTGCTGCAGCACATGCGCAAAGGTTTCCAGAATCACAATAACCTGGGCCTGGCTATCGGCCAGTTGAAACTCCAGCTCACGTTCGGTGTATTGCGGATTGGTGTTGACGCCCACCATGCCCGCTCGCATCGTACCCAGCAGGCAGATCAGGAAAGGCAAACCATTGGGCAGCATCAGCATCACACGGCTGCCACGCTCCAGGCCCTGCGCTTGCAACCAGGCCGCAAAGGCATCCGCGCTGCGATCCAGATGCTCATAGGAAATGTCATGCCCCATAAAGGTCAGCGCAGTCCTGTCCTTATGCTTTTTCATGGCGGCATCCAGACAATCGATCAAGGTCTGCTCGGCGCCTAGCTGAATGTCATGGGGCACGGAGGCCGGATAATGCTCGAGCCAAGGTTTTTGCTGAGTATCCAAGGGCTTGTCACCTAATACGTGTTTATTTATGGTTAACTCTACTCTACTTTATTGTTCAAGCCCAAGGACAAGCCCGCATCATGAAGCTGTTTGATCCCATTTCCGCCTGGTCCCATGAAATTGCGGCCATCCGGCGTGATCTCCATACCTACCCCGAACTGGCTTTCGAGGAAACCCGGACAGCCGATCAGGTCGCGTCCTGGCTGGAGAAATGGGGCATTCCGGTGCATCGTGGCCTGGGCGTGACGGGTGTTGTCGGTATCCTGAAAGGTACGGGTGGCGAGGGGCCATCCGTGGGGCTGCGTGCCGATATGGACGCCCTGCCCATGCAGGAGCTGAACGAGTTCGAACACAAAAGCCGTCACGACGGCAAGATGCATGCCTGTGGACACGATGGACATACCGCCATGCTGCTGGGCGCAGCGCGCTACCTGTCCGAGCACCGTGATTTTGCGGGCACCATCTATCTGATTTTCCAGCCGGCTGAAGAAGGCTTTGGCGGCGCACGCGAAATGATCAAGGACGGCTTGTTCACGCTGTTCCCCATGCAAGCTGTTTTTGGCCTGCATAACTGGCCCGGCATGCCCACCGGCACCTTCGGCGTCTTGCCAGGCGGCATGATGGCATCCAGCAATACCTTTGAAATTCGCATTGAAGGCAAAGGTGCCCACGGTGGCATGCCCCATCTGGGCGTGGACCCCATCATGGCGGCGGTACAACTGGCGCAAAGCCTGCAAACCATTGTCAGCCGCAATGTGGACCCGCTGGAGCCCGTGGTGCTGAGCATTACCCAGATTCATGCCGGCTCGGCCGACAACGTCATCCCCAACGAAGCCGTCATGCGCGGCACGGTACGCACCTTTTCCACCGAAGCGCTGGATCTGGTCGAGACCCGCATGCGCGAACTGTGCGAGCAAAGCTGTGCCGCCCAGGGTTGCAAGGCCGAGTTCGACTTTGACCGCCGCTACCCTCCCACCATCAATAATCCCGAGCAAGCGGCCTTTTGCGCGCAAGTCATCCGGGAGCTGGTCGGCCCCGACAAGCTGCGACAGGACATCCGCCCCTCCATGGGTGCCGAAGATTTCTCCTTCATGCTGCAGGAAGTCCCCGGCTGCTATGTCTGGCTAGGCAACGGCGACGGCGACCATCGCAGCCAGGGCCACGGCATGGGTCCGTGCATGCTGCATAACGGCAGCTACGATTTCAACGACGCCCTGATCCCCATTGGAGCCAGCTACTGGGCCAAGTTGGCCCTGGACTGGCTGGCACAACACCGTTGATGCTTTAACAAATGTTTCATAGCGGGGCCAAGGCTTGCCGTTACAATGGCAGGTTCTATTGTTGACGGCGTGCGTTCCGTGCGACGGGCATCTGTCCCACCACCCTTTCTTCCAATACGGGAGTATTTGTGACTACTTCAAGCAACATCTCTTCGCTCCCGGACGGAGCCCCCACCCTGCGCGTCATGCCCATGCCCACAGACGCCAATATTCACGGTGACGTGTTTGGTGGCTGGATCATGTCCCAGGTGGACATTGCCGGAGCGATTCCTGCAACACGACGCGCCCAAGGCCGGGTTGCCACCATTTCCGTGAATGCCTTCACCTTCAAGCAGCCCGTGTTTGTGGGTGATTTGCTCAGTTTCTACACAGAAATCATTAAAACAGGCCGTACCTCCATTACGGTTTCAGTCGAGGTGTATGCCGAGCGCAAACGCCTGCAACTGGAAACGGTCAAGGTAACGGAAGCCACGCTTACCTATGTGGCCACCGATGACGAGCGCCGCAGCCGCCCGCTGCCCCCTCTCTAAGTATTCGTGACAGGCAGGCCTATGCAGGAAAACCTGGTACCCCCTACTTCGCCCAGTGACACTCCCAAGCCGCGCCGTCTGGAGCCCGAGGATGCGCAGCAGGCACTGTATCGCCTGAAAAACATCCTCAAACGCCAGGAAGTGGTGGAGTCGCTGGCCCAGCGCCAGTTCGAGGACGACGACCGCTCCAACCTGCTTGAGGGCTTGATCCATCGCCAGCATGAGAGCGAGATCAAGTCCATCCTGAACGATCTGCACCCAGCTGACATTGCCTTCATTCTGGAGTCCTTGCCCGAGCTGGAACGCCAGGCCATCTGGCAGTTGGTGGATGCCGAGCACGATGCAGATGTGCTGCTGGAAGTAGCGGACTGGGCACGTGAATCGCTGATTCGTTCCATGGACGCTGCGGACCTGATCGCCGCCGCCGGCAATATGGATGCCGACGAAATTGCCGATCTGGTGCCTGATCTGCCGCCCGATGTGGTGGCCGCCGTCCAGCGCGGCCTGACAGACGAAGAGCGTGCGCAACTGATCGAAGCCATGGGCTACCCCGAAGATACAGTGGGTGCCATCATGGACTTTGACATGGTGCGCGTGCGCGAGGACGTGACCCTCGAAGTGGTCTTGCGTTACCTGCGTCGCTTGCAGGAGCTGCCCGACCACACTGACCAGATCTTTGTGGTGGACCGGGCCGATAAACTGCAAGGCACGCTGTCCCTGACCCGCATGCTGGTCAGTGAGCCTGAAACCTTGGTGTCCTCCGTCATGTCCACCGACTATCTGACTCTGAATCCACTGGATTCGGACTCGGATGCTGCCGGGGCCTTTGAGCGTTATGACTTGGTGTCTGCTCCCGTGGTGGACGATATTGGCCGCCTGATTGGCCGAGTCACCATTGACGAAGTGGTGGACGTGCTGCAAGAGGACTCGGAAGAACAGGCCCTGTCTCGTGCCGGTCTGCAAGAGGACGACATTTTCTCGCCCATCCGTACGGCTATCCGCAACCGGGCCCCCTGGCTGCTGATCAACCTCTGTACGGCAGCAACGGCTTCCTTTATTGCCTCGCGCTTTGAGGACACCGTCAGCCACATCGTGATCCTGGCTTTCCTGATGTCGATTGTGGCCGGTATTGGCGGCAATTCCGGCAACCAGACCATGACCATGATTATTCGTGCCATTGCCACTGGCCGGGTCACGGGTTCCAACGTCATCCCGCTGATCAAGCGTGAACTGCTGGTGACCTTCCTGGTCGGAATCTGTGGCAGCGCGGTGACGGCTTTCTTTGCCTGGTTCATCTCCGGCTCGATCGCCATTGCCGCCGTGATGATGGCTGCCATGATCGGCAATATGCTGATTGGCGCGGCGCTGGGCGTCATGATCCCGATTCTGCGTGATCGCTTTGGTAATGACCCCGCTGTGGGCTCCTCGGTACTGCTGACCTTTGCGACGGACTCGCTGGGATTCCTGCTGTTCCTGGGACTGGCGACGGTGTTCCTGCTATAAATCGCCCGCGGGCATGATTAAAAAAACCGGCTCCTGGCCGGTTTTTTTATGTCTGCCTCAAACTCAGACACGAAGCATCTGATGCGAGCATCAAACTATCCTTCCAGGCGACTAAGACCGGGAGGACGACAGCCGGGCCTCTTCCAGAAACACCTCCAGACTCTCCTGCGTCCCCACAGCCTGAGCTCTTTGCAGAGACTCGGTCTGCGCTGTGTGCTCAAAGAAATCCAGCACGCCATTGGTCACTCTTGGTGCGATGCCTGCCAGCTCCAGCTGACGACGTACTTGCAAAACCTCGTCACGGCGGCGCACACCATGCACCAGATGGCTGCGCAAGCAGGACTCCATGAAGTCCTGCAAACCCCGCTGATTCAAATCCTCCAGTACTTCATACAGCTCGGCCCGTAAACCCATGCGTTCAGCCAGCATCAGGTTTTCAATCCCCAATGCCTCCAGCCCCTTGGTCATCAGGCTGCGTAGCAGCTTCAAGCGCATCGCATCCCCGGCCTTCCCTGGCAGAATCCGCACAGGAGCGCCCTGAGCCTGCCAGAAGGCCGCTGCCCTGCCTGCCCCTTGTCCTGCAGCCAATAAAGCCGTCTGCGCGCCCGTAGAGGGCACAGAGCCCATAATCGCCAGATCAGCCAGCTCGATTCCATGCTGTTGCGCCAGGGCGTCCATGCTTTCCATGTCCTGAGGCTCAGCCGTACACAAGTCCATGTACAGTGTTCCGGAGGACAAATGCGGCATGACGGCCTTGGCCACTACCTCTGCCTGTGTCCCCGTGACAGCCGACAACACCCCGTCCAGATCCTGCCAGCGCGCATCCGCCTGCGAACACAGCTGCGCCCCCAATTGCTGAGCCAGCTCACTGGCTGGGGCACTTTCCCGGCGCACCAGGATAAATGGCACCTGCACACCCGCCGACTTCAAGGCGGCACCATAAAAACGCGCGACTTCGCCCGCCCCGATCAGGGCAACTCGATGCAATAAGGGAGATGTTGTCATAGAGGAAACACACAGAGAAAACGATAAGCTGCAGCCGGTAACACCAGGCTGCGCCCTGTAGCTTACAGGGAAAAATAACCCCGCATGACTGCGATATGCCCATTCCGAAATTAGCCCGCAACAACAAAATGGGAATCCAAGAAAAAACCCCATGAGCCAGAGAGGCGCATGGGGCTTGCTGCTAACAGCCAGCAGGCTGGGCGGCTTGACTCAAAATCAGTTCAAGCGTCCGTGGCACTGCTTGTATTTCTTGCCGCTGCCGCATGGGCAAGGATCGTTACGGCCCACGCGTGGCACTTCACCCTTGGCTGCTTCATCCAGACCGGGATCTTCACCGCTCAGGGCAGCGTCGTAATCCGAATGATGGAAACGAACATTGGAGTTGGCGGGTGCTTCAACAGCCGCTTCCTCAACCTGCTCCGGTGTCTGGATGCGCACGGTCATCAGCACTTTGACCACTTCATCACGCACACGGTCCAGCATGTCGGAGAACAGCTCGAAAGCTTCGCGCTTGTATTCCTGTTTGGGGTCTTTCTGGGCGTAACCACGCAGATGAATACCCTGACGCAGGTGATCCAGAGCCTGCAAATGGCCACGCCATTGCGTATCAATGGACTGCAAGAGCACCGAACGCTCGAAGTTGCCCCAGTTAGGCTGGCCTACCATATCAATCTTGGCTTGCAGCAGACGCTGGGACTCATCGATAACGCGATCGTGCAAATCATCGTCAGTCAGATTGGATTCTTTCTCCAGCATTTCAGCCAAAGGCAGCTCAATCTGGAAGGTGCTTTGCAAAGCAGTAGTCAGGCCAGGGATATCCCATTGCTCTTCCATCGTGTCTTGCGGCACGTATTCACGGAACAGACGGCTGACAGCCGCTTCACGCAGGCTGCTGATGGTGTCGGTAATATCAGCGGACTCCAGCACTTCGTTACGCTGGGCGTAGATCACCTTGCGCTGATCGTTGGCCACGTCGTCATACTGCAGCAGCTGTTTACGAATATCGAAGTTGCGGGCCTCGACCTTGCGCTGGGCCGACTCGATGGAACGAGTCACCATACGGGCTTCGATAGGCTCGCCCTCTGGCAAACGCAGACGCTCCATGATGGCGCGCACCCGGTCACCGGCGAAGATGCGCATCAGCGAATCTTCCAGCGACAGGTAGAAGCGCGAGGAACCTGGGTCACCCTGACGACCGGCACGACCACGCAACTGGTTGTCGATACGGCGGGACTCGTGACGCTCGGTACCAATAATGCGCAAACCACCAGCCTGTTTGACCTGCTGGTTCAAAGGCTCCCACGCGGCGCGGATAGCCTGGATCTTGGCTTCTTTCTGTTCGGCGCTCAGGGACTCGTCTTCACGAACCTGAGCAATCGGACGCTCGATGCTGCCACCCAACACAATATCGGTACCACGACCGGCCATATTGGTAGCGATGGTCACATGACCCGGCATACCAGCTTCAGCCACGATATCGGCTTCACGGGCGTGTTGCTTGGCGTTCAGCACCTCGTGCTTGACACCCGCGGCGTTCAGGCGTGTGGAGATCAGCTCGGAGTTTTCAATGCTGGTGGTGCCCACCAGAACAGGCTGACCACGTTCGTGGCAGTCCTGGATGTCTTTCAGAATGGCGTTGAACTTCTCGTCATCGGTTTTAAAGACCTGGTCGTTCTGGTCCTTGCGGGCCAGCGGACGATTCGGTGGAATGATGACGGTTTCAAGGCTGTAGATTTCCTGGAACTCGTAGGCTTCCGTATCTGCTGTACCGGTCATGCCAGCCAGCTTGTCATACATACGGAAGTAGTTCTGGAAGGTAATCGACGCCAGGGTCTGGTTTTCGTTCTGGATGCGAACGCCTTCCTTGGCTTCCACGGCCTGGTGCAGGCCATCGGACCAGCGGCGACCGGCCATCAAACGGCCCGTGAACTCGTCCACGATCACCACTTCACCGTCCTGAACCACGTATTGCTGATCGCGGAAGAACAGGTTGTGGGCGCGCAGAGCGACCATCAGGTGATGCATCAGGGAAATGTGACGTGGCTCGTACAGCGACTCGCCTTCGGGCAGCAGACCGATTTCGGTCAGGATCTGCTCGGCACGTTCGTGACCGGCTTCGGAAATATGAACCTGCTGGCCCTTTTCATCGACCCAGAAGTCGCCTTCGGGCTCGGGCTCGTGGGGACGAGGCTCTTGCGTCATGCGTGTCAGCATGGGCGGGACCACGTTCATGCGCACGTACAGCTCGGTATTGTCTTCGGCCTGGCCGGAGATGATCAGCGGTGTACGGGCTTCGTCAATCAGGATGGAGTCAACTTCGTCGACAATCGCGTAGGACAAACCGCGCTGGCGGCGATCCTCGGCGCGGTATTCCATATTGTCGCGCAGGTAGTCAAAACCAAATTCGTTATTGGTCCCGTAGGTAATGTCGGCCTGGTAGGCAGCAATCTTCTCGGCATTGTCTTGCTGGGGAACTACGACGCCCACGCTCAGACCCAGGAAGTTGTACAGACGGCCCATCCAGTTCGCATCGCGTCGTGCCAGGTAATCGTTGACAGTCACCACGTGCACGCCCTTGCCGGACAGTGCATTCAGGTACACGGCCAGGGTCGCGGTCAGGGTCTTGCCCTCACCCGTACGCATTTCGGAAATCTTGCCATTGTGCAAAGCAATGGCACCGAGCATCTGCACGTCAAAGTGGCGCATGCCAAACACACGGATACCCGCTTCGCGCACGACGGCAAACGCCTCGGGCAAGAGCGAGTTAAGCGAGGCGCCATCCTGAACACGTTGGCGCAGCTCCTGCGTCTTGGCTGCCAAGGCCTCATCGCTCAGGCCCTGAATAGTAGGCTCTAGAGCATTAATCTGGGCGACCTGCTTACGGTACTGTTTGAGCAGTCGGTCGTTACGACTGCCAATAAGCTTTTTCAGCAATGAAACCATTCTTGTGTCGTCAATGTAGGCGAGGCCGCAAGGGCTTGAATCTGTGCCTCGAGCCTATCTCTGGTTAAAAGGGATGCGCAAGCAAACAATCAGTTTAACGCACATGCTGCAAGACGGAACTACTTGTCCGAATCCAATTGCGCGACTTGCTGCTCTACGTACTCACGCGCCGGCAGAAAAAGCTTGGGATCCAGGGCATGTCCGGCCATGCGCACTTCAAAGTGCAGGTGTGAGCCTGTGGACTGGCCAGTAGATCCAACGCGGGCGATCAACTGCCCTTTTTCTACTACGTCGCCTAATTTAACAACGATTGATGACGCATGGGCGTATCGCGTGCTCATGCCATTGCCGTGATTGATTTCCACCAGCTTGCCGTAGCCTGTCATATAGCGGGCTTCGGACACGACCCCGCCAGAGGCCGCATAAATAGGCGTGCCCTTGGGAGCCGGGAAATCCAGCCCCTCGTGCAGGGCGTGGCGACCCGAAATCGGGTGACGACGCCAGCCAAAGGAGGAAGCTACCTCGTCATAATCCACCGGACGGTAATTGGGCAAGCGGGCTTCGTTGCCGGTGCGCTCGGTCAGCACCGTATCCAGCATCTGGAACCAGTCCTGCTGCTCGGACATCTGTTTGGCCAGATTATCCAGCTGCTCGCCCAAACGGTCGGCGTTCCAGACCAGGTCAGCGCCATCCATGCTGTCCATGACGGCCAGATCCTGCACAGGCATGGCACCGGCCAGCTCCGGATCGGTATACTCGATCCCGGCAGCCTTGGCCACGCGCTTGCTGACACCATCCATCTCGATCAGCTTGGCCTGCAAACCGCCGACTTTCTCAGCCAGGCGGGTAACGTTGTCCTGCATGGCGGCGGCCTGGCTTTGGGCCATATCCGCATCCAGCGACACACCGCTGCGTTCACCCCAGTGCGACTGCACCAGAGCTCCCGCCGCTGCGGAAACGCCCAGCGACACCAAGGCCACCAGGGCGATCACCGTACGGCGGACCCCTTTGGCTTTGGCATCTAAGGACGTATAGTCTTTATGTTGATCCACTCTCGTATAACCTCGAACATGTCCTGGAAGCCTCCTTTTTCCTCATCCGCGCCAAAACGCAGTAGCGGGCAAAGCCACGCTTTGGGTTGGCTGGCCAGCGACCAGCAAGGTTCCCAGGTACTGGAAATGGCCCGGCAGCTGATGGCGGCTCAGACCCATGTAAGCAAAGCCTTGCCACCTGCTTTGGGCAAGGCTTGTAAAGTAGCCCGTATAGACAGACAGCAATTGACGCTGGCAGTTCCCAGCGCGGCGCATGCGGCCAAGCTGCGCCAGCTTTTGCCCACTGTCACACGGCAGATGAATGCCGCTGGCTGGAACATTAGCGAGGCGCTGGTGCACGTGCAAGCCCATTTGTTTGCAAGCGTGACAGAAAAGCCCGCACGCCAGGTACAAGTCCTGGACGAACGGGCCTTGGAATCGTTCGAAAAGCTGCATGACTCATTGCCGCAAGGTCCCTTGGCGCAAGCCATCGAACGCTTGTTGCGTCATCATCGCGGCTAAACAAAGCACCAAGATCGGAACCCTAGGCAAGGATCAAGCGAATTTCCACTCGCTGGAAAATGCATGGGGTGCACTGGCAGCAGACTCGAAAGTCACCAGTT
This sequence comes from Alcaligenes faecalis, assembly GCF_002443155.1. Taxonomy (NCBI): domain Bacteria; kingdom Pseudomonadati; phylum Pseudomonadota; class Betaproteobacteria; order Burkholderiales; family Alcaligenaceae; genus Alcaligenes; species Alcaligenes faecalis. Next base: position 575,647 of record NZ_CP023667.1, on the reverse strand, counting down.
CCCAGCTATCCTGGGCGGCGAGCAAGGCGCGCGCCAACTGGTTGTTCAAACCATGGCCGGATTTGCACGCCACATAGCGAGCAATCAGGGGGTGGCCAATCAGGTACAAGTCGCCAATGGCATCAAGAATCTTGTGCTTGACGAACTCGTCCTCGTAACGCAGACCGTCGCTGTTCAGAACGCGGTACTCGTCCATGACGATGGCATTGTCCAAACTGCCGCCACGGGCCAGACCAGCCGCACGCAAGGCTTCCACTTCGCTGGCGAACCCGAAGGTGCGCGCACGCGAAATGGTCTTCACGTACGAGTCGTGCGCAAAATCCACCTCGGCAAAATTGGCCGTTGCATCAATGGCCGGGTGGTGAAAATCGATGGAAAACTGAAGGGCAAAGCCTTCATAGGGCTCCAGACGGGCCCATTTAATGTCCTGCCCCTCGCCTTCAGAAACTTCGATGGGCTTGAGGACACGCAAAAACTTCTTGGCAGCTTCCTGCTCTTGCAGGCCTGCCGAGCGCAACAAGTACACAAACGTACCGGCACTGCCATCCATGATGGGTACTTCTTCGGCTGTCAGGTCCACGTGCAGATTATCAATGCCCAGGCCAGCGATGGCCGACATCAAATGCTCTACGGTCGACACCCGGACATTATCCTTGATCAGCACAGAAGCCATACGCGTACCACCGACCTTGTCTGCCTGCGCGGGCAAATCCACGATTTCGGGCAGATCGATACGGTGAAACACAATACCCGTGTCAGGCGCAGCAGGGCGCAGTGTCAGTTCGACACGACGACCAGAGTGCAAGCCGACTCCTTTGGTACTGATGACATTCTTGATGGTGCGCTGACGAAGCATAGCTGTTCTTGTACTTGTAAAGTGTTGTTCGCAAAGACTATTGTAACCGTAATACGGGTTATCCACTATAGGCTTTCTTCAAGCATACGTCATTGTCAAGCGTCAAACACCACGACACAACAAAGCACTTACGCCCCCTGAACGCGAACGTCCAGGGGGAGTCGTGGGAGAAATCAAATTGGCGACTCGGGTAATCGCCGAACCTGATTTTTAATCAGCCTGCTTGCGCAAGAACGCCGGAATATCGAAGTGATCCATACCGGCTGTCTCCAGAGCACGCACCTGAGCCGAAGCCTGGCTGCGTGGGTTGCGGATGACGGCAGGCACGTCGGCATTGGCGTAATCAGCGCCGATGACAGGCATGTTGTCCGTACCTGTACGTAACACTTCTTCGTTGTTTTGTACCAACTGTGGGCGCGCTTGCTTGCGACCCAGGCCGGTAGCCACAACGGTCACGCGCAGGCTGTCGCCCATGGACTCATCGTAAGCGGTACCAAAGATAACGGTGGCGTCTTCTGCAGCGTAGCCACGGATGGTGTCCATGATTTCGCGCGTTTCGCGCATCTTCAGGGACGAGGAGGACGTAATGTTCACCAGCATGCCGCGGGCACCGTGCAGGTCCACACCTTCCAGCAATGGGCAAGCGATGGCACGCTCGGCCGCTTCACGAGCGCGGTTCGAGCCAGAAGCCACAGCCGTACCCATCATGGCCTGACCTTGCTCGCCCATGATGGTTTTCACGTCTTCAAAGTCGACGTTCACGTTACCTTCAACATTGATGATCTCGGCAATACCGGCGCAGGCATTGTGCAAGACATCGTCAGCTGCCTTGAAGCAATCGGACTGCGTTGCGTCCTCATCCATCAAGTCATACAGGTTTTCATTCAATACAACGATCAGGGAGTGAACGTGCTTGCTCAGCTCCTCGATCCCTTCTTCGGCCATGCGCAAACGGCGATTGCCTTCAAAGGAGAAAGGTTTGGTGACTACGCCCACGGTCAAAATGCCCAATTCCTTGGCCACTTCGGCAACAACGGGGCTGGCACCCGTACCGGTGCCACCGCCCATACCGGCCGTGATGAACACCATATTGGCGCCGTTCAAAGCTGCACGAATTTCTTCGCGAGCCGTTTCAGCAGCCGCACGGCCTTGGTCAGGCTTGGCACCGGCGCCCAGGCCGCTGCGGCCCAGACGGATCTGGATAGGTGCATCGCTGCTGGCCAGAGCCTGCGAGTCGGTATTGGCGCAGATGAAATCAACGCCCTGAACACCAGAATTGATCATATGCATCACAGCGTTACCGCCTGCGCCGCCCACACCCACGACCTTGATGACCGTGCCGCTACCGCTGGTATCTAACATTTCAAAGTTCATCATGATTGACTCCCACTCAAACACTTAATTAGTCAAGTTTCTACGTACTTCCCCGATACAACTGAAATTTGGAATCAGCTCAAAACATCTGCCAACCAAAAGGGTTCGCACTCGGTTTGAACTGCCTCCTGGACTGCCCTTTCAGGCTGCCCGACCTGAGCGTCTTGCAACGCCCTTAATTCATGAACCATTCCTTCATGCGTGCCATCAGACCTTTGACACTGCCTTTTTGCTGGGCCACTTTGCGGCCACGAGCGCTTTGCAGGCGAGCTTCGGTCAACAGACCCATCACCGTCGAAAAACGGGGGTTGCGCATCACATCAGCCAGGCTGCCTTCGTAGCTGGGCACTGCGATACGCACCGGTTTCAGGAACACGTCCTCGGCCAGTTCCACGATGCCCGGCAACATGGCCGTCCCACCGGTCAGCACCACACCCGAGGACAACAAATCTTCGTAGCCCGATTCGCGCAGGCTTTGCTGCACGAAGGTAAACAGCTCTTCCACACGCGGCTCGATCACGGCCCCCAAAGCCTGGCGCTTTACCTGACGGTTGGGGCGATCACCCAGGCCGGGCACTTCAATCATTTCTTCCGGATGAGCCAGCGATTGCTTGGCCACACCAAAGCGCAGCTTGATCTCTTCCGCATCCGGCGTAGGGGTGCGCAACATGGCAGCGATATCGCTGGTGATCTGGTCGCCGGCAATCGGGATCACGTCGGTATGACGGATAGCACCGCCGGTGTAGATGGCGATGTCGGTCGTACCGCCGCCAATATCCACTAGCACCACGCCTAGCTCCTTCTCGTCCGCGGTCAGGCAGGACAGGCTGGAGGCCAAAGGCTGCAAAATCAGGTCCTGCACTTCCAGACCGCAACGACGCACGCATTTCACGATGTTCTGCGCTGCGCTGACCGCACCGGTCACAATGTGCACCCGCACTTCCAGGCGCAGACCGCTCATGCCAATGGGCTCGCGAATGTCTTCTTGCGAATCCACAATGAATTCCTGCGTCAGCACGTGCAGCACTTGCTGGTCGGTGGGGATGTTCACGGCCTTGGCCGTTTCGATCACGCGCGCCACATCGGTTGCCGTCACTTCCTTGTCTTTCACCGCCACCATGCCGCTGGAGTTGAAGCTGGTGATGTGGCTGCCTGCAATGCCGGTGTAGACCTCACGGATCTTGCAATCGGCCATCAGCTCCGCCTCTTCCAGAGCGCGCTGGATGGAATTGACCGTCGTCTCGATATTGACGACCACCCCTTTGCGCATGCCCTGGGATTCATGCTGGCCCAGACCAAGCACTTCAAACCGGCCTTCCGGCAGCACTTCGGCCACCACCGCAACCACTTTGCTGGTGCCGATGTCCAATGCAACGATCAGGTCTTTGATGTCACGAGTCATATGTTCTTTACTTCACAGGGGTAGATGAAACCGGAGCCAGCGTTATCGCAAAGCCATTCGGGTAACGTAAATCGGCACTTTGCAAAGCACGGTCGCCAAGCCGTTGCATCAAGGCAGGCCAGGCCTGCACAAATCGTTCAACACGTACCGCAAAGGGCAATGCACCCTTGCGACCGTGCGGATCAGCAATATCCGCAGCTGGGTCTCGGCCCAGGCTCAACTGCATTCCGTTAGACAAAACTACATCCCAGGCATAGCGCGGGCTCAAGGTCACTTCGCTGACCTGCACATCCAGAGGGCCAAACCAGCGTGCCAGCTCGGCATACCGTTGCACCACCAGACGCTCCGAATTCGGAGGGCCGCTGAGCTGGGGCAAATCCACGTCATCCGGCACCACCGCCTTGTTGGCCGAAAATGACTCACCCCAGGTGTTGATCATCTCGTCTTCATTCCAGTAGGCCAGCGGCTGCTGTTCTTCAATCCGTACCGACAGGCTGTTGGGCCAGACGCGGCGAATTTGCGCGCGTCGTACCCAGGGAGCCGTTTCAATCAAGGCGCGGGACTGGTCCAGATCCACCGTGAAGAAGTTGCCCTGCAGGCGACCGGCAATCGTGGCTTTCACCCCTTCAGGAGTCACATAGGCCAGAGGCTCGCCCTGCGAGGACTCAATCTGAATGCGCTCGATATTGAAGTACGGACGACGCACCGCCCAAACCACAACACCGATCACCAATGCCGATACCGCTAGCAAAGCCAGCGTATTGGCGATCAGGTTGGTCAGACGGGCATCGGAAAACATGAATCAGGCTCCACGTTCTATAGGCTGCGGGCAATGGCCTGCACTTTGCAGCGCGCCGTTGCCAAAATGTTCACGCACAACTGGGCATAGCTGGTGCCCTCTGCTTTGGCCGCCATGGGCACCAAAGAGTGGCTGGTCATGCCAGGAGAGGTGTTCATCTCCAGCAGCCAGGGGCGGTTCTGCTCGTCCAGCATGAAGTCGGCCCGGCCCCAGCCTTCGCAGCCCAGTGCATTAAACGCACGGACCGATAAATCCTGGATATGCGCCGTCAGTTCAAGCGACAGATCTGCAGGACAGAAGTACTGGGTTTCGTCCGAGTAATACTTGTGTTCAAAGTCGTAATTGCCTTGCGGGGCCACGATGTCGATCACGGGCAAGGCACGTGCCTGAGCGCCCACACCAATGATGGGCACCGTCAGCTCGCGGCCACGAATGAATTGTTCGGCCAGCACGGCCGTGTCGTAATGCATGGCGGTTTCAAAGGCGGCAACGGCTTCTTCGGCGCGATCCACACGCACCACACCCACGGTGGAGCCTTCATGGGGCGGCTTCATGATCAGGGGCACGCCCAGACGTTCCACGGCAGCGGCAACCTGGCTGACATGATCCAGCTGCGCAAAGCCGGGGGTCGGCAAGCCCAGGTGCTGCCAGACGTGCTTGGTCATGATCTTGTCCATGGCCAGGCCCGAGGCCATCACCCCGCTGCCGGTGTAAGGGATGCCCATCCACTCCAGGGCTCCCTGCAAGGTGCCGTCTTCGCCGTAACGACCATGCAAAGCAATAAACACGCGGTCAAAACCGGCCTGAGCCAGTTCGGTCAGTCCTTTCTCGCCCATATCGAACAAATGCGCATCCACGCCCATGCTGCACAGGGCTTCATGCACGCCTGCGCCCGACATCAAGGACACTTCACGTTCGGCGGACTTGCCGCCGTACAACACGCCGACCCGACCAAAATCCGCTGTCATGCCATTTCTCCCAATTGAGCAGGGATCCGGCTGATGGACCCTGCACCCATTACCAACACCACATCGCCGTCACGGACAAAGTCCAGAACGGCCTGTGCCATATCGCTGATTTCGGCCACGAAAATGGGTTCGACCTTGCCGAGCACACGCACTGCGCGACTCAAGGCACGGCCATCGGCGGCCACAAGGGGAGCCTCGCCGGCGGGATAGACCTCTCCAAGGAGAACCGCGTCGGCCTGGCTAAGTACCTGCACGAAATCTTCAAAGCAATCACGGGTGCGCGTGTAGCGGTGTGGCTGGAATGCCAGCACGATGCGGCGATCAGGCCAAGCACCCCGTGCGGCCGCCAAGGTAGCAGCCATTTCGACAGGATGGTGACCATAATCGTCAACAACGGTAAACGTGCCACCGCCATGCTCGGTCGAGACTGGGAAGTCTCCCACCATGGAGAAGCGGCGCCCCACGCCCGTGAACTCTTTCAGACCACGCGCGATGACCTCATCACTGACACCCAGTTCAGTCGCTACCGCAATGGCGGCCAAGGCATTGAGTACATTGTGTTTTCCGGGCAGATTCAGGCACACGGACAGCAGCGGGAGATCGCCTGTTGCCCCTTTGCGCTGCACGTCAAAACACATGGTGGTGCCACGGCTTTCAATGTTGATTGCACGAACCTGGGCATCGGTATCAATGCCGTAAGTCGTGACAGGCCGCGATACAAAAGGAATGATTTCGCGCACATTCGCATCGTCGTTGCACACGATGGCGCTGCCGTAAAACGGCAGGCGATGCGTGAAGTCGATGAAGGCGCTTTTCAGCCGGGCAACGTCATGACCATAGGTGTCCATATGGTCTACGTCGATATTAGTGATGATGGCCATCACCGGCAGCAGATTCAGGAAGGAAGCGTCGGACTCGTCAGCTTCCACCACGATGTAATCACCCTGCCCCAGGCGGGCATTGGCACCGGCCGAATTCAGGCGACCACCGATCACAAAAGTGGGGTCCAGATCAGCCGCGCCCAACAGGCTGGCGACCAGACTGGTGGTGGTGGTCTTGCCGTGCGTACCGGCCACGGCAATGCCGCGCTTCAAGCGCATCAGCTCGGCCAGCATCAGGGCACGAGGCACCACCGGAATACGGGCAGCGCGCGCGGCCAGCACTTCAGGGTTATCGCCCGCAATAGCGGTGGAAGTCACGATAGCGCCCATGCCAGCGACGTTTTCAGCTTGATGGCCGATCACGATGCGAGCACCCAGTTGCTCCAGACGACGGGTCACCGCCGTTTCCTGGATATCCGAGCCACTGATGGCAAAGCCCAGGTTCAGCATGACTTCGGCAATGCCGCTCATGCCCGAGCCGCCAATCCCTACAAAATGAATACGTTGAATGCGGTGTTTCATCCCACCCTCCTTGCCGCCTGCTGACATGCTTCGGCAATCTGCTGCGTGGCATTCAACTGTGCATGTTCTTGCGCGTGGCTGGCCACACGGCTTAACTCTTCACGGCTCAGATCTTGCAACCACTGTGCAAGCCACTGAGCCGTCAACTCCGATTGTTTCTTGAGCCACGCGCCGGAGCATTCGCTCAGGTAGCGGGCATTGGCTGTCTGGTGATCGTCAATAGCATGTGGCAAAGGCACAAACAGGGCTGCTACGCCGATCGCCGCCACCTCCGCTACCGTCATGGCACCGGCGCGGCAAATCAGCACATCGGCCTCTTTCATGGCCTGTGCCATATCGCCAATAAAGGCCTTGCAGTCAGCCTGTACCTGATTGTCTGCATAGCTTTGCTGCAAGCTTTCCAGATGCTGCTGACCGGACTGGTGCGTCACATGAGGACGCTGCTCGGCAGGGATCAGCGCCATGGCTTCAGGCACCACCTTGTTCAGTGCGGCCGCACCCAGACTGCCCCCCACCACCAGAATACGCAGTGGTCCGCTACGTTTGGCGTAACGCTCGGCAGCCGGGCCCTGGCCTACGAAGGCATCGCGCACAGGATTGCCAACCGTCACAGCGCCGGGCAAGGCCCCAGGGAAACCGGTGAGCACGCTGGTCGCCATTTTGGCCAGGTAGCGATTGGCAGTTCCAGCCACTGCATTTTGTTCGTGCACCACCAGCGGGCGGCGCGATACAAAAGACATCAGGCCACCAGGGAAGGCGACATAGCCGCCCATTCCCAGAACCACATCAGGCTTGGCCTCTTGCAGACAGCGGTGTGCCTGCCAGCAGGCACTGATCAAGGTAAAGGGTAAAGAGAGCAACGCCTTCACGCCTTTGCCTCGTAATCCGGAAAATCGCAGAGGCAGCATTTTAATCCCATGCTGAGGGACCAAGCTACCTTCCATGCGCTCGGGATGACCTAACCACAACACGCTCCAGCCGCGCTGCTGCATGGCTTCGGCCACGGCCAGCCCGGGCATGATGTGCCCGCCTGTGCCGCCTGCCATGATCAGGATGGTTGGGGTGCTCATGTGCGCTTACCTCGCATCATTTGCCGGTTCTCGAAATCAACCCGCAGCAACAAGGCAAAAGCCACCAGATTCATCACAATGCCCGAACCGCCATAACTGACCAAAGGCAAGGTCAGCCCTTTGGTTGGCAAAAGACCCAGCACCACACCGATATTGATAAAGGCCTGCACGCCGAACCACAGCGCCACACCCTGAGCGACGACACCGCTGAACAAACGATCCATGGCGCTGGCCTGACGACCGATATTGAAGCTGCGCCAGACCACAAAACCAAAAGTCAGGATCAGGGCGGCCACGCCAACAAAACCCAGTTCTTCGCCAATTACCGCAACGATGAAGTCAGTATGGGCTTCAGGCAGGTAATGCAGTTTTTCCACACTGGAGCCCAAGCCCACACCAAACCATTCACCACGACCCAAGGCAATCAGCGAGTGCGACAGCTGATAGGCACTGCCATAGGCGTTGTCAGGGTTCCAGGGGTCCAGGTACACGAACAGACGTTCACGACGCCAGGGCGATAACCAGATCAGCAAGAGGAAGCTGCTGACCATGATGCCCAGCAAGGCAGAGAACAGCTTGCCGTTAATTCCGCCAATGAACAGAATGCCCACTGCAATGGCCACAATGACCATGAAGGCGCCCAGGTCAGGCTCCATCAACAGCAGAACACCGACCAGGCCCAGAGCCACCGCCATGGGCAGGAAACCTCGTATAAACGTATGCAGGTGCTGCTGCTTGCGCACGGTGTAATCGGCGGCGTACAGCACCATGGCCACTTTCATCAGTTCCGAGGGCTGGAAGTTGATGATGCCCAATGGCAACCAGCGACGTGCGCCGTTCACTTCACGGCCGATTCCGGGAATCAGCACAACCATCAAGAGGAAAATAGCCAGTGCAAACAAGGGTACAGCCAGCTTCTGCCACACGCGCAAGGGCACGGTGGCGGTAAACATGGCCAGCACCACGCCCACCACGATGAACAAGGCGTGGCGTATCACAAAGTAGTAGCGACCGTAGCTTTCATAGCGCGGCCCGTCTGCCAAAGCGATCGAGGCCGAATACACCATCAGCAGACCGAACAGGGTCAGCATCAGGGTAGCGGCCAACAAGGGGCGATCAAACGCAGGCAATGCCGTGCGTCCAGGACGTACGGCATTGACACCCGAGGTCAGCTCAGCAAACAGACTCATGCCAGCTCTCCTCTATCCAGGGCCATCTCCGTCACGGCAGCGACAAAGCACATGCCACGGTGGTGATAGCTTTTGAACATATCCATGCTGGCGCAGGCCGGCGACAGCAAGACCACATCGCCCGAGCGTGCCTGTTCAGCAGCCGCTTGCACCGCTGCTTCCAGGCCATCGCAGAAACGGTAGCGAACATCATGCACATCCAGAACAGCAGCAATCTGCTTGGCGTCCCGACCAATCAAAAACACTTCAGCCACATTCGGTGCAGCGGCCACAGCCAGCGGCTCAAAGTCCTGACCCTTGCCCAAACCACCCGCGATCAGCCAGACGCGCTGATCGAAGCCACGCAAGGCCGCGACAGTCGCGCCAACGTTGGTGCCTTTGCTGTCATCCAGATACTGAACACCATCCAGCACACGAATCAGTTCTACACGGTGCGGCTCGCCTTGATAGGTGCGCAGGCCATTGAGCAACTCAGCCCAACCCAGCCCCAGGCAGCGAGCCAGCAGCAAAGCGGCTTGAGCATTCAAGGCGTTATGACGGCCCTTGATCTGCAAAGCCTCAACCGGCATCAGACGCTTCAAGCCGCCCTTGCCACGCACGGCAGGCTCAACCGGCGCATTACGTTTTTTCAGACCGGTGGCAGGCAGCTCAAAATCGGTAGGCTCGTTGGCCACCAGCCACTGCATGCCGCCATCCGTCAACAAGCCCATATCGCCCAGCAAAGCGGGCTTGTCCAGACCGAAGCTGCGCACCGACTCCTGACTGGCATCGGGAATCATGGCCATGACGGCCGGGTCATCGCGATTGACCAAGGTCACATCGCACATGCCATACATACGTTGTTTGGACTGGATATAGGCATCCATGCCACCGTGCCAGTCCAGATGATCCTGCGAAATATTCAGTACAACGCCAGCATCCGCCTGCAAGCTAAAGGTGCTGTCCAATTGGAAGCTGGACAGTTCCAGCACCCAGACCTGAGGCAAGGCATTGTTTTCCAGAGCATCGCACAAGGCGGTCAGGGCTGCGGGGCTGATATTGCCCACGGCCAGCGCGGAGACACCCGCTTGCTCCAGCAAATGGCGCGTCATGGCGGTGACCGTCGTCTTGCCATTGGTGCCCGTGACAGCCACTACGCGGCTTTCATGGCCTTGATCGGCCAGGTCTTTCAAAGCACGGGCGAACAGCTCGATCTCGCCAATGACTTCGATTCCACGATCGCGCGCCTGAGCCAAAAAACCGGCCAAGGCAGGTTCCACGGGGGACAGACCGGGACTGATCACTACAGTGTGCACGTCGCTCAGGCTATCGGCCTGCAAGGCGTTCTGCCCCAGACGCACGTCCAGAGGCGCGTTGCTCAGGGTCTGAAGCTTGTCCAGACCCTGCACGTTCTCGCGTGTATCCGCCAAACGAATGCTGGCCCCCTGGGCCAAAGACCAGCGAGCCGCAGCAAAGCCTGTCTCGCCTAACCCAAGGATAAGCATGAGACCGTCTTTACGGATCGAAGGAAAACTCAAAGCATTCATCGCAATTTCAATGTAGACAGACCGACCATGACCAGCATCATGGTGATGATCCAGAAGCGAACCACCACCTGTGTTTCTTTCCAGCCGCCAACTTCAAAGTGATGATGCAGCGGCGCCATACGGAACATTCGCCTGCCCTGCCCGTAGCGTTTCTTGGTGTACTTGAACCAGGTCACCTGCAGCATCACCGACAAGGTTTCCACCACAAACACGCCACCCATGATGAACAGCACGATTTCCTGGCGAACGATCACAGCAATCGTGCCCAGCGCGCCACCCAGGGCCAGCGCACCCACGTCACCCATGAATACCTGGGCGGGATAGGCGTTGAACCACAAAAAGGCCAAACCGGCACCGGCGATGGCCGCACAGATCACCATCAGCTCGCCCGCGCCGGGGATATAGGGGAACAAGAGATATTTGGAGTAGTCGACCCGGCCAACCACGTAGGCAAAAATGCCCAGGGCAGCGCCCACCAGCACGGTAGGCATGATGGCCAGACCGTCCAGGCCGTCCGTCAGGTTGACGGCGTTGCTGGAGCCAACAATCACTGCCCAGGTCAATACCACAAAGCCCAGCACACCCAGCGGGTAGCTGACGGACTTGAAGAACGGCACGATCAGGTCAGCCTGCGTAGGCAGGGGCATGGTGAAGCCGCTCAAAACCCACTCTTTGAACAAGGGCCACAGCTCAGTATTGGCAGGCACCGAAACGGCAAAGCTCAGGTACACGGCCGCAACGATACCGATCAAGGCTTGCCAGAAAAATTTCTGACGCGAGGACATGCCTTCGGGGTCACGATTGACGACTTTCTTGTAGTCGTCAGCCCAACCAATCCAGCCGAAACCGAACGTCACCAGCAGAACAACCCACACAAAGCGGTTGGTCCAGTCTGCCCACAACAAGGTACTGATACCGATGGAGATCAGGATCAGGACACCGCCCATGGTGGGGGTGCCATTCTTTTGCAGATGCGATTCAGGGCCGTAAGCGCGTACAGCCTGACCGATCTTCAGTTCGGTCAGCTTGCGAATAACCCAGGGACCTGCCAACAAGCCGATAGCCAGCGCGGTGGCGCTGGCCAAAATAGCACGCAGGGTGATGTACTCAAACACCCCAAAGGCGCGAATATGATCGTCCGATAGCCAGCGTGCCAGTTCAAGAAGCATGAGTGGCCCCTTCGTTATGGGAGAAGTGGTTCTCCAGGGCGGCAACCACACGCTCCATACGCGCGCTGCGCGAACCCTTGATCAACACATGGGAGGGCTCCAGCGCCAGCAGGTAAGCCACCATGTCCTCTAGTGTCTCGAACTGATGCGCACGCGCACCAAAAGCCTGGGCAGCATGGCTGGCGTCGCCACCCAAGGTCAGCAATTCATCCATGCCGCGCTCTTTGGCGTAGGCACCGACTTCAGCGTGCAACTCGGAACTGTTGTCACCGATCTCGGCCATATTGCCCAGCACCAGCACCTTGCGGCCTTTCAGCTGTGCAAGCACATCAATGGCAGCACGTACCGAATCCGGGTTGGCGTTGTAGGTGTCATCAATCAGTTGGTAACCGGAAGACAGCTGCTTGGGCTGCATACGGCCCGTAACAGGACGGAAGCTTTCCAGACCCTGCACAATCGCGCTCAAAGGCGCGCCAGCGGCATGGGCACAAGCGGCAGCCGCCAAGGCATTGCGCAGGTTATGGATGCCTGGGCTGTGCAAGGTCAGCGCAGAGGACTGGCCTGCCACATGCAGCACAAAGCGAGTTTGAGCGGGCTCGACAAACATATCGGCGGCAAAGACCGTTTCCTGACCACTCAGGCCAAAGCGCAATACGGAGCGCTGACCGGCTTGCTCAGCCCACATGGCGCTGAACGCGTCGTCATCTGGAATCACCAGCGCGCCGTCGTGTGGCAACGCGTCGATAACGGCACCATTTTCACGGGCCACGGCTTCCACACTGTGCATGAACTCCTGGTGCTCACGCTGGGCGTTATTGATCAGGGCAATGGTGGGGCGAGCCATGGACGCCAGCACGGCAATTTCGCCGGGGTGGTTCATGCCCATTTCCAGAACGGCGGCCTTGTGCTCGGAGCTCAAGCGCAGGATCGACAGGGGTACGCCCAGATCGTTGTTCAAATTACCGCGAGTTGCCAAGCTTTCTGCTTCGCCCAACCAGGCGCGCAAGATAGCGGCAATCATTTCCTTGGTCGTGGTCTTGCCATTGCTGCCCGTCACGCCGATGACGGGAATGTCAAAGCGCGAACGCCATTCGGTAGCCAAGGTCATCAAGGCACGGCGTGTATCGCCCAGCACAATTTGTGGCAGCTCTACCTGAGCATCACGCTGAGCCACGATGGCAGCAAGCGCACCCTGCTCTTTCGCTTTTTCCAGATAGCGGTGGCCGTCGAACTGCTCGCCGCTCAGGGCCAGGAACACATCACCTTTGCTCAGGCTGCGGGAATCGGTGCTCAAGCGCACGCCACGCAACCACAGCAAGGCAGCTTTGGCCCAGTCAGAATCGTCAAACACAGAGCGCTCGCCCTGCACTTCCTGGTAGCTTTCGTGACCTTTACCGGCCAACAACACAATATCCTCAGGGCTGGCAGCCCAGATCGAAGACAGGATGGCGCGAGCCCGATCCATTTGCACGGCAGGCGCTTCAGGCATGCCGGCCACAATCTGACGAATGATTTCGGCAGGGTCTTCAAAACGCGGGTTGTCGGTCGTGACCAGAACGCTGTCAGCCAAACGGGCGGCTACCTCACCCATGATGGGGCGCTTGGCGGTGTCACGGTTACCGCCGCAACCAAATACGCAAATCAGCTTGCCACCACGCACGCTGGCCACTTCACGCAATGCTTGCAAGGCACGCTCCAGCGCGTCAGCGGTATGCGCGTAATCGACTACGACCAACGGCAGAGGCTGACGACCAGCGGTGCTCTTGGGCGTCACAATTTGCAGGCGACCAGGAACGGATTCCAGCTTGTCCATGATGCGGGCGATCTTGGACACCGGCCAACCCACCTCTTGCAGCACACCGGCCACCAGCAGGAGGTTGGCGACGTTATGCTCGCCCAGCAGGTGAGTCAGAATTTGAGCAGTACCGTGAGCAGTAACCAGATTGAATACCTGGCCATCAGCGCCGGTATGCACGTCTTGCGCCAGCAGATCCACGCCAGGCTGGCTCATGGAGTACGAGATCACACGAGCAGCCAGACCGGCCTGCATCAACTCACGGCCAGTTTCATCGTCGGCGTTCACCACAGCGCTACGCAGACCGGGCCAGCTAAACAGGCGCAGCTTGGCCTGCTTGTATTCTTCCATGCTGTGGTGATAGTCCAGATGGTCATGCGTCAGGTTGGTGAACCCGGCAATATCAATGCGGACACCGTCCAGGCGGCCTTGCTCCAGGCCAATCGACGAGGCTTCCAGCGCCACGGCATTACCACCTTGGGCGCGAATGGCGGCCAAGCTGCGATGTACGGTCAGCACGTCCGGCGTCGTCAGCACGCCGCCCAGATTGGAGCCGTCAGGCAAGGTCACGCCCAGCGTACCAATGGTGCCGCACGGCACTTGGGAATGGTTCAGAGCCGAAGCCACCCACTGCACCGTGGAGGTCTTGCCATTGGTGCCGGTCACCGCGACAACCGTCATTTCCTCGGAAGGACGACCCCACCACTGATGAGCCACTTCACCCAACAAGGCACTGAGGTTGGCAACCTGCAAAACAGGTACGCCGGGATCTACCGCCTGATCGCCCTGCTCGCGCACAATCGCAACCGCACCTTGTTGCACAGCCTGAACTTCGTACTCACGACCATCACCCTGATGGCCGCGGCAGGCAAAAAACGCATCACCCGCCTTGATCTGGCGGGAATCCAAACACAGATTAGCCGTGGGCGCTACATGCTGCGCCAGCCACTCCAATATTGCTGCGGCGTTCATCGTACATTCTCCGCACCGGGGCCTACAGCCACCAGCGAATCTATGGGCGCATCAGGCTGGACACCTAGGCGTCGCAAGCTCCGGGCCACAATTTCTGAAAAAATCGGCGCGGCAATACGCCCGCCGTAATAATTGGAACTATGTGGTTCGTCAATCGTGACGGCCACCACAATGCGAGGATCGGAGACAGGCGCAAAGCCTACAAAAGAGCCGCGATACAGGGACTTGCTGTAACGGCCATCCACAATCTTGCGGGCCGTACCGCTCTTGCCAGCCACGCGATAGCCTTGTACCTGGGCCAGACGGGCACCGGCCGGACCAGCGGCCGCCTCCAGCATGGCGCGCACTTCGGCGGCCACTTTGGGGGTGTACACCTGAACGCTGGCAGGTTTGCCGTCCCGCTTGAGCAGTGTCATGGCAACCATGTCGCCATTACGCGCAAACGCCGTGTAGGCGTGGGCAATTTGCAGCAGAGAAACCGACAGACCATAGCCATACGACATGGTGGCGCGCTCGATGGGGCGCCAGCGCTCCCAGGGGCGCAGCCGTCCGCTGGCAATACCGGGGAAGTCGGCCTGAGGAGAACGACCAAAACCCAGCTCGGTAAATTTGTTCCACATTTCCTGAGAAGTCAGACGCTCGGAAATCATGGTCATGCCAATATTGCTGGAGCGCCGCAAAATGCCGGCCGCATCCAGCATGCCGTTGTTGCGGCTGACGTCGCTGATCACACTGCCCTGGTAGCGATACTGACCATTGCCTGTATTGAACTGGGTGGCGGTGGTGATGCGGTTGATGTCCAGTGCCAGGGCGACGGTGAACGGCTTCATGATGGAGCCGGGCTCAAAGGTGTCAGTCAGGGCACGGTTACGCAGGGCCGGACCCTTGCGGTCGTCCCTGTCGTTGGGGTTATAGGTAGGCAGGTTCACCAGGGCCAGAATTTCCCCGGTTTTTACATCCATGACCACAGCGGCAGCCGCATTGGCCTTGACGTCTTCCATCCCCTTTTTCAGTGCGGTGTAGGCATCAAACTGCAAACCGGCATCAATGGACAGGTGCAAATCCTGACCATGCGTAGGCGGGATAATGGCGCGCACGTCCTCAACCACACGACCCAGGCGGTCACGAATCACGCGGCGCGAGCCGGGCGTACCCGACAAGGCCGAATTAAAGGCCAGCTCAATGCCTTCAATGCCCTGGTCTTCAATATTGGTGAAACCCACAATGTGCGCCATCACATCCCCTTCGGGATAGAAGCGGCGCATTTCTTCCTGCTGGTGAATACCGGGAATCTTCAGTTCGGCAATCTGGGCAGCCACATCCACATCTACCTGACGCTTGATGTAGACAAAGTTGCGATCTTCAACGGACAGGCGACGGTCGATATCGGACTGCCCCATACCCAGCAACTTGGCCAGTTGAGCAATCTGCTCGGGTTTGGCATTGCGGGCGTCATCCGGAATGGCCCAGATTGCCTTGACGGGCACGCTGGAGGCCAGCACCACGGACCCGGAGCGATCAAAAACCTTGCCACGCATGGGCGGCAGAACCTGGGTGCGCTCGTAACGGCGCTCGCCTTGCTGCTGCAGGAATTCGGTAGACAGGCCCTGCAAGTACAAGGCCTTGACGATCAATGCACCAAAGCCCAGGAACAAAAGCACCAGGACCAAACGCGAACGCCAGAATGGAATCTGGACGCTTAAAACAGGATTATCGTGATAGCCGAATCGTCTCATGGCCGCCCTCCGGGCTGAGCCTGGTTCGAGCTCAACTCACCACCTTGCACATACAGCGTGCGCTCCGGAGAGCTGAGCACCAGGCCCAATTCGTTGCGGCCAATGTCGTCCACCCGGGCGTTGCGAGCCAGCTCGGCACGCTCCAGTTGCAGACGACGCCAGTCCGTGTCCAGTTCACCCGCTTTGGTGACCAGACGATCGGTTTGCACAAACAGCTCGCGCGCCTGATAGCGCGCCGTCACCAAAGAGATGGCCGAAAGCATCAACACCAAAGAGAGGGTGATGACCAGGCGCATCATCGGCGGCCTCGCTTGCCGGCGGGCTGTCGGCTATAGGCGGCCTGTTGCAGCAGACGCTCGCTGGCGCTGCGCATCCAGTCCTGGGGGATGGGGGTGTCGGTGCGTTGCACCACACGTAATACCGCCGAGCGGGCTCGGGGGTTATCGCTGGACTCCTCGTCGGTGGGCAAGATTCTGCCCAAAGACTGCACCAGAGGCTGGGGCAAGTCTTTTTCAAGAATAGGTAGACGTGACTGTTCCTGCGCGGGACGCGCAGCTGCGTTCATGAACTGTTTGACCATGCGGTCCTCCAGTGAATGAAATGCAATCACCGCAAGCCTGCCCCGAGTCGCCAATCGACTCAGAATTGACGGAAGCGCGTACGCGAGCTCTTCGAGCTCACGATTGAGGTAAATCCGTATAGCCTGGAAGGTCCTGGTTGCCGGATGTTGACCCTTTTCGCGCGTGCGGACGACACCGGCGACGAGCTCGGCGAGATCACGCGTTGTATGTAGCGGGCGGGATTGGCGGCGATCAACAATCGCCTTTGCAATCTGGAAAGCAAACCGTTCTTCGCCATATTCTGCAATGACCTCCTTTAAAACTTCTACGCTGACCTCGGCCAGCCACTGTTCAGCGGTCAAACCACCGCTGGTATCCATGCGCATGTCCAAAGGACCTTCGCGCATAAAAGAGAAACCTCGTTCTGCGTCGTCGATTTGTGGCGAGGAAATGCCCAAATCCATCATGACGCCCTGCAATGGCCCCACTTCCAGCTCGTCCAGAGCCTGGGCCAGATCACCAAAACCGCTATGTACAACCGTGACCCGGCTATCCTGTGCCGCCAGCTCCTGAGCCACGGCGATCGCCTGAGGATCCTTGTCGATCACGATCAGGCGCGCCTGGGGGCTCAAGTGCGACAACAGCAAGCGGCTGTGACCACCACGACCAAAGGTGCAATCCACGTACACACCATCGACCAAACCCTGAATGTCGGGGTTTTGCGCCCAGCGCCGGGCCTCAAAGGACGGATCCACGAGGGCCGCCACCGTAGGCTCCAGCAGCACGGATCGATGTACCAGCGTCATGACTTACTCAGAAAGAAAAAGTGTCGAATACGTCTGTGGAGTTTTCAGCCAGATCCTGGGCCTGTCGGCGTTCCAGTTCCTGCGCATTCCACAACTCAAAATGGGTGGCCATACCCAGCAGCATGGCGTCGCGCTCCAGCCCCACTGCAGCGCGCAGTTCGGGAGCGATCAATATCCGACCAGCGGAGTCCAGATCAACGTCCTGAGCACTACCCAGCAGCAGGCGTTGCAAGAAACGGGCACTCATGGGGAAGCGGGCAATTTGTTCGCGCTTTTCTTCCCACACACTGCGCGGATACACCAGCAAACAGCCGTCGGGATGGCGAGTGAGGGTCAAGCGGCCTTGTTCCTGCTGCAAAAGCGCGTCACGGTGCCGAGTCGGAATGGACATCCGACCCTTAGCATCCAGTGTGAGTGCGCTGCTGCCTTGGAACACTTTTTTCCCCCACTTTTTTACACTATTTCCTACTTTTCCCCACTCTACGGGGGAAAGCCTTTGCGGTCAAGGCAGTGGTTGCAATTTTTTCAATCACAACAAGCACTTAGCGCACTATCCTAGAAGTGGCTAAAAAAAAATACTGTGTGAAATCAAGAAATTGCGGGGCGCATTAAAAGTGAATTGTTATAAAAATGTGCGCAAGCGACTCTTGCCAAGGATTCAACATCCTTAACAATTGCTTTCAAATGTACGAAATCGGTGCAATTGGTGGCGAATGCCAGGAGAAGTGTGAGACAGGCCTATAGGCCGGATTCTGTATGCCAGCGGGAACCCGCTGACCGGCAATCATTCCTCTGGACCGACCATTGCTGGCCGGTTCTAGCTACCTACCCGCATACTGAGACGAGCCGCCTCTCGGGCTAAAAAGCCTGCGTATGCCTATTTGGTATTGCTCCGGGTAGAGGTTACCGCGTTTCACCCCACAGCACTTTGCACCGAAGTGCAAGAAAACACGGAAGTGGCCGTATCTGTGCCTGCTTGCGCAAGCCCTTGCTGTGGTCTCGTCTCTGTGGCCCTGGTCCTCGGCTCGTCTGGCGTGATGCCACACTTGCCGGACGGCTGTTAGCCGCTACCCTGCTCTATGGAGTCCGGACCTTCCTCGATACTTGCGTACCGCGACTGCCCAGCCTGCCTCACAGATGCATTGTAACCTGCGACAATAGAGAAATTCGCAGGACGCGCTGTTTTATCTGGAGTCTTATGTCCAACAATCTGATTTCCCTGACCGATGTCCAGTTGGCATTCGGCCACCATCCTTTGCTGGACCATGCCGATCTGGTCATACAAAGAAACGAACGCATCGGTCTGATCGGGCGCAATGGTGCTGGCAAATCATCGCTTTTGAAAATTCTGGATCAACGCCAGGCGCCTGATGACGGCCAGGTTCAACGACTGGGCGGGCTGAAAATTGCCACCGTCGAGCAAGAGCCCGAGCTGAATCCCGAGCTGAGCATTTACGATTTTCTGTGCGGTGACTTCACTGAAACCGAAGACTGGCAGCGCCCTGCCCGCGTCAATGCCCTGATAGACAAGCTGGGACTGGACCCCGACGCCCTGACCGGCAGCCTGTCTGGCGGGCAGCGCAAGCGTGTTGCCCTGGCCAACGCCCTGGTGGAAGAGCCCGATCTGCTCTTGCTGGACGAGCCCACCAACCACCTGGACTTTGACGGCATTCTCTGGCTGGAACAACTGCTGCTGGATTTTCGCGGCAGTGCCGTCATCATTACCCACGACCGTCGATTCCTGGATGTGGTCACGACCCGCATCATCGAGTTGGACCGCGGCAAGCTCTTCAGTTTCCCCGGAAACTTCAGCCAATGGCAGGAACGCAAAGCGGAATTCCTGGAAGCAGAAAAGCAACAAAACGCCAAGTTCGACAAGTTTCTGGCCCAGGAAGAAGTCTGGATACGCAAAGGCGTACAGGCGCGTCGCACGCGCGATGAAGGCCGTGTACGGCGCCTGGAACAATTGCGCCGTGACCGTGCCGAGCGACGCGAGCGCTCGGGCGACGTCAAATTCGCCATTTCCGAAGGTCAACGCTCCGGCAAGCTGGTCGCAGAGCTGCAGGATGTCACGCACGGCTACGACGACCGCATCCTGATCAAGAACTTCTCGACCGTGCTGATGCGTGGCGACCGCATCGGTCTGATCGGCCACAACGGTGCAGGCAAGACCACCTTGCTGCGCATCATGCTGGGTTTGCAGGAGCCCAATTCCGGCGTCGTACGCCATGGCACCAAACTGAACATTGGCTACTTTGACCAGATGCGCAGTCGCCTGGACGAAAACGCCACGCTGGCTGACACCATCAGCCCCGGCAGCGAATGGGTGGAAATTGGCAATCAGCGCAAGCACATCATGAGCTACCTGGAAGACTTCCTGTTTCCGGCTGCTCGCGCCCACTCCCCCGTACGCAGCCTGTCCGGCGGTGAACGTGCCCGACTGGCGCTGGCCCGCATGTTTGCCCAGCCCACTAATGTATTAGTACTGGACGAACCGACCAACGATCTGGACATCGAAACGCTGGAGCTGCTGGAGGACCTGATTCAGGATTACACGGGCACCGTGCTGCTGGTCAGCCACGACCGTACCTTCCTGGACAACGTAGTCACTCAGGTTATTGCCGCCGAGGGCGACGGCCATTGGGGCGAGTATGTGGGTGGTTACGACGAGTGGCTGGCACAACGCCCGCAAACCAGAACCGAGACAGCGACCAACAGTGCTCCAGCCCCAGCTGCAGCCGAAAAGCCTGCCGCTGAGCGCAACAACAAGACCGCCAAGCCTGGCCGTCTGGCGCCATGGGAAGAAAAGGAACTGGAAGCTTTGCCCGAGAAGATTGCGGCTATAGAAAGCCAGCAAGCCGAACTGGCAGAACAGCTGAGCGCACCGGATCTGTATAAAGATGGCTCTGCTCGAGCCGACGAGATCAACCAACAACTGGATCAGCTCAACACTGACCTGGAGCAGTTATTTGAGCGTTGGGAAAAGTTGGAAGAAAAGCGCCTGGCCAGCTAAAGGGAGACAGAGGAATCAGGGATTCAACCCGGTAAAGCCGAACTGATCCTCTGGCTCCTCCTGAATCCGGGCAATGCGCTGACAATCGACCATGATCGGTTCGAGTACCGTGCAACAACACGGTAGAACCTCGCCTGGACCGACATACGCTAAAGGTTGCTCTTTATAGGCAACCTTTCCATAAACAAGAGGAATACGGCAGGAGCCGCAATAGCCGCTCCTGCATTGGTACTCAACCTGATGGCCGGTTCGTTCCAAACCTTCCAGCAAGGTTTCGCCGTCCCGCAACTGAAAGTGATCATCAGTTGTCCGGACTAGACTCATAGCTCAATACCGTCGAAGTCGCCAGCCGACACGGCCGAATCGATCTGACCGACCAGGTAAGAGCTCAGTTCCACCTCTTGAGGTGCCACCTGTACGGTGTCCGAGGACAACCAGGTGTTGATCCATGGAATGGGGTTGTGTTTGACGGACTCAAACGCAGGCTTCAGACCCACTGCACCCATACGGATATTGGTGATGTACTCCACGTACTGTCCCAGAATGTCCTTGTTCAGGCCAATCATGGAACCGTCGCGGAACAGGTAATCCGCCCACTGTTTTTCCTGCTCGGCCGCATCCTTGAACATGTCAAAGCAGACCGGCTCCAGTTCGCGCGCGATCTGAGCGAACTCAGGGTCGTCGCTGCCGGAACGCAGAATATTGATGATGTGTTGCGTGCCAGTCAGGTGCAGCGCTTCATCACGCGCAATCAGGCGAATGATCTTGGCATTGCCTTCCATCAGCTTGCGCTCGGCAAAGGCGAAGGAGCAGGCAAAGCTGACGTAAAAGCGGATGGCCTCAAGAATATTGACGCTCATCATGCACAGGTAAAGCTTCTTCTTCAGCTCGTAGACGCTTAGCGTACGGGTTTCACCGTTGATTTCGTGTTCGCCTGCACCCAGCTGGGCGTACAGCATGGTGTCGCTGATCAAATCGTCGTAGTACGAGGAAATGTCGGCGGCACGCAGCTGAATGTTCTCGTTGCGCACGATGTCGTCAAAAATAACGGACGGGTCATTGGCAATATTGCGAATGATGTGCGTGTATGAGCGCGAGTGAATCGTCTCGGAGAAAGCCCAGGTTTCAATCCAGGTTTCCAGCTCCGGAATCGACACCAAAGGCAGGAAGGCCACGTTGGGGCTGCGGCCCTGGATGGAATCCAGCAAGGTCTGATACTTCAGATTGCTGATGAAAATGTGCTTTTCGTGGTCAGGCAGGTTCTGATAGTCGATCCGGTCCTGGGTAATGTCCACTTCCTCCGGACGCCAGAAGAAGGACAACTGCTTTTCAATCAGCTTTTCAAAAATCGGATATTTTTGCTGGTCGTAGCGAGCCACGTTAACCGGCTGCCCAAAGAACATGGGTTCTTTGAGCTGGTCGTTATCCGTTTTAGAAAAAGTACTATAGGTAGTCATGATGCTCTTTACCCTTGCTTAGATCTTGCACGCGCCGCCTGCGCAACCGTCGTCCTCTACTTCGCCATGCGAATCATCGGCACCGTCGCGGGTGTTGTGGTAGTACAAGGTCTTCACACCGTATTTGTAGGCCAGCAGCAGGTCCTTGAGCAGTTGCTTCATCGGTACGCGACCACCCTCGAACCGCTGTGGGTCATAGTTGGTGTTCGCAGAGATCGACTGGTCAACGAACTTCTGCATCACGCCAACCAACTTCAGGTAGTCGTCGTTGCCGGGCATTTGCCACAGCAATTCGTACTGATCCTTATATTTTTCAAATTCAGGCACCACCTGACGCAAGATACCGTCCTTGGACTGCTTGACGGATACCAGACCACGCGGAGGCTCAATACCATTGGTGGCATTGGCAATCTGGCTGGAGGTTTCCGAAGGCATCAAGGCGGTCAGGGTCGAGTTGCGCAGACCGTGCTTGACGATATCAGCACGCAAGGCTTCCCAATCCAGGTGCAGCGGCTCGTTGCAGATACCGTCCACATCTTTCTTGTAGGTGTCGGTAGGCAGCAAACCAGCGGCGTATGTCGTTTCATCGAAGGCATCGCAAGGACCGTATTCGCGCGACAACTGCACCGAAGCCTTCAACAGGTAGTACTGGATGGCTTCAAACGTGCGGTGGGTCAGACCCAAGGCAGCGGGATCGGAGTAACGGGTGCCGTTCTTGGCCAGGTAGTAAGCGTAGTTGATGACGCCAACACCCAGGGAACGACGCTTGTTGGTAGCATTCAGCGCGGCCTTGACCGGGTAGTCCTGGTAATCCAGCAGAGCATCCAGAGCACGAACAATCAATTCAGCCAGACCGTCCAGCTCGTCCAGGGACTCCAGAGCACCCAGGTTGAAAGCCGACAGGGTGCACAGTGCGATTTCACCTTCAGGATCGTTCAGATCGTTCAAAGGCTTGGTAGGCAGAGCGATTTCCATGCACAGGTTGGACTGGCGCACAGGAGCGCGGTCAGCCTGGAATGGGCTGTGCGTGTTGCAATGGTCCACGTTCTGAATGTAGATACGGCCGGTGCTGGCACGCTCTTGCATCAGCAAGGAGAACAGCTCCACGGCTGGCAGGCTGCGCTTGCGGATGGCAGGATCCTGCTCGTACATTTCGTACAGACGCTCGAACTCGTCCTGGTCGGCAAAGAAGGCTTCGTACAGACCGGGCACGTCATGTGGCGAGAACAGCGTGATATGGCTGCCCTTGATCAGGCGCTGGTACAGCAGGCGATTGATCTGAACGCCGTAGTCCAGATGACGGATACGGTTTTCTTCCACACCACGGTTGTTCTTCAGAACCAGCAGTGTTTCTACTTCCAGGTGCCACATGGGGTAGAACAAGGTTGCCGCACCACCACGCACGCCGCCTTGCGAGCAGGACTTCACCGCAGCCTGGAACATCTTGAAGAACGGCAGGCAACCCGTGTGTTGTGCTTCACCACCACGAATTTCGCTGCCTACGGCGCGAATGCGGCCACCATTGATACCGATACCGGCACGCTGTGACACGTAACGAACAATGGCGCTGGTCGTGGCATTGATGCTGTCCAGGCTGTCGTCACATTCGATCAGCACGCAAGAGCTGAACTGGCGAGTGGGTGTGCGCACGCCAGCCATGATGGGCGTGGGCAAGGAAATCTTGAATTGCGATACGGCGTCGTAAAAGCGCTTGATGAAGCTCAGACGTGTGTCGGCAGGGTAACGGGCGAACAGGCACATGGCCACCAGCATGTACAGGAACTGGGGGCTTTCGTAGATGCGCTTGGTCACGCGGTTCTGAATCAGGTACTTGCCTTCCAGCTGCTTGACGGCACCATAGGAGAAGTTCATGTCACGCCAGTGATCCAGATGAGCGTCCAGCTCATCGAACTCGGCGCGCGTGTAGTCTTGCAACAGATGCGGATCGTAGCGGCCTTCCTTGGTCTGCAAGGTCACGTGATCGAACAGGCTGGGGGGTTCAAACTGGCCAAAAGCGATTTTGCGCAGGTGGAAAATCGCCAGACGGGCAGCCAGATATTGGTAGTCAGGCGTATCTTCAGAGATCAGATCCGCAGCCGACTTGATGATGGTTTCGTGAATGTCGCTGGTGCGAATGCCGTTGTAAAACTGAATGTGAGAGCGCAGCTCTACTTGAGAGACGGACACATTACTCAGACCTTCAGCGGCCCAATCAACCACTCGGTGAATCTTGTCGAGGTTAATAGGTTCTGTACGGCCATCTCTTTTAGTGACCATTAACTGTTCGGTTGATTGCATTTCAGTCTCGGAAATCGGTGAAGATTGACGGAAGACGCGGCTTTTGCAGCCGCCAGCGTCATTTGATGCACACCATATATAGTGTGATATTGACGTCATTCTACTACATATAGCGGATTGAGCGAATAGTGGTTTCGCAATTGCAGAGCAGATTCAATATACAAAAATGCAACCAATCTTTGCTCTGCTAACAATTTCCTATTGCGTCTGGAACTCTTGAACGCAGCGCAGCAAAGCCTCGCCGTAGGCTTCTCTTTTGCGTACGCCAATGCCTGTAATCGGCTCCAGATCAGCCTCTGAGCTGGGGCAGCGGATGGCCACTTCGCGCAAAGTCGCGTCATGGAAAATGACATAGGCGGGGACGCCATGCTCGCGTGCGGTAGCCGCCCGCCAAGCACGCAAAGCCTCGAACCGTCGCTGTTGATCGGGTTCCAGAGCAGGCCCGGCAGGCGCCTGACCTTTTACTCGGTGAGCAGCCGGTCCGCATGTTACGGTTTCGCGCCGCAACATTAAGGTGCGCTCGCCTTTGAGCACTTCACGGCTGGCATCGGTCAACAACAAGGTACCGTAGCCTTCCGGATCAACGGTAACCAGACTGTGTGCCAGCAACTGGCGCAGCACCCCGCGCCAAGCCTGGTCGGTCAATTCCTTGCCCACACCAAAGACGGTGAGCTTGTCGTGCTCGTGCTCTTTGACACGATCCGTCAGCTTGCCCAGCAAGATGTCGATCAGGTGCCCGGCCCCGAAACGCTGACCACGCTCGCGCCACAATCTATAGATAGTGGACAGCATTTTTTGCGCGGCCACCGTACCGTCCCAGGCTTCCGGTGCTTCCAGGCAAGTATCGCAATTACCGCAAGGCTCGATCTGCTGATCGAAATACGCCAGCAAGCGCTGACGGCGGCAGGAAATGGTTTCGCACAGACCCAACATGGCATCCAGCGCCTGGCCTTGCTGGCGTCGGTGGGCCGCATCGCCCTGCGACTGGTTAATCATGCGGTACAACTGCACCACGTCTTGCAGGCCATAGGCCAGCCATGCCGTAGCCGCTTCACCATCGCGCCCTGCCCGTCCGGTTTCCTGGTAATACCCCTCTACCGATTTGGGCAGGTCGATGTGGGCCACAAAACGCACATCCGGTTTGTTGACGCCCATGCCAAACGCAATGGTCGCCACCATGACCACCCCTTCTTCTCGAAGAAAGCGGGCCTGGTTGATGGCGCGTTGCTGCGCATCCAGCCCCGCATGGTAGGGCAAGGCATGGATACCGTTCTTGCACAGAAACTCGGCCGTATCTTCCACGCGCGAGCGCGACAGACAATACACAATCCCCGCATCGCCCGAGTGTTCTTCCTGAATGAAGCTCAAAAGCTGCTTGCGCACCTCGTTCTTTTCGATAATGCGATAGCAAATATTGGGGCGATCAAAACTGGCGACAAAATGCCGGGCCTCTTCCAGCTTCAGGCGCTGGGCAATTTCTACCCGCGTCAACTGAGTGGCAGTTGCCGTCAAGGCGACCCGTGGCACACCCGGCCAGCGCTGAGCCAGCAAATCCAGGCCCAGATACTCCGGGCGGAAGTCATGGCCCCATTGCGATACGCAGTGGGCTTCGTCAATGGCAAACAGGGAAATCTGACCACGAGCCAGTAAATCCAGGCAGCGGTCTGTCAGCAGGCGCTCGGGCGCCACATAGAGCAGATCCAGCTGCCCCGTCAGAAATTCGCGCTCGACCTCGCGGGCGGTCTGCCAATCCTGGGTGGAGTTCAGATAGGCGGCGTTCACGCCCAATTCATTGAGCGCGTCTACCTGATCCTGCATCAGGGCGATCAAGGGGGACACGACTACGCCGGTGCCGGGGCGCACCAAAGCAGGAATCTGGTAACACAGCGACTTGCCGCCGCCGGTGGGCATCAAGACCAGGGCGTCACCGCCTTGGATCAGGGTCTCGATAATCTCGTGCTGAGAGCCACGAAAACTGTCATAACCAAAAACTTCCTGAAGAACCTCAAGTGCTGACTGGGCCATGCCGCCTGCTTAAAAAATCGGAATAGAAAAACGCAGCGCGATGTTCGACTGACGACTTTCCAGATGACGGCGAGCTTGCAAACCCACCCTAAGGTGGGGACTGTACCAGAACTGCTGCGTGACCCCAAGGTAGCGGTTCTCCCCCCCGGCAACTACCTGCTGCACCTCGTACTGAGTCTTTACTTCGCCCCAGCGGCGCAGGGGCATGGACAAACCCACCACCTGCCGGCTGCTGGCCGCGTCGACCTTCATGCCCTGATAACGGCTTAAATCCAGGAAGTTGTCCTGGTACCGCTCGCCCTGCCATTGCAGATGCAAATCGTCCAGCACATCCAGGCCATAGGCGGCCTGATAGCGCCAACCCTGCCCCACAGAATGGGAAGCTTTGGCCACACTGGCCTGCCACACGCCAAAATCCGGCGAACGATAAGTGGCGCCCACCCCGGTCAAGCCAAAATCACGCGCACTTTCCATTTGGGTATCAATGCTGGTGCGGCTGGTGATATCGGTACTGACCATCAGGCTGCTCGCCGACGATCCGTATACCAGATCACCGTTGTCCTGCTTGCCTGTCATGTCCAGTGCACCCACGGCCAAGGCATAACGCCAGGGCCCGGCCGGGCCTTGTTCAAACTGCTGGGTAATATTGATCCCGCCCAGTTCCACAGGCCGCGCCCAATCCGGGGCGGTTACCGTGTCATTGCCCAAGGTCAGTTGCAAACCATCTTCATTGACGTAGCGCCAATTGCGCTCGCCAAACTGCCAGACCTGATCGGGCGCACTGCTCAACCAGCGTGCACTCCAGATCGGCGAGGACTGCTGACTATATTGAATGGAGCGGGCCAGACTGGCGGTACTGGAACCGCTCAGGCTGAAATCAGAAAAAGAAAAATCAATGGACGTGGCTGGGTTAACCAAATCCTGGTCGCCCTGGCGATGCCATTGCGAGGCATCAAAAAACGGCTCTACCGGGGGAAGCTCCTGAGCAGGAATCGCCTGAGCCTCATCCACACCATACACACGCGTGGCGGACAGGTTTTCCAGTCCGACACGGTTTTGAGCGGTGGCCAATGGAACAGCGAACAGCATGGCAAGACCGACAATCAGCCCGCCTGCCAAGCCTCGCTGGCAAGCTTTTGTACGCATGGTTTATGTCACAAAAAGAGTTTAGCGCCGGGCATCCAGCATCACTTCGCCGCTCGCATCCAGGGAGCGTTTGATGGCGGAGTATTTTTCCAGCACAGCAGACTTATAGACTACACCAATCAGGCGACCCGAGCCGTCACCATTCAATACGGGCAGGCGCTCTCCGGCAAAGCTGACGAAGTGTTCCTGAGCCTCGTCCAGACTCATGTTCGGGTAGAGCGTCTTGACGAAATCCATACGCAAAATATCCCCCACCACACGCTCCTGGGCCGCGTTGTCGTCCAGCAACATACGCGTCAGGTCGGGCTGGGCAATCACGCCTTGATAAACCTGCTCCTCGTTTACTACGTAAAGGTAGCGCACGGGGTAATCCAGGAACATCTGCAAGGCATCGCGCATTTGGGTGGTGGTGCTGACCACCGTGTCCGCCGGACGTACCAGCTCGGCCAAGGTGGTGTGACGCAGCTTGTGACGCAGCAAGGCATCGCGCTCACGCACCAGCGTAACTTCGTACATGGCCACCTCGGCCACCCCGCGCGACACAAAATAAGCCATGACACAGGCCACGATCAGCGGCAGTACCAGCTGATAGCTCAATGTCATTTCAAACAACATCAGAATGGCCATGAAGGGCGCACTGGTTGCTGCCCCCAGAAACGCGCCCATGCCCACCAGAGTGAACAGATACAAGGGCAAATCCAGGCCCGGCAGAACCCATAGGGTCAACTGACCAAACAAGGTGCCAAAAGCCGCGCCCACAAAGATGGCAGGCGTAAACACACCACCGACGGCGCCCGAGCCAACTGTCAGCCCTGTAGCCAGGACCTTGAACGCCAGGATAAGCAGCACGCTGTACCAGGCCCAGTCGCTGTGCAGCATGGAGGACACCACACTGAACCCGTTACCCGCCACGCGCGGCATGGCGATCAGCAAAAGCCCCAGCAACAAGCCGCCCAGAGCCAGACGCAAGGGCAAACCCAGGCCGGTACGCTTGAACAGGGTACGGAACAGATTCAGCAATTTCAGGAAAGCAGGCGCAGCCAGGCCAATCAGGACGCCCAGAACCAGAAAGGGCAAGATGTCCCAGCCAGCAACGGCCTGCACATTCGTCATTTCATAAGGGGCGTGATAGCCCCCCAGCACACGCATGGTCAGGTGAGCGCTGACCGCCGCCATCAACAGGGGGCCAAAACTGCTCATGGTCATGGTGCCCAGCACAATCTCGGCCACAAACACGGCACCGGCAATGGGGGCACCATAGGCGGCTGCCACACCGGCTGCGGCGCCACAGGCAACCAGCAAGCGCAGGCGGGCTTCTCCAAACAAGGTGAAGCGACCAATCGCCGAGGCGGACAAGGAGGCCAAGTGCACCATCGCCCCTTCCCGACCAATCGAGCCGCCGGAGGCCACCGTCATCAAGGAAGACAAGGATCGCAGCAAGCCCTGACGAATGGACAAACGCCCATCACCAATGGCCACGGCTTCCATATAGTCTGAATTGCTTCCCGAAGGCAGGCGCCCGGCCAGCCACAGCAAGATACCAGCACACAAACCGCCCAAGGTGGGAAACAAGAGGCGCATATACCAGGGCAGGCTTTCCGTTACCGCAACAATGCCGCCGTGCTGCCCCGTGACTATTTGCTGCACAAAACGCATGCCCTGATGAAAGGCCAGCGTAGCCAAGGCACCCAAAATGCCGGCCAAGACTGCCCACGCCAGCATGGCGGGCATATCAGACAACCACTTGAAACCCTGCAGACGCTTGCGCATCGACAGTACAGAATGGGCAATCATAAAAAAGGTCAGCCTTTAAAGCTGGGCGGCAAAGGTGGGCGGGACAATCCAAACATGCGCCAGTACACCCACACGTTGAAAATCAGCACGATGGGCAAGGTAATCACAATCGCCGACAGGATCAGACTCAGGGCAGGCACCCCGGCAGCGGCGTCCCAGATCGTCATCTCGTCCAGAATCAGATAAGGGAAGAAGCTGAACGCCAGCCCGGCCATGACGGAAACCATCACGAATAAAGTCAGCAAAAAGGGCAAGGTTGTGGTGCGATAGCTGCTGTTGATCATGCGCTGCAGGCTCATTTCAATCGACACAAAGCAGCTAAGAATCAAGGCCCACAAGAACAGAACCAAGCCCCAGTACGGCCCGTCGCTCCATTTAAGCAGCACGCCAGCATTCACAAAGGCCAGCACCACCGAAACACCCACGGCACCAGCAGCAAACCAGCGTACCGAACGACGGCCCCAGTTGACCGCACGGGCACGCAGCTCCCCGGCTTCGCGCATGATGAGCCAACTGGCACCCAGCAAGCAATAGGCGGCAATAGCGCAAAAGCCCATGAAAACAGAGAACCAGATATAGCCTGCGTCGCTTTGGAAACCTACCACGACTTGTGCCAGCAGCACACCATGGGAGAACGCTGTCAGCCAGGAGCCCAGCGCAAAACCCATCTGCCAGCGGGACTGACGCTCTACCGGGGCACGCAGCCGGAACTCGAAGGAGACGGAACGGGCAAAGACGCCAACACCCAAGGCACATAACGGCTCATACAGACCGCCCATCACCGCTCCCCAAGCCTTGGGGAAGGCGCAGACAAACAAGCCCAGGCCCAGAAACAGCCAGAACTCGTTGGCATCACGCCAAGGGCTGAGCAATGACAACATGCGGGGACGCAAGGAGTCCGGTGCCAGCAAGGACAGGCAGCCCACACCAATATCGAAGCCGTCCAGAACCGTACCGGCCACAATAATCAAAAAGAACAGGGCCAGAAACGCCAGCGGCATCCAGAACGCGGGATCATGGGCCCCCAGGCCCAACGCGTTTGCAAAAGAATCAATCATGCCCGCCCCCGATGACGTGCGATCGGTACCACACCAAAACGAACGGCATGTCGCAACTTCTGGAAAAAACCAATCATGCACAAGACGTAGACCAGGCCATAAAACAGCAAACCCAGGCCTACGGTAAAGACGCTTTCGGTGCTTTGCACCTGCACGGCCTTGATATCGTTACCCACCAGATACGGCAAAAAACCCAACAGGACATAAGCCGCACCGCCCAGCAACAGGATCCAGCCCAGCACCGATGCCGCCACCATGAGCTGGCGCTCTCTATAAGAAAGGGAATGCGGGTCCAGTCCGTAACGGCGGGTACGCAACATCACCCAAAGCAGAAGGAACAGCATCAAGGTCCCGGCCAGCACCGCCACACGGAAGGACCAGAAGGTCAAGGTAACGGGCGGCATGGCCTCGGAAAACTGATCCAGGCCCATCAGGATGCCACTGTCATTGCGACCCAGCCAACGCCCACCGGCATGTGACCAGCGCAACACACCCAATACGCTGTCCTGCATGGCCGAAGGCGCAGCGACCAGAATCAGATCAGGCTGCGAGCCGCTTTCCCAATACGCCGCCGCTGCCGCGGCCTTGGCAGGCTGATGCTCGGCGGTCATGAAACCATTGCCGACCCCCGCAAAGACCAGGGCCAGCCAAGCGCCCGCCCCCAGAAACAAGGCGCTACGAAAAGCCAGACGCTCCTGATCGGTAACCGGCTTTTGCATGGTCTGTGCGCAAGTCACGCCCAGCATGAAAAAAGCGACCGTCAGCAAACTGCCGGCAAATAAAAGGCCGGCGTACCAGGGCAAGGCCGGTGTGCTGAGCACATCCAGCCATTCCATCACCACGTAATGGCCCTCAATGACATCGACACCCGTAGGCACCTGCATCCAGGCCACAATCGCCACCAGCCAGAAGGCCGTCACCGTCACACCCAGAGCCACCATCAATACCACCAGGGTATGAACCAGATTGGAGAGCATGCGCTGGGCAAACAGCATCACCCCCAAAAAGCAGGATTTGAAGATGAACAGCGACAACATGGAAGCCGCCAGCATGGGACCAATGACATCGCCCACCTGCTCCATCAGCCCCGGCCAGACACTGCCAAACTGAATCAGCACCGGCATGGACGCGGCAAAACTTAAAATGAACGCCAGCGCAAACAGACGCACCCAAAAACGGTAGGCCCCCATCCAGGCTGTTGCATTGCTGCCAAAGGTTCTAAGCTTGAAGTACAGCAACACCCAGGCCAGCCCCAGCTCCAGAGCCAGAAACAGCAGCATGAAGCCCAGGCTAAGGAAAAACTGGGCATGAGACAGAGAAAGGGCGGAGTGCGTCATAATGAGCGCTAGTGTAGGGTGAATTGGCTTACAAACGCCACAATACTACCTCAAGTTACTACGCCAGTTTTTGCAAGCTGTTCAAGGGACAAATACCCCTCTAAAACAAGAACGTGGCAAAATGGCCGATTAGTCTGTCGGCTTCTTTATTTCAAACGTGTATGACCTCTGACACCACTCCCGCTCCCGTATCTAATTTTCTGCGCACGATCATCGACCAGGATCTGAGCGCTGGCCGTTACGCACAAAAGACCTGGGCCGGTCAACCGGGCCCGGCAAGCACCCAGGAAGGGGCGGCTGTTGATGCCGCGCGTATTCGTACGCGCTTCCCCCCCGAACCCAATGGCTATCTGCACATTGGGCACGCCAAAAGCATCTGTTTGAACTTCGGATTGGCCAGCGACTACCAGGGCGCCTGCCACCTGCGTTTTGACGACACCAACCCTGAGAAAGAAGAACAGGAATACGTGGACGCCATTATCGACATGGTGAAATGGCTGGGCTTTGACTGGACCTTCAAGAAAGAAGAAAACCTGTACTTTGCCAGCGACTACTTTGACTACATGTACCAGTTTGCCGAAGCACTGGTAAATGCGGGTCATGCCTATGTTGACGAGCAAAGCGCTGAAGAAATGCGCACTAACCGGGGCACCCTGACCGAAAAAGGCGTGAACTCGCCCTGGCGCGACCGCCCTGCCGAGGAGTCCATCAAGCTGCTGCGCGAAATGCGCGACGGCAAGCACCCCGATGGCAGCATGGCCCTGCGTGCCAAGATTGATATGGGCTCACCCAATATCAATATGCGCGACCCGGTCATGTACCGTATCCGCCACGCCGAACACCATCGTACCGGCGACAAATGGTGCATCTACCCCATGTACAGCTGGGCGCACCCTGTGGAAGACGCGCTTGAGCGCATCACCCACAGCCTGTGCACCCTGGAATTCGAAGACCAGCGCCCCTTCTACAACTGGATTCTGGAGCGCCTGGTCGAGCTGGGTCAGTTATCCGACCCGCTGCCCAAGCAGTACGAGTTCTCGCGTCTGAACCTGTCCTATGTGGTGACCAGCAAGCGCAAGCTGCGCCAGCTGGTTCAGGAAAACCATGTGTCCGGTTGGGATGATCCGCGCATGCCCACCCTGGCCGGTTTGCGCCGCCGTGGCTACAGCGCCGGTGCCATTCGTCTGTTCACGGACCGTCTGGGTGTGTCCAAAGCCGCCCAGCACGTGGACTACAGCCTGCTGGAACAAGCCCTGCGCGATGATCTGGACCCGGTGGCCGACCGCAGCGTTGCCATTCTGGACCCGATCGAACTGATCATTACCAATTACCCGGAAGGCCAAACCGAGCTGTGTCACGCACCGCGCAATCCGCACAATCCGGAGGCTGGCCAACGCGAGTTCCCCTTCTCCGGTCGCCTGTACATTGAACGCGAGGACTTCAAGGAAGAGCCGCCTAAAAAGTACTTCCGTCTGTTCCCCGGCAATACCGTGCGTCTGAAGTACGGCTATGTGGTGCGTTGCACCGGCTGCGTCAAGGACGAGCAAGGCAATGTCACCCAGGTGCTGGCTGAATACCTGCCCGACACCAAGAGCGGCACGCCCGGTGCGGACTCGGTCAAGGTCAAGGGCAATATCACCTGGATCAGCGCTGAGCACGCCATTGCGGCCGAGATTCGTCTGTACGACCGTCTCTTTGCCCATCCTCAGCCCGATGCGGCCGACCAGGACTTCCTGGAGCACATCAACCCGAACTCGCTGCGCGTGATTCAGGGCTGGCTGGAACCCGGCACCAAGGCCACGCCCGATGCCCGCTGGCAGTTTGAACGCCTGGGCTACTTTGTGGCGGACCGTGTGGACTCCACCCCGGAAAAACCCGTTCTTAACCGCACCACGACTCTGAAAGACACCTGGGTCTAAGGCTATTAACGTGAACGATCAGACTCATGCCAAAGGGCCACAGGCCCTGGATTTCAAAAGCGCCACACTGTACGCCGTACGGGTGGTGCTGCGCTCGGCTGACACGGCCGAGCAGTTAGCCGCTCTGTCTCAACGCATGAAAGACGCTGGCTCCTTCTTTGAGGACGAGCCCGTCGTCATTGATGCCAGCGCCATTGACGCGCCAGTGGATTGGGCCACGCTGGTTGCCGCTTTGCGTGAGCACAAGCTGCACCCTGTGGGCATCATTGCCCACCCTGACCATGCGGATAACGCCATCGACAGTGGCTTGCCACACGTCGAACTGTCCAATCCACCTGCCCGCCCACAAGCTCAGGCAGCACCGGACAAGGAAGTGCCTGTGTTGTCGCAAGCGGCCCAGCAAGAAGCCCCCGCGGCGGCCGCCCCGCCACCGCCCGCCATTGCTCCGGCTGCGCTCATCATCAACCGTCAGCTGCGTTCCGGCCAGCGCATCTACGCGCGCCACACGGACCTGATCGTGATCGGTGCCGTCAGCCAAGGTGCGGAAGTGGTGGCCGATGGCAATATCCACGTCTACGGCCCACTACGCGGCAAGGCCATGGCCGGTGCCCGTGGCGATGCGAAAGCACGCATCTTCACCACTGAACTGGACCCGGAACTGATCGCCATTGCCGGTGTGTATCGCATTATTGAAACGCGACTGGATGCGCAACTGCGCAACAAGCCCGTTGTCGTCACGCTGGAAGACGACACGCTCAGATTTGATCCCCTGAGCTCCTGACAGTACAAGGCGCCGGCATTTGCCGGCGCTTTTTATAGTGGCTTGCACCTATAGCCCGCATGAGAGCAAGCAAGTGCAAGCGCAACCGTGTAAGCTGACACGGAACAAAGCAATTGATATGTTTTGTTTCTAAGCAGTAGGCTAAGTGGCAGAACGGATGTCAAAATTAGGCCCGTTATGCTTTACGATTATGTGACTTGAAAAACAAAGGAATCCGATTGTCATGGCGCGTATAGTTGTAGTGACCTCCGGCAAGGGTGGCGTGGGCAAAACCACCACCAGTGCCAGTTTTGCATCTGGTCTTGCGATGCGCGGTCACAAGACCGTGGTCATCGACTTTGACGTCGGCTTGCGCAACCTGGACTTGATCATGGGTTGCGAGCGACGCGTGGTGTATGACTTCGTCAATGTGATCCAGGGCGAAGCAACATTGAACCAGGCCCTGATCCGTGACAAACAGCTGGAAAATCTGTTCATCCTGCCCGCTTCCCAGACGCGTGACAAAGACGCCCTGACCCGCGAAGGCGTGGAGAAAGTACTGGAAGAGCTCAAGGGCATGGGCTTTGAATACATTGTGTGCGACTCGCCCGCAGGTATCGAAACCGGCGCCTTGATGGCCTCCTACTTTGCAGACGATGCACTGGTTGTGACCAACCCCGAAGTGTCTTCGGTTCGTGACTCGGACCGCATCCTGGGCATTCTGGCCGCCAAATCGCGCCGTGGTGAACAGGGCAAAGAGCCCATCAAAGAATATTTGCTGCTAACCCGCTACAGCCCCAAACGTGTGTCGGATGGCGAAATGCTGTCCCTGCAAGACGTTGAAGATATCTTGCGCATCAAACTGATTGGGGTCACCCCCGAGTCGGAAACCGTGCTGCAGGCATCCAACCAAGGAGTACCCGTTATCCATATCAAGGAAAGTGATGTGTCCCAGGCCTATCAGGACATCGTAGATCGTTACCTGGGTGGCGAAAAACCATTGCGTTTTGTGGATTACGAAAAGCCAGGTCTGTTCAAGCGCCTGTTCGGAGGAAAGTGATATGTCTTTCCTGTCCTTCCTGCTCGGTCACAAGAAAACGTCGGCAACAGTTGCCAAGGACCGTCTGCAACTGATCCTTATTAACGAACGTGGCCAAGGGGGTGTTGCCCCGGATTACTTGCCCCGCTTGCAAAAAGAGCTGGTCGAAGTGATCTCGCGCTACGTGAAGATTAATCCCGATGACATCAAGGTGAACCTTGATCGCCAGGACTCGCTGGAAGTGCTGGAAGTCAAAATAGAAATGCCGCAAATTGATGCCAGCGCGCTGGAAAACAAGTAAAGCGTCGCTGACAGGCAAACCCTTGCTGCTTGAAATGGCCATCCTTTCGGATGGCCATTTTCTTGGCTGTTCCCTATACCAAAAGCATTACGCAAAACACCCGCCAAGGCTGGTGCAATGCGGCTAGGCGGCTAATAGATAAGGTACAATTTTGCCTTGGTAATCGGCCAGTTCCGATTTTTCTTCGCGCCAGAGATGGCAAGTGGTGCCATCCAATGCCCCCAAAGGCCTGGCTTATTGACCCATGCGGAGGGAATCATGACCGAGCTCGGTCAGATGGCACGTCTTGTGCCCGCTCACCCCCAGCTTCCTGTTAGCGCCTACTTTAACCACGCTCTGTTCGAGCGCGAACAAGAGCGTATTTTTCAACAATCGGCCGTGTATGTCGGCAATGAAAAGCTCGTTCCCGAACCCGGCGACTGGCGCACCCTGATTCAGGAAAACGCTGCCCGTACACTGATACGCAGCCAACACGGCGTAGAACTGCTCTCCAACGTCTGCAGACACCGTCAGGCCCTGATGCTGGGTGGCCTGCCCGGCCAGCCCAGGCAGGCCAACCACGGCTCCCTGAGCAGCACGGGAGGCAATATTGTCTGCCCCCTGCACAACTGGACCTATAACGCCCAAGGCGATTTACTGGCGGCACCCCGCTTCAAGGACAAGCCCTGTCTGAACCTGGAGCGCTATCCCTTGCGCGATTGCCATGGCCTGCTGTTTGAAGGCCCGCGCAATCCTGCCAGGGATATGGCTGCCTTGTTCAGCCGCCCCGAGTTCGACTTTCAGGGCTATGTGCTGGATCACGTCGAAATCCACCAGTGCAACTACAACTGGAAGACCTTTATCGAGGTCTATCTGGAGGACTATCACGTCGCCCCCTTCCACCCCGGCCTGGGTCAGTTCGTAACCTGTGACGATCTGGAGTGGGAGTTCAGCGACTGGTACAGCCTGCAACGAGTCGGTGTGCACCAAGCCCTGGCCAATCCGGGCTCACCTACCTATCGCCAATGGCATGACGCTCTGCTGGCCTACCGCCAGGGCGAAGCGCCGGACTTCGGTGCCGTCTGGGTGACCTACTTCCCCACCCACATGATCGAAATCTATCCTCATGTGCTGGTGCTCTCCACGCTCTACCCCAAGGGGCCGCAGGAAACCATGAATGTGGTGGAGTTCTACTACCCGGAGGACATCGTGGCCTTCGAGCGTGACTTTGTCGAAGCGCAGCGCGCCGCCTATATGGAAACGGCAGTGGAGGACGACGAGATTGCCGAGCGCATGGATGCGGGTCGCCGTGCCCTGATGGAGCGTGGAGTCTGCGAAGTGGGGCCCTACCAGTCACCACTGGAGGACGGCATGAAACACTTTCACGAATGGTATCGCTCCATGATGGACGAGGACCGCCGACCATAAGGCACAAGTCTGTTGTTGATAGAGCCCATAAAAAAGCCTCAAAGTCGGGACTCCTGTCCCAAGCTTTGAGGCTTTTGTTCCGATGAGCGTTTCAGCTCAGCCAGAAAATTTGAATTTAGCGGTTCTTGCCGACCTGATCGCCGATTACGCCACCAATCGCAGCGCCACCAACCGTACCCAGAATGCCACCATTTGTGATGACTGCACCAGCCACACCACCCAGACCAGCGCCAGTTACGGCACCCTTTTGACGTTTGCTCATTCCATCCCAGGAAGAGCAGCCCGCCATCACGACGGCCAGAACCGTGGCCATACCCACTTTAGTGATAGTCGTCATTTTCATCCGTAAACCTCCGTGAAGTATCCGTGCTTAACACGGCGTTAAAGGCTATCTTCACCCTCTGGAGCCGATTAGTCCAGACCCTATTGTTAGGCAACGCAACAGATGTAATTCAGCTTTTGTTCAGTTTATTTGATCAGGGCCAGAACCTGCTTGAACGCAGGGTTAGCCGGAGTTTCCAGCCACTCAAACATGGCCATTTCGGCGCTAACGCGCTCCAATCCATGCATCGCCCAGCGATCCCAGGCGGCCTGCCGGGAATCGGGATGGCGCGAGCCTACGCAGTCCCCGACCAGCACGGGCTCATAACCACGCTCCATCAAACCCAGGCCAGTTTGTAACACACACACGTGAGACTCTGTACCCAGTAACAAGACTCGTGTGCGTCCTACCGGCAAAGCGGGCAAAAAATCGGCTTCGCGTGTGGCATCGAAGTGGGTTTTATGCAGCACTTTATCAATATGGGGCAGCAGGGAGGCGTCGGTCGGGCCGATTTTCTCGGCCCAATGCTCGGTTGCCAACACCGGCACCCCTAAAAGGCGAGCCGCCTGTGCCAATTTCCCGGCCCGCTCGACCAAGGCTTGGTGGTCTGCAATGGCGGGCAAAAGCCCGGTTTGCATATCAACAATCAGGACGAAAGACTGGTGGGCATTGAGCACAGGCATGGCACTTTCCTTATTTCAGGGATTTGTAGCGGATACGACGAGGTTTGGCAGCATCTTCGCCCAGACGTTTTTTCTTGTCTGCTTCGTATTCCTGATAGTTGCCATCGAAGAATACAACCTGCGAATCACCCTCAAAAGCCAGAATATGGGTGGCGATACGGTCCAGGAACCAGCGATCGTGGCTGATCACCATGACCGAGCCGGCAAACTCCAGCAAGGCATCTTCCAGGGCACGCAGGGTTTCCACGTCCAGGTCGTTGGACGGTTCGTCCAGCAGCAGGACGTTGCCACCGGCAATCAGGGTCTTGGCCAGGTGCAGACGACCACGCTCCCCGCCAGACAGATTGCCCACGATCTTGTTCTGATCCGCACCCTTGAAGTTGAAGCGACCCAGGTAAGCACGTGACGGCATCTCAAAGCGGCCCACGGTCAGCAGGTCAGCACCGTCAGCGATCGCGTCAAACACGGTTTTCTCGTTGGCCAGCGCATCGCGCGACTGATCCACATAAGCCAGCTTGACGGTCTGGCCTAGCTTGACCGTACCGGAATCCGGCTGCTCTTTACCGGCCAGCATGCGGAACAAGGTGGACTTACCGGCACCGTTGGGACCAATAATCCCGACGATGGCACCAGCTGGCACCTTGAAGCTCAGGTTATCGATCAGCAGACGATCGCCATAGCCTTTGCTGACATTTTCAAATTCAATCACTTCGTTACCCAGACGCTCGGCCACAGGAATAAAGATTTCCTGGGTTTCATTGCGCTTCTGGTACTCGTGCGAGGACAGTTCCTCGAAGCGGGCCAGACGGGCCTTGGCTTTGGCCTGACGCCCCTTGGGGTTCTGACGTACCCACTCCAGCTCTTTCTTGATGGTGCGCTGACGAGCACTTTCCGAAGCCTCTTCCTGCTTCAGACGATCGTCCTTTTGCTCCAGCCAGGAGCTGTAGTTGCCCTTCCAGGGGATGCCGTGACCACGGTCCAGCTCCAGAATCCACTCGGCGGCGTTATCCAGGAAGTAACGATCGTGAGTTACCGCCACAACGGTGCCGGGGAACTGGCGCAGGAACACTTCCAGCCAGTCCACGCTTTCCGCGTCCAGGTGGTTGGTTGGCTCATCCAGCAGCAACATGTCGGGCTTGGATAGCAGCAACTGACACAGGGCCACGCGACGCTTTTCACCACCGGACAGGTTGGCAATGGAGGCATCCCAAGGTGGCAGACGCAGCGCATCGGCCGCAATTTCCATCTGGGTTTCGATATCGTCCGCCCCGCTGGTCGCGGCGGCCGCAATAATGGATTCCAGCTCGGCCTGCTCGGCGGCCAGAGCGTCAAAGTCCGCATCGGGCTCGGCGTATTCGGCGTAGACCTGTTCCAGGCGCTGACGCGCCTCGAATACCTGGCCCAAACCAGCCTGCACCGCTTCGCGCACGCTGTGTTCCGGGTTCAGTTGAGGTTCTTGTGGCAGGTAACCGATTTTGATCCCTGCCATGGGGACGGCTTCGCCCTCGATCTCGGTATCTACCCCGGCCATGATCTTGAGCAAGGTGGATTTACCCGAGCCGTTCAGGCCCAGCACACCAATCTTGGCACCTGGAAAAAAAGACAAGGAGATATTGCGCAGAATCTGCCGCTTGGGCGGCACAATTTTGCCCACGCGGTTCATCGAATAAACGTATTGAGCCATATAAACCTAAAAAGGAAAAACAGGTCGTGTTCGGAAAACTGGGATTGTAGGCGTTTGGCGCCCAAAAAGTGCGCTTCTGTCCCGACCAGAACGAGACACCCGGCCTGAGTACAGGCCTGTCTCAGGTAATATACTCATTTTTGTCGACAATCCAAAAACGCCATGTCCACACCTAACGCCCCTGAGCTTGTATTTACCACCGAAGAGATCGAAACCCTGGGTCGCACTGCCGATGCACTAAGCGCCTACCTGGGTCGTGCCGTACTGGCCGAGATCGTGGGCGCGGAAGAAACCGGCTTTGAATGGGTCATCTTTGCCATGCCCCTGGACAAGAACGAGGACGAAAGTGAATTCACGGTTGTACAGGTAGGCGGCGAACAGGCCCGCATCGTGGGCAACCGCGGTGGTTTGGACCCCAAGGACAATGCTGTCTACGCCTGCCGCTACCTCTGGGCCATCCAGTTAAGCGATGCCGAGCCCGTGCGCTTTATCAAAGTGGACGAGGAAGGTGAGGAAGTCGCCTGGACTGAAACCCTGGAAGAGTTGCTGCCTTTCGCCTTGAGCGAAGATGCCTTCGCCCCCGAAGACGATACGGATGAAGACGACGACGAGGACGATGATGACAGCCCGGAGCCGGGCGTGCACGGTCATACCCTGCACTGATCACGTTCAGGCCCGTCGTTTGTCACGCAGATATAAAGCGAAACCCACGGGCCACATCAAACCCACCAGCAAGTAAGACGCCAGGCCTTTCAGGCCATAGCCTGCTGGTGGCTTGCGCCCACTGGCGCGCAGGTGCAGCCCAAAGCGGGTGTAACGCGCGGCAGCCATCAGGAAAGCCTTGGGTTCGTAACGAAACCAGGCCAGACAATTCACCACCGTATCCTGTGCCAGCAGCCACAAGCCCAATGCGTGCTGCTGGCTGGTCTTGCCTTGTACCGACAAAGAGTCCGGGCTGTCGTGGTAGACGCGGAACACGGTGTTTACGAAGCGGTTCTTGTAGCCCGCTCGGGCAATCGCCCGCCACACCAGGCTTTCAGGCACAAAGCCTTCGATCTGATCGGGAAAGGGAAACTTGCGCAGCACGGCAGTACTCAAGCAACCGAACTTTTCACCCCGCACATGGTAGCGAAAGCTCATGTCCAAGGAGCTGGCATCAAAGACATCCTGGGGAAACATATCCCCGACGACCTTGCCATCGGGACGCACACACAGGCCCGTAATGCCGGCATAGCCCGCTCGTTCTGATACGGGGATGTCGGCCCAGATCTGCGCCATATCGTAGAGCGCATTGACCAGCAAGGTGTCATCACTGTCCAACGCAACGACCAGCTCACCTTGAGCCAGAGCCACGCCGTGATTGAAAGCCGCCTTCTTGTGACGATTTTCCTGCCAGGCATAGTGAATCGGAAAGGAGGCCTGCTGTTGCCAGCCCTCTACCAGTTCCCGCGTACCATCCGTGGAGCCGTCATCCACCACAACCCACTCGAAGTCCTGGCAGGTTTGCTCGCACAATGAACAGTAGACGCGCTCCAGGGTATGAGCACGGTTATAACTCGGTGTCAGGACAGTGAATAAATGGCGCCATTCCATGAGCTAATGTCCCCAAACTAGGCAATCAGCCGTTTTGATTATTGTTACGGGCAACTCTTACATCTGCATAAAGATGACACCATCATAAGGCAAGCTTCTCGCTGTACAAGGCACTATCTGCAACACTTTTTCTGAACCCGCAGAAAAACCAAACGCGCACAAAAAAACCACAGGCTTGCCTGTGGTTTTTTTGCTGCTGGGTGTGATTTCAAGCTGAAAAATCAGGTTTCTGCTTGTACACCGCTCAAGCCAGGCACTTAGACGCGCTTGACCTTTTCCAGCATTTTGAAAACGCCCTTGGGTGCGCGCACAAACAGACGTTTGAATGCTTTACCCAGGCAACGACGCTCCAGCGTGTTGCGGCGAGTGCGTTTGATTTCCGCCATGGTGATCTCCGATCTTAATGTAAGCCCTGCCGGATGATCCCGACAAAAGCGCAATAGCTAACCAGAAATTCTACCGTAATCCGCGTTAAGATACAAAGGCTAGAGTGTGCATCCCTGGCAACACCTTGCTGGCGTGTACCGCTCTCACTGGCGCATGGGGCCTGTTTGACAGGCCTTTTCGCTGCCGCTTCCCTACTCTGCCCTCTCCAGAAAGCCGACCTTGCCATGAGCTCAGAAATTCGCATTTTTGGCGCCCGCCAGAACACTCTGAAAAACCTGAATGTACGTATCAAAACGGGCGAGTTACTGGTTATTACCGGCGTTTCAGGTTCAGGCAAAAGTTCGCTGGCCTTTGACACTCTGTATGCAGAAGGCCAACGACGCTATGTAGAAACCTTCTCCCCTTATGCGCGCCAGTTCCTGGACCGCATGGACAAGCCCCAGGTCGATCGCATTGAAGGCATTCTGCCCGCCATTGCCATTGACCAGGTGAACCCGGTGCGCAACTCGCGCAGTACCGTGGGCACCATGACGGAGCTGAACGATTACATCAAGCTGCTGTACGCCCGGCTGGGCGAGCTGTATTGCCGCCAGTGCGCCCAGCCTGTGCGCCGTGACAATGCCGACAGCATCGCCAAGCAGATTCGCCAGTTGGCGGTGGACCACGACGATCCACGTCTTGTCCTGACTTTTGCCGTCAAGGTTCCAGCCAACTTCACGCAACAAGAGATTGAAACCTTGCTGCATCAGCAGGGCTACACCCGCCTGCACCACGAAGAAACCCAATCCATCACGCCCAGCAGCACGAAAAAGGGCAAAAGCAGCAAAGCCGCTCCTACAGAACAAAAGCTTCTTTATGTGATTCAGGACCGCTTCCGTGCCAGCACGGTCGAGCCGGAACGTTTCATGGAAGCTATCGAAGCGGCCTTGCGCCACGGCCAGGGCAAGTTGACGGTGTATGCCTCGGCCAGTGCCGATGGCCCGGAAACCGCCTGGCGTTTCAGCCAGGGCCTGCACTGTGCCCAGTGCGATATTGAATACAGCACGCCGGTTGCCAGCACCTTCTCCTTCAACTCGCCCCTGGGTGCGTGTGAGTCCTGCCGTGGCTTTGGCCGCGTGATGGGCATTGATTACGGTCTGGTCGTTCCCGACCCCAGCAAAAGCCTGCTTGAAGGTGCGATCCGCCCTTGGCAGACAGCCAGCTACAAAGAATGTCAGGTCGAGATGGAGCGCTACGCTCCGGCGGCCGGTGTACGTCTGAGCGTGCCCTGGAAGGACTTGAGCCAGGAAGAGCGCGACTGGGTGATTA
Source organism: Alcaligenes faecalis (assembly GCF_002443155.1). NCBI lineage: Bacteria > Pseudomonadati > Pseudomonadota > Betaproteobacteria > Burkholderiales > Alcaligenaceae > Alcaligenes > Alcaligenes faecalis. Next base: position 532,490 of record NZ_CP023667.1, on the reverse strand, counting down.
ACGGCACCCCGGACTGGAAAGGCGGCAATCAGGCCTGGAAAACCCAGTGGTACGGCGCACAGCGCTTTTTCGACTGGCTGGAATCGCGCGCTTACAAGATGCACGTGCGTGTACTGCTGTCCAAATACCGCAGCTACACCACCTGCCCGGCCTGCGCAGGCTCTCGTCTGAAACCCGAAGCCAGCCTGTGGCGCGTGGGTGATCAGGCAGCCCCCGCCGACTCTCGCTATCCACGCTTCATGCCCGTGCATTCCAACTGGCTGCGCGAGCAACTGGATGCCATGCCCGGCCTGAGCGTCCCCGACCTGATGCGCCTGCCTATTGAGCATGTACGTACCTTCTTCCGTGGCCTGCACTTTGGCGACGCGCGCGATGCGGCCATTGACCTGCTCCTGAAAGAAACCCTGTCCCGCCTGGATTATCTGTGCGATGTAGGCCTGTCCTATTTGTCCCTGGACCGCCAAAGCCGCACCCTGTCTGGCGGTGAAGTGCAACGTATCAACCTGACCACAGCGCTGGGCACCTCGCTGGTGAACACCCTGTTCGTGCTGGATGAGCCCTCGATTGGCCTGCACCCGCGCGACATGCACCGCATTATTGAAGTGATGCACCGTCTGCGCGGCAACGGCAACACGCTGGTCGTGGTCGAGCACGACCCGCAAGTGATGGTGGCAGCCGACCGTATTCTGGACATGGGACCCGGCCCTGGCGAGCGTGGCGGTCAGATTCTGTTTGATGGTTCGCCCCAAGCCTTGCGCGGCGCGGAAACGCTGACAGGCCGCTACCTGAGTGGCGAGCTCAGCATCGAATCGCCCCGCCCTATGCCGGTGGCCGAAAACACGCCCCGCCTGCTGCTGGAAGACGTCAGCGCGCACAATCTGCGCCATATCTCGGTGTCCATTCCACTGGGCCGTCTGGTCTGCGTGACGGGCGTCTCCGGCTCGGGCAAATCCACGCTGATTCAGGACGTGCTCTACCCGGCCATCCTGAAACAACAAGGCAAACCAACGGAAGCCCCTGGCCCTTACGGTGCCCTGCTGGGTGCCGAGCAGATTGCCGAAGTGGTGATGGTGGACCAGACGCCTATTGGCAAGACGGCCCGCTCCAACCCGGCCAGCTATGTCGGTGCCTTTGACCCTATCCGCAAGCTCTTCGCCCAGGCCCCGCTGTCCAAAGAACGTAGCTACACGCCCGGCACCTTCAGCTTCAATAGTGGCGATGGCCGCTGTCCAACTTGCGGCGGCACAGGCTTTGAACATATCGAAATGCAGTTCCTGTCCGATGTGTACCTGCGCTGTCCGGATTGCGATGGCAAGCGCTTCCGCCCCGAAGTGCTGGAAGTGCGTATCGAACACTTTGGTCGCAGCGCCTCGATTGACGAGGTACTGGACATGACCGTACATCAGGCCATGGAGTTCTTTGAAGGCCTGCGCGATGTGCAAACCGGCCTGGCGCCACTGGCCGATGTGGGTCTGGATTACCTGAAACTGGGCCAGCCTGTGCCCACACTCTCGGGCGGTGAGGCACAGCGCTTGAAACTGGCGGCTTATCTGGCCCAGGCCTCGCGCACCCGTCTAAGCCAGGTGAAAGTTGCCAAGAAAGGCAATCTGTTCCTGTTTGACGAGCCCACTACCGGCCTGCACTTTGACGATATTGCCCGCCTGATGCGCGCCTTCCGCAAGCTGCTGGCCGCCGGTCACAGCCTGCTGATTATTGAGCACAATCTGGACCTGATCCGCGCGGCAGACTGGATTATTGATCTAGGCCCTGAAGGTGGCGAGCATGGCGGTCAATTGCTGGGCGCGGGTACGCCTGGCGACATCATGGCGCTGGAGCAATCGCACACTGGCCATGCCTTGAAAGAGTATGAGCAAGCCATTCTGGGCAAGGGCTCGGCCCTGTTCCAGGAGCCCGAGGTGGACTACCAGGTCAGCTCCGGCGGCAGCAACGATGGCCAGATCGCCATCCTGAATGCGCGCGAGCACAATCTGAAGAATATCTCGGTGCACATCCCGCACAACACCTTCACAGTCGTGACGGGCGTATCCGGTTCGGGCAAATCGACCCTGGCCTTCGACATTCTGTTTAACGAAGGTCAGCGCCGCTACCTGGAGTCCCTGAACGCCTATGCACGTGCGATTGTGCAGCCTGCCGGTCAGCCTGATGTAGACGCGATTTACGGTATTCCGCCTACCGTTGCCATTGAGCAGCGCACCAGCCGCGGGGGTCGCAAGTCCACCGTGGCCACCATGACGGAAATCCACCACTTCCTGCGCTTGCTGTATGTGAAGCTGGCCACCCAGTACTGCCCGGACTGCCACGTACCTGTGGCCCCGCAGACCGCCGAGCAAATCGCCGCACAACTGCTGCGTGATCACAAGGGTGAGCATATTGGTTTGCTGGCTCCGCTGGTCACCGCTCGCAAGGGTTACTACACCGACCTGGCCAAATGGGCGCAGGGCAAGGGCTACACCCATTTGCGTGTGGATGGCGAGTTCATCCCCGTCAACCCTTGGCCCCGTCTGGACCGTTACAGCGAACACACGCTGGAACTGCCAGTGGCCGACCTGATTATTGATCCACGCCACGAACTGCAACTGCGCCAAGCCATACGCGAAGCGCTGGAACTGGGTCACGGCTCCTTCAGTGTGCTGGCTCCCCTGACGCCATCGGGTTCCATGTCGCTGGAGCAACGCCGACAAGGTCAACCGCTGTCCAATGCCAGCCAGCAACATTTCTCCGTCAAACGGGCCTGCCCCTGCTGCGGCACCAGCTTCCCCGAGCCGGACCCACGCATGTTCTCCTACAACTCCAAGCACGGCTGGTGCAAGGACTGCTTTGGTACGGGCTTGAAGCTGACCGGCTTCGATCAGGAACAAACGGGCGAGGAAAACAGCTGGAACAACGGCTACGACGGCGAAGCCGTGGAATGCCCAAGCTGCCACGGCCAGCGCTTGAACCCGGTCTCTCTGGCATTTGAATGGCGCGACCAATCCATTGCCAAGCTGGCCGGTTTGCCTGTGGACGAAGCACAGACCTTTTTTGGCAGCCTGAACATGAGTGGTCGCGAAGCCGATATTGCGCGCGACATTCTGAACGAGATACGCAGCCGTCTGGACTTCATGCACGAAGTGGGCCTGGGGTATCTGGCGCTGGATCGTGCTGCCCCCACCTTGTCGGGTGGCGAGGCCCAGCGTATCCGTCTGGCCGCCCAGTTGGGCTCAAACCTGCAGGGTGTCTGCTACGTGCTGGACGAACCCACCATTGGCCTGCACCCGCGTGACAACCAGATTCTGCTGAACGCCATGGCGCGCCTGGAAGGCAATGGCAATACGCTAGTGGTTGTCGAACACGATGAAGACACCATACGCCGTGCCCAGCACATTATTGATATGGGCCCCGGTGCCGGTAAACGCGGCGGTGAAGTCATCGCCCAGGGCACACTGGCAGAAATCGAGGCCAACCCCAATTCCCTGACTGGCCGCTATCTGCGCGAGCCCCTCAAACACCCCATGCAGGCACGCCGTCCGGTCCAGGCCGATGCGCCCATGCTGACGGTGCACGATGCCAGCTTGCATAACCTGAACAAGGTCCAGGCCGGTATTCCGCTGGGCAAGCTCAGTCTGGTGACAGGCGTGTCGGGTTCCGGTAAATCCACCTTTGCCCGCGATGTGCTGCTGGATAATTTGCAGCGCGTTGTCGGCAGCAAAGAAAAACCGGTGTGGCAGGGTTGTTCCAGCATCAGCGGCTGGGAAAGCCTGGACCGCGTGCTGGAAGTGGACCAGACCCCGATTGGCAAAACCCCCCGCTCCTGCCCAGCCACCTATATCGGCTTCTGGGACGAGGTACGCAAACTGTTTGCCAACACCAACGATGCGCGCCTGCGCGGCTGGAGCGCCTCACGCTTCTCCTTTAACACCGGCGATGGCCGCTGCCCCTTGTGCGAAGGCCAGGGCATGCGCACCCTGGAAATGAGCTTCCTGCCGGACGTGAAAGTGCCTTGTGACGCCTGCCACGGCCAGCGCTTCAATCCCGAAACACTGGCGGTGACCTGGCGCGACGTCTCCGCCGGTCAGCTTTTGCAAATGGATGTGGATGAGGCGGTTGAATACTTTGCCGCACATCCTAAAATATTGCGCCCCCTGCAGCTGATGCAAAGCGTGGGCCTGGGTTATCTGACTTTGGGTCAGCCCTCCCCCACCCTGTCCGGTGGCGAGGCGCAGCGCGTCAAGCTGGTCAGCGAACTGGTCAAGGCTCGCCTGGACGAAGGTCTGACCCGTACCGGCCGCGCCTACAAGGCTCCACACACCCTATACGTGCTGGATGAGCCTAGCGTGGGCCTGTCCATGGCGGATGTGGAAAAGCTGATTGTGGTGCTGCACCGACTGGTTGATGCCGGTCATACCGTGCTGGTGATTGAGCATAATCTGGATTTGATTGCCGAAGCAGACTGGATTGTCGATCTGGGCCCCGAAGGCGGCTCGGGCGGCGGCAGGCTGGTGGTGCAGGGCACCCCGGATCAGGTACAAGCCAACCGTGCCTCGCATACCGGCATGGCCCTGGCGGAATTTTTAAAGGAACACGGCGCATGTATGGCCGATTTGAAGACAGACTAAAAGGCTATGCGCTGGAAATGCAGGGCTACCTGGGCCATATCCAGGCTCGTAGCCCTGAAGACTTAAGTACTGCTTTTGAAAAAATCGAACAGGCTCGACAGGCCGGTCACTGGGTGGCCCTGGCACTGGACTACGAACTGGCCGAGCTGTTCGAACCCCGTCTGCCTGCTCGAGAGGCGGCGACCCATGCTCCCCTGAACGCGCTGGTGTTTGAGCAGGCGCAGGAAGTGGCTTTATGGGATGGTCAGGCAAAGCCCGAGTTGAAAGTCAGCCTGCAAATCAGTCAGCAAGACTATCGGGATGCTCTGGCCCAGGTTCAGCAAGGCTTGCAAGCCGGGGATTTTTACCAGATCAACTACACCATGCCGCTGAGCATTCAAACCGGCATGGCACCGCGTGATCTCTATACCGCACTGGCCAGCCGTCACCCGGTAGCCTACGCTGCGTATCTGGATTTGGGTGATCGTCATATCCTGTCGCTTTCGCCTGAACTGTTTCTGGAAAAACGTGGCAGCACCGTTCGGACCCGCCCCATGAAAGGCACACGCCCGCGCGATACCGACCCTGTTCAAGATCAGAAAAACGCCCAGGAGCTGCAAAGCAGCCTGAAAGACCGGGCTGAAAACCTGATGATTGTGGATTTGCTGCGCAACGATCTGGGTCAGGTAGCCCGCACCGGCACTGTACAAACCACCAGCCTGTTCGATGTAGAGCAATATGCCTCGGTCTGGACCATGACCTCCAGCATTCAGGCAGAGGTAGATCCAGACTGCAGCCTGGAGACCCTGCTGCGCGCCCTGTTCCCCTGTGGTTCGATTACCGGCGCCCCCAAGCTGGCCGCCATGCAATGCATACGTCAGCTGGAAACGCAGCGACGCGGTATTTACTGCGGCTCGGTGGGTTATCTCAGCCCCCAGGGCGATCTGTCCCTGAATGTCAGCATCCGCAGTCTGGAACTGGACAATCACGGCCAAGGAAGGTTTGGCGTGGGCGGTGGCATTGTGCTGGACTCGGACCCGGACCAGGAATGGTTGGAGTGCTTGTGGAAAGCACGTGTCTTGCAGGCCCCTGTAACACTGACTTAAAGGCAGCATCATGAGCCAAAGCAAACCTGAATTGATAGAAACCTTGCGGGTAGACGCGGACGGCCAGATCCCCCTGCTGGAACTGCACCTGGAACGCGTGGCGCGCAGTTGCGCGGAACTGGGCTACGACTGGGACGCCCAGACCTGGCTGCAAGCCATGCATACGGCGCTGGGCCAGGCTCCCGTCAATACTCCCTTGCGGCTACGCATTCTATGGAACGCAAAAGCCAGTGCGAAGGCCGAGGCACAGGCCTTGGCCGCTCTGGAAGGGCCATTGCAACTGTGCCTGTCCAAGACCCCTCTGCCAGCTCAGGATCCGCTGCTTTCCCACAAGACCACGCATCGCCCCTGGTATCAGGACGCCGCTGCCCTGCTGGAAAAGCATCCCCAACTCTTTGATGTGATTTTTCTGGATACGCAAAGCCGGGTTTGCGAAGGCAGCCGCAGCAATATCTATATCCAGGATGAGCAGGGTCATTGGTGGACACCACCCGCACAAGGCTGGCTCCTGCCTGGCGTGCAACGACAGGCGCTTCTGAATGGCGGTCTGGCCCGTGAAACGGAGCTTTTTCTGGATGACTTGCTGCATGCACGGGCGATTCGTGTTTCGAACGCCCTGCGCGGCTGGCAGAACGCCTTACTGGTTCAGAATCCGGTTTAAGGCGTAGTCGGCGGCCTGCATCCCCATGCTGGCCGTAATCGTCACTCCGGAGCCATAGCCTGCACAGGCCAACCCTTGCAGGGCACCGTCTTCAGCCTGGGTCCAGTTTTGTGGCAGGCGGGTTTCCTGCTCGAACCACAAGCAATCCACCCCCATGCGGGACACACGCTTCAGGGCACGGCCCTGGGCATCGCTGCCACGCGCGAAGCCATGCTGCTTGCGCAGAATCTGACGCAGCTTGCCCAGTAACGCATCATGGCGTGCCACCGACAAATCTCCCCGGCGCAAGCTCAGCGGGTCGGTCTTGCCACCTGCCCCACCACAACTCAACAGCGGCACCTTGCAACGCTTGGCCTGCAAGATCAGGGCGATCTTGGCGCTGGCCTGGTCGGTACAATCCAGAAACACATCGGGACGCTGCTCCATCAGGCTGGCTGCATTGTCCTCGGTAACAAAGTCCTCAATCAATTGCAGCTGGCAGTGTGGATTGATCTGCGCAATGCGCTGGGCCATGGCTTCAATCTTGGCCATGCCCAGGGTGCTGTCCAGAGCAGGCAGTTGGCGGTTGATATTGGATTCGGCAATATTATCCAGATCAATCAAGGTAATCCGGCCCACAGCAGAACGGGCCAAAGCCTCCACCGCCCAGGTGCCTACGCCCCCGATACCCGCCACCATCACATGGGCGGCCGCCAGACGCTCACGCGCTCCGGCTCCATACAAACGATCCAAACCACCGAAGCGGCGTTCGGCATCCATGTTGTGCTGCTCTGTCATGCAATCTGTCCATCACCGGCCCATGCGGCCAAACCCGTTAATTCTACGTCTAATTTCGCCTGCCCAGCCCGCGAAGCAGGCCTTATGCCCTGGTGGCTTGACTGTGCTCTGCCAAATAGCAACACTCATATAAGCAAATTAGTATTTTTCCTTAGTTATCAGCAGCAAAGCCCGCTACAGTGGACTGTGCTTGCTCTACAATTGTCATAGGTTTCAAGCATCTGTGATTTTGGCTTACCACCCCTTTTTGCCGTGAACATCGATTCTATTTCCGCCTCACCTTCCGCCGTACCCACACCGTGCAGCTTTCGTGTCCTGACTGACGAAGAGCGCAACGCCTCTTTGCGTCAATCCCTGGAAGAGGCGCAGTGGTGTGAAAAACAGGACCTGTGGGTCTATGGCTACGGCTCCCTGATCTGGCGTCCCGATTTTGAATTTGCCGAGCAGCGCCAGGCCTTGCTGCGCGGTTACCACCGGGCGCTGTGCTTGTGGTCACGTATCAACCGCGGCACGCCCGAGCAGCCCGGTCTGGTCTTTGGGCTGGATGTAGGTGGTTCTTGCCGGGGCATGGCTTTCCGTATTCCCGCCGAAAGCGTGCCCAAGGTCTTCGATGCTCTATGGCTGCGCGAAATGCCCAGCGGTGCCTATATTCCCCGCTGGTTGCGCTGCCGCACCAGCCAGGGCGATATTCGCGCCCTGGTCTTTACCATGAACCGCAAGACCGACGCTTACGTGCCCCGCATGCCGGACGAACAGCTGCGGCAAGTGGTGTATTCGGCCCAGGGAACCAATGGCCCTTGCATTGAATACGTCATGGAAACCGCCTCGGCGCTGCAACGCTCTAAAATTCTGGATAAACGCCTGCAATCAGTGGTTCAATTACTACAGAGCCAGACTGCACTGCTTAATCCTCAACAAGCCTAAGAGCGCCTCATGTCCCTTGCTGATTTTCGTAACGAATACGAACGCTTTTCGCTGAGCGAAAACGAACTCTGTGCCGATCCTCGCCAGCAATTTCAACGCTGGCTGGATCAGGCGATTGAACTGAAGGAAGTCGAACCCACGGCGATGACGCTGGCCACCGTGAACGCGGAAGGCCGCCCTTCGGCGCGTGTGGTCCTGCTCAAGGGGTACGACGAGCAAGGTCTGGTGTTCTTTACCAATTACGCGTCTCGCAAGGGCACGGATCTGGACCAGAACCCGTGGGCCAGCCTGTCCTTTTTCTGGGCCTCCATGCAACGCCAGGTGCGTTTTGAAGGCCGCATCAGCCGCATCAGTGCGACCGAGTCCGACGAATACTTTCACAGCCGTCCTCTGGGCTCGCGCATTGGTGCCTGGGCCTCGCCACAAAGCCAGCCCATCAGCCGCGCAGAGCTGGATGCCCGTGCCAAGCAGTACACTGAAAGCTTAGGTGAACATCCCGCCCGCCCTGAACACTGGGGTGGCTTCCGACTGACTCCAGACCATGTCGAATTCTGGCAAGGCCGTGCCTCACGCCTGCACGACCGGCTGGTGTTCGACCGCAAGGACCAATCTGACTGGCAGGTGAGCCGACTGGCTCCTTAAGACGTACCCTTGGGTACGCCTGCCCGCAGACTCGATGCAATGACTGTTTTTTCTTCTACCTTCGATAGCGACTTCTTTCGTTCGGCACTGGGCCGTTTCGCCACCGGCGTGACGGTGGTGACCGGAGCCAACAAAGATCACCCGGATCAGGCCATTGGCCTGACCGTCAGCTCCTTTAACTCTGTTTCCCTGGACCCGCCTCTGGTACTGTGGTCGCTGGCCAAGCGCTCCCAGTCCCTGCCGCATTTTGTGGACGGTGCAGGCTATGTGATTCACGTGTTGGGAGCCAGTCAGCTATCGCTGGCCAAGCGTTTTGCCTGGGGCGAACAAGCCGAGCGCTTTCGCGATCACCCCACCAAACGCTCCCCGCACGGCTTGCCCATGCTGGACGACGAGCGTTGCAGTGCCTGGTTCGAGTGCAAGCCTTATGCCGTGCATGAGGCAGGCGACCACCTGATCTTTATCGGTGAAGTCACCCACTGCGAACGCAGCGCCCATCAGCCCCTGATTTACCATGCGGGCGACTTTGACCTGACCCCATCCCTGGCGTGACAGGGTGTTGCAACGCCCCCCTGACGACGGCTGCATGGCGGGAGTACACTACGCCTTTTGCTTTAACGCGCCAATAAGGTCCTGATTCATGGCAAACGATGTCGATTGCATAGTGCTGGGAGCGGGGGTCGTAGGCTTGGCCTGCGCCCGACAAATGGCCCAGCAAGGCATGGAGGTTCTGCTGATCGAGCAAACCGCCAGCATTGGCAATGGCGTCAGTTCGCGCAACTCGGAAGTCATACACGCGGGCATTTACTACACGCCGGGCAGCCTGAAGGCCCGCCTGTGCGTAGAAGGCAAAGCCCGGCTGTATGACTACTGCCAGGAACACCATGTCGACCACGCCCGTTGCGGCAAGCTGATTGTGGCAACTACGCCCGAACAGGAAGCAGACCTGCTGAAATTGCAGGCCCAGGCGCGGGCTTGTGGTGTGGACGACTTGCAGTGGCTGGATGCCGCCCAGGCCCAGGCTCTGGAGCCGGCCTTGAATTGCAGCGCCGCCCTGCTCTCTCCTTCCACCGGCATTGTGGATACCCACGCCTTGATGCTGGCCTTGCAGGGCGATGCGGAGAACCACGGTGCCCAACTGGTCTTCAATACACCCTTTGTCAGTGCGCGTGTCCTGCCCGGACAAGGTTTTGAGGTCCACGTCGGTGGAGCAGAAGCTTTCAGCCTGACGACTACCCACCTGATCAATGCCGCTGGCTTGGGCGCGGTCGCCGCCGCACGCCAGATCGAGGGGCTGGATGCCAGCCATATCCCGAATGCCTATCTGTGCAAAGGCAGCTATTTCTCTTTGGCGGGTCGCTCGCCCTTCAAGCACCTGATTTACCCCATGCCCAATAAAGCCGGGCTGGGTGTGCATCTGACGCTGGATCTGGCCGGTCAGGCCCGCTTTGGCCCGGACACGGAATGGGTGCAGGACGAGAACTACGATATGGACCCGCAGCGGGGCCAATCTTTTTACGCGGCCGTGCGCGAGTACTGGCCCGCTTTGCCTGATGACAGCCTGAACCCCGCCTATAGCGGTATCCGGCCTAAAATTGTGCCCGCAGGCCATGCGGCAGCCGACTTTGTCTTTTCGGGTCCCGCCGAGCACGGCATACCCGGACTGCTGAATCTGTTCGGCATCGAATCGCCCGGCCTGACCGCGTGTTTAGCGATTGCACAACACAGCCAAGAAACCCTGGCCCAGGCAGCTTAAAAACTTTTCTGAAATCTTTACAATACTGTCGATGAACGATTACATCTTGACCCTATCCTGCCCGGATCGTACCGGCATTGTCCACAGCGTATCGGGCTGGCTGCTTGAGCAGAACGGCAACATTCTTGAGGCACAGCAGTTTGGCGATGCCGCCACCAACCGCTTTTTCCTGCGCATCCAGTTTTCCCTGCCCGAAAAGCAGGACGTCAACGCGCTGCAAACCAGCTTCGCCCCCATTGCTGAAAAATTCAGCATGGACGCCAATATTTATGACGCCCAGCGCAAAGCCCGCCTGCTGATCCTGGTCAGCCGCCAAGGCCACTGCCTGAACGATCTGCTGTTCCGCGCCCATAGCGGCCAACTGCCGGTGGAAATTGCTGCCGTTGCCTCCAACCATACCGACCACGCTGGTCTGGCTTCTTCTTACGGCATTCCTTTCCACCACCTGCCCGTGACACCGGAAACCCGCCCCGAGCAAGAGCAGCAAATCATCGACCTGGCTCGTGATCTGAAGATTGATCTGGTTGTGCTGGCCCGCTACATGCAGATTCTGTCCACCAATCTGTGTCAGTCCCTGTCTGGCCGCGCCATCAATATTCACCACAGCTTCCTGCCCAGCTTCAAGGGTGCACGCCCCTACCACCAGGCACACGCCCGCGGCGTGAAAATTATTGGTGCCACCGCCCACTACGTGACGGCTGATCTGGACGAAGGCCCGATCATTGAACAGGGCGTGGAACACGTCACCCACTCGGTCAGCCCAGCTGAGCTGACCCAGATCGGTAGCGATGTGGAGTCTCTGGTTCTGGCCCGTGCCGTGCGCGCCCACGTGGAGCACCGCATCTTGCTGAACGATCAGCGCACGGTGGTATTCCGCTAAGCAGCGAGATCAGGCCTACCTTAAGCCGAAAAAAAGCCCTCAATGCGTGGATCTATATCCACAGCATTGAGGGCTTTTTTACTGGTCACCCATTTTTTCAAAAGCCAGACGATTTGAGCCTGCTAGCTACTTGGCAATTAGCTCTACCAGCCTCTGGCAACGATCGACTGCTGTCTCTGCCAATCTCTGACGAGTCTCTGCTTCAAATTGCCGACGGTCTTTCCCGAATCTGACTGCTTATCCAAGTCCAACATGCGTTTTCAGCTGAGCAGCATGTCTCTTAGACATAACCAATGTTTAGCTAGGATACGTGGCTACAAAATGCTGCTTATTGCCCTAGCGCCAGCCCTTCCCGCCGTGGATCTACCCCGGCTTCCAGTCCATCCTGAGTCCAGCGAATCACATGCGTACCGCTGGGAAAAGGCTGCTCGCGTACCTCGTGCCCCAACGCCCTTAAAGCCTGCGCTTGTTCTGTCACTGCGGTTCCTGCCTCCAGCTCAGTCGCCCAATTGCGGCTACCGTAATGCGGCAGGCTGACAGCTTCTTGAGCATCCAGATTCCACATCAACATGCCGGTCAGGGCCTGAGCCACGTAAGGAATGATGGCACTGCCACCGGGTGAACCCAGGGCAATCACAGGGCGACCATCCTGCAGCACCATCATCGGCGCCATGGAACTGCGCGGACGTTTGCCTGGCTCCACCCGATTCACAGACAGGCGCCCCATCTCGTCCTTGGGACTCAAGGCAAAGTCTGTCAGCTGATTGTTCAGCAAGAAACCATGCACCATGATCTTGCTGCCAAAAGCAGATTCTACCGACGTAGTCATGGACACCACTTGCCCCTTGTCATCCGCCACGGACAGATGCGTGGTGGAGGGCAACTCGGGCGTGTTGTCGCTTGCGGCTTGTGAGTCAGCCAAAGGCTTGCCTGGCTGGGCGTGTCCCATGGACCGGTCAGGCTGGATCAAGGCGGCGCGGGATTTCAGATACTCCGGAGCCAGTAAAGCCTGCTGTGGCACAGACACAAACGCCGGATCAGCCACCCAGGCATCCCGATCCGCAAAAGCCAGGCGCCCTGCTTCAGAGAAATAATGAATCGCTTCGACAGATTGCGGTTTTGCGTCAGCAATGGGCGTGTGCTGCAAGATACCCAACATCTGCATCACACTGATAGCCCCGGAACTGGGCGGCGCCATGCCACAGAGCGCCACTTGCTGCCAGTCCATACAGAGGGGTTCGCGGCGCAGCGCACGGTACTGCGTCAAATCGGACACCGCCAAATCGCCCGCAATCGGATCGGCGGCAACGGCGGCCACCATATCCTGAGCAAGCTCACCTTGATAGAAAGCCTGTGCGCCCTGGCTGGCCAACAAGCGCAGCACCTGCGCGTATTCCTTGTTCTGCAAACGATGGCTGACGGGCCAGGGCTTGCCCTGTTCGTTCAGAAAATAGGCACGTGTAGCAGCCTTGTCAGCCAGTTCGGGATTATCGGCAATCAAGGTATTCAAACGAGGGCTGACCTCGAAGCCGACCTCGGCAAGCTCAATCGCCGGGTCAAACAAATTCGCCCACGGCAGCACGCCACCATCTTTATGCATCAACTCCAGGGCACGCAGCAAACCCGGTACGCCTACCGAACGACCACTATTGACCGCCTGTTTGAAGGACATGGTTTTACCGTCCAGCTCGAAGCGATCCAGACTGCTGGCTGCAGGCACCGTTTCCCGTCCGTCATAGCTCATCAAGCCGGTCTTGGGCTGGAACATCAGCAAGAAGCCGCCACCGCCAATACCGGAGGACTGTGGCTCCACCAGCCCTAGCACCAACTGAGCCGCAATGGCCGCATCAACCGCACTGCCGCCCTGTTCCAGAATGCGCAAACCGGCCTGAGTCGCCAAAGGGTGAGCTGTCACCACCATGCTTTTCTGGGTGACCAGCTTGTCGCGCTGCATGACACTGCTGGCCGCTTCCGGATTCAAGTGCTGGCTGGCTACTTCCCGGGCATGCGTCGGTAGCGCCAGGGCCAGGGTCAAGGCAGCCGACAGCAGAGCCGGTTTCCAGTGCAATCTCATGTGTTCTCCTTTTCGTGCTCAAGCAGCCATTGTTCCAGCAAAAGCACCGCTTCGCTGGGCTCATTGGCCGTGGGATAACTAAAAAAATAGGCCTCGCTAACGGGCATGGCATGGTCCAGCGGCATGATTAGTTCGCCCTGCTCCAGCGCCTCTTGCACCAGAAAGCGCGGCATCAAGGCCACGCCCATGTCGGCATGCAGTGCTGCCATCACCAGGCTGAACAGCTCGTAACGCGGGCCGGAACTGACACGCAGGTCAGGCTCCAGACCGGCAGAGCGATACCAGTCCGACCAGCTATCGGGGCGTGTGGACATATGCAGATGAACCAGTTTTTTCCAGTCGCCACTGGCCGCCAGTTTGGCCGAGCACACCGGCACCAGTTCGCCTTCATCAAACAGCTTGATGCCCTCGGTTTGCGGCCATAACTGCCGCCCATGATAAATGGCGGCATCAAAGGGATGGTCGCCAAACTGAAACGGAGTGGTACGCACGGACAGGCTGACCGTGATATCCGGATAGCGCTGGGAGAAACGCGCCAGGCGCGGCATCAGCCACACCGTGGACAAGGTAGGCAGCACCGCCAGATGAATGCTGCGGCCCACACCAGCGCGCGCAATCAGGCTGAAAGTGTCTTTGCCAATTTGCTCCAGATGGTGGCGGATACGGGCGGCATAATCGCGCCCAGCCGGAGTCAGCACCAGACGCCGCCGCACCCGTGTCAGCAAGGTCACGCCCAGGCGTTGCTCCAGGCCGCTGACCTGCCGATACACCGCGCTATGCGTCAAAGAAAGCTCCTCGGCCGCACGGGAAAAAGTCCCCAAGCGGGCCGTGGCCTCAAAGGCCTGTAATGCGCCCAAACTGGGCACGCCTTGTCTCATAGGTCTCCCTCTTAATTCTGCCGCCTCAGCCCTGCCCATACAGCGCAGGGCCGGATCGTTACGCCAGCACACGACATTGTGCAATTTTATCAATTGCCTTGTGCGCTTTACGCACACTATGCTGGGACTTTAACCTGATATCGCCTGCCTGAAGATGCACAAATCTTCCCGCGTTCAGCGATACTTGGCCTGCTCTTTCCCTGTTTCCAGACCGATGGTGCCCTTGTTGGCCCCACCTGATTGACCGTCTTTGATCTACCCGGAGTACCTCTATGTCTGACAATCCCTCTTTCCATTGGGACGACCCCTTGCTGCTGAATCAGCAGTTAAGCGATGAAGAACGTATGGTGCGCGATGCCGCCCACGCTTACGCACAGGAAAAGCTGCTGCCGCGCGTGCTGGAGGCCTTCCGCCACGAACAGACCGACCCCGCCATCTTTGCCGAGATGGGCTCGCTGGGCCTGTTGGGTGCCACCATTCCCGAAGCCTACGGTGGTGCTGGTCTGAACTACGTCAGCTATGGCTTGATCGCCCGCGAAGTGGAACGTGTGGACTCGGGCTACCGCTCCATGATGAGCGTGCAGTCTTCCCTGGTCATGGTGCCGATTTTTGAATTTGGCAGCGAGGAGCAGAAACAGAAGTACCTGCCCAAGCTGGCCAGCGGACAGTGGATTGGCTGCTTTGGCCTGACTGAACCCAATCACGGTTCGGACCCCGGCGCCATGGAAAGCCGCGCCGTGAAAGTGGATGGCGGCTATCGCCTGAGCGGCAACAAGACCTGGATTACCAACTCTCCCATCGCCGATGTGCTGGTGGTCTGGGCCAAGGTCGTGGGCGGTGAAGACGACGGCAAGATCCGCGGCTTCATTCTGGAAAAAGGCATGAAGGGCCTGTCCACCCCGGCCATTCACGGCAAAGTGGGCTTGCGCGCTTCCCTGACCGGCGAGATTGTCATGGCCGACGTGGAAATTGCAGACAGCCAGATGCTGCCCCATGTCTCGGGCTTGCGTGGCCCCTTCACCTGCCTGAACTCGGCCCGTTTCGGGATTGCCTGGGGTGCCTTGGGCGCCGCCGAATCCTGCTGGCACACCGCCCGCCAGTACACCCTGGACCGCAAGCAGTTTGGCCGCCCCTTGGCCGCCAACCAGTTGATCCAGAAAAAGCTGGCCGATATGCAAACCGAGATTACGCTGGCGCTGCAAGGCTGCCTGCGTCTGGGACGCATGAAGGACGAAGGCACGGCGGCCGTCGAAATCACCTCCATCATGAAGCGCAATTCCTGCGGCAAGGCACTGGATATTGCCCGACTGGCACGCGACATGCTGGGTGGCAACGGTATCTCTGACGAATTCGGCATTGCTCGCCACCTGGTCAACCTGGAAGTGGTGAATACCTACGAAGGTACTCACGACGTACACGCCCTGATTCTGGGTCGTGCACAAACCGGCATTCAGGCATTCTTCTAAAGCAGACCGAACAGGGCAAAGCCAGAGGCTTTGCCCTTGTCCGTTCAGAGCCTGATCAAACTGATGGATTGCCTGCAGTAGTGGCACATCCCCCCGCCTGCATCGGCAGTTTTTACTGCCGGGAAACCCGAGGTAAAAAGCTTGGTGTGGGTGGAGATTCTTTCCAGCTGCAAGGCCACTTCAGGATCAAAGCGGCCACTGGGAAATCGATAAACCGAAGCTATGCTGTGGTGATCTTTTTATTCTTGTTCGGACTTTAACTCAAACATGCTGGTCGCTTCCATCTCCAGCACCAGCTCATCGCGCTGGTTGAACACATTCCAGTTCCAGCGAATGATGCCCAGATCTGAACGGCTACTGGACACACGCTTGGATGCCACCGTGGCCTCCAGACGAATGGAGTCACCGGCCCGCACAGGCAAGACCCAGCGCAGACGTTCCAGACCCGGCGAGCCAAAGGACTCGGAATCGTGCAAGGCAGAATCCACGGCCATACGCATGGCTTTGCCACAAGTGAGCCAGCCGCTGGCGATCAAACCGCCCCAATGGCCTTCTTCGGCCTGCTTGTCGTCGATATGAAAAGACTGCGGATCATACTTCTGGGCGAAATCCAGCATCTCTTCGCGAGTCACAGGAACAAGTGGGTGCTTGATAAGCATACCCACTTCAAATTCAGCAAATTTCATGTTGTTGTACAACGAAAAAAGCCCCCACGCTGCGCCTTCGGCTTGCTGCCCCCCGAGGGGGAGTTTTTGCCTTGGGGCGGCCCGGCGACAAAAAAGCCCCCACGCTGCGCCTTCGGCTCGCTGCCCCCAAAGGGGGAGCTTTCACCTTGGGACGGCCCGGCGGCAAAAAAAAGATCGAGAGCGCCACTCTACCATCTCTGTCAAAATTTGCAGCCCCCGGCGGAAAGCGGCTCAAAACAGCAGCAAAATGTCCACATCAAGGATCAGCTGGGGCACGCTTGTGCGTCGCGGATCAATCTATGGCATAAAGAGGGTTTCCTAATTACCAATTACCTGAACGCCCGGTTTGTTCAGGGCTATGCACACCAAGGCTATGACAACACTCGATTCATCTTTGCAATTTGCGAGCCTGACTCAGGGCACCCAAGCCATCGAGCTGGAATATCAACGTATTGCCCCCGAGCGTGAAACCGCCCCCTTGCTGGTGTTCCTGCACGAAGGTCTGGGCTCCATTGCCATGTGGAAAGACTGGCCGGCACAGTTGTGCGAGCAAACCGGCTGCAGCGGCCTGATGTACTCCCGCTATGGCTATGGCCGCAGCACCCCGCGCCCGGACAATAGCCCCAAAGAGCCAGACTACCTGCATGAGCAGTCGCTGGAGGTGCTGCCCCAATTGCTGGAGCAACTGGGTGAAGACGGCAAGAAGCGTCCGATTGTGCTGGTTGGCCACAGCGATGGTGGCTCGATTGCCCTGCTGGCGGCCAGCGGCTTTAGCGACAAGCTGCAAGGCATTGTGGTGATGGCCCCGCACCTGTTTGTAGAGGATATTTCCTTGCGCGGCATTCTGGTCGCCCGCGAAGCCTACGAGCAAGGTTTTTTACGCGAACGTCTGGGCCGCTATCACGATGATGTGGAATCCGCTTTCTGGGGCTGGAACGCCACCTGGACAGATCCCCGGTTCCGCGACTGGAATATTGAAGAGGACGTCAGCCGCATCACCTGCCCGATTCTGGCCATTCAAGGCGTGGATGATGAATACGGCACGCTGGAGCAGATCCGTCGCATCAAGGAGCTGGTGCCGCACACGGAGCTGCTGGAGCTGGAGCAATGCGGCCACCTGCCCTACCGGGATAAGGAAGCGCAGGTGAACCAGGCGATTGTGGACTTTCTGAAGCGAACAGCCCGCTAAGCAGCGAACTCACTCAGTCCCTAAGCTCAGTCCTTAAAGCACACACGCCTACTGAACAGCAGCCTTACTCAAAGGCTGCTGCGGCTCGGCCCAGGCGGTCATTGACCGCCTGCCAGTCTGGCATATCCGGGCAACGCTGCACCCAAATATGCTGGTACTGGCCTTGGTCCAGGCGACGCAACATGGCGTATAAATCCTGGGCATAAAGCTGCGCATCCGGGCTGCACACATACCAGTCGTGCACATCGGCCGAAAAAGGCGGTAAAGAGGCAAAGGCAACAATGGCCTGCTTGCCCCCTTTGGCCAAAGCAGCCTGCACCGCAGGTGCATTGCCTTCATCAAATAAAGACAAAGGGGTACGCGGCGCATAGTGCGCTTTCAAGCTGCCCGAAACCTGTGGGGCTTGTTGATCCGGACTGACGGGTTCGTAGCCGATGACCTCGGCAATCATGGCCGCACTGATATGGCCGGGCCGCAAAAGTACGGCACCCACACCCTGATGAGTACGCGACACGTCCACAATAGTGGACTCGATGCCCACTTCCGACGGGCCCGCTTCCACAATCAGCAGTTCCTCTGCACTCATGTCCGCGAATTCATCGCGTACATGGCTGGCAGCCGTAGGCGATACCTGACCAAACTTGTTGGCCGAAGGCGCCGCCACACCGGCCTGACCGCCGGGCTTGAGTTCCGCCATGCGCTTGAGCAAGGCTTGAGCCACCGGATGGGAAGGACAACGAATACCAATGCTGCTTTGCCCGCCACTGACCGTATCCGGAATAGCCGGATTGCGCGGCAGGATCAGCGTCAAAGGACCGGGCCAGAAGGCATCCATCAATTGCTGTGCCACGGGCGGAATATCTGTCACCCAGTAACGCAGGTCGGCACCGGGGGCCACATGCACAATCAAGGGATGATTCGCAGGACGGCCCTTGGCCTTGTAAATCAGCTGCACTGCAGCCGGGTTTTCTGCATCCGCGCCCAGACCATAGACCGTCTCGGTTGGAAAGGCCACCAGCCCCCCTTGTGCCAGCACACGGGCGGCTTGCTCTATCTGCTGCTCGGAAGGGCTGGAGGGAGTATCAGTCATGGTCAAAAGCGATGTGCAAAGCGGCGGCAGCTCGGGCAGTGCGTTCGCGCACTTGCTGATCCGACCCGCCCACAATATTCACGTGCCCCATCTTGCGGCCAACACGGGCCTCGGCCTTGCCATACAAGTGCAAGGACACACCAGGCACAGCCAGCAAGGCGGCCCAATCCGGCTCACGCATCTGGCCTTGTTCGTCAAACCAGATATCGCCCAGGATATTGAGCATCATGGAAGGACACAAAGCGCCGGTATCACCCAGGGGCAAGGCCGCCATCACGCGAGCCTGCTGTTCAAACTGACTGGTGACGCAAGCATTCATGGTGTAGTGACCGCTATTGTGCGGACGGGGAGCCACTTCATTGGCCAGCAAACGGCCGTCTTCCAGAATGAAGAACTCCACACACAACACCCCCACGTAATCCAGCGTACGGGCGATAGCGGCAGCCGCCTGACGAGCCTGTTCGGACAAGGCATCGTCCTGGAACTGGGCGCTGATGGTGGACACGGCCAAAATGCCATCACGGTGCTCGTTACGGGCACATGGGAAGGTTTTGACCTGATCGTCCAGGCCACGGGCCAGGACAACCGAAATTTCGGACTTCAAGGGTTGCAGGGCTTCCAGCACACAGGCCTGGGAACCGAACTCCTTGAAGGCAGCCAGCGCCTGTTCACGGTCTGCCACTCGTGCCTGACCCTTGCCGTCGTAACCAAAACGCGCAGTCTTCAGAATGCCGGGGAACAAGGCGCCGTCAGCGGCCTGCAAATCGTCCAGGCTTTCGATGGCCGCATAAGGAGCCACCGGCACACCGGCCTGCGAGATAAAGGCTTTTTCACGAATACGGTCCTGCACAATGCCGACGGCATCGCCGGACGGCGTGACTCGTGTGTGCTGCGCCAGAGTCAGCAAGGACTGCGCCGGGACGTTCTCGAACTCGGTGCTGACGGCTTGGCACAAGTCCCCCAGACGGGCAAGCGCTTGGGCGTCATCGTAGGCCGCACAGATATGCAGATCGGCCACTGCACCAGCAGGGCTATGGGTATCCGGGTCCAGCACGGCCACCTTGTAGCCCAGGCTTTGGGCGCTATGGCAGAACATGCGGCCCAGTTGGCCGCCTCCAATCATGCCCAGCCAGGAGCCAGGGACCAGAAGGGCAGCATCAGTCATGGGGGTCATCATCACAAAATAAAATCAGGCAGTAGCAGGAGGAACACGCATAGCTCGGGCGGCCTCGGTCTGGCGGGCTCGGTACGCAATCAGTTTTTCAGTCAGCACGGCGTCATTGACGGCCAGATTGGCAATCACGTGCAGAGCGGCATTGGCGGCACCGGCCTCGCCAATGGCGAAGGTGGCAACTGGCACGCCCTTGGGCATTTGCACAATCGACAGCAGGGAATCTTCACCGCGCAGGTAGCGCGAAGGCACGGGGACGCCAAACACAGGCAAGTGCGTCAGGGCAGCCAGCATGCCGGGCAAATGAGCCGCGCCGCCTGCACCCGCAATAATGGCTTTCAGGCCACGGGCCGGAGCCTGGGCACCGTAATCCACCATATCAATCGGCATGCGGTGGGCAGAGACCACACGGCACTCATAGGACACACCAAATTCGTCCAGAATGGCCACGGCCTGGCTCATCACATCCCAGTCGCTGGAGGAACCCATCACAATGCCCACTGTGGGAGCCGCAGGAGTTTGTACGCTCATCAGAGATACGCCCTAAAAGGAAGAAGGCGCCATGCTGCCAGGCGCCTTGGTAAATAGAAAAACAGCAGGGCCCATCCCAACACGACCCTGCTCAGGACGAGCAGGCAGTTCGTTTACGTCGAGTGCCTGTCCGGACTGCAAACCGTTCACGCCGTCAGGCGTTCCAGGGCTTCACGGTACTTGTCAGCGGTGCGCTCGGCCACTTCAGCAGGCAAGCGAGGAGCCGGTGGCGTCTTGTCCCAAACCTGGGTTTCCAGCCAATCGCGCACAAATTGCTTGTCGTAGGACGGTGGGCTGATGCCTTCGGCATAGCTGTCGGCTGGCCAGAAACGCGAGGAATCCGGAGTCAGCACTTCATCCATCAAATGCAACTGGCCTTGATCGTCCAAGCCAAACTCAAATTTGGTATCGGCAATCAGAATGCCACGGCTGGCCGCGTAGTCAGCAGCTTCGGTGTACAAACGCAAGGTCACATCACGGATTTGCTCGGCCAGCTCCTGACCGACTTCCTTGACCACATGGGCGAAATCCACGTTCTCGTCATGCGAGCCCATTTCTGCTTTGGCAGCCGGCGTAAACAGCACATGAGGCAGCTTGGCCGCTTGCTTCAGGCCTGCAGGCAAGGTGATGCCACATACCGCGCCGGTAGCCTGGTAGTCTTTCCAGCCCGAACCGATCAGGTAACCACGAGCCACCGCTTCCACCATGATGGGCTTCAAGCGCTTGACCACCATGGAGCGGCCTTCCACTTGGGCGCGCTCTTCAGGCGCCACCACATCAACCGGGTTCACGCCCGTCGTGTGATTAGGGATGATGTGTGCCAGCTTGTTCAGCCAGAACTCGGTCATCTGCGTCAAGACAGCGCCCTTGCCGGGAATGGGGTCGTCCAGAATCACATCGAATGCCGAAATGCGATCACTGGCCACAATCAACAACTTGTCCTCACCCACCGCATACATGTCCCGAACTTTGCCGCGCGCGAGTAGCGGCAGGGAGCTCAGGCTGGATTGATGTAAGGGCTCTTGCACGATTTCATCCTTAAAACGAAAACATCCCGCTGACTATGGATGCAGGCGGGACGACAATCCCGGCGCCTGCGGCACCGGGCAAAGACGCGGAGATCGGGGCGGGCAGTCGTGCTGCCCACTCCTGCTCCGCCTGACAAAATTACTGAACGATCTGGGACAGCTCGCCGGTGCTGTACTGGCGGGCGATTTCCTGCAAAGGAATGGCCTTGATCTTGGAGGCCTGACCGGCGGCGCCGAACTGCTGGTAGCGGGCCACGCACACTTTCTTGGCGGCTTCGCGAGCAGGTTTCAGGTATTCGCGTGGGTCGAATTTCTCGGGGTTTTCGAACAGGAAACGACGGATGGCAGCGGTCATGGCCAAACGGATATCGGTGTCGATATTGACCTTGCGCACGCCGTACTTGATGGCTTCCTGAATTTCTTCCACAGGCACGCCGTAGGTTTCTTTCATGTTGCCACCAAACTGACGGATTTCAGCCAGCAGTTCCTGAGGCACGCTGGAGCTGCCGTGCATCACCAGGTGAGTGTTGGGCAAACGACGGTGAATTTCTTTCACGCGCTCGATGGACAGAATATCGCCGGTAGGCTTGCGGGTGAACTTGTAAGCACCGTGGCTGGTACCGATGGCGATGGCCAGTGCGTCCAGTTGAGTGCGTGTCACAAATTCAGCAGCCTGCTCGGGGTCGGTCAGCAACTGGTCCAAGGTCAGAACGCCGTCAGCGCCGTGGCCGTCTTCCTTGTCGCCCTGCATGGTTTCCAGGGAACCCAGGCAGCCCAGTTCGCCTTCAACCGTCACGCCCAGCTTGTGAGCCATTTCGACCACTTTGCGGGTGACTTCCACGTTGTACTCAAAGTCGGCAATGGTCTTGCCGTCGGGCAACAGGGAGCCGTCCATCATCACGCTGGAGAAACCCAGCTCGATGGCGCCTTTGCAAATCTCGGGGGACTGGCCGTGGTCCTGGTGCATCACCACAGGGATGTTGGGGTAGGACTCGACAGCAGCTTCAATCAGGTGACGCAGAAACGCTTCGCCTGCGTATTTACGGGCACCGGCCGATGCCTGCATGATGACGGGGCTATCCGTCTCCGAGGCGGCTTCCATAATGGCCTGGACCTGCTCCAGGTTATTGACGTTGAACGCTGGAATACCATAACCGTGCTCGGCCGCGTGATCGAGCAGCTGGCGCATGGAAACTAGGGCCATGAGAAGACCTCCTGAAGACTAAAATAATTGAAAAACTTGGCCGGGCACGGTTCCGTGCACAGCCGATCGTTTGTAAGCGTGTTAACTGGCGGTCCGGCGCGCCGACTTGGGGCGGAACGCATTGACCACATGCTCGTGAGTTTGTGCGTAAGGTCCACCAATCAGGTCGATGCAATACGGGACAGCTGCAAAAATACCCGGCACCAATACTTGTCCGGTTTCCGTATCCCGTAACCCTTCCAGAGTTTCCTGAATGGCTTTGGGCTGCCCAGGCAGATTGATAATCAGAGCAGCGTGGTCCTGAATTTCTCGGATGACCGCAACTTGCCGCGACAAAATCGCTGTTGGTACGAATTTTAAACTGATTTGGCGCATCTGTTCACCGAATCCGGGCATTTCGCGCGTTCCAGCGTCCAGAGTCGCCTCCGGCGTCACATCGCGACGGGCCGGGCCGGTGCCGCCAGTGGTCAAAATCAGGTCGCAACCCGCTTCCACCAACTCGACCAGAGTGCCAGTAATCTGGGCACGCTCATCGGGAATCAGCCGCTCCAGATAGGCAGGCGCGACCGTCAAGGCCGAGTCCAGCCAACGACGCAGCGCCGGTATGCCTTGATCCTGGTACTGTCCGCTGGAGGCGCGATCCGAAACCGACACCAAGCCGATACGCAATTGATCCGGATGCTCGCGGGGAGACTGTCGATTGAATGTCATGCTTTTCCTTGGAAGCGAAATAAACTACAGGCCCTGAACGGGCCTGCCAATAGCACGATTGTAACGAATCGCAGTGGGGCTTAAATACAACGGCCGCCGTCTACCTCGATGCAGGTGCCGGTAATGAACTCGGCCTCGTCCGAGGCCAGATACAGCGCCGCTGCGGCCACGTCCTTGGGTGTGCAAAAACGTCCCAGCGGAATTCCCGCCAAAAAGCGGCTGCGGTTTTCCGGCGTATCGGGCATACCCATGAACTGTTCCAGCAACGCCGTGTCACCAATCACCGGATTAATGCAATTGACTCGAATGTTATCCGGCCCCAACTCTGCCGCCATGCCCTTGCTGATGGTCACGACCGCACCTTTGGTGCCGTTGTACCAGACCAGTCCGGGGCGCGGACGCAAGGCAGCAGTGGACGCAATATTAATGAAGGAACCCGAGCCCTGGGCGCGCAGATAGGGCACAAAGTGCTTCGCAGCCCAGTAAATGCTTTTCACGTTAACGGCATAGACCAGATCGAACTCGCTTTCGCTGACTTCCAGCAAAGGCTTGTTCCGATGCGTGGTGCCCGCATTGTTCACCACAATATGCAGCCCGCCGCATTCGCGCAGGGCAATATCCAACAGGGCATGAACTTCGTCCCCTTGCGAGACATCGCAAGCGGCAAAAATGGCCTGACCACCCTGTGCCTGAATCTGGGCTGCTGCGGCCTGCCCTTGCTCTGCATTCAGGTCGGCAATCAGTACACGCGCTCCTTCGCGTGCAAAGCGCTGTGCAATGCCCAGGCCAAAACCCGATGCACCGCCCGTCACGATAGCCACTTTGTCTTGCAATCGCATGTTTGTCTCCTTCTGCTTTTTATATAGAAATGGCGGCTGTGCGCCGCCATTGGTGAAACCTGTTTAGCGTTCAGCTGCCATGCTGCCAGAAAACCCGAACCGCCACAGCCGCGCTTACCCCTAAATACCCCTACGATCAGCTGGCCGCATGACGTAGCGCAACCGTTTTCAGGGAAGTCAGGGCGTACAAGGCTTCGAAACCCTTCTCGCGGCCTATGCCAGACTGACCCGTTCCGCCAAAAGGCAGCTCTACCCCGCCTGCTGCGCCGTAATTATTCACAAAGACCTGGCCGGCTCGCAGCTGTCTGGCCATACGCACCTGACGGGCCCCGTCGCGGGTCCAGACCCCGGCCACCAGACTGTAAGGCGTGCCATTGGCCATGGCGATGGCTTCTTCCTCTGTGCCGAAGGGCTGAGCGACCAGAACCGGACCAAAGATTTCCTCCTGCGCCAGTCGATGTTCAACAGGCACATGGCCCAATAAAACAGGTACCTGGTAGAAGCCGGCCGCCGGGGCTTTGGAGTCCAGCTTGCCCTGGGCCAGCACCACAATACCGTCCTGGTCCAGATTCTCCAGATAGGAACGGACCCGTGCCTGCTGCTGTGCACTGATCAGGGGACCGCAATCCAGATTGTCACTGGCCGCGCCGGTCAGCAGCGCCTTGAAGGCTTCGGCCAGACGCTCGGTAAAGTCGCCATAGATAGCGCGCTGAATCAGCACCCGGCTGCCCGCCGAGCACGTTTGCCCCGCGTTCTGCACGATCGCATTCACCACGACTGGCAAGGCCGCATCCAGATCCGCATCCGAGAACACGACTTGGGGAGACTTGCCGCCCAGTTCCAAGGTGACCGGCACAAAATTCTGCGCCGCCTGCAAGGCCACCTGACGGCCCGTGCCGGGAGAGCCGGTAAAGGAAATGTGATTGATATCAGGATGTGCGGACAAGGCCTGCCCGGCCTCGCTCCCCAACCCCGTGCAGATATTCAGCACACCCGCTGGCAAACCCGCTTCGTGCAACAGCTCGGCCACCCGCAGCAGGGACAGGCTGGCATCTTCTGCCGGTTTCACCACGCAGGTATTGCCCGCTGCCAGGGACGCGGCCACGCTGCGCCCAAAAATCTGCAAGGGGTAATTCCAGGGAATGATATGCGCGGTAACGCCTAAGGGTTCACGCAAGGTAAAGGCCGTCATTTCCCAGCCCAGCGGAATGGTTTGACCATGCAACTTGTCCACCGCGCCCGCATAGAACTCAAAATAGCGGACAATGGCAGCAGCATCGGACTGGGCCTGACGCAAAGGCTTGCCGGTATCGCGGGATTCCAGCCGCGCCAGCTCCTCTCGGGCATCAGACAATGTTCGGGCGCAACGCAGCAACAACTGGCTGCGCTGAGCGGCAGTCAGGCGGCTCCACGGCCCCTGGCAGGCGCGGCGGGCGGCCTGTACGGCCCAATCAATATCCACCTCGGACGATTGCGCCAGGCGGGCGAAAGTCTCGCCTGTGGAGGGGTCGATAACTGGTAGCAAACCACCGCCCTCCGCGCCAAGTTGCTGTCCGTCAATCCAATTGCGACACTCCATGACCGCCTCCAATGCTATTGTTATTTCAGCCAATCGAGCCCTGCTCGAGATCATTCTACTCAAGGACTTGCTGCTTTGGACTCTCGACAACGTACTTTGCTCTTAGCGGGCGCTGGCGATCTGGGCACCCGCACCGGGAAGCTGGCCCGCCAACACGAATGGCCGGTGATCGGCCTGCGCCGCCACATCCCCCTGGACGATCACAGCGGAATTGAATGGGTGGAAGCCGATTTGAGCGAGCCCACCTCCCTGCGCCTGAAACACCGCAAAATCACCCACGTACTTTACGCTGTCTCTCCCGACCAGCGTAGCCAGGCTGCTTATGAGCGGGTATTTCTGCACGGTCTGGAAAACCTGCTCAACGAGCTGGACCTGAAAGCCCTGAAACGCTTTGTCTTTGTATCGTCCAGCGCCGTCTACGGGCCGAGCACTGAATGGGTGGACGAGAACTCGCCCACAGAGCCTACGCAATTCAATGGCCGAGTACTGCTGGAGGCCGAGCAGCTGCTGCACCACCGCATCCCGGCTCAAGCCGTCGTCATCCGCCCAAGCGGCCTGTACGGGCCAGGACGCACCCAATTGCTGGATCGCCTGCGTGAAGGCCGTGCCACCGTGCCAGACGACCCGGAGCACTGGGCCAACCGCCTGCATATTGAAGACGCCGCGCGTGCCTGCTGGCATCTGCTGCGTACTCCAGCGCCCTTCCCTTGCTATATAGGCACGGATAGCCGCCCTTATCGGATTACCGAACTGTATGACGGACTGGCGGATCTACTGGAAGTGGCCCACCCCGAACGGCGTCAGTCCAACGAAGGTGGCAAACGCCTGAGCAACCAGCGACTGCTGGACAGCGGCTTTCAGCTGGATTGGCCGGATGCGATGCAAGGGTATGCTCAGTTGATTAAAGATGGGGCGTGAAGCGCAGTCCATGCTCTATCCACTCCACGTGCACAAGGATGAACATAGCGCCTATGGCGCGCGCTTCCCCGACTTACCTGGCTGTTTTGCAGCAGCTGATGAATTAGAGGATCTTGCTCGGGCTGCCCAAGAAGCGGTTAAGGCACACTGCTTCGGTGATAGCTCCTCCCTCCCATCACCGACTGCACCGGAAAACTGGTTAGAGCACGAGGACTATAAAGAGGGATTTTGGATGATGGTCGATATTGGCCTATCCAAGTAGGCAGAAAACAAAAAAGCCAGCCAACTTTCGTTGACTGGCTTTTTCCTACGAAGCAAAGACCAGCTTAAGCCTTGTCTTCCAACGCAGCCACGGCTGGCAAACGCTTGCCTTCCAGGAATTCCAGGAATGCACCGCCGCCGGTGGAGATGTAGTCCACATCTTCGCCGATATTGAACTGGGCAATCGCTGCCAGGGTGTCGCCACCGCCAGCGATCGAGAAGGCCTTGGAACCTGCAATCGCACGCGACAGGGTTTCGGTGCCTTGTGCGAACGCCGGGAACTCGAACACGCCCAGAGGGCCGTTCCAGACCACAGTGCCGGCTTTGGCTATGATGTCAGCGATCTGCTGGGCCGTTTGCGGGCCCACGTCCAGGATCATGTCATCGTCCTGAACCTGATCAGCAGCCTTGATTTCAGCCGCTGCATCGGCAGCAAAGGACTTGGCGCACACCACATCCACAGGGATAGGTACTTCTGCGCCGCGCTCTTTCATGATGCGGATCACTTCGCGGGCTTCTTCCAGCTGGCTGTCTTCCACCAGGGATTTGCCTACGGACAGGCCGCTAGCCATCATGAAAGTGTTGGCAATGCCGCCACCGACCACCAGTTGGTCAACCTTTTCCGCCAAAGCGCGCAGGATGGACAGTTTGGTGGACACCTTGGCACCACCCACAATCGCAACCAAAGGACGGGCTGGCTGATTCAGAGCACGGCCCAAGGCCTTCAACTCGGCTTCCAGCAAAGGACCGGCGCAAGCCACGGGGGCAAAGCGGGCGATGCCTTCGGTAGTCGCTTCAGCACGGTGAGCCGTACCAAAGGCGTCGTTTACGTAAACGTCACACAAGGCTGCCATTTTGCGAGCCAACTCGGGATCGTTCTTCTTTTCCCCCACGTTGCAGCGGCAGTTCTCCAGCAAGACCACCTGACCGGGCGACACTTGCACGCCATCCAGCCAATTGCGACGCAGCTCAACGGGCATGCCCAACAATTCGGATAAACGTTGCACCACGGGTTCCAGCGAATCCACAGGCTGGCACTCGCCTTCTTTAGGGCGACCCAGGTGAGACGTGACCATCACCGCAGCGCCGGCATCCAGCGCCATGCGAATGGCAGGTACCGAGGCACGCACGCGCGTGTCTTCGGTAATACGTCCGTCTTGCAGAGGGACATTCAGATCAGAGCGGATAAATACCCGCTTGCCTCGCAGCGCGTCCGTTTCGGCCAGCGCAGACAAGGTCTTGATGCTTGTAGACATGGTTTTTTGTTCTGGGAATTAACGTGACAGGGGCGGGAAATCCCGCCCCTGCTATTCAGATCTTACTTGGCCGACATCAGTGCGATGGTGCTGTCGAGCATACGAATGGAGAAGGCCCATTCGTTGTCGTACCAGGCAGCCACTTTGACCATATTGCCGCCGGTAACTTTGGTCAGCAGGGAATCAACCGTGCTGGAAGCGGTGGTGTGGTTAAAGTCGATGGACACCAGAGGTTCGGTGCAGTAGTCCAGAATGCCCTTCATGGCGCCTTCCGACGCTGCCTTCAGAATGCCGTTCACTTCTTCAACGCTGGTGTTGCGGCTGGCCACGAAAGTCAGGTCAACCATGGACACGTTGATGGTAGGAACGCGCACAGCGTAACCGTCCAGCTTGCCATTGAGCTCTGGCAGCACCAGACCCACAGCAGCAGCCGCGCCGGTCTTGGTTGGGATCATGCTGCTGGTGGCCGAACGGGCACGGCGCATGTCCTTGTGACGCACGTCGGTCAGGACCTGGTCGTTGGTGTAAGCGTGGATGGTGGTCATCAGACCGCTGACCACGCCCAGTTCCTTGTGCAAAGGAGCAACCAGGGGAGCCAGGCAGTTGGTGGTGCACGATGCGTTGGAAATAACGGTGTCAGTGCTCTTCAGAATGTCGTGGTTCACGCCGTACACGATGGTGGCGTCCACATCCTTGCCACCGGGGGCCGAGATGATGACTTTCTTGGCACCTGCTTGAATGTGCTCACCGGCTTTTTCCTTGGTGGTGAACGCGCCGGTACATTCCAGCACTACGTCCACGCCCAGTTCAGCCCAAGGCAGGGTCAGCGCATCGCGCTGGCTCAGCAGGCGGATACGGTCACCGTTGACCACCAGATGATCGCCATCCAGCGACACATCGGCGTTGAAACGGCCATGCACGGAGTCATAGCGAGTCAGGTGTTCATTGATCTCGGCACCGCCCGAGGCGTTGATGGCCACGATCTCGATATCGTGTTTTTTGCCGTACTCGTAGTGGGCACGCAAGATCATGCGGCCGATACGACCATAACCATTGATTGCGACGCGAATCGTCATGTCAGACTCCAATTACAAAATTTCTTGAACGGCCGCAGCAACCTTCTCTGCTGTCAGACCAAAATGCTTGAACAGGACGCCAGCCGGGGCGGATTCGCCGTAGGTATCGATACCCACTACAGCGCCTTCCAGGCCCACGTACTTGAACCACAGACCGGTGGTACCGGCTTCAACCGCCACGCGCGGGATGCCGGGGGTCAGGACCTGATCACGCCACTGTTTGTCCTGAGCGTCAAACAGGTTGGTACAAGGCATGGACACCACGCGGGTCGCAATACCTTGCTGGGCCAATTGTTCCTGAGCTTGCAGAGCCAAACCAATTTCCGAGCCGGTTGCCATGATGATGGCGCGCGCATCTTGCGCGTCACGCAGCACGTAGCCACCACGACGAATGTTCTGGATGGTTTGCGCATCGCGCTCGACGAAAGGCAGATTCTGACGCGACAAGAGCAAGGCGCTAGGACCACCGTTCTGTACGTCCATGCCAATGCTGGTAGGACGCTCGACCGAGCATGCCCAGGCCACGGCGGTTTCCGTGGTGTCGCAAGGACGCCAGACGTGCAGATTGGGGATCAGGCGCAGGCTGTTGGCGTGCTCGATGGACTGGTGTGTAGGGCCGTCTTCGCCCAGACCAATGGAGTCGTGGGTGAATACGTGCACAACACGCTGCTTCATCAGGGCAGCCATACGAATGGCGTTGCGCGAGTAGTCGGAGAAAGTCAGGAAGGTGCCGCCAAAAGGCAGGTAACCACCGTGCAGGGCCAGACCATTCATGATGGCGGCCATACCGAATTCACGCACACCGTAGTTGATGTGGCGACCAAAATGCACACCGTCGGCGTGGGCGCGAACGGCTTCGGCACCCTTCCAGTCGGTGAAGTTCGAGCCGGTCAGGTCAGCCGAGCCACCCAGCATTTCTGGCAGCACATTGACCAAGGCGCTGATGGCCAATTGCGAAGCTTTACGCGATGCAATGGTTTCGGCCTTCTGAGCGGTTTCTTCAATAAAGACCTGAACTTTGGCGCTGTAGTCAGCAGGCAGTTCGCCTTTCAGACGACGGGCCAGTTCGGCGGCCAATTCAGGGTAAGCCTGGCTATAGGCGTCAAAACGCTTTTGCCATTCCGCTTGCTGAGCACCGCCTTTTTCGCGGCAATCCCAGCCTTGGTAGACTTCCTGAGGAATTTCAAACGGACCGTGGTTCCAGTCCAGCGCCGCACGAGTAGCGGCGATTTCATCAGCACCCAGTGGAGCGCCGTGGACTTTCTCGGAACCGGCGGCGTTAGGAGCGCCTTTACCGATCACGGTACGGCAGCAAATCAGGGTAGGACCCGTGCCCTCTTTCGCGTTGCGGCGAGCCTGTTCAATCGCGCTATTGATCGAAGCGGCATCGTGGCCATCAACCGCGCGGATCACGTTCCAGCCGTAGCTCTCAAAACGGGCGGGCGTATCGTCACCAAACCAGTTCTCGACCTTGCCGTCGATGGAGATGCCGTTGTCGTCATACATCACGACCAGCTTGGACAGTTTCCAGGTACCGGCCAGGGAGCAAGCCTCGTGCGAGATACCTTCCATCAGACAGCCGTCACCCGCGAAAACCCAGGTCAGGTGGTCGACCACATCGTGGCCTTCGCGGTTGAACTCGCGCGCCAGCAAGGCTTCAGCCAGTGCAAAACCGACAGCATTACCCAGACCCTGGCCCAAAGGACCCGTGGTGGTTTCCACGCCAGCGGTAATACCCACTTCAGGGTGACCGGGAGTACGCGAATGCATCTGACGGAAGTTGCGCAGCTCGTCCATGGGCAGGTCGTAGCCGCTAAGGTGCAACAAAGCGTAGATCAGCATGGAACCGTGGCCGTTTGACAACACAAAACGGTCGCGATCAAACCAGGCAGGGTCGGCAGGGTTGTGTTTCAGGTGCCGGGACCAGAGAACCTGGGCGATATCGGCCATGCCCATGGGCGCACCGGGGTGGCCCGAATTAGCTTGTTGCACGGCATCCATAGACAAGGCACGGATGGCATTGGCTAGGGTTTTATCAGAGGCTGACGCAATATCCATTAGAAGCTCATTGGGGCGGCGGCGCGACAATTCCGACAGGCGGACGGCTCACGGCCCTGATTAGTTTATAAAACGCGCTATTTTAGCATTGCTGGCGCTAAATCGCCCCCACTAGAGCTGGGGCCTTGTGCTTTCTTCCCCAAGCCCCGGTACGGTATGCTTGTGCGGTTTTTTATGCTTGATGGTGTCTTGATATGGCAGCTCCCCGTTTCTACCTCCCCTTGGACCTGACGGCCCGGACCGAGATCGCCCTGCCCGAGGCATTGGCGCATCACGCCATCCGGGTGCTGCGTTTAAAGGACGGTCAGGACATCGTTCTGTTCGACGGACTCGGGACCCAATATCCCGCCACCTTGCGCATTGAAGGCAAAAAAGGCTTTGCCAGCCTGGGCGATGCCCAAACACCTGTCCGCGAGCTGGCCGGTCACATTACGGTACTGCAAGGCATTGCCTCCAGCGACAAGATGGACTGGATTATCGAAAAAGCCGTGGAAATGGGCGTGAGCCGCTTTGTACCGATTCGCGCACAACGCAGTGTGCTGCAACTGAATGCGGAGCGGCAGGCCAAACGCATGGGCCATTGGCAAAGAGTGATTGAGTCGGCCAGCGAGCAATGCGGTCGCAACCGCCTGATGGAACTGTCAGCACCGCTGACATTGGCCGAGTATTTTCGCGAGGCTGAAACTGGCCTGCATCTGTTCTGTGAT
The DNA here is from genome assembly GCF_002443155.1 of Alcaligenes faecalis. Taxonomy (NCBI): domain Bacteria; kingdom Pseudomonadati; phylum Pseudomonadota; class Betaproteobacteria; order Burkholderiales; family Alcaligenaceae; genus Alcaligenes; species Alcaligenes faecalis. Next base: position 500,427 of record NZ_CP023667.1, on the reverse strand, counting down.
CCCGATGCGCCTCAACAATTGGCGCAGGCCATTGGACCGCAAGATCAGGCCATGACTATCTTGATTGGCCCCGAAGGCGGTTGGTCGCCCGAAGAGCAGAAGGTGGCACTGGATGCCCAGGCTCAGGCGATTCGTTTCGGGCACCGCGTGCTGCGAACCGAAACCGCCGCCCTGGCGCTGACAGCAGCGATCAGCGCCTTGCAAGGCTGGGAATAAGGCCTAAGGCTTATTCCTCGTCCTGGCTGGAGTAGGAAGCAGGAGTCTCACCCGGTTCCGGGTCAGGGTGCTTGCCAGCGTGCAGAACGACACATACAAAACGACGCTCGTTATTCGAGGCCCAGGCATGCACATCCTCGCACACACCCAAAATAGCCTGGGCGTCTTTTTCCAATGCAGGATCACCACTGTGCAGATTGTCCAGCCACAGGGCCAGGCCTGTTTTCTGATCCAGCACGGTGTCACATAGGCAATCGTAGAGTGCATCCAGATTGCCACCAAAAAACTCAGGGTAATCGACAGCCTTGGCGACTGCTCGCAGAACAGCAGAACGATTGCGGGCACGATCGCAACTTACTTCCAGGGCGGTAAGCCCCTGGGCCTGTGCCTGCTCCAGAAAATCAGCAGCCGTCAGGCCCGTTGCGTCGAGCACACCGCCTTGTTGCAAAGCTTCTTGCAAAGTCAGGGATTGGCTCATCAGGACGCTTCCTTAAAAAACGCTAACACTTCTTCACGACGACTCATGGTATCGGTCTTTCCTAACTCGATCAGCTCTTGGGTGTAGCCGGACTCGAATAACAAATATGAAATTAATGCACCGCCTGTGGTCGGACCGGACTTTGAAGATACACCAAGTACTCGAAATAGGGTACGTGCAGCAGTTGGCATCTGATGAATATGCCGAGTGGCAATTTCATCCAGCGAGCGGCTGGGAGTGATGGCAAACGTGCTGACAGGACGCAGCGATTGGCTTTGTAATACATTTGCAGGCATATAGGCAAGCAATGTATTGATGCGTTCCATACGCTCAATATCCGTTGACACACTATCGAGGAATATGTTGGATAAAGCATAGCCACTGATCTGGGCCAAAGAGGGATAGGGCGGATCTTCGCACTCTTGCTCGTGGTAGGTGTTGTCCGCGTATCCCGTGCCCACAATCAGGACCTTGTGCGCCCCCAGATGAATCGCCGGGCTGATGGGTGCCAGCTGGCGCATGGTCCCGTCCCCGCACCACTGGGTTTGCTTGCCCACTTGCAAGGACTGGGCCGGAAACATGAAGGGAATGGCGCTGGAAGCCATCAGGTGGTCCACCCCGATCACACCGGGGATGGCGCGGCGCAGATTGCGCGTCCAGGGTCGGATACGCTCGTCACACTGATAAAAAGTCAGGTGCTCACCCGTGGTGTAGGCAGCGGCCGTAATCGCCAGCGCGCCGACATGCTGCTGGGCCAGATTGCGCTGCAAGCGATCAAAGTCCAGGCTCTTTTCCAGCAAGTCCCGCAGCGGTGAGTTGTCCAGCATGGAGTGCGGCACATGGTCACGCAGACGCGGGGCCAGCCAGCCCAAGGCCAGCGTGGCCACCCAGTGCACACTGGTCGCCAGCAACTGCAAGGGGTCGGCATGAAAAATATCGTTGGTGCGCAACGAGCCCCACAGCTGTTGTATATGGTCGACAGCCTCGTGAGGCTTGTCAGCACGGCAAGCCAATCCGGCAGCATTGATGGAGCCTGCCGAAGAGCCACAAATAATATCGAAGGGATTGCGAAACTGAGGGTTGCGATCCGGGTCCAGCAGCTCCAGCAAACCGGCCAGCACCCCGGCCTGATACGCGCCGCGCGCCCCGCCCCCATTCAGGACCAATGCCACGGGAGCGGGAGAGCGCTGGATCATGATAGCTATCAGCCTTCAGTAGCGACGTTGGCATCCACCACCGTGACCGCCGTCATATTGACGATACGGCGTACCGAGGAAGTAGACGTCATGATGTGCACCGGTGCCCGTGCCCCCAACAGGAAGGGACCGATCGCCACGTTGCCACCGGCAGCCGTCTTGAGCAGGTTGTAGGCAATATTGCCGGCTTCCACGTTCGGGCAGACCAGCAAGTTCGCCTCGCCCGTCAGGGCCGAGGTGGGCAGGATTTGATGGCGAGCCTTTTCATCCAGCGCGCAGTCGCCGTGCATTTCCCCGTCCACTTCCAGGCTGGGGTCCAGCTTGCGCACACGCTCCAGCGCACCGCGCATGGTGACGGCGGCAGGCGAGTCGTTGGTTCCAAAGTTGGAGCTGGACAGCAAGGCCACCTTGGGTTCGATATTGAACTGGCGCATCTTGCGAGCCGCTGCCAAGGTGATCTCGGCCACCTGATCCGAATCGGGATCATGGTTCACGTGCGTGTCCGTCAAGGCCACGGTACGTTCACTGAGCAGCAAGATATTCATGGCCGCATAAGTCTCCACGCCCGGAGCTTTGCCAATCACCTGATCCACCAGTTCCAGATGGTTCTCGTAGCGCCCCACGGTGCCGCAGATCATGCCATCGGCATCACCCAGATGCAGCATCATGGCGCCGATCAAGGTTGGGCGACGGCGCATTTCCACACGCGCCATCTCTTTGCTGATACCGCGACGCGACATGATTTCCCAGTAGCTGGTCCAGTAACGGTGGAAACGATCATCCTGCTCGGGGTTGGTCACTTCCACATCAATGCCCAAGCGCAGACGCAGGCCATAGCGTTCAATACGCTGCTGCAGAACAGCAGGACGCCCCACCAGAATTGGGCTGGCCAGACCTTCGTCCACAATAATTTGTACCGCACGCAGGACGCGCTCGTCCTCGCCTTCGCTGAACACCACGCGCGACTTGGCACCGTCTTGCACCAGGCCACGGGCCAGCGAGTAAATCGGCTTCATGAAGGAGCCGGACTTGTAGACGAACTGGCGCAGCTGATAGATGTAGCTGTTCAGATCCGCAATCGGACGGGTCGCCACGCCCTCTTCCATGGCCGCTTTGGCAACCGCAGGGGCGATACGCACAATCAGACGCGAATCAAAGGGGCGGGGAATAAAGAAGGACGGACCGAAAGACACTTCTTCCAGGCCATAAGCGGCGGCTACGCCTTCATCCTGCTCCTCACGCGCCAGCTGACAAATGGCCAGCACAGCGGCTTTCTCCATACCGCGCGTAATCGTGGTGGCTCCCACGTCCAGCGCGCCACGGAAGATATAAGGGAAGCACAGCACATTATTGACCTGGTTCGGGTAATCCGAACGGCCGGTCGCCATGACCACATCGTCACGCACGGCGTGGGCATCTTCAGGCAGGATCTCGGGATTTGGATTGGCCAAGGCCAGAATCAGGGGCCGGGGAGCCATGTTCTTGAGCATCTCGGGCTTGAGCACGCCACCGGCGGACAAGCCCAGAAACACATCGGCCCCATCAATCACGTCACTCAAGGTACGGGCGTCGGTCTGTTTGGCAAAACGAGCCAGTTCAGGCACAGGATTACCGGGGCGACCCTCGTACAGCACGCCATCAATATCGGTAACCCAGATATTTTCCAGCGGCAGGCCCATATCAATCATCAGGTCCAGGCAAGCCAGCGCGGCAGCACCGGCCCCGGAAGTCACCACTTTGACCTGCTTGATGTCTTTTTCCACCACGCTCAGGCCATTCAGAAAGGCGGCCGTCACACAAATCGCGGTGCCATGCTGGTCGTCGTGGAAAACAGGAATGCTCATGCGCTGGCGCAGCTTGCGCTCCACCTCGAAACACTCGGGCGCTTTGATGTCTTCCAGATTGATGCCGCCAAAGGTCGGCTCCAGACCAGCAATAATATCCACCAGCTTGTCTGGGTCGGTTTCATTGATCTCGATATCAAAGACATCCAGACCTGCAAAGCTCTTGAACAGCACGGCCTTGCCTTCCATGACCGGCTTGGAGGCCAGCGCGCCAATATTGCCCAGGCCCAGCACCGCGGTGCCGTTGGAAATTACCCCAACCAGATTGCCCCGGCCGGTATAGCGAAAGGCATTTTGCGGATCATTGACGATTTCCTCGCAAGCAGCCGCAACCCCGGGCGAATACGCCAGCGCCAGATCCCGCTGGTTGGAGAGTTGCTTGGTCGGCGTGACCGATAACTTTCCGGGCCTGCCCTGCTCGTGATATTCCAGGGCTGCTTTCCGAAAATTGGCGTCCATGCTTATACCCACCCAAAAATCCATTTAAAACGGACCGGGATCGCCAGAGCGCTTCCATTGCCTGTCAGCGTGAATTCAAACAAGCGCGTGGCTTGATACGCTGAATGCTGTTCTTGTCTCCGAAACCCCGGTCACCTTGCCTGGCCCTCAAGGCCAAAGCAAGGACCATTCTAGCCCTTGAGTTACAACATGGGTCAAGCACAGGCCAGGACAAACTTAGAGCGCCTGGCCCGGATAGGAGAATCGGTCCGCAGGATCAAACAGGGCTTTGATGCGGCTATCCACATCCTGAGCCTGCCAGGACTGCTCCTGATTCGGCCAGGACCAATCTTGCGGGTCCGAGCCGCTTAAAACGGCATCATCCAGCACCAGCCACTCCACCCAGGCCAGATCACCGCCGTGGCCCAGCATCAAATGCGCCAGATTGATACCCTCGCCTTCAACCGGCTCCAGCGCATCCAGACGATAGCGGCAGGGCCATTGCTCTTGTCGCAGGGCCTGGGTTTCCGATTCGCCCATCAACTGGAACAAGGCAGGAATCAACTGCTGCATGCGCAGGCTATCCAGCGGATTGCGGTTTTCCTGTCCAAAGGGGCCCAAGGCCGCTTGCGTGTTGTCCGCCAGAATGACCGAGCAGTGCAACACGCCCGACAAGGCGGTGCGACCGCTAGGCCAGTCATGCTGACGCCGGTCGGCCAGCCAGGCAGCGACGGTCATGCCAGCCGGAGCATTGGCCAGACCTTGAAAACCTTTGGCTTCCATCTCGCCCAGCAGACAGCCAGGCTGCACAAACCAGCGATTGGAGTTCGGTTCCAGACGATCACAGCGGGCCATCTGCCGGCCTGGGGCCAGGACAATCATGGGGCCATCGGCTTCACTGGCCTGCGGCACACCTTCCAGACACACCGTCACACCGTACTCGGCGGCCAGCGTCAACACCATATGCACGTCTGCGCTGGAAGCGGGCTCCAGACGGGCCTGCTCGTGATGCGGCTCAGCGTTAAGTTCGGACCACTCGCCCTGAACTCGGGCTTTCAAGCGCGAACAAAATGTCTGCCACGCTGTTTGGGGAGGACGACGCCCCATCAAAAATGCACGCCGCGACGAAGAAACCATAGACTTTTCCTGCAACAAACCTAAACTTGAGTCTCACTGGCCCGCCGGTTTGCACCCCTACAGGGCACACGCACATGCCACAGCCACCTGACGCCCTTTTGAGCAAGGTCCTACAATACACTTTTTACCCGAGATTTGCCGTATGTCCCGCCTCGCCAGTCGTACCGAACACGTTCTTCCTTTTCATGCTGTTGAACTCTTCAAACAGGCCAATGCCTTAAAGGCCACTGGCCGCGACATTATCAGCCTGGGCATAGGCGAGCCGGACTTTACCGCCCCTCAAGCCGTGGTCGATGCACTGCATCAGGCCAGCAATCAAGGCTTAAGCCAATACACCGCCCCTGCCGGTCTGACAGCTTTGCGTGAACGCATCGCCCTGTATTACGAGCAGCAGTTCCAGGCCCGTGTCGACCCCTCGCGTATTGTGGTCACGGCGGGTGCCTCCGGTGCCCTGTCTTTGGCTACGCTGGCCCTGATCAATCCCGGCGACGAAGTGCTGATGCCCGATCCGTCCTACCCGGCCAACCAGAACTTCATCATGGCTGCCGGTGGAACAGCCCGCCTGATCCCCGCCTCGGCAGAGGAACGCTTTCAGCTAAGCGCCCAGCACATTCGCGAGCACTGGGGTCCCAAGACCCGCGGCGTTCTGATTGCTTCGCCCAACAATCCCACTGGCGCGACAATTTCCCGCCCTGCTCTGCAAGAACTGATCAAGGAAGTGCGCGCCCGCGATGGCTTCATCATCATGGACGAGATTTATCTGGGTCTGTTTTACGAAGAAGCACCACTGAGCGCCTTGACCCTGGATCAGGACATTATTGTTATCAATAGCTTTTCCAAGTACTTCCACATGACAGGCTGGCGTCTGGGCTGGCTGATTCTGCCCACCTGGATGAGCGAGGCGTGCGAGCGCATGGCCGCCAGTCTGGCGATCTGCGCGCCCTCTTTGGCGCAACATGCCGCTCTGGCCTGCTTCGAGCCTGAAACCATGGCGATTTATGAAGAGCGCCGCCTGGCTTTCAAGCAGCGTCGTGATTATCTGCTGCCCGAGCTGGAGCGTCTGGGCTTGCGCGTACCGGTACGCCCGGATGGCGCTTTCTATATTTATACGGATATTCGCGAATACAGCCAGGACAGCGATGCCTTCTCGCAGCAACTTCTGCACGAGGCGGGTGTGGCGGCTGTGCCGGGCCGGGACTTTGGTACGGCCCATGCACCCTATACCTTGCGCCTGTCCTACGCGACCGGCATGGATCGCCTGCAAGAAGCGATCAGCCGTCTGGGGCAATTTCTGGGCCGCTAAGCCCCGCATCTTTTCAGTCTGCCGGGCCTTGCTGCCCACTTCCATTAACGTATTTCGGGCCGCAAGGCCCGATTTCTTTTGCTATTCAGACTACTTAGCGTGCCCGGATCGGGATACCCGAGGCCAAGGCAATACGGCGACGTTCAGCCAGCACCTTCGCGCCATAGCCGCCATCGCTAGGCCCAGTCGCCCCGACATAACAGGCCAAGCCACCTTCAATCGAACCACGGCGACGGATACAGTCGGACAGAATCTGCCCGCCCACGCGGATATTCGCCTCCGGACTCAACACCGCCAGCGTGCCTTCCATATAGATATCGAACTTCTCTTTATGGACTTTGGTCATCACCTGCATCAGGCCTTGCGCACCCACATGGCTTTCTGCATAGGGGTTGTAGCGTGATTCAATGGCGATCACCGCCAGAATCAGCTGCGGATCCAGGTTCTTTTCCTTGCCCACAATAAAAGCGGTGTGGATCAAGGCCCCCGCCACCGAATAGGCAATCTTGTACTTGCGCGCCAAATAGCTGCGCAAGGCCTGCTGCTGAGCCGCCGTGACGCCCGCAATGGGTTGCCCGGTTACCGAAGCACGCAGATTCTTCATGAAACCCTGGTACGTGGAAACCGCTTGCTGCTGTTCCGTCTGACTCAAGTCCTCGCCATCTTCCGACAGGGCTGGCTGGGTTTTATCCGCAGGCCAGACCGCCTGGCTGTACGCATCGTATTTCACCGCCTCGGGGCGCAGGGTTTGCACGAGACCGGTATAAAGCTGGTTAAACTGAGCGCGCATCGATGGCACAACCACACAGGCTGCGATCGTTACCAGTACGGCAATGCCCAGGTACATGGCACATACGTGCACAAACTCACCGATGCGATACGTCAGGGTGCGGGCCGAGCGACTAAGTACATAGTCCATATCTTGGAAGCCCATGGGATCATCCTTAGTATTGCTAACTGCCCGATGTTAACCTTAGAACCTGTTCAAGGTCTTAACCAAAAATATCTGCAAGCGGAGCCCCGTTCTTCTGTGAAATACCGTGACTTGAGAGACTTTATTGCCCAGCTGGAAGCCAAGGGCGATCTGAAGCGGATTACGCAGCCAGTTTCCACCTCGCTGGAAATGACTGAAATCAGTGACCGGGTACTGCGTGCCGGTGGACCGGCGCTTTTGTTTGAAAACGCCCAGCATCAAGGCGCCAAAGCCGCCATGCCTGTCCTGGCCAATTTGTTCGGCACGCCGCAACGCGTCGCCTGGGGCATGGGTGCACAGGATGTGTCGGCATTACGCGACACTGGCGAACTGCTGGCCAATCTGAAAGAGCCGCAAGCCCCCACCGGGATGCGTGACGCGCTGTCCAAAGTATCCATGCTCAAGTCCGCCCTGTGGGATATGAGCCCCAAGAATGTCCGCTCTCCCGCGTGTCAGGAAGTGGTGCTGGAAGGCAAGGATGTGGACCTGAACCAGATCCCCTTGCAATTGTGTTGGCCCGGCGACGTGGCCCCCTTGCTGACCTGGGGTTTGGTGATTACCAAAGGCCCTCATGCCAAACGTCAGAATCTGGGCATTTACCGTCAACAGCTGATTGGCCATAACAAGCTGATCATGCGCTGGCTGTCCCACCGTGGTGGTGCGCTGGATTTCCGCGATCACGCCCTGACCAACCCTGGCAAACCTTTCCCAATTGCTGTGGCTCTGGGCACCGACCCCGCAACCATTCTGGGTGCCGTCACCCCCGTGCCCGACAGCCTGTCCGAATACCAGTTTGCCGGTTTGCTGCGCGGCTCGCGCACCGAAGTGGCCAAAGCCCTGGGTAGCGACTTGTCCGTGCCCGCCTGGGCCGAGATTGTGCTGGAAGGTCATATCCTGCCCAGCAATCACCCGGATGCCCTGGCTCCCGACGTCCCCGAAGGCATGAAGCCGCCCGCCGACAGCAGCTACGAAATGGCGCTGGAAGGCCCTTATGGCGATCACACCGGCTACTACAACGAGCAGGACTGGTTCCCGGTCTTTACCGTTGAGCGCATCACCATGCGCCGCAACCCGATTTACCACAGCACCTACACTGGCAAACCGCCCGATGAACCTGCTGTTCTGGGCGTCGCACTGAACGAAGTCTTTGTGCCCCTGCTGCGCAAGCAATTGCCTGAAATTGTGGACTTCTACCTGCCACCCGAAGGCTGCAGCTATCGCCTGGCCGTCGTGTCGATTCGCAAGCAATACGCAGGCCATGCCAAGCGCGTGATGTTTGGTGTCTGGAGCATCTTGCGCCAGTTCATGTACACCAAATTCATCGTGGTGGTGGACGAGGATGTGAACACGCGCGACTGGAAGGAAGTGATCTGGGCCATGACCACCCGTATGGACCCGGTACGCGACACCGTGCTGGTCGAGAACACACCTATCGACTATCTGGACTTTGCCTCGCCGGTCTCGGGACTGGGCGGCAAGATGGGTATGGATGCCACCAACAAGTGGCCCGGAGAAACCCAGCGCGAATGGGGCACACCTATCAAGATGGATGAATCCACCAAGAAAAAAGTGGACGATATGTGGGGATCGCTGGGACTGTAAGCCAGAACGCGCCTTCATCCGCCGCAGTCAAAAACAAACAAAGACCATCACCGCAAGGGTGCATGGTCTTTGTTTTATTCAGCTCATCACAGCGGGGCACCCCACACGGCACCCGACACCCATATCAGGTTGGCAAGGCCAGCGGCTCCACCAGTTCAATCAGGTACTCATCCGGGTCAAACACAAAGGCAATCGTGCGCTTGCCGTGATTCATCTGCTTGGGAGGCGTCTTGATCCTGACGCCCTGCTCTTCCAGATAACGCACGGCCTGATGCACGTCCTGGACCATCAAGGCCAGATGACCAAAAGCCCCGCCCTTCTCATATGACTCTTTTTGGTCCCAGTTCCAGGTCAGCTCCAGACTGGACTGCGTACCCTGATCAAAACTGAGAAACACATTGGTGAAGCGGCCGGACTCATAGTCCGTGTGACGCACAACATGCATGCCCAGAATATCGCGGTAAAACGCCAGGGATCGCTCCAGATCCAGGACGCGCAACATGACATGATCAAGGCCAAACTGTATTTCGGAAGTGCTCATAACTAGGGGCGGAGGTTTGAAAATTGCAATGTAGCAAAACCGCCTCCCTGGCATCATGACCGCTCATCAAGGGTCCATGAGAAATACTCAAGCCTTACGCACTGGCCGCCATCAGCTCCGACGAGATGGTCTGGATGAATAAAGGCACACAGGGATTGGCATTGCTTTCCTGCCACATGATGTTGATGAAGGACTGCGGATGCTGACCCGACAAGTCCAGATCAATGGCCACCAGATCACGGTGCACGTACTTGCGCAAGGACTGCGACAAGACGGCAATGCCGATATTGGCCGCCACCATGCTCATGATGCCGGTAATGGTGCTGGCTTCCTGCACGGAATTAGGATGAAAACCGGCATGTCGGCACAGGGAATAAAAATAGCGCCGCCAGACCTGCCAATGCGTCTTGCTGCCCACCACAAAACGCTCATTGGCCAGATCCACCAAGGGAATGGATTTTTCCTTTGCCAAAGGGTGATCGCTCTGCAAAAGAACGATAGGGTCATCATGACAGACCGGCTTCCACTGCACGCCCAGCTCCTCGGGATCATCAGAGAAGGCAAAGCCAAAGCCCAGGTCCAGGCTGCCCTGCTGCAAGCCCTGGATTTGCTGCTGCGTGGGCATATATAACAAATCGGTTGTGATGTTCGAATACTGCTGCTTGAAGTGCTCCAGCGTTCTGGGCAGCACGTCCTGCACCGCGTAGTCGTTATAGGCAATGATCAGGTGTCCGATATCGCCAAACTTGGCTTTCTGGGCCAGCTCGATACCGCGCTCCAGATGCACAAAAACCTGCTCGATTTCCTGCAGCAGCAAAAAGCCTGCGGCGGTGAGCCTGACCTGGCGAGTGCTGCGTTCAAACAGATCCACCTGCAAGTCGTCTTCCAGCTTTTTGATGATGCGCGTCAGCCCCGGTTGCGTGATGTGCAGCAGCTCCGCCGCCTTCTTGAAGTGCAACTGTTCGGCCACCGTTTTAAAGGCGCGCAGGTGATGCAAATCCAGGCGTGCGGGAATCATGGTTACGCTCATATTTTAGATTGATAACATCGCGATCAATAATAGTGCGCGAATAGTGAATGGACAAGCAATTTGCAGAGGATTAGCTTATCTAGCACGCACTGGATGGCGCTTTGCAAGCATGCCAGGACCGGATGCCCAGCCCCACAGAAAGGAGGAACTCATCCTGTTGCAAGCGATGCTCTTACCGAGCTTTCAGCTAATACCAAGAAAAGACAGAGACGTATAAATAATAAAAAACCAGCTACCCCCACAGGGTTTGATTTCAAAAAACAGATAGTCCCAATACTTGAGGAGACATAAGTATGCAAAGGGAAAGCACCGTGGCCGAATCGGAACATACCGATACGGGTCACATCAAGAAAGTAATGATGGGTTCAGCGGCCGGTACGATCGTTGAATGGTTTGACTTTGCCTTGTTCGGCTATATGGCCGTATACATCGCACAAAACTTCTTCCCCTCGGAAGACAAGATGGCGGGCTTGCTGGCCACCTTTGCAGTATTTCTGGTGTCCTTTATTGTTCGCCCCCTGGGCGGGATCTACTTTGGCAGGCTGGGCGACCGCATTGGCCGCAAGAAGATTCTGGCCCTGACCGTCCTGCTGATGTCCGGCTCGACCGCGGCCATTGGTCTGATTCCAACCTATGACAGCATTGGCATCTGGGCTCCGGTTCTGCTGATCATCATCCGCTGTATTCAGGGGCTGTCGGCCGGTGGCGAATATACGGGCGCCACCATCTACACCGTTGAACACAGCCCCATGAACAAGCGCAACTCCTACGCCTGGGCCATGTCCGGCGCCACCTACTTTGCGTTTGCACTGGCAGCAGGGATCAGCGCCGGTCTGGCCGCAATTGTCGGTACCGAGGCCATGGGCGATTGGGGCTGGCGCACCATCTTCCTGCTGGCCGTTCCCATGGGCATCGTGGCTTTCTTCATTCGGGATCATCTGGCCGAATCGCCCGAGTTCCAGCAGATGCGTGCGGAGAAAAAAGGTCAGCTCAGCTACAGCGCGTCCCAGGTCTTCAAGGCAGAGGGTTCCAATATTGTGAAGTTAGGCGGCTTTATCGTGCTGTACGCCCTGTCCTTCTACATTTTCTCCACCTACATGAACACCTTCCTGCGCACGGTCATTGGCTTGTCCTCCGTCCAGTCCCTGACTGCGAACATGGTTGCCCTGCTATTTGTCACCGCCCTGACCCCGCTTGCCGGTGTGATCTCGGACCGGGTGGGCCGCCGTCGCATGATGCAATTTGCTGCTGTCTGGCATGCGCTGTTCACCATTCCAGCCTACATGATCGTCAGCAAGGGAGCTTCTTTGGAGGCCGCCATTTTCGGCATGCTGATTATCGGTATTGGCCAGGTGGCTGCCAGTGTGGTGGCCGTCACCCTGCTCTCGGAGATGTTCCCCACCGACATGCGCTATACCGCTTCGAGCATGTGCTACAACATCACCTTCGCGATCTTTGGTGGCACCGCACCCTACCTGGCCATCTGGCTGACGACACAAACAGGCAGCTATCTGGCTCCCGCGTTTTACGTCACGGTGGTCGCCGTTCTGTGCTTTTTCTGGGTGACGGTGCTGATGCCCGAAACCGCCAACAAGCCTTTGCGCCGCTATCACACCGAACCGGCTCATGATGCCAAACCGGCCGTCAGCATGGGCAAGGCAGGCGCCAGTTAAGCCTTCTTTACTCCCGCTGGTTTTCCGCAATCAACAGCCCTGTTTTACAGGGCTGTTTTTTTTATGGGAAAAGAGCATTGATTTACATTAAAAGCAATTCACATAAAGCTGATTCTGCCCATACAGAAACGGTATTCCCATACCGGCTTCTATAGAATAGCCTTCTGTAGCCCGCGCCAAATATAGACTCATTTTCTACCGTAAACAGACTGAAGAATGCGCCTGCTCTGCCCAAGGGATTTGCACCATGACCACCATCAGCCTCACCGACGTAACCGTAAGCAGCGACGCCGACTCGCATGCCCAAGGGTGGCTGACGGTTCAATTCAGCAATGGTTACCGCATCCAGGCCTACTGCCCCAAAAGCAATGACAACTGGGCCCAGGGAGCCCAACAGCTGTGCAAGCCGGGGCATTATGACGGTCTGGCCCCCACGCAGGTGGATAAGTTGCTGCTGCAAGCGGCCGACGATGGCAGCTATGTCGTCCTGCAAGCGACTCTGCCCAAGGCGGCCGTTCCCATGACGTATGCCCGGCCCGCTGACGAGCACATCTATATGGAACTGTCCCACAAACAGCAAAGCGTTTTCAGCGCGGATTTCCTGGCCATTGCCGCGATTATTTTCGGGGCGCTGTATGGTTTGAAATGGCTATTTGAAAAGTATCTGCTGCCCAAACTATAAAAACGCAGCCAAAAAAAGCGCCCTGTAAAAACAGGACGCCTAAAAGAAAAAAGAAAATTACGCCGTCAGAACTGAGCTGCTGTTTAAAAAGCGCTGCTGCAACTGACGCGCCTGTAAAAGCAAAACATCATCCTGATGCGGTTTACCAATCAACTGCAAACCCATGGGCAGTTTCTGGAAATAACCCAACGGCAAAGACACCACCGGCAAGCCCAGTAACTGCCAGGCACGACTCATGAATGGCGCCCCTGTTCCTTCGGTTTTATAAGGCGCAACACCGGCTGCCGCAGGTGCCAGAATGAAATCCACCCCACTATCCTCAAACCACTGCAGCATCGCCTGTTTGAGCGTGTCCGCTCCTTGCAAGGCAGCAATGTACTCCTTGTAGGGAAAAGACAGACCCGTGCTCATCAAGGACTGCATATGGGCGCTCAAGGTTTCATGCTGCTGTTGCTCGTACACCAGATTCCGGGCCACTTCATAAGCCATGATCTGGGCATGCAAGGCCGTCAATTCAACAACGGCGTCCTGCAGGGGAAAATCCACCAGCGTATGCCCCTGTTCCGACAAATCCTGCTGGCAGGCCTGCAAAGTCTCCAGCATCTTGTCCTGAACGTCGCCCAGTGCCTGCCCGGGGAAAACACCGAACACACAAGCCGCCTGCGCCCCTGGCGTGCTTAGATTCAAGGGTTTGTGCAGCAGGATATTGCGCAGCAAGAGCGTGTCGAGCACATCGTTGCTGAGTATGCCCAGGGAGTCCAGAGAATGAGCCAGCGGCTGAATATTGCGCAAGGAAAACTCGTTCTTGCTGCCTACATAGCCAATGCAGCCGCAGTAGGATGCGGGCCGTATGACCGATGCCGCTGTCTGTGTGCCGAAGGCTACCGGCACCATGAAATCAGCCACTGCAGCGGCAGAGCCGCTGGAGGAGCCGCCGGGTGTGCGTTCGGCATCATGCGGGTTATTCGTCTTGCCTGCCTGAAAGTAAGCAAACTCGGTCGTAACTGTCTTGCCCATCAAAATGCCGCCTGCCGCTTTCATCGCGGTCACGCAGGAAGCATCCATATCCGGAATCCGATCCTGGTGAATGGCCGAGCCCATTGTGGTGGGAATACCCGCCGTATCAATCACGTCCTTGACCGCAAAGGGCAGGCCCATCAAGGGCGAGGCCTTGTAGAAATCGCTGCGACTTTCGTACTCGGCCAGATAGTCGTCCTGATCAATCAGATACTGCCAGGCACCAATCCTGTCATCGCGTATGGCAATGCGCTCGTAGAAGGAAGCCACGATCTCCGGCAGACTGGCTTCGCCCGTATGCAGAGCGTGCAGCAATTGATGCAAAGGCAGCTTAAACCACTGTCGTTTCATGCTGCCACTCCTTGAGAGCTTGCAATAAAGAGGCGTCCACCGTCGCCACCCCACCACCAACACGGCCACGTTCCCCGGCACCGTCGATCATGCCCAGCAGCACCAACGGCCCGGTATTGTTGGCGATCACCTGCGCAAAATCGCTAATACCATTGCGCCCAGCCAGAAAGGGCAAGCGAGTTTTCAGGAACTGGCCTTGACGAGTCAGGTAGTCCGAGGGCAAAAAGGCGTGCAGATTCCTGGCGCTAATCCCAGCCAGATCCAGACACTGGCCACCCAGCCCTACAAAATCCACCACCGCACTATCACCCAAGGCTCCCAGCGCTTGTGCCTGCTCATTGCCCGGCTCTTTATTGCCGGCGATGACAGGGGCGTCTGTAACCAGCCAGGTCGTGGAGCTGGCCAGTTGCAAACCAAAGCGCAAGCCATTACCGCCCACTTTGACGATGGCATCCACGCCATCCGCCGGCGTCTGGTTTGCCAGAATCAAGGCACTGGCGGCCATCCAGTAATTCAAGGCCCAGGCCATTGCGCCGTACAGAAAGCTCTGGCTGGCGTCGTCATTAATGCCCCAGGAGACAATAATGTCGGCCAATTGCCTGGAACCATGCATGGTACGAGCATGGCCATCATCACCATTCAGCAAGGAAGCCTGAACGATGGGAGCCAGATCTACCGGCCCCTGAAACTGTGCAGCCAGCCGTGCACCCAAATCCTGATGCAGCCAACGCAGATGCGGCACCATTTCGTCGGCAAAAATACCCAGGCGGGTGCACCACTGCATGCCTTCATTCAGCACCGAGTATTTCTTGCTCCCGGGCCGATTGCTGTCGCTGACCTCAATCAAATACATGGACGGCGTCACCACTCCGGCCAATGGCACCACCACTCCGTAATCCTGCGCGGGAGCCAGTTGCACGCCCCCTGCGTCCAGCAAGGCTTGCGCCTCTTGTTTGTTGTCCGCCCAACCCTCATACAGAATGCCGATCAAAGCCGAATTTCGGATTGCGGCAGGCAACTCCTGTGCATCCCGAAACGGTGGCCCGGCATGCAGGACCAGACGGCCTTGCGAGGGCAAAATGGATTGCAGGGACCGGACTCCTGTCCAGGCGGGCATCACGGCCTGCGTCTCTACATGCTGAGCCATATCGTCTCCTTACGCCACGCGCACCCAGGTTTCGCTGTTCGCCAGGCTGGCGGACTGCGCACGCGAGCCGTTAAAGTCCCGCTCTATGGTGTTGCCTGGCAGGGCGGTGCCATTGATCAGCACCCTGGCTTGCTGCGCCGGGTGGAACACACACATCATTTCGTGTTTCTGGGTTTGGGTCTGGCTTTGTGGCAGGTCCACACAAATCGCTGGCTGCGTCATTTGATGCCATTGCAGCTCCACCGTCAGACCAGCACTGGCGGAGGTAACTGACTCGCTGACCAGTTCAGGGAAACGGTTTACGGTCTGGAAAACACCGTCACCCAAGACCTGCAACTTATCCAGCGCCACCGCCTTGCGAAACAGACCGAAATGACGCACGAAATCCTGCACCAGATACTCGGCCAAGGGCTTGTTATCCGTGATCAGCAAACGCGCGTCACTGTTCTGCCCGTCCTCGTAGGGCTTGTCCAGAACCAGGATGGCCTGGCCGCTGCCATACGCCGAGCTGGCAATGCGAAAGTACAGGGACAAGGACGACCAGTCCTGCTCAGGGTCGGTCTTCAAGTAAATAAAAGGGTTGTCGCCCGTCCAATCCAAGGTGCCGGTTTTAATTCCCGTCATGCTCAAGCCTCCGTGTTCAATGTATTCGTCATGGTTACCTGGGCGTTTCACGCCAGGTCTTTTTCCACCGCGTATTCCTGGCGCAGTTGCTGAAAGTCCGTGCTCGGCTGCCAGCCCAGAATTTCCTTGGCCGCATGGCTGCTGAAAATGGAGGCACGGGGATTGTTCTGATACCAGCGCGGGTTCTTGATTTCAGGCACAGGGCCGATAATCTGCTGATACCAGTCTGTGGTTGCCAGGGGGTGGGAGCTATCGTCTGCGCTGATGAAAAACACGCCGTAGCGCAAACCTTGCAGATTCACGGCGGCCTCAAAGGCACGCGCCAGATCCGCAGCCCAGATGTAATAGAACAGCCAGTTACGCTGCGGGCTGTCAACGAACTGGATGTACTCGGCAATGGTTTCCGGCAGCACAACGGCCAGCGGACGCAGACAGATCACTTCCATATCGCTGGCCTCGCTAAAGCTTTTTGCCATCTGCTCCATGACGATCTTGCTGACGCTGTAGGCCTGATAAGGCTTGTTTTCATGGGCCTCGTCCACAGGCAGATACTGAGGCTTCCAATCGGCGCGCATCTCCGACAGACCGCAGGCTGAAATACTGGAGCACAGCACCACTTTCTTGACGCCGTTTTCGCGACAGGCTTGCAGCACATGCCAGGTGCCGCGCACATTGACGTTGATGTACTGCTCCTCGGCCGCCTTCCAGTCGAAATCAATCGCCGCCAGGTGAATCACGGCATCGGCATTTTGGGTGGCCGCACGCACGGCCTCCAGATCCATCACATCCGTTTGAATAAAGGAAACCTGATGCTGGCTGGGTTTCAGATCCGCCACGACCACATCCATGGTCTGCATCAATTGCTGTACGACGTACGAGCCCACACGGCCCGAGCCGCCTGTAACCACCACTTTCTTCATGGTGTTTCTCCTGTTTATTGTTATAGATCCAAAACCAGTTCGGCCGACAAGGCGCGCGAGACGCAGATCATCATGGTTTCATTCAACTGCCGCTCTTCTGGCGACAGCACAAAATCCCGATGCTCAGGCAGGCCGGAAATCACTACGGTCTCGCAGGTGCCGCAGGTGCCGTTCTGGCATGAGCACTTGACCCGTATGCCTTCCCGTTTCAAGGCAGCCAGAATCGTTTCATCCTCTGCTACCGCAATGCTTTTGCCCGACTTCTGCAAGGTCACGGTGAAGCCCTTGCCTTGCAGCATGGCCGGGTCGGTCTCTACCGAGAAACGCTCCAGCACCAGCTGCCAGCCAATATCAGCCTGTTCCTGTTGATAGTTTTCCAAAGCGGCCAGCAAAGGCTGCGGACCGCAGGAATAGACGACGGTCTGTGCATCCAGCGCTTGCAATGCGCCTTGCAGATCAAACAGCCCGTCCTGATTGGAGGCATGCGTGGTGATACGCGCGCCATCCACTTCTTGCAGCTCTTGCAGGAAAATAAAATCCGCTGCGTTTCTTGCCAGATACAGCAAGTGCCAGTCCAGACCCGCTGCCGCCGCGGCCTGGACCATGGGCACGATAGGCGTGATGCCTATGCCGCCGGCAACAAAGAAGCACTTCGTGTTTGCAGCAAAGGGAAAGTGATTTTTCGGAATGCTGACGGCCAGCGCATCACCTTCCTGCAACACCTCATGGATATACGCAGAGCCGCCCCGCCCGGCTTCCTCTTTGAGAACGGCAATTTGCCATTCGCGGGTATTGGCCTGTTGGCCACACAGCGAATACTGACGGTAAAGCGGCTCGGTCTGCGACACCGCCAGTTCCAGTTCAATATGCGCCCCCGGCTCCCAGACGGGGAACGCGCCCCCGTTTTGCAAACCCAGGGTCAGGCCCACAACGCGCTCTGACAGCCTGGTTTTCTTCAGCACGCGTGTTTGCAAAGTTTGCTGCATGATGCTGCTCCTGCTCCCTTAGGCAATCGCTCGGATCGGCAACACCCGGCTTTGCTCGTCCACCCGGCGCTCTTCGGCGCGGTACAGATCAATCAGCCAGTTTTGCAAACGCTTGATGACCAGCTCTTCATTGGTCAGACGGCCACGGGAAGCAAAGTTGGATTGCATGCCCTGATGCGAACGACGCCAGGCAAACAGGTCCTCGATCATCACGGGGTACAGATCATCGTGTTCCTGATCGAACTTCTCTTTGTGATCCTCGCGTTCCAGCGTTTCTTGCGGGTACATCCAGGACACGCCGTAGGTGGACTGCTTGGCGCTTTTGGGCAGCCACATGAAGTACTTCACCTTATCGGGCATGGCGACCAGCAAGAGGTTGGGAGCCACGGTCACGTAAGAAAGCTGGGTCCGCTCCTGGTCGGTCAGACCATCCATGGGCGGTTGCAAGATGGAGCCGGTATGCGTAGGCGCGGCGTCCTTGTGGGTGGAGAGCAGGTTGTAGGAGACTATGCCATTGGCCACATCATTGAAGACAGCGGTTTCATCAACACGATCCGGATTGGTTTCGTACATGCCGCCCCAGGACGAAGCGTGCAGAAAGCTGCAGTGGTAGCACTCGTCATTGAAGATCTTCCAGTTCCAGTCGAAACTTTCCATCTTCAGCGGTTCCGAGGACTTCAGCTCGGACATGCGGTAGTTCGCCAGCTGCTTGCCCAGATTGCCCAGGCGAGTATGCAAGGCGGGCGCCATGGCGTCGTAGTTGATGAAGATGAAGCCTTCCCAAACCTCGGCACGGATCTTGGGCAGACATACACTCTTGGGGTCAAAGCTGGCGCCGGTATCGGTCAGACCAGGGGCGGAAACCAGCTCGCCTTCCATGTTGTAGACCCAGGCGTGCAAGGGGCAGCTAATGCGGCGCACATTGCCTGCCCCTTCCAGCAACAGCATATTGCGGTGACGACAGACGTTGGACAGCACATTAATGCCGCCTTCGCGGGTGCGAATAGCGAACAAGGCGTCATTGCCTACGTCGAAAGTGAAGAAGTCGCCGGCATTGGGGATGTCAGTTGCACGGCCCACACAGAACCACTGCTTTTTCCAGACGGCATTCAGTTCAAACTGGAAAAACTCTTCCGAGGTAAAGCACTCGGGGGGCAAGGCGAAAACCTCGTCGGTTTCCTGCTGAAAGTAGCTGCGGTCAAATTCTTCAATCGCAATGGGCGAACGTAGAGCGGTATTCATCTCAATATCTCCTCTGGTTTGCATGAGCACCATGAATGGCTTTTATTAGGTCAGGCCAATCATGCGACAGGGAGCGACGCTTGAAAATTGAGCAAATTTGACGGAACGATGAGTTTTTTTTGTTGTTGAATCGGGATGAGGAGAAAGCGGTGGATCGCAATCACCGCAAAATGAGGCCGTTCTCGGCGACGTAAAGCCCGATTGAGGGCTGCGTGTCAGCCATTTGGAACCAGGGATGAGCGGTGTGAGAACTAGGCGGAGCTTGATAAAACCTCCAGCCACGCGCGTCAGGTTGGGGTTCCACACCCTGATCGATGAGAAATGAGCAATGAACGATGTGCGATGTGCGATGTGCGATGTGCATCCAGCCTGGTTCGGGATGGCCGATACATAAAAAAAAACTGCAAATATGCAGGTTTTTTAAGACGCGGGAACAGCGAACAAGGTCAACAAAGAGCGGAGAAAGCCCTGTCACCGAGCACAGTAGATGGACGCCATCAATCAACTACCGCCTAGCGAATTGCAATCGATGCGACCCAATCCACAAACTCCTGCTCCTGTCGGCTAAGGTTCGCCTCCTTGGGGTAGGCCAGAAAATAGGCGTACTCTTCCAGGCAAACATTGAACAGCTGGACGATTTCCTTCTTGTCGATCAAAGGCTGCAACAAGGCCGGACAGCCCAGCATCACCCCTTGGCCGTTCAAGACGGCATTCATGCGCACATTGGTGTCATCAATGTGAAAGCTCTTCTTGGCCGTCAGCTCCTGCCCCGCTGCCTTGCGCAACCACTGCTCCCAGCACAGCTGATTTTCTTCGTGAATCAGCACATGCTGATTCAGATCCGCCGGGGACGTGATCTGGCCATGTGTCTGCAAATAAGACGGCGCACACACAGGCGTCAGATTGCCGGGAATGATGCGCAAGGTCTGCAACTGCGGCCAGTCGCCCTGCTTGCCCCAGACAATTGCAAAATTGATGTTGTCCCTGAAGAAATCCGGTGCCTGCAACCTGTGCAGCAAGTTGATTTCAATATCCGGATGCTTCAACCAGAAATCTCCCAACTGCCCAGTAAACCACATGCTGGACACAAAGGGCCGCAAGGACAGATTGATGCGGCTCTTGCCGTGCGGCATGCGCAATTCACTCAAGGCCTGATTGATCTCGTAAAAAGGCCGTTGCAAACGGTCAAACAGAAACTGGCCCTGATCCGTCAGCTCCAGGGAACGGTTTTTACGCAGAAACAGCTTGCAGCCCAGATACTCCTCCAGCACCTTGATCTGGTGGCTGACTGCCGAGGGAGAGACCAGCAGGTCTTCTGCCGCCTTGGTGAAGTTCAACCTTTGCGCCGACACCGTAAAGGTTCTTAAGGCATTCAGTAATGGCACCTGCATGACGGGCTATGTCTCCTGATGTGGGTAGCTTTGTTCTGGAATTATTTATTATCGGAGCATAAGCCTTGCCGCCTTCAAAAACCAGTCGGCTGAACACGGTCCCTCAAGCACGCATAAAAAAAACCGGCCTGGGCCGGTTTTCGAAAATACAAGCAGACTTACTCGTCCACATCGGTGTTGCGCCGTACCGGCACCAGGACATTGCGTGCTTTTTCACGTGCCGACTTGGAAGAATCAAACAGTTTCCAGGCTCCCAGAGCCAAGGCCCCGATACGCATCCAGCGCCCGCCAAAACTGCTCAGCACGGCCGAGGCACCGGACAGCAAGAAGGGATAACGGCGCGACAAGGACAGGGCACTGGTGACCACCCCACCCATGCTCAAACCCGAAGGCTTGACGCTGTTCCACAAATTGCCGGGGCTTAAGTCTTCCCCCAGGGAATGGATCTGGGACGACATGGTCTGCCGCTCCAGGGAAGCGCGGACTCGCAACAGTTCAATACGCACAGCCCGCTCCTGGGCGGACATGCTCTCTTGCTTCGTGCTCATTTCCCGTCTCCCTCGGAATCCCTCAAGCGCTCAATAAACGCGACATCGCGACGCAACTCGGACAAGGTGGCCGAAAAAGGAATCGGGCCAGTAGTCAGACGGCGGCGTACGGCCAGGAAAAGCCCCACTCCCAAACCGGCATACAGAACGACCAGCACACCCAAAGCCCAATAGCGATAATCCGTAGGCCAGAAGTACAAAGCCAGCAACAAACTGAACACCAGCACTGCCAGCGTGGAGAACAGCAGTGCGCCAAACACCATGCTGAAGATAGTGATCAGGCTCGCCTTTTGCTGACCCGCTTCCAGAGCAAACAGCTCCAGCCGAGTACTGACAGCCCCTATCAAGGTAGAACCAAGCTGACTGATAGTTTGCCTAAGCGCCATGATTTATCCCTGCTCTGCGACATCCTGCCATTGCATGCAACGACAAGAGCCTGATTTCTAAGAGGCTGCCGATCTGGATCGCTAAATCCAGATCGGCAGGGCTACTTTTTATGCTGCTGCAGCCCCGCAAAGGGCCCGCAGCGCAGAGCACAGACAGATTAACGACGGCTGATCAGCATGCCGAACATCAGGCCCACAATACCGGCCACGCCAATGGCTTGCCAGGGTTTGTCATGGACATAGTTGTCGGTTGCCTTGGCTGCACGCAGGCTGTGGTCAACCACCGCTTCCTGAGCATCGTGCAAGGAGTCCCGGGTCAGACGCAATGAGCGCAAGGCTTTTTCACGCAGCTCACCGGCCTTGTCGCCCGTGGCTTCGGCTGCCTCACGCATCAGTTTTTCGGCCTCATCCAGGCTCGCTTTCACTTCTTCGATAAATTTGTCTCCGCTGTTTTCCACACTTTTCTTGGTAGCCATAAATAACTCCTTGCAGTTGAAAGGGACACGCGACAAATACGTATCGCCAAGTGACTGGCGCCATAGCAGCGCCACACAAAATTCTTTAGCCCGCTGTTTTCAGGATAAAGATACTCGGTGAACCTGTGAACAATACATCACAGGCTTACTTCAGTTGGGTCACATCTACCGTAGACGGTACACCGTTCTGAATACTTTCTTGCTTCATGACCATTTGCACATCCGGACAGTACCAGTCGGTAACCTGGGAATTGATCCCCGGAATGGGCAGACTGATGCCGCTGAAACTGGCCTGGGTAGGCTCGATTTCGCGCTGATAACGAATAGGCCAGCACTGGTAACTGCCCAAGGCCGTCTGCACGGTTTGTTGAGCACCCACAGTTTTGGCACCCGTATGAACGCGCAGAACATTGGCCTGAGTACGCTTATCCAGATTGATCTGAAAATCCTGGCGGGGGAAGGTCTGTCCTTCCTGCAGCCCACCATGCTCGTAAGAAAACAGCCCCAGCAGGCGCAAGTCAAACGAACCTTGAACGGCCTCCAGGCCGCCACGACCATCATCACGCTGGAAGCGGGTGCGGCCATCGCGCACGGTCATGACATAGTCGATATTGGGCTTGCTGGCAGGCAAGCCTGCTAGAGCCACGCTGGCCTTGCCTTGTACACGAGCCTGGCACTGGTCACCGCCCTGCTTCTTCACGTCGGAAAAAGCCAGGTCAGCGCCCAAGGCCAGAAAGCCCGAGCCGGTCAGTTGTACCTGTCCACCATCACGCATGAAAGGGACGTCACACAAACCGGCCTGAGCCGAACTCAGGCCCAACATGACCAACAGCGGTGCAGACATCCAGGCATTCAGTTTCATGTACATCCTGATTCAGTGAAACTTAAGTTTGACTCTTTATTATGCCTATCGCCTCTGGGGCACTGGCAAGGGATTGTAAAAAAGCACAACAAGTTCTGGACTTAAACCTCGCCGTCCTGAACCTTCTGACGAGTACCAAAAATACGATCGCCCGCATCACCCAGTCCCGGCACGATATAACCATGCTCGTCCAGATGCTGATCAATGGACGCGGTGTAAATATGGACATCAGGGTGGTGTTTTTCAAGAGTGGCGATGCCCTCAGGGGCCGCCACCAGCACCAGTGCGCGAATGTTCTTGCAGCCAGCTTTCTTTAGCAAGTCAATGGTGGCCACCATGGAGCCGCCGGTTGCCAGCATGGGGTCGATAATCAGGGCCAGGCGCTGGTCCAATTCGCCGACCAGGCGCTCCAGATAAGTCTGGGCTTCAAAAGTCTCTTCGTTACGGGCGATACCGATTACGCTGACCTTGGCGCCAGGAATCAAGCTCAACACCCCGTCCAGCATGCCAATACCGGCGCGCAAGATGGGCACAACCGTCACTTTCTTGCCAGCCAGCTTTTCCACTTCCACATTGCCGCACCAGCCTTCAATCGTGGTGGGTTCCAGAGGCAAATCCTTGCACGCCTCGTACGTCAGCAAGGAAGCAATTTCCTGGGACATTTCGCGGAAATTCTTGGTGCTGAGATCTGCCTTGCGCATCAAGCCCAGTTTGTGGCGGATCAAAGGGTGGCGTATTTCGTGTATGGGCATGATTGCTTCATCAAATTAGGGACTAACCAAAAACAGGGCCACTGCACAGCAGCCCTCACTATCGTGATCGTTAACGTACTGCCAGCCACTTCACCACCGCATCAAAAAAGGGTCGGGCAGAGGCAGAACGTTCGTCATTGACCATCATGACGACAATATACCGCTTTCCGCTGGCTCCCAGCACGTAACCGGCCAGTGCACGGCTATCGCGCAACGTGCCGGTTTTCAGGTGGGCACGGCCTTGAACCTCGTCATCGCGCAAGCGCGAACGCACCGTACCGTCCACACCGGAGATCGCGAAGGAGGAAATGTACTCGGGCATCCAGTTCGAGCGCCAGGCAACTTTCAGCATGTCAGCCATGCCGCCCGCCGTGACGCGGGCATTACGGGACAGGCCCGAGCCATTGTCCACCGTCCAGCCCGCTGTATTTACCCCCTGACGGCCCAGCACACTCATGACAGCGCGCTCGCCAGTGGCCACGGTGGCACCGGGACCATTCATTTCCGCGCCCACGGTCAGCAGGATGGTGCGGGCCATCACATTATTGCTTTGCTTATTAACAAGACGAATCAGGTCAGACAGGGACTGGGAGTCATGCCAGGTAATCGCCTGGGCACGGGCAGGCACACGGCCTGCCTTGATGTCGCGTGCCAAGGTGCCGCCCAGATCGCGCCACAGGCTGCGGAACAGCTTGTCGAAAAATTCGGTTTGGGAATGCACCAAACGGTAGACGCTGAACTCGCCGCAGGAAGCGGCGGCCTTGCCACTGACACGGACCACCATGCCACCGGCTTCGGGCTGAATCTGGGTGCCAACGACTGGCGAACCGGGACAAGTTGCCGTCGACCACTCGACTTCACCCTGTACGCGCACGCCGGGCAAAGGCGGGTCGATAATCGCTATCCATTTGCGCGCCTGGGTGTCGGGTTGAAACACCAGCCGAGAGGCGCCCAACCCTACCATCATGGCGTCCGGGCTGGCGTTATAGGGACGGTCGCCCGCATTGTCAAAGTCGCCCGGATTGATGGTGACATTTCCGAAGATGGAACGATCCACAATAACTTCGGTCAGATTCTTCACCCCACGCAAGCGGAGCTCGCGCAACATGTCCCACAATTGCGGCACGGTCAAAAACGGATCGCCCCCGGCCTTGATATACAAAGGCCCTTTCAAGGTGCCTTGTTCGTCCACCTGCAGACCATCCTGGGCCATCAAAGTGGTGCGCCAGGTATATTCTGGCCCCAGAGCGGACAAACCTGCCCAGGTGCTGACCAGTTTCATTACCGAGGCAGGGTTACGGGGCTCCTGGGGGTTGACGCCGATCATGCGTGGGCCATCGGCCTCGTCCACCACAATGGACAGGGACGATTGCGGCAAGCGGCTGGCATTCCAGACCGAAGCCAGTTCGGGCGGCAGGGCCTGGGCCAGGGCTAGTGATGCGCCTTGCACCATGAGCAAGGCGGCCAGGGCCACATGCTTGCAACGACTCAAAACAGGCTTTGCCTTTAAAACGCCCATGCCCTCGTCTCCAACAGATCAATTCAGGAAAGACCCAAGCATACCGAAAGAAAAACACCACGGATATGGCCGTTTCAGCAATCTGGCGGCAAAGCGTTAAAATAGTCGGTTACCCCATCAGGCCCGGCCTTCTGGCCAGCGGCCCTTTACGACAAACCATGAGCATCGACCCCTCTTTAACTATCGCCCAGTTCGATTACGAGCTTCCCCCTGATCTGATCGCTCAAAGCCCTCCGGCCCAGCGCCAGGGCAGCCGTCTGCTGCATCTGGACGGTGCCAGCCAATTGCATGACCGCCAGTTCACCGACCTGCCCAGCCTGCTGCGCAAGGGTGACCTGCTGGTCTTTAACGATACGCGCGTCATCAAGGCTCGCCTGCACGGCCAAAAAAGCAGTGGCGGCAAGGTCGAAGTGCTGATCGAGCGTGTGACTGGCCCCGATACGGCCCTGGCCCATATCCGCGCCAGCAAGTCCCCCAAACCCGGCACCTTGCTGGAACTGGCCGAAGGCCGTGTCTTGGCCGACTGCACCGGACGTGAGGATGCCCTGTTTGCCCTGCGCTTTCACGAGCCTGTGCTGGACATGCTGGAGCAATACGGCGCAACGCCTTTGCCACCCTACATTACCCACGCAGCCGACGAAGAAGACGACTCGCGCTACCAGACTGTTTACGCCCGCCACCCCGGTGCCGTGGCTGCCCCGACGGCTGGCCTGCACTTTACCGACGACATGCTGGCCACCTTGCGCGAGCAAGGCGTGGACCAGGCCTTTGTGACCTTGCACGTAGGTGCAGGCACGTTCCAGCCTGTGCGCGTGGACAATATCAGCGAGCACGTCATGCACGCCGAGCGCTACCACGTCCCCGCCGCCACCCTGGCCAAGATTGACGCCACCCGCGCTGCCGGTGGCCGCGTCATTGCCGTGGGCACCACCAGCGTACGTTCACTGGAATCGGCCGCCAGCAAAGAGCCCGGCATGAACCAGCGCTGCGCCGATGGCAGTATTGAAGGCGACACGCGCCTCTTTATTACCCCCGGCTTCCAGTACCAGTGGGTGGATGCGCTGATCACCAATTTCCATTTGCCCCAGTCCACCTTGCTGATGCTGGTATCGGCTCTGGCGGGGATCGAACCCATACAACGTGCCTACCAGCACGCCGTCCAATCCCGGTATCGCTTCTTTAGTTACGGCGATGCTATGTTCATTGAGCCTCCTACCCCATGAGTGGACTGAAGTTTGACCTTTTAAGCACCGATGGCGCCGCTCGCCGTGGCCAGATCACCCTGAACCACGGTGTGGTGCAAACCCCCATCTTCATGCCGGTAGGCACGTATGGCAGCGTCAAGGCCATGATGCCGCACGAGTTGAACGAGATTGGCTCGCAGATCATTCTGGGCAATACCTTTCACCTGTGGCTGCGTCCGGGCACGGATGTCATGGACAAGTACAAGGGCCTGCACAACTTCATGCAGTGGAACAAGCCCATCCTGACGGATTCGGGCGGTTTTCAGGTGTTCAGCCTGAAAGGCATGCGCAAGATTACCGAGGAAGGGGTGAAATTTGCCTCCCCCATCACCGGCGAGCGCCTGTTTCTGACCCCTGAAGTGTCCATGCAAATCCAGTATTCCCTGAACTCCGACATTTCCATGGTGTTCGACGAATGCACGCCCTACCTGATTGATGACCGCCCGGCCACGCACACCGAAGCGGCCAGATCCATGCGCATGTCCCTGCGCTGGGCCCGCCGTTCGCGTGAGGAATTCAAGAAGCTAGCCAATCCCAACGCCCTGTTTGGTATTGTGCAAGGCGGCATGTACGAAGACCTGCGCGACGAATCCCTGGCTGGCCTGACCGAAATCGGATTTGAGGGCTACGCCATTGGCGGCCTGTCCGTAGGCGAGCCCAAAGAAGACATGATGCGCATTCTGGCGCACACCACTCCGAAACTGCCCACCCATGCCCCCCGCTATCTCATGGGTGTGGGTACACCGGAAGACCTGGTGGAAGGGGTCAGCCAGGGCGTGGATATGTTTGACTGCGTCATGCCCACCCGCAATGCGCGCAATGGCTGGTTGTTTACCCGTTACGGCGACATCAAGATACGCAATGCCCGCTACCGCGATGACACCCGCCCGCTGGACCCCGGCTGCACCTGCCATACTTGCCAGCATTTCTCGCGTGGCTACTTGCATCATTTGCAGCGTTCCAATGAAATTACCGGCTCGCGTTTGAATACCTTGCACAATCTGCATTTCTATCTGCAGATCATGCAAGAGATGCGTGATGCCATTGAGCAAAAGCGTTTTGCGGCCTGGCGGGAGCAATTCCATCAGGATCGGGCGCGCGGCATTGAATGACACGCTGTTTGTGATACCGCAATAAAGTGCCGCTACAATACACCGTTAGTTTTTGACAACCCACACAAAAAAATCCTCAGGAGCCCCACATGTCCGCTGTTGACATTCTGACTCTCATCCCCGCCCAGGCTGCTGGCGGCGAAAATGCCTTGATGGGTATGCTGCCCATCATCTTGATGTTCGTTGTGCTGTACTTCTTGATGATTCGTCCTCAAATGAAGCGTCAGAAAGAGCACCGCAACCTGGTGTCCAACCTGGCCAAAGGCGACGAAGTCATCACTTCCGGTGGTTTGCTGGGCAAAGTCAGCAAAGTTCACGACAACTACCTGACCGTTGAAGTGGCCAACCTGACCGACAAGCCTGTTGAAGTTCTGGTCCAACGCGTGGCCGTTACGACTGTTCTGCCTAAAGGCACCATCAAGTCGCTGTAATGCCTCCGACCCCGGACTTCGGTCCGGGGTTGCCATTTCTGCACCCGTCGTAGATATCCCATGAATCGTTATCCCCTCTGGAAATATGTCATCGTCTTGGTCGCGCTGGCGATCGGCCTGATCTATACCTTGCCCAATCTGTTTGGTGAGTCTCCTGCTGTGCAGGTTTCCAGCGCCAAATCCACGGTCCGGCTTGAAACCAACCTGATCAGCCACGTTGAAGAGCTGCTCAAGAAAAACAATATTCCTACGACGGGCTCGTATTTTGAGCAAAACGGACCCAGCGCCACTGCGCGTTTCCGTTTTGAGTCCACCGATATTCAGCTCAAGGCCAAAGACCTGATCGAGCGTGAATTGAACAAGGACTCCACGGCGGTCGCCCCCGACTACACCGTCGCCCTGAACCTGGTGTCTGCGTCGCCAGCCTGGCTGACCGCACTGGGCGCCCACCCCATGCACCTGGGTCTGGACTTGCGTGGTGGCGTGCACTTCCTGCTGCAAGTGGACATGCAGGGCGCACTGCAAGCCCGCTACGACTCCATGGTGGCTGATGCCCGCAGCGTGCTGCGCGAGGCCAAAGTACCCGTGGGCAACATTGAGCGTGATGGTCATTCCCTGCGCATGAGCTTTGCGTCGGCTGACGAGCGCGACCGCGCCCAGTCCGAAATGCGCCGCGCCATGCCTGACCTGGAATTCACTCCTGCCGGCGATAGCGGTTTGACCGCCCGCATGACGGAAGCCGCCACCATTCAGGTGCAATCCAACGCACTCAAGCAAAACATCACCACCCTGCACAACCGTATCAACGAGCTGGGCGTGGCCGAACCTGTGATTCAACAGCAAGGCTCCGACCGCATCGTGGTGCAACTGCCCGGTGTGCAGGATGTAGCCAAGGCCAAGGAAATTCTGGGTCGTACCGCCACGCTGGAACTGCGCATGGTGGAAGACTCCCCGGCTGCCGTTGCCGCGTTGAACTCGGGCACTGTGCCCTTTGGTCTGGAGCGCTACACCGAACGTGGTGGCGCCCCCTTGCTGCTGCGTCGTCAGGTCATCCTGACGGGTGAAAACCTGCAAGACGCCCAGCCCGGTCGAGATTCGCAAACCCAGCAGCCCACCGTCAACCTGACACTGGACAACAAGGGCTCGCGTATTTTCCGCGACATTACCCGCAACAACATCAACAAACGCATGGCCATTGTGCTGTTTGAAAACGGCGTGGGTGAAGTGGTGACGGCTCCGGTTATCCGCAGCGAAATTCCTAACGGCCAGGTACAGATCAGCGGCAGCATGAATGCTCAGGAAGCCGCCGATATTTCCCTGCTGTTGCGTGCCGGTTCGCTGGCCGCCCCCATGAGCATTATTGAAGAACGCACCATTGGCCCAAGCCTGGGCGCCGACAATATTCGCCAAGGCTTTAACGCCACGCTCTACGGCTTTATTGCGATTGCGATCTTCATCATGCTGTATTACCACCTGATTGGTCTGTTCTCTACCATTGGCCTGACTTTCAACGTGCTCTTGCTGCTGGCCGTGCTGTCCATGCTGCAGGCAACCTTGACCTTGCCGGGTATTGCGGCCATTGCGCTGACGCTGGGTATGGCCATTGACGCCAACGTGCTGATCAACGAGCGTATCCGAGAGGAATTACGCAATGGCGCCTCACCGCAACAAGCCATTCACCTGGGTTTTGATCGCGCCTGGGCCACTATTTTTGACTCTAACTTGACCAGTCTGATTGTGGGTGTTGCTTTGCTGGCCTTCGGTTCCGGTCCCATCCGTGGTTTTGCGGTGGTACACGTGATCGGTATTCTGACCTCCATGTTCTCTTCGGTGGTTGGGGTTCGTGCCTTGGTCAATCTCTGGTATGGCAACCGTCGTCGCCTGCAAGGGATTTCTATCGGCCAGGTCTGGAAGCCACAGGACAAGAAGTAAAGCGCCGGGGCCGGTGCAAACCGGCCTGGCCCAACTACAGGCATAAAGCATCATGGAATTTTTTCGTATTCACCGCACTATCCCGTTCATGCGCCATGCGTTGGTGCTGAACCTGATCAGTTTTCTGACGTTTATCGCAGCGGTTGTTTTCATTATTGTGCGCGGCTTTCACCTGTCCATCGAATTTACCGGTGGTACGGTCATGGAAGTGCACTATCAGCAAACCGTGCAGGTTGAAGATGTGCGCGGCTCGATTCAGTCGCTAGGCTATACCGACTTCCAGGTACAGAACTTCGGCACGTCGCAGGACATCATGATCCGCTTGCCCGTTCTGGACGGACAAGACTCTACCCAGCAAAGCGAGCAAGTGCTCCAGGCCTTGAAGCAGCAACACTCGGACGTGGAACTGCGCCGTGTGGAGTTCGTCGGCCCACAGGTGGGGCAGGAACTGCTGCATAACGGCTTGATGGCCCTGGCCTTTGTGGTCGCCGGTATCTTGCTGTACCTGGGCTTCCGCTTTGAATGGAAGCTGGCTTTGGCGTGTGCGATTGCCAACTTGCATGACGTGGTCATCATTCTGGGCTTTTTCGCGTTCTTCCAATGGGAGTTCTCGCTGTCGGTGCTGGCCGGTGTTCTGGCGGTGCTGGGTTACTCCGTGAACGAATCCGTTGTGGTGATGGACCGTATCCGTGAAAACTTCCGCAAGCAGCGCAAGATGTCGGTGTCGGACATTATTGACCTGTCCATCACCCAGAACATCTCGCGTACCATCATCACCCACGGCTCTACCCAGATGATGGTGCTGTCGATTTTCTTCTTCGGTGGCCCCACGCTGCACAATTTCTCGCTGGCGCTGACCATCGGTATCTGGTTTGGTATTTACTCCTCCGTGTTCGTGGCCGCCGCCATTTCCATGTGGCTGGGCGTGAAACGTGAAGATCTGGTCAAGCCGATCAAGAAAGACGAAGGCGGCGAGGTTGTAGAAGGCTAAGTTGCTTCTTTAGTCGCTGTTAAAGAAAAGCCCGACATTAAAACAATGTCGGGCTTTTTTATTTCTAGGGCTGCTGGATTCCAAGTAATAGGGTGGCAGCAGTAAGCCTCTTTTTGTTTTATTGAGGGCCGGAGCAGGTCGGCGGGCGAGTCAGGTTATTCGCCACGGGCAGAGACCAGATGCGGGGTGCAAGGGTCGTGCTGTTTGAGGAGCACGCTTGCGGTTTGTCCGGGGGACAAACCGCGCTCCGAGTTCACGACCCGCCCGCATCTGGTCTCTGACAAGGGGACCCGTGCGCAGCACGGGCGAATGACCCGCCAGGCCGACCTGCTCCGGCCCTCAATAAAACAAACGCCTGCCACCCTATATTTATCTGAAGGAATACTTCGGCACGACGGCTATACAGTAAGCGATACTGCGATGGCAATATGGCAAAACTTCACTGCTATAGCAGCTCCAGCGATGCCTACAGCGAGTCTCATTTCCATGAAGCTATAGAACTTGCCACAGTCATTTTCAGATCACAAGCAGCAAAGATCGGATAAGACATGACAAACCGACCGTGAGGGGAACGAAATGGCCGCAGACGACTTAATTAATGCGGGATGGTTTCATCCGGCCGCAGCGTCAATACACGCACACCACTTTCTGTCACGGCCACCGTGTGCTCGAACTGTGCCGACAGCAAGCCATCGCACGTACGTACGGTCCAGCCATCTTTCCCGGTTTGCACCGCATGACCGCCTTGATTCAGCATAGGTTCAATGGTGAACACCATGCCCTCCTTCAATCGCAAGCCTGTGCGCGGCGTACCCCAATGCAGAACCTCGGGTGCCTCGTGCATTTCTCGCCCAATGCCATGCCCACAATAATCGCGCACGACGGAATAGCCATTCTTGCGCGCGTACTGCGAAATGGCGAATCCTACGTCCCCTAGTGTTGCGCCGGGACGTACAGCTTGTATACCCTTCCACATCGCCATATAGCACGCATCGACCAGTTTTTGCGCAGCAGACGTAACCTGCCCCACCGTGTAGGTTTTGCTGGAATCCGCGATAAAGCCATTCTTCTCCAGGGTGATATCAAAGTTCACGATATCTCCCTCTTTCAACACATCCGTCGTGGACGGCATACCGTGACACACGACTTGATTGGGCGATGAGTTCAGAACATAGGCATAACCGTATTGCCCTTTGCTGGCGGGCCGAGCTTGCAGATCCTGAACGATGTAGCTCTCGACCAGATCATTGACCTGCATGGTGTTCATGCCAATCAGATCCAACTGATCCAGGCGCGTGAATACTTGAGCCAGCAAACGACCCGACTCGGCCATCAAGGCAATTTCATCCGCCGTCTTGATCATGCTGGCTCCGTGTGGTCCAGCGGTACAGCAGGCTCACCCAGACCCGCCGCCTTCATTTCACGAGCAACAATCTCGTTAAAGCTCAAGGTCGGATTCAGTTCGCACAGCAGTCCCATACGTATCCAGAAAGCCGCCTGCGCATTGATGGAGCGACATGAAACCGTACTCGCCTTGCGCAGCTGGTCGTGCAACTCGTCATCAATATTCACGATACCCATTTCTTGTTCCTTATATGATCCATATACGAATCATATAATCCACAAAAACAGGACGCAAGCAGAACCTGGCTGAAAACCCTGCTCCAGCTCGATGCCCTGACACGGCTGCTTTAGGCCGCCGCCACTCAAAGTGGCAGCATGTCTGCAACAAGTCCTCCCTCCGAAGTCCCCGCCTGCTTGTGGCTCATGGGAGGCTGGGCGTTATAATGCCCGATTCATCATTTTCAATGGCCCGCGGGATATACACCCGTCACGGCTCCTTCTATGACCGACACCACACTCTCTACCCCCGCCAGCGCGGACGCTGCCACCAAGCCTGCCCGCAAACTCTTCATTCGCACCTTTGG
This sequence comes from Alcaligenes faecalis, assembly GCF_002443155.1. Taxonomy (NCBI): domain Bacteria; kingdom Pseudomonadati; phylum Pseudomonadota; class Betaproteobacteria; order Burkholderiales; family Alcaligenaceae; genus Alcaligenes; species Alcaligenes faecalis. The sequence continues at coordinate 467,455 of NZ_CP023667.1, read as the reverse complement.
CTGCCAGATGAATGAGTACGACTCCGAAAAAATGGCCGACATCCTGAATCAGGATCGCCCCGTGGAGTTGACCACCAACCCCGAAGAAGCAGACATCATCCTGTTCAATACCTGTTCAGTGCGCGAAAAAGCGCAAGAAAAGGTGTTCTCGGATCTGGGCCGGGTTCAGCATTTGAAGGCGCTCAATCCCGATCTGGTGATTGGCGTGGGTGGCTGTGTCGCCAGTCAGGAAGGTGACACAATTATTCGTCGTGCTCCCTACGTGGACGTGGTGTTCGGACCACAGACCTTGCACCGTCTGCCCGAACTGATCGTCAAGCGCCGCAACAGCGGCCGCTCGCAAGTGGACATCAGCTTTCCGGAAATCGAAAAATTCGACGCCCTGCCCCCGGCACGAGTGGAAGGCTATTCGGCCTTTGTGTCCATCATGGAAGGTTGCAGCAAGTACTGCAGCTTCTGTGTGGTGCCCTACACCCGCGGCCCCGAAGTCTCCCGCCCCTTTGACGACGTGCTGATGGAAGTAGCTGACCTGGCCGACCAGGGTGTGCGTGAAGTGACGCTGCTGGGCCAGAACGTGAACGCCTACCGTGGCCCTACCGATGTTGCCGGCGAAATTGCCGACTTCGCCATGCTGCTGGAATACGTGCACGAGATTCCCGGTATCGAGCGTATTCGCTATACCACCTCGCACCCCAAGGAAATGACCTCGCGCCTGATCGCCGCCCACGGCAATCTGCCCAAGCTGGTCCCCTTCCTGCACCTGCCTGTGCAAGCCGGCAGCGACCGTATTCTGGCTGCAATGAAACGCGGCTACACTTCGCTGGAGTTCAAATCCATCGTCCGCCGCCTGCGCGAGGCCCGTCCCGACATCGTCCTGTCCTCGGACTTTATCGTGGGCTTTCCCGGTGAGACGGAAGAAGATTTCCAGAAGACACTGAAACTGATTCGCGATGTGAATTTCGACCAGTCTTTCTCCTTTGTGTATTCCCGTCGCCCCGGCACGCCCGCCGCCGACCTGGAAGACAACTCCACCAAAGAAGAAAAGCTGGACCGCCTGCACCGGCTGCAAGCGCAAATCAACGAACAAGCCCAGGCTATCAGTCAGGCCATGGTGGGCAGCGTGCAACGTATTCTGGTCGAAGGCACCTCGCGCAAAGACGACTCGGAACTGAAAGGCCGTACCGAAAACAACCGCATCATCAACTTCCCCGGCGATCCTCGCCTAATTGGACAAATTGTGGATGTGCACGTAACCCAAGTACTGACCAACACCCTGCGCGGAGAAATCGTGACCCATGACCGGGTTGCAGGAGCCTGATCTATGACTAGCCAACGCCGCCGCATGCCCACTGCCTTGCGCCTGGACGGGGACAATACCCATCTGGCCAATCTGTGTGGCCCTCTGGACGAGAACATCAAGCAGATTGCCATTGCCTACGACGTCACCTTGCGTCGGCGTGGCAGCCATGTTTCGATTGAAGGCGAGCGCGCGGAGGAGGCTGCCAAGGCCATTGACTGGTTCCATTCGCGCGCGGTGCACCGCGCGCTGAATATTGACGATATTCAGCTGGGTCTGGTGGAACTGGGCGCCAGCCGCAGTCACGAAAAAGAGGCAAAGCCCGAGCCCTTGCCCGAGCTGCCTCCCGTTGGCCAGGAAGAAATCTCCCTGCGTACCGCCAAGCGTGATCTGCGTCCCCGCACGCCCGGGCAGCGCGAATACCTGCGCAACATCCTGAACAACGACATCAACTTCGGCATAGGCCCGGCCGGTACCGGCAAGACCTGGTTGGCGGTGGCCTGCGCCATTGATGCGCTGGAACGTGAATCCGTGCACCGTCTGGTGCTGACACGGCCCGCTGTAGAAGCGGGGGAGCGTCTGGGCTTTTTGCCCGGCGATCTGGCGCAAAAAGTCGATCCCTATCTGCGGCCTCTGTACGACGCTCTGTATGACTTGATGGGCGTGGAGAAAGTCCAGCGTCTGTTCGAGAAGCAAATCATCGAAATTGCACCGCTGGCCTATATGCGTGGCCGCACGCTGAACCATGCTTTTGTGATTCTGGACGAAGCCCAGAACACCACGCCGGAACAAATGAAAATGTTCCTGACCCGCATCGGTTTTGGCAGCAAGGCCGTGATTACCGGCGACCCCACCCAGGTGGATCTGCCCAAAGGTCAGCGCAGTGGCTTGAATCATGCCGTCAAGGTACTGGAAAACGTGCAGGGTATTTCCTGCTCACGTTTCAGCAGCCGCGATGTGGTGCGCCACCCTCTGGTTGCGCGAATTGTGGACGCCTACGAACGAGCTGGTGATGCCTGATCTGTCCTTAAGCGTCCAGTACGCTGTTGATTGTCCCGAGCTGAGCCGCTCCCGTATCCGCCGCTGGATGCAGCGCACGATTGATATGGCGGTCGAACGTATCCACCCCGAAGATCGCTTCACCGCCCTGTCCGCCACCTTGCGCATTGTGGACGCCGAAGAAGGCCAAAGCCTGAACCTAAGCTACCGGGAACGCGATTACGCCACCAATGTACTGACCTTTGAATATGGTCAGGACGAAGATGGCGTGGTCAGCGGGGATATCGTGTTGTGCCTGCCCGTTCTGAAGCGTGAAGCCCAGGAACAGCACAAACCGTTTCTGCACCACGCAGCCCACCTGGTTGTGCACGGCTGTCTGCACTCCCTGGGTTACGACCACATTGAAGAGGACGAGGCCGAGGACATGGAGGCACTGGAAACAGCCGTGCTGGCCAGCCTTCGCATCCCCGATCCGTATCAGGAACGCTAGACTCGCCCGTCCCGGTCGCCTGCACCCGGCGATCATAAAACAGCCTTGATACTCACCGCCCTGCGCGCATTCCGAATGATGACAGGTACATACCTTGTCATCATTTTTCGGTTATGCTTGATTCTTCCTTAACTCGTCCTTCGGACAATGTCAGACTCTGCTCCCGACCCCGAGCCCCGCCCTTCCAAGGCCAGCTCAAACAATCCCATCTCTCGCTTAAGTGCTTTTTTCAATCGGCGTCACGAACCCGAAGACCGAGAAGACCTTAAGTCTGTCCTGGTTGCGGCCCACGCCCGCAAAGTTATCGACGACGAATCGCTGTCCATGATCGCCGGAACGCTGGATATGGCCAACAAGACCGTGGCCGATATCATGGTGCCCCGCTCCAAGATCGATATGCTGGACATCGCCAAGCCTTTGACCGAAATGCTGCCCATCATTATTGAGACGGGCCACAGCCGCTTTCCGATCTACGAGACGGAGCGCGACAATATCATCGGTATCCTGCTGGCCAAGGATTTGCTGCTGTCGATTGCCAATCCCACACTGGATTTGCGTCCGCTGATCCGTCCTGCCGTATTTATCCCCGAGACCAAGCGCCTTAACGTCTTACTGCACGAGTTCCGTGGCAGCCGCAATCATCTGGCCGTCGTTATTGACGAGCACGGCGGCACAGCAGGTCTGGTCACCATGGAAGACGTACTGGAACAAATCGTGGGCGACATCGAAGATGAATACGATGAAGATGCCGAGCAGACCATTTTCCAGGCCGGCCCCGACAGCTGGCGTGTCATGGCCCTGACTGAAATCCCGGATTTCAACGAAGCTTTCCAGACCAGCCTGCCTAACGATGACTTTGACACCGTGGGTGGTTGGCTAGCGTCCGAATTGGGACATATCCCTCGCCGGGGCGATGTGGCCCAGCTTGATGGCATCAGCATCACCGTTGTACGTGCCGATGCCAAGCGAGCCCTATGGTTGCACGTTCAGCGAGCCACACCCGCCGAGCCTAATCTTGAACAAGCCTGATTCCAAACCTTTACCCCAGGCGCTTGGCGTCGCTTTATTGCTGGTCCTGGGGGGCTTGCATGCCCTGTCCTTCTCCATTGGCCCACTGCCATCCTGGATTCTGCCCTTCTACCAGATCACCTTGCTGGCCATTGCCTGCTCACAGATCATGGCTGCAAAGTCCGTGCGTCAAGCCTTTGGTCGCAGCTATTTGTTCGGACTGGGTCATTTTGGCGTAGGGATTTACTGGCTTTACATCAGCATGCACCAGTATGGTGGTATGCCCTCGTGGATGGCCGCCCTGGGCGTTTTGCTGCTGGCCGCGGCCCTGGCCGTCTTCCCGGCTCTGGCTTCGGCAGTTTGGCAAAAGCTGCGCCCCAATCACGATAGTGATGCCTGGCTACCACGATTGTTGTTATCAGCAGGCTGGGCAAGCTGCTGGGCACTTAGCGAATGGCTACGTGGCAATTTGCTGACTGGCTTCCCTTGGCTGAATATCGGCTACGCCCACGCGGAAGGGATGTTTACCGGCTGGGCACCCGTTATCGGCGTCTATGGTCTGGCCTGGCTATCGGCCTTCAGCGCCGCCGTGATTGCACAGTTTGCCGCTTCCAAAGACAAGAACCAAAGCCCTTCCAGCGCGATCGGCATTGGTATTGCCATGATTTTTGGCCTGATCGGTATCAGCCTGCCGCATATTGCCTGGGTTCAGCCCCATGGCGCGCCCTTTATTGCCCGTCTGGTGCAAGGCAATATCGACCAAAGCGCCAAGTTCGGTCCCAATATGAGTGAAGGCATAGAGCGTTACTACGAGCTGGCCAATTTACCGGCCAAGTCTCCTGAAGACGCTCCACGACTGATTGTGCTGCCTGAAACGGTTATCCCTGTTTTGCAAAACCGTCTGGAAACCAGCTTCTGGCTGCGTTGGACAGAGCTGGCACAGCGCCATCAGGCCAATCTGGTACTGGGCGTGCCCATGGACCGTGGCACTGTCAACGGCAAGCTGAGCTACACCAACAGCGCCTTGTTGATCAGCCCGGAGACTCAACCCCAGGACATCATCAACAGCACGGCCAGCTATTACGACAAGCATCATCTGGTGCCTTTCGGCGAGTTCATCCCCACCGGCTTTCAGTGGTTTGTGGACATGATGAACATTCCGCTAGGAGATTTCCATCGCGGCGCCTTGCCGCAAGCGCCCTTCAAGATGGCGGAAGGCCGTGTGGCCCCCAACATCTGCTATGAAGACGTGTTTGGTGAAGAGATCATCCAGGCCGTACAAGGCAGCCCCGGCCAGGAAGGCGCTACCTTGCTGCTGAACATCAGCAATCTGGGCTGGTTTGGCGATTCCTGGGCCTTGAGCCAGCACTTGCAGATCTCGCGCATGCGGGCTCTGGAAACCGGCCGCCCCATGCTACGTGCCACCAATACCGGCATGACGGCAGCCATTGATCCTTATGGCCGTATTCGTGCGGTTCTGCCGCCCCTGACCCCGGGCGTGCTGGATGTGGAAGTCCAGGGCACTACGGGCCTGACTCCCTATGTGAAGTACGGCAATCTGCCCTTCTTGATCTGGGCAGGTCTGTTGCTGATTCTTTTTGCCTGGCGCTCTCGCCGTCAGCCTTGAACGATCAAGGATTCATCCCCCCACAGGCTTTACCAGTGACAGCTTGGCTTCGAAGGCCCCGCTGCCTACTGTAAAGTCTGTGGCGCATTTGCACTGAGCCGCCCTGCAAAGCCGCCGGCATGCTCCCGATTCCAGGTCTTGCACCAATCCACGAACTCATCGGCCGGGATAGGCGTGGAGCACAAATAGCCCTGCATGAAATCGCAACCCGCGTTGTTGAGCAAATCCAGCTGCTCGTGGCTGGTTACCCCTTCGGCCACGACGCGTAAACCCAGCTTTTGAGCCATGACGATCATGGCTTGGGTCAGCACCAGATCTTCACTGCTCAAGGCCAGATTACGGATATAACACTGGTCGATCTTGAGCACATTGATGGAAAAACGTTTCAGGTGCGACAGGGACGAATACCCCGTGCCGAAATCATCCAGCGCCACGCTCATGCCGTACTCACGCAAGGAGCGCAACTGCTGCAAGGCTTGCCCTTGGTCGTCCAGCAACAAGCGTTCGGTAATTTCCACGACCAGCGCATCCCCCGGGATGCCCTGATTCTGCAAATACTCCACCCAACCGCGCGCGCAAGAGCCATTCAACTTGAACTGCGCAGGCGACACGTTCAAGCTGACCCTGAAAGCCGGGTCCAGCTCCTGCCGTAGCACGACAGCAGCCTGGGCAGCTGTCTCGAAAACCCATTCACCAATCAGGACAATCAGCCCGGAATCTTCGGAAAAAGGAATGAACTCTGATGGCGGCACCAAGCCCAGCTGCGGGTGCTCCCAGCGAATCAGGGCCTCGGCACGCGTGACACGCCCCGTACGCAGATCCACGATAGGCTGGTAATAAAGCTGAAACTGCTGCTCGCTCAAGGCTTTCTGCAAGTCCTGGGAGAAACGCAAACGTGCTTCCACGGCTTCGCTCATGGCAGGCAAGAAACGACAATATTGATTGCGGCCACAAGCCTTGGCGGCATACATGGCCATATCCGCATTTTTCAACAGCTGACCGGCATCATCACCGTCTTCGGGGAACAGGGTAATGCCCAGGCTGGCAGAGACTGATACCGAGTTCTTGCCCAACTGGAAGGGTTCTTCAATGGTGTCCAACAGGCAGCGACAGGTGCGCTCCACAATGGAGGTATCACTGATATCCGAAATAATGACGGTAAATTCATCCCCGCCTATCCTGGCCACGGTATCCGTTACCCGTACGCAGCGCTGCAAACGCTGGGCCACTTCCTGCAACAGCACATCACCCTTCTCATGCCCCAGGGAGTCGTTCACATCCTTGAAAAAATCCAGATCCATGAAAATCAGCGCAAACGGCAAACCGGTACGGCGGGATTGTTCGCGAGCTTGCTGCAAGCGATCCTGGAACATCTGACGATTGGGCAAGCCAGTCAAATGGTCGTAATGTGCCTGCTTCCACATCTGCGCTTCACGCTTTTTATGACTGGTAATGTCGGTAAACAAGCCAATATGGCGATACACCGTGCCATCCGGATTCCAGGCCGTGCTGATCGTCAAGCGTTCGGCAAAATCTTCGCCATTCTTGCGACGATTCCAGATATCGCCCTGCCAGCGTCCCGTTTCTGAAATCTCGCGCCACATCTTGCGGTAGAACTCGTTGTCCTGACGGCCGGAGTTCAAGATAGACAGGGTGCGGCCGCGCACTTCGTCCAGCTCATAACCCGTAATACGGCTAAAAGCCGGATTGGCATCCACCACGTGACCAAAACGGTCCGTCACCACGATTGCTTCGCAAGTGTTCTCGTATACCACAGCGGCCAGACGGCCTGTCACTTCGTTGCGTACCCGCGTGGTGATGTCCTGCACCACCGCTACCATTCCCATACGGCCGTCCAGCTGAATGGGAATAGCGCAAATTTCTACATCAATGGATTTGCCATCATAGCGTAGTGCCCGCGTTTCATAGCGCAAGCTGCTGCCGCCAGATCGCGAATCGGGCACCACCTGAGTCAAGGAAGGAAATCGCGGCGCCAGAAAAACCTGATCAACCGTGAACTCCTGACGCAATTGCGCGCGGCTATATCCCAATGTCTCGGCCAGCTTTTTATTGACGAAATCAAAGCGGCCATCACGGGATAAATAAACTCCCAATAAAGGGTTGTGACTCAAACTGCGACATAGGGCGTTGAGCTGGGATAAATTGCGTTGCTGAATAGAAAGCTGAGCATCCAGCTGCTGAATCTGCAAACCGCAGGAATTCAGTATTTGTGACAGATAACGCGTTTCACTAGTGCCGGCACTGGTACTTTTGGCCCGGTAGTTGCCAGTCGTAAAGGCTCGCCCTTGCGCCATCAGCTGTCGCAAAGGCTCAGCGGCCCAGGCTCGCAACATGAAGTAAGACAGGCACAGCGCAACCAAATCCAGGCTCAGCATGAAAAACACGTTCCAGCGATGCTGGGCACGCATGCTTTCGCGCGAGGCGTCAAAGGCATCCAGCAATTGCTGGGTGTTGTGGCGAAACAGGGAGTCTTCCGCGTTCAGACTGGCGGCAGGCAAAAGCACTTGCTCCGAGCTGACCGGGAAATCCAGGCGCATCAAACGCCGTTGCCATTCATTGGTCAGCTGGGACACCAGGCCCAGCAAGGGTTTGTCCAGTGGCAGCAACATGACTCCATCAACCATGCCCCCTTCCCGAAGCAAATGCACCACCCCTTGGAACTGTTGGTCCAATTGGCGCAAACGAGCGGGAGTCGAGCTGGCGGGCGCGGCCAAGGCCACGGAATAGCTGATGTCAGAGAGCTGACGCAAGAGGCCGCTACTGACCTGCTGACGAGTTTCCGCCTGATTTTGCTTGTAAATGACAGTAACCGTTGCCGAGATCAACAACAGCCAGACCAACAGCACCCAAATCAGCAAAGCACTCAAACTGATTCGTCTTTGTGCATCCACTGGAACTGGCAGAGGTGATGATATGCACTGCTTTGCTGACATAGCGCCATTAAATAAAAAAATGCAGGCTAAGAGATCGGCCTACAAAACGTAATTATTGCAGGTGAAATGTTACTCAACGAAGCATAACATCATTAGATTACAGAGCTGCGCAAATTTCTCATAAACCCTTCATTTATGCGCCTAAGCAGGGAATTACGGCACCCTGAAAGGAACAAAAAAACGACGACAGGAATTGAAAGCATTTCCTTTTATTACGCCACAAATGAAATTTTATGACACAAATAAGATACAAAAAACCCGTATAAAACAAAAAGATACAAGCATCTCCCATACTCATTCCAAGTCGCTTTTTCACCCCTCCACCCATCAGGAAGACCCGTCGTCGTCCTGGCTCCTCCCTCCCCGTCAGGCCCCCCTGAAGATTTTTTTACTTTATTTTGGTTTTTTTCTTCAAAAGACTTGCACAAAGGCAAAAACACCTTCATAATCTCAATTCTTCGTTGGTGGTCAACAAAAAAGAACACCGAAATGGGGGTATAGCTCAGCTGGGAGAGCGCTTGCATGGCATGCAAGAGGTCAGCGGTTCGATCCCGCTTACCTCCACCAAAAAACGAAGATTAGCTGTAGAGTCCTGTCCCCTTCGTCTAGAGGCCTAGGACACCACCCTTTCACGGTGGGTACAGGGGTTCGAATCCCCTAGGGGACGCCAAAATTCTTGGCAACCGCTGCGGAGCGGTAGTTCAGTTGGTTAGAATACCGGCCTGTCACGCCGGGGGTCGCGGGTTCGAGTCCCGTCCGCTCCGCCAAAAAATTTTCAAAAATCAGTCCCAGACTGGTTTTAGCAGTTTGAAGTGGCAAGCCTCGTCAAGCCTGACACTTATTTCGATACTTTGGTTTTTTGACGCAGTTAAAAAACGAAGTAAAGAAAATTGGGGGTATAGCTCAGCTGGGAGAGCGCTTGCATGGCATGCAAGAGGTCAGCGGTTCGATCCCGCTTACCTCCACCAAAACGACGATTTAGTTGTAAGTCCTGTCCCCTTCGTCTAGAGGCCTAGGACACCACCCTTTCACGGTGGGTACAGGGGTTCGAATCCCCTAGGGGACGCCAAAGCTTTTGCTTGGCACCGCTGCGGAGCGGTAGTTCAGTTGGTTAGAATACCGGCCTGTCACGCCGGGGGTCGCGGGTTCGAGTCCCGTCCGCTCCGCCAAAAAATTCAAAAAGCCTGATAGATTTCGATCTGTCAGGCTTTTTTTATTTTCACAAATAGCCCAAGCAAGCTCTTAATTCGTCTTACCTCACCTTCAAGAGAGATATACCTCGCGGGATATGTCTGCAAATACACTGCAAAAACCCCGCAGAGATATCCCTTGAATACCCGGGCTGCCTTTAATTCACTACTGGCACGCCCAGAGCATTCATCGTTTCAGTTGTCATCTGACCACTAGCCGGTAAAGACTTTAGTAGCTGAAACTGCTTAAGTGCTTGTACCGTTTGCGCCCCCAGAACACCATCCACAGCCCCGTCATACAAACCAAGAGAGATAAGCTGAATCTGCACCCGCATCACCTGCAATTTCAATTTCTCACTACGAGTTAACTCTACATTCCCCATCGCTGCTCCGACCGCCCCGGCGGCACTTGTACCTGCTCCCGCTGCTGCGCCAGAAGAAGAGCGGCCACTTGATGGCGCAAGCGAGCGTGGAGTTGTGGCCGTTGCCCCTCCCCCATACAAAGGTGTAACAGGCACCCGCGCAGGCGCTGAATATGTACGACCGCTCGAACCTGAATAGTGTGAACGATGGCTAGAGTGAGACCGATGACTGGAGTGCGAGCGATGTGCCGCAAACAAATTATCTGTCTCAAAATTGAGAGGCCGCAAAGGCACTGCCTGAGGAAGGGAAAAAGCATCGAGCGCCAGGTCGGTAACTGTCACTCTCGCATCAGCAGACTTTACGGAAAATGGCGTAATGCTTGCCAGGAACAAACTGATATTTTTAATGAAGCGACTCATTCCACATTCTCTAGCAATAGTTTTATCGTTTTGGATGGCTTCCAACCACGCTCATGCCAGGCAAAGAAACCGGAACAACTAGGCTTTACATCACACTCATCGCACTCTGCTGAGTAAACATTTTTCCAATCAGAAATACTCTGATGTGCATATCCATAGAGCTCTCGCGGCAACGTGCATAGAGGCGTGTTCATAAAGAGGAAAGGCACAGAATGTCGCCTCAACTCCCGCGTGGCCCTCAACAAGATCTCATGCCAATCGACAAGATCAACCTCGCACATCTCTCTGTTAGCCAAAGCAAAACCAATAGGCTCACACGCCATCAAGGCGACTTCCCGCACAAAGGGTAAATTACGTCCAATGAAGACACATAGCTCCTGCAAATTTTCCAGGACGGGCCTTATCAATACAATACGCAGCTGAACGGGCTGCGAGTGTGCCTGTAAGTTCAACAGCCCCTCTATCGTTTGCTCATAAGCCCCATGCGCTTGAACGACAAAATCATGCAAAAAATCAGCATGGCCATATAAAGGCACTAACCAGGTAACACTCGGAGTTAGATCAGACAAAAGAGCTTGGCTCAAGCCTGAGTCCGCTAACAGTCGTCCATTCGTCAGAACCTCAACCTGAGTATCAGGGTGATGGATTGCTACTGCGTCCAATACCTCTCGCAAGCGCTCGCCTAATAATAAAGGCTCCCCTCCGCTTAAACCCAACACCGCAGGAGACTGCCGCATATGCCTAATCACCTCGACTGCCTCTCGCACCATCCAATCATCATTCTGCGGCGTAGGGGGCTGTGAACACATCATGCAGTAGCTATTACAACGATTGGTTAACTGCAAACCATGATGCTTATCCGATGGGCGATGGAGTATGGCCGCTCTATTCAAATGCCGCTCGGGCACAAGGACATCTCCTGCCATCACATCCTCAGACTCCACCCAAGCAACATTCTCTAAGCCTGCCGCCCTGAACTGAACGACCCGTTCGCGCTCAACAGAATTTGCTACCTGCACCATAAAGCGCAAGTCGGGGCGCCATTGCGACGCAAGCTCCTCACACCTCACAACCTGCCACACACCATGCAACTCGGTCGCCTCGAAGTTTGCTTTTACCCGACGCATTAATAAACCTCCTCAATAGAAGGACGCGCCCACGCATAAAACAAATCCAATTCATCCTCAGTAGCCGAACTCACTCGATCGAAAAAGAAGTCGAACAACCATTGATGTCGAAGACAATGCTCAGTTTCCAGTACAGGGGCATCCACAACACCAAACTGAGCTTGGGAGTCCACCGGGTTGGGCGCACAGAACGTCTGAAACGCACAGGCGGAGCAAGCGGCAATCTCCGTCACCAAACTAGCCTGCCTCAGCGCCTGCTGAGTTGGTGACGCCTGCAACACATCCAATGGCACCCCGATACGGCCTAGCCTCAAAGACACGTCCCCTGACTCAGCAAGCATACGCGCCTCATCACTGGGATATACATAACCATCGTAGTTGTAGACCATCACACTATGCCCTGCCCCAGTAGGACTTTGCAGGTCCACGTAGCCCCCATCAAATGGAGACAAAATCTTATTCAAAATGATGGATGCATAAACCTCGCGCAGCTCGACTCCTTTCCGGTTCCAGTACAGCACCCTCTCGAATGCCCGCTGATAAAACTCATGGAATCTATCCAGCTCGTACCCCAACAGACTCTGATTTCGCTTGGCAAAACCATAACTGCTAAGCGGCCGCAAAAAAATATCTCTAAAGCCTAAACGAACGTATTCATCCACAATTTCTTCAGGAAAGGACAAAGACAGCTTAGTTGTTGTCATCAATGCTGAAACCGACTCTTCCCCCAGCATACGACGTCCCAGCTCTATCCCTTGTAGGGTTCGCTCATAAGAATTTCGACCAGGTATAGGTCTATTACGATTATGTAATGCCGCTGGTCCGTCAATACTTGTCGAAAGGACAACCTGATGGTTTTGAAAAAACAGGCACATCGACTCCGTAAGTTGATGCAAAGTCGATGCAACTACAAATCGGATCTTTCTACCAAAATTCTGATTTAACTCTTCTATATAGAGAATCGCTTTTTCAAGCAGGTCGAATCTCAGCAGAGGATCACCACCCTGAAACTCGACAGTCAAGGACTGAGCGGGGCTTTGAAAAATGCTGCGACAAGCTTCTAGCAAGTTTTCCAAGGACATCGTATGCCCCGTATCAGCCAAGGAACGGCTAACTTGGCAGTACTGACAAGAGTGTGCACATTGCAATGTCAGCACAATGATATGCAATCCCACCCCTGTCTCTACAGTTTCATGGCGTGCAGCTTTGCGTGATACCAACAAACGACGAGAACCCTGCCAATCGTTCTCAGCAATAAAGAAACGAGATTTTAATTGTGCCTGGGCCTCTAAAGGAAAAAGGTGAACCTGACCACTATCCAATATCTGAACTTGTTGATCGCTCAAAAAAAGATGATCACCAGAAGAACTCACTACCAAGCAATGACCATTAAGACGCCGCTTAAAGTATGGAAGCACTTGATTAATAGGCGGCGTCGCTCCCCCAAACCCCAACATTGATTATAAAGATCGTAATTATTGAGTAATTTTGACACAGAAACCACCAATGATTTATGGGGGTTTCCCTTTGCCAGCGAAGGACTCAAATTAAGCAAACAAACAAGACGAACACCTCCCCCCCTCCCCCCATACAACTGACAATTCTCTTGTCGTATCCGATCGTTGAAGTTAATGTATTGCGTTATCGTTACTTCAACATTCAACTTCTATGCCAGCCAGTACTCTGGGCCAGCGTGGTCCGACCGAGCATCATCGCCGCGAACAGATCATTGAGCAGGCCAATACGCATTTCCGGCTCTACGGGTATCGCAAGACCTCTGTTGCCAGCCTGGCCAAATCCATAGGCGTCTCCAGCGCTTATCTATACCGTTTTTTCGACTCCAAGCAGGCTATCGGCCAAGCAATCTGCCATTCCGTGCTCAATGGCATGCATGTGCAATTGCAGCAGATTGTTGAAGGTGATTTGCCGCCGATTGAACGTCTGCGCCATTTCATTGAAACTGCCTGCAACCTAAGCCTGGAGCTGTTCTTGCAGGAAGGCCGCATGCAAGAAGTGGTGATTGAGGCACTGCAAAACAACTGGGCAACGGTGGACCGGCACAGAGAGGACTTACTGACCCAGATCACCGCCCTGGTGCGTGCGGGTCGTGAAAGCGGTGACTTTGAACGTCGCACGCCTTTGGACGAGGTGGTGCAAGGCATCCTGTTTGCCTTGACCGCCTGCCTGCACCCTGTCTTGCTGGAAATACATCCCCCTGAAAAAACCCGACAGGGTTTGCTGGTGGTGACGCAGCTTATCCTGCGCAGCCTGATGCCTTGAACATCACGCCCCAAGTTACAGTTCATCCAACTATTTACCTACCCGGAGTCCTGCATGGCTCTTCTTCGCTCTCTTAGCCCCGTCTTGAGTTTGTCCGCCGCCCTGGTCCTGATGGGGTGCAGCCAACAAACGCAGGAGGCTGACCCTCGCACCCAGGCGCCTTTGGTCGTTCAAAGCATGATCCAGCCCAAGGCCGATCAGCAGCGACGTTTTCTGGGGCTGGTCAGCGCTAGCACTGAAAGCCCACTGGCCTTTCGAGTAGGTGGCAAGATTGATACGCGCAAGGTCCAGAACGGCGAGCACGTGGAAAAAGGCCAGCTCTTGATGACACTGGACCCCAAGGATCTGCAATTGGATCACCGCGCGCGTCTGGCGGCTGTGCAAGCGGCTCAGGCACAGGCCGAGCAAGCCCAGTCGGATTACAAGCGCCTGTCCCTGCTGGTGGATCAGGGCGGTGTCTCTCGTCAGGCTCACGAGCAAAGCAGGCAGGCACTGCGTAGCGCCCAGGCCAATCTGAAATCCGCCCAGGCGCAGGCTGAGATTGCTCGTAATGCAGACCAATACAGCTCGCTGAAAGCAGAGGCCAGCGGCATTATTACCGCCCAGCTGGCGGATGTTGGCCAGGTTGTCAGCCCCGGACAAGCCGTGCTGCGCCTGGCCCAGGACGGCCAACGTGATGTGATCGTCAGCCTGCCCGAACAGTGGAATATTCCACTGGGCACCCGTGCCACGATCGAGCTGACAGACTCCCAGGAAAGCCTGCCCGCCCAATTGCGCGAGCTAGCCCAATCGTCCGACCCGGCAACGCGAAGCTATCAGGCCCGTTTCTCTTTTGAGGATCAGAGCATCAGCCCCCGACTGGGCTCCAGCGCGATCGTGCATTTGACTCCTCCGGACGCAGACGCCTTGAATCAGGTGCCGCTGACCGCCATTTACGATGCCGGCAAAGGCCCCGGCGTATGGGTCATTGATAATCAGAAAACCGTGCACTGGCAGCCTGTCACCATTGCCAAGCTGGCCCAGGAACACGCCTTCCTCTCCCAGGGCCCTGACGCTGGCACGCCCATCGTGGCCTTGGGAGCGAACCTTTTGCATGAAGGCCAGGAAGTTCGTCCAGAAACACGCGAGGCCAAGCCATGACAGGCCGCTTCAATCTTTCCGCCCTGGCGGTGCGTGAGCGGGCCATCACACTATTTTTGATCATTGCTCTGGCAGCTTCCGGCATTTACTCCTTCGTGAAGCTGGGCCGAGCTGAAGACCCGGCCTTTACCGTCAAAGTGCTAACCGTCACCGCCATGTGGCCCGGAGCCACCGCTCAGGAAATGCAGGACCTGGTCGCCGAACCCATGGAAAAGCGCATGCAGGAGCTGCGCTGGTTTGACAAGGTAGAAACGGTGACCCGCCCCGGCACGGCCTTGATGGTGGTGACCCTGAAAGACACCATGCCGCCCGCAGACGTTCAAAGCGAGTTCTATCAGCTACGCAAGAAGCTGCAGGACCAGGCCCCACGCTTGCCCAAAGGCGTGCAAGGGCCGTTTGTGAACGATGAATACTCGGACGTGTCCTTCAGCCTGTTTGCACTGCAAGCACCCGGCCTGCCGCCACGCCTGCTGACCCGCGAGGCCGAGAAAGTACGCAGCCAGCTGCTGCAAGTTCCCGGCGTCAAGAAGGTCAATATTCTGGGTGAACAAAGCGAGCGCATCTTTATCGATCTGGACGAGACCAAGCTGCACAATCTGCAGCTCAATCCGCAACAGATTCTGGAAGCCTTGTCCAAGCGCAGCGCTATGACAGCCAGTGGCGCCGTCAGCACCGATGGGCCGCGCATTCACATGCGCCTCAGCGCCGGGCTGGATGATGTAGAGGCCATCAGCAATACCTATATCTACGTGCAAGGCCACACGCTACGACTGGGTGATATCGCTACCGTCAGCCGAGGATACGAGGACCCGCCCAGCTTCGAGATTCACCACAACGCCGAATTTGCCATGCTGCTGGATGTGGTGATGCAAGAGGGCTACAACGGCCTGTATCTGGGCAAGGATCTGGAAAAGGCACGGGAAGATATAGCCGCTGCCCTGCCCCTGGGTTTCTCGCTGGATACGGTCACCAACCAGTCGGTGAACATTGCCTCCGCCGTGGGCGAGTTCATGTTCAAGTTCTTTGCCGCGCTGAGCGTGGTGCTGCTGGTGTGTCTGGTCAGCATGGGCTGGCGTGTGGGCATTGTGGTGGCAGCGGCCGTTCCCCTGACGCTGGCCATGGTGTTCGTCATCATGATGATGACGGGCAAGGTGTTTGACCGGGTGACGCTGGGCGCGCTGATTATTTCGCTGGGCCTGCTGGTGGACGACGCCATTATCGCCATCGAGATCATGATCGTGAAAATGGAAGAAGGCATGGACCGCCTGAAGGCGGCCGCCTATGCCTGGAACCATACGGCAGCCCCCATGTTGTCCGGCACACTGGTGACGATTATCGGTTTCCTGCCGGTAGGCTTTGCCCGCTCCTCTGCCGGGGAATACGCCGGCAATATTTTCTGGATTCTGGCCGCCGCCCTGCTGACGTCCTGGCTGGTTGCCGTGGCCTTCACCCCCTACATGGGCGTGAAACTGCTGCCCGCGATTCCTGCCCGTCCTGGCGGTCACCAAGCCATTTACGACACTCCAAACTACATGCGTCTGCGCCGCATGATTGCCTGGTCGGTACACCACAAATACCTGGTAGCCGGCATCGTGGTGGCTGCCTTCGTGCTGGCGGCGGTGGGCATGGGCTTCGTCAAGCAGCAGTTCTTCCCCACCTCTGACCGGCCCGAGCTGCTGGTAGAAGTGCAGTTGCCCGAAGGCAGCGGCATCCAGTCCACCCAGATGGTCACTCGCAAGGTGGAAAGCTGGTTGCGCGAACAACCCGAAACCAGGCTGGTCACCAGCTATGCCGGTCAAGGTGCACCGCGTTTCTTCCTGTCCTACAACCCTGAACTGCCTGACCCTTCCTTTGCGCGTCTGGTGGTGCTGACGGCCGATCATCACGACCGCGACGCCTTGTTGCAACGCTTCCGCCAGGTGGTGGCCGATGGTCTGACCCCTGAAGCACGAGTTCGGGCTACTCAGTTGGTGTTCGGGCCATCCACCAAATACCCGGTGGAGTTTCTGGTGCGTGGCCCCGATCTGGACAAGCTGCGTGATATTTCCGAACAAGCCATGGCTGTCATGCGTGCCGACAAGGACATGCGCCAGGTGAACGTGGACTGGGGCTCGCGTGTGCCCGTCCTGAAGCTGGATGTGGACCCGCAACGTCTGCAAGCTTTGGGCCTGAATCGCCAGAGTCTGGCCGAGCAAATCCAGTTGCAGCTGGATGGCACAACCGTTGCGGAATACCGCGAGGACTTGCGTAATGTGCTGGTTGTGGCGCGCAGCTCGGCCATCAACCGCCATGATCCAACCCGTCTTTCCGGTCTGACCGTCATGAATGACCAGGGCCGGAACCTGCCCCTGGAGCAAGTCGGCAAGCTGGAAATCATGCAGGAAGAGCCCAAGCTGGCACGTCGCAACCGCCTGCCCACCATGACGGTACGAGGTGATATTGCCCCGCACGTACAACCGGCAGAAGTGGCCAATCGGGTGATGAAGGAGTTCGCTTCCTTGCAGGCGTCCCTGCCCCCTGGCTACCTGATCGAGATGAGCGGGATTACCGCCGAGGCCAAGAAATCCAACGACGCGCTGCTGCCCGTCTTCCCGGTCATGATTGCCTTGATGCTGCTGGTTATCGTGGTTCAGGTGCGCTCGCTCTCGAACATGATCATGGTGTTCCTGACCGCCCCCTTGGGCCTGATCGGCAGCGTGCCCGCCTTGCTGATTTTCCAGCAGCCCTTTGGCTTTACCGCAATTCTGGGGCTGATTGGTCTGGCGGGGATTCTGATGCGCAATACCTTGATTCTGATTGAACAGATCAAGACCAACCGGGCCGAAGGCGCATCCCCCTACGATGCCGTGATTGAGGCCACGGTACAGCGTGCCCGCCCCGTTATTCTGACGGCACTGGCAGCGGTGCTGGCCTTCATCCCCTTGTCCTTCTCCGTGTTCTGGGGCTCCATGGCTCTGACACTGATCGGCGGCACGGCCATTGGCACCATCCTGACGCTCTTGTTCTTGCCCAGCTTGTATTCGATCTGGAATCGAATCCAGGATCCACGCGTCTCATAACTTGCTTGAAGGCTGAAACTGTGTAAATAATGGATGCGTGGTTTGAACACAAACAAACCATGCATCCCACTGCCAGTCTTGTGGGTCCGGAGAACAGAACGACGCAAGATAGCTTATGTCTACACAGAAAGACCTGCCCGCCGCCCTGTCTCACGCTTTCGAGAAGGCGATCTACCGTGTACACAGCCCACAGGGCGATATGGACGTGCGCATCGGCCAGCTCAACCGCCCGCTGAACCAATTACTGGAACAAGAAAACAGCCGTGGCGCGGCGATTTTGACGGCCTGCAATCCAGGCGCGCAAATTTGCAGCCGTGCATTCAACGATGCGGTTCAGGAGAGCCTGCTGCGCGATTTGCAGAAGCTGGATTTGCGCTGGTGGCCCGCCGTGAACCTGGACCCCAAAGGCAAATGGCCGGACGAACCCAGCCTGCTGGTGCTGGACATCAGCCTGCAACAAGCGCGTTGGCAAGCACGCCTGTTCAAGCAATTGGCTTTTGTTTATATCCCGCTCAATGGCAAGCCGCAGTTGCATCAAGTGCAGCAGCGCCTGCCCGTGTCTGATCAGGCCGATTTAAACAGCCCCGTTCCCTTCTAAACGCTGGCGGAAACCTTCAGCAATGGCTGCCCCTTTCAGCCGCCCTTCCGGCAAAACCTGTGCCCAAGCGCGCCACTCGTGGCCGGTTGCGACCAGCACACCATCCCTATTGAAGACTTGATATTCAAGCTTGAAGCGACGCTCCAGCCATTGAGCCACCTGCACGCAAACGCGGATCTCGCGGTCGTAGGTAACGGGGGCACGGAAGTTGGCACCGACGTCCACCAAAGGCGTTACCGCATCATATTCTTGTCGCAAGACTCGCTGGCTTAAACCGACTTGCCGCAACCACGCCTGATACGTGCAATCAAACCAATAAAAATAATTGGGGTAGAAAACAATCCCGGCCTCATCGCAATCACCCCATTCCACGGTGATGCGGCGCTCGAACACATGCATGCTTATCCTCTCGCAAAATCGCCTGTCAGTTTACCTCGGATGAAAAGCTCAAGCCCGAGGTAATCAGGTGCTGAACCAATCGAGGAAACATTTTGAAAACAATAGCGAAGAAACAATTTGTATCGACCACAAGAAAGCAAATTAAGCAAAGTTAGCAACAATTTCGCTTAACTATCACTGAGATAAGCCCCTTGGCAGCGAAAACCTTCACTATCAGACAGGCCCTGGAGTCGTCTTTCACAGACAGATAACCTAGCATAGCCGCGTCACTGAATAAGGTAGCCTGCCATGTCTGTAAATACCCCCGCACCCTGGACGATTCGTCGCATCATGGAGCTGTACGAGCTGCCCTTTATGGACCTCGTGTTCCAGGCGCAGACCGTACATAGACAGCATCACCCGGCCAATCAAATCCAGCTCTCCAGCCTGCTGTCCATCAAGACAGGCGCCTGTCCCGAGGATTGCTCCTACTGCCCGCAATCCTCCAAATACCAGACTGAGCTGGAACCCGAACCCTTGATGCCCCTGGAGCAGGTACTGGAAGCGGCCCGCGCGGCCCAAGCACAGGGCGCACAGCGGTTTTGCATGGGAGCTGCCTGGCGTTCTCCTACAGAAAAACAATTGGATCAGGTCATTGATATGGTCAGCGCCGTCAAAGCGATGGGGCTGGAAACCTGTGTCACCCTGGGCATGCTGAAAGACGGTCAGGCCCAGCGCCTGAAAGATGCCGGTCTGGACTACTACAACCACAACCTGGACACCTCTCCCGAGTTTTATGGCCAGATCATCAGCACGCGCACGTATCAGGACCGACTGGACACACTGGAACGCGTACGCGCAGCCGGGTTGAACAGTTGCTGCGGCGGAATCATCGGCATGGGCGAAAGCCGTCGCGAGCGTGCTGGTCTGCTGGCTCAGCTGGCCAATATGCGCCCCTATCCCGAGTCCGTGCCTATCAACCAGTTGGTAAAAGTGCCGGGCACACCGCTGGACCAGGTTGATGATCTGGACCCCTTCGAGTTCGTACGTACCATTGCCATTGCCCGTATCCTGATGCCCACCAGCGCCGTACGCCTGTCAGCGGGTCGCGAAACCATGGATGACAGCACCCAGGCTCTGTGCTTTATGGCGGGTGCCAACTCCATTTTCTATGGCGAGCAATTGCTGACGACCGGCAACCCGCAGTTTGTGGCGGACCAGGACCTGTTTGCCCGCCTGCAGCTGGAAGCGGCCAAAACCACACTGTCCGAACCTCCTTTGTCTTTGGAACAAGCCCGTCCACGCGCTATGGTCGAGGCCCTCTAATATGCTCACCCTGATTGCCAGCATTCTGTGCAGTGTGGCGGTTTCCATTCTGCTGAAAGTCGCTCGTCAGCGGCAGATCGATGTGGCCCAGGCCATCGTGGTCAACTACGGGGTGGCCGTCACGCTTAGCCTGGTACTGCTGCAACCCCACCCCAGCAGCCTGCTCAATCCCTCCACGCCCTGGTGGATTCTGATTGCCTTGGGCGTGCTTTTGCCTAGTGTCTTTCTGTTCATGGCGGCAGCAGTACGACAGGCCGGTATTGTGTTGAGCGATGCCGCCCAGCGTCTGTCCCTGTTCCTTCCCCTGCTGGCAGCTTTTCTCTTGTTTGGCGAGCATCTGGGTGGCCAGAAGCTATTAGGCATAGGCTTGGCTCTGACCGCCCTGCTGTGCTTGCTGATACGCCCCCACCAAACCAGTAAGCAGGACACGGGCGCCAGACATCCGGCCCTGATGCTGCTGGCTGTCTGGCTGGGCTACGGCGTGATCGACATCATGTTCAAACAGCTCTCCAAAGCCGGGGCTGCCTTCTCCAGCAGTCTGGTCGTGTCCTTCTCCTTGGCAGGAGTGCTGATGCTGTGCTGGCTTTTGGCCAAGCGTACGGTCTGGCACCGAGGCAGCCTGCTGGCCGGTCTGGTACTGGGCTTGCTGAATTTCGGGAATATTTTCTTCTACATCCGCGCTCACCAGATTTTCCCGGAGAATCCCACCCTGGTGTTCTCAGCCATGAACATTGGCGTCATTGCCTTGGGGGCCATTGTGGGAGCGGGCTTCTTCAAAGAAAAACTCAGCGCGCTCAATATGGTGGGGGTTGCCCTGGCAATAGGCGCGATCGTGGCCCTGATTCCGCGTTAAACAGTTCCGGGCGTGTCTCATACACGCCCGCAAAAACGCACTATAAGCGAATTCTTATATTTGACATTTAAAACTTCGGGGAGCGCTGCTTTTCATCTCCTGTAGATTAGAAAAAAACGATTTTTACCGACGCCCACGTCGGAAACTACACAGGAGACATGATCATGACCGGATTTACCCGTCGCCAATTACTGCTGGCCGCCGCTTCCGCAGGGGCAGGCGCGCTGGCTGCCCCTTGGCTAAGCCGCAGTGTACTGGCGGCCAACACACCCGTAGTCGCTGCCTTGTTTTGTGGCCACATTGATGACAACGGTTTCATGCAAGCCGGTTATCAAGGCTTCAAGAAAGCCACGGACCAACTGCCCATTACCGGCCACTACAAAGACCAGGTAGCCAACGAAACTCAGGCGCAAATTGCCGCCCTGCGCGAACTGGCGACTCAATACAAGCCCGCCTTGCTGATCGCCCACGGCGGTCAAAATACCGACGCCGCCCTGACGGTGGCCAAGGAGTTTCCGGAAACCCGCTTTGTTATCACGCAAGGAGCTGTCACCGCCAGCAATCTGAGCAGCTACGACGTTCGTCAGGAAGAGTCCGCCTGGCTGGCCGGTGCCTACGCCGCCCTGATGACCAAGACCGGCGTGGTAGCCCACCAGTCCGGCATACGGGTGCCACCTGGCTTGCGCGCCCGCGCTTCCTACGCCGCTGGCGTCAAGCACGCCAATCCAGATGTGAAGCTGCTGACGAACTTCTCCGGCAATCAGGATGATATTGAACTGGCCGCCCGCGTCACCCAGGCGCAGGCCAAAGCCGGTGCGGACATTATCTACACCATGCTGAACAAGGGCCGCAGTGGCACCACCCAGGCTTGCCGCGAGCTGGGCATCAAGGAAATTGGCAATGTGATTGACTGGGTCGCTCGCGAACCTGATGTGTTTGTGGGTTCGGCCTGGGCGGATGTGGGCATTGGCGTTTTTGAAGCCTGCAAGGATCTGAGCGAAAACAAGTTTGAGTCCGGCAAGATCTTCAAGGTTGGCCTGCAGCAACCCGACGCCGTGCGCTTGATCATGGCTCCGGACACACCGGATGCCGTGCGTCAGCGTATTGCAGCGCTGCAGCAGGATATTCTGGCTGGCAAGATTGAGGTTGAGGCCGAATTTAACGGGCCTGAATTCCAGATTTAAGATCCGGGCAAAGATAAAAAACCCAGGCCAAGCCTGGGTTTTTTTACGAGTGGATCATGGTCGTAAAGCGCCACGACAAGAGGCTCAATTCTGGCGACTGTTTAAGGGGCTGGATCTGACGGTTTCCGTTTGCTCTCTGCGTCTTCCGCACTGCCCGAGCTATCCCCATCTGCCGGTTTCCCAGAATCATCCAAGCCTACAGAACCCCCCGAGCTTCCAGCGACAGGATCAGCCCCCTTGTCGTCCTCGGCAAGTGTCGCTTCTGCGGCCTCATCCTCCGCCTTGCGCTCCGCAGCCGTGCTTTCCGTCGTCGCAGGCACCCGCTCTTCAACAGGCGGCAGATCCTCGAACACAGGGTCGTGCGACACGTCAGAGCTGATATCGACGCGCGGGTCCAGTGCCACTGCCGCGGCAGAGCTTTGCAAGCTGTCAGGCATAGGTACAAAGGTCGTAGGAGCATCCTGGCTCAAGTGATCGCCCAGTACCTTTTGCGGACGAACCAGCAGGACCAGTGCCAAGCCACAGGCAGCCACAAAGATGTAGTACAGATTGCTGCCAATATAAGACATCAGGCCGCCAGCCAGCAGCGGCCCCAGACAGGCCCCCAGGCCATACACCATGTACAGGATGGCGCTCAAGCCAACCCGCCGCTCCGGGTCCACGTTATCGTTGGCGAACGCCGCCCCCAGGGGATACAACGTAAATTGCAGAACTCCGAACAGGGCCGAAAAAATCAGCAAGAACCAGAACGGTGCCTCGAACCAGCCCCACAAAGGAATGGCCAAGGCCAGCAAACAGATCGCGTTAATGCGGATCAACTTGACACGACTCATGCGGTCCGCCAGCCACCCTACCGGCCACTGGGCCAGCACCCCGGCTGCCACCGACACCGCGACGAACAAGGCAGCCTGCTCATTGCTTAAATGCACGCGCACCGCATACACCGGCGCCAAACCGTAAAAGGCCCCGGTCAGCATACCGGCCACCAGCAACACCATCATGGACAGAGGCACGCGGTCCACGTAGTAGCGCGCATTAATGGGCGCAGGCACTTGCAAGGGCGGATGGCTGCGGCGGGTAATCGCCACCGGCACCAGGCTGAAGGCCGAACAGATCGCCACAAAAACCAGCGGCTCGAAATTCAGATGCGGGAACAGGGTCAGCGACAACTGCCCCAGCACCGTGCCCAGGCTGGAGAACACCATGTAAATGGCAAAGATGGTGCCACGCTGGCTATTGTCGCTTTGCTCGTTCAGCCAGCTTTCAATGCCCATGAACTGCACCACCATGGCCGCACCCGCCAAAAACCGCAGCAGTAACCAGACGTACATGGAATCGACCAGAATCTGAACCAGCACACAGATGGTGACGATGGCCGCACTGGCAGCGTACGCCCGAATATGGCCCACGCCCATGATCAGGCGGTGGCCCATACGAGCACCAAATACCAGGCCCAGGTAATACACCGCAATCAGCCCGCCAATCCATACCTCTGACACCGAGATGGCCGTCAGGCGCACCCCCATGAAGGTATTGAACAGGCCCGAGCTGAGCAAGAGCATCAGGGTCGCAAAGTACAGGGACGAAAACGCACCCACCGATGACAGCATCCACACATCCTAAAAAAAACGGCAGCACCGCCCTCACTGTCGCGATTGCCCAGATTCCAGCCTGGATTTTGCGGCATGAGCACGGTCAAAAAAAGCGCCAGCTTGCAGCCAGCGCTTTGTCATCCTTCTATCCCTCGCCACGCCGGACAGGCGGGGGATCAGGTACTTACGACTTTACCTGTTTCAACAAGGTGTCTGCATCCGATGTATGCAAGCCGCCGTCGTTATCAATGTTCAATTGTTTGACAACGCCGTCTTCCAGCAAGGCGGAAAAACGCTTGGAGCGCACGCCCAGGCCTTTGGACGTCAGGTCAAATTCCAGACCCAATGCTTTGGTCCAGACAGCGCTGCCGTCAGCCAGCAAACGCACTTTGCCATTGACGTTCAGGGACTTGCCCCAAGCGCCCATCACGAAAGGATCGTTCACAGCCACGCACCAGATCTCATCCACACCAGCGGCCTTGAACTCGTCTGCCTTGGCGATAAAGCCTGGCAGGTGCTGCTCGGAGCAGGTGGGGGTGAAAGCGCCGGGAACGGCAAACACGGCAATTTTCTTGCCTTTAACCAGATCAGCCACCTGAAAGTTGTTGGGGCCCATAGGGCAGCTTTCTGTGGCGGTTTCAATGTACTCGCTAAGGGTCGCGTCTGGAACGCGCGCACCGACTGAAATGGACATAAGGTCTCCGTATGAATAATTACCGCCAGTATGGCGGCCCGAACTACCTATGATACTAATAGACTGGCTGGCCTAATAGGCAAATAATACTTATCAGTACGTTTCACTTGCCTACAAAGCCAGAGAAAACCCTGCAGCACTGGAGGGCAATCAGACAAGGACACATAGGCAGTAAGTTATAGAGGACTCTGGAAACAGCCAGTTCCAGCACTCAAAAAAGCTACCAGTACCCAAACCGAGCACCCACAAAAAAGGCCGGGCTTTTTGCCCGGCCTTCAAGGTGATTCACATCTTACGCAGATTGCATAAAGCCGTACTGCCACATCAAAGGCTCACCTCGCCCTGCTCGCGGATAGCGATCAGGGCCTCTACAGCCATCCCATCATGCGGGGCAGCCAAAGCGTAATTTCTGGAATGAAGGTAATCATCAGGAGGAAGGCCAAACCGGTCAGCAGCCAAGGCATCGTGGACTTGGTAACTTCGGTCAGGCCCAACTTCGATATGCTGGACGCCACATACAGGTTCAAGCCCACCGGCGGTGTCGCCAGCCCGATCTCCATATTCACCACCAGCATGATGCCAAAGTGAACCGGGTCCATGCCCAGCTTCATGGCAACCGGGAACAGGATGGGGGCCATGATCAGGATCAGACCCGAAGGTTCCATCACCATGCCGATCACCAGCAGCAGGACGTTCACGAACAGCAGGAAGGCAATCAGGCCCATGCCTTGCGACACAATCCATTCTGCAATGGCCTGTGGAATCTGCTCGGAGGTCAGAATGAAGGCGAACATGACCGCATTGGTGATGATGTACAGCAGCATGGCACTCATGGCTGCCGATTCCAACACAATGCGTTTCACCTCACGCAGTTTCACATCCTTGTAGACCCATACCGCAATCACAAAGGCGTACACCGCGCTGATGGCTGCCGCTTCGGTAGGCGTGAACACACCGGAGTAGATACCACCCATCACGATAACGATCAGCATCAGGCCCCAAATGGAGTCCATGAAGGCACGCCAGCGCTCTTTGAACGAAGCTCGCGGCATACGGGGGTAGTCCAGCTTCCAGGCGCGGAACATGGTGGTCGCGCCCAAGAGGAAAGCCAGGATCAGGCCCGGTACCACACCCGCAATAAACAGCTGACCAATCGAGGCCGTCCCGACTTTTACGCCATCTGGACCCTCTACCATCATGCCGCTGGTGGCTACCGCATACATCACCATCACAATCGAGGGTGGCAGCAAGATACCCAGACCGCCGGAAGTCGCCACAATGCCGGTCCCGAATTGCACGGGGTAGCCTTGTTTAACCATGGCCGGAATCATGATGGAACCAATGGCCGCCACCGTGGCAGGCGAAGAACCACTGATAGACGCGAACAGGGCGCAAGCCAGCACGGCTGCCAGACCCATGCCGCCGGGCAAGTGGCCCACCATGGAAGCGGCAAAGCGAATCATGCGCTGCGCGACCCCGCCATGCGTCAGGAAACTACCGGCCAGAATGAAGAACGGAATCGCCATGATCTCGAACTTCTCGATCCCGGTGAACAGCTTGAGAGCAATACTGTCCATGGGCACTTCGGTCATGGTGAACAGGAAGCCCATCACCGTCAGACCCAGGGCAATCGACACGGGCATACCTGTCAAAAGCAGGATAGCCAGCAAAGCAAAAATAATCAGGGCGGTCATGCGCGCGCTCCTTCGGATTCAGACACACCGCGCTCTGTTTCAGCGATCAGATCAGCCGCAGGTTCGTGATGGGGCAAATGACCAGTCTGAATAAAATTCATCAAGGCTTGCAGGAAGCGGAAGCACATCAGCAAGGAACCAGCAGGAACGGCCAGATACACAATCCATACGGGCACTTCCAGGTCAGCCGATACCTGGGCCGTCTGGGCAATGCCGTAGACAAAGCTGCCGCCAATCCAGGCGACGATGGCGGTGAACAAGGCGCCTGCAAACAGGGAAATCACCACAAGCAGATGACGCCAACGCGGACCCACCGAGTTGACCAGCACGTCCACACCTACGTGAATACCCACGCGCACGCCATAAGCAGCACCAAACTTGGCCATCCAGACGAACAGGTAAATACACAGCTCCTGTGCCCAGAGCAAATTGATGCCGGCCACACTGCGATAGGTTGAACGAGCCATGGCCATGAGCGATTCGTAACCATGGGCCCGCGACCAGGACACCAAATCAGCCAGCAGGCTGACCGAGTAGCGCTGGCAGACCGCTACGAAAATAAGCACTACGGCGGCCACCATGAGGAGCGAGATGAAGGTCTCCTCAAAGCGGTCCAGAAATCGTAAAAACATGGGTAGCTCCAGACTACAACCGGCCCACCCGGATCACGGGCAGGCACAGCTCAGTAGCGGGAAGAAAGAGAGAACAGGTCTGAATCAGACCTGTACAAGACAATCAGAGAAAACCGACTTTATTCGGTCGCCTTGTAGAAGGCGTCGATCACGTCCTGACCGATACGCGAGGCCATTTCCTTGTGAACGGGACGCAACTGCTTGACCCATTCTTCACGCTCGGCATCGCTAAGCTGATAGAACTGGGTCTTGCCGGATTCTTCCATGGCTTTCATGGAATCGTTGTTCTCTTGTTCGGCAATGTCGTTGGCGTAAACCGTGGCTTCTTCCATGGCTTTTTCCATGCCCTGGCGAATATCGTCAGGCAGACCTTCCCAGAACTTCTTGTTCACGATCACGGCATAGCCCAGGTAACCGTGATTGGACACGGTGGCGTGCTTTTGCACTTCGTGCATTTTCTGGGTGTACATATTGGACGGCGGGTTCTCGGTGCCATCTACAACGCCGGTTTGCAGGGCCTGGTACACCTCGGAGAACGCCATCACCTGAGGCACAGCGTCCAGAGCCTTGAACTGGGCTTCCAGAACCTTGGAGGACTGGATGCGCATTTTCAGACCCAGGAAGTCGTCCACGCTTTTCAGGGGGCTGTTGGCGCTCATGACCTTAAAGCCGTTGTCCCAGTAGGACAGGCCCTTGATGCCTTTGGGCTCGAGCTTGTCCAGCAACATGCGGCCCACAGGACCTTCGGTAACCTTACGCAGATCGGTACGATCCCTGAAAATGAAAGGCAGGTCGAACACCTCAAATTCGCGCACGCCCAGCGGGCCAAACTTGGCCAGCGACGGAGCCAGCATGTGCACGGCGCCCAGTTGCAAGGCTTCCAGTTCTTCCTTGTCCTTGTACAGCTGCGAGTTCGGGTAGACTTCGACAACCACCTTGCCCTCGGTGTATTTTTCGGCCAGTTCCTTAAAGCGCACAGCGCCCTTGCCCTTGGGTGTATCTGGCGACACAACGTGGCTGAACTTGATGATCATGGGGTTGGCCAGAACAGGCGCGGACAGGAATACGGAAGCCAGCAAGCTGGCCACAAGGGTCTTTTTCATGTTTGCCTCCGGTCGGTGGGGAACCGACACGTGTTATTGATTGATTTGCTTGAAAGCGTGTAGCTTAAAAAAGCGGTCCCGAATTATCTATTGTGGAAATCCGAAACCTTTTGTCATGATGCGTCTTGCCCGTCCTTCCGGATTCATACGCCAAGCGGCCTCGCGCACCTTGGCAGCCCACCCCATCAGCACCTATGTGCCTATTTTGGCCATTCTGATCATCGTGCTGCTGATGGGTGTGTTTGCCTGGGCGGTCAATAAAGAACGCGATGACGAGCAGTCCAACGAGCTGATACGCAATGCCTTGTGGGTGGAACAATCCCTCTCATTTCAACTGCGCTCGCACGAGAACAATTTAAGCCGCATTGCCAGCGAAATTGAAGTCCACTCCCAACCCGTCACGACCCAGACGGCACTGACACAACTACAGCACTTCAAGACCATCCATCCGGACCTGTTGAAAGTCGCGGTACAAGATCGCTTTGGCACCACCTTGCTGGTGCGGCCACCCGGTGCCGACACCCGGATAGCAGCCCACGTCAGCACGCCGCGCACCTCCACCTGGCTGCCTGCCTACTACTCCAACGAGCATCAGGAAAGCGTGCTGGATCTCGTCGTGCCCATTTACGAAGAAAACGATATCGTCGGCACCTTGCGCGCCACCTTTTCCCTGGCCACCATCCTGATGGAAAACGTGCCCTGGTGGATTGCCGAGCAATATCACGTCTCCCTGATCGACCAAAGCGACCAGACGCTTGCCACACGCTCCAAAGGCGAGCCGGGGCAAAACGAATTGCGTTACGCCATGTCGGTAGACCCGCCACTGCATGGCGTACGTTTGCTGATGACGCCCTATCCGCAAACAAGCATCCCTACCTTCACCTTGCTGCTGACTGTGATTGCCGGTCTGGCCTTGCTGGCTGTGGTGAACCTGGCCATGCAACATCACTACGCCCGCAAGCGCCGCGACGCTGAACTGGCACTGATGCAGGAACAAGCCTTTCGCAGTGCCATCGAGAACTCCATGGTGACCGGCATGCGCGCCCGCGACCTGGATGGCAAGGTGCTGTATGTGAATCCGGCGTTTTGCGAACTGGTGGGCCGCAGCAGTGAAGAGATTATTGGTCTGGCACCGCCCATGCCCTGGTGGGTGCCGGAGATGATGGATGAAACGCTGGAGCGCCGGGATCGCCTGAAGTCCTCCCGCTCCGTGCAGGTCTTTGACACGCTGTTCCAGCGCCCGGATGGCTCGCGGGTCGATGTGCAGGTTTTCGAGTCCCCGCTGATTGACGCCCAGAAGCGGCACGTGGGCTGGATCAGTTCCATCATCGACATCAGCTCGCGCAAGCAGGCCGAAGCCCTGGCCAGCTCCCAGTCCGAGCAACTGCACCACACGGCCAAGCTCATCACCATGGGCGAGATGGCCTCCACGCTGGCCCATGAACTGAACCAGCCGCTATCAGCTATTGCCAGCTATGCAGCCGGTTCCCTGAATCTGCTGGGTAATGAGCCGCTGGACCCGAAACAGCTGCGTCGTGGCCTGGAAAGCCTGGCAGAACAAACTCGCCGCGCCGGGCAGATCATCCACCGCATTCACGACTTTGTGCGCAAGCGCGATCCACAACTCAGCCCCCTGAATTTACCTGATGCCTTGCAAGGTGCTTTGGCCATGGCCAAAGCAGGCCTGCGTCATCATCAGATTCAGCTGATCGTGCCCTCCCACCCCGAGGACCTGCCCGTCATGGGAGACAAGGTGCTGCTGGAGCAACTGATTTTCAACCTGCTGCGCAACGCCGCCGAAGCCATGTCCGGCCTGGAACCGGAGCGCCGCATACTGGAGGTCAGCATGCAGGCCAGCAATGGCGTGGTTCTGGTGATGGTGGCTGACCAGGGCCCTGGCGTGGCGGCGACCATCATGGCCGAAGTGTTCCAGGCCTTTACCACCACCAAAGCCCAGGGCCTGGGCATTGGCCTGAATATTTGCCGCTCCATTGTGGAGCTGCACCATGGCAAACTCTGGTTTGAAAACGGGGTTCCCCACGGTGCTACCTTCCTGTTTTCCTTACCCTTGATCGAACATGACTAAGCACGCTCCTTTGGTCCACATCGTGGACGACGACCCGGCCATCCGCGATGCCCTGTCCTGGCTTTTTTCCACTCGTCAGGTCAATACCGAACTCTGGGACAGTGGCGAAGCCTTTCTGGATGCCCTCAGTCCCGAAACCCAGGGCTGCATCCTGCTCGACATACGTATGGATGGGCTGTCCGGCCTGGAAGTGTTCGAGCAATTGCGCGAACGCCCGTCCCCTCTGCCCGTTATTTTCCTGACCGGCCACGGTGACCTGCCCCTGGCTGTAAACGCGCTGAAACAAGGCGCGGCGGATTTCATCGAAAAGCCTTTTAACGATAACGATCTGGTGGACCGTGTGCTGGATGTGCTGCGCAGCTACGAGGCCAGCCAGGCAGAGCGCGACAATGAACAGGCGCTGGAAGAACGGCTGGACACCCTGTCCCAGCGCGAGCGCGAAGTGCTGGCCTTGGCGCTGGAAGGACGACTGAACAAACAGATTGCCCAGGACCTGAACATCACCATGCGCACGGTAGAGGTTCATCGCGCCCGGGCACTGGAAAAAATGCAGTCCCGCACCCTGATCGAACTGGCGCGACTGCTGGACCCGGCCCGCTTGCGCGAAGACCGCAACCCACCGGGGCCTTAGTCAGGGCCCGCGCACCGGGTGTATATAATGCAACCATAAACAATTAGAACCGCGCACTAGGCCCGGTCCCCGGAGCGATCATGATCACCACTACCGAAAACACAGATTTGCACCTTTCCCATCTGGATGAAGATGGGAAAGTTCAGATGGTCGATGTCAGTCACAAATCCGCCACCTCCCGCTCGGCCACGGCCCGCGCCGTGGTGCGCTTGAGTCCCGCTGCGTACCAGTTGCTGTCGGCCCAGCACAATGCCAAGGGCGAAGTGCTCAACACCGCCCGTGTGGCCGGTGTTCTGGCCGCCAAACGCTGCGCCGAGCTGATTCCCATGTGCCACAGCCTGCCCCTGGATTTTGTCGGCATTGATTTTGAGAGCGACGCCGCCGCAGGCACCATTGCGGTGCTGGCCACCTGCCGCACCCGCTACACCACCGGCGTCGAAATGGAAGCCATGACGGCCTGCTCCATTGCCGCCCTGACGATTTACGATATGTGCAAAGCGGCCGACAAAGGCATTGTGATTGAACAGACCCGTTTGCTGGAGAAAACCGGCGGCAAAAGCGGGACCTGGACTGCCCAGCTCTAAGCCCTTTCACGGAGATAGCATGACAAGCCCTTTAACATTGCGCGTCCTGTACTTCGCCCAAGTGGCCGAACGCACAGGCCAGCGCCAGGAAAACTGGGAATGGCCCCAGGAAGGCACCGTTCAGCAATGGACGGATGCCCTGCTGCAGCGCCACCCGAATTTGAGCGATATGGCTGGCCGCCTGCATGTCGCGGTGAACCAGTTCCACGCCAAGCCCACCGACCCCGTCCGTCCCGGCGATGAAGTGGCTGTGTTCGAGCCCGTCACCGGAGGTTGAGATGATTCGCATCCAGACCGAAGATTTTGATGTTGCCGCCCTGAACGCCGAGCTGCGCGCCACGGCTGGCGGCAAGGCCGGAGCCATGGTGACCTTCACCGGCTATGTGCGTGATCAGGCCGATGGCACCGCCACCGAATCCCTGTTCCTGGAACACTATCCCGGCATGTGCGAGCGCGAGATTGAAGCGGTTTGTGACCAGGCCCGCCAACGCTGGCCCATTCTGGATACGCTGGTCGTACACCGTGTGGGCGAACTGCATCTGACCGAACAAATCGTTTATGTCGGCGTGACCAGCGCCCACCGTGGCGACGCTTTCCGTGCCTGCGAATTCATCATGGACGTGCTGAAAACTCGCGCCCCTTTCTGGAAGCGCGAAACTCTGGCTGACGGCAAGCGTTTCTGGGTACAGCAGCGCGACAGCGACGCCCAGAAAACGGACTCCTGGAATACCTCTGCGGACACCGACAAGCATGTCTAAAGCCAAGACCGATTTACCCGCTGTTCGCCTGAACGCTGCTGTGCTGACCATTTCGGACCGCCGTGGCCCGGATGATGACACCTCCGGCGATTATCTGGCGGCCAGCCTGACTGACAGCGGCCATTACTGCGTGCAGCGCGCCATCAGCAGGGACAATATCTACGCCATCCGCGCCCTGCTCAGCCAATGGATTCTGGACCCGGAAATCAATGTCATTATTTGCAATGGCGGTACCGGTTTCAGCCATAAGAAATCCACGATTGCGGCGGTCACGCCTTTGCTCGATCAGGTTATTACCGGCTTTGGCGAACAGTTCCGCTACTTGTCATACCAGGATATTGGCTCCTCTGCCCTGCAATCCGATGCGCTGGCAGGAACGGCCAACCGGACTTTGCTATTCTGCATTCCCGGCTCGGGCGGTGCCTGCAAGCTGGCCTGGGAAAAGATCCTGAAAGAGCAGTTGGACAGCCGCCATCGCCCTTGCAATTTTGCCTCTGAGTATCTGGAGCCACCCAGGCCCTGATGCCTGCAAAGGCAGAACAGTGCCAGCTCCGGAACGCCCTCTTTTCCACCGTGCTCTGACGCCCTGAGCCACGAATTGTTTTATCGAATTTATCCATCCTATGATCGAATTTGACGTAGCACAGCAAAGGCTGGCCCAGGCAGGGCAAGTTCCTACCCAAACCGAAACCTGCGATTTGTCGCAAGCCTTGGGACGCATTCTGGCCCAGGATATTCAGGCCCAGCTGGACATGCCGCCTGCCGACAATAGCGCCATGGACGGCTATGCCCTGCGTCTGGCTGATATTGCCGACGGCAAGGTACTACCCATTCAGCAGCGCTGCTATGCAGGCGATATTCCTGAAACGCTGAAAGAGAACATGGCGATTCGCATCTTTACTGGCAGCATGCTGCCGCCCGGTGCGGATACGGTGGTGATTCAGGAAAACTGTCAGGAAGACGAACACGGCGTGCGCGTTCTGGAAATGCCCGTGGCTGGCGTAAACATCCGCCGCCGGGGCGAGGACATGCGCATAGGTGAAGTGCTGATCACGACAGGCACCAAGCTGACAGCGGCCCATATTGCCCAACTGGCTGCGCAAGGCCATGCCCAATTGCAGGTCTACCCACTGCTGACCGTCGGCATTCTGACCACAGGCGACGAGCTGACCCCAGCCGGTCAGCCCCTGAAAGCCGGCCAGATCTACAACTCCAACGCCCCCATGCTGCGCGCACAGCTGCAAGCACTGGGTGTGGAATCGGTTCATGCGGTGCACGCCAAAGACACACTGGAAGCCATTCAGGACGCCCTGAAAGAACTGCTGCAACGCTGCGATCTGGTGCTGACCGTAGGCGGTGTCTCGGTCGGGGAAAAAGACTTTGTGAAGCCTGCCATCGAAGGCATAGGCGGCCAGCTGGATCTGTGGAAAGTGCGCATGAAGCCCGGCAAACCGCTGGCGCTGGCTTACATCGCCGACAAGCCTCTGGTCTGCCTGCCCGGTAATCCGGTGTCCTCTTACGCCGTGTTTTCCTTGATGGTGTCACCGCTGATTCGTCGTCTGCAAGGCCGCCAGCAGGTGCTGCCCACCACACGTTACGGCGTGCTGCAAGGTGAACGCCACTTTGAAGGTGACCGCGAAGAGTTCATCCGCGTACAAGTGGACAACGACGAGCAAGGCCGCCTGTTGGTGCGCCCCTTCGACAATCAGGGTTCAGGCGTCATCAGCTCCTTGCCTTGGGCACAAGCGCTGGCGCGTATCCCTGCTGACTCTCATATCGCCCCCGGCGATGTGGTGCGTCTGTACGAATACAGCCAGTGGCAGGCATAAGCTCGGGCCTTTATTCACGCTTTGGCTTTACCATACAAAAACCGCCCTTCCAGGGCGGTTTTTTCTATGTGCTGTCCAATCAGGGGCTAACGGACCAGCTTTGGGCCTGATCCAGATCCTGCGGCGTATTGATATTGAAAAAGGCATGTTCCGGCGCATCGCGGAAGTCCACTTCCACCGCGCCTATGCTTTCCAGCCAGCTCATGACGCGGCGCTCGCCGCTAAGCAGGTATTCTTTCAGGCCCGCAGCCTGATCCGTGCGTATCAACAGGCATAAAGGGTGACTGCGCTCTGCCTGTGCGTAAGCAGCCACGGCTCCCTGCTCCTCAACAGCCTTGATCAGACGCTTGCCCAGATCCACGGGTACAAAGGGCAAATCCACCGGACAGGACAAGGCCCATGGGGTGTTGATCTGATCCAGCACACTGGCCAAACCCGCCAGCGGGCCCAGGTAGCCCTCCAGCTCCAGCGCATCCGGTACTACACGGCCCCAATGGACATATTGTTCAGGATTGCGATTGGCACTGATCAGGATAGTCCCCACCTGCGGACGCAGGCGACGCACCAGATGCTGGACCAAGGGCTGGCCCTGCAACAGCAGCAAGCCTTTATCGATCTGGCCCGACAAATCAAAACGCCGAGCCCGTCCGCCCGCCAGCACAATACCGCTAATGTCCTGTGTGCTTATCATCCGCCGATGTAACTCATTTCTATACGGTCACGACTCGTGGTTTGCTCACCCCGAATCTCGGAATATCGGTCTTGCCGTCCCGTCCAGACACCGTGCATATAGGCGGCTAACTGTTCGTCGGAAGCACCCGAGCGCAATTGCGCCCGCACATCATAACCTTGGGAAGCAAACAGGCACAGAAACAGACGTCCTTCAGGAGAAAGACGCATGCGCGAACAGTCCCCACAGAAGGGTTGCGTCACACTGGTAATGACGCCGACTTCACCCGTGCCATCCTTGAAACGCCAGCGGCTGGCGACTTCGCCGCGATACTGAGCGGCAACCGGTTCCAGATCGAAACAGGACTGGATGCGTTCCACAATCTCCGCGCCACTGACGACTTCTTCCAGATTCCAGCCATTGCTGTTGCCCACGTCCATATATTCAATAAAGCGCAGAATCTGACCTGAGCCTTTGAAGTGCTCCACCATGGGCAGAATCTGGTCATCGTTCAGGCCTTTGCGCACCACCATATTGACCTTCACTGGACTCAAACCCACGGCCTGCGCCTTGGCAATGCCATCCAGCACAGTGGACACGGACACGCCGCTGTCGCTAAGTTGCGTAAAGCGGGCATCGTCCAAAGCATCCAGGCTGACGGTGACGCGATTCAAGCCCGCGTCTTTCAACGCCTGTGCTTTGCGGCCCAGCAAGGTGCCATTGGTGGTCAAGGTCAGCTCTACCGGATCACCTTCCGGTGTGCGCAGCTTGGCCAGCATGGCAATCAGCACTTCAATATTTCGACGCAATAGTGGCTCGCCACCCGTCAGCCGCAGCTTGCGCACGCCCAGGGAAACCGCCTGCCGTGCCACACGCTCGATCTCTTCAAAGCTAAGCAGGGAAGAGTGAGGCAGGAACTCATAGTCCGTGCCAAACACTTCCCTGGGCATACAGTAGGTACAGCGGAAATTGCACTTGTCGGTCAGGGAAATACGCAGATCGTGAAACGGACGGTGACGCTTGTCCAGCGGTTGCCCGGACACAGCAGCAATGCGCACCGTTGGACGGCGCGCAGGTTCAGCAGCACTCGTTTGAATCCCCTGTTCGATGCCTGACAGTACAAGCCCCGATCCAGCAGGCGCCGCGTCAGTCCGCCCCGCAGATGAAGCCTCGGAGCCTGGGGAAGCCACTTCTTGATATGGCCTGGCCTGAACCTCGTCTACAGACAGCGGTTCACGTTTTGGCCCATGATCATCTCTCATGGTGTTCTCTTTCTTTCAAGGACAGGGTTGTCCCCGTCTCATGGTGTATGTGTGTTTTCGTCAAGCGAAGGGGTCTAACGCCAGAGCATGTCGGCGGCCTGGCCGAATGCCTGTTCCAGCGTCATGATCTGCCCTAAACCCCGTGGGTCGTAACCCACCAGATCTTCCATGAATTGACTATACGCGGAACCGCCAATCACGTTCATCAGTTGCTGCATAGGAGCCTTATCCAGCGCTTCTTGCTCGACCGCGATGAAATAGCGCTCCTGCGCCAAGGGAATGAACTCCAGCCCGCATCGGCTGGCCGCTGTTTCCACGCCCAGGCCGGTATCGGCCATGCCACTGGCAACGTGGGCCGCCACCGCCATATGCGTCAATTCTGTTGTTTCAAAGCCCAGCACCGCATTCGTGTTTACCCCTAACTGACCCAGCAGCAAGGTGGCCAGAAAGCGGGTACTGGACCCCATCTGACGGTTCACAAAGCGCACATCGGGCCGTAGCAAATCCGCCATGCCCGTGATGTTCTTGGGGTTGCCCTTTTCCACAAACAGGCCGGTTCGGCGTGTAGACAGGAAAATCAGCCGATGACGGGCGGGAGACAACCACTGCCCATAACGGCGCATGGCAGCCACCTCGAACTCACCTACCGGAACCTGGAAACCGGCCAGGTCGCAGTCCCCACGCTCCAGCGAAGCCAGCGCTTCAATCGCCGTGCGATAGCGTAGTTCCAGCGGCAAGCCATCGTGTTCGTTGGCAAAGCGCATCAAGCCTTCAATCGCAAATCCGTGACTGGCCTGAAAGCGCAAACGATCCAGAGGCTGAGCATACAAGCGGCCCAGCTCCTCTTCCAGTTCGGAAGCCATGCTTTCCAGGGTCGGCGTCAAGCGCGCGTCCAGACGCCGGTTTGCCCACAGCAAACGCTGGGCAAACTCGGTCAGCTTGGTACCTTTGCGCCGGGACGTTTCCAGCAAGGCCGCATCAAACTGTTGTTCGGCATTGCGCAACAAGCCCCAGGCATGTCTGTAGGAAAACTGGCATTCCTTGCTGGCTCCCGCCAAGTGCCCCAGTCGCTCGATGGCACCCAACAAACGCAGCACATCCCCCATGGGGAGTTCCACGCCGTC
Organism: Alcaligenes faecalis; assembly: GCF_002443155.1. NCBI lineage: Bacteria > Pseudomonadati > Pseudomonadota > Betaproteobacteria > Burkholderiales > Alcaligenaceae > Alcaligenes > Alcaligenes faecalis. The sequence continues at coordinate 430,504 of NZ_CP023667.1, read as the reverse complement.
TGCATTTTCCAGAATCCATTCAGAGCGCAGCCGGGCTTTGAATTTCTGTTTGGTCATATGTTTTTGTAGACCAGTATGTTTTCGTATTTATGTTTTGTGCTGCATGTACCAAACATTATATATGCGAAATATTGCTTATTGAAGTTATGGACTTAAGTGGTTAGATTACAAGGGAAAACACTGTCAAATAATATGCACAGCTGTGCATAAAAAAACATGGAGGCGCAGGCTCCCTATCCGGGCACCGCGCACACAGGACATGCAAACAACCCCTCATCACCAGGAACAGGACCTGTCCGGTCTGACTCCTGAAGAGGTCGCCTTGCAGGCCGTGCAGGAGCACGCCGGCCAGAAAGGTAACCTGTTGCCTATTTTGCACACGATTCAGGACCGGATTGCCTGTATTCCCGAGTCCGTGGTGCCGGTGCTGGCCGAACAACTGGCCCTGTCCCGTGCGGAAATCCATGGCGTTATCTCTTTTTACGCCCACTTCCGCACCCAGCCCCACGCGACTCATACCCTGGAAATCTGCCGGGCAGAAGCCTGTCAGGCGCGGGGCGGGCTGGAGCTGACGGCTCATGCCCGTCGCCGCCTGAACTGCGACTTCCATGAAAACAGCGACGACGGCCAGTACACGCTGGAACCTGTCTACTGTCTGGGCCTCTGTGCTCAGTCCCCCGCTGTCATGCTCGATGGCGTACCGCATGCACGCGTCACCCCCGAAAAACTGGACGCCCTGCTAAGCAGCCAGGAGGCGCAGTCATGAGCACCATTACCGTTTACGTTCCGCGCGACACCGCGGCGGTCGCCATGGGCGCCCATGAGATTGCCCAGCAACTGGCGGCCCAGGCTCAGGAGCGCGGCCTGGACATACAGATCGTGCGCAATGGCTCGCGCGGTTTGCTATGGCTGGAGCCCATGGTGGAAGTGCAAACGGCAGAAGGCCGTGTCGCTTACGGCCCTGTCCAGACTGAAGATTTACCCGGTCTGTTCGACGCTGGTTTCCTGCAAGGCGGTGCACATAAGTTGTGCCACGGTCTGACGGACGCCATCCCCTACCTGAAGAATCAGGAACGACTGACGTTTGCTCGCGTGGGCATTATTGATCCAGTCAGCGTGGCCGATTATCAGGCCTGTGGTGGCTTTGAAGGTTTGAGCAAAGCACTGGCCATGGAGCCAGCCGCCATTGTGAAAGAAGTCACAGACTCCGGCCTGCGTGGTCGTGGCGGTGCCGCTTTCCCGACCGGCATCAAATGGAACACGGTACTGAACACCCCGGCACAGCAGAAATACATTGTCTGTAATGCCGACGAAGGCGACTCGGGCACGTTTTCTGATCGCATGCTGATGGAAGGCGATCCGCTGTGCCTGGTTGAAGGCATGGCAATTGCCGGTCTGGCCGTCGGTGCGACCTATGGCTACATCTACGTGCGTTCCGAATACCCACTGGCTGTGCAAGCGTTGAACGAAGCCATTGTGGCGGCGCGCGCAGCAGGCTGGCTGGGCAAGAACATTCAGGGCAGCGGCTGCGAGTTCGATCTGGAAGTGCGCAAAGCAGCCGGTGCCTACATCTGTGGCGAAGAAACCGCCCTGCTCGACAGCCTGGAAGGCAAACGCGGCGTGGTGCGTGTGAAGCCGCCTCTGCCCGCCATCAAAGGCTTGTTTGGTCAGCCTACGGTCATCAATAACGTGGTGTCGCTGGCTTCCGTGCCGGTGATTCTGGCCAAGGGCGGTGCCTACTACCAGAACTACGGCATGGGCCGCTCGCGTGGCACGCTGGCCTTCCAGTTGACCGGCAATCTGCAAAACGGTGGCCTGGTGGAAAAAGCCTTTGGCGTCACCCTGCGTGAATTGCTGTACGACTACGGTGGCGGCAGCGCCAGCGGTCGTCCCTTGCGTGCAGTACAAGTCGGTGGCCCCCTGGGAGCCTATCTGCCCGAACACCAGTGGGATGTCCCGCTGGACTACGAAGCCTACATGAAGATCAATGCCATGGTCGGTCACGGTGGTCTGGTGGCCTTTGACGACACAGTAGACATGGCCCACATGGCGCAATACGCCATGGAGTTCTGTGCCATCGAATCCTGTGGCAAATGTACCCCCTGTCGCATTGGTTCTACGCGTGGCGTGGAGACCATCCAGAAGATCCGTCGCCGCGAAGACATGGACAACCATGTCGAGCTGCTGCGCGACCTGTGCGACACGATGTTCTCCGGGTCCTTGTGCGCCTTGGGCGGCATGACCCCTTATCCCGTCCTGTCCGCGCTGGAACACTTCCCCCAGGATTTTGGACTGGCCCCGCAAACCGAGCAGGACCTGGCCAAGGTCTAAGACGGAGATCACCATGAAAGAAACAGTCGCCGTACGCGAACGTGACCTGGGCACCCCAGCCTCGACCCAGACCGAGATGGTCAACCTGACCATTGATGGCAAATTGATTGAAGTGCCCGTTGGCACTTCCGTGATGCATGCGGCCGCCTTGGCTGGCATCAATATTCCCAAACTGTGCGCTACCGACTCGCTGGAAGCGTTTGGCTCCTGCCGTCTGTGCCTGGTGGACATTGAAGGCCGTCGCGGCCACCCTGCTTCCTGCACCACGCTGGTGGAAGAAGGCATGGTCGTCCAGACCGAAAACGACACCCTGCACAAGCTACGCCGCAACGTGATGGAGCTGTACATCTCCGATCACCCCCTGGACTGCCTGACCTGTCCCGCCAACGGCAATTGCGAACTGCAAGACATGGCCGGTGTCGTGGGCCTGCGCAGCGTGCGCTATGGCTTTGATGGCGCCAACCACCTGGACGACAGCACCGACAACTCCAACCCTTACTTTGCCTACGACTCCAGCAAGTGCATTGTCTGCAATCGCTGCGTACGTGCCTGTGAGGAAGTTCAGGGCACCTTTGCACTGACCATCGACAAGCGTGGTTTTGAATCGCGTGTTACCGCCGGTCAGAACGATGGCTTCCTGGGCAGCGATTGCGTGTCCTGTGGTGCTTGTGTCCAGGCCTGCCCGACCTCCTCCCTGATGGAAAAATCCGTCATCGATCTGGGGCAACCCGAGCACGCCGTCATCACCACTTGCGCCTACTGCGGTGTAGGTTGCGGCTTCAAGGCCGAGATGAAGGGCGACAAGGTCATTCGCATGACGCCCTGGAAAGACGGCAAGGCCAACCGTGGTCATGCCTGCGTGAAAGGCCGTTTCGCCTGGGGGTACGCCACTCACCAGGACCGTATCCTGAGCCCCATGATACGCAAGAGCATTACAGACCCTTGGCAGGAAGTGTCGTGGGACGAGGCCATCAATTACGCCGCGTCCGAATTCCGTCGCATTCAGGATCAGCACGGTCGTGATGCCGTGGGCGGTATCACCTCCTCGCGTTGCACCAACGAAGAAACCTATCTGGTGCAAAAGCTGGTTCGCGCCGCCTTTGGTACCAATAACGTGGACACCTGCGCCCGCGTCTGTCACTCCCCTACCGGCTACGGCCTGAAGATGACCCTGGGTGAGTCCGCCGGTACGCAAACCTTTGACTCGGTGATGCACACCGACGTGGTGATCGTGATGGGTGCCAACCCCAGCGCCGCCCACCCCGTATTTGCATCGCGCCTGAAACGCCGCTTGCGCCAAGGTGCCCGCCTGATCGTGATCGACCCGCGCCAGACCGAACTGGTCAGCTCGCCGCACATCCAGGCCGACTACCACCTGCCCCTGCGTCCAGGCACCAACACCGCCATGCTGACCGCCATGGCCCACGTCATCGTCACTGAAAATCTGGTGAACGAGGCCTATGTGGCCGAGCGCTGCGATACCGCTGCCTTCAATGAATGGCGCAGCTTTGTCAGCCAGCCCCAGAACTCGCCAGAAGCCATGGCCGAGATCTGCGGTGTATCTGCCGACGACATCCGTGGCGCAGCCCGTCTGTACGCCACCGGCGGCAACGGTTCGATTTACTACGGTCTGGGCGTGACTGAACACAGCCAGGGTTCCACCACCGTGATGGCCATTGCCAACCTGGCCATGGCAACCGGCAACGTGGGCCGCGAAGGCGTGGGTGTGAACCCGCTGCGTGGTCAGAACAACGTGCAAGGCTCCTGCGATATGGGCTCCTTCCCGCACGAGTTCCCTGGCTACCGTCACGTCTCCGACAACAGCGTACGTCAGCAATTTGAAGAGGCCTGGGGCGTGTCCCTGCAATCCGAACCCGGCCTGCGCATTCCCAATATGTTTGACGCCGCCTTGAGTGGCAGCTTCAAGGGGCTGTACTGCCAGGGCGAGGACATTGTTCAGTCCGACCCGAACACCCAGCACGTGGCCGCCGCCATGGCCGCCATGGAGTGTGTGGTAGTGCAGGATCTGTTCCTGAACGAAACCGCCAAGTACGCTCACGTGTTCCTGCCCGGTTCGTCCTTCCTGGAAAAAGATGGCACCTTCACCAACGCCGAGCGCCGTATTTCCCGCGTACGCAAAGTGATGGAGCCCAAGGCGGGCATGGCTGACTGGGAAGTCACCTGCGCCCTGGCCCGGGCTCTGGGCTACCCCATGAGCTACGAGCATCCCGGCCAGATCATGGACGAGATCGCCCGCCTGACACCGACCTTTACCGGCGTGTCCTACGATCGCATCCAGGAACTGGGTGGCAGCGTGCAATGGCCTTGCAACGAACAAGCCCCTGAAGGCACCCCCACCATGCACATCGACGAGTTCGTGCGTGGCAAGGGCCGCTTCATGCTGACCCAGTACGTGCCTACCGAAGAGCGCAGCAGCCGCAAGTTCCCCTTGCTACTGACGACCGGCCGCATCCTGTCGCAGTACAACGTGGGTGCACAAACCCGCCGTACCGACAACGTGGCCTGGCATGCAGAGGACTTGCTGGAAATTCACCCGGTAGATGCTGAAGATCGTGGCATTCGCAGTGGCGACAAAGTCTCGGTCAAGAGCCGTGCGGGCGAGACTGCCTTGCGGGCGACAGTGACCGAACGGGTGCAGCCAGGGGTGGTCTATACTACTTTCCACTTTCCCGAGTCGGGCGCCAACGTGGTCACCACCAATAACTCGGACTGGGCAACCAACTGCCCCGAGTACAAGGTGACGGCCGTGCAGATTCAGCGCGTGACCTCCGAGTCGGCCTGGCAAAATCGCTGGAACCGTTTCCACGATATTCAGCAGCGTCTCCTGCAAGGCGAGACCCTATCGGCCGAAGACTTGGCCCATGCGGATCACAGCCACCAGCATGAGCCTGACGAGGCCGTCGCGAAAGTATGATGCGTCTAAACAGGCCCTAAGGAGTTGCCCACGTGAGCCAGGCAGATTTTCGTGATGCCAGCGCCCCTGCCACCGTATGGCGGCAGGCGCGTACCCCAGCTGAAGCACAAGCTGACACCCTGCCCCAAGAGGATCAGGATGCGCTGGCGCGCGAACAGGCCGTTGCCCTGGAATTCAATGGCATCAGCCATAGTGCCTTGTTGTGCAGCCCCAGTGATCTGGAAGATCTGGCCTATGGATTCTCCATGACCGAGGGCATTATTCGTACAGCTGACGATATACGCGGCGTGGATGTGCTGGAAGGCGAGCGCGGCAGCCTGCTGCAAATCGAGATTGCCAGTGCCTGCCAGCATCAGCTCAAGGCGCGTCGCCGCCAGTTGGCCGGTCGTACGGGCTGTGGCCTGTGCGGTCTGGAAAGCCTGGACGAGGTACGCCGCCAGCTACCCCGTCTGGACGCCCCCGAGCACAGCCCCGATGCCGCCGCCATCTTCCAGGCGCTGGATGCCTTGCGCTCCAGCCAGCCTTTGCATCAACTGACGGGGGCTACCCACGCCGCTGCCTGGTGCAATCTGCAAGGCGATATCCTGGCCGTGCGTGAGGATGTAGGCCGCCACAACGCGCTGGACAAGCTGCTAGGCCACATGCTGCGCAACAATATTGATCCCCGCTCTGGCATGGTGCTGATCTCCAGCCGTGCCAGCTTCGAGATGGTCCAGAAGGCCGCTGCCATGGGCATCAACTTTGTGGTGGCGGTCTCCGCCCCCACCGCCTATGCCGTGCAGATTGCCGATGAACTGGGCGTCATGCTGGCCGCCTTTGCCCGTGACCGCAGCTTCACGCTGTACAGCCATCCCCACTACCTGAATTCTGCCGAGTCACGCTCGGCCACATCACCATGAACATTGTTCCTTTGATTCCCATGGCCAACCAGATCGGTCAGTTCTTTGAAATCCTGAGCAATCGGGAACAAGGACTGCGCGAGATTGCGGAACATATCCAGAAGTTCTGGGACCCGCGCATGCGTCGCTCCCTGCTGGATTTTGTGGCGCAGAACCCCAGCGGTAAAAGCAAAGATGGCGAGCTGTTGCCTATTGTTTTGCAGGCAGTCGTGACCCATAAACAGCAACTGGAACCGCGCAGCCAATAAGCCTTGCCGCAGACACAAAAAAACCCGCCTAGGCGGGTTTTTTCTTTGGGCTGAAAAACGATTAATCGTTTTCTTTGACGCGGTACACCAGCACGGTGTTCTTGGCCATATTCAGCACCTTGATGGTCACGCTACCCAGCAACAGGCGGGACAGACCACTGAGGCCATGACTACCGATAAAGATCAGGTCGCAACCTTCTTGCTCGGCAACCTGGACCACACCGTCGGCCACGTTGAAGTTCGATACGGATTTACCGGTTGCCTTGACGCCAGCAGTCTCGGCACGATCCAGAATCTGTTGCAGGTATTTCTGCGACTGTTCTTTGGCGGTCTTGTCGTAGTCCTCGTCGGTGATGGCGTACGCAGCAGCCATACCATCAAAGCCAACTGTGGCAGCAAAAGGCTGCGTCACGTGCAAAGCCAGAACCTCGGCACCAATTTGGCGGGCAAAAGTCACGCCTTTGTTGGCCGCTTGGGAGGAGAGCTCGGAACCGTCAGTTGGAATCAGAATTTTCTTGAACATGGCATAACCCCTTTGAATGGAGACAGATAGCTTACCGCTGCATACAGGCACAGGACAAGCTAGTACAGACCTGAACCTTGAGCCAGGTCAGGATTCGTTCAATGCACGGAACAATACAGCACAACGAGTACCGGTGCGACAATAGGCCAGAGTCGGGCTCGGTAAAGCTTCAAGCAATTGACCAAAACGGGCAACATCAGCAGAAGTAATAGCGCTACCCACCACTGGCTGATATTCCACCTGCAAGCCTGCGGCTTGAGCGGCCTGCATCACGTCTGCCGACAGAGGCTGGTCGGGACCACCCTCCATGTCGGGTCGATTGATGATGACGCTTTTAAAACCGGCATCGGCCACGGCTTGCATGTCCTCTCCCGATAACTGCGGCGCGACGGCCAATTGCTCGGTCAAAAACTGGTGTGGGAAGGACATAGAAACTCCTGAAATCGGGATAAACTAAATCAGTTCAAAGGAAAAATAGTATGTTCCCCCCCGAGAGTACGCAAGCCCCTTTCTCTGCGTCCCTGCCACAAGGCAATCACGCCAGCGCCTTGCTGATACGTCACGCGACCTTGGGCGATATGGCAGCGGTACAAAGCATCTATGCCTATCACGTGCTGCACAGCACGGCGACCTTTGAACAAAGCCCGCCCGACGAACAGGAAATGGGTGCCCGCTATATACAAGTGCGCGAGCAAAACTTGCCCTGGCTGGTCGCGGAACTGGACGGGCAGATCGTGGGCTATGCCTATGCAGGCACGTACCGCTCCCGCCCTGCCTATCGCTTCACGGTAGAAGATTCCATCTATCTGGCTCAAGGTCAGATTGGCAAAGGTCTGGGCAAGGCCTTGCTGGAACAATTGCTGCTGGAGTGCGAGAAAGGCCCGTGGCGGCAAATGGTGGCCGTCATCTCCGGCCATGACAGCCGTGGCTCGATTGCCCTGCACCGTTCGCTGGGCTTTGCCCATGTGGGTACTCAGCCAGCCGTGGGCTATAAATTCCAGCAGTGGATTGATGTGGTCATCATGCAGCGCAGTCTGGGCGAAGGCAGCCAAAGCCAGCCTGCCCAATCGGCTTGATCTTCTTTCTCAGGCAATACGCAGGCTGTACTGCTCCAGCCACTGCTGCATGTCAGAACCTGCCAGCACTTCATACTCCGCCAGGCGCTGTAAGCCCACAGGATCGTCCTGCACGCTGCTCAGGGAGGGATGGCACATCATGCTATCCCCGTGCTGCATCACGGCCAGCCAGGCCTTGACCAGGGCACTGTAGCGCTCCTTGCCACCCTGAAAGTCGTACACCCCGGTAAAGCTGGTATTCATGGTGACGCCCTTGGCTCTGGCCAGACGCAGCAAATCTCTGGAACCTAACCCGTCAATAATCTGCGCCTTGAATCGGTCTTTAAACGCAAAACCCGTGGCCAGACGCTGGGCGCCGGTATAGCGCAGCCAGGGCATGGAAGCGGCATAACGACGCTCCATTTCCGCCAGCAAGGCCTCGCGTACCATGGGTAGTTGATGCACATGCTGATGCCCATCTATATAGTCCGGACCCTGCCCCATCACCTCTTCAAAACGGTCCAGTTGTCGGGCCACGCTGTCCTTGACCTTCTGACTGTCCAGACGATGTAACAGGCTACGGATAATCACCTGCTTGAGCGGCATGGCATACACGCCCTTCTGGGAGGCAAACTCGGTAAAATTCAGGTGCAAACCTTTTTGCAGCGTGCTCTGGCGCAGTGCTGGTGCATTTTGCACAAAACTGTCCCCATCAACCAGGCAGGATGTTCCTGTCAGGCGTCGGGCCTGGGCCAATTTCAGTATGGCCTCGTCCACGGCAGGGGCCATCCCAAAATCATCCGCGCATATACTGATCTGCCTGTCCTTGGCCACTGCTCGCTCCGCTTTATGTCTCGTCAAATCATTCTGTTCATTCTGGTCGGCACCCTGGCCGCCTTCACACACTGGGGCATTGTAATCGCCCTGGTGCAAACGCTGAGTCTGTCGCCCTTGCTGGCCAATCTTTTTGGCTGGCTGATTGCATTTCTGGTGTCTTTTGGCGGCCACTACTGGCTGACTTTCCGTTCCCATAATGCCCGTTTTCTGCCCGCGCTGACACGTTTTTTTCTGGTGTCCGCCGCTGGCTTCGCGGTGAACGAAGCCAGCTATGCGTTTTTGCTGAATCACTCCGGTCTGCGCTACGACTTGCTGCTGGGCCTGATTCTTATCGGCCTGGCTGTGCTGACGTTTCTGGCGGGGCGACTTTGGGCGTTTCGCCGCACATAAGCTCGTACTCATCATGATCAAAGCGCCACAGCGCGATACGCTGATCCTCATACAGGCGCTGGGCATGATTGAGCACCTGGCTTTGACGGACGGCATCTGGCGAACCGATCAGCCAGACCACCGCCTTGCTGTCCCGACATAGCTGCTGACGCAAGGTTTCCCGGTCGATCAAGGTCATCGTCCCACGCTGCGGCTCAAAACGGGCCGCTTCCAGCAGCTCTTTACGCCAGCTATCGGTACGCATGATCTCCGGATCATCCCAGCGCCCCACGACGCTGATGTTCTGCAGGCCCGGAACGTAAAAGCCCAGGTCATAGCGATAGTTATTCAGAAAGACGACCCGATCGCCCTTTTGATATTCACTGGCCAGCACACGACCCAGGGCCTGGCTGTTGACCTGTGGGCGCAGCATCATCGTCACCACGGCAATCGCGCAAATCGCTACGCAAACGGCCAGACTCCAGACGGCCAAGCGCTCTACCTTGACTTCTCCATCCCGCTGGCTGCGACGAATCACCACATCGGCCAGGAAGAACGCCCAAGGACCAATCGCAGGCAAGACATAGCCCACAAGCTTGGACGCAGGAATGGAAAAGAAAATCAGCACGGTCAGCAGGGCAGACAGCATCAAGCCACGTATCGCTCCCAGACCATCGGCAGTACTGGCAGAACCACGAAGGCGCTTGAGCAAGAGTGGCGTCCAACCCAAGGTGGCAACGGGCATCAGGGCAAAGTAGAACCAGAAAGGCTGAGGGTTGTTGAAACCGGTTTCCAGAAAACGCTGGAAGTGCTGGTAGACGATGTAATAGTCAAAGAAGCCCGGATAGCGCGCCTGCATGGCCCACATCCAGGGCGTGGCAACCAGCAACAGGACACCCAGGCCGGTCAAGGAAAACAGACGCAGCAAGATACGCCACTGCCCTCGGCCCAGCAACCAGAACACCAGAATGCCGCCGGGAATCAAAATCCCGATCAAGCCTTTTGCCAGAAAGGCCAAACCGGCGGTGGCATACAGGCCCATCACGGCCCAACGATAGGAACGCCCCTGCTCCACCTGCAAGGCAGCGTGGCCACCCAGCAGCACACAACTGCTGATCAAGGCCGCCACCGTCATGTCCAGGTTAGCGTAATGGGAGGCCCCAAACAGCAAGGGGCTGCTGAGCAGAATCAAGACTGTCCAGCCCGCATGTTGCAAGCTGGCATGACGCTTCAGGAAGGCATGCATGCCGGCAATCAGCAAGGCTGCCATCAAGGCAGGCACCAAGCGAGCTGCTACAAAATTCACACCCAGCACTTTCAGGCTCAAGGCGGTGAGCCAGTAATGCAAAGGGGGTTTATGAAAAAACGGCAGGCCGTCCAGCCGCGGCACCAGATAATCACCCGACTCCAGCATGGACAAGGCCACGCCGACATAGCGCCCCTCGTCCGGAATCAACAGAGGATAGACCCCCAGGGTCAGTGCAAACCACAGCAGCGCCAGCAAGCCCACGGACAGGCTGGAAAGTGTGCCCAGGCGCTGTACGCCCAGACTCAGCCAATAGGCCGGACCCCGCGTGTGCCCGAGTGGCACGGTTACGCCAGCGGGGGAAAAAGAATTTTCGATACTCATCGTCTATAGCCAAACCAAAAGGGTTAGGCAGCCACCGACGTGGCTGTCAAAACGATTCAGAATATCGATGTAGCGTTCAATTACACTTGAGAGCAAAACGGCAATTAAACGACCGGACTGGCTCTCAGTCCTGTTGCTGCGCCTGGCTCTGGGTGCTGTCTTGGCCCTGGCTTGGTGCAGGTGTCTGCCCCGAAGCCAAACCCTGCCCCCGGCGGCGATGCACCAGATACAAGGGCCGGTGCTTGACCTCGGCAAAGATGCTGGCGACATACTCGCCCACCACCCCCAACGAGAGCATGTTCACACCCGCAAAGAACAGCACCACCGTAATCAAGGTGGCCCAACCCCGTACAGCATCTCCGTAGATCAAATGCTTGAAGATAATGAACAGGCCGTAGCTGAAGGACAGCATGGCCAGCACCGCACCTAACAGGCTCAGCAAACGCAGTGGCCAGGTGGTAAATGCCGTCAAACCATCCACCGCAAAGCGCAGCAGTTTGGTGGGACGGAACCGGCTGACACCATGCAAACGCTCGGCAGGCGAGTAGTAAATGGGTTCGGACGGAAAGCCCACCCAGGCAAACAAGCCTTTCATGAAGCGGCTGCGTTCGGGCAAAGCCATCAGGGCATCCACCACACAACGATCCATCAAGCGAAAATCACCCGCGTCACGTGGTACGCGCAGCCCATTGGACGTACGCATCAGCTTGTAGAACACGCTGGTGCCCGCACGTTTGAGCCAAGTCTCGTCGTCGCGGGTTTCCCGCACGGCATAGACCATTTCCAGGCCGGTAGACCAGCGCTCCAGCATGGCTTCGATCAAGGAGGGAGGATGCTGCAAATCCGCATCCATGCACACGACCACCTGCCCACGACTGGCTTCCAAGCCTGCCGTCAACGCCGCTTCTTTGCCGAAGTTGCGCGATAACTGCAGATACACCAATTGAGGATAGGTTTGACGCAATTGCTCAATAACCAAAGGCGTGGCATCAGTGCTGCCATCGTCAACGAAAATGATTTCAAAATCCGGGACCAATTCGCACAACTTCGCCACCAAGACCGGCATTAATGCGGGCAGGTTCTCTGCTTCATTCAAACCAGGGATGACACAAGAGAGCGTCTGGGCCTGTCTTTTTTTAATCATTATTCCTTGAGCACGAAGCTGTAACAAAAGCGAGGTCTAGCCAACAAAAAGTAATCGTAGCCTGCCAGACCGCCTAGTGCAATTTGCCTTCCGTGATACTTGTCTTCCATAAAAGAGCACAATTCAAGACTCGCGCTTCCTTTGCAAGTCGAGCACTTGAGCTGAACATCTAAAATACAACATCCATATTCTGAAACATGCGGCCAGTGTAGAAAAGCAAGCGTTGAATCTGCGTGAAATTCAGTGTGGAACCGTTCTCGATGCAGCGGTTTTCTTTCCGGCTTGACCCCGGTGAGTCATACCAATAAGATAGATAAAATATATATCTTTAAATTCAAAATATTATGGCTCTCAATGCTTTGTGTACCCGCCAGGAAATTCATGACCTGGTCTGGGACTTTTATGATCGCATCCGCATGGACGAGGTCCTTGGCCCGATTTTCTCCGAGCGCATCAAGGATTGGGATACGCACCTGGGTGTCATGGAAGAGTTCTGGTCGTCCCTGCTGCTCAAGACCGATGGCTTCAATGGCAACCCCATGGCCAAGCATTTGTCGCTCCAGCATATTCAGGCCAGCCACTTTGAACAATGGCTGCGTCTGTTCAAGGAAACCTGTCAGGAACGTGAAAACCAGGCCATGGCGGAACTGGCGCTGGAATACGCCCAGCGTATCGCCCGCAGCTTCTGGTTTGGCTATCAGTTCCAGCACAACCCCACCAAAGTGGCCAGCGAGCTGCAACTGCCCTGATCATGCGCCTGACCAACCTTACCGACTATGCCCTGCGTCAATTGATGTATCTGGGCCAGAACGAAGACAGGCTCTGTACCATCGCGGAAATTGCCCAGTACCACCAGATTTCCCAAGCCCACCTGATGAAAGTCACCCACCTGCTGTCCAAGGGTGGGTGGATTCAGACGCAGCGCGGGAAAAATGGCGGCATGCGTTTGGCGCGTGCGCCCGAAGACATCAACCTGGGCGAGCTGGTGCGCTATACCGAAACGGATCTGGCAGTGGTGGAATGTTTGGGCAGTGGCACCCACTGCATCCTGAGCGGTCGATGCAACCTGAGCAATATCCTTAAACAGGCGCTGGCCCAGTTCCTGAGTTATCTGGATAACTACACCTTGCGCGACATTATTGTTCCCGGCAGCAGCCCAGAACAGACGATTGCCTGGCCCACCAAGTCGATGCACTCGGCCTGATAGCAGACGGACGGATAGCAGACGGACGGATAGCAGACGGACGGATAGCAGACGGACGGATAGCAGACGGACGGATAGCAGACGGACGGATAGCAGACGGACGGATAGCAGACGGCCCCGGATTCTTTTGAATCCGGGGCCGTTTGTTCAGGGTCTGACTACCCGCTTTAAGCCGGGAAAATCAGATCGCTACGGACAGTACCGGGGTGGGCGCGCACAGCGTCCAGCAAGCCTTGCTCGGGCACACGATCCAGGTCCGTCATGGCGTAACCCAGCTCGCCTTGCGTTTGCAACTGCTGACGAGTGATATTGATGCCGTGCTGAGCCAGGATATTGTTCAGGCCACCCATCGCACCGGGAACGTTGCGATGAACATGCAACAGGCGCACAGCACCCTGGATATCGTAGTACGACACTTCAGGGAAGTTCACTGCGCCCTTGGTAGCACCACTACGCAAGTAGCTGACCAGTTTCTCGGCCACTTCACGACCAATATTCTCTTGCGATTCCTGGGTGCTGCCGCCAATGTGCGGCGTCAGAATCACGTTGGGCATGCCAATCAAGGGACTCTTCAAGGGCTCGTCCACGCTTTTCGGCTCAGTGGGGAACACGTCCAGCGCAGCGCCTGCCAGATGACCGCTGACCAAGGCCTGATGCAGGGCATCAATATCCACGACGGTGCCGCGCGATGCGTTGATCAGGATGGAACCTGGCTTCATCGCTGCGATCGTCTCGGCATTCATGATGTTATGTGTGCCCTGCCCGCCTGGCACGTGCAAGGTGACCACATCGGACTCGGCCAGCATTTGCTTCAGGCTGCCGTAGACTCGGGCATTGCTCAGCGGCAGTTTGGATTCCACATCATGGTAGAGCACGCGCATACCCAGCGCTTCGGCCAAGGTACCGACCTGAGAACCAATATTGCCGTAACCAATCACGCCCAACGTCTTGCCACGGATCTCGAAAGCGCCATCGGCACTCTTGTCCCAGAAACCCTGGTGTACACGCAGGTTCTTCTCGGGGATGCGACGCAGCAACAAGATGGCCTCGCCCAGCACCAGCTCGGCAACGGAGCGGGTGTTGGAGAACGGCGCATTAAAGACTGGTACGCCGTGGTTCTGGGCCTGGTCCAGATCCACCTGGTTGGTACCAATACAAAAACATCCCAGCACTTTGAGCTGGTCTGCGTGCTCCAGCACCCGGCTGTCAAACTGGGTACGGGAACGAATTCCGACAACTTCGGCGCCTTTGACAGCGTCCAGCAGCTCCTGACCCGACAAGGCTCCCTTGTAGGTCTGAATATCGGTCAAACCAGCAGCCTCAAAAACTTCACGGGCGCTAGGATGAATGTTCTCAAACAGGACAATGCGACTCATGATGGTTCCAGTCATTGAAATAGTATCTAAATGGTACTATTTTTTTAGCTCGCCTGATCGAGCATCAACAATAGCAGCAGGGGATTCAAGCCTGACTGGCATTACAGGACGATGAATCCAATGCCAAATACAAAAACCCAGGCTCAGAAAACAACATCCAAGACCTGGGTCATACAAAGGCAGTTCAAGCTCTTAAAAGCGCTTGCTGCCTGCACAGACTGTTATCAAGAACCAAATGGCACCGGACGAGGCGTGTTGTCACGCGACGGAGGCAGGATTGGCAGCATGATTTCAGGCTGTTTGCCCGTCAGCGTTTTCAGGAACGCGACGATCTGGGCATTTTCTTCTGCGGTGAAACTGCGACCCAACTGCAGACGACCCATTGTATCCACGGCTTCGGTCAAAGTATTGACCGCACCGTCGTGGAAGTAGGGGTAGGTCAGCTCGACGTTACGCAAGGTAGGTACCTTGAAGTTGAAACGGTCGGCATCCTTGCCCGTCACAGCCGCACGGCCTTCGGCAGGGTTATTGGTCTGGTAAGGCTCGATCAGGCCCATTTTCTGGAAGGACGTACCACCCAGGTTAGGGCCATTGTGGCAAGCCACGCAACCACTACCCTTGAACAGCTGGTAGCCGGCCAGTTCCTGATCGGTAATGGCTTTCTTGTCGCCCTTCAACCACAGGTCAAAGCGCGAATCGGGTGTGACCAGGGTTTCTTCAAAGGCAGCAATCGCGGAGGTGACTTCATCAATACCGAAGTCAGCCTTGCCAAAGACTTGCTTGAACTCGGCCTTGTACTCGGGGATGGAGCTCAGGAACTCCATGGCCAGTTCGTGCGTGAACGCCATTTCCTTGGGGTTGGCAATCGGGCCACCGGCCTGCTCTTTCAAATCGCTGGCGCGGCCATCCCAGAACTGGGCCAGGTTCAGGCTGGAGTTCAAGACCGTAGGCGAGTTGATGGGGCCTTCCTGCCAGCGGTCACCGATGGAGGTACGGATATTGTCGGTACCGCCCATGCTCAGGTTGTGACAGGAATTACAGGAGATAAAGCCCGAACGGGACAAGCGGGGTTCAAACCACAGCTTTTTACCCAGTTCAACACGTGCCGGGTCAGTAACAACAGCGGCGGGAATCGGCTGTACAGGCTCATTTTCCTGGGCTTGCGCGGCGCTGCCGAGCAGTAAGCCGGCGGCCAGAGCAGAGAGAGTGAACAGGCGTAATTTCATAACAACTTCCTTATGGGATGACAGAGCTTCCTGCCAGTGAGGTCCGGGTAGGACCCATAACCCTGCTGGCCTTATGGACATCGTAAGGAATGCCATTTCATTACACATTGATACATCGCAAGGAAAGAATCTTTCCTGAGACCCTTAGGGAACTTTCAAAAGAAAGTGCAACTACTCCGCAACATTCCCCTGGAGCGCCTTGACGAAAGGCATAAAAAATGCCGCCTGCGATCAAGCAGGCGGCACCTCAGGATTATTGCAAATTGTGCTTTTTACACGCCCAAATAACGTGTCCACAAGGTGCGATCAGCTCCCAATGCGTCGGAGTTCCCCTGCCAGACCAATTTGCCACGTTCCAGAATAATGTGGTGATCCGACAAGGCCATCAGGCGCTCGACATATTTGTCGATCAGCAAGATGGTCTGCCCTTCCTCACGCAAGACGGCCAGACAATTCCAGATTTCTTCACGCACCTTGGGGGCCAGACCCTCGGAGGCCTCATCCAGAATCAGCAGCTTGGGGTTGGTAACCAGTGCACGACCAATGGCCAGCATTTGCTGTTCACCGCCCGAGAGCTGGTTGCCCATATTGGACGCACGCTCGCGCAAGCGCGGGAAAAAGTCATAGACACGCTCGGGCGTCCAGGTCTTGTTGGCTTTGGGGTTGCGATTGCAGGCAAAGGCCGTCAAGTGCTCGGCCACGGTCAGGTTGGGAAAGCACTGCCGCCCTTCGGGCACAATGGCGATCCCGGCCCGGGCGATGCGGTCCGGATTCCAGCCCGCAATGGACTGGCCGTCGAACTTCACATCGCCGCCACGCACCGGCAACTGGCCCAGAATGGTTTTCAGCAAGGTCGTCTTGCCCATGCCATTACGGCCCAGCACAGTCACGACCTGTCCGCTACGAATGGACAGGTCTACCCCGAACAGCACCTGGCTGGCGCCATAGCCGCTTTGTAATTGAGTCGTTTCAAGCATGGCTTTCTACCTTGGTTGGAACTGGCGTGTCATCGTCACCCAGATAGGCTTGACGCACAGCCTCGTTATCGCGGATTTCGGCAGCCGTACCGGTCGCAATGATGTGACCTGCCACCAATACAGAAATCCGGTCAGCCAGACGGAAAAGCGCTTCCATATCGTGCTCGACCAACAACATGGTGGCTTTGCCACGCATGGTCTCAATCAATTCAGTCAGACGCAGCGTTTCATCCGGCCCCATCCCGGCCATAGGCTCATCCAGCAAGAGAACTTGCGGGCGGCTGGCCAAAGCCAGGGCGAACTCCACCTTGCGCTGCTCGCCGTGCGGCAAGACACCGGCCTGGGTGTGCAGCAAGGAGGCATCAATGGCACATTCGGCGGCCAGGGCACGGGCTTGCTCGTACAGCTCGGTTTCCGCCTGGCGAGCACGCCAGAAGCGGAAACTGCTGCCGCTGCATGCCTGCAGAGCCAGTACCAGGTTATCCAGCACGGTGTAGTTCTTGAAGATATTGGTGATCTGGAAGGAGCGCGCCAGGCCAGCGGCAACGCGTTCGTGACCCGACAAGGAAGTCACATCACGCCCACCCAGCAAGAGCTGACCCGAGTCCGGGCTCAAGGTGCCCGACAAGAGGTGAATCAAGGTGGATTTGCCCGCCCCGTTTGGGCCGATCAGGCCATGGATTTCACCAGGCACCAGATCCAGAGAAACATCATTGGTCGCCTGCAAGGCACCAAAGCGCTTCATCAGACCACGTGCTTGCAAAGCGGCCGTACCGCTGCCCGCCTTGGAGGCGGCTGCTATCGTGTTCGTCATGCTTGCTCCTTGGCGGTAGTAGCTGGATCAGCAGCCGAGCGGATACGTACCAATCCGGCCAGGCCCTTGGGTGCAAAGAACACCACCAGCAGCAACAAAATACCCAAAGGCATGTGCCAGTACTCGGTCCAGTTGCGCAGCAACTCTTCCAGCACCAACATCACAAACGCGCCCAGGGCCCCGCCATACAGCAAGCCAATACCACCGACCAGCACCATGATGATCAGGTCAGCTGACTGGGTCCAGTTCATCAGGCTGGGCGAGACGAACAAGTTATGGTTGGCCAGCAAGGCACCTGCCAGTCCCATGATGGCACCGCTCAAGGTGTAGGCCGTCAAACGAATACGGTAGACGGGGTAGCCCAAAGTTGTCATGCGGCTTTCGTTTTCACGAGTGCCCATCAGGGCCTGCCCGAAGCGGGCATTGACCAGACGGTTGAACAGGAACAGGACCGCCACCAGAATGGCCAGAACCAGGTAGTAAAAGCTCAGCTCATTGCTCAGATCAATACCGGGCAAGGATGAAGGGCTGTACATGTTCAGGCCGTCCTCGCCACCGTACTGGCGCAAGGAAATGAACAGATAAAAGATCATCTGGGCAAAGGCCAGCGTAATCATGATGAAGTACACACCACGGGTACGCAGCGACACGGCGCCGGTCAGGAAAGCCAGCAGGCCGGAGATCACCATGGCGGCAGGCCAGGCAATCAGGCCGCTTTGCACGCCTTCGGTGGCCAGGATGCCCACGGTGTAGGCCCCTGCTCCAAAAAACGCGGCATGCCCCAGAGCCACCATCCCGCCATAGCCCAGCACCAGATTCAGCGCACTGGCGGCCAGGGCGTAGATGAAGATACGACGCACAAAGGAAATGTAGAACTCAAGTCCATACATCGGTGCAATCAATGGGAAAGCCAGCAAGGCCACCAGCACCAGGACCGAAAAAATACGCGAAGTAGACATACATTAACCTCGCGCCGGGAACAGGCCCGAAGGACGGAAAACAAGAACAACAGCCATCAGGACATAGATCGAAATGGCAGCAATCGTAGGACCGACGCTGGAAGCCACATCTGCCGGGAAGACGTTACGCAGCAGCATGGGCAGGAATGCACGGCCAGCAGTATCGACCATACCCACCAGCAAGGCCCCTACAAACGCGCCACGAATCGACCCAATCCCGCCAATCACGATGCAGACCAGAACCAGGATCAGAATGTCCTCGCCCATACCGATCTGGACCGCGGTAATCGGACCCAACAAGGCACCGGCCAGCGCTGCCAAAGCGGCTCCCAGAGTGAACACACCCAGGAACAGGATGGGAACGCGTACCCCCATCAGGGTCGCCATTTGTCGGTTGGAGGCACCTGCTCGCACCAGCACCCCAGCCCGTGTTTTGGTCACGAAGGCATACAGGGCCAGCGCCATCACCAGACCGACCGCGATAATCATCAGACGGAAGGCGGGATAGAGGAAATCCGGCAAGAGTTCTACCGGCCCGGACAACAAGGCAGGCATATTCAACATTACGGGGGTTGGCCCCCAAATCATTTTGACCACGTCATTGGCGATCAAAATAACGGCATAGGTTCCCAATACCTGAGCCAGGTGATCACGAGTGACCAGCTTGCGCAGAATGAGAATTTCCAGGGCAATACCGACCAGGGCTGTCACTGCCACCGCCACCACAATGGCGGCGGTAAAAGACCCTGTACGCTGCATGGTTTCCGCGGCCACATAGGCTCCCGCCATATAGAGGGAGCCGTGGGCCAGGTTCATGATATCCATAATGCCGAAGACCAAAGTCAGGCCCGCGGCAATCAGAAACAACATCAAACCAAACTGCAAACCATTCAGCAATTGCTCGCTAATCAGAATGAGCGACATGCTTTTACCACCTGTGAATCTTAATTAAGTTTGCATTCTTTGGCGTAGACGTCCTGGTAGGAGTCAAACACCTTGCTGACCATGCGGTTCACAAGACGTCCGTCCTGATCCTTGACCACTTCACGCAGGTAGTAAGCCTGCACGGGGAAGTTGTTGTTGCCGTAGGTAAATGGGCCACGAACCGAGTTGTAGTCGGCGGCTTTCAATGCCTTGAGCACCGCTTCGCGGTCGGACACTTTGCCATCAACCTGTTTGACGGCAGCGTCGATAGCCAGAATCACGTCATAAGCCTGAGCAGCGTAAACCGATGGATAGCGGCCGTCGTAGGCTTTGCGGAACTCTTCCACAAAGGT
The DNA here is from genome assembly GCF_002443155.1 of Alcaligenes faecalis. NCBI lineage: Bacteria > Pseudomonadati > Pseudomonadota > Betaproteobacteria > Burkholderiales > Alcaligenaceae > Alcaligenes > Alcaligenes faecalis. Next base: position 410,700 of record NZ_CP023667.1, on the reverse strand, counting down.
CTTGTTGGCGGGAACATCCAGGTCAGGCGACCACTGGGCGGTGTTCAACATGCCCAGGATAGGCTCGCCCACGGCGGGGATGATGTCCTCGTCACCCGAGAAGGCCGGGCCCAGCAAGACCACATCCTTGTTCAGGCCAGCAGCCACGAACTGCTTGATGAAGTTGATGCCCATGGCGCCGGGCAGGAAGAAGAACACGGCCTGCGGCTTGGCCGCACGGATCTGTGCCAGTTCAGCCGAGTAGTCGATCTGGCCCAGCTTGGTGTAGAGCTCGTCGTTGACGGGTTTGCCGTAACCACGCTTGAAGCCGTTCAGGTGATCCTTGCCGGCTGGATAATCAGGGGCAATGATGAACATTTTTTCGTAGTTGCGATCCGCAGCCACTTTACCGGCGGCCTCGTCAAAGGCGTCGTTCTGGTAGGACACGCCAAAGAAGTACGGATTACAACCGGCACCGGCCAATTGGCTGGGACCCGGATTGCTGGTCAGGTAAGGCACTTTGGCCGAGAACAGAGCGGGAGCCACTGCCAGAGCTACGTTGGAACCCACTGGGCCAGTAAAGAAGTCGATCTTGTCGCGCTGCACGAAGCGATTGACCAATTGGCGGGCCTGGTCGGGATTACCGGCCATATCCTGTTGAATGAACTCGGCCGGGAAACCACCCAGCTTGCCGTCCAGTTGTTTGATGGCCAGATTGAAGCCATCACGAACCTCACCACCAACGGCAGCGAACGGACCGGATGTGTCCATTGCCATCCCCACTTTGATGGTCTCGGCGTGAGCCAGAGAACCGCCAAAAGCCGCAGCCAAAGCCACAGTCAATGCAATACGTTTCATGTTATCTCCTTGCGCCACCGCGCTTATAGGCTGTCTTTAATTAAGATGCACAGCAGATCGAACTACAAATTCAACTATGCCAACCATTCATTTATAAATAGTTTAGTTATGAAACAATTTTGCTGGCAAGCTGTGGTTTTTACCTACACCCCTCAAATGCCCTGGTAATTCGACCGGAAACAAAGCCCCCCTGCCAATCCCATGGACGGATAAGCACTATAACGACTGTAAGGAGAGTCGTTTATGCAGGTTTTCCTTGATTTTGTTAACAATGCCCCGCCGGACGCGCTGCTAAACTGGGGGCTCGCCTCATTATTGGAGATCCCATGCGTATTTCCCATTCTTTGTGCCGTCTGGTCCTTGGCAGCGCGTTGCTCGTTCCCTTCCTGGGCCATGCACAATCCTCGGAATCCGTTTATCTGGCTGACCTGGCCAAGTCCAACAAGCAAGTGGCCCAGCAGTATCAAAGCCTGATGCAGGACGTTGCCAAACACGCCAGCTGGGTTAAAGACTTTGGTACAGCCTCGCCAGGCGAAACAGTTTCTCTGGATGGCCGCGACTATCAGTTGTTCCAGGGCTGCAAGCCCCATGACTGCACCAGTTCCAGCTACGTTGTCCTGCTGGACACACAAAAGCAGACCATCTCCTACGGTGCCTTTGTCGAAAACAAGGAATCAGGCCCGGGTTTGGCCAGCAGCCAGATTCAATGGCTGGGCAATCCCGAGTTTGATCAGATCCGTTTGATGTCGCCAGCCCTGTTTTAAAGAAAACAGCGCTTGACCTTGCCCCCGTGGCAAGCCTTAAGCTGACTCCATTGTTTTTATCAAAGGAGTCAGCTATGTCCACCTTCTCCGTACCCGACATGACCTGCGGCCACTGCGTGCGCAGCATCACCGAAGCCATTCAGGCTGTCGCCCCTCAAGCCACTGTCAGCACGGATCTGGAAAAACACCAGGTTACCGTTCAAGGTCTGGATGGCGCGCAAGCCCTGAAAGTGATTGAAGAAGCGGGTTACACCCCCAGCGCCCTGTAAGCCTGCAACGCCTTTCATGGCGTTAATCCAGCAGAGCGTAAAAGGCCGGTTGATACCGGCCTTTTTCTATGGCGGACTTGGCGGGCACAAGCATACCGGCAATCGCTGCCCACCTCTGAGACAATACCGGTCAGACCTGCCAATATTGGCCGCAAGAATCGGAGTGCTTGCGATGAAAGACCAGCGTATTCTGGCTTCGTAATGAATGATGTCAGGACATATGCCACATGACTACAAAGCGTGCTTACGAAACCGAAGATCAGCGCTGGGCAGCCGTGCAAGCACGAAACCCCGCTGCCGACGGTCAGTTCGTCTATGCGGTACGCACCACAGGCGTGTACTGCCAGCCCAGTTCGGCAACGCGTCTTCCCAAGCGCGAGAACGTCAAGTTTTTCGATTCAGCCCAGGATGCTGAAGCAGCGGGTTATCGCTACAGCCGCCGCGTCCATGGCGACCAGTCCAGTGCGGCAGCCGAACGGGCCGCCATCGTGGCGCGCGCCTGCCGCCTGATCGAAACTTCGGAGACGCAGCCATCGCTGGAGCAGCTGGCGGCCGAGGTAGGCAAAAGCCCCTTTCATTTCCACCGTCTTTTCAAGGCGGAAACGGGCCTGACGCCCAAGGCATACAGCTCGGCCTATCGGGCTCGCAGACTGCGCGAAGAACTAAGCAGCCCGGACACGTCCATCACCAGTGCGATCTACGACAGCGGCTTCAACTCCAACAGCCGCTTTTACGAAGCCTCTGAACAGTTGTTAGGCATGCGTGCACGCGACTACCGGGCCGGTGGTGCCGGTGCGATTATCCGTTTCGCGGTGGGCCAGTGTTCACTGGGAGCGATTCTGGTCGCCCAGAGCCAGCGCGGCATCTGCGCCATCTTGCTGGGCGAGGACCCCGAACAGCTGGTCCGCGATTTGCAGGACCAGTTTCCCAAAGCCGAGATCATTGGCAGCGACGGGGATTTCGAACAATTGATCGCCCAGGTCGTAGGCTTTATCGAAACCCCTTCCATTGGCTTGCAGCTGCCGCTGGATGTGCAAGGCACGGCTTTCCAGGAACGTGTCTGGCGCGCACTGTGCGAGATCCCGCCAGGCACCACCGTCAGCTACACCGAGATTGCTGAACGCATAGGCTCTCCCAAAGCAGTGCGCGCCGTGGCCCAGGCCTGCGCCAACAACCACATAGCCGTCGCCATCCCATGCCATCGCGTCGTGCGGCGCGATGGCGACCTGGCCGGCTACCGCTGGGGCATAGATCGCAAGCGTGAACTGCTGCGCCGTGAAGTGCAAGACTGAGATCGGCTGGCGGCCCAAAGCTCAAGAACAGGTTTGAGGGCAAGAAACGGAGTTCCCTGTCAGGCCAGGATAACTACGATGTGAACTCTTAATGGGAACACAGGAGATTTCACTCATGGCTTTACTTGATGGCAAGGTTGCCCTGGTTACTGGCGCATCCTCCGGCATTGGCCGCGCCACGGCATTGATGTTTGCCGAGCACGGAGCAGCTATTGTCCTGACAGCAAGGCGCAGCGCTCTGCTTGAGGACGTCGCCAAGGAAATCCGGCAACATGGCGGCCGCGCTGAGCTTGTGGCAGGCGACATTACACGGGCTGAAACCCATGAGCAGTTGATCGACACCGCGGCCAGCAGATTTGGCGGGCTGGATATTGCAATCAATAACGCCGGTATTGTCGGTGCCCTCAAGCCGCTGGCCGAGATGAGGCTGGGAGAATGGCAAGCAACACTGGATACCAATCTTGGAGCAGCCTTTCTGGGTGCGCGTAGCCAGATTCCAGCCATGCTCAAGCGCGGTGGTGGTTCGATCGTTTTCACATCAAGCTTTGTAGGCACCAGTGTCGGCCTGCCCGGCATGAGCGCCTATGGTGCTGCTAAAGCGGCACTCATGGGACTGGTCAAAGGCATCACAGCGGACTATGCAGCCAAAGGCATACGGGCCAATGCGCTGTTACCGGGCGGAACCGATACCGATATCGCCGGGGATCAGAGCACCAAGGAATGGGCGGCAGGACTGCACGCCATGAAGCGAATCGCCCAGCCCAAAGAAATTGCGTCCGCTGCACTTTTTCTTGCCTGCCCCCTGTCCAGTTTTGTTACTGGCTCTGCCCTGTTTGCCGATGGCGGCAATGCGGCCGTGAAATGACAAGGCGGTGCTTCCTGACAGCAGATGAAGCACCGCAGCGCCTACCGAAAAATACTGACGCTTATTAGCCCAACTGCCCTAAAACCGGGAACGTCTTGAGAACCCAGATAGCAAAACGCGCCAGCTCGCCCGTTGCCATTGCCCAGCCCATCACTATCAATACCAGTCCCGCCCCCCAGCGTACATAGCGCCCGATATTCCTGATTTGCGTCATGCGTTGCAAAAACGGCGTCACAAAGCAGGCAGCCAGAATAAAAGGGACGCCCAGGCCCAAGGCGTAAACGGACAGCAGAATACTGGCTTTGCCTGCGCTGGCGGTACTGGCCCCCATCATCAGAATGCCAGCCAGAATCGGGCCGATACACGGCGTCCAGCCAAAGCCGAAGGCCAGGCCCATCACCGTTGCACCGCCAGGACCAGCCGCCTTGCCGGACTCAAAGCGATAGTAGCGTTGCAGGCTCATGGGCATGCGCAGCACACCCATCACACTCAAACCGGCCAAGGCCACCATCACGCCTGCTGCCAGATTGAGCTGATAGCGATACGCCATCAACAACTGGCCCAGGTACGACAGGCTCGCCCCCAGTGCAATGAACACCAGTGAAAAGCCAGCAACAAAACAAACACTGCGGCCTAGCAACTGGCTACGCTTGACCTGCGTATAGGCTTGCCCATCCCCGGCCAGATACGACAGATAGCCAGGCACCAAAGGCAGGACACAAGGGGACAGAAACGACGCCATCCCCGCCAGAAAAGCCGTTATCAGGGCGACCAGCCCCAAATCCAAAGACACAATTTCCATATCAGGGGGCCGCGGCAGGTTCCGGTGCCGAGTTCGCTGGCATACGCATACGCTCACGCGCCAACTGCAAGCCCTGATTCACCACTTTGGCAGTTTCCGAATCCGCCGGGAATTGCGCCAGCAAACGCTGCCAATAATCGATTGCCTCGGGATACTGCTCCTTGTGCAAGGCGGCAGCTCCTGCCAGCATCAGGCCCAAAGGCTCTTCCGGATAAAGGTCCAGGGAACGCTTGACCAAACGGCCGGGCAAGCCATCCAGAGTGTCGACTCCAGCCAGCAGCATGGACTCGGCATATTCAGCCAGGGCAGTCGGGTCTCCGTCCACCACCGGCATGGCTTTGGCATAGGCCTCTGCCGCTTCCTGATGACGACCGTAGTAACGGTGCGAGCGGGCCATCATCAGCCAGGCGCCAGGATCATCCGGGTTTTCTTTCAGACGTTGTTCCAGACGGGCCACCATGGCCTCAATATCCACGGGCTGCGCATTGGCTTGTTGCTGCACGGCGGCTGGGTCCAGCATCACCGGGTTGCCTAGATAAAAGTACAAGGCAATGGCGGCAACCGGGATGCTGACCATCAAGGTCCAGGCCAGTTTGGGTGCGCCGGCTTGTTGCACCGACTCCGTTTTCAGTCCCTCGTTCTCCTCCAGGACGCGCTGACGCAAGTCCATCTGCGCCTGCTCGAAGTCCTGAGCGGACAACACACCAGCCTGCTTGTCTCGCTCGATTTCTTTCAACTGCTCGCGCAAGATCGCCAGGTTCGCCTGCTTGTGTTCAACCACACGCTGCAAGGCGGGTTTACGTTTGACGCTCAACATCAAATACAGCGCACACACCAGGACCAGCAGCGCGGCCACAATATAAAAAACAATAGTCACGATTGTTCATCCCGAGAAGAGCCTTGCAAGAGAGCATCGGCTTGGCGGCGTTGCTCATCAGTCAGGGCCGTTTCATCACCCGCACGGCGTCGACGGCGCAGGGTAAAGGCATAGACCAGAAAGCCTGTCAGCAACAACAGGGCTGGTCCCAGCCAGAGCAGTGCAGTAGTGGACTTGAAGGGCGGGCGATACAAGATGAAGTCGCCATAGCGGTCCACCATATACGAGCGGATTTGATCCGGGCTGCGGCCCTGCCCCAACTGCTCCATGATCTGATGGCGCAAGTCCACAGCCAGCTCGGCACGCGAAGCCGCAATAGACTCGTTCTGGCACACCAGACAACGCAGCTCAGCAGCAATTTCCAGCATTACCGACTCCTGCTCCCCTTGCGCCCCCGACTGGGCCTGGGCAGAGGGTATGAAAAGCCACACGCTGGCAGCCAATGCCGCCATCCATTGACGCATCATCATGGCTGCTGCTCCAAACGACGAATTAAGGGCAACAAGGTTTCCTCCATGGATTCACGCGACACGGGGCCTATATGCTTGAAGCGCACAATGCCCTGCTTGTCGATCACAAAGGTCTCCGGCACACCGTACACACCGAAATCAATGCCCACGCGACCATCCCGGTCCATGACAGAGACCTCGTAAGAATTGCCATTGCGCAGCAACCACTCACGGCTTTCCTCGGGCACGTCCTTGTAGTTCAGACCCACCACCGGCACCTTGTGCTTGGTGGACAGTTCCTTGATAAAAGGATGTTCCGTCAAACACGGGTAGCACCAGGAGGCCCACACATTCAGCAGCCAGACACGGCCCTTCATTTGCTCGCCCGAAAAACGGGCTTCGGGATTGTGCAATTGAGGCAGGCTGAACGCCGGGGCTGGTTTATCGACCAAGGGCGAAGGCACTTCGCTGGGCTTCAAAGTCAAGCCAATGCCCAAAAACACCAGCAGCAATACAAAGCCGATCAAGGGGACGGTAAAACGGTTCATGCCTGCACCTGCGTATTCATGGCTTTGCCCTGCACAGCGGCACGGGTTTGCTTGGCACGATAGCGTCGATCACTGATGGCCAAAGCACCGCCCAAGGCCATCAGCAAACAACCCAGCCAGATAAAGTCCACCAGGGGCTTGTAGTACAGACGCACACTCCAACCGCCCTGGTCGAAGTTGTCGCCCAGCGCCACGTAAATATGACGCAAACCATTGGCATTGATAGCCGATTCCGTCATGGGCAAGGCCGAGGACAGATAGGTACGCTTTTCCGGGTACAAGGTCGACACCACTTTGCCGTCCTGCAGCAGCTCCACCGTGCCACGCTCGGCCGAGTAGTTCGGGCCGGGCACAATGCGTACGCCCTGGAAGCGCGCGTCATACGCGCCTACCTGTGCCGTCTGGCCAGGCTGCAACAAGACATCGGTTTCTGTCTCGTAGTGGCTGACCATGGTCACTCCCAGCACAAAGACAGCCACGCCGATATGGGCCAGATGCTGGCCCAGCCAGCTGCGCGGCTGAGAGAACACACCGGAACGCGTAGCGCGCACACGCTTGACCACATCAAACAAGCTGCCCAGCACAATCCACATGGCCAGACCGGCTCCCAAAGCGGCGGTACCCTGCCACTGGCCATACAGCAAGGGAATGGCTGCGCCCAGCACCACGCTGAACACAATCACCAGGGCCAACTGGCGCACTATTTCCATCAAGTTGGCCCGCTTCCAGTTAGCCAGCACACCAAACACAATCAGGACCAGGGCCGGGATCATCAAAGGCACAAATACCTTGTTGAAATAAGGTGGCCCCACGGAAATTTTGCCCAGGCCCAGCGTATCCATAATCAGGGGATACAAAGTCCCCAGCAAGACCGTGCCCGTCACCACAACCAGCAAAACGTTATTGACCAGCAGCAAGGACTCGCGCGACACCACGGCAAACTGCCCACCTGCCCCAACGCGCGGTGCACGCCAGGCAAACAGGATCAGAGAGCTGCCAACAATGACGGCAAACAGACTCAAAATGAACACACCACGTGCCGGGTCAGTGGCAAATGCATGCACTGAAGTCAACACACCGGAGCGCACCAGGAAAGCGCCCAGAATGGACAGCGAGAAGGTGCTGATTGCCAGCAGAACCGTCCAGTTCTTGAAGCTGCCGCGCTTTTCCGTGACCGCCAAAGAGTGAATCAAGGCGGTGCCCGCCAACCACGGCACAAAGGAGGAGTTCTCCACCGGGTCCCAGAACCACCAACCGCCCCAACCCAGCTCGTAATAGGCCCACCAGCTACCTACGGCGATACCCAGGGTCAGAAACAGCCAGGCCGAGGTTGTCCAGGGGCGCGACCAGCGCGCCCAGCTGGCATCCAGACGCCCAGCCAGCAAAGCGGCAATCGCAAAGGCAAAGGCCACCGAGAAACCCACATAACCCATATACAGCAAGGGTGGGTGAACAATCAGGCCAATATCCTGCAAGAGCGTGTTCAGATCCAGACCTTCGGCCGGAACCGGGAACATGCGCTCAAAGGGGTTGGAGCTGATCAACACAAACAGCAGGAAACCGGCCGTAATCAGACCCAGTACGCCCAGCACACGAGCCAGCATGGCCTCGGGCAAGGAGCGCGAGTAAACACTGACGGCAAAAGCCCAGCCCGTTTGCATGAACATCCACAGCAGCAGCGAGCCTTCATGCCCGCCCCACACCGCGGCAATGCGGTAGAACAAAGGCAGCTTGGTGCTGGAGTTCTGTGCCACATAAGCCACAGAGAAATCAAAGCTGACAAAGGACCAGGCCAGACACAGCAAGCTGAAAGCCACCAAACCGAATTGCCAACGCGCCGCTGGACGTGCGAACGCCATCCAGGCCAAATTGCCACGCCAGGCTCCATACAAGGACACAATGCCTTGGGCCAGCGCCAGTACAAAAGTCAGAATCAGGGCAAAGTGTCCAAGCTCCGGGATCATGGCTGGGCTCCTTGTTTCGCGCGCTCGGCCTGCTCCATGGCATGCATGGCCTCGGGCGGCATGTAGTTTTCATCGTGCTTGGCCAGCACTTCTTCCGCCACAAAATGGCCCTGCTCGTTCAAGCGACCTTGAGCCACCACGCCTTTCCCCTCTTGAAACAGGTCCGGCAAAATTCCCGTATAGCTGACAGGCACCTGGGCCGCGCCGTCTGTCACCACAAAGTTCACGGCCATGCCTTGGGCGCCACCACGGCGAATGCTGTCCATCTGCACAATGCCGCCCACCCGGAAGGTCCGGTTTTCAGGGCTTTGCCCCTGGCTGACTTCAGTAGGGGTAAAAAAGAACACTAGGCTGCTTTGGAAGGCATTGAGGATCAGGGCGGTTGCCGCCCCCAACACGATCAATGCGCCCAGAATCAGGACCAGACGATTTTGTCGCTTAGTCATGGCGCTGGTCCCCCAGGGCGCGCTCGTCACGTACCCGCTGCCAGGCCCGTGCCCGCCCTGCCCGGACGCTGAGCACTTCACCCAGCATCAACACGGTACAGGCCAGCACCGAGCCCCACACATACACGGCATAGCCGCCCATAGCGAAAAAATCGCCCACACTCGACCAATGCATCATCAGCCCTCCGTCAAGTTGCGAACCCAGGCGGTATGCGCCTCACGTTCAAGAATCAAATTACGCACCCGGTACAGTGCGATGGCAATGCTGTAGCACCACATGGCCAGACTCATCAGCAACATGCCCGTCAGCATGACGGTGGCCATGGACGGCGAGCTGGTCAGCGATACCGAAGCCCCCTGATGCAAGGTGTTCCACCATTGCACCGAGAAATAAATAACGGGTACATTCACCACCCCGACCAAGGCCAGGATGGAAGCGGCTTTATCGGCACGGCGCGGGTCATCGATGGCACCGCGCAAGCCCATGAAACCCATGTACAAGAACAGCAGCAACAATTCGGAAGTCAGACGGGCATCCCAGACCCACCAGGCGCCCCACATGGGTTTGCCCCACAAAGCCCCCGTGACTAAAGACAAGACCGTACAGATGGCTCCGGTCGGTGCCAGCGCGGCCGCCATCATGGCCGCCGTGCGGCTATTGAAAACCAGGCAGATCAAGGACCAGAAGCCCATGGCCAGATAGATCAGCATGGACATCCATGAGACCGGCACATGCAGAAAAATGATGCGATAGCCCTCGCCTTGCTGGAAATCAGTTGGAGCCAGGAAAAAGCCCACATACGCCCCAACTACGAACAGCAGCAGAGCCAGAGCGGATGCCCAAGGCACAATGCGTCCGGCCAGGAAGTAAAAATTCTGCGGGGCAGCGTAGCGATACAAAAAGTTCATGGAGTTTACTCAAGAGCAAGGCGCAGCGCCGCCGCCGTAGCAGGTGGCGCGAAGAACAAAGCCAACAGTAAAAAAGCGGCCAGAACGGACAGATGCGCTTGCGCACCCAATCCGGCCTGAACCGCTTGCACCGCCCCCGCCCCGAAGACCAGCACGGGAACGTAAAAGGGCAAAATCAGTAAAGCCAGCAAGACCCCGGCTGAGCGCAGCCCCAGCACCAAAGCCGCGCCAATCGCACCCAGCAAGGTCAGAACGGGCAGGCCCAGCGCCAGAGACACCATCAGCACACCCAAGCTGGACGTAGGCAGACTGAATTGCAACCCCAGAATCGGAGCCAGCAACAGCAAAGGCACCCCTGTCAAAAAGGTATGCGCCAACACCTTGCCCAAGACCCAAAGGCTGAGCGGCAAGTGCGAAAACAGCACCTGCTCCAACGCGCCGTCCTGCTCGTCCTGCTCAAACAGTCGGCTTAACGACAGCATGGTGGCCAGCAAGGCCGACACCCACAGCACACCGGGGGCCATCTTGGACAGCAAGGCCGCATCCGCCCCCACGCCCAAGGGGAACAGGCTGCACACCACCAGGAAGAAAACCAGAGGGATCAGAACGTCGCCGGGGCGACGCATCGCCAGGCGCCACTCGCGCTTCATCAAGGCTAAAAAGAGGCTCAACATGCCTGCCCCAGATCCAGATGCTGCACCTCCAAATCCCAGGGCAAAGTCTGGTGGCTGGTCAGAATGACCGCGCCCTGCTTATGCAGATGCTGCGCAATCAGCTCGCCCAGAAACTTCTGGCCGGCGCTATCCAGCGCAGTCAGTTGCTCGTCCAGAATCCACAAGGGTCGGTTGCTCAGGGACAGGCGCACCAGAAACACGCGGCGGCGTTGTCCAGCCGACAACTGCCGTACAGGCACGCGACGGTAAGCCAGCAAACCGCCTGCCAGCAACGCCTGGTCGCAAGCGTCCCGCTCCAGGGGAACGCGATCCTGCATGAGCAGGCTGTCCAGATTCTCTTGCACCGACAAGCTGCCATTAAGCCCCGGCGCATGTCCGCCGTACACCAGTTGTCGTCGGTAATCGCTATCGTTGCTTTGCACGGGGCGGTCGCGCCAGATCAACTGACCTTCATCGGCCTGGGCGATATTGGCCAGGATGCGCAGCAAGCTGGTTTTGCCGCTGCCATTGGGCCCACTGACCAAACAGCATTGGCCAGCTTCAAGCCTTAGGCTCAGCTCGGAGAACACACGACGCTGGCCCCGTCTACAGGTCAGCGAAACAGCTTGAAGCACAGCAACCCCTTGTCAAGAAAGCAAACAGAGCGAAGCCGCCCATGAAAAAAGGCGGCTTGCTTAGCTCGCTAAGTAAAGACGAGCCCTCTTCAAGACAGGGGATGTTTTACTTAGTTCCACAATACCCACGAGAAACTCAAGCTTATTGATCTAGGCCAATCCGGGTTCGAGGCTACATTCTTGATAAGATGCTGCCTTAGTACTTTCTTTGAGCAATAAACCATGAGCACCCCAATCACCCTGACTCCCCAGCCCCTGAGCCCCGAGGCTTTTGCCCCTTATGGCTGGATGTTGGGCAAAGGTTTGGCCACGGCGCCTGCGACGGCAGCCTTCAGCAATGCCGCTACCGATTTCTGGCATGAACATGCGTTTGACACAGGTCCAAGCGGTCAGACCGAAGTGTTGTGGGTGAATTACCGGATTCAGGATCGCAACATCACGACGCTGGAAAACCACCTGCTGACACAACAGGCACTGATCCCGCTGACCGGTGAAGTGATCCATATCGTGGCCGAGAGCAAGCCTGAAGGCGGCCCGGACTTGTCCACCCTGAAAGCCTTCCGCATCCCTCAAGGGCAAGGTGTATGCATGCGTCCCGGTTGCTGGCATAGCAGCCGTGTTGCCGGTGGTGAAGTGGCCTGTTTGATGTTGACGCGTATCTCTACCACGGTAGATCTGGTCGCCCACTTGAACGAGGGCAAACCCGCTGTGGAAAGCGAATTGCGTCCTCTGGAGCAAAGTGTGGTGGTGGCGCTGTAAAGTGCCCGCAGCAGAACGTGACTACCGCTCTGCCGGACACCCGTATTAAAACGTCGATGCCGCGCCGTATTTCAGCGCCAGCTCAATAAAGGCGCGCATCGCTGCAGATTGATATGCACCTTTGCGCTGCATCAGAATGGCCCGCCGTTGCGGCGGTGCCGGGTCCAGACTCACCGCTACCAAATACTCGCTATTGCTGGCAATGGCAGCAGGCAACAAGGTCGCCAGACCTGTGCGCCGCACCACCTCAATGACCGCATTGAGCGAGTTGGACTCCATCGATACCTTCAAGTCCAGATCATGCTGACGACAATGACGTTCGATCTGTCCGCGCGTGGCGAACTCGGGGGTCAGCAACACCAGAGATTCACGCGTCAAGGTATCCCTATCAATGCTGCGCCGCTCGGCCAAGGGGTGCGTACGGCTCATCACCAAGGCCAGCGTCTCCACCAATAAAGGCTGGAACTCCACTGCAGCCGAGGTAGGCTTTTCAAACGCAATACCAATATCCAGCTCGTCCTCGACCAGCTGCGTTTCCACGCGCTCCTGCAACATTTCCTGAATCACCAGACGCACATTGGGATAGCGCCGGTAGAAGGCCTCCACCAAAGGACCAATCAGGTAGGACGTAAAGGTCGGCGCCACCGCCACCCGCAAGGAGCCTCGACTCAGATCACTGACGTCGTGCAAGGCACGCCGCCCTTCCTCCAGATCCTGCAAGGCTTGCCGGGCATAACGCAGATAGACCTCACCGGCATCGGTCAAACGCACCAGACGCCCGGTGCGGTCAAACAATTGCGCGCCTAAATGTTCCTCCAGCTGACGCACCTGTTGCGACAGGGCCGGCTGAGACACGTGCAAGGCACGCGCGGCGCGGGTAAAGCTTTGATACTGGGCAACCGCCAGAAAGTAATTAAGATGGCGCAAGAGCATAAGGGGCCTTTGTATAAGCAAAGCCAATGAAAAGCATCAGAAATCGGTATTTTACCTTATGACCTTGAAGAGTTAATCTTCTATCCAAGCCGAACTACAAGGACAAGGATGAAAGACATTATCGACGGTTTCCTGAAATTTCAACGGGAAGCCTACCCCAAGCGCGCCAAGCTCTTCAAAAATCTGGCTACACAACAAAACCCCCGCGCTTTGTTTATCTCTTGCTCCGATAGCCGGCTGGTCCCAGAGCTGGTGACACAACGTGAACCCGGCGATCTGTTCGTGATTCGTAACGCTGGCAACATCGTCCCTTCCTACGGTCCAGAACCCGGTGGGGTGACCGCCTCCGTGGAATACGCCGTGTCCGCCCTGCGTGTATCCGATGTCGTGATCTGCGGCCACTCCGACTGTGGCGCCATGACCGCCATTGCCTCCTGTCAGTGCCTGGATCACATGCCTGCCGTGGAGCACTGGCTGCGTTATGCCGACTCGGCACGTCTGGTCAATGAAGCCCGCACACACGCCAGCGAGCAAGATCGCATTGCTTCCATGGTGCGAGAAAACGTGGTTGCCCAACTGGCCAATATCCAGACCCACCCTTCGGTGCGCCTGGCCATGTCCGAAGGCCGCTTGACGCTGCATGGTTGGGTCTACGACATTGAGTCTGGCACCATCGACGCCTATGACGGTGGCAGCATGAAGTTTGTGCCCCTGGCCGACAACCCCAATGTCTGTGTCGCCCCCCTGGTCCGCGGCTAAGCCCAATCAAGATTGAACCAAAACGCCATGCAACAGCATGGCGTTTTTTTATTGCCCATTGCCCGCGTTTATCCTGTCCGCACAATCCTGTGCCTGTCTGTGTAAGGAATAAACGCCTCCTGACTATGATGGTCCTGATCCGATGATCTTTTCATCCACCTGTTCCATCCGAGATGCCGGTTGACTTTGAACCCCAAGACACAAAAAGCAAAGGGCTGTTCAAAAGGTGCTGCTGGGGGAACGCCTTTTTAATGACTGAGCAATGAAAAAAACATGTCTTGCCTTGGCCTTGATGACTCTGCATGCCGGGACACAGGCCCAAGCGTTCTCCAATACCTATTTCATCGGCGACAGCCTGACTGACAGTGGACAGTTCGGCTCGCGCTTTACCACCAATCCTGGCCAGGTCTGGTCCCAGGTACTGGCGCAAAAGCTGGGAACCGACGCCTCACCTAGCAGCCAGGGCGGCAGCAACTATGCTGTCGGTGGTGCTCGCGTGGCCGTCGATGAGCTGCTGGACCCCAGCAGCCCTCCCGGCCCCACCAATCCACCTTTGCCCTCCATGACAACACAGGCCAACCAACTGCTGACCACGAGCAACGGGCGTTTGGACGGGCAGGCCCTGTACACCGTCTGGGGTGGCGCGAATGACTTGTTTGCCGCCGTAAAAGACCCGTTCAATATGTCTCGGATCGTGGCTGATTCCGTCGGCAATCAAGCTGCCCTTGTCACCGCGCTATCGCAAGCAGGCGCGCGCTATATTCTGGTCCCCAACATCCCTGATCTGGGCATGACTCCGGAGTTCTCCGGCTCACCGATCAGTGCAGGTATTGCCACCTTGCTCAGTGACAGCTACAACCAGGCTTTCGCCCAGCAACTGGCAACAAGCTCAGCCAACATCATTCCTTTGAATGTCTCGGCGCTCTTGCATGAAGTGGCCGCAGATCCCCAAGCCTATGGCTTTAGCAACGTCAATACTGCCGCCTGTGGCAGTGTTTCCTCCCGCCTGTGCACCCCCGCGGATCTGGTCGCAGCCGGAGCAGATCAACACTATCTGTTTGCCGACGGCGTACACCCCAGTTCAGGTGGCCATAGTGCGATTGCTGACTATGCCCATGCTGTCCTGAGCGCTCCCAGTCAGGTCGCCGTACTGGCCTCCTCCGCCAATACCGCCGGGCAGATGCAAATGCAGCATATTGATCGTCGCCTGCACACTGTCAGCTCGTCCGGGAACCCAGGTTTGTCCGTCTGGTTCCAGGGGGAGGCCATCAGCCGCAATGGCAGCAGCTCGAACTCGCGTCTGGACGGTACCCAGGCGGGATGGAAGCTCGGTGTGGACAAGCGCATGAACGACTGGACGGCAGGTGCTTACCTGTCCTACGAGAACCTGGATGGCAAAACCGCCAACAACGGCAGTTACAGCCAAAAACGTCAGTCAGCCGGCCTGTACGGACGTTGGCAAGCCAGCAATCTATGGTTCAACGCCCAGCTGTTCTACAGCGATCTGGACAATAAAACCCGCCGCCACCTGCGTCTTGGTGCCGCCACACGCGAGCACCAGGCCAAAGCGGGCGGCAGCCAATACGGTGGCAAGATAAGTACAGGCTACGACTGGCAGGTCGGTACTGTCACCCATGGTCCGCTGTTGAGCTTGAGTCTGCAGAAAGCCAAGATCAAATCCCTGTCCGAGGACGGGCAGGGTCTGTCCACCTCCATGGGCTTCGACGCCCAGGACCAGACCTCTGTACAAAGTGGCCTGGGCTATCAAATCAATGTGGCGCTCAGCAATCAATGGGCTGTGTATGCCTCTGCAGAGTGGCTGCACGAGTTCAAGAAACCAGCAAAGCAACTGGGCGCGCACCTGCAGGATGGCGTCTACAACAATCGCCAGTTTTATCTGCCTACAGACCAAAAGCGAGTGCGTGACACAGGTCTGCTGGAATTGGGAACCGTGGGCCAGTTAAGCAATAACTGGACGCTGGGGGCCGGTATCAGCGCCCAAGTAGGCAAAGGCACCAACGCACAAACGGCCGTGCATCTGAATACGGCTTACCGCTTCTAAGCCTGCTTGCAGTAAAAACCAATGCGGCATCCTGGCTGGGCCCGGATGCCGCAATTTCAATCTGCTTTATGTACCGAACTGCTAATCAGCCCAATAAGGAATCCAGTGTCTGATTCAGCGTTTCCAAAGGAGTACCAACCGCCGGTAGCTTTGTCACTTTTCGACCATCCACAAACAGCAAGGTCGGATAGGATTGCGCGCCCAAAGCCCGTGCCAGGGCAAAATCAGCCAAGGCTTGTTCCCGGCCTGAACCGTCAGCTAAATGGCGTCGCACAGCCTCTACGTCCAGGCCATTGGCAGCAGCAATTCCCAGGCAGACCTCCTGATCAGACAAACTGCGTCCGTTCAAGTAGAAAGCCTGCTGCAACTCGTGCACCCAATGAATGGCCTGCTCCGGATCTTGCGCTCGCAGCACCGCCAAGGCAGTCGCCGCATACAAAGAGTCCATAACCGTAGTCCCTTCCTCGGCCAAGGCTTTATAAGCAGCCCCAAACGTCACCCCCGTCATTTGCGCGATGCGCTCGTTGGATTCGGAAATATAAGGGTAGCGGGACATGGGCGCGGCCCGGTCACCCACGAACAAGCCACCCGAGACAGCGGTAAAAGGAATGCGATGCTTGTTGGCCGCCTCGAACTCGACCATGCGTTCGGCAAAACCCCAGCACCAACCGCAATACACATCCTGCACATACACAATCGAACGAGCGGGTAAATTGAATGTGTCCATGACATTCCTTCAAAATGGTGCGGCTTCCCGGATTGGGAGAGAACAGGCAGTCCTGGCTCTAGCCTCCAGACATGAAACGATACAGAGGATAAAAAGCCGAGGACTCCACTTTATTGAATAAACGTCAGGAAATAAACTTCATTTCCTACTGGGTGGCCATCTCTCGCGGCTCGGTATTTCAAGCGACCTGCAGCAGTACAGACCTCACCGCGCTGAAGCTTGTAAATCACGACCCCACAACCGTGAGACAAGCCCAGGCTTCTGAGCCCAAACCCGCTCCTGTGATGGAATCACACGACCTTCATCGCTTCCTTGAGAAGCCCAGCCGACTTTACCTTCCCGGCAAAATGCTTTTATAGTGTGGCTTCGATTCATTTCCCGTGAGGTATTCGTCCAATGCGCCACTAATGCCGCCGTCCCCTAGACGGCCAGTCTCCACCAGCCCCCACAACGCAGGGGGAGTTCTTGGCATTAATGGAAGCATCACGTATGACGAATCCTTATCTGACGCTGGAAGGCGTGTCCTATACCTTGCCGCAGGGCAAGACTCTGTTTTCCCAATTGAACGAAACCTTCGACTCGCGGCGCACCGGCCTGGTCGGACGTAATGGCGTGGGCAAAACCATTCTGGCTCAAATCCTGGCCGGGCAACTTCAGCCCAGCAGTGGCCGTTGCCTGCGCTCGGGCAAAGTCCATTATCTGGCGCAGCAAGTGGTGTCTGTCAGTGGCCTGCGCGTCGCTGATCTGGCGGGTGTAGGGCCCACGCTGGACGCACTGGCCCGGATTGAAGCCGGCAGTAGCGCCGTGGAAGACTTCAATCTGATCGAAGACCGTTGGGATATTCGGCAGCAATTGCAGGAAGCGCTGGAGCGCAATGGTTTAGGGCATCTGACTGCCGAGACACCTGCCGAAACATTAAGCGGCGGCCAGGCCATGCGGCTGTCGCTGATCAATGCCTTGCTGTCTCAGGCCGATTTCCTGATTCTGGATGAACCCAGCAACCACCTGGATCGCGACAACCGGCTTGCCCTGATTGAGCAGTTACGACACTGGCCCCACGGCCTGCTGGTCATCAGCCATGACCGCCAACTGCTGGACACGATGGAGCGCATTGTGGAGCTGTCTTCCCTGGGGCTGCGTAGCTATGGCGGTAATTACAGCCACTACGCCGAGCAGAAAGCCCTGGAGCAGCAAAACGCCCTGGACCAGCTGGAGCACCGCAAACTGGAACGTCAGCGTGCCGAAAGCACCATGCAAGAGCAACGCCAACGGCAAGAGCGTAGACAGGCACGCGGGAATCAACAGGGCAAGCAAGCCAATCAGGCCAAGATTCTGCTGGACAGGCAAAAGGGTCGCAGTGAAGCCACCACCGGCAAACTGCATCAGCAACACGTGACGGCCCAAAAGCAGTTGGCACAACGCGTACAGGAGGCAGCCGAGTTGATCGAGCAGGACACCGCTATCAATCTTCACGCCCTGCCCTTGATGCCGCTGACCCGCCAGCGCGTTGTGGAACTGGATGAGGTGAAGCTCCCCTATGTTCCGGCCAACCAAGCCCCGGTCACACTGCTGTTAAGCGGCCAGCAACGAGTAGGAGTCATAGGTCCGAACGGCTGCGGCAAATCCACGCTGCTCAAGGTCATTACAGGCCAATTGGAGCCCCTTGCTGGCCACTGCAAAGTAGTGCCACAACATGTTTATCTGGATCAGGGCTTGGCCGATCTGGATCCACAGCAAACCGTGCTGGAACAGATACAGGCCGTCAACCGCAAAAGCAGCGAGGGCGACTTGCGCATGCGTCTGGCTCAACTGGGCCTGGACGCCCAAAAAGTCACCGGCCCCAGCGGTGCCTTGAGCGGTGGCGAGCGCCTGAAAGCCGCCCTGGCCTGCGTGCTGTACGCGGATCCTCCGCCACAACTGCTGCTTCTGGATGAACCCAGCAACCACCTGGATCTGCCTTCAACCTTGGCCCTGGAAACCATGTTGAGCAGCTACCAGGGCACGCTGATGGTGGTGTCGCATGACGATGCTTTCATGAACAATCTTGGGCTGACGGAACGGCTGGAATTTAGTGAAGAAGGCTGGAGATTGCTAACTTGGTAGCGGCGCAAAACATAAGTGGCGCTCCCCCGCTATCTGAACGACAACCACTGATAGCGGTGGGTCCGAGGGCCAAATTCAGGGCGCACTTTTACAAAGCCTGCTTAATGTTCCCAAGTAGTGCCTGCGCCAAACACTCTGCTTCCTCGCCCCTTGTGTCCCAGCGATCAAACACCTCACCGACATACGCCAGACGCGCATATTCCAAAGTCTTGGCCAACTCCGCAGGCAGGCTGGGAATAGCCCACTCAGCCGCCTGTTCCTTAGTCACAAAGTCCCCATGAACACCTGTTCGCCACATGCGTGCCAAAGTCAGCAGAACATTGCGCTCGTCTCCACGCAGCCCTTCATACAAGGGCTCTACACCATCCCGCATCGCCTGGCGTATATGCTCAATCGGCGTGGCAAGAACATCTGCCAGCACATCCCTACCCCATAACAACTGCGCTTGCTGGCGGGCCTGGGCCAAGAGCAAGGTGTATTCCGGGTCCGCAGCGGCGTCGGACAAGTAGCCCTCCTTGAAGGCATCCCGCAGCCATTCGCCGTAGATAAACTCCACCTTGGCCGGATGCTCGTTGCATTGAAGATCAGCCAGACGACACACCACCAGCTCGATGCAACGCGGACCACCGGGCGTAGCCGGATGAGGGGCTGAAATAGACAATAAAGCCGCAATCAGATCCTGACGCTGTTCATCTGACAAAGGAGCATCAACGACCGCCAATATATCCAGATCACTTTGTGGCCGCAGTCCTCCTACCACAGCCGAGCCGTGCAGATAGAGAGCTTGCACATCAAGGCTCAGGATTTTTTGCACAAGCGCCAAGGCAGCTTGCAACTGGCTATTTGGATTTTCAGGATCCAGCATTCAACAAGGTCTCTTCAAAAGCAGTATTAGCGACACAAAACAAGCATAAGGACTGGCAGGGCTGCTTTCCTCAATGCAGCCCTGCCAGTCCCGAAGCCCCAAAACGCTTAACGCGTCGCTGGATAGGAAACCGGACGCACCGGCCCTTTATAAAGCCCAAAAGCCAGTCCCGCAATAATGGCACTGATAGACAGGGCCTCCACAAAGCTGACCTGCTCGCCCAATATCAGCATGGAGCTACCTAGGCCGAACACCGGAATCAACAACGACAAAGGTGCCACCGTGGAAACCGGATACAGCTTAAGCAAGGAATTCCAGCCCCAGTAAGAAAAGTGTGTCGCCAGATAGACCTGAAAAAGAATCGACATGATCGACATCAGGTTGATCGTCTCTGGCAAAGTGGTGAAAGGCTCACTCCCATGCAACCAGTACGAGACGATAAACAGAGGGATAGGCGGAAACAAGCTGGCCCACACCATGAACGAGAAAATCTCCTTCACGCCAGACAGCTTGATGATCACATTCCCGATACTCCAGGACAGGGCACTCAGCACGACCAGCACCAGCCCGAAGGTGGCATCCCCACCGCCTTGCGACAAGATGATCCCCACCAGCCCTACAAATGCGATCAAGGCTCCCAACAACTGCGTGGCTCGCAAGCGCTCCTTGAACATTAAGGCGCCCCAGCCCATGGTAAAGAAGGCGCTCAGCTGAATCAGCAGCGAGGCCACGCCCGGATGGACACCCACCTGAATGCCATAGTTGATAATCCCCCACATGCCCAGGCCAAAGATAAAGCCATAAATCACGACATAGCGGAATGGAATGTTCGGCTTGGGGATAAAGAACACAAGCGGCAAGGCCGCCAAGGTAAAACGTATCCCCGTCAGCAGAAAAGGCTCCATGGATAGCAGCCCCAGCTTGGTGATCGGGAAATTCACTCCCCAAACCAGAGTGACCAAAATCGCAAGAATCAGGTGTTTTTTTTGCATGTCCGACAGCTCCAGACAAGGCCGGGGGTTCAATTCCCCCGGCCTGCTCCACTAGTTGATTGAAAACCGCTTCTGCATCAGGCAAAGCCCCGCGATTTCCATCAACAAGTGATCAGCAGACAAGCGCTGCTCACTAGAAAGCGTGGGGATTTTCTTCAGGAAATTTCTGACTCGACCCGCATCAAAGAAAGGCACGCGATTCAGGAAATCGCTATGCAAGGTGTCGCTGACAAATTGATGTAGTCGGGACTGAGGCGCCAGGCTGGCCGGCGGTGCACGGAAGTACTGCTTTTTGCGCTCGTAGATTTCAGCAGGCAAATAAGGCCGCATTGCTTCACGCAAGGCGTACTTCTCGGTCTTGCCGCGCACCTTCATGGGCACAGACAGGCTGCACGCATATTCCACGACTCGGTGATCCAGCAGGGGCGGGCGTCCTTCCAGGCTACCTGCCATCTCCATACGGTCACCTAGCGAAGTCAGCACCACATTGGGCAGACTGGATTTGGCGACCATATACAAGGCACGATTCACGGGCGACCAAGCCGCAAAGGAGTGCGGTTGAAGGCGGTTGTAGAACTGACCGTAGGGATCGCGATAAGCATTCCTATCTATAAAGCCGGTGCTGTACAGACTGGCCAAAGGATCAAAAATCCCAGCCTGTCCGTCCAGCCAGGACACCCTGTGTCCCAACTCGCGGTTTACCCAGGCAGTACCCACCTCCTGGCTTTCCAGATAACGGCTGGAACCAGCCCCAATCTGCTGCAAGAGCTCGGAGACCACGGCCTGATCCTGCCCCTGGTTGTCGTACAAGACCATGTCCCGGCGACTGTAGGGATAACCGGCAAAGACCTCGTCAGCGCCCTCGCCCGTAATCACGGCCCGCATGCCATTGTTTTGCACGAACTTGCACAGCAAGTACTTGCCTACGCTGTGTGCATTGGTGAACGGCACTTCGGCATGCCAGAGCGCATGTTCATAATTGTCTGCAAGGTCGTTGGAGCTGACGCTAAGCACATTCATATGCGCCTGATTGTGCTGGGCGGCAATCTCGGCAAAGTGACGCTCGTCATAGCCCTCTTCACCTTCGAAGGAAAGGTGAAACGCCTGCAACCGCTGACCTTGCAATTGAGTGCACATGCCCAGCATGGCCGATGAATCCAGGCCGCCACTCAGACACACCCCGATGGGTACATCCGCATGCAGGCGCAGCTTGACGGACTCCTCGATCACCGCGCGCAAACCTTCAATCTGCTCTTGCTCGGAGCGGGCTTCCATGGCCTTGGCAGCGTCCGGGAAACTCCAATCCCAGTAGCTCTCGGTCTGGACTCCGCTTTGATCCACAATCAGCCAGGAGCCTGGTCGCACACTGCGGATTTTCTGAAACACCGTGCGATCGCGCAAAATGAAGTAGCGATTCGCATACGAGTCCTCATCCCACTGGGCAGGAACGCCGGCTGCCAACAAGGCCTTGATCTCGGACCCAAAGTACCAGCGGCCATTGTGCTCGGCGTAGTACAAGGGTTTGACACCAATCCGGTCCCGAATCGCGATCAGTTGACGACGTGCGCGGTCATACAAAAGAATCGAAAACTCGCCGCGCAGCTCTTTAAGAGCGCGCACACCATGACGCCGATACAAATGCAGCGCAATTTCGCTGTCTGAAGACGTCTTGAAGCGGCAGCCGCTATCTTCCAGCTCTTTGCGAATGCGCTTGTAGTCATAAAACTCACCGTTCACCATTAAGACCAAGTCGCCCTCGTCCGCGACGATAGGCTGGGTGCCATTGCCCAGGCCCACCAAACCCAGTCGTACATAACCAAAACCCACTTGCCCCATGGGATCAAACCAGGTGCTGGAACTATCTGGCCCGCGATGATGGATTTCACGCAAAGCCTGATCAAACATATTTCTGGGCAAGTCCGTAGGGACCGCAGAGAACACCCCGACATAACCACACATACAGATCTCCCTTACTGCTCATTTGTTTTTGACGCCAAGTCACAGCGATGGCTTAATTGGCGATTTAGTTGAGAAACTTCTACTTCTTGTCGATGCCGGGCTCAGCTCACCTTGTTCTTTTTCTTGTCCAGAAAGTCAGCCAGCCTGGCGCTGGTTGCCGGATCGGACTGAACAACGGCTGCAATCAAGGCCTCGGTCAGCAAACCGTCCTGCTGGCTTTGATCGGTGATACGCGGCAGTACATGAGTAATGGCGTAGTTCGTCATGGGCAGATTGGAGGCAATCGTCCTGGCCAGCTCCTTGGCCTTGCTCAAGGCCTCGCCAGCGGGGGTCAGGTATTGAGCAATACCTTTGGCAATGCTTTCTTCGGCATAGACGCTACGTCCCGTCAACATCATGTCCGTCATCAAGCTCAAACCTGCCAGACGCGGCAGGCGCACGGAGCCACCCACGCCGACGTAAAGACCACGCATGCCTTCAGGCAAAGAGAAAAATGCGGTTTCATCGACCACACGGATATGGCAGGCCGTGGCAATTTCCAGACCGCCACCAATGGCGGCACCCGACATCGCGGCTACCACGGGCGCCTTGCCGTACTGAATCAGCTCGAAGGTCTCGTGCCATTCGCGAAAGAAGTGCACGCAATCAATCACCGACTGATTACGCACTTCGCCCAGATCCAGCCCCGCACAAAAATGCTGGCTGGTGCTGTAGAGCACGGCGGCCCCGATATCGCTGCCTATGGTGGAGAAAACTCGGCGCAATTCATGCATCACAGCCAAGGACATGGCGTTGCGCTTTTCTGGCCGGTTCAAGCCCACTAGCAGCACCGCGCCTTCCCGCTGCACCGTTAAATACTCAAAATCTTCCATTCCCTCTTATCCCCAAGTAATGAATGTTTGCTGATCTTATGGGGACTACCAAATTCCCACCTTTAAAAGCGGGTCAGTTTTTGGCAAAATTGGGCCATGAGTATTTCTCTAAATGACTACCCTCTGGAAAACTCGAACTGGGATGTGGAAGTCAGCCTGCGCGCCTTCACATCAGGATCGATTTTTCCCAACCACGTGCACCAATGCGGGCAACTGGCTTATGCTGCGTCGGGGGTCCTGTCTATGTTCACGGAAAAAGGCAATTGGGTGGTGCCCAGCAAACGGGCGCTGTGGGTGCCACCGGGCGTGGCGCATGAAATGCACATGCGCGGCGATGTGACCATGGTGAATACCTATCTGACACCGCAAGCCATCGAGCAGGCACAATTGCCAGATGATTGCCAAGTGTTCGGTGTCTCGCCCTTACTACGGCACCTGTTCAGCGCGGCCATGGAACTGCCTGCCGAACGACCGGATTGCGGGCGTACTCATCACGTCATTGGTTTGCTGGTGGAAGAAATCCGGCTGATGCCCAGACTGGGCTTGAGTGCTCCTCTGCCCTCTGACGGCAGATTAGGAGCCGCATGCCAGCGCTTTCTGGATAATCCGACCCAGAATATCTCCACCGACGAAATGGCCGCCTGGGCCATGCTAAGCCGTCGCACCTTTACCCGCCGCTTCAAGGAGCATATGGGCATGACCTACCTGGCCTGGCGACAGCAAATGTGCCTGCTGGTGTCAATTACTCGTTTGGGGAATGGGGAGCCGATAACCCGAGTGGCCTCAGATCTAGGCTTTAGCAGCCCGAGCGCGTTTTCTACGATTTTTCGTCGTGCGTTGGGGCAGCCGCCCAGTCAGTATCTGGCAACTAGCAGGGAAACGCCGGTTTATTGAGCTGATGTGTTGCTTGAGCAAGCAGCGGGGAGATGATCAGGCGATTGCTTGAATGCCTTTCTTCTCGACCACCGTCAACAGGCGCAAAGCGGGGCCACCCGGTTTTTTGACTCCACGCTCCCAGTCGGAAACCAGGTTTTTACTGACATTCAAATAGAGTGCAAACACAGGCTGCGAAAGATGCTCACGTTCACGCAAAGCACGGATACGCTCAGGCGGCATAGGCAGGACTGGCGTTAAACAAGACTCATCAAACTCACGCATGGTCTGTTTGTCGATAGCGCCAACTTCTTGCAAGGCCTGCATCGTTTCATGGATTGCGGCGTAAGCTTCACTTCGATATTTTTTTGTCATTATCATGTACCTCCGTAAATTGCCCCATGCTGATCAGCTGGGCCAAATGGGCTTCTGACAAACCCAACACATAAGTGGCAGCCTTCTTGAACGCCGCTTCTTCATCCGCATCAATATTGGCGCGATCACTTTTAGCAAAACCATATACAAAGAAAGCACGCTCGTTTGTACGGTAGAGAATAATGGTCCGAAACCCACCCGCCTTGCCCTGACCACTACGGGCCACACGCTGCTTGACCAAGCCCCCGCCTAGATCTGCATCGACAAGCCCACGCTCGGCTCGTGTTATCGCATCCAAAAGCGCCAGATCCGCAATGCCCTGTTTGCGGGCGAACCGCTCGAACCATGCATTTTTGAAAACCCTCACCACAGCCTCAAGCGTAATTTATAACACTAAGTGTTATAGATAATAGCAGAAAAATGGCAGGTGCCTGATATCAGGCACCTGCCACATCTACAACACTTGCAAGAAGCTTAGACGTTGAACAGGAAGTTCAGCACGTCACCATCTTTCACGACATATTCCTTACCTTCAGCGCGCATCTTGCCGGCTTCCTTGGCGCCTTGCTCACCTTTGCAAGCCACAAAGTCATCAAAAGCGATGGTCTGTGCACGGATGAAGCCGCGCTCGAAGTCGGTGTGGATCACGCCAGCGGCTTGAGGGGCGGTGTCGCCCACGCGGATGGTCCAGGCACGGACTTCTTTGACGCCTGCGGTGAAGTAGGTTTGCAGGCCCAGCAGGCTGTAGGCGGCGCGAATCACACGGTTCAGACCAGGCTCTTCCATGCCCAGATCGGACAAGAACTCAATCTTGTCAGCGTCGTCCAGTTCAGCGATTTCGGCTTCTACAGCGGCACATACGGCAACAACAGGAGCGCCATCAGCGGCAGCATAGTTCTGCACGGCTTCTAGGTGTGGGTTGTTGGTGAAACCGTCTTCTTTCACGTTGGCCACGTACATAGTGGGCTTGGCGGTGATGAAGCCGTAAGACTTGATCTGGTGCAGCTCGTCCTCGTCCAGCTTCAGCGAACGCACGGACTTGCCTTCGCCCAGCGCTTTTTCGATACGCTCCAGCAAGGCCACCAGTTTGGCAGCATCTTTATCGCCCGAACGAGCCAGCTTCTGATTGCGGTGCACGGCTTTTTCAACCACGCCCAAATCAGCCAGCGCCAATTCGGTGTTGATGATTTCGATGTCAGCCAGGGGGTCCACTTTACCGGCAACGTGAATCACGTTGTCATCGGCAAAACAGCGCACCACGTGCACGGTGGCGTCGGTTTCACGGATATTGGCCAGGAACTGGTTACCCAGGCCTTCGCCTTTGGAAGCACCTGCGACCAGACCGGCGATGTCCACAAATTCCACCACGGCAGGCAAAATGCGCTCGGGGTTCACGATCTTGGCCAGATCTTGCAAACGCTGGTCAGGAACTTCGACCACACCGACGTTCGGTTCGATGGTGCAGAAGGGGTAGTTTTCAGCCGCAATGCCGGCTTTGGTCAGAGCGTTGAACAGAGTGGATTTACCAACGTTGGGCAAGCCAACGATGCCGCATTGCAGTGCCATGAGTATCCTGAAAATCAAAGAGTTATATAAACGATGCGCTATTGTAGCGCCCTTGGGCGCTACAAAGCCCGCAGACGGGTCAGAACAGTCGTGCCGGGGACACAGGCTAGCGCCTTGAAACGCGGGCTTGCCTAGACAGGAATGCCGTCAAACAGCTTGAGCAGGCCAATAATCAGCAAGACCGGGCCACCATTGAAGATGGCATGCAGCACGATCGAGGCACCCATGCCTCGACGCACTCGCAGCCAGGCCAGCACCAGCCCTGTCAGACATTGGGGCAGCACCAGCATGGGAAGCAAATACCAGCTCATGCTGTTGAGCTGAAAGTTATACAAATGCAGCGCACCAAAGGCCAGCGTTGCACCATAAAACACCCAGGGAAAGAAACGCCAATAGCGTCGCATGGATGAAAAGCGCCACGCCCTTCCCTGCAAGGCGCCCACCAGCTTGCGCCACCAGCTGCTGCCTGCAGGTAAAGCCTCGCGTGGCATGCCGGTATAACGGCTTATCCAGATAGCCAGGCACAAGACCAGCAAGCCTTGTATCAACCACCAGCCTGGTCCCTGAAACATCAGGAACACCGCCAGCGGAACAACCGTCAGCCATTGTGACGGCCGTCTCAGCACGAAACGAAAGACCAACTCTTCCACAATGGGTGCCCAAATAATGGCTTGCACCCAAGGAATACGTGTCGGGTCCAGACGATGCTGCGCACCACCCACACCCGCTACCGAGACCGCGATCGGACCCAGTACCAGCGCATTAATCAGCCAAAGCATGCCCGCCCATTGCAGCAGACGCTTCCAGGGCAAGGGAGCAAACCAGTCCAGATACCAGCCATCACCCTGGACTCTGCCAGGCAAACGCCGGGCGCTGCGAGGGTGACGCAGAAAATAAAAGAAGTCTTTAAGCTCGTCCCGGAAACGCATCTGGCTGCTTGGCGCTGGCTTCATGTATCAAGCCTTCTGGGGCGCGTAAAGCTGGCGGGTCGCCTGCTCAAAGTCGCCACGCAGCAAAGCAGGCATCATGACGCGGCAACGGTTCATGCCGTCCTCGATCTCGCGCAGCTCTTCATTGCGAGGGGTATGCAGCACAAAGTTCACCACTTGCTGGGCCAGGCCCAAGGTGCGAGGGTGACCAATGCCCAGGCGCAAGCGCCAGAAATCCGGTGTCCCAAAGGCGGACTGGATGTCGCGCAGGCCGTTATGCCCAGCGTGCCCACCCCCTTTTTTCATCTTCACCTGACCGGGCAGCAAATCCAGTTCGTCATGCAGGACCAGCACCTGTTCGGGCTTGAGCTTGTAGAAACGCATCAAGGCACCGGCGGCTTGCCCGGACTTGTTCATGAAGGTAATGGGTTTGGCGATGATGACGTTTTCACCTTCGAAACGCGCTTTGGCCACCCAGGAGAAAAAGGACTTTTCCAGGTTGAACGTTGCATGCAGATCATCGGCCAACTGGTCTGCCAACCAAAAGCCCGCATTGTGGCGGGTGGTTTCGTACTCAGGGCCAGGATTCCCCAGGCCAACAATCAAACGGATAGGCTCAGACATGAATGTTTTCGCAGAAAGCGCCTGCTCCGGTAAAGGCGCAGGCACAAATAACAAACCCCCGCCAGCATACGCTGACAGGGGTTGATTCGCCAAGCTGCGAGCCGACCGAAGCCGGCTGGCAATCTTGATTACTCGGCGCTTTCTTCTGTTGCTTCCGAAGCAGCAGCACCACCGCCAACTGGCAAAGCAGCAGCCAGCAGAGGGTTGGTGTCGTTGCCAGCGTAAGTCACGCCACGTGGCAGCTTAATGCTGTCCAGGTGCACGTTGGCGTTGGCAGTCATGCCGCTCAGGTCCACAGTGATGGACGCAGGCAGGTTGGCTGGCAAGCAGGTGATTTCCAGCTCGGTCAGGATGTGGCTGATAACTTGGCTGCTCAGCTTGACGGCTGGGGACACATCGCCACCTTCAAAGTTCAGAGGAACTTTGGTGGTGATGGCTTGCGAAGCCAGAACGCGTTGGAAGTCAACGTGCAGAACTTGCTGCTTGTAGGGGTGCCACTGAACCGAGCGCAACAGCACTTTTTCAGCTTTACCGTCCAGTTCCATCGTCAGGATGGAAGCGTGGAAGGCTTCTTTGCGCAGGTTGTGGTAAGTCTCGTTATGATCCAGAGAGATCACGACGGGCTGTTCTTCGCCACCGTAAACAATAGCAGGAACTCGGCCAGCGTGACGCAGGCGGCGGCTCGCACTCGTACCTTGTACATCACGCGACGTAGCGGTGAATTTCATGGAAAACTCCAATTTGCAGGGTCATGGACCACTGCGAAAAAACGGTAGTTGCCTACCTAGTTGACGTGCGCCGCGACCAGCGCACGCTAAAAAACTTAGTCAGTGAACAAGGAGCTGACGGACTCCGCGTTCGAGATACGCAAGATGGTCTCGCCCAACAGCGCTGCACAGGACAGCTGGCGAATCTTGCTGCACTCGCGGGCCTTGGCGGACAAAGGAATGGTGTCCGTGACAACCAGCTCGTTCAACTGGGAATGCGTAATACGTTCAATGGCCTCGCCCGAGAGCACAGGGTGGGTACAGTAGGCGTAAACCGCCTTGGCACCGCGCTCTTTCAGAGCTTCAGCCGCCTTGCACAGCGTGCCGGCCGTATCCACCATGTCGTCCATCAGGATGCAGGTGCGTCCGTTGACGTCACCAATGATGTTCATGACTTCGGATACGTTGGCACGTGGGCGACGCTTGTCGATAATGGCCAGATCCACTTCCAGTTGCTTGGCCAATGCACGTGCGCGCACCACACCGCCGATGTCAGGCGAGACAACCACCATGTCCTGGTAGTTACAGCGCCAGATATCGCCCAGCAAAATGGGGGAAGCGTAGATATTGTCGACAGGGATATCGAAGAAACCCTGGATTTGGTCAGCGTGCAGATCCATCATCATGACGCGATCAACACCGACCACTTGCAGCATATTGGCCACGACCTTGGCAGAGATCGACACGCGCGCCGAACGGGGACGTCGATCCTGACGGGCATAACCGAAATAAGGGATGGCAGCGGTGATGCGACCGGCCGAAGCGCGGCGCAAGGCATCGACCATCACCATGATTTCCATCAGATTGTCGTTGGTGGGAGCGCAGGTGGGCTGCAGAACGAAAACATCGCGACCGCGTACGTTTTCATTGATTTCAACCATGGCCTCCCCGTCGGAGAAGCGACCCACCGTCATCTTCCCCAGCGACATATCAAGGTGGTTGACGACATCGACAGCAAGGCGAGGATTAGCCGTGCCGGTGAAGATCATGAATCGGTCTTGTGCCATGATGGGAGATAGATTTTGATGCAGGAAAAGCAAAGCTGTTGATCGGGACCTCGTTAAGGTAACGACTCAACAGCTTTACATTATCGCAGGCTAGGCCTGAAAGGTGGCTGGGGAAGAAGGATTCGAACCTTCGCATGCTGGAATCAAAATCCAGTGCCTTAACCAGCTTGGCGATTCCCCAAATACTTACTTAATCCAATAGCGTAGCGGATGATCTTGCAATCCAGAACAAACCCAAGTTTGTTCGACCAGCAATTTACCACTATTTGATTCTTCGCTACCAGAAAAATCTATTTTACTGCTATTTCGGTCAATTTCAAACTGACCTGTCTTGGCACTTTGCTTGTCTCTGCACTCAACAAACAAACAAGAACCTGAGCCTGTCATTCTAGCATTTAATTTTAAACTTTGCAAACCCTGTTTCAAAACTTTTAAATCAGGATAAAGATTAAATGCTACTGATTCCAGGTTGTTTCTGCCAAAGTAAGGATTGTTGTCCTTGGCTTGCCAGAATTTTTCTTGCCAATCAATAAAGAACGTTATTGTGATGGGTTTCTCATCGCGTGTCAAGCATTCGGAGCTAAATATTTTCCCCGTGGATATAAATTGCGGCGGACGGATGATGATGTAGTCCCGGGGCGGCATCTGAATGGCTTGCAGTTGTTCCCCTACCCCTTGCGCAAATGCAGCCTGTCCGAATACAAAAACCGGCACATCGGCACCCAGGGGCAAGCCAATGTCCATCAAGGCCTGACGGCTCAGGCCCAGGTTCCACAAACGGTTCAAGGCAATCAAGGTGGTGGCCGCATCGCTGGAGCCACCGCCCATCCCCGCTCCCGAAGGAATGTTCTTGATACAAGAGATATCCACGCCTTGGCGGGTGCCCGTCGCTTGTTGCAGGGCACGAGCGGCTTTGATCACCAGATCCTGTTCAGGCTCCACATCGCTCAAGGTACTGTGTACCCGACGGATCTGTCCGTCGCTACGTGGAACGAAACTCAGGTAATCATTCAGATCCACAAAGCGGAAGGCGGTTTGCAG
The DNA here is from genome assembly GCF_002443155.1 of Alcaligenes faecalis. Taxonomy (NCBI): domain Bacteria; kingdom Pseudomonadati; phylum Pseudomonadota; class Betaproteobacteria; order Burkholderiales; family Alcaligenaceae; genus Alcaligenes; species Alcaligenes faecalis. The sequence goes on along the minus strand of NZ_CP023667.1, from coordinate 380,177 downwards.
AAAATGGTAGCCGTCGTCACGACGACCCGTGACGTGTAAAAACAGATTGATCTTGGCCGGAGCCGGGACGTTGTAGAGCGCCATTACACAAACCTGCTCGGACTTTACTGGTCCACAACCAAGCGCACGCTGATGGAGCGGTTGGCTTCATGACGATTCAATTGCAGCAGGCGCGGACCTTGTTCGTCGTAACGCGACAGCGTCACACGCCAGCCGGACTGCTCGAAACCGCTCAGTTTTTGCTGATCGTCCCTGCGTTCACTTTGAACGGGGGCACTGCCCGTGCGGCCATGCAGCCAGTCACGCAAGCCCGCCACAGGAACAGGGCTGCCCAGGACCTTCTCAACCAGCGCATCCGGATGGGTCGCTACTTCCTGACTGCCATCCGTGCGCTCCAGCAGGGCCTGACCTGGCAGCACCCAGACGCGTGCCAAGGTATTGCCCAAAGGATTGCTCAGGTCCAGCATCAGTTTGCGACCATCATCACGCCAGGAAAAGCCCCCCTGCACCGCTTCAACCTGCGAACTGGAGTGAGTCACACTCAGCGCAAAGCGGCCGGAACGAGACAAAGAGCTCGCTGCCTGAGTCGCATCGGTGGCGCTGCCTGTTTCAGGTTTGGGAGGGGTCGCACAAGCGCTTAACAAAGCAATCAGGGCCAAGGCCCCTGCTCGGATCCAGACCCGCTGTTTCAAGATACTCACGGCAGCGGTACTCCCAGACGCTTGATGGTTTCTTTCAAAGTTCGGTTTTCAGCATCTTTGCTCAGGCCGGCCCGAAATACCAGCATGGCATCATCGCGACGGCCTTTTACCCAAAGCACCTCGCCCAAATGGGCAGCAACATCCGCTTCAGGCAGGCGCTCGTAGGAACGTTGCAAATACTCCAGCGCAGCTTGCAGATCGCCTACACGGAACAAATACCAACCTACGCTATCCAGAATATAAGGATTGTCTGGCTCCAGCTCCATGGCGCGTTCCAGCAAATCCTGAGCCTCGTCCATACGGCGATTCTGATCCGCATAGGTGTAGCCCAAGGCGTTATACGCATTGGCATGATCCGGGCGCAGCTCGATCACACGACGCATCAAGGTTTCAAACTTGTCATGCTTGGCGCGTTGCTCGTACAGCATGGCCAGGTTGTATTTGATCTCGGCACTGTCGGGCAACTCACGATCAGCGCGCTCCAGCACTTCCAGCGCCTGGTCGGTACGACCGCTATCCTGATAGATAGAGGAGTACGTCAAGGCCACGACAACCTGCTCACTCATGTCGCGTGGACGGGAGTTCTCCAGGGTATGACGTGCTTGTGGGAGATTGCCTTGGCGGGCCTGCAGCACGGCTTTATGAATCTGGGCCTGGAAACGCAGGGCAGGCTCTTCAATCAAGTCCAGCTGGCGAATAGCTTCGTTCATGTCGCCCTGCGCTTCGGCGATTTGCACCAAAGACAAGCGGGCTTCAGAAATACTGGCCAAGGCGGTGTTGACCGCATCATTCAGAGACTGACGGCGCTGCTGCTGAACCGCAATATATTGCTCCAGCAGTTTGCGGGCCTGATCAAACTCCTTGGCGCGAATATGGATTTCAGCCTGGGTATACAGCAGATCAAAATCCTCGGGATTCGCTCGCTGCAAGGCGCCGACAATAGCCTGGGCCTCATCAAACTGCTGACGTTCCACCAGGCGGTTGGCCAGCAACAGTTGCAGCTTGCGACTGTCCGGGTTGTCTCGTACAAACGCGCGGGCACTTTGCAAGGCAGCCGAAGGATCAACCTTGATGCCGTATTCCAGCACGCGTTGTGCGGCGGCTTCGGAATGCGGATCCAGTTTCAGGGCTTCGCGCGCTTCGCGCTCGGCCCGGTTAATGTCCCCGGCGCTCCAGGCCGTGTCAGCCAAAGCCAAGCGAGCAATAGGCAAGGAACGCACGGGCTGCTGCAAAGCCTTGTCCAGCACTTCCAATGCCAAACGCCGATCCACCATTTTGCTGACCATGCTCATGGCCTGCACCACGGCCTGCTCTTTATCCTGGGCGCGAGAGATACGCAGCCACAAGGCATCGGCCAAGCCTTCGGTCTGACCGCTGGAGGCTTCCAGAGCCAAAGCGGTCGCCTTGGCTTCAGGATCATTGGGGGCCAGCAAGGCCCATTCTTTGGCGGCACGCAAGGCACGACCTAAATCACGGTCGGCCATCGCATATTGAAAGGCATTTTGAGCCAGCCGAGGATCGCTGGTGTCACGCGCCAAAGACAGAAAGGTCTGACTGGCAACATCATATTCACCACGCGTTGCGGCGATTTCAGCAACCAGAATACGATACAGAATATCCGGGGTCAGGCCGACCAGAGGCAATTGCCCACTACGCAAACGGATGGTGTCTGCAGGCGGCTCCGCCTTGAGTATGGGAAGAGATGGTTGTGCTTGCACCGAAACCGCTGCAAGCAACGACATCAGGCCCAGCTTTAGTGCTAAGGTCAGAGCATTCATCCAGAAAAACCCGTGCCCTGATACGCGCGACAAAACGCCCGATGGCACAATAAAGGAATCAGATTTGTTGATGGTATCACCCCCCCATGCCTGAACTGCCAGAAGTTGAAACAACTCGTCGCGGAATTGCGACGGTTATCCAGGGAAAAAATGTCCGACAATTCCTGGTTCACGAGCCCCGTTTGCGCTGGCCCGTGCCTGCCTCCTTGCCGCAATGGATTGAAGGCCAGGCCGTCCAGAATTGCACGCGTCGAGGCAAATACTTGTTGTTGCATTTTGAACAAGGTGTCCAGATCATCCATTTAGGAATGTCCGGCTCCTTGCGTCGTGTGGATCTGGATGAAGAACGCCGCAAGCATGATCATGCGGAATGGATCTTTGATGAGGCCCGCTTCCTGCTGCACGACCCACGACGATTTGGTGCGATATTATGGCACGCCCATAAGGACGGCCCTCTGGAAAACCACCTTTTGCTACGTACTTTAGGTGTAGAGCCTTTCGATCCCTTGTTCACCCCCGAGTATCTGCACCGACACCTGCAAGGGCGGCGCGTCGCCATCAAACAGGCCCTGCTGGGCGGCAAGATTGTGGTGGGAGTCGGCAATATCTACGCTTCCGAATCCTTGTTCCTGGCCGGTATTCACCCCGAACTGCCCGCCGGTGAAGTTTCCTTGCATCGCTGCGAAAAACTGCACTCGGCCATCCTGAGCACCTTGCAATCCGCCCTGGACTCCGGGGGCAGCACCTTGCGCGATTACGTCAATGCCAGTGGTGAACCGGGCGCGTACTTCGACATTCACGCCAATGTGTATGAGCGTGCCGGCAAACCCTGCCCACGCTGTCAACAGCCTATCAAACGAATCGTCCAAGGCCAGCGCGCGACCTATTACTGCTCGCGCTGCCAGCGCCGCTAAGCCCCCGCCCCCTTCTTTTTGACAGCGTCTGATGCCGATTCCGGCAGGCAGACGCTCGTCTGCCTTTCTTCAATTGAACCCACCCTATTCAGGTATTCACCTATATCTAACTGATTCACCATAAACTAATCTGACACCATCCCTATCGACTGTGGAGTCATTTTCATGAGCAAGTCCTTCGCCTCGCATAACGACCTGGAAGACAAAATCGTTGCCTTTGAGAAACTGTCCGAGAACGCCTACGCCTACACGGCGGAGGGTGATCCCAACACGGGCATCATCATTGGTGACGAGGCCATTATGGTGATCGACACCCAGGCCACACCTGTCATGGCTGAAGACGTTATTCGTCGCATCCGCGAAGTCAGCGACAAACCCATCAAATATGTGCTGCTGTCGCACTACCACGCTGTACGCGTGCTGGGCGCCTCGGCCTACGATGCCCAGGAAATCCTGGCCAGCCGCGACACTTACGACCTGATCGTGGAGCGTGGCGAGCAAGACAAGGCCAGCGAAATCGGTCGGTTCCCCCGCCTGTTCCGCAACGCCGAGTCCATTCCTCCCGGCCTGACCTGGCCCACCATGACCTTTGAGGGTCACATGACCGTGGACCTGGGCAATCTGGAAGTGCACCTGATGCAAGTGGGTCGTGGCCACACCAAGGGCGACACCATTGCCTGGCTGCCCAAGCAGAAAATCCTGTTCGCCGGTGACCTGGTTGAATACCAATCCACCCCGTACGCAGGCGACTGCTACTTCCGCGAATGGCCCCGCACATTGGACCGTCTGGGTGACTTCAAAGCCGAACAAATGGTTCCTGGCCGTGGCCCGGCACTGAAGAACGCCACCGAAGTGCGTCAGGCGCTGGCCGGCACACGCGCGTTCTTGACAGACCTGTACTCCAGCGTGCAGCAAGGTGCAGCAGCCGGTAAAGATCTGAAGACCATTTACCGCGAAACCTACGATTTCATGAAGCCTCGCTACGCAGACTGGGTCATTTTTGATCACTGCATGCCCTTTGACGTATCCCGTGCCTACGACGAAGTCAACGGCCACGAAGACCCACGCATCTGGACCGCCGAGCGCGATCTGGAAATGTGGAAACAGCTCGAAGGTCAGTAAGACGCAAGGCCAGGGAGAAAGAAGATGGGAGACATTAATTACCAGACCCTGGAGCTGACGCAAGCGCCCCCACCGGCTACCCATGCCCGCCACCCTGTTGTGGTGGTGGGTGCCGGCCCGGTGGGGCTGACCATGGCCCTGGATCTGGCGGCCAAAGGCCACCGGGTCGTGATTCTGGATGACGACACTACGCTGTCCAAAGGATCGCGGGCCATTTGCTTTGCCAAACGCACCCTGGATATCTGGGACCGATTGGGCGTGGGCTCGCGCATGATGGACAAGGGCGTGTCCTGGAATGTGGGCAAGGTTTTTTTCCGCAACCAGGAAGTCTGGAGCTTCAATTTGCGGCCCGAAGAAGGCCACCAGCGCCCCGCCTTTATCAATTTGCAGCAGTATTACTGCGAAGGCTATCTCTACGAAGCCGTCTGCGCCCAGCCTCTGATCGAGTTGCGTTCCGGTCATAAAGTGCTGAACGTGATGAACCAGGCAGAAGGCGTGCATCTGGAGGTAGAAACCCAGCAAGGCAATTACACGCTGGAAGCGGAATGGTTGCTGGCCTGCGATGGCTCGCGCTCGGCCATTCGCCGTGCCTTGGGTGAAAGCAGCAGCGGGCGTGTGTTCAAGGACCGTTTCCTGATTGCAGACGTGCGCATGCAGGCCGACTTCCCCGCCGAGCGCTGGTTCTGGTTTGATCCGCCCTTCCATCCCAATCAATCTGTTCTGCTGCACAGCCAGCCGGACAATGTCTGGCGTATCGACTTCCAATTGGGCTGGGATGCCGACCCGGTGGAAGCCGTCAAACCCGAAAACGTGCTGCCCCGCATTCGCGCCCTCCTGGGTGCCGACGCCCCCTTTGAGCTGGAATGGGTCAGCATTTACACCTTTGCCTGCGAGCGCATGGAGCGCTTTCGCCATGGCCGTATTCTGTTTGCCGGAGACTCGGCCCACCGTGTCTCGCCCTTTGGCGCACGCGGTGCCAATAGCGGTATCCAGGACGCCGACAACCTGGCCTGGAAGCTGAATCTGGTTCTGAATGCCCAGGCTCCCGACAGCTTGCTGGACAGCTACAGCCATGAACGCGAGTTGGCCGCGGACGAGAACATCCGCCACTCCAGCCGTTCAACCGATTTCATTACACCTAAAAGCGAAGTCAGCCGTCTGTTCCGTGATGCGGCCCTGATTCTGGCGCGTCGCCACGCCTTTGCCCGTGTACTGGTTAATAGCGGCCGCCTGTCCTTGCCCAGCGCCTACCCGGACAGCCCCTTGAATACGGCTGACACACACGAGTTTTCCGCCAAGGCTACGCCACTGGGCGCCTGCGTCCCCGACGCGCCTATCGAGCAAAACGGTCAGCAAGGCTGGTGGCTGGGTCAATTGGGTAACGGCTTCACGCTGCTGGAGTTTGGCGAAGGCCAGGCCAGCCAGTCTGAAGCGCTAGAAGAACTGGTCGCCCAAGGTCTCTTGACCCGCCTGCGCGTCTGGCCCGCTGGCACCATCGCCGCCCAGGCCCAGGGTGGCATCATCGACAGCCAGGATATGCTGCGTCAGCGTTACGACGCCCAGCCCGGCTCCTGCTATCTGATTCGCCCCGACCAACACCTGTGCGCCCGCTGGCGTCATCTGGATGGGCAAGCTGTCCAGGCTGCCTTGCATAAAGCCTGTGGCCATTTCCTGGAGAGTGCTTCATGTCTACACTGAATACCGATACCCCCCTGGAACGGGCGGACGATTTCTACCAAATGTTGATCGATGCCCACCAAGGTCTGAGCACGGCACAAAGCCATGCCATGAATGCCGCTTTGGTGCTTTTGCTGTGCAATCATGTCGGCTCGCTGGATGTGATCAAGCAAGCCTTGGATGCTGCCCGCCAGACCTGCCTGGAGCAGGCTGCCTGAATCTGGAGACCCCTAATGAGCTCTTTGAATTATCAGATTGGTTTTGGTAACGCCTTTGCCACCGAGGCTCTGCCCGGTGCGCTACCGCTGGGACGCAACTCGCCACAGCGCTGCCCGTACGGACTGTATGCCGAGCAGTTGTCCGGCACGGCCTTTACCGCACCACGCGCCGATAACCGCCGCTCCTGGCTGTACCGCATTCGCCCCAGCGCCAAGCAAGGGGCATTTACGGCATTTGAAGGCGCTTCCCACTGGAATGAAAACTTCGGCCAGGGCCCGGCCAACCCCAATCGCCTGCGCTGGAGCCCACTGAATCTGCCCACCACACCCACCGATTTTCTGGCCGGTGTCCATACCTGGGCGGGCAATGGCAGCAGCGACTCGCAAAGCGGCGTTGCCATCCATCTGTACGCCATCAACCAGTCCATGGGTCGGCGCGTGTTCTACAACGCCGACGCCGAAATGATGTTCGTGCCTGAACAGGGCCGCCTGCGTCTGGTCAGCGAACTGGGCATCATGGAAATCGAGCCTTGCGAGATTGCCGTCATGCCGCGTGGCGTACGCTTCAAGGTAGAGTTGCTGGACGATGTGGCCCGCGGCTATCTGCTTGAAAACTTCGGTGCGCCTTTGCGCTTGCCCGAACTGGGCCCGATCGGCTCCAACGGCCTGGCCAATGCCCGCGACTTCAAAACGCCGGTGGCCTGGTACGAAGATGTCAGCGCGCCGCATGAGCTGGTCACCAAATTCACAGGCGGCTTCTGGGTTGCGCAACTGACGCACTCGCCGCTGGACGTGGTGGCCTGGCATGGCACGCACGCCCCCTACAAATACGATTTACGCGACTTCAACGTGATCGGCTCGATCAGCTACGATCACCCCGATCCCTGCATTTTCAGCGTATTGACCTCACCCTCCGATACCCCCGGCACGGCCAACCTGGACTTTGCGATTTTCCCACCACGCATTCTGGCCATGGAAAACACCTTCCGCCCACCGTGGTTCCACCGTAACTTCGCCAGCGAATTCATGGGCCTGATCCAGGGTGTGTACGATGCCAAGGCCGATGGCTTTGCACCCGGCGGCTCCAGCCTGCACAATTGCATGAGCCCGCATGGCCCCGACGCCAACACCTTCGACAAGGCCAGCAGTGCGGACTTGAGCAAGGCAGACTATCTGCGCGGTACCATGGCCTTTATGTTCGAGACCCGCAAAGTCATCCGCCCCTCGCCACAGGCCTTGCAAAGCGGCAGTCTGCAAGCCAATTACGACGCCGTCTGGGACGGACTGGAAAAACACTTCTCTACGGAACAAAAGGCATGACCCGACCTTATCTGAATGACACTCACGACCCCAAGCTGCAAAGCTGGGTGCCCGGCGCCAACGAGGCCGATAACGGTTTCCCCATCCAGAACCTGCCCTTTGCCGTGGCCCGTCGCCGTGACAGTCAGGAAGACTTCCGCGTCATGGTGGCCATTGGCCCTTACGCGCTGGACCTGGGCCTGCTGGCCTGCGATACCCCCTGGCACGGCAAAGCCGCCGACGCTCTGGCCGCTTGCGTCAAACCGGCACTGAATGGCCTGATGGCCTTGGGTCAGGAATATTGGAGCGCACTGCGTGCCGCCTTGTCGCACGACTTGCGTCAGGGCTCCTCGGCCGAATCACGTCTGCGCCCCATGCTGATCGAACGCAGCAAGCTGGAATACGCCCTGCCCGCCCAGATTGGCGACTACACCGACTTCTACATTTCCGTGCACCACGCAACGGCGGTGGGCAAACAGTTCCGCCCCGATGCGCCCTTGCTGCCCAACTACAAGTGGGTGCCTATCGGCTACCATGGCCGCGCCTCCAGCATTGGGGTATCCGGCCAGCAGTTCCCGCGCCCCGTCGGCCAGACCCGCCCACCCGAGGGGCAGGAGCAGCCCAACTTTGGTCCTTGCCAGCGCCTAGACTTTGAACTGGAAATGGGCATTCTGATTGGCAAAGGCAACGAAGCTGGTCACCGTATCCCTATCGGTCAGGCAGACGAACACGTTTTTGGTCTGTGCCTGTTCAATGACTGGTCGGCACGCGATCTGCAAGCCTGGGAATACCAGCCTTTGGGCCCTTTCCTGGCCAAGAACTTTGCCTCGACGATCTCCCCCTGGGTCGTGACACTGGAAGCCCTGGCTCCCTTCCGTCGCCCGTTCAGTCGTCCTGAATCCGATCCTCAGCCTCTACCTTATTTGCAGGATCAGGCCAACCAAGAAAGTGGCGTTCTGGACGTGGAATTGGAGGTGTACCTGAGCACTGAGCAGTCTCGTCAGCAAAAGAAAGACCCGGCTCTGCTCTCGCGTAGCAACTTCAAGGAAGCCTATTGGACCGTGGCCCAACTGGTCGCCCACCACAGCGTCAACGGCTGCAACCTGCAAACCGGCGACCTGCTGGGCACCGGCACCTTGTCCGGCCCGGCCAAGGGTCAGGAAGGCTCCTTGCTGGAAATGAACCAGGGCGGCAAGAACCCCATTGATCTGCCTTGGGGCGAACAGCGCAAATTCCTGGAAGATCAGGACGAGATCATCTTGAAGGGCCTGTGCCGTCAAGAAGGCTACCCAACCCTGTCTTTTGGTGAATGCGCCGGACGTGTACTGCCTGCCGTGCCTTAAGCTCAAGGCACCCAAACCTGCGAAGGTCTGATTAGCAAGAGACGCTTGCTTGTGAACAACACCCCGCAGCCGCTACCTGGCTTCGGGGTGTTGTTACGTAAGGCCTATAGAAACAGGCTCGCAAAAACAAAAAAGGGACTTGAAGTCCCCTTTTGCAGATTCATAGAGCCACTAGGCAGGCAATTGCTTATGTCTGGCCCAAGACCACAAGATATAAAACAGCACGCAGCCATACAGTCCCAGCACAGCGCCCGAAGCCAGCACCTGGCTAAGAAAATGGTAGCCCTGCATGATACGCAAAAAGCCGAACAGCAAACCGGCGCTGATACCCAGTACAAAGCCCCCGGCGGCCAATTTGCGGCAGCCTGTCATGAGGCCTACAAAGAACAGGGACAGGAGCACAAAACCGGATGCGGCATGAGCGCTGGGCAAGGCATTGCCGGCCTCAGCCCAGGAATGCGCCCAAAAGTAGGCAGGCATGGATTCTGTGCCACCGAACATGGCCAGATTAAAGGGCCTTGGCATGGCGGTCAGATGTTTCAGCACGCCGACCATTAACGGGCCACTACCCATGAAAAAAGCCGCCCCCGCCCAGGCCAATTGGCGGCGGGAGCCCCTGGGCTGCCGCCACGCCACAATCGTCCATATCACCGCGCCGCCAAAGGGGACGAACCAGACCAATCTGCGCCCGAACAAATCCACAAAAGGCTGCAAACGCCAGGAAAAATCCTGGACTTGCGTGTCATAGAAATAGGCGCTGAGAGACAGATCCGTTGCCGAACCCATCGTCACGGCCGCGACGATTCCCAAAACAGTAAACAAGACGGCACTGGCAACGATATAAGGACGAAAAAACATCTACACACCAAGTAACTTCAATCAGTCGGGCAATACCTTACCGGGGTTCATGATCCCCAACGGATCCAGTGCCATCTTGATCTGCTTCATCAAGGTCAGGGAAACGGGATCTTTATAACGTGGCAGCAGTTGGCGTTTGAGTTGACCCACACCATGCTCGGCGCTGATCGAACCATTGAAGCGGTGCACGCTGTCATGCACCAGGGCGTAAATCTCGTCCTGACGCTTGAGCAGCTCTTCTTCCGTGAAGGCGGTGCCGCGCGCCACGTTGTAGTGCAGATTGCCGTCGCCCAAATGCCCGAACGTCACGTTTTCCAGACCGGGGAAGGCTTCCTGCAAGGCCTTGTCCGTCTCATGCACGAACTGGGACATCACAGACACGGGAATGGACACATCATGCTTGATGCTTTTCCCATAGGCTTTTTCAGCCAGGGGAATACTTTCACGCAAGTGCCAGAGCGCCTTGCTTTGTGCGATGGTCTCGGCAATAACGGCGTCTTGCACCAAATCTTGCTCCAGAGCCAGACCGATCACGCTCTCAAAACGCTCGCGGGCATGCTCCAGGCTTTCGCTATCGGACAGTTCCAGCAAGGCATACCAGGCCGCTTTTTCTGCCGGCCCCTGGAAAGGCATGCGTTGATCGGGGTAGCAGTGCAGTACCGCTTGCAAGCAGTTGCCTGCAATCAGCTCAAAGCCGGTCAAGGAAGCGGCCAAGCCCTGACGGGCCAGGGCCAGCACTTGTACGGCATCTTCAATTGTGTTCAGCGCCAGCAAGGCGGTGCATGCAGCGACTGGCTGGGGATAGAGTTTGATGGTGGCAGCGGTGATGATGCCCAAGGTGCCTTCGCTACCAATGAACAGGTTGCGCAGGTCGTAGCCGGTATTGTCCTTGCGCAGGCCAAGCAGACCATGCAGGATTTCGCCCTGAGCAGTGACGACTTCCAGCCCCAATGTCAGGTCGCGGGCATTGCCGTAACGCAGAACCTGCGTGCCGCCCGCATTGGTCGCCAAATTGCCACCAATGGTGCAACTGCCTTCTGCGGCCAGGCTCAAGGGGAATAGGCGCTGATGGTCGCGGGCGGCTTGCTGCACGTTTTGCAAAATGCAGCCGGCTTCCACCACCATGGTGTCGTTATCAGTATCCACGCTGCGAATCTTGTTCAAGCGCTCCAAAGACAGTACCAGCGCCGTCGCACTATTGTCCGGAGTCGCGCCCCCGCACAAGCCGGTATTGCCGCCTTGAGGGACGATGGGCACGCGGTGCTGCGCGCATAGACGCACAACCTGGGCCACTTCTTCCGTCGTTGCAGGCCGGGCCACCGCCAACGCAGTACCGGTATAGCGTCCACGCCAATCCTCCAGGTACTGCTGCATGGATTGTCCTGTCAGCACATGCTGCTGACCAATACGCTGTTCAAGTTCGTTCAGAAAAGTCATGACCCAAGCCACTCAAGAAAAACAATCAGGCGCTCTTGCTGTCGCGCTACAGCTCTTAATGGTAACTCACGAAAGCCGATGACATTCGCGCTAAACTGGTTTCTTTATTTAACTCCACAGGATCCGACAGTGACTCCAATTTCTGCTCTTCCGACCGCTGTATTCAAAGCCTACGACATCCGAGGCACCGTTCCTGAACAACTGAATCCAGATTTTGCCTATCAATTAGGCTTGGCCCTGGCGGCCTCGGCACGTGAGCAGAAAGTCCAGACCTTGGTAGTAGGCTATGACGGCCGTCACAGCAGCCCCTCTCTGTCCTTGGCCCTGCGAAAAGGCATCCAGGCAGGTGGCGTGAATACCGTTGATCTGGGCATGGTGCCCACCCCCGTCGTCTATTTTGCGGCCAATGTGCTTGAAACCGGCTCGGGCGTAGCCATTACAGGCAGCCATAACCCATCCAATTACAACGGCTTCAAGATGATGATGGCTGGCAAGACCTTGCACGGCCAGGACATCCAGGATTTGATGAAGCGTATGCAAGCCGGGGTTCAACCAGCACCACAAGCAGGCACGGACGAAAAGAAAGACCTGCTGGACCTGTACGTCAACACCATTGCAGAACGTGTAACGCTGGCCCGCCCCATGAAAATTGCCCTGGACTGCGGCAATGGCGTCGGTGGCGTCGTAGCCGCCCGCCTGTTCAAGGCCCTGGGTTGCGAAGTGGACATGCTGTTTGAGGATGTAGATGGCAGCTTCCCCAACCACCACCCAGACCCGGCCGAGCCGCACAATCTGCAAGACCTGATCGCCCATGTTCAAAACACGGACTGCGAAGTGGGCCTGGCCTTTGACGGCGATGCCGACCGCCTGGGTGTGGTGACTCGCTCCGGTCAGATCATCTGGCCAGACCGCCAGTTGATCCTGTATGCGCGCGATATTTTGCAACGCGAGCCCGGCTCCACCATTATTTTTGACGTGAAATGCAGCCGCCACGTCGCTCTGGAAATTGCCAAGGCGGGTGGTGAGCCCTTGATGTGGCAAACCGGCCATTCACTGATCAAGGCCAAACTGGCCGAAACGGGTGCACCCCTGGCTGGCGAGATGAGCGGCCACGTGTTCTTCAAGGAAGGCTGGTACGGCTTTGACGATGGCCTGTACACCGGCGCACGTCTGCTGGCGATCCTTTCTCGCGGTGACAACCCTACGGCCGAGCTGGAAGCCTTGCCGCAAGACCTGTCTACACCGGAACTGAAACTGCCTCTGGCCGAGGGCGAGCCCCATGCCTTAATTGCCCGCCTGCAAAAAGAAGGCCGCTTCCCCAGCTCCAATCAGCTCAACACGATTGATGGTGTGCGCGCCGAGTATCCGGATGGCTTCGGTCTGGCTCGTGCCTCCAACACCACGCCTGTGATTGTGCTGCGTTTTGAGGCCCAGTCCCAAGAGGCGCTGGATCGGATTCAGGGGGAATTCCGTGCGGCATTGTTGGCTTTGAAGCCTGATGCTGCCTTGCCTTTCTAAGGCGGTGGAGGTTCGCTAATACCCAGATCCCTGCTCGCTGGTCTCTAGTCTCTAGTCTCTAGTCTCCAGCGCAGTATAAAAATGCCCCCACGCGGCAACTTTGGCTTGCTGTCCCCCAAGAGGGCACTTTTTACCGGGACGACCAGCCTTGGGGCGGCTCGGCGGTAAAAAAAGGGCTGAACTGTCTCTGAAACCTTGGATTCAGCCCCAAGTCACAGCAGACAGCTCAGCCCATTTTTTATGCTTTGGTCTTGAACCAAGGCATAAAGAGCCTTAACGGCTCAAATACTGATACAGATCCAGATGGGCCTCGCTGATGCGGCCTATATCAAAGGCCTCTTCAGCCAGACGGCGGCTTTCCGCCCCCATGGCTTGTCGCTTGGCCGTATCCTCACCCAACTCCATCACCGCCGCCGCCAAGGCCTGCGCATTACGCACTGGCACCAGCACACCCGTTACTCCAGGCTCAATGGCATCCCGGCAACCGGGTACATCCGTTGTAACCACCGCGCGCCCGCAGGCTGCGGCTTCCACCAAGGATTTAGGCAAGCCTTCACGATAAGACGGCAACACGGCAATGTGTGATTGAGCGTACAGCTGCGCAATATCACTACGCTCACCCAAGCACTCCACCACGCCCTGCTTTTGCCAATTCTGCCATTCCTGCTCGCTGATGCTGGCGGGATTGCCAGGGTCAGGACTGCCAGCCAATACCCACTTCACCGGGCTGCCTTGGGCGGCACTGATACGGGCAGCTTCCACAAACTCTCGCACGCCCTTGTCTACCAACAAACGTGACACCATCAAGGCAACGGGCGGGCCTTCCGGCTCTGGCACGGCCTGAAACTCGTTCAGGTCTACCCCAGAACCACGAATCAGGATGCACTGGTCACGTTTGACCACACGATCTTCCAGCAAGACATCACGGTCATTGCTGTTTTGAAAAATCACACGGCTATTGGGATGTCCCAAAGCTATGCGATAAAGCTGCAGTGCTATCCAGCGCACGGGATCAAAGGACTTGTCGCGCTTGGTAAATACATAACCCAAACCCGATACGGCAGCTAGAAAGCCCGGCACACCGGCCAGTCGCGCCGCAATGCCACCGTACAGAACAGGTTTGATGGTGACTGCATGCACCAGTTCAGGACGCTCCCGCCGAAACAGACGCCACAAGGCCCAGATGGTTTGCAGCTCTTGCAAGGGATTGGTCCCGCTGCGCGTCATGGGTAAAGCATGGTGATGCAGGCCGTGACGCTCGATCTCGGCCACTGCCGGGCCATCCATGGTGGCCACATGCACGTCATAACCTTCACGCTGGGCGGCTTGCGCCAAGGGCAAACGGTGCGACAGGAAAAAAGCGGGATTATTGACCACGAACATCAGCATGCGTGTTTTCTTGCTGGAATCGTCCGTCAACACATTCAAGGCTTGCCGACTACGCTTGCGCTTGGGCGGATACTGCGCTGTCAGCGTCTTCCAGGCTTGCGTGTAGTTCTTGACCATGCCTTCCAGGGAAAACAGGCGGGCAACCCGTTCACGCGCATGCTCATGGCGAGCCTGCCAGGACGGCGCACCCAACTCGTCAACCGCACTGTTGATTGCACCTGCCAAGGCCTCGGCATTGCTGGGGGGGACAACCCAACCCTCGTTGCCCACGATCAAGGCCGCATCGCCCACGTCGGTGACCACATTGGACACTCCGGCAGCCATGGCTTCACACACCACGTTCGGAAAGCCCTCTGCCGAGCTGGACAACACATGTACGTCCAGCGCATTCATCAAGCGGGGTACATCGCTGCGTCGCCCCATCAGAATGACGCTCTCACGCAGCTGATGCTGATCCAGCAAGCGCATCAGGGTTTCATTACTGCTGTCCATGCCGTCGCCAATCAAGAGGCAACGCAAGCCGGGATGACGGTGCAAGCTGCGGGCCAAGGCGGCCAGCAGATTGGGATGATCTTTCAGCGGATTCCAGCGGGCCACACTACCAATAACAGGCGTATCCAGTGACAGGCCCAATTCTTCGCGCACTTCTTCACGAGCCTGCTCATCGGGATGCCAACGGCTTAAATCGTAGCCATTGGGAATCACTTTCATGATGTCAGCACGATAGCCCCACTGTTTATGACGTCGGGCGGCATTTTCGGCACAAGACACAATCAGATTGGGAATAAAGCGCGACAGGCGAGCGCACAGCCAGGCCACCATACGAGCTTTCGGGCTGCCTTGATACAGATTGGCGCCCGAGTTACGGATACCCCAGGACACAGCCGGAATACCAACCAAGCGGGCGGCTGCGCCACCAATCAGGTCAGAGTGATACATCCAGGTTTGCACTACATCGGGCTGCACCTCGCGCAGCACACGAGTCAAGGATCGCAAGCCTTTCAAAAAGCCCAGCGGCGAGTGCATGTGCAGGCAGTACAAAGGAATGTCTGCGGCACGCAATTGCGGCCCAAAAACATCTTCCTCGCCCAGAGAAATCACAATATGTTCGGTAGCCTGGCCGGGAGCTGTCACCAGACGGAACAAGACCGTCTCTGCCCCACCCTGTCCCAGCCCCGCAATAATATGCACGACCCGCAAAGGCGGCGTTGTTTTCTCCAACTTGCCATCCACGGCGTCTGTTTCCTGATTCAACGACCTTGGCTGCAATGCACTCATGCTTTGGCTCCCTCTTCTATACCGCCACGGGCGGCCTGAAAGACCTGGTCCCAGTTAAGCAAAACCTGCTCTAGTTCATAACGCTGCCGCACCGCTGCAGCGGCACGACGGCCCAACACACCCCGAAACACGCCATCACCCATCAGCTCGGCCAGGGCGGCGGTCAAGGCGCCTTCATCTCCCACCGGAACCAGCAGGGCGTCCTTGCCATCGGAGCTGATCTCGCGCGGACCGCTGGGGCAATCCACCGTTACAGCGGGCAGACCCATGGCCATGGCTTCCAGCAACACATTCGGAAAACCTTCTACTTCCGAGGTCATGACAAAAGCATGGGAGCGCGCCATTTCCTGCCAGGGCTGGGCGGTTTTTCCGGCCAGTTCAATACGGTCAGCGGCTCCGGACATGGCAATCTGCTGCACCAATTGGGCACGCTGCGGGCCATCACCCCAGATTTTTCAACTTCCATTCCGGATATTCGGCAGCCAGACTCGCAAACACGCGGATCAGGACATCAAAGCGCTTGGAAGGCACCAGACGCCCCATGGCCATCAGGGTGCAATGCCGGTTTTCCTCTACCCGTACCTCGCGCTGCACGGCATTCAAAGCCTGCGGCAAGGGGTTGGGCACAACCATGACCTGTTTCATGCCTGGCACCATGGCTTGGAAGGCTGCCACGCTGGCCCGGGTCTGCACCGTCACTACCTGTGCCTTGGGATACAGACGGCGGCGCAGGCTTTGCAAGAGCTTGCCTGCGCTGCTGCTAAAGGCCGGGTTGGTGCGTTCACCCACCACAACAGGGACACCCATGCCACCCAGCCCCAGCAAGACATTGATATTCACATTGGTCAGAAAAGACACGATGACATCGGGCTGTTTTTCACGCACCAGCTTGCGCATGGCGCGCAGCTTGGCCAAGGGCTTGGGCAGCCAGCTGCCTCGCATGCGATGGGCCAGCCACACCAGTTCCACCTTGGGGTCGATAGGGTAAAACGCACTGCCTCCACCGCTATAGGTAGGCACCAGGGTGACCTGATCGCCCCGCAAACCCCAGGCATTGGCCAAGGTAGAGGCGACGCGCTCGGCACCGCCTGCGTTCAGGGAGCTGACGAAAAACAGAATATTCACTGGGCCTCCATGGGCTCATCGACCGGGTAGCTTGGACCCGCTGGCACGAAGCAAAGCGCCATTTTAAGTCCGACGCAAGCACTGTTCCAACACTTGCTGCCACAGCGCCAGCACGCGGGCCGAGGAAAAGCGGTCGCGCACATCCGTGGCACGGCGCGCCAATCGCTGACGCTTGTCTTCGTTGGACATCAGGTCGGACAAATGGGCCGCCAAGGCCTCCACGTCCTCAGTCGGGCGTACCAAAACACCATCGATATTGGCACGGATGATCTCGCGCGGGCCGGTATCGCAGTCAAAGGCCACTGCCGTCAAACCACTGGCCATGGCTTCCAGCAAACTGTTGGACAAGCCCTCCATACGGGAGCTGAGCACATACAGATCTGACTGTTCATACCAGTCCGCCATATTGCCGACACGCCCTGGCAGCTGAATCCGCTCTTGCAGTTCCAGTTCCGCAATCCGTGCCTCCAGGGGAGCACGTTGCTCGCCTTCGCCCAGAATCACCAGATCCCAGTCGGGGAAATAGTTGGACAGCATGGCAAATGATTCAACCAAGGTATCGAAGCCCTTGACCGGATGCAGCCGCCCCACGGCCAGCAAGCGTTTGCGTCCTTCTGGCAGTTCGGGCACCGGCACTACTGGCTCGGCGCGGTCCATGGGCCAGCGCACCGCATTGGGAATCACCTGCACCTGGCTACCGGGCACGTGCTCGCGCAGCCAGTCTGCTGTACCGGCCGTCAGCGCAATGACCGCATGGGCTTGCGGATAGGTACGCAAGCGGGCTTTTTGCCAGAAAGAGGACAAGGACTGGGACGGAGGATGCGTATGCTCGGTAGCAATCACCTTGCAGGGCAAGCCTTTGGCGGCAGAAATGGCCAGTACCGAGGAAGTGGTCATCATGCCCAGAACCACATCGGGTTTGGTCTTGCGTATCAGGGATCGCACCCGGCTCACGCGCCGCCAGTTCTTCCACAAGGCATCCAGGCGGCCACGACTGCTGCCTGCCGTTCCCAGCACGTGGCGCTCTACGCCCTCTGCTACGGTATACGCGTCTTTGTCACGGCCGGCCTGCGTCACCAGAGACACTCGATAGCCGCGCGCCACCCAGGCTGCGCTTAAATCGACGGCGACACGTTCTGCCCCACCCCCACCCAAAGAGTGGATAAGCAGCATGATATGAGGGCGAACTCCCGAATGACTGTGCACGTTTTCCTATTCCTGCGAACCAGACGCGAAGGCACTGGCTGGCCTCAAGGCCAAGATGAAATAACAAGTGAAAGAAGCCGCATACATCAGGCTGGTCGCCAGCATGATGCCCGACGGGCCCATGCGAGCCGCCAGAATCGGGTTCAGGGCCGCTTTCACCAGAAAATTGATCACGGCAATAATTGCCATGGATTTATAACGGTTCTGACTGGCCAGCAACTGCACCAGAATCAGCACCCCAAAATAAAAGGGCAGTTGCACCAGCCCCCAGCTAAACACCTGGGCGACCGTGGCCGTATCCTGCGCCGTGAACGCACCACGCTCAAACAGCAGGGCCACTCCCCAAGGCGCCAGCAGAACACCAATCGCGGCGGCAACTCCACCGGCCAGCAACATCATGACCGACCACTTCAAGGCCATGGAGCGAGCACGGGCGTTATCGCCTCGGCTTTGAATATCCGCCAGCACAGGCAAAGCGGCCCGACCGACAGAAGCAGCGCCAACACCCAGAACCAATGCCAGCAAGCGAGTGGCATAACCCAAGGTCGCATTGGCATTAGCCCCCAGATTGGCCGCCGTATATTGGTCAATAGGACCAACAAAGCTCATGGCAACCTGCCCCACCAGCATGATGGTGGCAGCCTTGAGCAGATCCGGCCATTGCTCCGCACGCAGGCTGATCGTGGGGCGAGCCCAGATCTGATCGGCCCGCGAGGCCAGAATCATCAACCACACGGCCTGGATCGTCATGCCCAGCAAGGTGCCCCACAACAAAGGACCAATACCGGCATTCCCACCCGCTGCCAGCACCCAGATCAGGATGACAAAGGCCGGGACACTTTCCAGCAAGGTATTGATATGGCGCTCATGCGCCCGCAAGCGCGCGGCGCTCAGGCCAATCATCAGCGTCAGCACTGCCGCAGGCGCAAAGGCAAACAGCAGCTCCCGGCTCATTTCATGGACGGCGGGGCTTAGCCCTTGCCCAGTCCATTGCAGCACCCAGGGCCAGCTAATCCAGATCAAGGCCCCCAGCACGCAGCCCAGCACAATGCACCAGGCCTTGAGTTCACCCAGAAAACGGCTGCGCGCAGCCGGTTCCAGGCGATGCAAGCGCACCAGAACCGGAATCAGCACAACAGACATGGAGCCGACGATCGTCACTGGCAACCAGTTGGCCATGACCATCGTGAACTGATAGGCATCGACTACATCGCTCACACCGTAGCGATACGCCACCGCCATTTCTTTGAAAGCGCCCGCTGCCTTGCCCAGCAATAGAAAAAACGCCACCCGCATCGCCCCCAGGGCGATGCGACGGTGGTCGTCATGCAGACTAGACAGACGTGCTTTCAGGCCGGCCCAGATCAACTCAGAAACGCCACGTACCAGGGCATGGCCGTATTCAGGCCCTGCAAAATCGTGTGAGTCGGCTCGTAACCCAGTTGTGTACGGGCCTTGGAGATATCCGCTTGGGAATGCAACACATCACCAGCACGGAAATCGGCGTAGATGGGCTGCTTGGTGTAGTTCACACCATTGGTGCTCAGGGTCTGCTTCAGGTGCTCGAACAGCTCGTTCAGGCTGGTGCGGGCATTGACGGCCACGTTATAAACCTCGGCCACAGCAGGCTTTTGCTGCACGGCGGCCAGGATATTCATTTGAATAACGTTGTCGATAAAGCAGAAATCGCGGCTGGTCTGCCCGTCCCCATTGATTTGCACATCCTGGTTCTGGATCATGGCCGACACCCATTTGGGAATCACCGCGGCGTATGCACCGTTAGGGTCCTGACGTTTTCCAAACACGTTGAAGTAACGCAGGCCCACGCTGGAGAAGCCGTAGGCACGGGCAAACACGTCCGCATACAGCTCGTTCACGAACTTGGTGACGGCGTAGGGAGACAGTGGGCGACCAATCGTGTCTTCCACCTTGGGCAAACCGGGGTGGTCGCCGTAGGTGGAACTGGAAGCCGCATAAACAAAGGCTTTAACCTGTTCGTCACGTGCGGCCACCATCATGTTCAAGGCACCATTCACGTTGACTTCGTTGGAGGTCAGCGGATCGTTCAAGGAACGCGGTACCGAACCCAACGCCGCCTGGTGCAGCACATAGTCCACGCCCTTGACGGCCTCGCGACAGGTATCCAGGCTACGGATGTCGCCTTCAATAAAGCGAAAACGGGCCCAGCGCTCGGCCCCAACCTGATCGCGCACTTCGTCCAGATTGTATTGATGGCCAGTTGCAAAGTTATCCAGACCGACCACCTGCTGATCCATTTTCAGCAGGGCTTCCAGCAGGTTGGACCCGATAAAGCCGGCGCAACCCGTAACCAGCCAGGTTTTTGGCTGATTACGCAGTTGCTGGCTCGCCTGTTCAAATGCAGAGCTCATAATGCTTTCCAAAATTAAAGGCGCAGATCGGACTGTTCGCGATCAAACACATACTTCAAGTCGTAGAGCACATGCTCGGGCTTGCCCCATTGGCGCACGCCGTCCACGCCCAGCTCCTTGAACTGCTTGTGAGCCACGGCCACGATGACGCCGTCGTACTCACCCGCTTTGGGAGTCTCGACAGGCGTAATGCCGTATTCGTGCTGCGCTTCTTTGGGATCAACCCAGGGGTCGTACACGTCTACATGAACATCGTATTGCTTGAGTTCATGCACGATATCGACAATACGGGTGTTACGCAGATCCGGGCAGTTTTCCTTGAAGGCCAGACCCAGCAGCAGAACGCGTGAACCTTGCACCTGAATGCGGCGCTTGGTCATGGCTTTAACCAGCTGGGACGCCACGTAACCACCCATGGAGTCGTTCAGGCGACGGCCAGCCAGAATGATTTCGGGGTGGTAACCGATAGCTTGTGCCTTGTGGGTCAGGTAGTAGGGGTCTACGCCAATGCAGTGACCACCGACCAGACCGGGACGGAAAGGCAGGAAGTTCCACTTGGTGCCCGCCGCTTCCAGCACGTCCAGGGTATCAATCCCCAGACGGTTGAAAATCAGGGCCAGTTCGTTGATCAGGGCGATATTCACGTCGCGCTGGGTGTTCTCGATCACCTTGGCAGCTTCAGCCACACGAATGGAGCTGGCCTTGAATGTGCCCACCACAATGATCTCGCGGTACAGGGCATCCACCAGCTCAGCTACTTCAGGCGTCGAGCCGGAAGTGACTTTCTTGATGGTGGAGACGCGGTGTTCCTTGTCGCCCGGATTGATACGCTCCGGGCTGTAGCCGGCGTAGAAATCTTCGTTGAAGCGCAGACCCGACACTTGCTCCAGCACGGGCACGCACACTTCTTCGGTAGCACCTGGGTAAACCGTGGACTCGTAAACCACGATGTCACCACGCTTGAGCACTTTACCGATGGTCTCGGACGCACGAACCAGCGGCGTCAGATCGGGCTGCTTGAATTCATCAATAGGCGTGGGCACGGTCACGATGAAGACATTGGCCTGTGCCAGTTCATCCGCCTCGCAGGAGTAGCTCAGGCCACTGGCCTCGGCCAGCTCTGCGCTCTCGACCTCCAACGTGCGGTCTACCCCTTCCTTGAGTTCGGCGACGCGACGCGCGTTAATGTCAAAACCAATAACGGAACGCTTTTTGCCAAACTCTACTGCCAAAGGCAAACCGACATATCCCAAGCCGATAACGGCCAGTTTCACATTCTCAAGTTGCAACTTCATTCTCCAGTTAGCGCTATGCGCAAGGAATAATCTTGAACGCCTGCCAGTCTCAATCCCGGTCTACGCGCCGCCGTACCGACGGCAGCAGCAACCAGGAGGGGCGGCGCCACGAAACCAGACGGGAATAGAGCCAGATATACACCAGTGAGAAGGCCAACATGCTGGCGCACAAAGCCCAGGTATTGTCCCACCAGATCGTGGCCGGAACCAAACCGATCAAGGCCAGAACCCACAGGTAAGGCGAGGTCATGGCATTACAAAACGCGGGCAAGGCCCCACCGCTGTCACGACTGAACGTGGAGCGCACCAGACGGCGGAACACCAGCTGGTGCAGGTGCAGCGCATCCGGTTGATCCACAGGCACACCCCGTTTGAAACGGCGGCGCCAGATCGAAAACATGGTTTCGAAAACAGGATAAAACAGCACGGCCAAGGCGTAGAACGGCGACACACTGGGATTACGCACCACCAGTTGTACAGCCAGCTCAGCCAGCATGAAGCCCAGGAAATACGCCCCGCCATCGCCCAGAAAGACCCGTCCGAAAGGAAAGTTCCACACCAGAAAACCCAGGGTGGCCGAGGCCAGCGAGGCCGCAATCAGGAAAATCGGGATGTCCTGCACCTGCAGGGCCACCAGAGCCAGGGACAGAGCCATCAAGGTGGCGATCATGCCCGCCAGGCCGTTCATCCCGTCAATAATATTCAGTGCATGAGTACAGCCGCCCACGGCAATCATGGTAAAGAGCAGCGAAATGGGCCAGAAGCCCAGAACCCAGTCGGCCCAGCTCACCCCAACGCGCGACACACCACCCAGCAGCCACCAGGCAATCGCTGCCGACAGGAAAGCGGCCAGCAAACGTTTCAGAGAACCCACATCCTTGGTGATGTCCTCGACCAGGCCCGCCACAAAAACCGGCATGGCAGCCAGAAACAAGACCGGCCACAGCCAGGTCAGTGTCATGTTGCTGGGACCCAGCACCAGCAAGCCGGCCAAACTGCCTGCCACCACCGCCAGCCCACCCACACGCGGGGTAGGACGAGAATGGGACGCTTGGGGTTTACTAAGGTCGCTGTCCCCAGTCAAACGGCCGTGCCAACGCTCGGAGGCCACAATAAGCCCGCCGACCATAAAAGCCACGACACAGATATACAACCAGGTAAAGGATTCCCCCATCTGAGGTAAAGACACCGCGAAACACCCTGCAAGGTTAGGAACTACATCATTATCAACCTGCCTTCCGGCTTGTGTCCGTGACTAGTCGCTTTAAATGCAACAATTTTCGTCAAGTTCCGTATCACTTTCGTGTAGGCAGGAGTAGCACGCTAATTTGCCCGAGCGCGAGCCCGAAAGCAAGTATTTTGCGGGATTGGGGCTCAGGAATCGGGTTGCGGCAACGGTTCTGTCGAGGCCAGCTGATTACCGCATTCGGTCAGCAGACGCCGCAACCAGCGATGGCTGGGCGAATGCCGGTTACGTTCATGCCAAAGCTGATAAAAGCGCATGGGCGGAAACTCCAGCGGAGCCTCCAGAATCGTCAGAGGCAGCAAACGGCAATAGAACTCGGCAAAATGACGCGAAGTCGTAAAAATCAGATCTGTATTCTGTAGCAAATACGGGGCTGCCGAGAAGGACTGCACCGCCACGCTTTCATCACGCTGAATACGCAAGGTCGCCAAGGTCGTATCGATGACACCGCGCTGGTTGATGGAATACGGCATGGGCACCACATGGCGCGCCCGTACGTAATCATCCATGGTCAGCCCCTTGCGGGCCAGCGGATGAGTCGCCGCCACCAGGCAGACAATCTGATCTTCCAGCAGCACGGACAGGTGCATGCGATCCGGCGGTTCGGGCCAGTTACCGATGACCATGTCCAGATCACCTTCCGCCAGCGAACGCTCGAAATCAAAGCTGGCGTCCAGGGAGTGCAGATTCAAACGCGCACCCGGTGCCTCGCGGCGCATGCGCTCGACGACCCCGCCAACAAAAACAGGCGCCAGATAGTCCGGCGCTCCGATATGAAATTCACTGCGACTGACCTGCGGGTCGAAACTGTCTGGCGCATTGACCATACAGTCGATCTCGGCCAGGGCTCCTTTGGCGTGAGCCAGCAGGCCAATGGCACGCTCGGTAGGCACCATGCCGCCTTTTTCGCGCACCAGCAAAGGATCGCCAATAATGTCACGCAAGCGTCGTAAGGCCGCACTGATGGCAGGCTGCGACTGGTTCATTTTGAACGCGGTACGCGAGACGCTGCGCTCGGTAACGAGTAAGCAAAATACCCTCAAAAGATAGGTATCAAGCGGGTTATCCCCACGTCGGGCGGCCATCTTATTCTCTCCTTCTTACGCTTTTTTCCAGCATGATAATGACATACATGCACAATACGAGATGGCATATATCATTTATACGCCTAATTCTATTTTATTTATAAACAGAAAACTTAAACTGGTCCCATATAAGAAAATCATAGCCCACAGGCGGTTGTTTATAAGGGTTTGAATAAATCAAACAGACCCTGTAAACGCCCACCCACTACCCTTGATAAAACGGCCCCCAGGCCTGGTCCTGGAGCCGCCTCGGCTCGCACTATTTACGCTTAGATAATCGGACTGACACATGACAACTCAAACCCTTACCACCACACAGGCTCTAACCGAACTCTCCAGCCTGGACCAGAGCCAATTCGTGGACAAGCTCGAAGGTATTTTTGAACACTCCCCCTGGGTCCCTGAGCGTAGCTGGCACCAGCGTCCGTTTGAAAGCGTGGATCAACTGCACGCCTGCATGGTGCAAGTGGTCAAAGAGGCATCGTACGAAGAGCAAAAGAACCTGATCTGTGCTCACCCCGAGCTGGCTGGCAAGGAAGCCGAGCAAGGCACGCTGACCACCGCATCCACGGGTGAACAGCGTGGCGCTGGCCTGGACCAGTGCTCGGCCCAAGAACTGGCCCGTCTGCGTGGCCTGAACGCCCAGTACCGTGAGCGTTTCGGTTTCCCCTTCGTGATTGCCGTCAAAGGTTTGAGCCGTTACCAAATCATGGATACAGTAGAAGCCCGTCTGAACAATAGTGTTGAAACCGAGTTTCAAGCTTGTCTGACCGAAATCGGCAAAATTGCCCGTTTCCGTCTGGATGCGCTGCTGGCCTGATTTTGCTGCCTTCTGGATCTTTCTGAAGATCCAAGCCGTTCACGGGGTAGCGCCAGCCTGCGGGCACGCTACCCTTTGTTTCCTCTGACCCTTCGTGGCGCGGCTGCTTTCAGCCCCACGCGGGTCTGCCTTATTAAGGACCTCTGCCATGACAATCACATTGAAGTTGGAAACCCTGACAGCCGAAGCCTTCGCGCCTTTTGGTGATGTCATCGAGGCCTCCGACGCGGTTCAGCACTTCACCATCAACGAGGGCAATACCGAGCGCTACCACGATCTGGCCAAGATTGAGCCCGGCGCGGACGGTCACGCGATTGTGTCCATTTTCCGTGGCCAGCCGCGCACCCTGCCCTTTACCGTAGAGATGATGGAGCGCCACCCCAAAGGGAGCCAGGCCTTCATTCCCCAGTCCGGCCAGCCTTATCTGGTGATTGTGGCCCCTGCTGGCCCGACTCCCAAGGCAAGCGATCTGCGCCTGTTCCTGGCACGTGGCGATCAGGGCGTGAACTACGCAACCGGCGTTTGGCACCACCCCTTGATGGCCCTGAACCAAGTGGCCGACTTCATTGTGATTGACCGCAAAGGGCCCGGCGACAACTGCGACGTGATTCAGCTGGAAGAAAAAGCCATCATCGCTGAACTGGAAACCACAGCAGCGTGAGCCAGTCCTGTCCTGTCACGCCGGACCTGGAGGCCATTTACGCCCATCGTCCGGCGGATATTGATCCCGAGCACTGGCGCGCCCGCGTCAATCTGGCCGCCGCTTACCGGCTGGCGGCCCGCCAGGGCTGGGACGATATCATCTACACCCATATTTCCCTGCGCCTGCCCGGCCACGACGACATTTTCCTGATCAATCCCTTTGGTTTGCGCTTTGATGAGATCTGCGCCTCCAATCTGCTGTTGATTGATACCCAGGGCCAGGTCGTGGATGGCACAGGCCGTCGTGCCAACCCCAGCGGTTTTGCCATTCATGGTGCCGTCCACCGCGCCCGTGCCGATGCACACTGTGTCATTCATTTACATACAGATGCCTCGATTGCGGTCTCGGCCCTGTCCTGTGGGTTGCTGCCCCTGTCGCAACACGCCATGCGTTTCTGGCAGGACATTGGCTATCACGACTATGCCGGTCTGGCCTTCCCCCCCCAGGAACAGGAAGCCCTGCTCAAGCAATTAGGCTCCTATCCGGCCCTGCTCTTGCGCAATCACGGTGCCCTGACCTGCGGACGCACCGTTGCCGAAGCTTATATTCTGATGGATGCGCTGGAGCGCGCCTGCCGCATTCAGCTCTCGGCCATGGCTGCCAGCCCGCAGTTGCACCTGCCCCCGAAGGATGTTCTGGATTTGACACATCGCCAGCTTTTACCGGGGGACGAGCCAGAGGGCTTGTTAGAATGGCCAGCCTTGCTGCGCAAGCTCTATCAGAGCGAGCCGGATTTTTGCCGCTAACACCCTTTCCACCCCTACGGAGCTTTTATGCCTTCTATTAACGTACAACTATTCGACGGCCGTCCCGTGGAAATCAAGCGTGAGCTCGCCCAGGCCCTGACCAAAGAAGCCTGTCGTGTGCTTGGCTGTACCCCGGACGCCGTTGATGTGGTCTTTACCGACGTCAAACGCGAAGACTGGGCCACGGCCGGCGTCCTGTGGTCAGACAAGTAAATCAGACCCTTAAAAAAGCGGCCACAGGGCCGCTTTTTTTATACCTATCAGATACTTGGCAGTCCTTCACACCTGAACAAAAAGGTAGTTTGGAGGCTGCTAACATAGATTTTCAGGATGGACTAGGTGGGCAATACCCCTAGCACTGCAAAACGCATGAAAAAAGCAGGAATCTGCTAGGCCCAGGCTTGAACACAGGCCCCATCTACAGGGCTTATATCCTTTCCCCCCTGTCAGCATCGGCCTGCCATACGCTTTTACGTATTCTACTTATCAAGCCGTACTGCCTTCCAGTGATACAGCCCATCCGATAACTTTATGCTTACGCGGCCCAGGCATCGGCTGCGCATAACGTATTAATAAGGAGACCCGGATGTCCGCCAACCCAGAAGTGTCCACACCTGCTGCTTGCGACGGTGTAGACGAACGCCTACCAACGGGGCGCCTGGCAACCCTTGGTTTGCAACACGTCATGGTGATGTACGCGGGCGCAGTTGCTGTCCCCCTGATCATTGGTGCAGCCTTGGGCCTGTCCAAGGAACAGATCGCATTCCTGATTAATGCTGACCTGCTGTGCTGTGGCGTGATTACCATTATCCAGGCCCGTGGCCTGGGTATTTTCGGCATCAAGTTGCCCGTCATGATGGGTGTGTCTTTTGCGGCGGTCAGTCCCATGATCGCCATCGGCCTGGACCCGCAACTGGGCCTGCCCGGTATCTTTGGCGCCACCATCCTGGCCGGTATCTTCAGTATTCTGATTGCTCCGGTATTTAGCCGTCTGATGGGCCTGTTCCCCCCGGTCGTGACCGGCATCATCATCACCGTTATTGGTGTGACACTGATGCGCGTGGGTCTGAACTGGATTGGTGGCGGCGCTCCCACGATTACAGATCCGGCCACCGGCATGTCCATACCCAACCCCGAATACGGTTCGCTGGAAAATCTGGGCATTGCCCTGATGGTGCTGACCGTCATCTTGCTGATCACCAAATTCGCCCGCGGTTTCCTGGCAAACGTGGCGGTGCTGATTGGCCTGCTGGTCGGTTTCTTCGTCTCTTTGGCCATGGGTCGCATCACCTTTGAAGGCCTGGATCAGACCAGCTGGTTTGCAATCGTCACCCCCTTCCACTTTGGCGTTCCCACCTTTAGCTGGGCCTTGCTGGGTGCAGCCGCTGTTCTGTCCCTGATCATGGTCGTGATCATGGTTGAATCGCTGGGCATGTTCCTGGCACTGGGCTCCATCTGTGGCCGTCCGACTGACCGTGAAGCGCTGGTGCGTGGTTTGCGCACCGACGGCCTGGGCACCCTGGTCGGCGGCATCATGAACACCTTCCCGCACAGCTCTTTCTCGCAGAACGTGGGCCTGGTCAGCGTGACCGGCGTGCGCAGCCGCTGGGTATGTGTCATGGGCGGTGCCTTCCTGATCATGCTGGGCCTGTTCCCCAAAATGGCTTTCATCGTAGCTTCCATCCCCAACTATGTTCTGGGTGGTGCCGGCATCGTGATGTTTGGCATGGTGGCCGCTACCGGCATCAAGATCCTGATGTCTGCCAATCTGAACCGCAACCCTTACAACCCCTACATCGTGGCCATCAGCCTGGGCTTTGGCATGATTCCCCTGGTTGCCGAGCACTTGCTGGACAAAATGCCACCCGCGCTGGCCCCCTTGCTGCATAGCGGAATCTTGCTGGCTGCCGTATCTGCCATCTTGCTGAACCTGTTTTTCAACGGCATGGAGAAATATGCTGACCAAGGTCACACCGTTGAATCCACCGCTGCAACCCAGGCACGCAAACAGGCAAGCGCTCAAAAAGAAACAGAAGAAAGCAGCACCCAGCTGGCCTCGCAGAACGGCTAAGCCCCCCCTTTTTGAACAGCCGCCCAGCCTGAAACGGGCGGCTGTTCAAATATCTGCAGTACCTGCTTAAAAGTATCGACTGCCCATAATTAATCTAAGCAAGGTCAGTAACACCCACTCGAAGAAAACTAAAGCCGCAGGCCATAAGGGACATCAGATCCCAGGGACCTGCTTGTGCTCAAACAAAGAGGAGACACTATGAAAAAGCTACACCCTGCTCGCTGGGCATGCGCCCTGCTGGCCGCCCCCCTGCTGTCCAGCCCCGCCTTGGCAGCCGACTGGAGCGACACCTTTTTAGGCTACCGCTTCAGCACGCAATACACCGAGCCGATGAATGATCGGACTATCCAGAAGCACATCCTGAGCCTGACCCACGTCAACGGCTACAGCCTGGGCCAGAACTTCTTTAATCTGGACATTCTGCAATCGGACCGCTACGACCCCTCCAATGGCAACGGCAGCAATGGCGCCACCGAGTTCTACGCCACCTATCGTCACCAGCTCTCCATGGGCAAGGTATTCGACAAGGATCTGAGCTTTGGCCCTGTGAAGGATGTGGCCATCACAGCCGGCTTTGACCTGAACACCAAGAACACCGCCTTTGCACCTCGCAAGCGTTTGCTGGTGCTGGGCCCGACCTTCAAATTTGATGTCCCCCGCGGCTTTGTGGACCTGAGCCTGATGGTTGGCAAGGAGTGGAACCACTGTGGCTTGGGCGCACCCGCCTGCCCGGACAGCCGCCGCTCTTTCGACACCCAGTTTCTGGCCAGCCTGAACTGGAATCTGCCCTTTGATGTGGGTTCAGTGCCTTTGAAGTTCCAGGGCTTTGCCAACTACGCCGGCCCCAAGGGTGACGACTACGCGGGCATCAGCACCAAGTCTGAAGTGCTGGTCCGCACCTCCCTGATGGCTGACGTGGGTAAAGTAGCCTTCGACAAGAAGAACACCTTGTGGGTGGGGATTGGCTACGAGTACTGGTACAACAAGTTCGGCAACCGCTACAAGGCAGACGGCAGCCTGAAACCCGGTATCAAAACCAGCGCTCCAACCGTACAGCTGGAATGGCATTTCTAAGTCGTACGCAGCAAAAAAAAACCGCTTTTCGAAGCGGTTTTTTTCATTCCAAAGCGTGAAAATCCTAAAACTGCACCTCACCGTCCCAGTAGCCCGGCGTGTTGTAGATGGCACGCAAATAATCAATAAAGCGCCGCACTTTGGCCGGCAGATAGCGCTGCTGCTGATACACCGCCTGAATGTCATAACTGGGAATCTCGAACTCGTTCAGCACCGTTACCAGCTCGCCCCGCTTGAGTTCGGGCTGAATTTCCCAGGTGGATCGCCAGCCTATGCCCCAACCTTGCTTGACCCAGTTAAACAGCAGCTCGCCGTCATTGCAATCCAGATCCCCATCGACTCGGACCGCCAATGGGCGACCATCACGCAGAAAGGTCCAGCCGCGTTGCTGACCGCCCTGCAAGTTGAAGGCCAAGCAGTTGTGACGCGCCAGATCTTCGGGCACACGCGGCACACCATGACGCTCAAAATACTCGGGCGTTCCACACACGACTCGCCGATTCGGATATAGACGTACGGCCACATAGTTGGGGTCCGTGACTTCACCAATCCGCAAGGCCATGTCATAGCCCTCGCGCACCAGATCGACCACGCTGTCGGTGAAGTTGAAAGACAGCTTCAACTCGGGATAACGCTTTTTGAAGGACAAGGCATGGGGGGCCACATGACGACGCCCAAAAGCCGCTGGAGCCGATACCACCAGGTGCCCGCGCACCACTTTACGCTGGGCGCTGATACTGGCTTCAGCCTCTTCAAAGTCCTTCAGAATTTGTTTGCACTGCTCCAGAAACTGCTCACCCAGATCGGTCAATGTCAGCCCGCGAGTGGATCGGTGCATCAAGCGCACACCCAGGCGCTGCTCCAGCGCATCCAGGCGGCGGCCCATGACCACGGGGGTGACTCCTTCGATCACGGAAGCGGCCGCAAAACTGCCTTTTTCCGCGACCAGTGCAAAACTTCGAATTTCGGTATAACGGCTCATTCAATACTCCAAGTATCGATAGAAACAATCGTACCACCATTTCTAGGCAGGTCCATCACTCCTTATTATCGAGTTGTGAATTTCGTCAAACGATGATCTAGGAGATATCAATGGCTCGAATGAGAGCAGTGGACGCCGCCGCCGCAATTTTACGTAAAGAAGGCGTGAGCACCGTATTCGGCGTGCCCGGCGCCGCCATCAACCCCTTCTACTCCGCACTGCGCAAAGAAGGTGGTTTTGATCACATTCTCGCCCGCCACGTGGAAGGCGCTTCCCACATGGCCGAAGGTTTTACCCGTGCCAATCCCGGCAATATCGGCGTGTGCATTGGTACTTCCGGCCCCGCTGGCACAGACATGATCACCGGCCTGTACTCCGCATCGGCTGACTCGATCCCAATTCTGTGCATTACCGGCCAGGCTCCTCGCTCGCGCCTGTACAAGGAAGACTTCCAGGCCGTGGATATTGAATCCATTGCCAAGCCTGTGACCAAATGGGCCGTGACAGTTCGCGAACCCGATCTGATCCCACGCGTGTTCCAGCAGGCTTTCCACATCATGCGCTCGGGCCGCCCCGGTCCTGTGCTGATCGATATGCCTATCGATGTACAAATGGCCGAGATCGAATTCGATCTGGATACCTACTCGCCGCTGGAAGCGTACAAGCCTAGCGCCACTCGCGCCCAGGCTGAAAAAGCCATCGAACTGCTGAACGCATCGGAGCGTCCGCTGATCGTCTCCGGTGGTGGCGTGATCAACGCCAACGCGTCCGAGCTGCTGCAAGAGTTTGCCGAGCTGGTCAACGTCCCTGTGATTCCAACCCTGATGGGCTGGGGCACGGTTGCCGACGATCACCCGCTGATGGCCGGCATGGTGGGTCTGCAGACCTCGCACCGCTACGGCAACCAGACTTTGCTGGCTTCGGACTTCGTATTCGGTATCGGTAACCGCTGGGCCAACCGCCACACCGGTTCCGTGGACGTCTACACCGAAGGCCGCAAGTTCGTGCACGTGGATATCGAACCCACACAGATCGGTCGCGTATTCGGCCCTGATCTGGGCATTGCCTCGGACGCTGGCGCTGCACTGAAGCTGTTCATTGAAGTGGCCAAAGAATACAAGGCTGCCGGCAAGCTGCGCGACCGTGCCGCCTGGGTTGCCGATTGCCAGAAGCGCAAAGCCACCTTGCAGCGCAAGACCAGCTTTGACAACGTGCCCTTGAAGCCTCAGCGCGTTTACGAAGAGATGAACCGCGCCTTTGGCCCGGCGACCACCTACGTCAGCACCATTGGTCTGTCGCAGATTGCAGCCGCCCAGTTCCTGCACGTGTACAAGCCACGTCACTGGATCAACTGCGGTCAGGCAGGCCCATTGGGTTGGACCATTCCCGCCGCACTGGGCGTGGTTGCCGCTGACCCAGGTCGTGAAGTCGTGGCCATTTCGGGCGACTACGACTTCCAGTTCATGATTGAAGAGCTGGCCGTAGGCGCGCAATTCAAGCTGCCTTACATCCATATTCTGGTCAACAACGCCTACCTGGGTCTGATCCGTCAGGCACAGCGTGGCTTCGAGATGGACTATTGTGTACAACTGGCCTTTGACAACATCAACGCCCCTGAAACCGAAGGTTATGGTGTGGATCACATCACCGTGGTGGAAGGTCTGGGTTGCAAGGCCATCCGTGTACACAAACCCGAAGACATCCAGCCGGCCATTGAACAGGCTCGTGCATGGATGAAAGAGTTCAGCGTGCCGGTTGTGATCGAACTGATCCTGGAGCGCGTCACCAACATTGCCATGGGCACCGAACTGCACAATGTGACGGAATTCGAGTCCCTGGCCGAAGCGGGTATTGACGCCCCCACCGCCATCTCGCTGATGGACTGATTGCTGATTTAAAAAACGGAGTAGCACTATGCCAAAATTTT
The DNA here is from genome assembly GCF_002443155.1 of Alcaligenes faecalis. NCBI lineage: Bacteria > Pseudomonadati > Pseudomonadota > Betaproteobacteria > Burkholderiales > Alcaligenaceae > Alcaligenes > Alcaligenes faecalis. The sequence continues at coordinate 347,975 of NZ_CP023667.1, read as the reverse complement.
CCGCCAACCTGACCATGCTGTTTAACGAGCACGACTTCCTGGATCGCTTCCAGGCAGCGGCCGAAGCCGGTTTCAAGGGAGTGGAGTACCTGTTCCCCTACGCCTACGACAAACAGCAACTGGCTGACAAACTGCAACAACACGGTCTGACCCAAGTGTTGCACAACCTGCCTGCGGGCGACTGGGACGGCGGCGAGCGCGGCATTGCAATCCTGCCCGAGCGCGTGGGTGAATTTCAGGACGGCGTAGGCCGTGCCATTGAATACGCCACCGCGCTGGGCTGCAAGCAAGTCAACTGCCTGGCGGGCAAGCTGGCCGAGGGCGCAGACCGTGAACTGGCTCACAAGACCTTGGTCAGCAATCTGCAGTTTGCTGCCGCCAAGCTGAAAGACGCCGGCCTGCGCCTGCTGGTTGAACCCATCAACACCTTCGACATTCCAGGTTTCTACCTGAACCGCACCGAACAGGCCGCGGCTCTGTTGCAGGACGTGGGCTCGGACAATCTGTTCATCCAGTACGACGTCTACCACGCCCAGCGCATGGAAGGCGAGCTGGCCGCCACCATGAAAAAGCACCTGGACAAGATTGCACACATCCAGATCGCGGATAACCCAGGTCGCAACGAACCGGGCACAGGCGAGATCAACTACGCCTGGTTGTTCAAGTACATCGACAGCATTGGCTACCAGGGCTGGATCGGCGGCGAGTACAAGCCCGCTGGCGTGACCAAGGATGGCCTGGGCTGGATGACTGAACTGACTGAAGTCACCGCCTGATCGTCGGATACCTGCAGATAATTATTAGGAGATTACACAATGGCTAAAATCGGTTTTATTGGTTTGGGCATCATGGGCGCACCCATGGCCGTCAACCTGATCAAGGGTGGTCATGAACTGTTCGCCTTCACTCACGGCGATTTTCCCAAAAGCGTAAAAGAAGCGGGTGCCACCATTTGCGAAAATGGTGCAGCAGTAGCCCGTCAAGCCGACATCATCATCACGATGGTGCCTGACACCCCACACGTGGAAGACGCCCTGTTCAGTGAAAACGGCGTGGCTGCAGGTCTGAGCGCCGGCAAGATCGTGGTGGACATGAGCTCTATCTCCCCCGTGGCCACCAAAGGCTTTGCCGAGCGCATCGTCAAGCTGGGTTGCGAATACCTGGACGCGCCTGTGTCCGGTGGCGAAGTCGGTGCCAAGGCTGGCTCGCTGACCATCATGGTCGGCGGCAAGCAAGAAGCCTTCGACAAGGTCAAGCCCCTGTTTGAACTGATGGGCAAGAACATCACCCTGGTCGGCGGCTACGGCGACGGTCAAATCACCAAAGTGGCCAACCAGATCATCGTGGCTCTGACCATTGAAGCCGTGGGCGAAGCCCTGTTGCTGGCCTCCAAGGCCGGTGCTGATGCAGGCAAGGTTCGTGAAGCGCTGATGGGCGGTTTTGCCAACTCGCGCATTCTGGAAGTCCACGGTGAGCGCATGGTCAAGCGCACGTTTGATCCAGGCTTTCGCATCGAACTGCACCAGAAGGACTTGAACCTGGCCCTGACTACCGCACGTCAGCTGGGTGTGGCTCTGCCCAACACCGCCACGGCCCAGGAACTGTTCAACACCTGCGCCGCTCACGGTGGCGCTGCACAAGACCACTCCGCCATGGTCCGTGCCCTGGAAATCATGGCCAATTACGAGATTGGTCAATAAGATCGGCTCAAGGATGCTCCCGTCCGGGCTGGTTTTTTCCAGGCATCAAGCCGGCACGGTCGGGACATCCAGCAAGCGGGCTGCGGCCCGCTTTTTTTTACCAGTTGGTACCCAAAGATGCCCTGCCCTCACGCAGTTGCATCCATATCGCGCAGTAAGATGGTTACGCTGCCATCACTCTGCCTTAGGATTGACCCATGAAGATCGAGCCACAAGACTTACTCAGCAAAATGTTTCAAGCTGCCGTCAACGCGGCTCAGCCTGAACATTGCATTCCACCTTATTTGCCCGAGGCTCCCAAGGGCCGCACCATTGTGATCGGCGCAGGCAAGGCATCGGCAGCAATGGCCCAGGCACTGGAGCGTCACTGGGACAAAGGCCCCATCAGCGGTGTGGTGGTGACCCGCTATGGCTACAGCGTGCCTTGTGATCACATCAAGATTCTGGAAGCCTCTCACCCCGTGCCCGACCAGGCCGGCGAGGACGCGGCCCGCGAGATTTTGCGCACGGTCAGCGATCTGAACGAGGACGACCTGGTGATTTGCCTGATTTCCGGCGGCGGTTCGTCTCTGCTGCCCCTGGCCGCAGAAGGCGTCACCCTGGCTGACAAACAAGCCATCAATAAAGCGCTGCTGAAATCGGGCGCGTCAATTGGCGAGATGAACACCGTACGCCGCCACCTGTCTGCCATCAAAGGTGGCCGTCTGGCCGCGGCTTGTGCCCCTGCCCGTGTCCTGAATCTGCTGATTTCCGATGTTCCTGGCGACAAGCCCATGGACATCGCTTCTGGCCCCACGGTGGCGGATCCCACCACGTGCGAGCAAGCGCTGGAGATCATCACCCGCTACGGCATCGAGATTCCTGCCGCAGCCCGTGCCCTGCTGGAGAGCGGCGATGGCGAAACCATCAAGCCCGACGATCCACGCCTGGCTCATGTCACCACCCATCTGGTCGCTACACCGCAACTGGCCCTGCTGGCTGCAGCTCGTGTCGCTGAAGCCCGTGGCGTACGTCCCGTCCTGCTGGGCGACAGCATTGAAGGCGAAGCCCGCGATGTGGGCAAAGTCATGGCTGGCATCGCCTTGAGCGTGGCCCAGCATGAGCAGCCCACCCAGGCTCCCTGCGTGCTGCTGTCAGGCGGAGAAACCACCGTGACCTTGCGCGGCCAGGGCCGTGGCGGTCGCAATGTGGAATTTCTGCTGTCCACCGCCATTGCCTTGAACGGGGCACCCGGTATCTACGGTTTGGCAGGCGATACCGACGGTGTAGATGGCCAGGAAGAAATTGCTGGAGCCTTCTGCGGTCCGGACACTTTGGAACGTGCCTGGCAACTAGGTATACGCCCAAGGGCCAGTCTGGACAATAATGATGGTCATGGCTTCTTTGAAGCCTTGGATGACGCTTTGGTTACGGGCCCTACCCTGACCAACGTCAATGATTTCCGTGCAATTCTGGTTTTAACCCCTAGCGATTAACGCTTTTCTTTAAGGACTGGACATGAGAGACACGAAAGTACTGACCCTGGCCGATGTTAAAAAAATTGCTGCCGCTGCCGAGCAAGAAGCGCTCAAGAACAACTGGGCTGTCAGCATCGCCATTTGCGATGCAGGCGGCCACGCGCTCTGGATGCAGCGTATGGACGGCGCTCCCTTGATGAGCGCCCAGGTTGCTCCCGCAAAAGCACACACATGCGTGCTTGGTGGTGGCAAGCCCAGCAAGGTATTTGAAGACATGGTCAACAATGGTCGCTTTGCCGCTCTGTCCATGCCCATCACGCCTCTGGAAGGCGGCGAACCGATTGTGGTGGACGGTCAAGTCATTGGTGCAGTCGGCGTGTCCGGCGTGAAAGCACCTGAAGACGCTCAGATCGCCCGCGCCGGTATCGCTGCTCTTTGAGCTATCGATCCCCCTAAGGACAACAACCCATGAAACGTCAACGTCATTCCCGCATTCTGGCTACCCTGGGTCCTGCCAGTTCTACGCCAGAACGCATTCGTGAACTGTTCGAGGCCGGCGCTGATGTGTTCCGCCTGAACTTCAGCCACGGCACACATGAAGACCACGCCGCGCGCTATCACACCATTCGTCAGATTGAAAAGGAAACCGGACGCAGTATCGGTATCCTGATGGACCTGCAAGGCCCCAAGCTGCGCGTTGGCAAAATGAAAGATGGCCGTGTGACATTGGAAACCGGTCAGAAATTCCGTCTGGATCTGGACCCCGCCGAGGGGACCAGCCAGCACGCCTACCTGCCCCACCCCGAAATCTTCGCTGCTCTGGAAGACGGGACAGACCTGCTGCTGGATGACGGCAAGCTGCGTCTGCGTGTGGACAGCTTTGGTCCGGACTTTGCAGAAACTACGGTCATGGTCGGCGGCCCGCTGTCCGACCGCAAGGGCGTGAACGTACCCGGCGTGGTACTGCCTATCTCGCCCTTGACCGAGAAAGACCTGATCGATCTGAAGTTTGGGCTGGAATTGGGCGTGGATTGGGTTGCGCTGTCCTTTGTGCAGCGTCCTGGCGACATCCGTGAGGCCCGCGAGCTGATCGGGGACAAGGCCTGGATCATGGCCAAGCTGGAAAAACCGCAAGCGCTGGAGCACCTGGAAGAAATCGTCCAGCTGTGTGATGGCGTGATGGTGGCACGTGGCGACCTGGGCGTGGAAGTTCCACCCCAGCGCGTGCCTGTGTTGCAGCGTCAGATCGTGCGTACTGCCCGTGCGGCAGGCCGTCCGGTGGTCGTCGCCACACAAATGCTGGAATCCATGATCACCTCGCCTGTGCCCACACGTGCTGAAGCCTCCGACGTGGCTACCGCCATCTACTCGGGTGCTGACGCTGTCATGCTGTCTGCCGAATCGGCTTCGGGCCAGTTTCCGCTGGAAGCGGTGTCCATCATGGACAGCATCATCAAGGAGATCGAAAACGATCCTAGCTGGCGCACCATTCTGGAAGCCAACCACAGCACCGCCGAGGCCAGCACCGCAGACGCGATCTGCTGCGCCCTGCGTCGCGTGGCCAGCATTCTGGAACCGGCAACGAACGTGGCCTACACCACAACCGGCTTTAGCGCCTTGCGCGCCAGCCGCGAACGGCCCATCGCCCCTATCCTGGCACTGACACCCCGTGTGGAAACCGCACGCCGTCTGGCCTTGGCCTGGGGTGTCCATGCCGTACCCTGCGAGGACGTCAGCGATCTGGGCGAGATGATCGACCACGCTACCGATATGGCAGCGCAGCATGAGTTTGCTCAGGCTGGCGACACCATCGTGATGATTGCCGGTGTTCCTTTTGGCACCAGCGGTCGTACCAACTTGCTGCATGTGGCCACTGTTCCACAAAAGTAAGTACACTCGATAGCAGCAATAAAAAAAACCTTGTCCATCATCCACGATGGGCAAGGTTTTTTGCATTCTGGCCATAAAGCCATGATCGCAACGCAGGCCCTGCATGCCCTCGCTTAACAAAAAAGAGAGCGGAAAAGGCGATAAGCCACGCAAACACTGACTTCCAAGAAAAATTGGCCATGCGCATTTGGCGCGCACAAAAAAAAACCCGAGATCAAGAGATCTCGGGCAAATCCACCAAAGGAGGAGGGTGGAGGAGACAATCGTGGCAAGTTGGGCTACCAGATAAAGTATCGAGCCAGAAAGCTAAGGGTTATTACGCTTGTGCTTTTGCTTATTTCCCGCTTTCTTTTCAACATCCAATAACTAAAGTCTACCTACAAAAATGGTGCAATGCAAGATAAATACCGTGGAAAACCCTTAGACGCGTATCTTGTGGCATTAATGCATCAATTTCCTAACGCAAATTCCCTGCCAGGTATCTAGTCGTTAACCCTAGGTCGCCAAACAGGCCCTAAGGTTGGCAAACAAAACGGGCCAGTGACTGACCCGTTTTGCTTGTCGCATCCATGAGGTCTCAACGCACAAGCACACGCGACTTGGCTCGGAGACTGCTTTTACAAGCGATACGCTGTGGTTGTCATGACTTTGGACATCATGCGCATCAAGGTTTTTACCGGAGGCGGCAAACCCGCTGCACCATGATTTTCGGCCGTGCGGCGATGCTCGATTTCGTCATCGCGCATTTTTTCCACAATGCGACGCGAACGATTATCGGTGGCTGGCAAGGACTCCAGATGGCTTTCCAGGTGTTCCTCAACCTGACGCTCGGTCTCGGCCATAAAGCCCAGGTTATACGGCACCCCTGCCCGGCTGGCGAGCAAGCCCAAGGCAAAGGAACCGGCGTACCACAAAGGGTTGAACACGCTGGGACGGCTGTCCAGTTCACGCAAACGATCATCGCACCACGCCAGGTGGTCGACTTCTTCCTGAGCGGCTTGCAGCAGTACTTCAGTTGCCTGGGGATCTTTGCACAGCATGGCCTGGCTACGATACAAGGCCTGGGCGCAAATCTCGCCCACATGGTTCACACGCATCAAGCCGGCAGCATGGCGGGCTTCGTCCACCGTGATCTCGGACACTTCCTTGCCAGCGGGATTCGGGCGCGACGCGCGTGCCGAACGTCCCAATACTTCCAGGGCCCGATTCGTCTCGCTCAGAATCTGGTCAAAAAAGCTGTTGCGCCGGTACAGACGGGTATCGCTGTTGGAAACGGTATGGCTCATAAGGACACCTGCAAAACAAAATGGATGGGTATTATTGCCGCAAAAAGGCGATCACTGCCTTGCTCTCAGACAAGAGCCACAGCAATGGCAGCACACAAGCCATGATAACCAGGCCTATGCCGGCAATCTCTTGGTCGGACTGCAGATAGAAATTACAGAGCCGAACCGGATTGTCGTAATACAGCAAACCAACAATGGCCATCATCCAACTGAAGTTACCGAAGAAGAACAAGCGAAACACCAGGTGGGCGCGTCGCCAGGACTCCATGAACAACATGCCCATCAAGACCAGACCGATATATTTGGCGGTGGCCATGGGAGGCGATACCAGAACGTCGTCCAGTGCTTTGGGAACCATCCAGTAAGCCGCGGCAAAGCTGACCATGATCAGGCCGGGCAAACCATATTCATTCAGGGCGTAATACGGGCGCAGCAAGGCCTGCATGGCAGCCGAACGGCCTACGCCCTGATAGCGCAGGGCCAACTGCAAGGTAATGCCTGACAGGACCAACAAGGGAATATGCACCAGCATGTGCAGACTCATGGAGGCCGTCAGGGGCCGGTCCCAAAAGGCGGCAGCGGCAAACAGGAGCGCCGCCAGCAAGGCCAGGGCACTGCCAAAATAAGGACGGACTTTGGGGGATTCGACGACACGCTTCAAAGACATTACATCGCTCCCTTCTTGTCCAGGTCCTCAAGGGCACGTTTGGCGTAAGCCAAGGCCAGCATGGGTTCGCCGTAATCCACAATACGCCCCAGACGCGGTTCCGAGCTGACAACGTGATAGGCCGCATTGTGCTCGTACTCATCAAAGGGGGCGGGAATGACAACGATGCCAAAATCGTCCAGCACGCGCTGGCGCTGTTCGCCGGGCATCATGGTGACAAATTGCCAGACGTCCGGATTGGCCTTCATGGTTTTGCTGTAACGGCGCAGGTGATCGGGCGAATCCGTGGGGTCGAAACTGATGCTTAGCAGGCGTATACGGTCCTGCAAGCCTTCTTCCACAATCGCTTTTTGCAGTTGCTGATACTCCGAGCCCATCGCCAGACAGAGCGTAACGCAGCGGGTATAGATGAAATTGACGATGGTGATGCGACCATCATTTTGCAGCAGGGTGCTTAGCTGGGTACTGCCCCCGGCCGGGAGCAGTACTTCGACATCGGATATCAGACGCGGTGAGGCGGCTACATCGTTGCGACGGGCCGTCTCGGCTGTCAGGGCGGAGAACCCTTGCGTCAAATGGGCCAGTGCCCCAATACCCAGGGCGAAAACCAGGAGAATACTTATAAATAGTCTCATCGCTGGCCCATCATTTCAGTCCTACTCTTCCATGGGAGCCAGGTCGGCGTCCCCATTCCAATGATCGGTTTTATCAGCTGTTTTTTCACGTTCGGCTTTGACAAAGGCCACGTCCACAGGATCGGCGCTATTGCCACCCAGTTCGGTACGCAGGTAATTAACAACGGCCGTCATTTCCTCGTCATTGAACTTCTCGCGGAACTCAGGCATGGCACCATTGTACTTATTACCCTTGACCGTGATCTCGCCCGTAATACCGTGCAGCATGATCTGGACCAACACTTCTGGCTTGCGCAGCACCCACTCGGAACCGACCAGTGGAGGGAACACGCCAGGAACACCGGCACCCGTTGCCTGGTGACAGGCTGCACATTGGGCCACAAACAGCTGCTGACCATCTACTGCGCCTTCTGGCAACTCGAAGTCGGCAACGATACGGTTGTCGCCCACGGTTGCGTCATGGCTCAGGTCACTGCTGAAAATATAGTAGATACCCCACAGGAACAGACCTGCAATGATCAGCAGAACCACCCAAGGGATCGGTGCTGCGTTCTCTTCCGGATCGGAATGCTCACGCAGCTGTGCTTCATATTTACGATTGTCGCTCATTCTAATTCTCCGAGGCGCCCCGCCCTGCGGGGCGCGCTAGCTCAGCAATGCCTGTTTATTTGATAACGCTGGCTGGCGATACGGGATACGTGCGATCCAGCGCCAACAGGTATTGAACCAGGTCCAGGGCCTCTTGCTTGGCCACAACCACCTTGCCTTCGGGTGCGAAATCACCAGGCAAATTGACAACCTTGTCGCCGTCCTCTGCCTTGTCCTTGAGCTCGAACATGAAGGGGTAAGAAGGCATATTGCTGCCAGGGGTATAAGCACGAGGCTGATACAAGTGGCCCAGGTGCCAGTCCACGCTAGGCTGACGTGCACCAATATTGAGCAGGTCAGGACCGGTACGCATGGTGCCGAGCAAGTGTGGTGTGTCGTAGAAGTAGTCACCTGCTACCGAGGCACGACCCCAGCCACGCTGGAAGTCAGGAGCCTGGTTCTGGCTACGTGGCTGCTGCGAGTGACAGTACACACAGCCCATATCAATGTATTGCTGACGGCCGCGCAGCTCTACCTCGGTGTAAGGCTTGAGCCCTGGAGAGGGCTCCACCTTCTTGACTTGCAGGTAAGGGACAACGACCAGAGCCGATGTGGCCAGGGCCAGCGTCACCATGGCGCCGCCCAATAGTTTGTATTCGCTTTCCATGACTAAATCATGCCTCCACTACATTGCGAGTTGCCGAGCGCTGGTGAAACAGGGCTGGACCAATACGACGGCTGCCATAGCGCAAAGCCATTGCCACAAAGTGGAAGGCAAACACAAGGTGACCCAGAGTCATCAAACCACCGCCAATCGAGCGCGACTTCAGGTAAGGCATCGTGACAAACACCGATTCCATGAAGGCTTTGGCAGGATCAAGCATGGCCAGACCTTGCAGCCAGCCGCCAATGCTCAAACCAATGGCGTAGATGGAGAAACCAATCACAACCAGCCAGAAGTGCAGGGAGATCAGTTTGGGGTAAGGCCATTCCCAGGACATCACACGTGGCATCACGTAGTAAATGGCGCCGAACATCACGATGGTAAAGAAGCCGTACAAGCCGATGTGGGCGTGGGCAACTGTGAAGTGCGTGAAGTGGGTGATCGTGTTGATGCTGCGCAGCGCTTCAAAAGAACCTTGAATGGAGCTGACGGTGTACATCATGCCGCCCAGCACGATAAAGCGCAGGGTGGGCGAGTGAATCAGGGTACGGAAGTGACCCTTCATGGTGTAGTGCTGGTTGATCGAGAAAGCCAGCACAGGGATGATCATCATCATGCTTTGCACGATGGACAGGGTAACCATCCACTGCGGCACGGGACCACCAACCAGGTGGTGACCACCGACCTGACCGTAGAAAAATGCCAGGCCCCAGAAACCCACCAGAGACAGGTTGTAGGAGCTGATAGGCTGACCAATGATCTTGGGCAGGAAGTAGTACACCGAAGCCAGAGCCATCGGGGTGTAGAACAGGCCCAGCACGTTGTGGCCAAACCACCAGTTCATGGTTGCCTGTTCAACACCCACGTGCACGGCAGGCAGGTTGCCGACCAGGAACAGGATGGGGAACCAGAACAGGGCAGCGCCCATGTACCACACCGACACATACAGGTGGTGAGCACGACGGTTTTGCAAGGTGAAGACCAAAGGCAAGGCAGCCAGGGCACCACCGATAACCATCAGGATATCAACCTGCCAAGGCATTTCCAGCCATTCCATACCGTCGGTGATACCCATCGCGATACATGTCAGACCGATAGCCAGACCAATGTTCCACAAGATCCCGCCCGTGATGGCGTAACGCGCACCGATCAGGGGAGTCTTGAGCAAACGAGGCAGCATCCACATGGCAACACCGAAAGCGGCCATCGGCGCCCAGCCATAAGCCACACCATTCAGGTGCAGCGTACGCATGCGGCCAAATGTCATCCAGGCGTGTTGCGTCAGAAATTCGGGATCGTGCAGCTTGATCGAGCTGATCAAGCCTGCCGTCGAGGCAAAGATCAGCCAAAAGACCGAACAGGCCAGCAAAATGAACGTGACCTTGGCGGAGGAACGGTCGGCTTCCACGCGTTCTGCCAATTCGAGGCTCAGCGCCTGACGATCTTCAGCAGAAATTGTCTTGCGACCCATTTCTTCTTGAAGTGCCTGACGTTGTTCAGGGGTGGCGGAGGGGTCATCTACCTGCCCGATTTCGCCTTTGGAGAAGATCTCGCGCGAAGCAGCGGGGCTGTGGTCAAAGAAGTTACGGCGTAACGACCAGATGAAAACAAAGAGTCCTGTAACGGACAATATGAAAGCTAGTAGCAGTATTGAAACGGTATTCACAATGATCCAGGCCTGGTTAATGTGAAGCTGCCAAGCAGCTCGGCGGCACCTTGACGCGTCGCAGATCAAAAGAGCATGGACGCAAAAAATCTGCGACTGCCTAGGTCGCGAGAGCCGTCATGTTAAAACACCCGCTTGTGACGTCCGAATAAAGCCCCCATTGAAAGCAAGGTTTATTGAGACAGAACAAATACGAGCACGACATTTTTTGGTATACGGGCGACAGCCATTATAGGCGAGGGTAAACCCCTGTGACATATCTGTTTCAAAATGCCGTGTACCGCACAGCAGTTTATCCTAGGACAAACAACAAAACCAGTCTAAATCTTACAAAGAGCGTGGTTCTGCTCTGATTTGCGTATATGGAATTTCTTATACGGGCACACCATCTGCCTCAAATCACGCCAGGCCAGCTTGTTAACCGGGCGCGACACAGCCCTCATCAAAAAAGTACAATCACGACTATCAATCTACTGACGAGTCTTGGCTCGCACTGCAAAAAGGAATTCATATGGAATGCACAATCGACTGGGGCGGCAAAGACGGAATGTTGTTCGTTGCCCGTACAGGCAGTGGTCATGTGACGGCCATGGACGGTGCACCCGAAGGTGGCGGCAATAACCTGGCCCCACGCCCCATGGAAATGCTGCTGACCGGCGCCGGTGGCTGTGCAGCGTATGACGTGGTGCTGATTCTCAAGCGCGGTCGTCATGCCATTACCGGCTGCCAGGTCAAGCTGACGGCCGAACGCGCCGACACCGACCCCAAAGTCTTCACCAAGATTCACTTCACCTTTGTGGTCACCGGCAAGGACCTGCCCCAGGCCGCCGTTGAGCGTGCCGTACAACTGTCGCACGACAAGTACTGCTCCGCTTCGGCCATGCTGGGCAAAACCGCCGAGATCACCTATTCCGTCGATATTCAGCAAGCCTGAGGCCCCCATGTCCCTCTATCCCTACGAAGACCTGCTGCGCCTGGTCTACACCCAAGGCACTCCCAAAGGTGACCGCACAGGTACCGGCACGAACTCGGTATTTGGTCACCAAATGCGCTTCGATCTGTCGCAGGGTTTCCCGCTGATCACCACCAAGAAGCTGCACACCCGCAGCATCTTTATTGAATTGCTGTGGTTTTTGCGCGGTGAGTCCAATGTGCGCTGGCTGCAAGAGCGCGGCGTATCCATCTGGGACGAATGGGCCGACGAGGACGGCAATCTGGGCCCGGTCTATGGCGTGCAATGGCGCTCCTGGCCGACCCCCGACGGTCGTCACATCGACCAGATCAGCCAGTTGGTGGAACAGATTCGCAAGAATCCCGACTCGCGTCGCCTGATCGTCTCGGCCTGGAACGTAGCGGATGTGGGCCAGATGGCTCTGCCCCCTTGCCACGCCCTGTTCCAGTTCTATGTAGCCGATGGCAAGCTGTCCTGCCAGCTCTACCAGCGCAGTGCGGATATTTTCCTGGGCGTGCCCTTCAATATCGCCAGCTACGCTCTGCTGACCCACATGATGGCCCAGCAATGTGATCTGGAAGTGGGCGACTTCATCTGGACAGGCGGCGACTGCCACCTGTATTCCAACCACTTCGAGCAAGCCGAATTGCAGCTGTCGCGTGAACCACGCCCCTACCCCAAGCTGACGATCAAGCGCAAACCCGCCAGTCTGTTTGATTACGAGTACGAAGACTTCGAAATCACCGACTACGATCCTCACCCCCATATCAAGGCGCCTGTTGCCGTATGAGTTCCACCCCTTTTATTCGTCTGGTCGTTGCCTATGCGGCCAATCGCTGCATAGGCAAGGACAACGATCTGCCCTGGCGCCTGCCGTCCGACTTGCAGCACTTCAAGCGCGTGACCATGGGTTTGCCCATCATCATGGGCCGCAAGACCTGGGAGTCGCTGGGCCGTCCTTTGCCTGGCCGTCCAAATCTGGTGATCAGCCGCAATGCGGATTACCAGGCAGAGGGCGCACAAGTATTCAGCAATCTGGACGACGCCCTGACCGCTTGCCCTGGCTTTGAGACGGCTTGCGTGATTGGTGGTGAGCAACTGTTCCGTCTGGCCCTGCCCGTCGCACAGGAACTGATCGCGACCGAGATCAAGGCTGACGTGGACGGTGACACCTTCTTCCCCGCATTGCTTGCTGGCGAATGGGAAGAAGTTGAACGCCTGCCCCAGCCCGAGGAAAACGGTTTCACTTACGACTACGTGACGTATCGCCGCCGTAATAGTTAAGAGAGCCGCGAAGCAGGGGCCAGAGTTTAGCTGCCCCGGAACCAAGCACTAAGCCCAAAAGCTTACGCTCGAAGCCAAATAAAAGGCCTGAATCCGTGGAATCGGATTCAGGCCTTTTTTACGATCAACCCGCCTGGATCAGGCAGAGCCACCGCGTATTCCTGCTAGCTCAATATCTGAACTTACTCTGCCACCGCGGCATAAGCAGGGCCATCCAGCAAACCTTGCAGGTCAGCGGGATTGTCAGCCTTGAGCTTGAAAATCCAGGTATCAAACGGGGCTTCGTTGATCAGATGCGGCGCATCGGACAAAGCCTGGTTGAACTCCACCAGCTCGCCCGCCACAGGAGCGTAAATGTCGGAAGCGGCCTTCACCGATTCCACCACGCCCGCTGTTGCACCGGCAGCCAAACGAGTACCGGGAGTGAAGTCACCCACAAACACCAAATCACCCAATTGGTCCTGAGCAAAGTCGGTAATGCCAACCAGCACGACACCGTCTTCATCCTTGGCCCACTCGTGGCTTACTACGTACTTTCTATCTCCTGGCAGTTGCATATTGCCTCCCTGACAAACCAGCCCACAATCCTGTTGATTTCAAAAGCGGCCGCAAAAACTGCGTCTTGCCGCTCCCGCTCGTTTACTTAGCTTTGACCTGCTTGCGCCTTCAGTGCACGTGCACACGCCGCCGCTGAAGCCCAGGCCCATTGGAAGTTATACCCGCCCAGCCAGCCAGTGACATCCACCGCTTCACCAATAAAGAACAGACCAGGTACTTTACGTGCTTCCATGCTTTTCTGATTCAGCTCGCGTGTATCCACACCGCCGCTCATCACTTCCGCCTTTTTATAGCCTGCGGTGCCACTGGGTTTCAACTCCCAGGCATTAATCACCTGCCCCACCGCGCGCAATACGCGATCCGGCAAATCGGCCAGACGTTGCTGCCCCACGCCTTTGGGCAACAAGTCCGAGGTATCCAGCCATTGCTCGACCAGACGGCGTGGCCACAAGGTCGACAAGACGGTGAGCAACTGCTGGCGACTACCGGCCTTCAAATCCAATAACTGCTGCGCGATGTCCTGACCGGGAGCCAGGTCCACACTAATAGTCTCGCCCGACTGCCAGTAGCTGGAAATCTGCAAGATACCCGGCCCGGACAAGCCTCGATGCGTGAACAGCAGATCTTCCAGAAAAGCCTGGCGTTGCTTGCCTTGTCCGGTGCTGACTTCCACTTCCAAAGCCATGCCGCTCAAGGCAGAAAATGGCTTCCAGTCCCGACCATCAAAGGTCAAAGGTACCAAGGCCGGATGCGGTTCGATCACTTTCAAACCGAAGTGACGCGCCACACGCAGGGCATAGTCCGTGGACCCCAGCTGCGGAATCGCCATGCCGCCTGTAGCAATCACCACCTGCAAGGCATTCAAATCCCCCAGGCTGGTACGCAACACAAAGCCTTCGTCGCTACGGCCAATGGACTGCACCGAACAGGGCATGCGCCAGGACACCTGACCTTTCAAACACTCCTGGCGCAGCATCTGGATGATGGACTCGCTGGAGTCATCACAGAAAAGCTGGCCTTTGTGCTTCTCATGAAAACCGATGCGGTACTCTCGCACCAGTTCCAGAAAATCCTGAGGGGTATAGCCCGCCAAGGCCGAACGGCAAAAATGCGGGTTTTTGGACAGAAAATTCTCTGGCGAAGTACCCGTATTGGTGAAGTTACAGCGCCCTCCACCGGAAATACGGATTTTCTCGGCCAGCTTTTCAGCGTGATCAATCAATACCACTCGCAGGCCGCGCTGGCCTGCGATACTGGCAGCCATCATACCGGCCGCACCTGCGCCGATGACGGCAACATCAAAAAAAGGGATCACGCGGGTTTACTCGTTGGTTTCAGACTCAAGCACGCAATCTACGTAGTAGCGCGGCAGTCCATCGGGGCCAATATCCTGCGCCAGTCCATGCACATAGGTTTCAAAGCCGGGGAAGCGGGCATTGAACTCGCGCGCAAATTGCAGATACTCCACAATGCGCGAGTTAAAGCGTTCGCCAGGAATCAGCAAGGGAATACCGGGCGGGTATGGTGTCAGCAAGACACCCGTCACACGGCCTTCCAGCTCGTCAATGCCAACGCGTTCGATATCGCCGTGCGCCATCTTGGCATAGGCGTCCGAGGGTTTCAGAGCGGGAATCATGTCGCTCAGGTAAACCTCGGTGGTCAGGCGGGCCAGATCGTACTTGCGGTAAGCCTGGTGAATCTGCTGACACAGATCACGCAAGCCCATGCGCTCGTACGTGGGCTGGGTCTTGCAGAAATCCGGCAAGATGCGCCACATGGGCTGGTTGCGGTCGTAATCGTCCTTGAACTGCTGCAAGGCGGTCAGCAAGGTATTCCAGCGGCCTTTGGTGATGCCAATGGTGAACAGAATAAAGAAGGAATACAGGCCGGTTTTCTCGACCACCACGCCGTGTTCGGCCAGATACTTGGACACCAGAGCGGCGGGAATGCCCTGCTCGGCAAAGGTGCCGGAAATATCCAGGCCGGGAGTCACGACCGTCGCCTTGACCGGGTCCAGCATGTTGAAATTGGTCGACAACTTGCCA
Organism: Alcaligenes faecalis; assembly: GCF_002443155.1. Taxonomy (NCBI): domain Bacteria; kingdom Pseudomonadati; phylum Pseudomonadota; class Betaproteobacteria; order Burkholderiales; family Alcaligenaceae; genus Alcaligenes; species Alcaligenes faecalis. The sequence goes on along the minus strand of NZ_CP023667.1, from coordinate 332,583 downwards.
AAGCCGTGCCATTCCGCATCGGAGCGCAGAATCCAGTCCTCGCGCTGGCCTATGCCCTCTTCAGGCAGAGTGTCCGGGCCCCAGACCTTGAACCACCAGTCGTTCTCGCCATATTCCTTGGATACCTTGCGCATGGCGCGACGGAAGTCCATGGCCTCGCAAATGCTTTCCTCGACCAGGGCGGTACCGCCGGGCGGCTCCATCATGGCCGCAGCCACATCACAGGACGCAATAATCGCGTACTGCGGGCTGGTGCTGGTGTGCATCAGGTAGGCTTCGTTGAACACGTTGCGGTCCAAGGGGCGGTTTTCCGCATCCTGCACCGTAATCTGTGACGCCTGCGACAAGCCAGCCAGCATTTTGTGCGTGGAGTGCGTGGCGTAAATCATGGTGTCTTTGGTGCGTGGACGATCCGCACCAATGGCATGCATGTCGTGATAGAAGTCGTGGAAAGCCGCATGCGGCAACCAAGCCTCATCAAAGTGCAGCGTAGGGATCTTGGAATCCAGGGTTTCCTTGATCATTTCCACGTTATAGATCACGCCATCGTAGGTACTTTGCGTCAGCGTCAGAATACGGGGCTTCTTGTTCTTGGCCTTGCTGGCAAAGGGATTGGCCTCGATCTTGCGCGCAATGTTTTCCGGCAGGAACTCGTCTTGTGGAATGGGACCAATAATGCCCAGGTGGTTGCGCGTGGGGCGCAGGAACACTGGGATAGCGCCCGTCATGGTAATGGCGTGCAGGATCGACTTGTGGCAGTTACGGTCCACTACCACCACGTCGTTATTGGCCACATTGGCGTGCCAGACGATCTTGTTGGACGTGGACGTGCCGTTAGTCACGAAAAAGCAGTGGTCGGCATGGAAGATGCGGGCGGCGTTGCGCTCGGCATCGGCTACCGGGCCGGTGTGGTCCAGCAACTGACCCAGCTCGTCGACCGCATTACAGACGTCGGCACGCAACATGTTTTCACCGAAAAACTGGTGAAACATCTGGCCAACGGGGCTTTTCAGGAAGGCGACGCCACCCGAGTGCCCGGGGCAGTGCCAGGAGTAAGAACCGTCAGACGCGTACTTGACCAGCTCACGGAAAAACGGCGGTGCCAGGCTTTCCAGGTAGGAGCGTGCTTCACGGATGATGTGACGCGCCACGAACTCGGGCGTGTCCTCGAACATGTGAATGAAGCCGTGCAGCTCGCGCAGAATATCGTTGGGGATATGCTGCGAGGTGCGCGTCTCGCCGTACAAATAGATGGGGATATCCTCGTTGCGGAACCGCAGTTCACCAATAAAGGAGCGCAGGTTCTTGATCGCATTGGCGACATCCTCCGGGGAATCCACATCGAATTCCTCATCATCAATCGACAAAATGAAGGCGCTCGCGCGGCTTTGCTGTTGCGCAAAAGAACTAAGGTCACCATAGCTGGTGACCCCGAGAACCTCTACGCCTTCGGCCTCTATCGCCGAGGCCAGGGCTCGAATGCCCAGGCCCGACGTATTTTCGGAACGGTAGTCTTCGTCGATGATGACGATAGGAAAACGAAACTTCATCCAGAACTCCTAGGTACGAGGCAGGGTAACGCCTAGCTGACCTTGATATTTGCCGCCGCGGTCGCGGTACGACACTTCGCACACTTCATCGCTTTCAAAGAACAACATCTGTGCGCACCCTTCGCCAGCGTAAATCTTGGCGGGCAGCGGGGTGGTGTTGGAAAACTCCAGGGTGACGTGGCCTTCCCATTCGGGTTCCAGCGGGGTCACGTTCACGATGATGCCGCAACGGGCATAGGTGCTTTTGCCCAGACACATGGTCAGCACACTGCGGGGAATACGGAAGTACTCAACCGTGCGGGCCAGCGCGAAAGAATTGGGCGGAATAATGCACACATCACCGACGAAATCCACAAAGGATTTTTCATCGAAGGCCTTGGGGTCCACGATGGTCGAATTGATGTTGGTAAAAATCTTGAATTCGTTGGCACAACGCACATCGTAGCCATAGCTGCTGGTGCCGTAGCTGACGATACGTTGTCCATCTACATTACGCACTTGGCCTGGCTCAAAAGGCTCGATCATGCCTTGGGCAGCAGCCCGCCGAATCCAACGGTCGCTTTTGATACTCATAAGAAATTAGCCGCCTTAAATCAGTAACCGGTTATTTTATCGTTTAGATACACACACAAGCCAGTTGTGGCGCAAATATGTCATTTGCGCCACAAATCGGCCTGTACTGCGTCAAACTGCGCTGTCTTACTCCGGAGAGAACCAGCGGTAAATCAGGGCCAGACCATTAACGGTTCCGGCGCTCAGCTCGGCGGTCAAACCACGAGCCAGTCGGTAACTGGCCCGGCCTACGGTGCCGGTATCGGCCATGGCCTGCTCCAGGCTGACCGAGATATCCGCCGTCAAGGCTTTGGTAATGGCAATGAACTTGCGCTCTTCATTACTGGTGCCGCTGTTCAGGGATTTGACCACACTTTCCACCGGCAAAATGCTACCGGCACTGCCCAGGTCGCCCGAGCGCATGGCCACTTCATCAATCCCGAACTTGCGGTAGAAGGGCTCACCATCGCCCAGGAAGGACGTACCCACGCTAAGCAGCAAGGCCATGTCGCCACCGGAATCATCCGGCCCATGACCCAGCAATAGCCAGGACAATTTTTCAACTTCGCTGACTTCAGGATAGGACACCAGATCGATGCGGGGCTTGCGTGCCGTACCGGCCACCTTAACACCTGCTTCCACAGCCTGGCCGGTACGCAAGGCCTCAATGTCCAGGATAGGGGATGTGATATCGCCCTGGAAGGTCACGGTTCCGCGCTTGAGCAAGAGCTTCTGGCCATACAGTTCAATGCGGCCCCCACGAGTACGCAAGGCTCCCATGCCAGTCAGCTTGCCGCCAATCATGGTGACCCGCAAACTGCCCACCAGACCGGAGTTCACGCCGTAGCCCGTCAGGTAAAAGCGCGGCCCCAGGTCCACATCAATTTCCATGCTCATGTCGGTTGCGGCCTGGGAGGGCTCGGGGGCTGGCTCATCCCCTGCCCGCACAATCACCACATCACTATCAACAGTAGGAATGCCACCGAGCATGTCCAGGTTGAACCAGCCCGCATCAGCTACCACCTTGCCGGTAATGGCAATGCGCGGCAATTCCATGTCCAGATTGATATTGCCGGACATCATGGCGTAACGATCCGAACGCTGCAAAATCGGGAAGCGGAAAATATCGACGTCAAACGCCCCTTGCTGCGTGCTCAGGTTCCATTGCCCGGAAACCGTCAGCTTGCCGTCCTTGGCATCCGGGCTTTCCTTTAACCAGGTGGCCGTACGCCACTCTTGTGGCTCGACTCGTGGGCGGGCCGGGAAAGTCAGCGAATCCAGACGGAAAACATCATCATCAAAACTGGCATCCAGTTGCCCGTCGATCAGACGGATACCGTCGTCCAGGCGGGTAAAGCGCAACTCGCGGCCAGTGACTGTACCACGGCTGGTCCAGGCCCATTTCGCGCCTATATTGATATCCACATCCGCGTTCAGACGTCCGCCCAGTTCCATGGCATCGCCCAGGAACAAGCGCGTCCAGCCCAGGTCGTCGATATTGGCTTTGATGCTGACAGACTTGGGATCATTTTCGTTGATTGCCAGTCCATGAATGGGGGTCTGCGCCTTGGCCGTGACATAGCCCATTTCCTTGGTGCGCACATCCAGCTGCGCATCCACGCGGCTGCTGGTGGCCGAAGTGGGTTTGGCATTGATAACGACGCTCAGGTCTTCCAGACCCAAGGACATTGGGGGATCGGCAAAAACCTGCACATCACCGGCAACCCGATCCACTCTCACCTGCCCAGCCAGGGCCCCATTGAACTTCAAATCCCAACGGGCCTTGATATCAATTTCAGGGGGCTGGGTTTTCTTGTGCTTGGCAATCGTGACCCCGCCCCCTTTGGCTTTCTCCGGGTTCTCCTGCACCCCTACCTTGCGCAACAAACGTGCGATGCGAGGCTCGGACAAAACCAGATCCAGCAATTCACCCCGGCTGGTCCACTGTCCTGGCTGATACGTGGATTCCTGATGGCGCAGATTGATCCAGGGCTCACCATCGACGGTAGTGCTCAAAGTAGCCGCGCCCACGCGTAACGACCAGGGTTCCAGTGGCGGTGGGGCAGCACGCGCCGCGGCAACATCACCCTCGACAGCTGCCGCTTTGTCGGATGTTGTGGCACCGCTTCCATCTGCCGTATTGACTGCCGCACTATTACCTGCACTCTGCTCCACCTCAGCGGGCGTGGCATCTTCATTCACCAAGGCCGGAGCCGCCGTGGACTCTGGTTCTGGTTGGACGGCGGACGTCGTATCTGTCTTGGCAAGGGATTCTTGCTGCGCAGGCTCTGGTGCGCGCAGTGCATCGGTAAAGCGCAGTGGCATGGCCGACTGCAAACGCACAGCCAAACCTGCGTGGTCGGCCTGCAAGCGGCTTAGTTTGCCATCCCAGTAAGCTGCCTTGCCCTGATCGGCGAAATGCCAGCCGCCTTCCAAAGCCAGATCAGCTTGCGCGCTACCCTGGCCCAATTGCCCACTTTCTTTTCCGCCCAAATCATATTGGCCTTTTAGCTGCAAGGTGTGACGCGACACGTCACCTCGCAGTTGGCCTTGTGCTGATGCCTTGCCCAACTCCAGGCCGGGCCACAACTGCTCTGCTTTAGGCATATTGACTTGCAAGTCCAGCGCCGCCGTGCCGCTTATGCCCAGATCGCCCTTCAAGAGCACCTGGTTGTCGCCGACTTTCAAATCAGTCAGGACATCGCTCAAGCTCAACTGACGCCACCAGTCAGGCGCGCCCGGTTGTGCCGGTGCGGAGGCTTTTGCCTTGATCTGCCCTATCGCCGACTGCTTGTTCCAGCGGCTGCCTTGCAGCAGTTGAACATCAACGTCCGCAGAGAGTATTTGCTCTTTATCGGCCAGCACCACATCAAACTTGCCCTGGCTATTGATCAGGGCATCGGGCAACACATCGCCTAGTAATGCATGCAAGTCCAGCTTGTCGCTGCTGAACTGACCTTTGAAATGATCCTGGACATGCACACCTTCCTGAGTGGCATCCCAGGCAAAGTCTGCATCCAGCGAGGACTCGTCCGGCAGCTTCACGGCCAGTTTGGCCTGGCGCACTGGCACGGTATCCAGCGGGCTCAAATCTGCACTGGCATCCAGGCTATAGCCCTGGCCATGCCCCTTGAGCAGCAAGGTGGCTTGTTCCAGAGAGCCATTCAAGGTGATTTGAGCGTTGACCACACAATCAGGCAAAGGCTCGGGTTCAGGAACAGCAACCGGCTCCTGAATACGTTCCTCATCAACAAGACCTGCACTGCCCCCAGGTTCGGAGCTGCTGACTCCGGCGACACTATGGGCATCTACAGGCTGGTCGACTGGCTGGCTAGCAGGAGTTTCATGACTCGATGCGCTGGCCTCAGATTGACCTTGCTGTGTTGTCGCAATCTTTGCAAGTTCGGTACTTTGCTCTGCTGCCTTTTCCGACGTTTTTTTCGATGATTTTTCTGCTGTTTTATCTGCAGTCTGCTTGTCCGCTTGCGCAGCAGCGGGAGCTGCAGCAGCCTTGGCACTGGTCTTGACCGTTTCAGCAGCGGCTGTTTGTTTGGACTGATCCACTACTACCTTCGCGGCAGGTTTGCCGGACTTCGATTGCTCTGCATAAGCCGGCAAATACTGCTTCGCACAAATGGGCGAATCCGCCGTCAAGCCACGGGCGATGATTTGTATATCGGCTCGCGCCGGATAAGGCGCTTCCAGACCGGCCAGCTCCACTTCGCCCTGAAAACCAGCGCGGATGGACTCATTGGCCACCATCAAATCGTAAAGGCGCAGTTGTGCGCTGTCGGAATCCACAGCCAGGGCCGAGGACAAATCCGCAATGGCTACCGGCAAGGGAGTGCCATCTTGCGTGAGCAAGAACTGGCCCAGGGCCAGTTTGTCCACGGCAATACTGATGGGCAGCTCAGGCATCTTGAAGGGTTCGTCAGATTTGGGCTCGTCCGAGGAGGTCAAGGCCACATCCACTTTATGGGCGCTTAATTCCACCACATGCAAACGGCGCTCCCACAACTCTTTCCAGTTGGCCTGCAAGCGCAAACGCTCGATATCGACATGGGTATCCGGCAAGCTCAGGACCAAGTGGTCGATACTCAGACCGTCCCAGATTGTTCCGCGCACGCCTTGTGCACTACCCTGCGCATACGGCAAGGCCGTGCGCAGCGCCCAACTGGTCCCGGCCTGACTGGCCAGCACCCAATACACAAAGCCGCACACAAGCAGCAGGGCAATCACCACAAAGGGAATGCCCCACAAAGCAAAATATCGGAACCAGCGCCGAACCCAGGCCATTAAAATGCGATTCCCAAAGAGAAGCTCAGACGTACACGCTTGTCTCGCTGACCGTACGCCAGATCAAGGTTGAAAGGCCCGGCCGGTGTGCGCACAACTGCGCCCAAACCGTAACCCCAGGCCAGATCCATATCACCAAAACTGGATGCAGCATCACCCACATCCACAAAGGCGCGCATGCCATACATGCTGGTAAAAAAGTGGGTGTATTCCACACTGGCCACTGCCATGGCAGGTGCGCCTACAACGGCATCATTGGCACGCAAGCCAATGCTTTGATATTTGTAACCACGGATGCTGCGCGCACCCCCGGTCCGATAGCCGAAGTCTGGCGGTGTCCGGTCTGTCATGCGCCAAACCTTGCCGACTTCACCGCGCAGGGACAGTACATCCCGATCCCCGATAGGCCACCACTGTTGCAATCGCAGATTGCTGCGGTAAAAGGTTTCGCCCTTGTCCAAGGTGATACCCGCGCCCACACCAAAATCGATCAGATTGCCTTCACGCGGATCGTACTTCTTGTCCACGTCCCGACGCAGCCATTGCCAGGTGGCAATCGCGGAAGGTGTTTCACGGGTGGGCAAACCAGAAATCTTGGTCTTGTCCCAGGCACCCAGCACACCCCATTCGGTTTCGTACTCCACCCGGCTATTGCCAGCAGCCTGCCGTTCCTGGCGCAGCTTCCAACCCAAGGCGGCACGTTCGGTGTCCAGGCCTTCAATGTCGGAGCGATCGTACAACACCCCAAAACTGTTCTTGTAGCCACTAAGTGTGGGTGGCAAGTGAATGTCATAAAAAGCACGTTGGCGCTTTTTATCCACGCCGATACCGGCCTCGGACCAGATCGGCAGTCCAAACACAATGTTTTTACGGTAAAGGGCTTCAGCTCGAACACCGTGATCGCTATCAAAGCCCAAAGAGCCGGTGAACTGGCGGGCCGGTGCCTCTGTGACGCGCACCCGCACAGGCAACTCCACATCTCCGTCAGGAAGCTCTTTCTTTTTGCCATCCCCTTCGTCCAGCGTGACAAAGGCGCCCCGGAAAAACGTAGTGGCCGCCAAGGATTGCTGCCACTCGTCCAGCTTGTCCTGATCGTAAGGATCACCAGGGGTATAGCGCACGTAGCGATCCACCAGTGACTGGGGAACACGCTTCAGGCCGGTGGTTTCCAGAGGCCCCATGCGAACCCGCGGCCCACTATCCACTTTCAGGGACAGGTCGGCCACCCCCTCATCAGCCAGTACCGTTGCCCGCGTGTCTATATAACGAGCGTAATAAAAATCCTGACGCTGTACGCTTTCCAGCAAATCCGCCTTGGCCGAGGCCCAGACCGAGTTCAGGAAAGGATCCTCTTTCTTCAAGGGGAAGCTGGCCTTGATGCCTTCCAGACGCACCTGGTATTCCGGCTCCTGAATCTTGCCCTTGAAGTCCAGATCGATGTCGCGCACCCGCGTGATTTCGCCCGGACGGATGATGATGTCCCAATACTCGCCATTGGAGTCTTCACCCACCTCCAGCGTGACGACTGAATCAAAATAGCCCTGCGTTTGCAAGGCTGAAACGGTCGCATCGTGGGCACGGCGACGCAGACGCGTCACCTCCCCCAAGTCCTGATCTTCAGCCAGACGCGTGATTGCGCTGACCGCACGCTGAATCTCCTTCAGCGCCTGGGGAGGCACGCCCCCCGGATCAATAATGACATCGGGAACAGAAGACTGAGCCCAAACTGCAGGGCTCAGGACTATCGAGAACAACAGGCAAAAGCCGGATTTGCGCATACGTACTCAAAGAGGACGAGGAACAACCTTGGGGCGCTGCCCCGACGTGTCTGGAGGAAGTTGCGACAAGTTAGCCGAAACGCGATTGGCAATCTCGTGATAGAGGCGAGCCTCGGGGCTGTCCGCGCTGGCAATCACGGTTGGGGTACCGGAATCGGTCTGAGCCCGAATGCTCATTGCCAACGGCAAGGCACCCAGCCAAGGCACGTTGAACTGGCTGGCCATATCGCGACCACCATGCTGACCGAAGACCGGGTCAGCATGACCACAGTTCGAGCAGATATGGACCGACATGTTTTCCACAATACCCAGGACAGGCACATTCACCTTCTGGAACATGTTCAAGCCGCGCTTGGCGTCGATCAGGGCCAGATCCTGAGGCGTGGTCACAATAACGGCACCGGTCAATGGCACTTTTTGCGACAAGGTCAACGCGATATCACCCGTGCCCGGAGGCATGTCGATGATCAGATAGTCCAGATTGTCCCAACGCGTTTGTGTAAGCAGCTGTGTCAGTGCCTGGGTGGCCATCGGGCCACGCCAGATCGCAGGAGCGTCTTCGTCCAGCAGGAAACCAATCGAGTTGGCTTGCAGACCGTGACCAATCAAGGGCTCCATCATCTTGCCGTCCGCACTGCGCGGGCGCTCGTGCAGACCCAGCATGGTGGGCACGCTGGGACCATAAATATCCGCGTCCAGCAAACCGACACGCGCGCCTTGCATATGCAGGGCCAAGGCCAGGTTCACCGAGGTTGTACTCTTGCCTACACCGCCCTTGCCCGAGGACACCGCAATAATGTTGCGGATATTGGGCATAGGGCGCAAGCCTTCCTGCACGGCATGTATCCCGATGCGAGGGCTCAAATGCAGCTTGGACAGGGTGGCACCCACGCCCGCCAAGGCTTGCTCGATACGTTCGCGCAGCTGCCCCTGAATGTCATAAGCCGTGTAGGGCAGATGCAAAGTCAGCTCAACCTGGTTCTGGTCAATGCTCAGTTCGCATCGACCCGCATCGACCGATAACTTCTTTAACGTGTTGGGATCGGTCACATTCGCCAGGGCTTGCAACACGCGCTCGGAACTCACTGTCATTTATCCAAAACCTTGATATAAAGAAACATCACCATACCTTTAAACCAGAAAATTAGCGGTTCAAGAGGAATTTTTTTACACTTATGATGTCATACTAACCCTATGAACACATTTAACCAGATTATCCGCACAGCCCTCTTTGTCTTGCTGACAATTTTCGGTGCAATCATGGCGTTTATCTTCATGGTTTCTACCGCTATTGCGATCGGCATTTTATACATTGTGGCGCGTATTAGTGGCCGTCCTTTCGGCGTCAAAGCCTATTGGGACCAGCGCCGCCGCCCTGCCGCTACCAGCAAACAGTCGACTGCACCACGTTCGCGTGATGTTACCGACATCGAGATGCGCGAGATTCCTTAACAGTTCTTGACTGTGCGCCACGTATTTGGCGAGCAGCAACGCTGATTAGGCATTGCCCCCGAACACCCTGAGTCGTCAAAGGCTCAGGGTGTGTGCATTTGTATCATTCGCAATGGCCAATCAGCATTTTGCCCGTGGACATTCCTCTGTCTGGCGCAGCACAAGTGCGCAATAGACCGTAGAATCCTTGTTCCCTTTCTCTTTTATTTTGTTAAGTCATGTCACGAACGATATTTGTTACGACCGCCCTGCCGTATGCCAACGGCTCGTTTCACATCGGCCACATCATGGAATATATCCAGGCCGACATCTGGGTTCGGTCCATGCGAATGTCGGGACATACTGTGCATTTTGTGTGTGCGGACGACGCCCACGGCGCGCCCATCATGCTCAAGGCAGAAAGCGCTGGCATTACCCCCGCCCAACTGGTGGACAAGATTGCGGCCGAACGCCCCACCTACCTGAACGGTTTTAACGTCAAGTTCGACCACTGGCACCGTACGGACTCGCCAGACAACGTCGAGCTGGCCCAGGATATCTACCGCACGCTGAAAAGCGCCGGCTTTATTGACACCCGCACCATCGAACAGTTCTACGATCCGGTCAAAGGCATGTTCCTGCCCGATCGTTACATCAAGGGCGAGTGCCCCAAGTGTCACGCCAAGGACCAGTACGGCGACAGCTGCGAAGTCTGTAGCGCGGTTTACGCTCCTACCGAACTGATCGAGCCTTACTCCACCCTGACCAATGCGCGTCCGGTGTTGAAGACTTCGGAACATTTCTTCTTCCGTCTGTCCGACCCGCGCTGCGTGGCCTTCTTGCAAGAGTGGACCACGGGCAAGAACGCCCAGGGCAAGCCACGTCTGCAATCGGAAGTGCTGGGCAAGACCCGCGAATGGCTGGGTACAGGCGAAGGCGCTGAAGCCTCCCTGAACGATTGGGACATCTCCCGCGACGAGCCTTACTACGGCATCCCGATTCCTGATGCTCCCGGCAAGTACTTCTACGTCTGGCTGGACGCGCCTGTGGGCTACCTGGCTTCCTTGAAAGCCTATTGCGCCAAAGCCGGTCTGGACTTTGACGCCTTGCTGGACCCTGAAGGCAATACCGAGCAGGTCCACTTCATCGGCAAGGACATCGTGTACTTCCACGCCCTGTTCTGGCCTGCCATGCTGAAGTTCTCCGGCCGTAAAGTGCCTGACGCATTGAACGTGCACGGTTTCATCACCGTTAGCGGCGAAAAAATGTCCAAGAGCCGTGGCACCGGCATTTCGCCTCTGCGCTACCTGGAACTGGGCATGGATGCCGAATGGATGCGCTATTACATGGCCGCCAAGCTGAACTCGCACGTTGAGGACATGGATTTCAACCCTGACGACTTCATTGCCCGCGTCAACAGCGACCTGATTGGTAAATACGTCAACATCGCCAGCCGTGCCGCCAACTTCATCAGCAAGCACTTTGATGGCAAGCTGGCTTACCAGGGCGACACCCCCGAGCTGCAACACCAGCTCAAGGAAGTTGCCGAGAAAGTCCGCGCCGATCTGGAAAGCCGCGAATACGGCCGTGCCGTACGCCAGATCATGGCCCAGGCCGACATCATCAACCAGGCGTTCGATACAGCCCAGCCCTGGGTCATGGCCAAAGGCATTGCGACTGCCGAGCAAGCCCAGAAAGATGCGCTGCAAGATATTTGCTCGCGCACCCTGGCTGGCTTCAAGGGCTTGTCCGTCATGCTGACCGCCATTTTGCCCACCCTGACTGATCGCGTTGCCCGCGAGCTCTTCGGTCTGGATCGCAGCTTTGTCTGGGATGACGTGGCCGCCCTGCCCGATCACATCGCCCCCTTCAAGCACCTGATGCAGCGTGTAGACAGCGCCATGGTGGACGAGCTGCTGGCTCCCCCGCCGGCCCCCGTCGTACTGCCCGGTGGTGAAGCCATTGCCGACACCATCGACATCAAGGACTTCATCAAGGTGGACCTGCGCATTGCCAAGATTGTGAGCTGCGAAGCTGTGGAAGGTTCGGACAAGTTGCTGCGCCTGAGCCTGGACGCTGGCGAAGGCCGTTTACGTCAAGTGTTCTCCGGCATCAAGTCGGCTTACCAGCCCGACGACCTGATCGGCAAGCTGACGGTTCTGGTGGCTAACCTGGCTCCTCGCAAGATGCGCTTTGGCGTGTCCGAAGGCATGGTGCTGGCCGCCAGCCACGCTGATGATGCCGTGGATCAAGGCATCTATATTCTGGAGCCCTTCCCTGGTGCCCAGCCTGGCATGCGCATCAATTAAGACGCATTCCTGATACGCAAAAAAGCCTCGCTCACCAAGCGAGGCTTTTTTGTATCCATATACCAAAGAATAGGCTCAAAACAGCCTGCCAAGCCCCTTTCAGCGCCCCGCTGTCCAGGAAAGCCGATACACTCTATATCTTGAAACCGCTGTATTGATGCACAGTCTGCTGCTCTGAACGCAAGGACCTTTTGGCATGGAAAATATCCCCCCCTCAGATCTGGACCGGCACCGTGGTGCCCAACGCACCACCTGGGTCAGTGTCACGGTCAATATCGGTTTGAGCATGCTGCAAATTGTGGTGGGGCTGTTTGCCCACTCGCAGGCGCTGATTGCTGACGCCATCCACTCCCTGTCCGACCTGCTATCGGACTTTGTGGTGCTGATTGCCAACCGCCATAGCCGCCGAGGGCCGGACGCCGATCATCCCTATGGCCATTTGCGCTACGAAACGGCGGCCACCTTGGCCATTGGCGGCCTTTTACTGGCTGTAGGTGCAGGCATGTTGTGGAACGCTGTCTCTGCCCTGCGTGATCCCAGCAGTATTGAAGCCGTACACCCTATTGCCCTGGCCATTGCCTTCATCGCGCTCTGTAGCAAGGAACTCCTGTTTCGCTACATGCTGCGCGTAGCAAAACGTCTGCGCTCGACCATGCTGGTAGCCAATGCCTGGCATGCGCGCTCGGACGCAGCTTCCTCCTTGGTTGTCAGTGTCGGGGTGATGGCCAACCTGGCAGGCTTGCCGCTGGGTGATCCCCTGGCCGCCAGTGTGGTGGGCTTGATGATCCTGCGCATGGGCTGGAAGTTCTCCATCGGCGCCTTTCACGACCTGACCGACAAGGCCGTCGACCAGGAGACCGAAGAGCGTATTGCCAAGCTTTTACGCGAAACGCCTGGCGTGGAAGGCATACACCAACTGCGCACCCGCAAGCTGGGCGACATGATCTGGGTAGAGGTGGACCTGGAAATGGATGGCACCCTGAGCATCGCCCAAGGGCACGAGATTGCTGTAGCGGCCCGGGAGCGTGTCATGGCTCAAGAGCCGGTGCTGGATGTGATGACGCACTTTGATCCAGTCACACCCAAGCGCTAGAACCCGGTCTACCTTTCCCGCTCGCGCAAGTCGAACGCCACATCATCAAGCGCGGCGTTCACTCTCCGGAGCCAGCATCTCCACCAGCACACGAGACAAGGCCGTCACCATGTCATTAGCATGAGGCCGATGCAAGATCGCCAGTTCGAAAGCATCAATACGGGGCAGGCCTTGTGCTTGCCCCAGTTCAATATGATCAGCCCGCACCGCACGTCGTGGCAGCAAGCTGATCCCCATCCCGTCTGCCACCGCCCCCTGAATACCGCTCAAACTGGAGCTGGTAAAACTGATACGCCAACGTCGCCCCAAGGACTCCACTGCGCTGATGATTTCCTCTCGATAAACGCCACGGCGCGGGAAGGTCACCAACGGGATAGGGTCCAGATGAAAAACTGGATCAGTCGCACTATCCACCCAGGCGGTCTGCTCGGGTAAGCAGGCAACCGCTTCACGGGCATTGTGACGCTGTTTGACCAGCACAAGATCCAGCTCGCCCTGATCGTAGGCAGCCAGCAAATCGCTGCTCAAACCGCTACTGACCTCCAGCCGAACCTGCGGAAAACGGCGATTGAAACCCGCCAAGGCCCGCATGGTCTGGCCGTTGGTAAAGTCCTCTGGCACACCCAGGCGTACCGAGATGGTGACCAAGGACCCGGACAAGGCTTCTGACAACTGATGATTCAGAGCCAGCATCTGACGGGCATAACCTAACAGGGTCTGGCCCGCCTCGGTTGTACTGACTCCCCGGCTGGCCCGGTCCAGCAAACGCAGCCCGGCCAACTCTTCCAGGCGTCGTACTTTCTGGCTGATCGTGGACTGCGTGGAATGCAAACGTGTGGCGGCCGCCGTGAAGCTGCCGCAATCGACCACCGTCAACAAGGCCAGCAGCAGGTCCAGGTCGTACAAAGGCCGATTCAGGCTGGGACTGCTTGATAGTTGATGGTCCATTCGTTCAAAACCCTTCTGAAACCCGTCTATGGCACAAGTAAATTGTCGGCTACCGCTTGATATTAGCTTCGCAACAAGGATGAACAGTGAAGCTGTAGCCTACGGCGTGCGGACAACAGTCTCCACAACCCCGTTCATTCAAAAATCAAATACTAGAGATTTATACATTTAATTTGTAAATATCACCAGCAATCGTTAAGGTGTATTGGTCCCGCGCATTACAACGACATCCCGCCTGTGCCTTTTGCCAGCCGCCGGGATTGCGCCGTGCCGTTCGACGGATTTTTCCTTACTGAATTTCAATGGGAATCAACATGTCCAAAGTCAATTACTACGCCCCTCCCGGTGGCCACCCTCCTCAGACTCAATTGCTGACGGATCGCGCCATGTTCACCGAGGCCTATGCCGTGCTGCCCAAAGGCGTGCTGCAAGACATCGTGACCAGCTTCCTGCCCGGTTGGGAAAATACCCGTCTGTGGGTATTGGCACGTCCTCTGTCCGGCTTTGCCGAGACCTTCTCCCAATACATCATGGAAGTTGGCCCTCAGGGTGGCAGCAACAATCCTGAGTCCGATCCTGAAGCCGAAGGCGTGATTTTTGTCGTCAAGGGCCAGCTGGAACTGGTTCTGGAAGGCACCAAGCACATCATGGAAGAAGGCGGCTATGCCTTCATTCCTCCTTCCACCAACTGGACCTTGCACAACCGCACGGGCGAGCTGGCCAACTTCCACTGGATCCGCAAGCGCTACCAGCGCGTGGAAGGCCTGGATGCACCAGAAGCCTTTGTGACCAACGAAAAAGACGTGAAACCTGGCGTCATGCCTGACACCGAAGGCCGTTGGAGCACCACCCGTTTCACCGACATGTCCGACCTGCGTCACGACATGCACGTGAACATCGTGAACTTTGAACCCGGTGGCGTGATCCCCTTCGCTGAAACGCACGTGATGGAACACGGTCTGTACGTTCTGGAAGGTAAAGCCGTTTACCGCCTGAACCAGGACTGGGTTGAAGTGGAAGCCGGTGACTTCATGTGGCTGCGCGCCTTCTGCCCACAGGCTTGTTACGCGGGCGGTCCTAGCCGTTTCCGCTACTTGCTGTACAAAGACGTAAACCGTCATGCAAACCTGACCATTGGCGGCAATCGCTAATAGGGCATGAAACAGAACAGCCGCTGCCCGTCAGCGGCTGTTTTGCATTACAAACACGCCAAACCAGAACGCGCGCCCCCCTTATGCCGCCTGTACCCGCAGGTGTCCCACAAGGCGCAAATAGGGACTCTGGTTTCAAGGCTCATTCCAACCTTGCTTCTCTACAGGAGAAAAACATGAACGATAAACACTATCTGCTGCGCTCCATCCAGATCGCCGAAGAGAATGTCGCCCGCGGCGGCCAGCCCTTTGGCGCAGTGCTGGTGCGCGATGGTCAAGTTCTGGCCGAAGGGGTTAATGAGACCTACATTGCCCATGACCCCACCGCGCACGCTGAGATCCAGGCGCTGCGTACTGCCAGCCAGAACGTGAAAAGCAGCAGCCATGCAGGCAGCACCATGTATGCCAGCGGCATCCCCTGCCCCATGTGCATGGCCGCCATGATCGCCTCGGGCGTGGAGCGCGTGGTGTATTGCGCCGACGATGAGGAAGGCGAGCCCTTTGGCTGGTCTACCGAATCCTTCTACAAAAAAATGCAGCAGGACTTTGGCAAGCAGGGCGTGAAAATGGAGCACCTGCCCTTGCCGGAAAAACGCAAAGTGTATGAAGCCTGGCAAGCCCGATTTGGAAACGGCTCCAAGCAGGACTAAAACAAAGGCCATTCAAAACCCTGCTTGATCGCAGGGTTTTGCGTATTTACATAGACAGACAAGTCAGAAAAGTTTATAAAACAGAGCAGTTATAGTAACGATTCTCATTTATTGAATCCCAAAGGAAATACATGATTGCGTCCCGCCCTGCCTCTTTAAAAATGATTGTTGCCTCCGTAATGGGTGCCTTGCTGCTCAGTGCATGCCAGACCGCGCCGCAATCGCAACAAGCGGGCCAAACATCGTCCTTTAACGCGACTGCCCCTCAGGCACAGGTCACCTTCCGTCAGGACACCATTGATGGTGCCTACGAAATTCTGGCCGCCAAGGACAGCAAGCAGTTGTTTGTTGCCGCCACGCCCTTGTTCGAAGACCGTGCTGCTGGCTTCCTGCACGTTCTGGACCAGGACACCCTGCGTGAATCGCAACTGATCCAATTACCGCGCCGTGCCTTCGCGCTGGGCCTGAACCAGAAAACTCACACTCTGTACGTGGGCAACACCCTGGACGGCTCGCTGCTGGCAATCAACAGCCTGAACGGCACCGTCAAGCAACTGATCCAACTGGGTCAGAAAGAAGACAAGGGCGGCTGGGAACACACCCGTAAAGTCGTGATTGACGAGCAGGACAACCGCATCTTCGTGACCAACCCCTCTGAAGGTGGCCGCGTATGGATTGTGGACGGTGCCGAAGGCCGCATCCTGCATAACATCGATAACGTAGGCCTGTGGCCTGCTGGCGCTGCCTACGATGCCAACACCAAGCGCCTGTTCGTGGGCCACGGTGGCAAGGACGAAATTGCTGTCATCAACCCGGCCACAGGCGCTATCGAACAGCGTTTCACCACTGGCGATGCAAAAAGCGACAAGCGTGAAGACTCCCGCCACTTCTTCGTGAACATCACGCTGAGCGCCGATGGCAAGAAACTGTTTGGTGCTGACGCCAACACCGGCAAGATCTACGTGTTCGACACCACCTCCGGAAAAGTGGAAAACACCGCTGAAGTCGGTCTGGGTCTGCTGGATATCGTGTACAACGACGCTCGTAAAGAACTGATCGCCACCAACCGTGGCGTGGATCGTGAAACGCCTGCCGGCACCGGCTCGGTCACCATTCTGGATGCCAATACCCTGGCCGTGAAACACCGCATCAGCGCCCCTGTGCACCCCAACAGCGTGACTCTGAGCGCTGACGGCCAGACCGCTTTTGTCACCATCAAGATTCCTCATGGCGACAAGAGCCCGCACTACCTGAAAGGTGCCAAAGACAGCGTTCTGCGTCTGAACCTGAATCAGCTCTAAGCTTCTGGCTTGAAGCCTGACCCCAAGCCGAGACTACCCGCAAGGTAGCTCGGCTTTTTTAATACCTGCCACTTTGGTCTGCCAGGCGGCCTGCTCAGCATCTGTGCCTGGGCTGCAGGATAGTTTTGTCTGCTGTTCAAGCCCTAAGCCAGGGCCCGCCATAACTGGCTCTTGGGCGTTTCAAAGCTGTTTTAGCAATGCGGTCTGGAAACAAGCAGCAAAGCGGATTGCTGCAACCAGCCACTTGCTCAATAGAATCAATTAGTGGCCTAGCAAGACACCTCTTGTCTCCCGGCCTCACACTCCCTTTCCCGCCTCCAGTTGTGCCACAGATTGGCATTTCTGGAGCGTTTTCTATTGAAGACAAGTCATGGTTCAGCTGAACGCGTATCACCAGCCTATTGGCCCCCCGCTCCCTCATTGGCAAGCCCGTCCGCAGCCAGCACGCTGCGTTCTGCACGGCAAATACTGCCGTCTGGAAGCGGTGAACCCGGCGCAACATGGCGACAGCCTGTACGAGGCCTACAGCAGCGCCAGCGATGGCCGCGACTGGACCTATTTGTCTGTAGAACCCTTTACCAACCGCGCGCAGTTCGATCAGCACCTGCACACCATCAGCCAGGCCAGCAATGCCGTGCACTACGCCGTCGTGGAGCAAGTCACAGGGCGCGCACTGGGCACCTTGTCTCTAATGCGTATCGACCCGCAAAACGGCTGTATTGAAGTGGGTTTTGTCGCCTGGTCACCCGCCCTGAAACAAACTCGCATGGCCACCGAAGCCCACTACCTGTTGATGGCTTATGCGATTGATGGCCTGGGCTACCGCCGCTACGAATGGAAGTGCGACACACACAATGCTCCTTCACAAGCGGCTGCACGACGACTGGGCTTTCGCTACGAAGGTATTTTCCGTCAGGCAATTGTGTACAAGGGCCGCTCGCGCGACACAGCCTGGTTCTCCATTACCGATCAGGAATGGCCTGCCCTGAAAGCGAATTTCCAGGCCTGGCTGGCACCCGAGAATTTTGATGAGCAAGGCCGTCAAAAACACCGTTTGGGGCAACAACTCACTGTCGCTCCGACTGGCCCGGGGGCCCGCCGCCTGAAACAAATGCTGGCTCTGCAAGCCGAACTGAACCAACTGATTGATCCTGACTGGAGGGTCGCCAAGCAGGACTACTACCGGGCGATCTGGGTGGAATGTGCAGAGCTGGCCAATTACCTGGATTGGAAGTGGTGGCAGCATAGTGAATGCAATCTGCCGCAGCTCCAGCTGGAGTTGATCGACATCCTGCATTTTGGCCTGTGCGATGTCCTGCGTGCCAAGGATGATCTGTGCGAGCAAGAGGCCGCCACCGCGCTGGATCAGCTCCAGCACGCACCAGCCATCGCCAGCGACTCGGCGGCCATCATGTCGGCTCTGGAACGCTTTACCTTGCGTGTCCTGGAGACGCGCCAGTTTGATTTCAGCGGCTTTGCCCGACTGGCCAGCCTTTGCGGCTTGACCCTGGATACGCTCTACCACTCCTACGCTGGCAAGAACGCCTTGAACCGCTTGCGTCAACTGCGTGGCTATCAGCATGGTCACTATCACAAGCAATGGGGCGGTCAGCAGGACAACGAGCATCTGGCGTTGCTGCAATCGCGTCTGCCCACCGAGCAAGACAACTATCCCGAATTGATCCTGCATGCCTTGCAAGACAGCTACGACACGTTTTTTTCGGGAGGCACACCAGCCCGCAACGGTGCCGCCGTACCGCCTCCCCTTTCTTCACGTTGACAAAGGACTGTCCATGTACCTCGATTGCGATTGTTCCATTAGTGTCTTTCTGGACTCGCCTAAACCGGACTCCAATCCCGTGGAAAGCAATGACACGCGCCATCCACCCGATCCCCGGCCACAGCCGCATAAGGTGCAACATCCCTGGTCCCGCTCACGACGCCGCGAGCGATCCCGCTGGCGTCAAGGCTGATCTGCCCCAGTGCCTGCCTCCTTGCCCGGCCCCAGCCGGGCTCGTTCCTTTAGTAAGGCCCCAAGCAAATGGAATAGGAGCTATGAGCCAGCGCGCATAGCTCCTCTTGATGTAAATCAAGACAATGAATCCCATCGTCGGCACAAGGATCGACGAGGCATACCAAAGGAGACAAGCACATGGATACCCCACTCAGAGACAAATCCTATTTTGATGAACGCGCCACCAAAGAGATGGCCACTCATCTGCAACAAGTACAGCGCGACACCCGCGAAACCATGGCATTTGCCTGCCGCATCCTGGCCATGACCGAGCAGGAAGCCGGTCTGGCGGGCCAGATCAGCGTCCGTTCCGAGCGTCCCGGTGCGTACTGGACCCTGCGCTTTGGCCTGGGTTTTGACGAGGCCACCCCCGAAGACTTCATTGAAGTGGACCGCGACTTGAACACCCTTAGCGGCGAAGGCATGGCCAACCCGGCCACCCGCTTTCACCTGTGGGTCTACGAGGCTCGGCCTGACGTCAATTCCATCATCCACACGCACTCGCCCTGGGCCACGGTGCTGGCCACCGCCCGCCAACCCTTGGTGATTTCGCAAATGGACATGACGCCCCTGCACAATGACTGTGCATTTCTGGGCGAATGGCCTGGCGTGCCCATCGCCGATCAGGAAGGCGTCATCATTTCCAAGGCGCTGGGTGACAAGCGCGCCATTATTCTGGCCCACCACGGTTATCTGACCGCAGGCAAGAGCTGCCAGGAAGCCACCTACCTGTCGGTATATCTGGAGCGCGCCGCACGCCTGCAAGTACGCGCACAAGCGGCCTTTGGCCCGCTTACTCCTGTGGACGATACGCTGGCGGCCGAGGCGCACGACTATCTGCTCAAGCCCTCCATCGTGAACGCTACCTTTGACTACTGGTCCCGTCAGACCCAAGGCATTGCGCCCTTAACTAAAACTCGCTGACGCCCGTACCCAATCCCCAGCTTCCACCAGGAGGTCGCTATGACGATGCCTAACCATGGACAGGCGCGTTCGTCGCGCCAGTACGTTACCGCTGGCTTGGCCAGCATGATGGGAACCACCATAGAGTGGTATGACTTTTTTCTGTACGGCACCGCTGCCGCACTGATTTTCAACAAGATCTTTTTCCCCGCCTTTGACCCGATCACCGGCACGCTGGCGGCCTTTGCCACCTACTCCGTGGGCTTTTTTGCCCGTCCTTTGGGAGGATTTGTTTTCGGCCATTTTGGAGACAAGCTGGGCCGAAAATCCATGCTGCTGATCACGCTCTTTCTAATGGGGATTCCCACCATCCTGATCGGCCTGATTCCCTCGTATGAAAGCATTGGCTACTGGGCCGCTGTGCTGCTGGTTCTGATGCGTTTTCTGCAAGGCATTGCCGTGGGCGGCGAATGGGGCGGGGCCGTGCTGATGGCGGTTGAACATGCCCCGGAAGGCAAGAAAGGCTTTTTCGGCAGCTTGCCGCAAACAGGGGTTGCCCCCGGCCTGATCCTGTCTTCCCTGGCCATGGGAGCCGTCGCCAGCCTGCCCGAAGAAGACATGCTGTCCTGGGGCTGGCGTCTGCCCTTTCTGGCCAGCGTCGCCCTGCTGCTGGTGGGCTGGTGGATACGCGCCAAAGTGGCCGAGTCCCCCGACTTCGAGCAGATGAGTAAAAAGGGCAAGCAGGTTCCGATTCCCGCCCTGGAAGTCCTGCGTCATTACCCGCGTGAAGTTCTACTGGTCGTGGGAGGCCGTCTGGCCGAAGTGACCTGGTTCTACACGGTGGTGACCTTTGCCCTGGCCTACGCGACCACGACCTTGGGGGTGGAGCGCAGCGTCATGCTGGATGCCACCGTCTGGGGTGCCTTTGCGGCCCTGTTCACCATGCCGCTATTTGGCGTCCTGGGCGACAGAATCGGCTTCAAATGGGTTTTCATGGCAGGCACCATCTGCATGCTGGCGTTCTCCTCCACCTTCTTTTCCATGCTGGGCAGCCTGGACTCCAAGACCATCACCCTGGCGTTGGTGATTGCAATTGGGCTGGTCTATGCCGCGCTGTATGGCCCACAAGGTGGCCTGTTTTCCACGCAATTCCCACCTGAAGTGCGTTACAGCGGCATCTCCATTGCCGTGCAGGTATCCGGTGCCATCGGTGGCGGTCTGGCTCCCCTGGTAGCGACCTCCTTGCTGGCCTATGGCGACGGTCAACCCGACTACATCGTCTGGTACCTGAGCGGGCTGGGTCTGATTGCCTTTGCCAGTACCTGGTTCATGCACGGCCCTACGCATTTCTCCCTTCCCGCCCTATCCAACCGAAAGGTCCGCACATGAACACGCCCGGTATTCACTACTACTTCTGGATGAATTCGGACTGGGCCTACCTGGGGGCCGACCGGCTGGAGGCGATCACCCATAAACATGGCATCCCTATCCATTACAAACCCGTGGACTTGCCTCAGGTCTATGCCCGGACGGGCGGTGTTCTGTTGGGACAGCGCTCGCCCGAACGGCAGGCTTATCGCATTGCAGAGCTGCAGCGCTGGTGTCGCAAACTGGGCATACACGTGAACCCCACACCGCGCTTCATGTGCCCAGACGCCACCCTGGCTTCCACCCTGGTGATCGCAATCGATCGGGCTGGCTTGCCGGTGCTGGATCTGTACAAAGCCATTTTGCGAGCCCAATGGTGCGAGGAGCAGAACATTGCCGACCCAGCCCAACTGGCCAGGATCTTGCAGGCGTGCCAGCTGGACGCGGAGTACTGGCTGCAGCAGGCACCGCTGATGCAAAAGCAGTATCAAGCCCATACTGAAGAGGCCATTGCAGCCGGGGTCTTCGGTTCACCCACCTATGTGTACCAGGGCGAGCTTTTCTGGGGGCAAGACAGACTGGATATGCTGGACGAGACCATCACTTTGGATCTTGCGCCGGCTTGACACCGGCTCCCCAGATCCACTCAAGCTGCTTTTAAAACAAGGGCGGGACAAGGCTGATCAAGCTTGTCCCGCCCTTCCTGTTCTCTGCTTGGTTTACGGTCTTCAAACCTTCCCCACGTCCTCTGAAGGATTCAAACACGCCATATCAAAACCGATCTAAAAACCATATCAATCATCAAAAACAGACCTTGAAAATTGGTCAAAATCCAACAAAGAAGCGGCAAATAAACGCCTTGTTACTGACTGCGCTTCCTGCTTCGCTGAATCATCACAAAAACAGCTTCACAATCCGCAACGGACAAGCTCATCCGGATGCACACTCATGCGGGCAAAACCAAGGCTGGCCAGCCTGAACTTAGTCCTGCTTTCAGGTGTAAAGCCGTAGAATCACGCCTTCTCCTGCCAAAAAAATTCACCGATACGCCAGCGTAGCATTCCTGAGATTGGACATTTGGGTCCGGCTAGGGGCCCGGGTTTCGGGCTTTCGGCATGCCGCCTGCCAAAAATGAAATGCAATGAGCAATTTTGAAAATTTACTTTTTCCATTGATACAGAATGTTATGTCTGCCGTACGAATCATATCGATAGATTTTATCTATTCATTGAGTCTGTATTCTGAAGAAATTGGCTACTTGAGCAATGCCAGTAAAGGTAGCCGTCTTCGTCAGAAGAAGGGCGCGGGGCTTTATATTGAACAAATACGCCACTATAAAGTATCAGCCAGATCAAAAAATCAGGATTCTGCTGATCTCCAATAACACTCGACAGCACGAACAACTTCTTCAATCCCTGCTGGCTGGTGCTTTTCGGGTTTCTGTTGCCGCTGACGGAGTGCAAGGATATACCAAGGCCCAGTTAACGCTACCGGAACTTATCCTGCTGGATAAGCAATTGACGGGGATTGATGCTTTGTCCTTGACTCATATGCTGCAAGGATTAAAAGCCACCGCCCAAATCCCCATTATTATTCTGGATTCGCGCATGGACGGCAGCAGTGAGGAATGCGTCGCTTTTTTAAAGGCAGGAGCGGTTGATTACATTGGCAATCCGTATGCGGTAGACGAGGTCAAAGAGCGGATCAACGTTCCCTTGCGCTGTCCCAAACAAATGACACCTGCAGTGATCTCGGGCAAGACTCCAAGCCAGCGCCCCAGCACCACTGCCGAAACCAGCATGCTGATCCACGCGATTCAAAAGACCATCGATGCCAATCTGGGCTCGCCTCCCAGCCAGAAAGAACTGTGCGATATGTTCAAGATTTCACGTCGAAAAATCATGAATATATTTCAACGCAATTTTGGCTTGAGTGTGAGCAGTTATATCCGATTGCAACGCATGTATCGGGCCGAATATCTGCTGAAAACCACAGCCTTGAAAATTGATGTCATTGCGACTGATTTAGGATTCTCCAGCCCGGCCAATTTCTCTACCGCATTCAAAGCCTATGCGGGTGTGGCCCCTGGAAAATTCAGGCAGGCTATTGAAAAGAACAAACCCTATACAGAAAACGCGGCTTGTGTCCGCTCCATGGGACCGCCTGTTTTTTCATCAGGTTGGTGTCCGCCGTAAATAGCGATCCAAAATGGATGCGAACATTGGATAGCTGCAAGCAACCCCTGAAAATGCAAACTGCTTGAACGCCATGTCAGGAAGATAAGTAGAAGAGCCCGCCCCTTCCCCGCAGCATCTTGCCTGAATACAGAAAAAGATGGCTCCCCGCCACAAAAAATCCGGTTTCAGGCAGGCCACACTTGCCGCTTGAGGCCCAGGTGATAAAATCGTGGCTACTTGAATAGTTCAATTCAAAACAGATCCAGGACGACCTGGATCTGCTTTTTCAGCACAGGGACGGCCCTACCTCTTTGGCGGAGCATCCACGATGGCCCACCCTGCATCACCCTCAACTCAGCTCATTACTCCCATCACCTGGCTACGCTTGCTCGGTTCCTGGTCCATTGTTGTCCTGTTCATGATTTTTGGCGGGCAGTGGCTGGGAGATTCCTTGAACGGCACCACGGCGGCCGTCGTCTTTCTGGTGCTGTTCGTGACCATTCTGGCGGCCTCATTTGGGGTGGTCCGTGAAGCCGACCACCTGGCCCATCAGTTGGGCGAGCCTTACGGCACCCTGATCCTGACCCTGTCCATTGTGCTGATCGAAGTCATTCTGATCGCCTCGGTCCTGCTGGGGCCAGGTGACTTTCCCACCATAGGTCGGGACTCAATCTACGCCGTGATGATGATCATCCTGAACCTGATCACCGGGCTGTGTCTGATTGCCGGCGCAGCGCGCAATGGCGACCAGGAGTTCAACCGCCAAGGCACCAACACCTACTTGTCCATGATCGTCTTGCTGACCAGTGTGGGCCTGATTCTGCCCAACTACACCAGCACGGCAGGCGAGTTCAGCACGACCCAGGCCACCGGCATTGCGGTCCTGACAGGTCTCGTTTATGCCATCTTCCTGTATCTGCAAATGGGCAGCCACCGTCATGACTATGTACAGCCCAACCAGGCAGTGCAGAACGCTGAAGATGCGGCACCCGCACCGCGTGATCCTCAAGCGACCCGCGCCATGCTGATACGCAGCCTGGTGCTGATCGCCCTGATCTTGCCTATCGTCTTGCTGGCACACGATCTGGCCATTGTGACGGACTACGGTATCGCCGCTTCGGGCGCCCCCGTTGCTGTCGGCGGTGTGCTGATCGCGATTATCGTGTTCACCCCGGAGTCCATTACCGCCATCAAGGCGGCCATGAACAATGAAATGCAGCGCGCCATCAATCTGTGTCTGGGTGCCTTCGTCTCTACCGTGGGACTGACGGTGCCGGTGGTGCTGATGATTGGCCTGATCACCGGCAAACAAGTGATCATGGGCATCAGCAATACGGAAATCGTGCTGTTTCTGATCACGGCACTGCTCAGCATCTTGAGCTTTAGCGGCAAGCGAACCTCCCCCATTCAAGGCTATATGCACCTGATGGTGTTCGCGGTGTTCGGGCTGCTGCTGTTTTATCCCTGACAGCTTTTCCTTGCTGCCTATTGCCCCACACTACAAGGCGGAATGGTGCAGCAAGGTTTCCAGCCAATCCGCAAACACCTGAAAGCGGCGCGACAAGTGCTGGCGATGCAAATACAGCAAGGACATGGGCATAGGCGCGGCACGGTGATCCGGCAGCACCTCCACCAATTCACCTGCCTGCAAGTGCGCCTGTACATCGTAGGCAGGAATCTGGATCAACCCCAGGCCGGATAAACAACAGGCGATATACGCTTCGGCATTATTCACCGTTACGCGGCCTGGCAGATCCAGCACCTGACGCTTGTCCTGCTCCATCCATTCCCAAGGAGCCACACGTTCGCTGGTGGGCGAGGCATAACGTACCACTTGATGGTTGTCCAGATCCGCAGGCGTCTGGGGCATGCCATACCGGGCAAGATAGGCGGGACTGGCCACATTGATCAAGGGCAAGCTACCCATCTTTCTGGCGATCAGGCCCGAATCACTTAAGGGCCCCACCCGCAGTACACAATCCACCTGCTCCTCGATCAAGTTCACCTCGCGGTCCGTCACGCCCAGATGCACATGGACATGCGGATAGCGCTCCAGAAACTCTGGCAACGCAGGCGCCACAATCAGGCGACCTACCCGCCCCGGCACATCCACCTTGATTGTGCCCGTTGGCCCCACACTGGCCTGGCGAAACAGGTTCTCGGTTTCCTGCACATCGGCAATCACGCGCAGGCAACGCTCGTAGAAGGCCGCCCCATCTTGCGTGACCGTTACTTTGCGCGTGGTGCGATTCAGCAAGCGCGCCCCCACTCGGCCCTCCAGCTCCTGAATGGCCGTCGACACGGAAGAGCGCGGCATACCCAAGGTATCCGCTGCGCGGGTGAAATTGGCGCACTCCACGACCCGCGTAAAGATGCGAAACAGGTCAATGCGGTCCATGGCCTTCTCCAGATAAGCAGCAGCAAAACGCAGGGCGAATCGCCAGCCTCAGTCTGCTCAAGCAGCGATGCTGATTGTTCGTTTTTTCAGACAAATGATGTCAGAACTGGATGATTTAAACAATTTCATCGACTTATATCATGGAAAAACGAAACGGCTTGCAGCCCGCAGCCCACACTAGCAAGGAGTCATCATGGCAAAGCACAGCATCAAAGGTAAAACCGTTCTGATTGCAGGCGGAGCAAAGAATCTGGGTGGCCTGATCGCCCGCGACCTGGCAGAACAAGGGGCGCGCGCCATTGCCATTCACTACAACAGCGACAGCTCCAAAGCGGCTGCCGAAGCCACTGTCAAAGCCATCCAGGCCGCTGGCGCACAAGCCGTCGCCTTCCAGGCCGACTTGCGTTCGGCCAGTGCCATGGAAAAACTGTTTAGCGATACCGTCGCCGCCATTGGCCGCCCCGATATCGCCATCAACACGGTCGGCAAGGTACTGAAAAAATCACTGACCGAAGTCAGCGAAGCCGAGTACGAGGAGATGAGCGACATCAACTCCAAAACCGCTTTTTTCTTCCTGAAAGAAGCCGGCAAACACGTGCAGGACAATGGCAAAGTCTGCACCCTGGTCACGTCCCTACTGGGGGCTTTCACCCCGTTTTACGCCGCTTATGCTGGCACCAAAGCGCCGGTAGAACACTACACCCGCGCTGCCGCCAAAGAGTATGGCGCACGCGGTATTTCCGTCACGGCAGTTGGCCCTGGCCCTATGGATACACCCTTCTTCTATCCTGCCGAAGGTGAAGATGCCGTGGCCTATCACAAGACTGCCGCCGCCCTGTCCCCCTACTCCAAGACCGGGTTGACAGACATTGAAGATGTCGTGCCTTTCATTCGTCATCTGGTCAGCGATGGCTGGTGGATTACCGGCCAGACCATTCTGATCAACGGTGGTTACACCACCAAGTAAGAAAACGAGCCAGTACTTGAGACTGCAAGATCATTGCTTCAAGTTTGAACACTGGCTTTTTTCGACACCCGCTTGTTGATGTCCAGGAGGCATCAACAAGCCACAGTGTCACCCAGGGTGCAATCCCCGTCCAGACTCAGGAGTCCCAATACGGGTTCTCGAAAATCTCTTCTACGGTCTGCCCGAACACGGCACTGATCTTGAAGGCCAGATCCAGAGATGGCGCATGTTTGCCCGTTTCCAGCGCATTCACCGCCTGCCGGGACACACCCAAGCGCTCTGCCAACTCTGCCTGCGTCCAGTTCGCCTCGGCCCGCAATACACGCAATCGGTTTTTCATTTAATCGCTAGTCCGGACAAAGGGTGAAACCAGGGCGAAGACAGCCCAAAAGAAGGGGTAAATCAGCCAGGCAGGAATATGGGGCGCAGCAGCGTAGGTTTCCCCAAAACCCCAGGCTGTCCACAAGGTCAGAGTCGCACCGGCGGCCAGCACAAAGCATTTAGCCACAATCACCCGCACGAACTCATCGCTTTGCGCCATTAAGCGCAAGGTGGCCCAGACTTGCCCGGCAACCGGCAGGGCAACGGCAATGGCAATCAGCCAACCAACAGGTCGACCCAGCAGGCTGTCGAACAGCCCCACAATGGTCAAGGCATTGACCAGGATATACACGCCCATAAAGAGCAAAGTGCGAATCAGATAGCGGCGGCCTGCTGATGGCGTAGAAGAGGAATTGCTGTTGGTGAGCATGTTTGAGCACCTGAATGTAAAGTAAACCTGACTTTACAGAAGTCAAAACAACCCGTCAATAAGTAAAGTAAACTTTACATTCATGAAGATCGAGTGAGTCAGCCAGCAAGCATTGGTCCGCCACAACAACCAGCCTGGATATAAAGCCGCTTGAACAAGCAAAGTTCAAGACCTGACCGCGTATCCTAGCGTCGAGGGAGCTTGCCCAAACCGCGCCTGAAACAAACGGCTGAAATGGGAGAGGTCCTTGAAGCCACAGGCCATGGCCACCTCGGTCACCCGTTTGTGTTTCCCCTCCTCCAACAAACGGTAACTCCGGATCAAACGCTGCTCCCACAGCCATTGCATAGGGGTGGTCGCTTCAAGCGCAAAGAGCCGATATAGCGTGCGAGTCGCCATGGACGAAGCACGCGCAATTTGCTCCACATCCAGTGCATCCTCATGCAGATGCGCCCGTATATAAGCCTTGATCTGTTCCAGACGCCGCTCCTGACGATTGGCCAGAGAAAGCGCAGAAGTTTCAGACTCGAAGACCGCAGAAAAGATGTCCAGCACCGAAGCCGTCACACGCTGATCCATGCCGTCCTCAGCAGATCCCCCCATACCAAGCAGTTGCTTGACCAAAGCCCCCGCCATCGGCCCCAGACGCGAGTTGGCCGCAATACGGCGCGCAGCCAGATTCCCCAGCGAGGGCAGGCGCGTTGCCAGCAAGGGACGAGGAATCATGACCATGGCCGCATGAGCCAAAGGCCCCAGCTCCAGATCAAAAGGCCGTGACTGATCCTGAAGTACCAGATCCCCTGCTCCCAGGCTGACGTAGCGTCCGTCCTGACTCAGTTGAATATGGCCATCCAGCATGAGCCACAGCATGAAACAGTCGCGCTGGTCTTTACGGATATCGGCCTGCCGTCTGTTCACCCGTATAGCCTCCCCCTGAGGGGTGGCAGACCAGATGCTGCTCAAACCCAAACCACCAAAACTATTGAGGGTGACCCGCGCCTGAAACTGGGGCCGGGCAATCTGGCTGCATTCGGTCTGTGAAAACTGCCTACAAGTGACCTCGTGCCAGTGCTCAAAGCTGTCTCCGGGCTTGACCGCTATGATCGCTGTCATAGGTTCAGTCTCCATAATCGGCGCTCTCTGCACCGATGGATTAATCGTTTTTCAACAAGATTACGTCCATTCCCCAAGCACAGACAAGCCCGGAAAACACCCAACCCCAGCACGCTGCCGATGCGCTGCGCAAGATGGCAGGCACAGTCAAAAAAACCGTAACGATGGCACGGACAGCCAAGCCAGATCCGCCCCATCCTCCTACTCTAAAAACGTCTATGACACCGGCAGCGGCAATACCAACTACACAGCCGCCCGACCTTGAGCAAACCAAAGGAGAATGAGATGGCTATTCAGATTGATCAAATCAATCCTGGCAGCACGGCGGTCATTGTGATCGACATGCAAAACGACTTCATCGCCCCCGGCGCCCCGCTGGAAACGCCCATGGGCATGGAGTTGATGCCCCGCCTGCAAAAACTGCTGGGCCATGCCCGCCAAACCGGCATGGAAGTGATCTTCACCGCCCACGCCCACCGCCGCAACGGCTGCGATATGGGGCTGTTCGGGGAGATTTACCCTCCGATTCAAAACCAGGTGGGACTGGTCGATGAGACCGCTGGCGTTGATATTTACCCCGAAGTGGCTCCACAAGGGGACGAGGTCGTCATCAAGAAGCATCGGTACAGCGCGTTCTTTGGCACAGACCTGGACATCATCCTGCGTACCCGCAAGATCGATACGGTTGTGATCACCGGCGTGACCACTGAGAACTGCTGCCACGCCACGGCCCGCGATGCCATGTTCCATGGCTACAAAGTGGCTTTCATCTGCGATGCGACCGGCACCTACAACTACCCGGATATGGGCTTTGGGACGATTCCCGCTGAAGAAGTGCACCGCGTCACCCTGGGAGTGCTGGCGGTATCCACCGCTCATGTCATGACGACAGATGAGCTGATTCAGAAATCCAGACAATAATCACGAGCGGGGCCAGAACCCGCACGCATTGAGCCCCCAGCTCATCAGGCAACACAACAGGTCTTGTGAATCGTCACACTTTTGAGGATCGCTTCTCAAGACCTGCGGTTATTTTTCTTGTGCCACAACAAGTTGCGCCAGCCGCTGTATGGACAGCGGCGCACAGCCTTCCGCATCATTGCTGATCGTCACATAAGCCGCCTGCCCCGCCCCCGTAATTCCACGAATCGTGCGCGCCAGCACCGTGCGGGTATGCAAGTCCTCGCTGACGATGGCATCGAAGGGGGTATGCTTTTTTTGAGCATCGGCATAGCCGTAAGCACCAAACTCCCGGTTCAAGTTCCAGCGACACACCAAGGGTCCCGGCCACAAGGCGCGCAATACAGGCAGTTGCTCCTCAATCGGCGGCATCTTGCCGTGCAGGCCCAAGCAAAACGTCGCGCCATTGGCCTTGAGCGTATCGACAAGACTTTGGGTCAGCAGCTCCGGATCTCGGACTTCTACAGCAAGCACCACTTGTGAACCCTGCGGTAAAGCCTCTCGCGCCGCCGCCAGCATCTGCCCCAACTTGTCAAACAACTCTGCCAGACGATTCAACCAGCCCCAGGACAACGGACTTAACTGGAAGACCAAGACACCCAACTTGGCACGCAAGCCCTCGACCGCAGGCTGCACAAACTGCTCTACAGCCAGACGACTATCCAGAAAGTCCGGATTTGACTTGCGCACCTTGCCTTGCTCATCACGGACCTGAGCATCCGTGATCATGGAGGGACATTTCACGACAAAGCGGAAATCCTCATCCACCTGTGCGGCGTAGGCAGAATACTGCGTGACCGTCAAAGGACGCCAGAAAGTGCGATCAACACAGACGGTACGCATCAAGGGATGCTGGTGATAAGCCTCCAGCCCGTGCTTGGACAAGATGTTCGACTCGTACTCGCCATCCCAGATCAAGCCTTCCCAACCGGGGTAAGACCAGGTGGAGACACCGAAGCGCAAGGTTTCAGGAAGCTGTGCCGCCAGATCACTCAGCTCCAGCGCGGAGGCGGCAAGGCTGACTTTGGTGATTTTGCGACGGGAGGCAGCGGCGGGCTTTGCAGCGGGAGGCTGAGGAATGGCATCGCCAAAAAGATCTTCTTGCATGCTGGATATAGTGCCATGGGAATAGCGTTAAGCAAATGCCGGTTCAAAATCCACCAGATCCGTACTTTGCATACCTAGCCCTTTGGCGACGCTGCGCCACCGACTGACAGCCTGAACAAGCTCTGCCCAGATTGCTTCTGCATCCCCCACCGTTAACCTGAAGTATGGCGCCCCATCCATCAAAATAGCCCGGCTATCAATAGGCCCGGAATCCTCTGTCAGCCACGTTTTACTTTCCCGCCTGTCACCAGGCATTGGATTCAAGTCAAACGCCGGAGCCAGGCGCCATCCATGATTACGTGCGTCATATAGAAAGCCCGTATTACGCAAGTGATCATCGGTATTACAGATCAAGAAATTGAAGGCCAATCTGCGCCACAACTGATGAATATCAGCAATCGGATTGGCCCCGTCCTGTAACAAAACATCCACCAATTCGGTATAAGCATGAATGGCATCACGGCCATCAGACTGCAACATGCTGGCTGCGGATAGATAGGGAATACGTGCGCCTTCGTCATTTCGATCAAAGCGCCGAATAATGGCTACCGCTGTGCCATTAATCAGCTCGATACGAGTCTCTGCGACCGTGATGCCCGCATTGGCAGCCAACTTCATGGCGAGCACCTCACCCCGAATCACATCACGCTGGTCAGCCTGACTGGGAAACTTGCCCAGGGCCAGACGGCCATCCGTATCGCGAACGGTAGATTTTGGGCGGGCACCACCCAAGGATGTTCCTTGCCCAAGCAGGTACTGCAGATCCTGCTTACTTTCCGTCCCGTCCTCCAAGGCACGCGCCGCCTGTAAAACACGATCCAACTCCAGCAAAGGCGGGACGTGTCGGGCTGCATCTCCCGAACGCAAATAAACTTTTTTCTGTGGATCAAAAAGACGCAGAGCACCTACCCGTGCTTCATCATCAACCCACATCAAAAAATCTACCGGCTCCAGAGCGAGCAGATCACGATTTTCTTGCCGCAACTTGGCGTGTGCACGCCGAATGACTCGCTGTCCCCAGGAGTCAGGAGCCGTATCCTCCAAAGCCAGAAAAAACGTATTTTGGGGATATTGAACCCCCGAGGCTGATTGCAAATCAGGAGAGAGCATAAAAAAGCGCTCGTCCTGGAGCCAGGCCTCGTTATAGCTAAAGGCACTGCGTCTGCCATTACCCAGATACAAGCGCCCCACAATATGCGCACTGGAACCCAGGTGCACCTCCAGGTCTGAGCGCTTGGCAGATCGTGTCATCATCAGAAACCTTCCAACTTGTCAGGATCCACAGAGTCCGAATCATCTTGCGACTTGGCCCCCGCGGTTTGATCCGCTTTGATACGCCGTGGGCGCCTGACGCGCTGGGGTAACTGCTCACGCAGCAAGTCCATCCCCAAGGCATCATTTTCCATGGCCATGACTTTAGTCATATCATTCAAGCGTCCCAACACATGCAAAGCGCTTAAAAAGGTATGCAAGGCAGTACCGGCATTACCATCCTCCATGCGCCGGACTGTGCTCAACGACGTACCAATACGCTGGGCCAAATCCTCTTGGCTTAATCGTCGCGCACGGCGAGCCGCAGAGATATCCCGCCCCAGCCGCAGCAAGGCACGGTCTACAGGACGGGAGATGACATTACGAGGAGCCTTTTTATTCTCTGAATCAGTCATATTTCTATCCATTCATATATGAATAAATATAAATCATAAAAACTCAAATATGAACATATACCAGATTTAGCCCAGAACCCATAAAGCTCTCATATTTGAACCTTTAATTATCAGATATATTCAAATATGAACAATCAACACACAGTACATGCTTTCAGTAAAACTCTCCATACCCAAGTGGGTACAGCCGGAAACACCGAAAAGCGGGATCTCAGAATAAGAAGTCTTTCCAGCTCACTCCTGGGAGACAAAGTGAGTAACTGCGCATCAAGCTGATTCGGACTCCAAGCCGTAGCAAGAGCCATGGTTCAACATTCCGATTTCGTCGACACGTCAATAAAACGTGTACCCATTTTCGATACTTAACGGCATGTATCAAGTTTCGCTTGAAGGATCAGCGGCTACCACCGCCTAAGAAGTAGAAATGCAGTAGTGTTGCAGGCCAACACACTCGAATCCCGAGAGCTCCAAAGCCTGTCTTGGGAAATCGTTACAGAACAACGGGGGAGTTGGAAACAAAGCAGAACTGGAGCGGGTGATGGGAATCGAACCCACGACGGATGCTTGGGAAGCATCAGTTTTACCATTAAACTACACCCGCCCTGATGGAGAGGTCTGCATCTAAAGCAGACGATCCCGCGAATGGGGAAGCGAAAATTATAGCGCGATCTTTTCTTGATGCGTGGTTCCCGCCCTATCTTTTTCACGTGCATCCCCATGAATTCAGTGGCAAGACTCACTACAATAGAGCTTTCCCGCTTTTAGCTAATACGCGAGCCATTCCTGATGCCCGCGCCACAACCATGACCACCAGCAACGAAAAACCATCCCTGCTGTCGCCCAATGTCGCGAACAGCAATTCCGGCGAGACCCATATCCGTAGCTTTGTTCATCGGCGCGCGCACATTACGCCCAGCCAGGAACAGGCCCTGGCACGCCTCTTGCCCCTGTGGTCAATCAGCTACCGCGACAGCATCCTTAAACCAGAAACAGTGTTTGGCAATGACAACCCCTTGATTCTGGAAATCGGTTTTGGCATGGGTGAAACCACCCAGAAGATTGCCCAGGCTCGTCCCGACGACAACTTCCTGGGTGTAGAAGTGTTCAACGCCGGTGTTGGCGCTTTGCTCAAGCGTATTGATGACAACCAGATCAGCAATATCCGCATCATTCAACATGACGCGGTGGAAGTGGTGCGCGACATGATCGCCCCTGCCTCGCTGGCTGGCATTCATATCTACTTCCCGGATCCCTGGCCCAAGAAGCGCCATCACAAGCGTCGTCTGGTGCAATCGCCCTTTATTCAGCTGCTGACCAGCCGTCTGAAACCCGGTGGCTATATTCACTGCGCCACCGACTGGGAAAATTACGCCGAACAAATGCTGGAAGTGCTGTCCGCCGAGCCCATGCTCAGCAACACGCACGACGGCTATGCTCCCCGCCCTGACTTCCGTCCACTGACCAAGTTCGAGAACCGTGGGCTGCGCCTGGGCCATGGCGTGTGGGATCTGATCTTCACCCGCAATGACACCCCTACCCCTGAACTGAACTGGCCCAAGAAAGAACAATGAGCGCTACCCTGTTCCCGCCTATAGAGCCTTACGCCCAAGGCACCTTGCACACCGATGATGGGCACCATATCTACTGGGAATGCTGCGGCAACCCGGCAGGTAAACCCGCCATTTTCCTGCACGGTGGGCCGGGATCAGGATGTTCTACCGATCACCGCCGCTTGTTCGACCCACAAAAATACAATGTGCTGCTGTTTGATCAGCGCGGTTGCGGGCGCTCCTACCCTCATGCCAGCCTGGAGAACAACACCACCTGGCATCTGGTGCAGGACATGGGGCGGCTGCGCAAGGAAAAGCTCAAGGCCGACAAGATGCTGGTCTTTGGCGGCTCCTGGGGCTCGACCCTGGCGCTGGCCTATGCCCAGACTCACCCCGAGCACGTCAGTGAGTTGATTGTGCGCGGTATCTTCATGGCCCGCCCTGAAGAATTGCACTGGTTTTATCAGGAAGGCGCCTCTCGCCTGTTTCCGGACATCTGGGAACAGTATCTGGCCCCGATTCCCAAGGAAGAGCACGGGGATCTGATTAGCGCCTATCACAAGCGTCTGACGGGCGACGACCCTGCTGTGCAGCTACGCGCCGCACACGCCTGGTCGCAATGGGAAAGCAATACGATCACGCTCTTGCCCAGCCAGAATCACCTGGACGCCAAGTCCAGTGATAAAGCAGCCTTGGCCTTTGCACGTATTGAAAACCACTACTTCATGAACCAGGGCTTTTTGGAGCCGGATCAACTGCTGAAAAACGCCCATCGCTTGCATGGCATTCCAGGGGTGATCGTGCAGGGACGCTATGATGTGTGCACACCGGCGCATACAGCCTGGCAACTGCATCGCGTCTGGCCACAAGCAGAATTTCACATGGTTGCAGACGCAGGCCACGCCTACGACGAACCCGGCATTTTGGCCAAGCTGCTGGCCGCTACCCAGAAATTTGCCATCTGAATCACTTGTCCGGCGCGGCCCGGACCATATCCAGAGACAAGAATGAACATTACCCTGAATGGCCAGAGCAAGACTCTGAAAAACTCCGACACGGTTGGCACGCTGATTATCGAGCTGGGCTACGAGAACAAACGCATTGCCGTGGAACTGAACGGCGATATCGTGCCCAAAAGCCAGCACGCCAGCACTGCTATCAAGGAAGGCGACACGATAGAAATCGTGGTTGCCGTCGGAGGCGGCTGATACTCGCCCTGTAAAATGCACAATTGCTGACATTCAGCTACGGCTTCAGAGCTGAAAATGAGGTCATAATGGGCCGTCTCGCCTGCCATCAAGCAGGCGGCCATGGAACCCTAACTTCAGGAGCAAAGCGATGGGCGTATTCAGTTTTCTTAAAGATGTCGGCGAAAAACTCTTTGGTGCCAACGAAGCCAAAGCAGCAACTGCAGACGAACTCCAGAAAGAACTGGCCAAACACCAACTTTCCGCCGACGGTCTGAATCTGACGGTTGATGGCGACAAAGTTACGGTTAGCGGCCAGGCTGCCTCCACAGAACAGGCCGAAAAAATTGTGCTGGCTTTGGGCAATACCCTGGGTGTCTCGCAGGTCGACAACCAGCTCAGCGTTGCTCAGCCTTCCGCTGAAGCCACCATGTACACCGTACAGAAAGGCGACACCCTGTGGAAAATTGCTGAAACCCACTACGGCAAGGCGAACGGTGCGAAATACACCGTTATTTTTGAGGCCAACAAGCCTATGCTCAGCCATCCTGACAAGATTTACCCCGGTCAGGTACTGCGTATTCCGGCGCTGTAAAACCCGATTCAGCGT
Source organism: Alcaligenes faecalis (assembly GCF_002443155.1). Classification (NCBI taxonomy): domain Bacteria; kingdom Pseudomonadati; phylum Pseudomonadota; class Betaproteobacteria; order Burkholderiales; family Alcaligenaceae; genus Alcaligenes; species Alcaligenes faecalis. The sequence goes on along the minus strand of NZ_CP023667.1, from coordinate 296,752 downwards.
GCCGTTATCCATGGCTGCCAAGCCATGGATTCATGGACAAGCCAAAACAAAATGCCCGATGCAATGCATCGGGCATTTTGTTTTGTGACAGGCACTGACGGGAACAAATCAACTATTCCCGCAGCTTGCGACGACGTCTTAACGAAAGCCCTTGAAGCCTTTACCAGCCAGACCTTTCAAGGCCCCCATCCCACCCAGGCCGCGCATCATCTTGGCCATGCCGCCTTTTTTCATCTGCTTCATCATGCCTTGCATTTGCTCGAACTGATTCAGCAAGCGGTTGACCTCTTGTACCGATACACCGGAGCCGGCTGCGATACGACGCTTGCGCGAGGCCTTGAGCAATTCGGGCTTGGCACGCTCGGTAGGCGTCATGGAGTTCAAGATACCTTCGGTACGACGCAGTTGCTGCTCAGCTTGGCCGCCTTGCAACTGGGATGCAGCCTGGGAGAACTGCGCAGGCAGTTTTTCCAGCAAGGAACCCATATCACCCAGCTTTTTAACTTGCTGCAGCTGGTCGCGAAAGTCGTTCAAGTCGAACTTGTCGCCCGCCTTGATCTTGTCGGTAATCTTTTGCGCATCGGCAATATCGATATTGCGCTGGGCCTGCTCGACCAAGGAAACAATGTCGCCCATGCCCAGCACGCGCTGAGCCATACGCTCGGGATGGAACGGCTCCAGGCCATCCAGTTTTTCCGACACACCTACAAATTTGAGCGGTTTGCCAGTGACATGGCGCACCGACAAGGCGGCACCACCACGTGCATCACCGTCCAGCTTGGTCAGCACCACACCGGTCAGCGGCAAGGCGTCTGCAAAGGCTTTGGCAACGTTAACCGCGTCCTGACCCTGCATGGCATCCACCACGAACAGGGTTTCGATAGGGTTCAGCAGGTCGTACAGAGCGCGAATCTCGCGCATCATTTCTTCGTCAATACCCAGGCGACCGGCCGTGTCGACGATCAGCACATCAAAGTGGTGACGTTTGGCGTGGTCCAGGGCATTGCGGGCAATGTCTGCGGGCTTCTGGCTGGGATCGGAGGGCAGGAACTCGACGCCCACTTGGGCGGCAACGGTTTTCAGCTGTTCGATAGCGGCGGGACGATAGACGTCAGCACTGACCACCAGCACTTTCTTCTTGCCTGTTTTACGGCCATGCTGAACGTGACCACCTTCGCTCAGCCATTTGGCCAGCTTACCAGTGGTAGTCGTTTTACCTGCACCTTGCAGACCGGCCATCAGGATGATCGCGGGTGGCTGTGCCGCCAAGGACAGTTCGCTGGCGTTGTCGCCCAGGTCTGCCCCCATCAGATTGGTCAGCTCCTGGTGGACAACCCCCACCAGCGCCTGGCCAGGATTCAAGCTGTCGGCAACTTCAACACCAAGCGCTTTTTCTTTGACCCGTGCCACAAAATCGCGCACGACGGGCAAGGCCACGTCCGCTTCCAGCAAAGCCAGACGGACTTCCCTCAACATCTCCTGAGTATTGGATTCGGTCAGACGAGCCTGTCCGCGCATGGTTTTCACCACACGCGACATACGCTGGGTCAGATTTTCAAACATAGGACTGGGTTCGCTTAAACTAGGTTATCGTGTGGTCTACGAATAAGAATAAAATGGCCACTTGAGGTACGCCCCGTACCGTTTTTCAGGAAATCCGGGACTTATGTCTGCAAGTATTGTATTTCACTTGCTCGCCGCACTGGCGTACATCGTGCTGTCGATCTCGCTATGGCGTCCTTTGACTCGCGGCAGCACCCGAACCGTACTGAACGCCCCCAGCCGGGTGGCTTTGCTCTGCGCCATCATTGTGCACGGAGCGGGCCTGTTGCTGACGATTGTGCTGCCCCAGGGGCTGCATCTGAGCTGGGCGTTGGCCCTGTCGGCGGCAATCTGGCTGGGCATGGTGGTGTTCTGGTTCCAAAGCCTGTATCTGCGTCTGGACAGCCTGCTGCTCATTCTACTGCCTGCAGCCACAATCGTCAGCCTGCTGGCCATGGCCTTTCCCAATGGCCATATCGTCAACCACGTCGGCAATGAATGGCTGCGCATCCACTTGATGATTGCACTGGTCGCCTATGGGCTAAGTACCGTGGCCGCCCTGCATGCGGTCTTGATGACGGCGCTGGACCGCCAGTTGCACCGCCCTATTTTGCATCAGGAACAACGCGGTTTGTTCAGCCGGGTTCTGGATACCATGCCGCCCCTGCTGGTGCAGGAAGAGCTGCTGTTCCGCCTGATCCGTGTCTCTTTCGTGATTCTGACCTTCACGATCCTGAGCGGTGCCGCCGTCTCCATGGCGATAGACGGTAAATTTTTGCCTGCTGACCACAAAACTGTCTTTACCTTGCTATCCTGGGTTACATTTGGTGGCTTATTATGGGGTCGAAAACAGTATGGATGGCGTGGTCGCGTTGCCTTGCGCTGGACCTTGGCCGGTTTTGCCTTCCTGCTGCTAGCCTATACAGGCAGCCACTTTGTACTGGACGTCATCTTGCAACGAGGGAAAATTGGGTAAAGTCTTATTTTGGGTTGTAGCCATCCTGGCGGCCATGATCATTGCCCGCATCGTGTCACAAAACAAGGCCCGCAAGCGCAACCCACCCAACCCGACCATGCGCCCGCCCCGCAAACAAGGCAGCGCGGAAGAGATGGTTCGTTGCGCGCACTGCGGCATTTTTCTGCCTCGCTCCGAAGCCCTGATGAGCAATCATCACACCTGGTGCAGCCTGGAACACGCCAAGCGCGGCCCGCGCAGTTAAGGCCATGGCCCGCATGCACCACGCCTACGACCTGGACCGCCAGGGCTGGCTGAAACCCCATGCCAATGTCCTGCGCGCCCTGTCTCCTAATCAGGATGAGCGCCCCGAGGGCGACACCCCGACCTTGCTGGTGCTGCACAATATCAGCCTGCCCCCGCAAGAGTTTGGCGGACCCTATATTCGGGATTTTTTCCAGAACAAGCTGGATATCGGTGCTCATCCCTGGTTCGAGAACATCCGGGACCTGAAAGTGTCAGCGCACTTTCTGATCCAGCGCACAGGCCACATCATTCAGTTTGTTCCCACTACCCGCCGTGCCTGGCATGCGGGTATGTCGCGCTTTGAAGACCGCGAACGCTGCAATGATTTTTCTATTGGTATCGAGCTGGAAGGCAGCGATTTCGAGCCTTTTACAGAAGCGCAGTACCGGGAACTGTCCCGCCTGAGCCGCGCCCTGCGTATGCGCCATAACTTGACCGCGGTACGTGGTCACGAGCATATCGCCCCTGGACGCAAGACAGACCCGGGGCCATTCTTTGATTGGGAAAGGGTGAAGCGGGAACATGGCTGGCCCAAAGAAACCTTGCCGGAACAAGAGCTGGAACCCAAGCCACGAGCCGCGTCGGATCAGGATCGATAAAGTAGCTCAGGGCCGATATCGGCCAAGGTATTGCAACCCGTCAGTGCCATCGCCACTTCCAGTTCGGCCCGCAAAATATGCAGGACATGCGCCACACCGGCCGCTCCTGCGGCAGCTAGACCATATATGTAGGGACGGCCAATCATCACAGCAGTTGCACCAAGCGCCAATGCCTTGAGCACATCGGTTCCGCGTCGAATGCCACCATCCATCAAGACCGGCACCCTGCCCTGCACGACCTGACAAACCTGTGCCAATACGTCCACAGAGGCGGGAGCACCATCCAAAGTTCGCCCTCCGTGATTGGACACAACAATTCCGGCAACCCCCGTATCCAGGGCTCGCTGAGCGTCTCGGGGCCGCATCACGCCCTTCACCCACACAGGTAGAGGACTATTCTGCACCAACCAGGCCAGATCACCCCAGGTCGGCGCCGTCTCTAACAACCCACTACCAAACAAAGGGCTGGTGCCTGCTGCACCTAACACCGCCTGTTGCTTGGGAGCTCCTCGCAGATTCACGGCGTCCACGCCCTCCGGCAAGGCAAAGCCCGCACGCTGCTCCTGATTACGTACACCATTGACCGCGGCATCTACCGTCAACATCAGCGCGGCATAACCTGCCGCTTCAAGCTGAGCCAGCAAATCCAGAGTAAATGCCCGATCCGTTTGCCAATACCACTGCGCCCACAAAGGAGCATGGGCCTGTGCAGCGATCTCTTCAAAGGAATGACTGGCCTGCATGCTGATTACGCTAGTCGCCCCCATCGCACCCGCACCCAGTACGCTGGCCAATTCACCTTCAGGGTGAGCCAAGCGCTGATAAGCCACGGGGGCCAGAAGAATCGGGTAATCCATGGACTGCCCTTGCAGCGTCAAGCGGGTTGAGGGCTGATCAAATTCACTTAGGGCGGCAGGCCATAGCCCCCAACGCCCGAAGCTGGCCAGATTGTCTTGCAGGGTAAGCTCATCCGCCGCCCCCGTGCTGAAGTAAGCCCAGTCCTGCGCACGCATACGCTGACGGGCATAAGGTTCGTAATCCCTCAGGCAGGCAATCTGGGCCGGGATGTTAGCGAGTGGGGGCAGTCGTTCTTGGGACATGGTCAAGCAAGCTCCAGGCGATCAGACATCGCTCCATTCACGCAGCAAATTATGATAAATCCCCGTCAGGCGTGACAGCTCCTGGGCATCCGCATTCTGCCTGGCCAGTTGCTGAATGCTCTGATCCAGCTCCCACAACAATTTGCGTTGATGCGCGTGGCGCACCATGCTTTGCGTCCAGAAAAAGGAGGCATAGCGCGTTCCTTTGATCACCGGCTGTACTCGATGCAGGCTGGTACCGGGATACACCACCATATGCCCTGCAGGCAGCTTGATGGACTGAGCGCCGTACACATCCTCGATGATCAGCTCGCCACCTTCATACTCGTCGGGATCACTGAAAAACAGGGTTGTGGAAACATCAGTACGCAGGCGCTGAGCCGTGCCAGGAACGGTAAAAATCGCGTTATCGATGTGGTTGCCGTATTCCCCGCCCCCCTCGTAACGATTAAAGCGTGGGGGCAGCATACGCAGGGGCAAGGCAGCGGCAATAAAGCCGCTGTGCTGCCCCAGTACGTGCATTAGAAACTCGCCCATCTGGCGGGATACGGCAGCATCCAGAGGCAGTTGCAGGTTCCGTTTGCTGTGCTGGGCCAGATAGCCCGCCGTCGTGCGCCCGTCCTCCCACTGCGCCTGCTCCAGGGCCTGGCGACAGTCTCGTAACTGTTCGGTATTCAGAACGTCAGGGATAGTAATCAGCATGGGCACCTGCCAAAACAAAAGGAATACAAGGCTAAGCAAGAAACAGACAGGCCGCCCCAAAAGGCGGCCCATCTGAATTTACACTACAAGGCGCAACTTACTCGAAGCGGTAAGAGGCATTGAACATGTAAGAGCGGCCTGGGCCGACGTTGGCAAAAATGCCGACGTGGGAAGCATCATACATGCGCACATTGCTGATGTTGTTCACGTTGAACTGGAAAGATACATTCTTGTTCAGGTCGTAGCGCGCCATCGCATCGTAACGCCAGTAGGAAGGCAGCTTCAATTGATTGGCGTCATCCACAAAACGTTTACCCACAAACGTGGCACCCGCGCCCAAAGTCAGCTCGGGCATGACTTTGTACGTCGTCCAGACGTTGAAGCTCTGCTTGGAGATGAACTTCATCTGGTTGCCGTCAAAGACATTATTGCCGCTGCGATATTTCTTGATCTTGGGGTCCAGATAGGTGTAACCAGCCCACAGGTTCCAGTTCGGCGTAATCGCACCTGCTGCGCCCAGCTCCAGGCCACGTACACGGTTGCTGCCGCTCAAGGACACATCGCCGGTCAAAGGATCGGTAGAGCGAGCATCTTTCTTGTCGGTCTGGAAAATGGCCGCTGTCAAAGACAACTTCTCGTCCGCCACATCCCATTTGGTCCCCAGTTCCCAGCTGTAGCTGCGCTCGGGCTTCAGGTCACGAATCGCTGCGCCACCTGCCGGGCCGTCAGCACCACCGGCCTGCCCCAGGTTCTCCCCTGTCGGGTTGGAAGAGGTGCCATAGCTCAAGTAGATAGAACCATTGCGCGCTGGTTTATAGACCACACCCAGCTGATAATTCCACATATCATCTTTGCGGGAATCCTTGGTGTTGTCGGCCTCAAAACGATCAAAGCGCAAACCACCATTCACCATCCACTGCTCGCTCAGCGTCAAAGTATCAAAGATATAAGCCGAGCGTGTTTTGATATCGCCTGTCTTGGTCTTGGGACCGTACTGCAACGAGTAGTTGTACTGACGATTGGGATTCGGATCATAGAACGAATCAGTATCGCGGCCTGGGCCACCCGTCATCGTCTTGTTGTGGATTTCCTCTTTGCTGATTTCCACACCCGCAACAATGTCATGCTTGATCCAGCCGGTATTAAAGCTGCCGTAGACATCCGTCTGATTCAGCAGGGATTCTGCAACGCGGTAGTTCGTCCGATCATCACGGCGGAACTGCAAGCCAGCACCTTCCGTCGCGCAAGCACCACCCGCACCTGCGGCGCAGTTGTCAAAGGACGGACGTGTCATCAAGTAGTGATTCAGCGTCTTGCTGTAGCGGGTGACGTTCCGAACCGTGAAACGGTCGTTCAGATCGTGCTCAATGCTGGCCGAGGCCGTATCGGCAATGTATTTGCGGAAGTCTACATTACGACGACCGTAAAAGTTGTCGCGATCCGCTTCCAGTGGGGTAACACGATCCGGATTGGCGGCATTTTTGAAGGGGAAGCCCAAATCCGGCATGTCTTTGTTCTCAAGACGCGAGTAAGACAAGGTCACACGCGTTGGCGTACCCAAACCAAAGGCGATGGAAGGAGCAATGCCCCAACGGTCAATCTTCACCCCGTCGCGGCCTGCCACTTCCCCACCCATGCGCATCAGGTTAAGACGGATCGCGCCTGTTTCCGAGAAAGCATAGTTACCGTCTGCTGTCAGACGATACTGGTCCGAGGTGCCGTAACCTGCTTCCACCTGGAAGAAATCTTTCAGCTTGGGGGACTTGGTCACCAGGTTCAGGCTGCCGCCCGTACCGCCACGGCCTGTGTACGCCGAGCTGGGGCCTTTCAGGACTTCAACGGACTCCAGGTTGAGGTCTCGTGCGAGCCACGGGAGTAGTCGCGCACGCCATCAATAAAAATATCGGTACTGGCTTCGTAACCACGGATAAAGGGACGATCGCCCATGGGCGTTCCGCCTTCACCTGAACCCAGCGTGATGCCCGGGGTGGTACGCAATACGTCTTGCAGCGAGGTCGCTCCACGATCTCTGATCACCTCCTCCGGGATCACAGTGATGGAACGCGGTGTATTCAACAAGGACTCGGAAAACTTCACCGATTGCGCTTTATGGGCTTGAAAACCATCAATGCCATTGGCATCTTCCGAAGCCTGAACTTTAATCGACTACAGCTCTGTCACACCTGGATTGGCAGTTTGAGCAATAACAGGGCTTGTCAGGGCCGCAAACAGAGCAGCAGACAAGACCGTCTCGGCAAAACGACGAGGCGGCAAAGGGGAAACGAACGACATCACCAGCTCCATGTGGTAGGTATCACTTTTCAAGGCAGGGCGATCAAAGCAGGGCCAATCGCGCGTGTTAGCGGTGTTTCACTGCCAGATAAGTGCTTTTAATAGGAGACCGTAATATCAATCATTCTTATTATGAAGTCTATCCAAATCTTACGCTTTCCTTAAATTCAGCTAAAAATCAGCTTGTTTTTGTCCACAGTGTGGCGTTCATGCATCGTATTACGATCAATTCTCATTAAGATGGACAAAAAATAAAAAATCGCTTAGCAATTTAACTTCTACTTACCTGCTATGTTCTCGCTTCTACCTGTAATGGTCTTTCAACAGGCACAAAAAAGCCCCTATCTTACAAATCAAGATAGAGGCCATTACACTGATAGCTTGCTGGCTCCACCCTAAGGCAAAGCCAGCAAGCCTCAGGCTTACAGATTCAACAGCAAACGGTTCACGCGTTTCACAAAGCTGGCAGGATCTTGCAATGCGGCACCTTCGGCCAGCATGGCTTGTTCCAGCAACAATTGAGCCCACTCACCAAAAGCCTCGTCGTCAGCAGCCTGAACCTTGGCAATCAAAGCGTGCTCCGGGTTGATTTCCAGAATCGGCTTGACCTCGGGGGCTTCCTGGCCGGCGGCTTGCAGCATGCGCAGCAGGTGCGGGCTCAGTTCGTTGGCATCGACCACCACGCAAGCAGGGGAATCAACCAGACGTGCGGTAATACGCACTTCCTTGACCTTCTCGCCCAGCGTAGCTTGCAAACGCTCGACCAGAGGCTTGAAGGTTTCAGCCACTTCAGCCTGATGTTTCTTTTCTTCCTCGTCTGCCAGCGAATCCAGGTCCAGGCCGCCCTTGGCCACGGAAACCAGCTGCTTGCCTTCAAATTCGCGCAGGTAGGACAGCATCCACTCGTCCACACGGTCGGACATCAGCAGCACTTCGATGCCTTTCTTGCGGAATACTTCCAGATGCGGGCTGTTGGACGCAGCAGCAAAGGTATCAGCCGTGACGTAGTAGATCTTGTCCTGACCTTCTTTCATGCGACCGATGTAATCGTTCAGGGACACGGTCTGGGCCGAGCCTTCCTGATTCGTGGACGCAAAGCGCAGCAAGGCAGCGATACGGGCCTGATTGCCCATGTCTTCGCCGGTGCCTTCTTTCAGTACCTGGCCAAATTGATTCCAGAACTCGGCGTATTGCTTGGGCTGGTTCTCGGCCAGATCTTCCAGCAAGGACAGAATGCGCTTGGCACTACCCTCACGGATCGCACGCACATCACGGCTTTCTTGCAGGATTTCACGCGAGACGTTCAGCGGCAGGTCGGCCGAATCGATCACACCGCGCACAAAGCGCAGGTAAGCAGGCAGCAGCTGCTCGGCGTCGTCCATGATGAATACGCGTTTCACGTACAGCTTCACGCCACGGCGAGCATCGCGATCCCACAGATCGAAAGGGGCTTGCTTGGGTACGAACAGGAGCTGGGTGTATTCGCTACGACCTTCGACCCGGTTGTGTGTCCAAGCCAGAGGATTCTCGTAATCGTGAGCGATATGCTTGTAGAACTCCTGGTACTGCTCGTCGGTGATTTCCGACTTGGAGCGTGTCCACAAGGCGCTGGCCTGGTTCACGCTTTCCCATTCGTCCTGCTTGACTTGTTGCTGCTTCTCTTCGTCCCACTCTTCCTTGCGCATTTGCACGGGCAAGGAGATGTGATCGGAGTAGCGACGCAGCACATTGCGCAAGCGCCAGCCGTCCAGGAAATCGTCCTCGCCTTCACGCAGGTGCAGGGTGATGGTGGTGCCACGCTCAGCTTTTTCAGCGGCAGCAATGGTGAATTCACCTTCACCGGCAGACTCCCACAGCACGGCTTCCTGATCCTCACCGGCACGACGTGTCAGCACAGACACTTTGTCGGCCACGATAAAGGAGGAGTAAAAGCCCACGCCAAACTGACCAATCAGCTGGGTATCTTTTTGCTTGTCGCCTGTCAGTTGAGAGAAGAACTCTTTGGTGCCCGAGCGCGCAATGGTGCCCAGGTTGGCAATGGCCTCATCACGCGACATGCCAATGCCGTTGTCGGAAATGGTGATCGTGCGCTGCTCTTTATCGAACTCCACACGGATACGCATTTCTGGATCGCCTTCCAGCAAGGCTGGATTGTCGATGGCCTCGAAGCGCAGTTTGTCACAGGCATCCGACGCATTGGATACCAGCTCACGCAGGAAAATCTCCTTGTTGCTGTACAAGGAGTGAATCATCAAATGCAGTAATTGTTTGACTTCAGCCTGAAAACCCAAGGTTTCGGACGTATTCGCAGTGTCAGTCTGGCTCATGGTGAAAAAGCAAAAAATGGGTTGATTGCCGCGCGCTGGTGCGCGCCCTATTGAAGACAGATAGGGACAGCTTGCGATATTTCAAGAGAGCAATCAGGCCGCCGGGCCGGAGGTCAGGGCAATGACCCCGCTGATCATCACCGCACAGCCCAGCAAACTCCAGACATTGGCTTTTTCACGCAGCACCACCATACCCAATAGGGTGCCGGCCATCATGGACATTTCACGGGCCGGGGCCACCATGGACAGGGGTGCCCCCATGCTCAGAGCCTGCAAGACCAGGATGTAAGACATGGGCGATAACAAACCCACTGCCGCCGCCAGCTTCCAATAAGGTTTGAACTTGACGAAACCTGCCCGCCCTCGCTTGGCGATAAAGGGAGCCAGCATCCCCAGACGCAGCACATTGCTGAACCAGTCCAGCAAAAACGGCGAGATCAGCAACACCTTGACCCCATACGCATCCACCACGGTGTAGGCCGCAATCAGTATCCCGGTTTGCATGCCCCAACGCACGCCCGTTAGCGCTGCAGGGCTGAAAAAACGGCGCAGACGCCCTTGCGTGGCGATCAGCAAAATTCCCATCACCACCAACAAGATACCCAGCACACCGAAAGGACGCACAGGTTCGCCCAACAGGATAAAAGCACCAATGGAAGACAACATGGGGCCGGTGCCACGGGCAATGGGATACACCACTGACAGGTCGGCCACCTGATAGCCTTTTTGCAAACTCAGGCTATAGCACATGTGCAACAAGGCACTGAGCACCAAACAGGTAATGGTCTCGCTGGTCCAAGGCATATTGCCTTGGGTAAAGACAACCCACAGCGTGATGGGGAAATAGAACAGAATGGCAAAAAAGGAGTACGCAAATACGAAATGCGCTCCTGCCATAGCGGCCCGTTTAGAGAGCAGATTCCAACCCGCATGAATGAACGCAGCACACACCACCAGCAACAAAGCGGTCCAGGACATGAGGGCTTCCAGCAGCAAATAGCAAAAGAAAAACTATACGCCCCCTTCAAGGGCGAGGCCAGCCAATCGCGCCGCTTTCAACGTCCCATGACAAATAAGAGACAGTGCTGGACAATTCAAACCTCAAGGTATGATATTTGGCACGTATTTTGATATGGAGCCGATCATGAGCACCTTGCTGTATGTTGATTTTCCCTACCCCGGCCCTTGGGGTTCAGAGATGAGTGAAGCCATGCAAGAACTGGCGCAATCCATTTCCAAGGAGCCCGGCCTGATCTGGAAAATCTGGACAGAAAACAAGGATCAGTCCAAAGCCGGTGGTGTGTATCTGTTCAAGGATAAAGCCAGCGCACAAGCTTATCTGGACATGCACAGCAAGCGGCTCAACAGCTTTGGCATCAGCGGCATTGATGCTCGCTTTTTTGAGGTGAACCAGCCGCTGACAGCCATTAACTCCGGTCCCTTGTCGGCCAAGTAAAACAAAGTCATCAGACGCAAAAAAGCCCGCCTGCCCATTAGCAAGCGGGCTCTACCTTCGGTGTTTAGGCAGTCAGCTCAACAGCCTTGAAATCCACCGGAACTTCCAGCGCATTGTTGATGTAGTTGGTGAACAGGTTCAAGGCAGTCACACCGACCAGCTCCACCACCTCACCTTCAGAAAAACCGGCATCGCGCACGGCTTGCACATCCGCGGCCGAGACTTGCCCACGCTGATCCACCAGCTTGAGCACAAACTTCAAGGCAGCCGCGGTACGTGGGTCATCGGACTGACCCCGCTGGGCCTGAGCCAGTGTCTCCGGGCTGAGACCGGCATTGGCACCCAGCACATTGTGAGCAGCCAGGCAGTATTCGCAGCGATTGCGGTCGGCAATGGCAACAGCCAATTGCTCGCCCAGTTTCGCACCCAGCTGGCCACCGGCAAAGGCGCCGAAGGAGCCCCACATGCTGCGCAAGGCAGCGGGGGAATTGGACACCATACGGAACATGGCAGGCACGCTGCCGCCAAAGGCTTTTTGAATTTCCTGCAAGGCAGGCTGGCTGGCGGTGGGAGCTTGGGCAACTTCAGGCAAGGTAAGACGGGACATGATGATCTCCTGGTGAGGTGGGCCAGAATGGCCAAATAGAAGCGAGCAGAGATAGTGTCTCGCCAAGAGCAGGATCATTGGATAAGATTAGTCCCGACAACTTACCTTTTCATCCAGACGAGGATGTTTTCATGAACCTGGATCGCCTCTCCCTTCTGCTGGAACAGTTCCGTGTTCGGGCGCATTTGTTCTACAACGGCTCTTTGTGTGGTGTGACCCGCTTCTCGGCCCAACCTGGGCGTGCTTTTTTGCACATCCTGCGGCGCGGCCAGCTCAGCGTGCGCCATGACCCACGCGACCCGGTGCCGGAAGTCCTGACCATTGACCGACCCAGCCTGCTGTTCTATCCCCGCCCGCTGGAACACGCCTTCTACGACATGCCCAATGAAGGCTCGGACTTCACCTGTGCCACCCTGGATTTTGACGGGGGTGAGCATCACCCCTTGGCCCGGTCCCTGCCCGATCTGATCATCGTGCCGCTGGAAGAAGCGGCTGGTCTGGAACAGGCGCTGGGCCTGCTCTTTGCAGAAACGGAGTCCGTGCGCTGTGGCCATCGTCTGCTGGCAGACCGTCTGTTCGAAATCGTGTTGCTGCAATTGCTGCGCTGGCTGTTTGACCACCCCGATCGGTGCGAGATTCCGGTGGGCCTGTTCCGGGGCTTGTCACACCCACCCGTGGCGCGCGCCTTGCTGGCGATTCAGTCCGATCCGGGTCGGGACTGGACGGTGCAATCGCTGGCTCAGGAAGCCAAGATGTCGCGCAGCGCTTTTGCCGTGCAGTTCAAGCACTGGGTAGGAGACACACCGGCAGACTATCTGGCCCAATGGCGCTTGTCGCTGGCCTGCCAGCGACTGGCCCAAGGCCAGTCTGCCAAGCGCATTGCCCTGGATCTGGGCTATGCCAACCCTTCCGCCCTGTCCCGTCTGTTTCGCCAGCGTACGGGCCAATCCATGCGGGAATGGCTGGCCGCTCGTCAATCAACTTGAGCGATGCTGCTCCAGTACCGTCAGAAAATTCACCAGGGCCGGATTGGTATTGTCCGACACATACGCACTCATCAACTCGGCCGCAATATCGTCTGCATCCAGCAGGGGCAGATACTCCAAGGTATCGGTGCGCAAGCGTGCCAGGGAAGCGGGCACAATGGCCGGAGCAATACCCGCCTCAACCATCACCAGCACCGTAGGCACCATGCTCTCCTGCGCAAAGCGCGGCAAGCAGCCCGAGCGCTGCAACATGCGCTGCTGCAGCAGATGGAAATAACGTGACTGCTGACGCGAGTAGGCCACCATCTCATAGGAAAAAGCCTGGTGCAGAGTCAGCCCCTGGCTATGTTCCTGGGCACGCGGATCATCACGCCTCACCACAAACATCATCGGCTCGGACTCCACCAGTTGCGGGTTCAGATCCGGCACGGCAAAGGAAGGCCGAATCAAGGCCACATCTACCCGGCGCTCATAAAGAGCCGCGGGCATATCGCTGGAGTTCATCTCGTAGATCTGTATGTCCACTTGCGGGAAGTCCTGGCGAAAGCGATACACATGCCTGGACACACCGGCATAGGCACTGCTGGGCGTCAGAGCTATGCGCAACATGCCGGTCTCGCCCCTATGCACTTGCTGTACCGCTTGCAAGGTCTGCTCCAGTTCGTTGCCGATCAAGCGCAAGCGGCGCTGCAATTCCGCTCCCGCCGCCGTCAATTGCACCGTGCGTGTGGTGCGGATAAACAAGGTCGCCCCTATCTGCTCTTCCAGCCTGCGTATGGCCTGACTCAAGGGCGGCTGGGTCATGAACAAACGCTGGGCTGCCCGGCCAAAGTGCAGCTCTTCGGCCACCACCAAGAACATCTCGCTTAATTTGGAGTCCAGCATATGCCCACCAATTAGGTTAGAAAACAGATCAATAACAATTATTTTTAATATTAGACAACATAATTAGCTCTTACTACCATCCGTCCTGACACTTATCAAAAACAGGGCCATACTGCACGTCACTGCGAATATTGGCCCAACGCAGGAGATAGACATGACGGTATTCAAGCATCGCGCCCCTTTACTGAGTGGCCTGCTCACACTGACTTTGTTGGGTTCCGGTTCGGCCATGGCCGAACCGGCTTACCCTTCGCAGCCCATTACGTTTGTGGTGCCTTACGCTGCGGGTGGCAGCTCGGATACCCGCTCGCGCATGCTGGCTCAAAAAATGAGCGACAGCCTGGGCGTGACCATTGTGGTGGAAAACAAGCCCGGTGCCAGCGGCAATATCGGTACCAGCATGATTGCGCGCGCCAAGCCCAACGGCTACACCATCGGCCTGGGCAACTTTGGCCCCATGTCGGTGAACAAGGCGCTGTACGGCAGCAACCTGCCCTTCGATCCTGAACAGGATTTACAGCCCATCGCCCTGATCGAACGCGGTGCCATGGCATTGGGTGTCAACAGCAACTCGCCCTACCAGTCCTTGGCTGACCTGATCACAGACGGCCAGAAGAACCCCGAAAAACTGGACTACGCCTCCACCGGCGCAGGCGGCGCGTCGCACTTGCTGACGGAACAGTTCAAGGCCACCTCCGGCTTTGACGCCGTACACGTGCCCTACCGTGGTGGCGCACCAGCATCAAACGATCTGCTGGCCGGCAATATCTCCTTCTATCTGGAACTGGCCAGCCTGTTCCTGCCGCACATGCAAATCGACAATCCACGCCTGCGCGTGCTGGGGGTGACCTCGGAAGAACGTCTGAAAGCCATGCCTGACACCCCCACCTTCAAGGAACAAGGGGTGGATCTGGTGGCCTCGAACTGGTTTGGCGTCATTGCTCCGGCCGGCCTGCCTGCTGATGTGCTGGAAAAACTGAATACGGCCGTCAACGATGCCCTGAAAGATCCGGACTATCGTCAGATCGTGGAGTCCCAAGGTGCAGAAGTCGTTGGTGGCACACCTGAAGAATTCACCGCTTTTGTGAAAGAAGAAACCAAACGCTGGACTGCGCTGATCAAGGCTCAAAACATCTCGATTCAGTAAACCCGCTTCTCCCTTATGACTGCAAACCCTTCCTCTCTCGCTTTGCAGGACCAGTCCATCCAGGCCTGGTCCTGGCTGGCTGACCCGGCCACCTGTATCAGCACTCACCCCGACGGCCCCTTGGCGGGTCTGACGTTCGGCGTGAAGGATGTGCTGGATGTTCAAGGCATGCCTACACGTTATGGCGCCCACTTTCCCGATGCCTTGCCCGCAGAACGCGATGCGGCTTGTGTGGCCTTGTTGCGCCGGGCAGGCGCCACAGCGGTGGGCAAGACAGTCACGGCAGAGTTTGCTTACGCCGCACCCGGCCCCACCCGCAACCCGCTGAATCTGGACCACACACCGGGTGGCTCTTCCAGTGGTTCGGCAGCGGCCGTAGCGGCAGGCATGGTTGATTTTGCATTGGGCACCCAAACGGGAGGCTCCATGATGCGCCCGGCGGCGTTTACCGGCATTCTGGGTTTCAAGCCCAGCTTTGGCGCGGTGCATCGCAGCGGTCTTTTCTTGTTATGCGACAGCCTGGACACCATTGGCTACTTCAGCCGGGGCTTGTCCGTGCTGCGCCGCGTGGCCACGGTCTTGCAGGGTTTGCCCGACATCTATGCCCCCACGGCACCACGCATCGGCGTGCTGGATGGCAAAGACCTGGGCCCGATTACCCCCGCTGCGCTGGCCGCTTTGGAACAAGGTTGCCTGCACCTGGAACAACAAGGCGCCCAGCTGGAGCGTCTGCCTGCGGACCCGCAACTGAAAGAACTGCTGATCCTGCAAGGCCAGATCATGGCGTATGAAATGGCCCGCAGCCTGCTGCCCGTCTGGCAAGCCAGCCCGGATGCCTTGCGGCCCATTACCATACAAGCCGTCAAGCAAGGTCTGGAGCTGCCCCCGGCTGACTATCACGCCTGGCAGGCCCGCCGCCGTCAGCTACAACAGGAATGGCAGGATCGCTATGGCCATTTTGATGCCTTGTTGACTCCCGCTGCCCCTGGTCCTGCGCCCTATGGCCTGGACAGCACTGGCTCTTCCGTCCTGAACCGTCCCTGGTCCTTGCTGGGCTGGCCCACCTTGAGCCTGCCTGCGCCTAGTCAGAACAGCCCTTTACCGCTGGGTCTGCAACTGATCGGACAAGCGCATCAGGATGCAGCCTTGCTGGATCTGGCATCACTGATCTGCCCTGTTCAAGAGGGCTGAAAAGCAATCAGACGAGTTACTCTGCAACACACTGAAACAGCGTAAACAGCAACCAGAATCATTAACAAATACTTTAAATAACAACTATTTAGGAGCCCTTTGAGTCTTCTCAAAAGGCTCTTGAATACTGGCTCTACAAGCTCCTGGGCAGCGTACTAACATCAATAGATGTTCCCGGTACGCTGCATCGCTACATTTTTCAGATAGCGACTACACAGCATCCGGCTCTTTCAAACAATCCGGAAAAGGCCATGCGTCGCCCTCTTTTGCTGTTGCTCTCCGCCTTCTTTTTAATCTGGGCTGTGGAAGCCTTGTGGCTTGCCCCCTCGCCGCCCGGCGATACCCTGTGGTTGATACGCCAGGAAGGCATGCTGCTGACTGGCATTCTGGCACTGGGCACCATGACAGCCATTATGGTTCTGGCCCTGCGCCCCCGCCGCCTGGAGCCCTGGCTCGGTGGCATGGACAAAGCCTACAAGTTGCACAAATGGCTGGGTATCATCGCCATTTTGCTCAGTCTGGCCCATTGGCTTGGCAAGGAATCCAAAGGTCTGATTTCTGCCGCCATCGGCACGGGCGGCAGACTGCCCAAAACCCCGGTTCCCGAATGGGTCAGCCTGTTCAAACCCTATGCCAAAACACTGGGCGAATGGACGTTCTACGCGCTGATTCTGATGCTGATCATCACACTGGCCCGCCGCACGATTTCCTATAAAAAATGGTACAGCCTGCACCGCCTGATGCCTGTGGCCTATCTGATCCTGATCTTTCACGGCGTGGTGCTGACACCGCCCGCATACTGGAGCGGCATAGGCGGCTGGGCGCTGGCCATCACCATGGTGATCGGCACAGCAGCAGCCATCATCCAGCTGCTACGCAACTTGAGTTCGGCCTATCCGCACACTGGCACCGTCATCTCCTGTACATCAGAAGGTGATGTGCTGGAGGTGCAATGCCGCATGGATCAATCCTGGCCTGGGCACCAGGCCGGGCAGTTCGCCTTTTTACGTTTGAAGGGTGAGTCCGAGTCCCATCCCTTCACCCTGTCCGATGCCGATCAGGACGACCAGATTGTGCGCTTTCATATCAAGCTGCTGGGTGACTGGACACGCAGTTTGCCCGAGCGTTTGCATATTGGTCAGGGCATCGAGCTGGATGGTCCTTATGGCCGCTTTACTCAACCAGGCAGCGACGACAAGGGTATCTATATCTGGGTCGGTGCCGGAGTTGGCGCCACGCCCTTTCTGTCCTGGCTGAGCCAGGAGCACAAGGAAGGCCATGCCCCCTACGCCCATTTGCAATATGCCTGTCAGCACGGCTATGACCCGCTGGCCCAGGCCTTGAGCAAGGCGGCAGAGGAACACCCGGATGTGGATCTTGAAATCTATGCCGATGGCCGTCGCTGGACACCCAAAGAGGTGCTGCAGTACTACCATGCCGATAAACCCCTGCACATCTGGTTCTGTGGACCGGCGGCAATGGGCAGACAACTGCGGCGCGAACTCAAGCAGACCTTGCCTGCGAAATCCTGGACCTTGCACAAGGAGCACTTCCAGTTCCGCTAAGTCTCTACTCATCTAAAGACTGGGCCTGCTCCTTCATGGGAGCAGGCCCAGTTTTATTGATGACTGTCTGAATAGAAGAAGCAAAATTCTTGAAGGCATGCCCTCCGGCCTCTCATGGCTTTTTTTCAAGGTCTCCCAGTGCCGTGTAAATACATGGACAGCACCGTTCTAACAGCTTATTTTTTCCGGCAAGGTGGCGTCGCCCCAAGCATGGACACAAAAAGAGTCACCAGATTGTCTTCCATAGCGGCCCACTGCTCCGCAGTTTCCAGGCCCATATTGTCGACCGCACCATGCATGCCCTGGTAGATCACCCAGGCGGTCAAATCCACATCGGCCACAGACCAGGCACCGGCTTTCTGTCCTTCGCTCAAGATCGAGTGCAAAGGCTCAGTCACCGTGTTGCGCTCGCCCTGGTAATTGCTGCGCATATGGTCTGAAAACACCAGATCGTGCATGTCCAGCGTGTCTCTATACGCCTGTACCGATGCCCGGATCCAACAGGCCAGACGCTGAACCCAGTCGTCCTCCGGCGCCTGCTCCAGCGCCCCTTGCACGCGGTCATGAAATTGCTGGATGAACTGCTCGCGCAGGGCGGCCAGGATCTCCTGCTTGGAGCTGAAGTAGTGATAGAACAAGCCTTTGGACATCCCTGCCCGCAACACAATTTCATCGACCGGTGTGGCGTCAAACCCCTGTTGTAGAAACAAGGTGGCAGCCGCCTCCAATAAATCTCGGCGACGAACTTCAGAGGGTTGAGTGCGGGGTGTTTTGGCAGCGGTCATGGGCGTCAAGGTAGCAGAAAAAACCCGAAAAAGCGCCTCGTCGGGTGTCACCGCGCTATTTTAGCCAGCCTGTTTATTTTTTATTGACTGACAGTCAGTCAACGTCTTATAGTCGTCGATAACAATTCTCATTTACAGAACGCTATGACACGCCGACTTGCTCTAACCATCGCTATTTACCTGGGGACTTTCATGGTCACCCTGGACATCAGCATCGTGAATCTTGCCTTGCCACGCATGCAGCAATCCCTGCAGACCGATATGGCCGGACTGCAATGGATTGTGGATTCCTATGCGCTTTGCCTGTCCGCCTTCATGTTGTCCGCCGGGCTGCTGGGGGATCGCTACGGACGCAAGAAAAGCTGGCTGCTGGGCGTGCTGGCCTTTACCGTCGGTTCCATGATGTGCGCCCTGGCCGGTTCACTGAGCGCCCTGCTCTGGGGCCGCGTCGTGCAAGGCATGGCGGGGGCTTTGCTTATTCCCGGCGCCTTGTCCATCCTGACCCATGCCTTCCCCGATCCCGCTCAGCGTGCTCGCGTCATTGGCGGCTGGTCTTCCTTCAGCGCTCTGGCCTTGGTACTGGGCCCGATTCTGGGCGGTGTGCTGGTCGATGTGGCCGACTGGCCTTCGATCTTCAGTCTGAACCTGCCATTGGGTTTGCTGACCCTGGGCTTGGGCATGTGGGGCATTCAGGAATCGGCCAACCCGGAACACGCGGCCTTCGACCCGATCGGCCAGTTGCTTAGCGTTATCTGGCTCGGCTCCCTGACCTATGGCCTGATCTGCGCGGGTGAACAAGGCTGGCACGCGACCGAAACGGTTCGCTCCCTGGGCGTGGCCACAGTCACCTTCGTCGCGTTTATCTATGCCCAAAGCCGCGTCGCCCGCCCCTTGCTGCCTTTGAGCCTGTTTCGGGACTACCGCTTCAGCACCGCCAATATCGCCTCCTTTGTGCTGGGCTTTGCTGCCTATAGCAATGTGTTTTTCCTGTCCCTGTTCTTTCAGAATGCCCTGGGCTGGAGTGCCACCCAAACCGGCTGGGGGCTGGCTCCTCAGTTCATCGGCATGGCCGTGCTGGCCTCCCGCTTCGGTGCCTTGAGCCAACGCTTTGGACTGAAAATGATCCTGACCGTGGGCTTTGGCCTGATGGCAACCGGTTCCTGGCTAATGATGTTGCTGCAACCCGGCGCGTCCTACTGGATGGCGGGTTTCGCCTTGGCCGTACTGGGCATAGGCATGGGCTTGTCTGTCCCGGCGTGCAGCACCTTGGTCATGAACCTGGTACCACGTGAGCGTTCCGGTATGGCATCAGCCACCACCAACGCCATCCGCCAAACCGGCATGACCTTGGGCGTTGCCCTGCTGGCTTCCTTGATGAGCCAGGGCGCCGTCAGCTCCTTGTCCGGCCGCCTTGATCCGGTCAATCCCATGCGGGAACAGGCTCAGCAAATCATTAGCTCCGGTCAGGTGAATCTGCCTGCCTCGGCCGATTCCTTGTTCTGGATGCAAGCCATCCAGCACGCCTGGGCGGACGGCTTTCACCGCGTCATGTTCTGGGCCGGATTGCTGGCCGTCTTCAGTCTGGTTCTGCTGCTGCGTCTGCGTTTGCCTCGTGTGCAGGCGGCTCCTGCCGCTGCGGTGGAACTGCATTAAGCCCGGCGATTGCAGACTGGATTTACAATAGCGCATGGACAAATTACGACTGGATAAATGGCTCTGGGCAGCGCGCTTTTACAAGACGCGCAGCTTGGCTTCTGAAGAGATCACCAAAGGGCGGGTTTTGCTGAATCAGCAAAACACCAAGCCTGCCCGTGAAGTCTCCATTGGTGATGTGATTACCCTGCGCAAAGAAACTCCGGCCATGGAGGTTCATGTCACCGCATTAAGCGGCGTGCGTGGCCCTGCCCCGGTTGCCCGCCAGCTGTATCAGGAAACGGAAGAAAGCAGCACACGGCGCGCCCAGGCCGCCGAACAACGTCGTCTGGCTCCCGAGCCTGCACTGGATTTTGATGCTGGCCGCCCAACGAAAAAGGATCGCCGTCAGATGCAGTTGCTGCGAGGTAAATAGTCCACCCGCTGCTCCTGCTTCGCGATACAGAAAAAGCCCAGCCAAGCTGCCCTGCTTGGCTGGGCTTTTTTTAAAGGATCGCTCTTTCGTCAAGTCCATCGAACGCGTTTCACAACGATCTGCACAAGGCGTAAAAACCCGCCCCTGGTTACCGCCTCCCAGCCCGCTCTACCTATTTAATCAGCAAGTCTCTGCGCTGCTTCCAAGCACCACAGAAAACGCGTGAACTCTCGTTTCCCAACGAATCTACTGATGCTGCAAACCCTCCACTAAAGAGCATCCAAAAAGCTCCAGAAACCCCTTTTGATATATCAGATTACGCTTTTATATATCAATAAAATCAAGGGTTTACACCATTGATCACGCTTACAACAAAACGCTATAAACCTAAAACAATTACATGCAAACGCATTCAAAAAGCGTGAGGAGACAGGAAAATGAAGATCACGGCAGTACGCGCCATTCCCTTGAACGTACCTTTCAAGTTCGATAGCGCGGGCATCCAAAAACCCACCAACCTTGCCATCTGTCATGTGGAAATCGAGACCGATGAAGGCATCACCGGCTATGGACTGAGCGCCATTACCGAAGAGCACCCCGTTGCCAGCACCATCAACGATATTCTGGCCAGCGACCTGATTGGGCAAGACCCCTTGAACACCGAGCGCCTGTGGGACCGCATGTACTGGAACGTGTGCCCTCGTGGCCAGACCGGCTATGCCATGCACGCCATCTCTGCCCTGGACATTGCCTTGTGGGACATCAAGGGCAAAGCCCTGGGTCTGCCGGTATGGAAACTGCTGGGCGGTGCCCGAGAAAAAGTGCCTGCCTACGCGACTTTTGGCTTTGCCTTTCTGGGTGAAGAAGAGTTGGTCAAAGTGGCACGCGACTGCGTGGATCAAGGCTTCAAGGGCCTGAAGATGGTGGTAGGCCATCACGGTCTGCAACGTCGCGACGAACCGCGCCCGCTGGCCGACCTGATCCGCCAGGACATGCGCCGCATGAGTCTGGTGCGCGAGGCCATTCCCGCCGGCATCCCTTTGTACATCGACGGCAACTGCAGCCTGGACTACGTGCATGCCAAAGCCATCGCCCGCCATGCCCGTGATCTGGACGTCGGATTTTTTGAAGAACCCATCACCCAGAACGACACAGGCCGCCTGCGCGAGCTGCGTCAAAGTACAGGCATCACCATTGCCGCTGGCCAGAACGAAGGCCAATCCTATCGTTTCCGGGATCTGCTGATGCAGCAAGCCGTGGATATTCTGCAGCCCAACGTGCTGATCTCCGGCGGTTTCACTCAGTCCCGCAAGATCTTCGCCCTGGCAGAAAGCTTTAACGCGTCCGTCGCCAATGGCGGGGCCTTCCCCTCTCACAACGGTCACCTGCACTGCGGTTTGTTAAATGGCGGCGATGTGGAATGGCATCTGGCGGCTAGCGCCATGATGGCCGAAATCTACACCGGCCTGCCTCAGCCCGAACAAGGCTGGCTGCGCATGCCCGAAGCCCCCGGCCTGGGGCTGACACCACGACAAGATCAAATCGACAAGCTGCGCAGCAACCCCGGCAGCCTGGGCTCCGGCAAAGGCTGAAACCGACGACTACCGAGGAGGTAAAAAAACATGAAACCCTGGTCCCGTGTTGTACTTGCCCTCAGTTTTATCTTTGCTGCCGCGCCCCAAAGCTGGGCAGCTCCCCCCGCCTGGGCCGAGCGCCCAGTGCGGCTGATCGTCCCCTCTGCCGCAGGAGGGTCGGGCGATACCCTGGCCCGTCCCCTGGCCGAGGCGCTGGGCACTGAAATTGGTCAAACCGTTGTTGTAGAAAATAAAGGAGGCGTAGGCGGCGTGCTGGGTGCCAGCATGGTGGCCAACTCCAGCCCCGCAGACAATCAGCTCTTGTTCGGTGCCGTGCATCACATGATTGCGCCTGCCGTGTTGAAGAACTTCCCCTACGACACCCGCAAAGACCTGAAAGCCGTCACCCTGATTGCTGCCATGCCTAATGTGCTGGTGGTGAACGCCAATTCGCCCTATCACAGCGTGGACGACCTGCTGGCCGCCGCCAAGCAAGGCGCTGGCGTGAACTATGGCACCAGCGGCGTCGCCACCATGCTGCATCTGATGGCAGGCAAGCTGGAAAAGAAAGCCAGCACCACCATGACTGCCGTGCACTACAAAGGCAGCGGCCCGGCTGTCATGGCGCTGATCAGTGGCGATCAGGTGGACTTCATGTTCGAGACCATGCCGTCGGCCGTGGCGCAGATACGCAATGGCCGCTTGCGCGCCCTGGCCGTTTCCAGCCCCGAACGCGCTCCTGCCTTGCCGGATGTGCCTACCTTGAAGGAATTGGGCATGGACGAGATCAGCGCCCAGACCTGGTACGGTATTTTCATGCAAGGAGATGTGCCGGATGCCACTGTGCAAAGCGTGGCAGACAGCATCCATCGTGCCTTGAATACCGACAAGATCAAGGAAATCTGGGAAGGAAACGGCGCGACACTGGTCACCAATAGCCCTGCCAAATTCACGATCTATGTGGATCAGCAGTTGAACTATTGGGCCGACTCGGTCAGTGATCTGGGGCTGAGCAACTTCTAACTCTAACAACTGCAACTCATCTTCAGGGCTGCCACTGGCAGCCCTTTTTCTTGAGCCTGTCCTGCCCCTGCTGCTTCGCGTTATGCTGTGGCACCCTTTACAGCGAACCATAGCCATGTCCAGCCTGTTCCACCCCTTCGACGAGCTTGCCGCCCAACTCCTGCCCCACAGCAGCACCAGTCACAACGACGGCTCCCATGACCAATCACACTTGCAGCGCGTCTGGAAGAACGTCTGTGCGATTCAGGAAAAAGAAGGTGGGGATCTGCGGATTTTGCTGGCAGCAACGGTGCTGCACGACTGCGTGGCGGTAGAAAAAAACTCGCCCCTGCGTTCGCGCGCTTCCACTCTGTCAGCGGAGCAAGCGCAACACATCCTGACCAGGATGGACTGGTCCGAGCAGGACTGTGAAGCCGTGGGCCAAGCGATCAAAAGCCATAGTTTTTCAGCCAACATAACGCCGGTCAGCCTGGAAGCCCGCATCTTGCAGGATGCGGACCGTCTGGATGCCATTGGTGCTTTAGGGATCGCTCGCTGCTTCTATACCGCAGGGCGAATGGGCTCCAGCTTGTATGAGCCGGAAGATCCAAAAGCAGAGAGTCGCCCTCTGGATGACAAGCACTACGCACTGGATCACTTCCCGGCCAAATTATTCAAATTGGCCGAAGGTTTTCAGACAAGGCGCGGACAGGAAATCGCGCATGAACGACACGCGCGGATGGAACGATTTGTAGAGGAAATGCTGGGGGAGCTGTAATCCCTAGCCCCTTTTACAACTCCGTATATTTCTTGTTCGTCCCCCGCACCTTATCAGCGGGGTATTTCTGCGCATTCTTCACCAGCTTATTCGTGACCGCTTCGTTCATATCCACACCTAGAACGACTGCAAGACGGCTCAAATAGATCTGCACGTCGGCCAGCTCATCGCGCACGGCTTCGGCGGTTTTCGGATCGTTACCAACCTCGCGGGACTGGTCTTCTGTCAGCCATTGGAAGATTTCGATCAGCTCGCCCACTTCGTTGGTCAGGGCCATGGCCAGGTTTTTGGGGCTATGGAACTGGTCCCACTCACGCTCGCGGGCGAACTGGGCGACGGCCTCATTCAGGCCAGTCAAATTCATCAGGGGGCGGTTGGAGTCTGTCATTACATACTTCACTTTAAAAATTTCAATTTAGCGACAGGCTCACACAAGGACCGGGGGGATGGCAAGTCTGTTTACGATCTCGCAGCCGTTTTCAGGCTCATCATCAGGCGATCCAATGCGTTGGCAAACTCGCGTCGGTCGGCCTGACTGAAGGGGGCCGGGCCTCCGATATCCACGCCAGTGCTGCGCAGCTCTTCCATCATGTCGCGCATGGCCAGGCGCTCGCCTATGCTATTGGCATCCAGCCGTTCGCCTCTGGGGGTCAGGACCAGGGCTTTGCGCTCCAGCACCTGGGCGGCCAGGGGGATATCAGCGGTAATTACCAGATCTCCCACGCTGGCGTGCTGGACAATGTAGTCATCCGCCACATCAAAGCCCCGCGCCACCTGCACCGCCCGCAACCAGGGCGATGGCGGGGTGCGCAGCATCTGGTTGGCCACCAGGATCACATGGCGGCTCCAACGCTGCCCGGCACGGTACAGAATTTCCTTGATGACGACGGGACACGCGTCCGCATCAACCCAAATCTGCATGGATTACAGCTCCAGTGCTTGGGCCAGCAGGCGGTCAATCACTTCATTGGTCGATACGCCTTGTTCGGCAGCACGAGCGCGCACGGCATCAATGACGGGCTGGGTCAGCTTCACAGGAAAGGACACCAGACCAGCGGCCTGATCCAGACGACGTTGTTCGCGCCGATCGGCCACGGCGGAATCACCTGCAAAGCGGTGTGGCGTACCCGCTTTTTTTACATTGCTCAGCAGTTTGACGGCGCTGAGTTTTTCCATATCGGTGCGTTTCATCGGATTTCTTTATAAGAATGGGCTGATTCGCTCACGGTAAGCGAACAACACGGCGACAAGGCCGTGAGCCGGTATGGCTGGCATACTGCGCAGCTTGCAAGCAAATGTCCAGACTTTTTATGTATAAGCCCTGCCCGGCCCTACACCCAATCGCCAGCCACCAGGTCAGCATGCACAAAAAAACCCGCCGTAGCGGGTTTTTTCGGGCCTGATCGTATCAGTCCTGACGTGCAGTCACTTCTACCAGGTGGTAGCCGAACTGAGTCTTGACGGGGCCTTGTACAACGCCAACGGGGGCGCTGAACACAACCTGATCGAACTCGGGCACCATTTGGCCACGGCCAAATGTTCCCAGCTCACCGCCCATGCGGGCCGATGGGCAGCTGGAATTTTCCTTGGCCACCTGAGCAAAGTCAGAACCACCTTCGATAGCGGCTTTCAGTTCGTTCGCTTTCTCTTCGGTGCTGACCAGAATGTGGCGTGCGGAGGCTTGTGCCATGGTGTACTCCTTTTTTTAGAAAATCGTTTGAGCTTAACCCAGAACCATGCCGGAAGCGAAGCCCCCGGCGCCGGTTCTACACCTGCTGTTTCAATTTCAGGCCTGGGCAGCTTTCTTGCGCTTGGCCGCGGCAATGCCATGACCCAGGGCAACGATCAGCAAGGCACCCACCACTTCAGCAATCAGCTTGGTGCTGGTGGAGGCTTCACCGAAGAACTCGACGAATTTCACATCCGTCACGATCATGCCACCGGCAATCCAGCCCAGCAGCGCGGCGCCGAAGGTCACCACGATAGGGAAGCGATCAATCAGCTTCAGAACCAGGGTGCTACCCCAGATAATGATAGGCACACTCACGACCAAGCCAAAGATAACCAGACCGATCTGATGATCCGGATCTGCTGTTTGAGCCGCACCGGCAATCGCGATCACGTTGTCCAGACTCATCACAAAGTCGGCAATGATGATGGTTTTAACGGCTTTCCACAAAGTGGCACCACCCTCAACATTACCGTGACCATCTTCTTCAGGAATCAAGAGCTTGACGCCGATCCAGACCAGCAGCAAGGCACCCACCACTTTCAGGTAAGGCACGGCCAGCAAGGTCAGGGCAAAGGCAATCAGGACCACGCGCAGGCCAATGGCGCCGGCCGTACCCCACAAAATACCCTTGACACGCTGTTGGGCGGGCAAGTTACGGCAAGCCAATGCGATAACCACGGCGTTATCGCCCCCCAGCAATATATCGATCAGGATGATCTGAAATACTGCCGCCCAACTCATTGTTTGCAAAAACTCCATCATGTGTAAGACCGCCTTTTCATATTGTTTGATTGAAAGCTGACGACCATCTTGCATGACTGTACAACGAGAAAATGACGGATGTTGTACAAAACAAAAATGGCCTGATCCATTAAGGACACAGGCCATCTCTTTGTAGAGGATACACCTTGCCCATTAATGGCAAGGTCTTGCTTGCAACCCTAAGGCTGCCCGGGCACCGGGAATGCGTGAAAAACACGGATTGCCGTGATGACGATGCACCGGAAAGTAAGCTACTCCCCCTGATAGTTCGCAAGTATAACGATCTTGTATGAAACAACAAAGCTTTTCGCCGGACATGGCGTTTTTTCGCGGCAAGTTCCCGATCGGCGTTGCACGCTCGCGTCACGCCATGCCGCCAGCAGAAAAAGTCTCATTGAGTTAATGAGAACTATTTGCAATAATTTGCTTTTTGTCATTCAAGCTCCCGTCCTCATGTCCAACTCGGACCTCTCCCGCAAAAGCTGGCTGGCCTGTTATGGCGAGTTCATGCAGTCCTGTCTGCGCCGCTTTGGCAGCGCGGCGGACGCGGAGGACGTCGCTCATGACGCCGTGGAGGCCTTGCTCCAAAAAGATCAGAAAACGCTGACGGCAGCCCATGCCCGTAATTTTCTGTACAGGTCTGCGCGTCATCGGGCCATTGATCTGTGGCGTCGCAATAGCCGCTTCCAGCACCTGGCCTGGGAAGAGCTGCATGAAGACGCCCACCCGGTCACCGACGGGGCCGATGCCCATGCCAGTGCGGAGCAGTTGCGCCGTGCCTTGGTGGCGGCCCTGGAAGAGCTGCCTTTGAATCACCGACGGGCTTTTGTGCTGAATCGCATCGAAGGCTGGACCCAAGCTGAAATTGCCCGCCACCTGAAACTGTCCATTGCCAGTGTGGAGCGTTATATTGCGCTGGCCAGCCAATTTGTCCGCGAGCGCCTGCGCGATGAGTTCTGAATCTCCCTTCTACCCCTGTGATGCCACCTCCCCTGCCGAAGCCGCCGCCCAATGGTCGGCCCGCCTGCATTCGGGCCGCTTTACTCCAGCCGATGAAAAAGCCCTGGAAGACTGGCTGCAGGCCGATCCGGAAAACGAGCGGGAATTTCTGGCGGTAGAGCAGCTCAGCTCTTTGGCCAGCACGCTGGACAAGGACCTGGTCAACTTGCTGTATGGCGACAAGGTGCCTGTTCGGCCCGATCTGCGCCGCCGCAAACTGATCCGCCATACTGGCGCACTGGTCGCCGTGGCCGGCACTGCCGGTTTGGCCGGCCTGCTGCTCAGTCCCCAGGCTGTCTACGCCGCCTCCCTGCAAACACGTGTGGGCGAGCGCCGCTGGGTTCCCCTGCCGGACGGCTCCAGCCTGGAACTGAATACCGGCACACAGGCCGAGCTGCGGTTTTATGAAGACAGCCGTCACCTGGACCTGATTCAGGGCGAAGTGATGTGTGCCGTGGCATCCAACCCGCAACGCCCTTTCATCGTCAAAGCAGGCAATACCGTGGTGCGCGTTACCGGCACCAGCTTTACAGTGCGCCGCGATGCCGAGCAGGTCAAAGTCTTGGTTGAAAGCGGCAGTGTGGAAGTGTCCAGCGGACGCTGGTGGAATCGCCAGACCCGGTATCTGGCCGCAGGCTCGGGCGCCACCGTGTCGCCCGAGGAGGGTCTGAGTATCCAGCCCGAAGTTGATGTGGCCGCTGCCACCGCCTGGCGGCAAGGCCGCCTGATTGTGCGTGATCTGTCCTTGTCGGAGGTCGTTGCGGAACTCAACCGCTACCGCGAGCAACCCATTCGGATCGCTGATGCCAAGATCGGCCAACAGCGTGTCACCGCCTCGTTTCTACTGGACGAACAAAGCGTGGTGCTCCAGGCCCTGCAACAGATTCTGCCACTACAAGCACAAACTCAAGGCGATGGCAGCGTGCTGCTGAGCAGCGTCCCATAGTTACTATTTGTTTCAAACAAAACGATTCAGACTGAGGGGTTTATTAAGACTGACTCGTATTTAGATTCAGCGTTCCTCAACATCACGTTTGAAGAACATATCTGAATCCGGGCACCGTGATGCCCGCCCCTACCCTGAACCTGCACCGTGAACCGAACCGCTTTTCTACCCCGCCTGCGTCCCGTCCTGCTCGCTTTGATGCTGGCCAGTACCAGCGCCCCTGCCCTGGCTCAGGACAATCCTGTTCCTATCCACATTCCTGCCCAGCCCTTGTCCGAAGCCCTGCTGAAACTGGCCGAGCAAACCCAGCTACAGGTGTTTTTCTCGCCCTCGCTGGTGCAAGGTCTGAGCACGACGCCCATTCAGGGCCGCATGCGCCCGGAAGAGGCCCTGCGCAGCCTGCTGCAAAGTTCTGGCCTGGAGTACCGGCGCGAGAACAACACCATCACCCTGTCGCGCCCCAATACGGACGCCACCATGCTGGACCCGGTGCGTGTCGTGGGCCGTCGCCTGCCCGTGACAGAAGGCAGCCAGACCTATGCCAGCCACGGCGCTACCACCACGGCCACCAGGCTGAACATGACGCTACGCGAAACACCACAAACTGTCAGTGTCATGACTCGCCAGCGCATTGAAGACCAGTCACTGGACAATATCGGCAGCGTGCTGCAACAAACGCCCGGTATTTCCATCCAGCACATAGGCAGCGACCGCTACACCATCTACTCGCGTGGCTATGCTATCGACAACTATCAGTTGGACGGCCTGTCCACCTTGTCCGATATCGTCAGCCAGAACATTCCCCAGGGGCTGGCGGATATGGCGATTTATGACCGGGTGGAAGTGCTGCGTGGTGCCTCTGGTCTATTGACCGGCGCAGGCGACCCATCTGGCGTTGTGAACATGGTGCGCAAGCGCCCTACAGCAGACTTCCAGGGCCATGCCGAAGTGGGCTATGGCTCCTGGGATCAGATGCGGGCACAGGTCGATTTGAGCGGGCCTTTGCTCAACAGCGGCCGCTTGCGTGGCCGTCTGGTGGGAGCACATCAGGAAGGCAATAGCTACATGGACTACTTCAAGACCAAGAAAGATATTGTCTACGGCGTTCTGGAAGCGGATATTACGGACACCACTTTGGTGGCCTTGGGCCTGGATTATCAAAAGAACGATCCGCGTGGCTCCACCGGCTCGGGCCTGCCTCTGTTCTACAACACGGGCGAGCAGATCGATTACGACGTACACACCAGCCCCGGCGCACGCTGGAGCTCCAACACCATGGAGGTGACGAACAGCTTCCTGAAGCTGGACCAGCAACTGCCTAACGATTGGGCTTTGGCACTGTCTTTGAACCATATGGAAGGCCGACGCAGCGGTCAGCGTGCCGATGCCTCCTGGGGTTACCCAGACCCGGTCACCGGCAAAGGCGTGAAGCTGTATGGCGGTGTCTCCAGCGCCAAGCAACGTCAAACCAGCTTTGATGTGAATGTGAAAGGCCCGTTCCAGCTCTTCGGACGCGAGCATGAGCTGGTGCTGGGTTTTAACTCGTCCAAGTACGACAACTTCCACGAACCTATGCGCTATGCCGGTATTGAAGGCACCGCCGTGAACAATATGTTCGAGTGGGACAACGATCCTGCCCGCCCGAACATCTCCGGCGAGAAACTGTTTGACTACGATTTGTCCGTCAAGCAATACGGCGGCTATACCGCGCTGCGCTTGAAGCCCAGCGACAATCTGGCCGTGATTCTGGGCACCCGCATCAGCAACTATCGCTACAGCCTGTCCCAGCAGTATCCCGACCCAGCATTGGCCAGGAATAACAGCCTGAAAACCATGCACGAAGACAATGTCTTCACCCCCTATGCAGGCATTGTGTATGACCTGAATGAAGAGCATTCGATCTACGCCAGCTACACCAGCATCTTCAAACCACAAAGCTATCGTGACCGCAGCGGCAACTTTCTGGACCCGCGCAAAGGCGATAACTACGAAATCGGCCTGAAAAGCGAGATGCTGGACGGTCGCGTGAACAGCAGCATTGCGCTGTACGAAATCCGCCAGGACAATCTGGCTGTGGCCGACAGTGGCTTTATCGTGCCGGGCACCGAGCGCGAAGCGGCTTACACCGCTGTCAAAGGCGCCAAAACGCAGGGCCTGGATATGGAAGTGACGGGCGAGCTGCTCGATGGCTGGAACATGGCCTTTAGCTACACCTACAGCCAGACCAAAGACGCCCAGGGCGAGCGCATCAAAACCCTGGTGCCACGCCATATGGCCAAGCTGTGGACCACCTACCGCCTGCCCGGCAGCTGGAATCGCCTGACGATTGGAGGTGGTGTGAACTGGCAAAGCCAGATCCATTTCACCGCCACACCGTGGGATTTGGGCAAGACCGTCACCGGCGAGCAAAGCAGCTACGCCGTGGTCAACCTGATGGGCCGCTACGACTTCAGCAAACAATTGACGGCCACCTTGAACGTCAACAATCTGTTCAACCGCAAGTACCTGAGCGCGCTGGATCAGACCTTCTACACCGGCTATTACGGCGCACCGCGTAATGCCATGCTGAACCTGCGTTACTCCTTCTAAGCAGCACAGGGCCAGAGCGTAAAAAACGGCTCCCGATCTCTGGATTGCCTCCAGGAATCGGGAGCCGTGTTCAACAAGGCAGCGCTGTTATGGCACAGCGTGGATCAAATGCATTTCAAGGCACGTAAATCGCCGGTGTACGGAAAGCGCAGCTCTTCGTAACCGAAGGGCTGGAAGTGCACAGTCAGACCATCTGCATTGGGCAAGATCACCGCATAGCTGGCCGGCTCAAAAGTGGACGTAGCCGCCCCCTCACGCTCCAGATCCAGTTCGTGCTGATGGTTGGTGCCATTCACCGTCACAAAGTGCAGGCCGTTCCACACGCCGCTGGCGCAGCGATGCACGTGGCCGGAGAACAAATGCACGGGCGCGGGATGTGCTTTCAGTACAGGCAACAGATCCGGGGCATTGCTCAAGCGCAGCCAGTCCATGGACGGGTACTGCAAGGCGGGCAAAGGATGGTGGGAAAACAGCATCACCGGCCCGCTATGCGCGGCCAACTCCTGCTGCAACCACTCCAGACGCCGCGTACACAAGTAGCCGTTGGTGTAGCCGTCCTCCAAAGTGTCCAGATAAATCAGACGCCAGTCACCCATGGTTTCCGCGTTTTGCACAAAACCGGGCAAATCGCTTGTGGCCTGTGGAAACACGCTATGAAATGCGCTGCGGCTGTCGTGGTTGCCCATCATCAGACGCACGGGCGGAATCAAGACCTGCAAACCTTCACGCAGACGCTCGTAAGCACGTGGGTGACCGGCGTGGGTCAGGTCGCCCGTCAGCACACACAAGTCCGCATCGGCATGGTGGCGGTTGACGTGTTCCACACAGCTACGCAAGCGATCCAGAGGGTCCGAGCCAAACAACAGGCCATCGGGCGGGGTAATGTGCAGATCCGAAAACTGGATGATCTTCATCAGAATTCCTTAACGAATGCCGGCGCGTAAAAAGGCCTGCATGAACTGCTTTTGAAACAGTAAAAAGCCCAGCAAAAGCGGCAAGATAGTCATTAATGTGGCGGCACTGATCAGGGAGATACTGACACCACTTTCCGGTGCGCCAAACAGGGATAAACCCACTGTCAAAGGCCGGGTGTGGTCAGAGCTGCTGATCACCAAAGGCCAGAGGAAATTGTTCCAGTGCGTAGACACCGACACCAGGGCGTAAGCCAGGTATACAGGCTTGACCAGCGGCACATACACCCGCCAGAGCACACCCAGGCGGCTGCAGCCTTCTAGGCGCGCCGCATCTTCCAGTTCACGTGGCACTTGCTTGAAAGCCTGGCGCAACAAGAACACACCAAAGGCACTGGCCATATAAGGCACACCCATGCCCCAGACCGTGTCCGTCCAGCCCAGCAAGGCCACCATGCGGTAGTTCTCCACAATCAGCACTTCGGGCAGGATGAACAACTGCAACAGCAACAGCATGAACAAAAACTGACTGCCAAAGAAACGAAAGCGGGCAAAGGCGTAAGCGGCCAGGGTACACAGCACAAACTGCCCGACCAGAATGGTCAGCACCAGCACGGTGGTGTTGAAGATGTAGCGCAGCCAGGGCGCACGGTCCCAGGCCGCAGAAAAATTGTCCAAAGTCCAGCCTGCGCTCCAGTCAAAACTCAAGGCAGCGGACGGGTTACGAAATGCAGCCCAGCAGGCGTACAGCAGGGGTGCAATCCACAGCAGGGCCAAAGCGTGTGCCCCTACCGTATCCAGAGAGGGCAAACGCAGCGGGCGGCCTGGGGCGGTCAAAACAGTGTCCATGTTCATCACTGGTAGTGCACGCGTCGTTCAGCGTAGCGGAATTGAAAAATAGCGACGGCACCCAGCCCCAGCAGGAGCACAACCGTCAGCACGGCGGCACTAGGCGTATCCATATAGGCAAAGGCGGTCTCCCAGATCCAGTACAGCATCAGCTTGGAGGCATTATTGGGGCCGCCCTTGGTCAGGATAAACAGGTGATCAACCAGCTTGACCGAGTTGATCAGCGCGTTGATCAAAATGAACAGGGTCGTGGGTGCCAGCAAGGGCAAGAGCACACGGCGGCCATACTGCCAACGGGTCGCGCCTTCCAGACGAGCGGCATCGCGCAGCTCGGGCGGGATGGTTTGCAAGGCCGCCAGATAAAAGATCATGAAAAAACCGGCTTCTTTCCAGATCGTCACCACCATGACCGCGCCCAAGGCGGTTTGCGGCTGGCCCAGCCAGTTGGTGGCCCCGGCGCCAAACAGCTTGGCAATCTGATCCAGTAAACCCAGATCCGGTGTGTAGAAAAACAGCCATAGATTGGCGGCAGCAATCATGGGCAGCATGGTGGGCGTGAAGTAAGCACAACGCACCCAGGCCCGCATGCTCATGGCCCGGTTGGCCCACAAGGCCATCAACAAGGCCAGGGCCATGGACACCGGAATCACAATCGCCGCGTACCAAAGATTGTTCTTCAGAACCAGCCAGAACGTCGGGTCAGCCAGCATGGCATCGTAGTTGTCCATGCCCACGAACTGGGCCGGACGACGAGCCGTGCCTTTACTCAACAGGCTGGACCAGAACGTGTGCAGCGCCGGGATAAAGGCAAACACGCTTAGCAGCACAAACAGCGGCGTCAACAAGAGGTACGCAAATACCCACTCTTTACGCAGCACACGCAATGGTTCAGCCATTCCTGCACCTGCTTAGTTGAAAGGACGCAGCAGACGATCTGCGGCAGCCTGGGCTTCATCCAGAGCGGCCTTGGGCGTCTTGGCATTGGTCAGCACGGCTTGCACGGCGTTGGACAGCAGCTCACGTACACGCGCTGTCTCGTAAGTCGCAAACTCGGGCGAGGCTACGGCCAACTGATCGCGAGCCACCAGTGCCTGCGGGAAGGTCTTGGCGTACTCGACCAGAGCAGGCGTTTCGTAGGCGGCCGGGCTGACACCCACATAACCCGTGGCCATGGACCAGTCGGCAGCACGTTCAGGGGCCGTCATCCAGCGCACGAAATCCAGAGCCGCTTTCTTCTGCTCGTCGTTAGCGCCCTTGAACAGGTAGAAGTTGCCACCGCCGGTAGGCGAAGCCGCTTTTTCCTTGGCAGGCAGCATGGCGACACCAAAGTCGAACTTGGCTTCATTCTTGACGGCTGTCAGGTTACCCGTGGTGTGCCACATCATGGCGGTCTTGCCCTGCACAAAAGCCTGGCGCAGCGTGCCCCATTCAATGGTGCCGGTGGGGCTGACCTTGTGCTTGTAGGCCAGGTCGTGGAAGAACTGCAGAGCCTCAACCGACTTGGGATCATTGAAGTAGACCTGTGTGCCTTCTTCATTCATCAGCTGACGGCCGTTTTGCAAGGCCATGGCCTGGAACATCCAGTAGGGGTAGCCGGTCGAAGGGATCATCAAACCGTGGTGCTGATCGTTGGTCAGCTTCTGGGCGGTTTGCACCAGTTCGTCCCAGGTTTTGGGCGCTTGGTCCGGATTCAGGCCCGCTTCACGGAACATGTCCTTGTTGTAGAACATGACGATGGTAGAGCGCTGGAATGGAATGCCCCAGACCTTGCCTTCCAAGGTGCCGTTAGCCATCAAGGCAGGGTAAAAGCTTTTCAGCCAATCCTGGCTGGGGGCGTCCTGGGCCACATCGCTAAAGGCTTCAACCAGGCCTTGTTCGACCAGATCATGAGTGTCCAATGCACCCAGCACAGACAACTGCACCGGCTCGCCTGCACGCAGGGCCGACAAGGCACGCACACGGGTTTCGTCGTAATTGCCGGAGTACACGGCTTTCACTTTGACTTCCGGGTTTTGGGCCTGGTAGTCCTTGATCATTCCATCGACCACATCGGTCAGCGGACCACCCACGGCAATGGGGTAATACATGGTCAATTCCACCGCGCTATGGGCGTTGGCGCCCAGGCCCATCAACAGGGCGCTGGAGGTGGCAAGCAGACAATTCTTCAACATGAGTAGACTCGCAATACGTTTAGGGAAGAACAGCAGGAGGAACAGCGAAAGGAGCAGCAGTCAGAGCATCCGCTGACGGAGTCGGCAGGCGAGCCCCGCTGTCCTGGTTAAAGTAAAAAGCGTGAACGGGATTCCAGCTCAAACCACAGCGAGCGCCCGCCTCGACGCTGCGGCTGTGCGGCGCGCGCACGATCAGGGTATGGCCGTCATCAAGCTGCACGTACACATAGGCATCGGCGCCCTGAAACTCCTGATGCACCACGGTGGCGGCCACATGCTGCTCGCCCGCTTCGTGCAAGTTCAGGTTCTCCGGGCGCACGCCCACCAGCACACGATGCGGCTGGTCGTACTGACGGCGCGACGGCCACAGCTCCACGGGAACGTGGTCGCTGTGAATCATCATCATGGGTGGGCTGCCGATAAAACCGGCGGTAAAGACGCTATTGGGCTGGCCGTACAAATCCTGGGCGCTGCCCTGCTGCTCGATATGTCCGGCATTGAGCAGCACCACGTGATCGGCCATGCCCATGGCTTCGGTCTGGTCGTGCGTGACGTACACAACGGTCAAGCCCAGGCGCTGCTGCAAGGCACGGATTTCATGGCGCACGGTGTGACGCAGCTTGGCATCCAGGTTCGAGAGCGGTTCGTCCATCAAGCAAATGCGATGACCCGACACAATGCTGCGCGCCAAGGCGACACGCTGCCGCTGCCCGCCCGAAAGCTGGCCAGGTTTGCGCTCTTCCAGACCTTCCAGATTGGTCAGCGCCAAGGCTTCACGCAGCCGCTCTTTTTGCTGCTGACGATCAGCCCGGCGTACTTGCAGGCCGAACAAGATGTTGTCGACCACATTCAGATGCGGGAACAAGGCGTAGGACTGGAACACCATGCTTAAGCCACGCTTGGCGGGCTCCAGATAAGTGGCGTCCTGCCCATTGATCAGAAGGCGACCCTGATCCGGTGTTTCCAACCCGGCAATAATGCGCAGCAAGGTGGATTTTCCGCAGCCCGAAGGCCCCAGCAAGGCCGTGAACTTGCCTTCCTGAATGGACAGGTCCATCTGCTTGAGCACAGCCTGTTCACCCCAGGCTTTGCCTATGCCTTGCAGCTCAATAGCGGCGCGACTCATGCCTGCACCTCGTCGGCAACCACGACCTGAATGCGTGCAGGAATTTGCTCGCGATAAGGCTCGGGAATAGGTTGGTCACTGACCAGAATATCCACATCATCCAAAGAGCCACTGCGCACAGGCGCACGACGGCCAAACTTGGTGTGGTCCAGCACCAGAATCCGCACACGGCAATTGCCGCGCAAAGCTTTGTGGCAATCGGACTCGGCCATGTCAAAGTCCAGCAAGGCGCCGTCCGAATCAAAGCCCCCTACCCCGGACACCCCGAAGTCGGCCTTGAAACTGTTGAACAGACGTTCGGCACCAGGGCCCAGAATTTCGGGGTTAGGTTGGCGTAATTCGCCTCCCGTCAGTACCACGCGGTGGCTCATATTGTGGGACAGGGCCAAAGCCGCGCTGATGTTGTTGGTGACTACGGTCAGATCACGATGGTCGGCCAGCGCCAGGGCAACTTGCTCGGGGGTCGTGCCAAAGCCCAGCAGCAGGCTGGCACCGGGAGGAATCAATTTGGCAACGGCTCGGCCGATACGGGCCTTGGCTTGCAAATGGGTAATGCGGCGCGTCTGGAAAGGCACATTGCGCTCGACCACGTTCAGTTCGGCACCCCCATGGCGGCGGCGCACCAGATCGGCTTCATACAAGTGGTTCAGGTCGCGCCGGATAGTCTGCGGCGTCACCCCGAAATGCGAGGCCAAGCCATCAACGGACACCGCCCCTTGGGCGGCCAGCAAATCCACAATAATGCTTTGCCTGACAGATAGGTTCATAACACGGCGTATGGGTTTCGTTTGAATACCCGGCAGTGTAGGAACGCGACGTTACGAGTCGGTGACGCTCAGATGAAAGTTTTATGACGTAAAAATGTTCGTATGAACATTTTCATCAGTGCCTCCATCATCAATTGCACGCTGCATTCAACGGCTTTACGCATAGGGTAATATCAGGAGCGAACAACTAAAAAAAATCAGGTGCCTGCGTGCACACTTATTCAGGAGACATGACATGAAACTTCATCGCTTTCTGCGTCCCTTGCTGGCCGCTACCTTGCTGGGGGCTGCAGTCACTGCGCAAGCCCAGCTCAGCATGATGCTGCCTGCCAATCCAGGCGGAGGCTGGGATTCCACAGGCCGCCAATCCATGCAGGCCATGAATGAGGCTGGCATCTACACCGGCACCGTCAGCTTCACCAATAAGGGCGGTGCCGGCGGCACCATTGGCCTGGCCGACTTCCAGCGTTCGCAAAAGGGCAAAGCCGATGCCCTGGCTGTATTCGGTGCGATCACGGTCGGCTCGATTGCCATGAACAAATCCCCCATCGATTTGAGCAAATTCCGACCTGTGGCGCGTTTGACAGCGGAATACGTTGTGCTGGCGGTCAAAGCCGACTCCCCCTATGAAAACCTGGATGATTTTGTACAAGCGATGAAGGCCAACCCTGGAGCCATGCCCGTGGGCGGTGGCTCTGCCGGTGGTACGGATCACATTGCCCTGGCCTTGCTGGCACAACAAGGCCAGGTGCCCGTCAAAGCCCTGAACTACATCCCGCAAGCCGGCGGTGCCGATACGGTGACTAGCATCGTCAACGGGACCCTGAAGGCCGGAATCTCGGGAGCGTCCGAGTTCCAGCAATTTGCCGACAGCGGCCGCATCCGCATTCTGGCAATTTCCTCGGACAAGCGAATGAGAGGTCTGGAACAGGTTCCCACGTTCACCGAAGCCGGATACAAGGTCGAAATTGCCAACTGGCGGGGCATTCTGGGCTCGGTCGACATGCCTGAAGAAAACTATCAGCTGTGGATTGACCACTTCACCAAGCTCAGCGAAGCACCACAATGGAAAGCAACGCAGGAACGTCTGGGCTGGGAGCCGTACTTTCTGGCCGGCGACAAATTCGGTGACTTCATCAAGGCAGAAACCGAGCGCACCACGACCATCCTGCAAGACGCGGGCTTGATCCAGTAAAGCAAGTCGGGGAACACACATGAGTGCAACTTCGCGTCAGCCCTGGTGGCTGGGGCTGGCGGTCATCCTGGCGGGTGCCGTCTGTCTCTATGCCTCCATGTCCCTGACCCTCAGCGCACAATATGCCGCGATTGGCCCAGGCCTGTTCGTTGCGCTGGTCGGCGTGGGACTGATTGTTCTGGGTATTTTGTTCCTGCTGCAAATGCATCATGGCACCGCCTTCGACAAGGAAGAGCTGGCCCAGGATCCTGGCATGGACAAGGGGCCCTTTCTGACCGTCCTGCTGGCTGCTGTGCTGCCCAGCCTGATGATGGAGCCTTTGGGCCTGCCACTCACGGCCTCAGTGTGTTTCATGCTGGTGGCACGTGCTCTGGGTTCACGTCGCGTGCTGCTGGATCTGCTCTCCGGCTTTGTGCTGGGCAGCGCCTGCTGGTTTCTGTTTGGCCGCCTGGGTTTGCAACTGGGCGGCTTTCTTCCTGTGGCGGGGCTGTAATGGATACGCTTTCTTTGCTCTTGCACGGCTTTGAGGTAGCCCTGCAGCCCATGAACCTGATGTGGGCCTTGATTGGTTCGGTGCTGGGTACGGCCATTGGCATCCTGCCCGGCATTGGCCCGGCGCTGACCATTGCCCTGCTACTGCCAGTCACCGTCTCCGTCGGCCCGGTCTCGGCCTTCATCATGTTCGCCGGGGTGCTTTACGGGGCCATGTATGGAGGCTCGACCACTGCCATTCTGATCAACACCCCCGGTGAAGCCGGCTCCATGATGACGGCCCTGGAAGGCAACAAGATGGCGCGCCGTGGACGGGGCGCGGCGGCCTTGGCCACGGCCGCGATTGGCTCGTTTATTGCCGGCACTATCGCTACCCTGGCGCTGACCTTTGCCGCTCCGGTCGTTGCCGAGCTGGCCTTTATCTTCACACCGGCAGACTACTTTGCCCTGACCATCATGGCCTTTACCTCGGTCGCTGTGGTGATGGGAGCTTCCCGCGTCCGTGGTTTTATTTCCTTGTTTCTGGGCCTGGCACTGGGCGTGATCGGGATCGATGCCATGACCGGGCAGGCTCGCATGACCTTCGGGCTGCCCGACCTGCTCGATGGTGTTGAGCTGACGGTGGTGCTGGTCTCGGTCTTTGCGGTAGGAGAAATTCTGTACGTGGCCAGCCGCTTTCGTCACAACGACGAGCAGATCATCCCCATCAGTGGCAAAGCCTTCATGACACGCAATGAATGGGCCCGCTCATGGAAGCCCTGGTTGCGTGGCACGGTCATTGGTTTCCCGATGGGGGCGATTCCTGGCGGGGGCTCAGAATTGCCCACCATGCTGTCCTATTCACTGGAAAAAAACCTGTCCAAGAACAAGGATGAGTTTGGACACGGTGCGATCGAAGGCGTTGCCGGTCCCGAAGCGGCCAATAATGCCGCCGCAGCCGGAATTCTGGTGCCCTTGCTGACGCTGGGCTTGCCCACATCCGCCACTGCCGCCATTTTGCTGGTTGCGTTTCAAAACTACGGCCTGCAGCCCGGACCTTTTCTGTTTTCCAGCAATCCTGAACTGGTCTGGGGCCTGATTGCCTCGCTGTATGTCGGCAACGCCATGCTGCTGGTGCTGAACCTGCCGCTGGTCGGCCTATGGGTGCGTCTGCTTTATATCCCCAAACCGCAGCTTTATGCCGGGATTCTGGTCTTTGCCATGATCGGCATCTGGGGCGTGTCCGGCTCCACCTTTGAATTGGCCATGATGGCCGGCCTGGGCGTGGTCAGCTACATCATGCGGGTCTATGGCTTTCCCATTGCGCCTTTGCTGATCGGTCTGATTCTGGTGCCCTTGGCCGAGAATCAGTTGCGAACGGCCCTGGCAGCCGGACAGGGAAATTTTCTGGTGCTGCTGGAAAGTCCGATTGCAGTGGGTTTTTATATTGCGGCCATTCTGTTTTTGAGCGTGCCGTACATGCTCAAGCGACTGCAAAAATAAGCCACAAAAAAGCAAGCCCCGTGTCCTGCGCGGCTTGCTTTCCTCCCGAACCAGCATCAAGCCAAGCGCTTATTTTGTCCCTTGCTGCGCCGCCAGATCGCGCACGGCCTGCAAGGTCTTGCTGACATGCTCATCGGGGTCCATGGCCGTGTATTCATACACAATCTTGCCCTCGGGCGAGATCACATAAGACATGCGCGCGGCCCGTTCCGTATGGGTTCCCAAGCCTGCATCATAAGCCTTGATGACCTGGCCAGTGGTATCGGCGCCCACCGCAAACTTGCTGCCGCAAGGGCCGGTGGAAAAGTCTTTCAGAGTGTCGATATTGTCTGCGGAAAGCCCGATGACCGTGGCACCGAAATAGGCATACTCATCAATGGCTTCGGCAAAGGTATGCGCTTCGATCGTGCAACCTTTAGTGAACGCGGCCGGATAAAAGTACAGCACGACCGGCCCGTTATTCAGCGCCTCTTTCAAGGAGAAATCAAAGGTTTTACCGGCCAGGGCGGCTTGCACCGTGAAGTCCGGCGCGGGAGTACCCAGCTCCAATGCAGCCTGTGCGCCACCTGCCGCCATCAGCAGGGAAAAGCTCAAAGAGAATCGTGCGATTGTGTGTTTCATGCCATTGCCTCCGGATTTCCATGCTGCACCAGCAAGCAGCGTAATCCGCCAGAGCAGGAAAGCACAAGACCTGGTTTTTGCAAACCAATCAAGGATGAACGATCCCGCCCCACAGCAAGGAAAACACATTATGGGGTGCATCATGGCGGGCCAGGCGGCCTGCCCGTATCAATCGGGCGGCCTTGCTCAACAAGGCAAACAAGGACTCACACAACCAACTGGCCGACAAATCCCGGCGCAAGGCCCCAATTTCCTGCCAATGCTGAAACTGCTGAATCAAAGCCTGTCGCACCGCTTCAGTACGGGCCGTAGAGTCTTCTTCTACCTGCAACTGGCGCTCCACGTACATGTACAGCTCCACAATGGGTAGCAGTTCCTGTATGAGGCGCTGAAGGGCTTCTTGCGGCGGCCCCTCGCACAGGCGGGCACGCTCGATGGCCTGCTCGGCACTGATAACCCCCTCCTGGAAGATCTCCGTCATCATGGTTTCACGGGAAGGAAAGTAGCGGCACAAGGTTGCACGACTCAAGCCCACCAAACCGGCCAGTTGTCCCATGGAGGCGCGTGGCTGATCCGCCAGCGCATTGACAAGTCGCAATAGCAATTCCTCGCGTGGCCGAGGTTTTGCTGCAGTCATAATTTTTTCCCCTAGGTAATACAGGACTTGATCGGGCCCAGGCGATGGCCAGATTGTTACGAGTCGGTCTTGTTGTTTTGAACCACTGGAGATCAGGAAAACAAACAGGCACGCTCGCTGGGTGGAGCGTGCGCTAGTGTAACGTCATTCAGTGGGAAACCGTATTTCACCCATGGAATAATGACTATGCGGGTGATTTTTCAAACGCCTCCGGCGACACGCGGTGCAGGCCAGAATGCTTCCGTCAGCAAGGTATCCGGGTCCCGATCCAGAGGGCCAGGCCGGGTTTCAGGCACACAGCGGCGCAAGGCTTGCTGCATTCGATGCAAGGCCAGCTCTCCTGTCGCCCCGGCGGTCACTCGATCCCACCAGAACCTGTGCACGTGGCGTACCTGCACGGGCACGCTGGGCAGACCCAGCCGCTGCGCCATGGCCAGCCTGTGCAGGCCCCGATTGATTTTCAGAATGCGGCCATCGCGCGAGATCACCACGCCCAAGGCGTCTTTGCCGCGTTTGGGATCAAAACCATCACGGGCCATATCGTCCAGAAAGCCCAGATAGATACGCAGGTATTCAATGATTTTTTCCGGCGTATCCAGAAACACGCCTTGCTGATACGACTCCCAGGGATTGCCCTGCTCGATGCGCTTCATCAGCTTCTTGAAGCGCGCCGTTTGCTCCAACTGATGCCGATTTTCATCCAGATCGCTGATCAGGGAATAACGCGTTCCGACACGCAGATCTTCGCGCCGCTGGTCCCAGCTTCCCTCCCAGATAAAGGCCAAAGAGAAAGGTCGTTTTTCCTCTTTGCGAGGGGCCTGAATGGCCATGCGTATCAGCTCTCGCGGGTTCACATGCAGGGTTAATGCCTGCTCGCCCAAGGTTTCATGAACGATGTGGCGGGGCAGACCAAACGCTTCGATACGGCGGCTGCCCGCCTTGCTGCGCATCCAGCGCTGCAACATGATGCGGCCCAACGGAAAACCCAGATACTGCTGGGTCTTGTCCCGGCTGTGCGCCACCCAATGCGCCAGCATCACGCGCTGGCGAATCTCCGGTGCTGCCAGGCGACCAAAGGCCGCATCTGCGCCGGGCCCCAACAAGCCCTTGCCTGCCACTGCTCGCAATTTGTTCTGATCGGTCACGTGACCTCCATGACGACTCACTGCCTCCCCCAGGCATTGAATAAAACACTGCACATGAACGTCGCCATGTCGATGGCAAGAGCAAAGACACGGGTACGCTTCCTTGAGAGAAAAAAATCTTAATTGAGACATAATAGTCTCAAACTATACATTTTCCACTTTTTGACTATTTCGTAAATGCAATAAAGAAAGCCATGGCTGAGACAAATCAAAAAGTCACCGTTCAGCCCCTCCTGAAGCACGCGCCCTGCTCCACCCCTGCGCATAAGCGAGCACCATAGAGGCAGGCACAGACTGAACAGGCAAGAAAAAGCCCCTGCAAAAGCAGGGGCTTTTTCCAACAGCACAGCACCGTCAAATGAGTCAGGCTGCTTTGCGTCCTCGTACAAAATAAATCACCACCAAGGCCAGCAGGAACGGCACACCAAACAGCAAGGTGTAATGGAAGATATTGATGAACCAGGTCGTCACCAAAATCGCCACAATTCCGATCAGGCCCAACAAGGTGCCAATCGGATAGGCAGGCATGCGAAAGCGCAGTTGCACACCTTCCTGAGCCACGCGGCGGCGGAAGAACAAATGGGTCAGGAAAATCATGCCCCATGTAAACAAGGCACCAAACATGGACAAGGCAATCATCACCGGAAAGGCGGTTTCCGGATTGTAGGCATACACCACCGCGGCCACGGCCACACCGCTGGCCGACAAGGCCAGGGCATTCAAGGGCACACCATTGCGAGCTACTTTACCCAGCGCCGCAGGCGCATCACCGGCACGCGACAAGCTGAACATCATGCGGGTCGAAATGTAGAGCATGCTGTTCATGGCCGACAGGGC
The DNA here is from genome assembly GCF_002443155.1 of Alcaligenes faecalis. Classification (NCBI taxonomy): domain Bacteria; kingdom Pseudomonadati; phylum Pseudomonadota; class Betaproteobacteria; order Burkholderiales; family Alcaligenaceae; genus Alcaligenes; species Alcaligenes faecalis. The sequence goes on along the minus strand of NZ_CP023667.1, from coordinate 253,624 downwards.
CGCAATGATCACGATGAAGTTCAAGATGCTGTCTGCGTAAGGAATACCCACAGCCTGCATCACGGTAATGAAAGGACTGGTTGTGCCTTCCGCAACCAGCACCTGCCAAGGCACCAGCATCACGATCAGGGACAAGGACAGCAGGTAGAAAATGATCAAGCGCCAGATGGTGGCCTTGAAGGCCTGACGCACGGCCTGCTCGGGGTTTTCAGCCTCGCCCGCCGCCACCGCAATCATCTCGATACTCAGATAACTGAAGATGGAAATGATCACCCCTACCCACACCCCATACCAGCCATTGGGCATGAAGCCGCCCTGGCCGAACAGGTTTTCCTGCACCTGCGCCGGCTTGTAATAGCCCGTCAACATACCGATAGCCAGCACGATGAACGCGATGATGGCGAACACCTTGATCAAGGCAAACCAATACTCCACCGAGCCGAACGCCTTGACGCTGTAAGCATTGACCGCAATCAGCACGGCCGAGAAAAAGGCGATCCAGATCCAGGGCGAGACGTCCGGGAACCAGAACTTCATATAGTCCGCCACCGCCGTCACCTCGGTGCCCACGGCCAGGACAATGCAGGCCCAATAGCTGTAGCGCACCAGGAACCCGGCCAGCGGATGGATATAGAACTCTGCATAGGCCCCGAAGGAGCCTGATGTGGGGTGTTCCACCGTCATCTCGGCCAGGCAGCCCATCAGGACCAGAGCAATAAAGCCGCCAATCACATAACTCAGTACAACACCGGGACCGGCAAAACCAATGGCAAATTTGCTGCCCAGGAACAAGCCGGTACCGATGGCGCCCCCGATCGCAATCATGCTCATTTGGCGGGCACTCAGTTTTTTATGCAGCCCGGCTTCGCGCGATTGAATTTGCTCAAATCGGCTCATGTCTCCTCCCTATGATTATTTTTCTGTCGCCGTTATCAAGTCACCTTGGAGCGTGTTTTGTAAGCCGGCTTGTCCCATTCCTTATTCGCAAACACGGCCTTGATATGCTGCACAGCCTGCCAGATATCCACAAACGACAGGTACAAGGGCGTAATACCAAAGCGCATGACTTCAGGTTCGCGGTAGTCGCCAATCACCCCACGGGCAATCAGGGCCTGGATAGCTGCATAACCTTGCTCGTGCGCAAAGCTGACATGGCTGCCACGGTAGTGGTGATCACGCGGAGTCACCAGACGCAGGCCAAACTCTGCACATTCCTGCTCCACCAAGCTAATGAACAGGTCCGTCAGGGCCAGGGATTTACGTCGCACGGCCTGCAAATCGGTTTGCAGGAACACGTCCACACCGCAAGCAACCAGGCTCAAGGAAACAATGGGTTGGGTACCGCACAAAAAGCGCTCAATACCATTGGCCGCTTCGTACGACGGGCTCATGGCAAAGGGGTGCTTGTGCCCCCACCAGCCTGACAGAGGCTGGCTGATCTGGCCCATCAGTTCAGGATTCACCCACAGCAAGGCCGGTGCGCCCGGACCGGCATTCAGGTACTTGTAGGTGCAGCCAATCGCAAAGTCCGAACCGCTGTCTTTCAGTTCGATAGGCAAGGCACCCACCGAATGGCACAAATCCCAGATCACCAGGCCATTGTGCCCGTGCACCAGACGGTTGGTCGCCTGCATATCGTGCAAGTAACCTGTGCGATAGTTCACATGGGACAACACGACCACAGCCGTTTCATCGTTGACCGCGGTTTGCAGGTCAGCCGGATCATCAATCAGCTCCAGCCTATAGTCTTTACCGAAGAAGGCGTTAAACCCTTCAATGATGTACAGATCCGTAGGGAAAGAATCGCGCTCGGCCAGAATCACTTTCTTTTGCGGATGGCGCTCTTTTTGCAAATTGACGGCCGCGGCCAGCACCTTGAACAGGTTCACGGAGGTGCTGTCGCTGACGATGGTTTCGCCTTGGCCGGCACCAATCAACGGCGACATCTGGTCGCCCAGACGCACGGGCAAGGTCCACCAGCCTGCTTTGTTCCAGCTATTGATCAGGTCGGTGCGCCATTCCTGGCCAATCACTTCCTGGGCGCGCTCCATGGCGTGCCGGGGCATGGCGCCCAAGGAGTTTCCGTCCAGATAAATCGTATTGGGTGGCAGGTCGAACTTGGCTTTGAAGGCAGCCAGTTCATCGGCCTGATCCCACTGCTCGCATTGCTGCAAGGTAATCATGTTCATGCTCCTCGATTCTGCTTTTTACGTCATTTAGTCTAGCACCGAGGCCTTGGCAAATTATTCCAAAGCGATGAAGATTATGATTAAATCTGAAAGAAAATTCGGTTTTCAAAAAACCTTTTCATAGATAATTCTAAAATATGAGACTAGACGAGACAGACCTGAAAATCCTGCGCCTTTTGCAGGACAACGGCAGGCTCAGCAACCAGGAACTGGCTGACCTGGTGGCCCTTTCCCCCTCCTCCTGCCACCGACGGGTAAAAATTCTGGAGCAGGAAGGGCTGATCGAAAACTACAGCGCCAACTTGAGCGCCAGCAAGCTGGGCTTTGCCATTGAAGCCTTTGTGGAAGTGAATATTGCGCAGCTCAACGAGAGCGAACATCAGTACCTGAGCAAGGCGCTGGCCACCATGGATGAGGTGCTGCATGCCTACATCGTGACCGGGCAGGCCAACTACATGCTGCACATACGCACGCGCAACTTCGAGACCTTCTCCAACTTCGTGATTCACAAGCTCAACACGCTGCGCGGCGTGACCAAAATCCATTCGCAGATTGTGCTGTCCTGTATCAAGGCCAAGGGGCAACGCTTGCCTGTGTAAACCGGCATACCGGCAAGATCTGGCCTGGTGCGAAGCTCCAGGCTTAGACGTAGTTCAGTTTGAAGCGTCGCTTGAAATGCTCACTGCGCCACCAGCCCTTGCCGCTTTGCACCGGCCTGTCATCGGTATCGAACAAGTCGATACGCTGCACGATCACGGCCTGGTTTTCCTTGATCCACAGCTGCTTGGCCATCTCCGCCGAAGCGTCAGCCATGCTGATCTCTTCTTGCGCATGCTTGATGGGTACATTCAGCACGGACGTCAGCATCTCCACCATGGTGCGCGTTTCCAGAGCCTCTGCCGGAATGCGTTCGCCGATAGAGCGCAACAAGTAGTTCTCTGCAAAATAAAGCGGGACAGCTGATTTGTAGCGCACCGCTTGCAGCTTGTAGACCGGCTCATCGGACGCAAAGAACTCGGCAATCTCGGCAGGTGGTGGCACCAAAGACCAGCTGGCAATCTTGGTGGTGGTGTCTTTGCCCAGCTGCACCAGATCATTGATGGAACCCAGCTCCCACGAGCCGGTATTCTTGCGCTCCAGCACAAAGGTGCCCCGGCTGGCAAAGCGTTCAATCAAGCCGTTACGCGTCAGAATCGCCAGCCCCTGACGCACCGTAATTCGGCTAACACCAAACATCTCGCCCAATTCCGCTTCGGTAGGCAATCGATCCCCCGGTTTCAGACGTCCATCCCGAATGTAGCGGGTCAGCTTGTCGGCAAGCTGTTCATAAAGCGGCTTTGTACTCATTATCTGATTTCTTTACTCGCGTTCCAGCAAACCCTTGATCAGGAACATTTCGGCTTCGTGCACACAAGAGATTTGCTCCCATGCGGCATCGCTTTGTGTTGCCAGCCTCCAGGTCAGCAAGCTCACCACACATTTGTCCGCACCCAGCTTGAGTATTTCCCCCGGAATGACACGCGACATGTTCCGAAACTGCATGCCATCCTTGCTGGCGCCTACCTCGTAATCCACCAGGAAACGCTCGGCATCCACATTCAGGCGCACATAGGTTTCCTGACCGCTAAAAACCGATGTCCCCTTGAACAGGCCTGGCTCCACCTCGGTGCGATTGGCGCTGCCCCAGGCCCACTGACCTTGCTGGATGCCATCCGACATGATTTCAAACGCAATATGCGCGGGTCGCTCAACCAGGATGCTGCTGGAATGACAATGTGGATCTTTCACGTAGTGGCTCCTGTGGTGATTTGCCATTGTTATGACAATAAAGTCATTGTCATGCCAATGCCCGCATGAAGCTAGACGGGAAAACGCCTACGACCCGCACAACAGGATTGTTCTGATGAACCCCATCGTCAGCCACTACACAGCCAGACCCAAGAATCAACAAAGCCGCTGTGTCCTTGCAAAGACAGGCAGCGGCTTGAAAACCCGAGGTACAAGAACCTCAGGCCAACACTACGGTTTGCTTATTGCTCAGGCGACACCCATTTCTGAATAAATGTGCGCAGTTCCTCCGGACTGGACGCCACGCCACCCGGTACGCGATAGACTTTTTCCAAAGGCCCCACCATCTCCTGCAAGACAGGCAGTTGCGCAGGATCTTCGCACATCATCACCATGCCACGACAATAACGGCCAAAGCCTTCACGATGCGCTTTCAACCACAGCACCGCTTTCTTGCGCCCTTCCGGATCGCCGGGGGTAGAAGGATCAGGCAGGTTTTCGTAAACCAGTACGAATTCCTTTTCTGCCTTGATCAGGGTTTCCATATCGTCCAGCCACTGCGTGGCCTGTTCCAGGGTCAAGGGAAACTCGTGAAGCCGTGCCATGGGCAAAGCGGAAGTATCTAAAAACTGAGTGGAAACGCCGGCAGAAATCTCTTGCTCGTTCATTGCTAAAGCTCCTTGAATAAGGGCTGTCATGCCCAATTGCAATATGCTTTCCATCTCGATCTCTTCCACGACCCGCTCCACCGCCGCGCGTGGCTCACGGCCTGCGACGGCATACACGGTATCGGCAACGGCCAGACAGTGAAAGGCTACCGTGCCCATCAAGTAACGCGAGCGCTCAAACGACACGCCATACGCCTGGGCGATGTGCTCTTGATGCTCCCGAATCTTGTCCAGCATGGAAGGGGTCGCCACCAGCCTGCGTATCACATAAGGCGTGATGCCCGGATTGGCTTTCACAAAGGCTTGTGTTGCAGCACTGAACAGCTGCAAGTAATCCTCCAGGCTGCCTTGAACCGGGGTTGTCGCCCGCGGCACTTGCCAGCGGCTGAAGATCTCTTCAGCCACCAGTTGTTTCAGCCCTTCCAGATTGCCCACATGCTTGTATAGCGCCATCTGGCTGACACCCAAGGCAGCAGCCACCCCCACGAAGGTGATATTGGGCAGGCCGATCTGAATGCCGGCATCCGCAATCCGTGCTCGGGTAATGGTGGGAGGACGTCCACGTGGCGCGGACGCCTGAGGGGTTTGCATATCTACTCTGACCCTTTTGGGGAGCAGCCACACGGTCTCCTTGGCCGCTACCTCTTATTTAGTTGATGAGACTCTACAAATCAGAAACCTAGTTTACAACAACGATAATGCTTCTCAATATCGTTTTTTGCAAACTTGCCCGATACGATTTTCAAGCAGTACGACATTTCCATAAACGGGCTACAGCGTAACCCAATTTCCCTCTACGCCGACTAAATTGGTCTGACCAATTATTAATCAAAAAAGCCAATTTAGACTTGAAACATTAGGGTAAACACTGAGATTCAAGCAAATAAACCCGTGGATACAATGCGCTCTGCTCTTGACGATCTCAAGAAATGGTCAGACCAATTTAACGACCTTCAGGTTCGCTTGCAATACAAGCGCCTCCCCTTTGCTCCTGCGGAGATAGAACAAACATGCAACAAGCGTGGCTGCAGCAATACGATCCCACCGGCAATATCTGGCTGTCGGCACTGATCGCCCTCATTCCGATCATCTTTTTTTTCCTGGCCCTGACCAAGTTGCGCATGAAGGGCTATCTGGCTGGCACGATTACGGTGCTGCTGGCTCTGGGCGTTGCCCTGTTCTTCTATCGCATGCCGGTTTCCGCGGCGCTGGCCTCGGTTGTATATGGCTTTTTCTATGGTCTGTGGCCCATTGCCTGGATCATTGTGGCGGCCGTTTTTCTGTACAAGATCTCGGTCAAGACAGGTCAGTTCGACGTTATTCGCGCCTCTATCCTGTCCGTCACGCCTGACCAGCGCCTGCAGCTGATTCTGGTTGGTTTCTGCTTTGGTGCCTTCCTGGAAGGGGCGGCCGGTTTTGGCGCACCCGTCGCAATTACCGCTGCCTTGCTGGCTGGTCTGGGTTTCCGTCCCTTGTACGCTGCCGGTCTGTGCCTGATTGCAAACACGGCGCCGGTTGCTTTCGGTGCCATGGGTATTCCTATCATTGTGGCCGGTCAAGTATCGGGTATTGATCCCTTTGAAATCGGCCAGATGGCCGGTCGCCAACTGCCCTTCATGACCATCATCGTGCTGTTCTGGCTGATGGCCATCATGGACGGCTGGCGCGGTATCAAGGAAACCTGGCCTGCAGTTCTGGTCGGCGGTGGTTCCTTCGCCCTGGTTCAGTTCCTGACCGCGAACTATATTGGCCCCGAACTGCCGGACATTACCTCGGCCCTGGTTTCCCTGGTGGTGCTGACCCTGTTCCTGAAAGTATGGCAGCCCAAGCGCATCTTCCGCTTTGAGACACAAGAGGGTACGCCCGCCCAGGACAAGACTGCCGAACAGGCCCCCGCAGCACTGACCACAGGCCGCATCCTCAAAGCCTGGTCGCCCTTCATCATCCTGACCGCCATGGTCACGATCTGGAGTGTGCAGCCCTTCAAAGTGCTGTTTGCTGCCAATGGCCCGTTGGCTTCGACCATCGTGAACATTCCCGTGCCCTTCCTGCACAATCTGGTCGAAAAAGCGCCACCCGTGGTCGCCTCGGCCACGCCCTATGGCGCGGTCTACGCCTTTAACTGGCTGTCAGCTACCGGCACTGCCATTCTGATTGCCGCCTTGCTCACGATTATCTTCTTGCGCATGAAGCCCGCAAAAGCCGTCGAGACCCTGGGTGAAACCTTCAAGGAACTGGCTGTCCCTATCTATTCGATCGGTATGGTGCTGGCCTTTGCCTTTATCGCCAACTACTCTGGCCTGTCCGCCACCTTGGCGCTGGCCCTGGCCCACACCGGCAAAGCCTTCACTTTCTTCTCACCGTTCCTGGGCTGGATTGGTGTGTTCCTGACCGGTTCCGACACGTCTGCCAACGCCCTGTTCGCTGCTTTGCAAGCCACGACCGCCCAGCAGTTGGGTCTGCCTGAGGTGCTGATGGTGGCGGCCAATACCACCGGTGGCGTCACCGGCAAGATGATCTCGCCCCAATCCATTGCCATTGCTTGCGCGGCAGTGGGGCTGGCTGGCAAAGAGTCCGATCTGTTCCGCTTTACCGTGAAGCACAGCCTGATCTTTGCCGTCATGATCGGCCTGCTGACTACCCTGCAAGCCTATGTGTTACCTTGGATGATCCCCTAAGGGCCTACCCTCATCCTTCATCAGCAAGGCGCGCAGACTCGCGCCTTGCTGATTTATCTTTTCAGTACCTTCAAGAACTATGCGCCTCTCTGATCATGTCGCCCAACAACTGCTGGCGCTGATTCAATCCAGCGACTACCAGGCCGGGCAACGTCTGCCTGCCGAACGCACCTTGGCCGCACAATTGAATGTGTCTCGCGCCTCGCTGCGTGAAGCCATTCAGCAACTGACCAGCCAGGGTATTTTGCGCAGTCAGGTCGGCTCGGGCACATACCTGACCTCTCAGACTCCCCAATGGACTCAGCGCTCTGTTGATCCCTTGGCCGCACTGATGCTATCCGATCCCCAGTACCGCTACGATGTTCTGGAAGCGCGCATTGCTCTGGAGAGCAGCACCACCTGGCACGCCGCCCTGCGCGCCTCGCCCGACGACAAAGACAAGATTCTGCAGTGCTTCGAGCAAATGATTCGCTACCAGCAAAGTGGCGATACCGAGCAATCCGCCCGTGCCGATGCCCAGTTTCACCTGGCCGTTGCCGAGGCCTCTCATAACCTGGTGCTGGTTCAGGTCATGCGAGGACTGTTCGACCTGGTGCTCAGCAGCGTGACCCAGAACCGGGACATCATCATGTTTGTGCACGACTCGCCGGAAACCATCACGCATCTGACTGCGCAGCACGAGGCCCTGGTCAAAGCCATTATTGATGGCGATGCTGCCCGTGCCCGCAGCGTCGTGAACGAGCACCTTGGTTACGTACGCAACACCCTTCTTCAGGCCGACGAAGATCTTGCTCGCCGCGAACGTGCCGCGCGCTTGCAGATACTGCCCTCGACCTTAACGGACTCCGCCCTGCCATGATTATTTCCTCCTCGACCGACTACCGGCGTGCCGCCCAAAAACGACTGCCTCCTTTCCTGTTCCACTACATTGACGGTGGTGCCTATGCCGAGCACACCCTGCGCCGCAATGTGGATGATCTGGCCAATGTCGCCCTGCGCCAGCGAGTGCTGAAAGACATGAGCCAGCTGGACACCAGCATTGAACTGTTTGGTGAAAAGCTGTCCATTCCGGTGGCCCTGTCCCCGGTAGGCCTGACCGGCATGTACGCGCGTCGAGGTGAAGTTCAGGCGGCTCAGGCGGCGGATGCGCACGGCATTCCCTTCACCATGTCCAGCGTGTCGGTCTGCCCGATCGAGGAAGTGGCCCCGCGCCTGAAACGGCCCATGTGGTTTCAGCTGTATGTGCTCAAAGACCGTGGTTTCATGCGCAACGCACTGGAACGTGCGCAAGCCGCTGGCTGCAGCGCCCTGGTCTTTACGGTGGACATGCCCGTACCCGGCGCGCGTTACCGTGATGCCCATTCCGGCATGAGCGGCCCCAACGCCGCCCTGCGCCGCTATGCCCAGGCTGTCATGCACCCGCGCTGGGCCTGGGATGTCGGTCTGCTGGGCCGTCCGCATGATCTGGGCAATATCTCGCGCTACCTGGGCAAGCCAACCGGCCTGGAAGACTATATGGGCTATCTGGGCGCGAACTTTGACCCCTCCATTTCCTGGAAAGATCTGGAGTGGATACGCGAGTTCTGGAAAGGCCCCATGCTGATCAAAGGCATTCTGGACCCCGATGACGCGCGCGATGCCGTGCGCTTTGGTGCCGATGGCATCATCGTCTCCAACCACGGTGGCCGCCAGCTGGATGGCGTCCTGTCCTCGGCCCGTGCCCTGCCCGCCATTGCCGATGCCGTCAAAGGCCAGATCAAGATTCTGGCGGACTCCGGTATCCGCAGCGGCCTGGACGTGGTGCGCATGATTGCCCTGGGTGCCGACGCTGCCATGCTGGGCCGCGCCTACATTTATGCACTGGCCGCCGCCGGACAGTCTGGCGTGGACCACCTGCTGGACCTGATTGAAAAAGAAATTCGGGTCGCCATGACGCTGACCAGCGTCAGCAGTATTTCCCAGATCACCTCTGACCTGCTTGTACAGGAGTCTTGACCATGTCAGTTTCCACCAGCGCTGCGGATTTGTTGCAGCAACTGCGCTCGATTGTCGGCAACCCTCATGTCCTGACGGACGACCGCAGCACGCGTCGTTACCGCAAGGGCCACCGTACGGGTGAAGGCAAGGTGCTGGCCGTCGTACGGCCCGGAACGCTGCTGGAACAATGGCGCAGCCTGCAAGCCGCTGTCGCTGCCGATTGCATCGTGATCATGCAAGCCGCCAACACCGGCCTGACGGGTGGCTCCACCCCCGACGGTGACGACTACGACCGTGACATCGTGCTGATGAACACCATGCGTCTGCAAGGCATACAGGTCATCAACGATGGCGAGCAGGTTGTCTGCCTGCCCGGTGCCACGCTGGACCGTCTGGAACAGACCCTGGCCCCGCTGGAGCGTGAACCCCATTCGGTAATTGGCTCCTCGTGTATCGGCGCGTCTGTGCTGGGCGGTGTCTGCAACAACTCCGGCGGTGCACTGGTGCGACGCGGCCCGGCCTACACGGAATTGACGCTGTACGCGCAAGTGCTGGACGATGGCACCCTGCAACTGGTCAATCACCTGGGCATCAATCTGGGGGATACCCCCGAAGAAATTCTGAGCCGCCTGGAGCAAGGCAAGTACAGTGTGGCGGATATCGTCAACGACCCGGAACGCAAGGCCAGCGACCCGCGCTACGCCGAAGATGTGCGCGACGTGGATGCCCAGACCCCGGCCCGTTTCAATGCCGACCCTTCACGCCTGTATGAAGCCTCCGGCTCGGCAGGCAAGCTGTGCATTTTTGCCGTGCGTCTGGATACCTTCCCCAAAGAAGCCAGTACCGTTTTCTACATCGGCACCAATGACCCGGATGAGCTGACTGCCGTGCGCCGCCACCTGCTGACGGATCTGCCCCGCCTGCCGATTGCGGGTGAGTACATCCACCGTACCGCCTACGATATTGGCGAGCAGTACGGCAAAGACACCTTCTTGCTGATCGACCGTTTTGGTACGGCTAAAGTGCCGTCCGCCTTTGCAATGAAAAGCCGTGTCGATGGCTTTTTTGAACGCTTTGGCTGGCGTGGCGTCACCGATCGCGTCATCCAGGCAATCATGAACCGCCTGCCCAGTCACCTGCCGCCGCGTATGCGTGAATGGCGTGACCGTTTCGAGCACCACCTGTTGCTGCGTGTCTCCAACGACACCGCCCAGGCCACGCGCGAATTTCTAAGTCAGCAATTTGAAGGCAGCCAGCAAGGGGCCTATTTCGAGTGCGATGCCGAAGAAGGCCGCAAAGCCTTTCTGCACCGCTTTGCCATTGCTGGTGCCGCCATCCGCTACCGCGAGGCCCACCCCGACAGCGTGGAAGATATTGTGGCTCTGGACATTGCCTTGCGCCGCAACGACAAGGAATGGGTGGAGCAACTGCCGGACGATATGGAAAAAGACATCGTCCACAAGCTCTACTACGGCCACTTCCTGTGCCACGTGTTCCACCAGGACTACATCGTCAAAAAAGGCGTGGTTCCTCTGGATATGGAACACCGCATGTGGAAGCTGCTGGATGAACGCCGTGCCGAGTACCCGGCCGAGCACAATGTAGGCCACCTGTATATCGCCAAACCTGCCCTGGCCGGTTTTTACCGCGAGCTGGACCCGACCAACACCTTCAACCCTGGTATCGGCCACACTTCGCGCCGCAAATGGTGGAGTGTGTGCTGCGGCGGCAAGCACGACTAAAAACCGCCTCTTCTTGAAAGCACTCACAGGCTGCACGCCATTCCTTTGCTTGCAGCGCAACCTCGTCCTTCCATAAACCTCGCTTCATGCAAACCAGCAGGCCCTCCAAGTTTGACTTGGCGGGCCTGTTTTTTTTGCGTGCTGTGACAGCCACAACACAAAACTATTCTGTCGCTTTTCCTATTTAGTTTAATAGGTTCCACTAATTCAAAATTTAGATTACATTATCGATAATGATTCTCAATACCTTATAGTGAAGAGCCGATTTCCACGGCTTTTGGATAAGCAATGAAGGTGTCGGATCTGAGCCGCCACCCACCTAGACACTCATCCACACCCCGCAGAAATCATGTCTCTTACTTTGAATTTCTGGGTATGTAACGCTCATGACCACTCGTGAAACTGCTACGGACGCGCGTAAAGAGCCTGGCCCCATCAGCCAGATCCTCAGCTCCATACGCTCGCGCCTGATTGTTGCCGCCGTTCTGGCGGCTTTGGGTTCCATGCTTACCCTGGTGCCCTTGGCCGGAATCGCCCACATCGCCACGCTGGCTTTAGGCAATACCCCGTCTGGCGAACTGCAAGGCGATATAGGCTGGACGGTGCTGTTCAGCATCGTCAGCATGTTTGCAGGCCTGGCCCTGATCTCGGCAGGCGAGCTGCTGGCCCATCTGGCCGACAACCAACTGACACGCGGCCTGCGTCTGAGCGCTGCCCAACGATTGGCCAAAGTGCCGCTGGGCTGGTTTACCGGCCAGGCTTCAGGCGAAGTGAAACAAGCCATGCAGGATGACATCGCCACCCTGCACAGCCTGACCGCGCACTTTTACACCTCGGTAGGCCGCGCCCTTGGTGCCATTGCGATCTCCGTGCTGTACCTGTTTTTCATGGACTGGCGCATGGCCATTGTGGCGTTGCTGCCCTTCCCCGGCTTCTTCCTGTTCCTGCACCACGCCATGAAGGCCAGCAGCGCCAATATGCAGGGCTTTGTTGAAAAACTGGGCCGCCTGAACAGTGCCACGGTGGAATTTGTCAGCGGCATTCCTGTGGTCAAAGCCTTTGGTTCCAGCGGGCAGGCACATGGCGGCTATAGCAAGGCCGTGGACGGCTTTGCCGACGCCTTTCTGAACTTTGCCCGCCCGCTGGTCGCCCGCATGGCCCACGCACACGCCATGATCGCCCCTGTCACCGTTCTGGGTGTCGTGCTGATCTTCGGTGCCCTGTTCAGCTATCTGGACTGGATGGCGCCCGTAGATATTCTGCCCTTCGCCCTGGTAGCCCCCGGTATTTGTGCACCTCTGCTTTTGCTGCACACCTTGCTGCACGACCTGGGCGGGGCAACAGGTGCCGCGCAGCACGTGCAAGCCTTGATGAAAACACCCGTGCTGGAAACGCTGACCGTCGATCAGCAACAAGTCCCGGCAAATCAGGAAGTGCGGGTCGAAAACGTCAGCTATGCCTATGGCGAAGGCCACCAGGCACTGAGCAATATCAGCTTCACCCTGGAACCGGGCACGGTCACCGCAATTGTGGGTTCCTCCGGTTCTGGCAAATCCACCATCGCTCGCCTGCTATTGCGCTTTTTTGATCCCAGCGAAGGCCGTATCACCCTGGGCGGTGCAGATCTGCGCCAAATCGAATCCACTGAGTTGTACCGCCGCATTGGTTTTGTGCTGCAGGAAGTGCGCCTGATCAATGCCAGCGTGCGCGAGAACATTGCGCTGGGCCGCCCCTCGGCCAGTCAGCAAGAGATTGAAGACGCCGCCCGCGCCGCCAATATTCATGACCGTATCTTGAGCCTGCCTCATGGCTACGACTCTGTCGTGGGTGAAGATGCCCAACTATCCGGTGGCGAACGGCAACGCGTCAGCATTGCACGCGCTGTTCTGCTGGACCCGCCGATTCTGGTGCTGGACGAAGCCACCGCCGCTGCCGACGCCAGCAATGAAGTGGCCATTCAGGATGCCCTTTCGCGCTTTGCCCAAGGTCGTACCTTGCTGGTCATTGCTCACCGTCTGGACACCATCATGCACGCCGACCGCATTCTGGTACTGGAAAACGGCGCCATTGTGGAGCAAGGCAATCACGCCAGCCTGCTGGCCGAACAAGGCCGTTACGCACGGCTCTGGACCCTGGGTGGCTACGACAACAGTTCCAAGGACACATCATGCTAAAGACCCTGATTCAGTTGCTGGGTACGGATGCCCCCATTTTCCGTCGCTATAGCTGGATGGCTGTTCTATACGGCCTGCTGTGCGGCCTGACCATGACCACCCTGGTCCCCGTTTTCACTCACCTGCTCAATGGCGAACCCAAACAGGCGGGCGGCTGGCTGCTGGTCTTGCTGCTAGGCGTGGCTGTTTGCTGGGCATGGCGTCGCCATGTGGAGCAAGCCGGTGTGAATGTGGGCGCCGCCATCCTGCAAGGTGGCCGTCATCGTCTGGGCGAACATATCGCCCAACTGCCGGTAGGCTGGTTCTCCGCCCAAAACACGGCGCGCCTGGGCCATGTCGTCACCCAAGGCATGATGTCTGTGGCCCAATTGCCAGCGCACGTTTTCACCCCGCTGATCGCCGGGATTGTGACGCCTATCGTGCTGGTTGTGGCCTTATTCATTTTGCATTGGCCGCTGGGCCTGATTGCCCTGATCGTGCTGCCTTTGCTGGCCGCTGTGCTGGCCCTGACCGCCCATTTGGGACGCAAGGCCGATGATGCCTTCCAGGCTCATTTCGCCCATGCCAGCCAGCGTGTGGTGGAGTTTGCCCAAGCCCAATCCGTGCTGCGTGCTTTCAATGGCGAAGGTGGTGGTACACGCCTGCTGGAAGAAGCGATCGAGCGCCAGCATCAGGCAGGCAAGAAACTGATCTGGCAATCCACGGCCTCGGCGGTGCTGAATGCCTGGGCAGTGCAAGCAGCCTTCGCTGCCTTGCTGATTGTCGCCACGCTTTGGCTAAACAGCCATACGGGCCTGGGCATGAGCAGTGCAGAAGTCATCGCCGTCATCGTGTCCTTGCTGCTGACCGCACGCTACATCGACTCTTTGCTGGAAGTGGCCAGCTACGGGGAAGTGCTGCGCGGTGCACGCGGCCAGCTGGATGCAATTCAGGAACTGTTTGCCGTCCAGCCCCTGCCCGAACCCGCCTCGCCCCAAACCCCAAGCGACGGCTCGATTGCGCTGAACAATGTGCATTTCCGCTATGCCGCCGACAAAGCCGATGTACTGAACGACGTCAGCCTGCACATTGCGGCAGGCAGCATGGTGGCCCTGATCGGGGAGTCCGGCTCGGGCAAAACTACCCTGGCCCGGCTGATTGCCCGCTTCTTTGATGTCAACCAGGGTAGTGTCTTCATCGGTGGCGTGGACGTACGCCAGATCAGCAGCCCGGTATTAGCTACGCAAATCAGCCAGATTTTCCAGGACGATTATCTGTTCGCAGGCAGCATTGCCGAGAACATCCGCCTGGGCAAACCGGATGCAACCGAGGCCGAACTGATGGAAGCGGTGGAACAAGCCGGTGTCAACGAAATCATCGCCCGTCTGCCAGAAGGTTTGCACACCACGGTAGGCGAAGGCGGGGCCCGCCTGTCCGGTGGCGAGCGTCAACGTATCGCCATTGCCCGCGCCCTGATCAAGAACGCCCCCATTTTGCTGGTGGACGAAGCCACTGCCGCACTGGATGCCGAAAACCAGGCTGCCATTGCCCAGGCCCTGGCTCGTCTGCGTGGCAAGCGCACCCTGATCGTGATTGCCCACCAGCTCTCTACCGTCGCCATGGCCGATCAAATTGTGGTGCTGGAAAACGGTCAGATCATCGAACAAGGCCCACCGGCCCAACTACGCGAAAGCCAGGGCCGTTATGCCCACTTCCTGAACCAGCGTCATGCCGCCAAAGGCTGGCGTATTGCCACCGCAGCCCAAGATAACGGTGTGTGATGCGAGCTAGATCTTTTGTGCTGTTGTTCCTGATGTTGTGCAGCCTGTCCTTGTTGATAGGCGCACGGCAAATCAGCTGGGCACAGTTATGGAGCTTTTCAGGCGATGCCTGGCTGACACTGACCGCCAGCCGACTGCCCCGTCTGGCGGCGCTGATCTTGAGCGGCATAGGCCTGTCCGTCTGCGGGGTGATCTTGCAGCACATTGTGCGCAATAAATTTGTGGAGCCAGCCACCTCGGGCGGGCTGGATGCCGCCAAGCTGGGCATTCTGATCGCCCTGACTCTGGCTCCCAGCAGCGGCACTCTGGGCAAGCTGCTGTTTGCCCTCTTGTTCTGCTTTGCCTCCAGCCTGATCTTCATCGCCGTGGTGCGCCGTATCCGCTTCAAGAACACCGTGCTGGTGCCGGTGATTGGTCTGATGTACGGCGGCGTGCTCAGCGCGATTGCCGAGTTTTATGCCTATCAGCACCAGATTTTGCAAAGTATGCAGGGCTGGATGCTGGGCGACTTCTCCAAGATCGTGCAGGGCAATTACGAGATCATTTATCTGATTCTGCCCATTGTGCTGCTCACCTATCTGTACGCGCATCGCTTTACCGTTCTGGGCATGGGCGAAGGCATGGCCACCAGCCTGGGGCTGAACTATTCAGCCACCGTCGCCCTGGGCTTGATACTGGTCGCGGTTACCGTCTCGGCCACTGTCATTACCGTAGGGGCCATTCCCTTTATTGGTCTGGTCATCCCCAATCTGGTGGCGCTGCGCTATGGCGACAACCTGGGCCGTACCTTGCCCATTGTGGCGCTGGGCGGTGCCTGCCTGCTGCTGGCTTGCGACATTCTGGGCCGCCTCATTATCTACCCGTTTGAAGTCCCCATCGGCCTGACCGCCGGTGGCGTGGGTGGCGTGCTGTTTCTGTTCCTGATCTTCTGGAGGAACCGATGAAACGGCAACATCTGGTCTGGATACTACTGCTGGTGCTGGCACTGAGCTTTGTGTTCTATCGCTCCGGCCTGGACTTCGACTACATCATCCCCAAACGCCTGAACCGCTTGGCAGCCATGGTCATTGGCGGCATCTGCATTGCCTGGTCCTCGATTATTTTCCAGACCATTACCGGCAACCGGATTCTGACGCCCGCCATCATGGGATACGAAGCGGTTTACCTGCTGTTCCAGTCCCTGCTGATCTTGCTCTTGGGTACACAAAGCCTGGTGATGCTGGGGGCCAATGGCAATGTGGTGCTGTCCATTGTGCTGATGCTGGCTTACTCACTGGCAATCCATCACTGGCTGTTTCGCCAGGGCAAGAACAATGTGTACTTCCTGCTGTTGATGGGGCTGGTACTGACCATGATCATCAGCACCTTCACCCAGTTTGTGCAGCTGAAAATCAGCCCCGGCGAGTTCTCCATTCTGCTGGGCTTCAGCCAGGCGTCCTTTAACCGGGTCGAGCCTTTGCAACTGCTGATTTCCGCGATTCTGGTGGGTGGCATTTGCCTGGGCAGCCTGCGCAGCTTGCCCACGCTGGACGTGCTGTCTCTGGGCCGCGAGCAAGCCATTTCTTTGGGGGTCGATTACCGCCGTACCGTGCGCATCCAGCTGGCCCTGATTGCTGCCCTGGTCGCCATTTCCACCAGCCTGCTCGGGCCCACTGCCTTCATGGGAATTTTCGTGGCCAACACCAGCTATGCGCTGGCCCGCAGCTTCCGACACAGAATCACGCTGCCCCTGGGCTGCGCCATTGCCATCGTCATGTTTTTACTGGCGCAAATAGCGGTGGAACACATTTTCAATTACCGCACGACCGTCGGGATACTCGTCAACCTGGTGTGTGGCGCGTACTTCCTGGGACTGATGGTTCGTACCCGAGGCACAGCATGATTACGATCAATCAGCTCTCCAAACACTACAAGAACAAGACCGTGCTTTCCAATGTCAGCACGCAGTTTCCTACCGGACAGCTCAGCTCCCTGATCGGCCCCAATGGGGCCGGTAAAACCACCTTATTGATGAGCATTGCCCGCCTGCTGGAAGCCGACGAAGGCCAAATCCAGCTGGACGGCCGCAACATTGCCGACATACGCATTGCCGACTATGCACGCCGGGTTGCCACCCTACGCCAATCTCCTGATTTCAATCTGCGCCTGACCGTAGAAGAACTGGTCGCTTTTGGTCGCTTCCCCTATAGCCGGGGCGCGCTGACGGATGCAGACCAACAAGCCATCTCCGAAGCTATTCAGTTTCTATCGCTGGAACCCTTGCGCCAGTCCTATCTGGACGAGCTGAGCGGCGGCCAGCGACAGATGGCTTTTCTGGCCATGACCATTGCCCAGCAAACGGATTATTTGCTGCTGGACGAGCCGCTGAACAATCTGGACATCAAGCACGCCGTGCAGATCATGCGCGCCTTGCGACGGCTCTGTGACGAGTACGGCCGCACCGTGATTCTGGTGGTGCATGACATCAACTTTGCCGCCAACTATTCCGATCACATTGTGGCCATGAAAAACGGGGCCCTGTACTGCGCAGGCCCGGTGTCCGAGGTCGTCACCGAAGCACGGCTGGCCGAACTTTATGGCCTGGATTTCGAGATTACGCACAGCGAACGTGGCCGCCTGTGCAATTACTTCACCCCATCAGGAGAACTAGCATGATCGCCAAACACAGATACGGGCTGATAGCCCTGTTTGTGGCCGCCAGCTTTGCCTTGCAAGGCTGCGAGAAAAAGAGCCAGGCAGCGGCGGAAACTCCGGCACCGCAAGCCGCCGTCAACCCTGAAACCAGTGCCCGCTATGAACCCATCGTGGTCGAGCACAAACTGGGCTCCACGCGCATAGAAAAACTGCCGCAACGCGTCGTAGCGCTGGACATGAACGAAGTGGATTTTCTGGATGCCTTGGGAGTCCCGGTTGTAGGCATGCCCAAAGACTTCATCCCGACCTTTCTGGAAAAATATAAAAACGTCCCTGAAATCCAGGACACCGGCGCGATTGTGCAGCCCAATGTGGAGCAGGTTTACGCCGCCAAGCCGGACCTGATTCTGATCACCTCCTTGCAAGCCAATCACTACAAGGAACTCAGCCAGATCGCCCCCACCATTCACTTTGATGTGGATTACCGCGACAGCCAGGTCAACCACATTGAAGTCATCAAGAATCACCTGCTGACTCTGGGCTCGATTTTCAAGAAAGAAGAGCTGGCCAAACAAAAAGTGGCCGAGCTGGAGGCCAAAGTCGCCCAAGCCAAACAAATCACCCAGGATCGTCCCGAAAAAGCCCTGATTGTTCTGCATAACAACGGCTCGTTCAGCTCCTTCGGGGTGCAGTCCCGCTACGGTTTTGTCTTCAATGCGCTAGGCGTACAGCCTGCCAGCCCAACGGTAGAAACCGGCCTGCACGGACACCCTGTGTCCAGCGAGTTCATCCAGGAAGCCAACCCGGACATTATTTACGTGATCGACCGCACTGCCGTGATGGAGCGCCGCCCTGCCCTGGATGCCGACAGCCTGAGCAACCCGCTGCTGCGTGAAACCCAAGCCTGGAAAAACGGCCGCGTGGTGTTTGCCAATGCCGAAGCCTGGTATGTGACGGCTGCCAGTGTCACCTCGCTCAAGCTGATTATTGATGATGTGCTCAAGGCCTACCAACACCCATGACCTGAAGGTTTTTACACGGGTAAATAGAGAGTAACGCGACTCAATCCAATTTCTATTTGCCTTAATCAAAGCAAAAGAAACACCCCCGCTACATAAAGGAAACTGGCATGTACACACCACGCCACAATGGGACGTTTGCGCCCTCGATACGTAAAAGCGGCAGTTCCAGCCGCTCCGGCTTTGCCCTGAATCGTACCTTCAGTGCCGTACAAATGGCGCTACTACTGGGTTTGGGAGCCAGCGCGCTGGCCTTGATGGCCTCGCCAGCACAGGCACAGAACCGTACGGCTGCCCAGGCCGATGAAGTCGTCACCTTGCCGTCCGTGACTGTCAAAGGTCAGCGCGACAAGACCGTCGAGAGCTACGCTGGCGGACAAGTCGCTACCGGCGGACGCGTCGGTTTGCTGGGCACCAAAGACTTCATGGAAACGCCCTTCAACACCATCAGCTACACCGAGCAATACATAGCCGATCAGCAGGCGCGTGACATCAGCGAAGTGATCGCCAAAACCGATCCCAGCGTGTTCATGAGCGGCATTGCGGGCGAGAGCAACGAGAGCTACTCCATCCGCGGCTTCCGCTCCGATGTGGGTGATGTCACCGTCAACGGCCTGGCCGGGATGGGCGGTTACTACCGCAACTCGCCCGAAGCCTACGAGCGCGTCGAAGTGCTGAAAGGCCCCTCCGCCCTGCTGAACGGCATGCCACCCAAAGGCTCGGCAGGCGGTGCGGTAAACCTGGTCACAAAACGCGCGGACGACGATCCCCTGTTCCGCGTCACAGGCAGCTATATGTCCGACTCGCACTTTGGCGGCCACGTGGATCTGGGCCGTCGCTTTGGCGAGGACAAGCAGTTCGGTATACGCCTGAACACGGCCTACCGGGATGGCGAAATTGCCGTCAAAGACCAGGACAAGAAAATTACCCAGACCTCTCTGGGTCTGGACTGGCGTGGTGAACGGGTGCGTTTGTCTGCCGACCTGTTTCACAGCAAAGACCGTGCCTACGGTCTGACACGTGGCCTGACGTTGGACCCCGGTGTAGAACTGCCCAAACCACCCAAACCCGATGTGTCATGGAACCCGCCCTGGGCGTTTTATGACACCACCGACAAAGGCGCCATGATCCGGGGCGAATTCGACCTGAACGATCAATTCACTGCCTATGCCGCCGCCGGTATCAGCCGCACCAAATTCAGATCCAATATGGGCGCTGGTCAGGTGATCAATAACGCAGGCGACTTCAAGATCAACTTCAGCGGCGTGGCCGATGAAATGCGGCGCAAAACTGCTGAAGTGGGTCTGATGGGCAAGCTGCAAACCGGCCCCGTCAGCCACCAATTTGCCATCAACGCCACGCAGTACAACGAGGACTACGACCTGAGCGGCTTCCGTAATCTGTTGCCCAGCGCATGGGTGACCAATATCTACGACCCGGTCTGGGGCCCGGAGCCATCCTTGCCGAACAATATTCCCCTGATCAGCACCACTAAAACCCGCTTGAAGAGCATCGGCTTTGCTGACACCCTTTCCTTTGCCGACGACCGCGTGCAAGTGACACTAGGCGCACGCCGTCAACAAGTGATCAACGAAAGCTTTAACGGCACCACCGGCCAGCGCACAGGCGAGCGCTACAAGGAAAGCGCAACCACTCCCGCCGTCGCCTTCCTGGTCAAAGCCACTGATCAGGTCTCGGTCTACGCCAACTACATCGAAGGCTTATCGCAAGGCGCGATTGCCCCCAACACAGCCGCCAATGCAGGCCAGGTCTTTGCTCCCTACAAGACCAAACAGAAGGAGGTGGGCCTGAAGCTGGATTTGGGTGACTTTGCCCACACCCTGGCCTTGTACGAAATCAAACGCCCCAGCAGCTATACCGACCCATTCACCAACGTATTCTCCTTTGGTGGCGAGCAGCGCAACCGAGGCATTGAATGGGGCTTTTTCGGCTCCCCCCTGGAAGGCGTGCGCTTGATGGGTGGCGTGGCTTACTCCAACCCGGAAGTCACCAAAGCTGCCAATCCGGCTGAAGAAGGCCGCCAGGCCACCGGCCTGCCCAAGTGGCAAGCCAAGCTGGGCGTGGAATGGGATATACCCAACTTGCAGGGTTTGACCGTGATGGCCAATGCCACCACCTCATCCAAGCAATACCTGAGCGCAGACAACTCCCTATCCATCCCTGGCCATACCGTGTTTGATCTGGGCGCGCGCTATCGCACCAAGATCTCCGGCCGCCCGCTGACCTTGCGGGCCACGGTGAATAACGTGGCGAACAAGGCTTACTGGGCCAAACCGCACTTCACCAGCCTGGCTGTGGGTGCACCACGTACCTTCATGCTGTCGGCAACAATGGATTTCTAAGCTGAAAACCTGTGTGTGATGAAAGGGCCTTGCTGCGCGATAACAGCGCAAGCAAGGCCTTTTTCTTTGCAGAAGAAGAGGCTAAGTCTCTAATCCAGCAAACACAGCAGATGGATATCTTCCGGGTCCAGCTCGAACAAACGGGGATCAGGCTCTGGCGCGATTTCAAAACCATGCGCCAGGTAGAAATCCACCGTGTTCACCGAAGGCGTGGCCGAGGCATAGACCGCCTTCGCGCCCCATTCCACAGTTTGTTTCTTGGCCTGATCCAGCAGCCATACGCCCATGCCCTGCCCTCGCAAGGACTGGCTCACATGCAGGAAAAATAGCTGACGCCAATCTCCCTGTGGCCCCAAGGGCAGGCTGTCCAAACCCACGGCAGCCAGCAAGGTATCACCCTTGAATACACCCATGAACCAGGAGCCGCGATGAAAGGCGTCCTCATGTTCAGGGTGATATTTCTCCGGGTCGCCTTCCGGCCAGCCGCGCAGATCAATATCAGCCGCTTGCCTGTGCAACACGCCATCACGCAGCTCGTACAAACCGTCGATCCGCTCGCTGCGGTCTATGGACCACAGCAGGTTCAATTCAGATTCTTGAAGGGGACGAAACGTGCAGCCGTCAGGCAGGGAAAGGGAGGAGTCAGGCACAGTAGTCAATGCAGATGAATGGGTAAAACAGGAGTTGGAACGCATAAGGCTCAATGGTAAACAATCGCCATAGGCTCTGCTATGCAGACGTGGCTTGCTCAGGGCGTAAAAAACACATCCACATGCAGGTTCTGAACCTTCACGCCGCGCTTGAGCACCATGCCAATGGCCTCATCCACCATGGAGGGCGACCCCGCCGCATACACTTTCCAGCCATTCAGATCAGGCAAATCCTTGCCCACCGCCTCAGTCACCATGCCCCTGCGGTACGGTGCCACCGGCATCCCCGACAGCACAGGCGTAAAGCTCAGATTGGCATAACGTTCCTGCAAGGCCTTGAACTCGTCCTCGCAGTACAAGTCCCGCAGCTCCCGCACCCCGAAATACACATGAATAGGCTGACTCATGCCCCAGCCCAATGCGGATTCCACAATCGACTTGATCGGTGCCAGGCCCGTTCCACCGGCAATACAGAGAATCGGCCCGCCATAGCCATCACGCAAATAGGACGAACCTAGCGGCACCTTCAGGCTGACCGGTTCACCTTGCTGCAAGACCGTATGCACATAAGCCGAGGCCACCCCGCGCGGCACGCGGCGCACGTAAAAATCCAGCTCTGGCTCCCCCGGACGATTAGCCATGGAGTAACTGCGCACCGGAGCCTGCCCGAATTTGATATCCGCGTACTGCCCCGCAAAGAAGATCAAAGGTTCCTGATTATCCAGACGTATCCGCACCTGCCGGATATCGTGGGTCAGATCCTTGATACAGGTCACCGTGCCCGTCAGCTCGCGAGACGGGATCAGGCCCCGAACATCATCCGTCCCTATCCAGCCCACTGTCACATCGGTTTGGGGCACCGCTCTACAGGCCAGAATCAGTCCCCTGGCCTTTTGTTCCTCGGTCAGCGCAAAGCGGGAGTACTCCATCATCTCCACCTGCCCTTTGACCAGGCGCGTTTTACAGCCGCCACACACGCCCGTCTTGCAACCGTGGGGATACGAGATCCCGCGCTCCAGCGCAGCCTGCAGAATGGTTTGATGATCCTGTGCCTGAATATGTTCTTGTCTCTGCTGGATAAGAATTGTTTTGCCAGCCATGCGTGCCTCTCCTAGCTCCTTTCGGGCAATAGTGCTGCACTCTTGCTCCCGAAGCAATCAGAAACATAAGTCATAAGCCGGTGCGTGGACCCGCTTATCGATTTCGTCTAGCGCGTTCCTTCACCACATTACTTTCCAGCATCAAAGCCGCCCGGCTGCTAATCCGGTCCAGCATGCTGCTCAAAGCCGCCATTTCTGCTGCGCTCAGGTCCTGAAAGATCTCCTCATTCAGGGAGGCCACAATCGGCATGACTTCCTTGTAGCGCTGCACACCCAATTCAGTCACCGAAACATGCACAACACGTGTGTCTTTGGTATCGCGTGTCCGCTTCAACAGGCCCTTCTCACACAAGGTGCTGACCGCTCGCGAGCAACGGGCCGTATCCAATGCGGCTGCCTCGGCCAAGGCCGTGCCCGTCAAGGCGGGATGCATATTGGCAATAGCCAGAATGCGCCATTCACGGCGAGTGATATTGAAGCGCCCCTCGCACAAGCGAATGAAAATCGGGTTGCCTGCCGACCAGGCCCGATACAGCTGGAACATCATCATGGCCGGAAGCGTAGGAGCCGGAGCGGCGCTTGCCGGGGTAGAAGAAGATGGGGAGGGGCTGACCATAAAAGGACCTTTAGCCTTGAAGATACTTGATTAGAACAAGTATCAGCCCCCTTGGTAAGCTGCGGTAAAAACTGATGGAAATCAAAAAAAAGGAGACAAATCATGGCCCAGAACCGCCTTCGCGCCACGGTAACAAGCTGTCTGCTGTCAGGACTGCTGTTCGCTGGTCTATCCCACGCCGCAAGCCCGATTGAAAACCTGACAGTCGTTGTGCCCTATGCGCCAGGAGGCGCGTCAGATCGGGCCGCCCGCATTGTGTCGGACGGTTTGCACAAGAAGCTGGGGATTCCTATTGTGGTCGAGAACAAAACCGGCGCAGGGGGCCGGATTGCCGCCCAGTACGTCAAAAGCACAGCAGCAGACAAGAATGTACTGATCCTGGCCAACCCCGCCATCATGGTGGTCGCCCCGCTGGTTTTCAATGACATCCCGTACAAACCCGACAGCGACTTTCAGGCGGTTTCCATGGTGACCGAGTACGGCTTTGGGGTGGCCGTATCGGCAGACAGCGACATTAAAACCATGGATCAACTGATCACCTGGGCCAAGGAGCATCCCGGAGCCTTCAATATCGGTGTTCCCGCCACCGGCAGCCTGCCCCACTTCTTTGGCCTGATGCTGTCACAGCAGATTGGCTCCAAGGGCGAGATCATTGGCTACCGTGGCTCGGCCCCCGTCATTACCGACCTGATCGGCGGCATTCTGCCCGTGGCCATTGATACGCTGGACGTGCTGACGTCCCAGCACCAGGGCAAACGCATCCGCATTCTGGCCACCTCGGGCAGCGAGCGCGAAGCCGCCCTGCCGGATGTACCCACCCTGAAGCAGTCCGGTGTTGAGCTGGAAGCCTCCGGCTGGAACGCTTTCTTCGCCCCCGCTTCCATGCCTGCCGACAAAGTGACCCAACTGGGTGAGGCGATCAAGGAAGTCACCAGTGATCCAGCTCTGCAAGAGACACTGCTGAAAAATGAATTGATCCCGGTATCTGCCAATGCGGAAGAAACCCGCGTCCGCATCGAACAATTCCGCCAGCAATGGGCTCCCGTTATTCAGGCCTCCGGCTTCAAAGTCACGCAATAAACCAGCAACACCAACCACATGACACAACGCAAGAACGTCCTGTTTATCATGGCCGATCAGCTACGCGCTGATCACCTGGCCTGCTACGGGCACCCTCATATTCGCACCCCCAATCTGGATGCACTGGCCGCCAAGGGGGTACGCTTTGACCGTGCCTTTGTTAACTCCGGAGTCTGCGGCCCATCCCGCATGAGCTATTACACGGGCCGCTACCCCTCTACCCATGGAGCCACCTGGAATCGCGTTCCTCTATCGGTAGGCGAAGTCACCATGGGTGAATACTTGCGCGCCGGTGGGCACAAGCTGGTGCTGGCGGGTAAAACCCACATCATGGTCGACCACAAAGGGCTGGAACGACTGGCACTGGATGGGGGCAGCGAACTGGCTCGCCTGCTTAAAACCGGCGGCTTTGAAGAGATAGACCGCTACGACGGCCACCACGAACCGGGCGAAGAAAGTGGCTACCCGGCGTACCTGCGACGCCACGGCTATCAGTCCGATGACCCGTGGACAGACTTTGTGATCTCCGCACGCGGCCCGGATGGAGAAGCCGTCAGTGGCTGGCATATGCGCAATGCCCGCTATCCCTCTCTGGTGGAAGAAAAGCATTCAGAAACCGCCTACATGACGGATCAGGCCCTGTCCTTCATGGAGCGCATGGGAGATGAGCCTTGGGTGCTGCATCTGAGCTACGTCAAACCACACTGGCCCTACATCGCCCCTGCGCCCTACCACGACATGTACAGCGCAGATCAATGCTTGCCCGTAGTACGCAACGAGGCCGAATTAAGCAACGCGCATCCGGTCGTAGATGCTTACCGCCAGCAGGAAGAATGCGTCAGCTTCTCCAGCGACACCTGCGTGGAGACGGTCCGGCCAGCCTACCAGGGGCTGATCACTCAATTGGACGACCACCTGGGCCGCTTGTTCGATTTCATGTCCCGCAACGGCCTGATGGACAACACCCTGATCATCTTCACCGCCGACCATGGGGATTTTCTGGGCGACCATTGGCTGGGCGAGAAAGAACTGTTCTACGACACCGTGCAGCGCGTGCCTTTCATCGTCTACGACCCGTCACCGGAGGCGAACGCCACGCGTGGAACAGTGGATGACAGAATGGTCGAAGCCGTGGATGTGCTGCCCACCATGCTGTCCTGGCTGGGCCTGCCACTGGCCTCGCACCGTCTTGAGGGGCGAAACCTTCTCCCCCTGCTGCACGGCGCCCAGCCCCCGTGGCGCGACTGCGTGTTTTCCGAACTGGACTACAGCTATCGCCTGGCACGCGTGATACGTGACAAATCATCGTCCAATGCCAGAGCCTGGTCACTGCGCAGCGACCGCTGGCGCTACGTGTATTGGCTGGACGAGCCCGAGCAGCTTTACGATTTGCATGCAGACCCAGAACAGTTCAACGATCTGGGCCGTTCTGCAGACCATGAGCATATACGTGAGGAATGTCGGGAACGCTTGCTGCAATGGTTCACGAGCCTGAAACGCCGCACCACTGTCACAGAAGAAGAGGTTGAACGCGGTACGAATGCGTATAAAAAGGCAGGAGTGTTTTTCGGTCAGTGGTAAGCCCAGGCGCAGAGGCGACAGGAAGGTGGCACCCAACGTTTGCCAGCGTTCTAGTCCGGGTTCTTTGGACCGCGGCGCTTGGGCAAGATGGCGGGCGTATCGTCATGTGGCTTGAACCAATACGGACTCTTGTCGGGCTCCGGATTAGGTGAACCATCAAACTGCGTCGCTTTATGGTCTACCGGCCGCCTTCGCTCCTTGTCCTTGCCGCGTTCATTAACTTCTTTCAGGTCTTCCTGCACCCGCCCGGCAATATCCACTTGAGATTCGCTGCTGGGCTCCGGTGCTTTAACTGGTTTCGGACGTTCGGTGCTGTCTTTGCGTGTGGGACTCATGCTGACTCTCCAAAGATCAGGTTTCGCAGACAGGCTCCAGCAAACAGTGTGCCTGGTAGCCTTCATGGCTGCCCCCAAGCTGAAAACCTGCCAAGCAAGGCCGTCAACCAACAGCCTTGGACGGATGTGGACTACGGCTTGGCCTGACTGTGACCTTCATTGGCGCGTGCCAGAAAGATTCGTATCAATTCGGGTGAATGCTCTTCTAACCAACGGGCCATGGCGCGCTCCTGCTCCAGGATTTGATGGCACACCATTGCCGTCTCCGTATCACCCACAAAGTCAGCGGCTTCCTTGAGCTGGCTATAAGCCGCAATTTCCAGGTTTTCGAAGGCAAAGCTGAACATCGTGCCTTTTACCACCTCATCAGAGGCAAATATCCCCGAAAACCCCTGAAACGCTGCCATGACCTTTCCACCCAGGTCTTTGAGCAAGGAAGTATCTCCACCGCGGCGCTCTATGCATTCGCGCACCAGCCCCTGCTGTGTCTGAGTTTCCTTGATATGTTGCTGAATACGCTGATGCAGCTCCGGGTAGTTCTCGACCCGCGAGAGCATGCTGTTCAGCATCGTCTCAGCCTGTTCTTCCATCGCGTGCGCGTCTCGAAGCCAGTCCATCAAGTGTTTGTCCGCGCGTGATTTATGGGTATCCATGACATTCTCCAGTCGGTTTGCCTTGCCGCAACTGCAACAAGCAACTGATATCCAGCATATGGCGTTCCCAAGGCGCCCGCGCCCTGCGCGCACCTTGAGAAATACTAGGCGGCTACCTGCTCCTTATTGAATCAGCCCCCACGCATTCCGGACTGAAAAAGTGACGCCGGGCAATCTCGCACGGCAAACAAGACACTTAAATAATCGACATTAACAAGGCGCCCAGCCCCGCCAAAAGCACAACCAAAGCCGGTGGCACACGTCCCACGGTCAACAAGCCAAACAAGAGCAAGGCCAAGCCGAAATCCGCCTTGTCATGGATAGCGCTGGTCCATACCGGGTCATACAGCGCGGCCCCCAGGATACCAACCACCCCTGCATTAATCCCTGCCATCGCCGTGCGCACACCCGCCCGATGTCGCAGCCCCTCCCAAAAAGGCAAGACGCCAATCAGAATCAAGAACGCCGGGATAAAAACCAGTGCTAACAGCGCCACGCCCCCCAGCCAGCCTTGCAAAGGCCATTGAGCCATCGCCCCGATATAAGCCGCGAAGGTAAACAGGGGGCCCGGCACCGCTTGCGCCGCTCCGTAACCCGCCATCAACTCCGCATTACTGACCATTCCTGTCGGTACGACAGAGGCCTGCAACAGCGGCAACACGACATGTCCCCCACCAAAGACCAGCGCCCCGGAGCGGTACACCCCTTCCAGTAGCTGAATAATCGTTGAGCCTGTAGCCGCGGCCCACACCGGCAAAGCAAGCAAAAGCCCGGCAAAAGCCAGCAGGGCAGCCATCCCTACTTTGCGAGATACCGGATACGAATGAGCCTGAGCCACCCCTGCTTGAGCAAAGTCCAATTTCCACCAGGCGATCAAACCTGTTACCGCGATGGCCAGAACCTGCCCAAAGGCCGAGGGCAAGGCCAGACTCAACAAAGCAGCCACTATCGCCAATGCAGCACGAGATCGATCAGGACATAGAGACCGGGCCATTCCCAACACCGCCTGGGCCACAATTGCTACCGCCACAATCTTGAGCCCATGTACCCACGCAGACTCTGCAATCCCCTGCTGCCCCGCCAATCCCATGGCAAACAAAATCAATGCAATGGCCGATGGCAAGGTAAAGCCGGTCCAGGCTGCCAGCAAACCCATCCACCCGGCACGCCCCAGCCCCAGCGCCATCCCGACCTGGCTGCTGGCCGGGCCCGGCAAGAACTGACACAAGGCGAGCAGATCGGAGTAGCTGCGATCATCCAACCAGCGGCGGCGCTCTACGAACTCGGTACGAAAATAACCCAGGTGCGCGATAGGGCCGCCAAACGAAGTCAGCCCAAGTTTCAGGAATGCCCAGAAGACCTCCAGCGGGCTACCTGGCCTATCTGCCGCCTGCATCTGCATTTCTGCCTGTGCTGATGCGGGTGTCTGTGTCTGTGTCTGTGTCTGTGTCTGTGTCTGTGTCTGCATAGTTTCGTTCGAATTATTCATTGCTGCCTGCTCTCCCCCTTGATCAACGTCCGCCGCACGTCATCTGCACCACCTGTTTTTACTGCTGATGTGTTTTCTGCTTACCGCCCGCTAGACAAGCTACAGGCTCCTTAGCTTCGCAACATATGAATACTGTGATGTAGAGCGTCAGAACCGTCCTCATCACGCGCTATTTCGTTCCACCCAGCCCTGCCTCCCAGCACTCACTCAAATAGCTTACAAACGTGGAAATCCGCGCTGACAAGGCCGTGTTACGGTAGTACACCGCATTGATAGGCTGACCCATCTCCAGCGTGCGTTTCGGGAACAACTGCACCAAACGTCCTGCATCGCGGTCCCGGTGCGTCATGAAGTCCGACAACGACACAATCCCCACGCCATCCAGCGCCAGTTGCCGCAAAGTTTCCCCACTGGAAGCGGCAATACTTGGCTTGATATGCACCGGCATCCCGTCTTGCGCAGGCAGGGGCCATTCATTCAGGGATAGCGGCTGGGTAAAGCCCAGCAACACATGATTATCCAGGTCGGCCACGTCATGCGGATGACCGTGCTTTTCCAGGTAGGCAGGCGAAGCCATCACACGCAAACGGGTGCTGCCAATAGGTCGCGCATGCAAGGTCGAGTCCTTGAGCCGACCAATCCGAATGGCCACATCCGTGCGATGTTCCAGCAGATCAATCCACCCTTCATTACTGGTCAGCTCCAGGCTGACCTGCGGATAGCGCTCCTTATAGCCGCGCACGATCGGCACCACGCAATGCAGAATAAAAGGCGAGGCAGCATCCACCCGCAAGCGCCCCACTGGCTGCTGCCGGCGTATGGCCAGATCCTCCTCCGCCTCTTCCACATGGGCCACAATGGATCGGGCCCGCTCCAGAAAAACCGCCCCTTCCTCCGTCAGTTCCAAGCGCCGCGTGGTACGCCGTAGCAAGGTGGTGTTGAGCTTCTCTTCCAGCCTGTTCAATGTACGGCTGACCGCCGACACCGTCAGCCCCAGATGCTCGGCCGCCCGCGAAATGGCACCAGCATCCACCACGGCTATAAATGCCTGCATTTCATCCAGAGTTGTTTTCATTATTGACTTTAAATCAAATGTATTTCGACCAATATGGACTTTTTTGACTAAATCATCAAGAACACAATGGCATCTTCTGCAATGCTCCACGCAAGGATGCCATCATGCCTATCGCTCTACTGGCGCTGACCATCAGTGCCTTTGCCATCGGAACGACAGAGTTCGTGATCGTTGGCCTTCTCCCCACCATCGCGGCAGACCTGGCCGTCAGCCTGCCCTCCGCCGGCCTGCTGGTCAGCTTGTACGCCCTGGGCGTTGCCATAGGTGCCCCAGTCCTGACCGCCCTGACCGGCAAGGTCCCCCGCAAAGCCTTGATGCTGGGCTTGATGGCCCTGTTCACCCTCGGCAACCTGGTGGCCTGGCAAGCACCGGGTTATGAATCCCTGATCGTGGCCCGTATTCTGACCGGCCTGGCTCATGGCGTGTTCTTTTCCATTGGCTCCACCATTGCGGCCAGCCTGGTTCCCAAAGAAAAAGCCGCCAGCGCCATTGCCATCATGTTCACCGGCCTGACCGTTGCCCTGGTAACCGGCGTACCGCTGGGCACCTTTATCGGCCAGCAGTTCGGCTGGCGCACCACCTTCCTGGCCGTCTCGGCCCTGGGTGTGATCGCCTTTCTGGGCAGTCTGCTCTTTGTGCCCAAGAATGTAATACACAGCAAACCTGCCACACTGCGTCAACAAATCCGCGTCTTCGCCCAACCGCGACTGTTACTGGTTTACGCAATGACGGCGGTGGGGTACGGCGGCTCTTTCATTGCCTTCACCTTCCTGGCGCCCATGCTGGAGCAGATTACGGGCTTTTCCATTCACGCCGTGGGCGGGGTCCTGCTGGCATACGGGGTGTCGGTTGCTGTCGGTAATCTGTGGGGTGGCAAGCTGGCCGATCAACGCGGCCCCATCCCCGCCCTGAAACAGATTTTCCTGCTGCTGGCTATCGTCCTGCTGGCGCTGACCTTTACCGCCCACAACCCTTGGTTGATGCTGGCAACCGTACTGGCCTGGGGTGGTGTGGCATTTGGCAACGTACCCGGACTGCAGATCTATGTTGTTAACCAGGCCCAACGCTTTGTCCCTGAAGCAGTCGATGTGGCCTCCGGCCTGAACATCGCCGCCTTCAATATCGGAATTGCAATCGGAGCCTGGGGGGGTGGCCTGATCGTCGCCAACATCGGCCTGATTCACACCGCCTGGATCGGTGCCATCGTCGTCCTGCTGGCCCTGGGCCTGACCGTCTGGGCAGGCAAACTGGATCAGCGAGATCAAGAAGATCAACTGGAAGTGAAGGCAAGGCCCTTGGCAGCTTGCTAAGCATCAAGCGTCAACATCGCAACAACCCAACACTACAGCTGAACCAAAGCAACAAAAACGCCCCCGCAATCAGCACTGGACACGCTCCCCAATACCCATCAACGGGTGATCTTGTCACCCGTACAGATTTACTCAAATGGAGTTACCACTATGTCTATCCCACAAATCGGCGCCGGCACCTTCCGCCTGAAAGAGCAAGCGGCCATTGATTCGGTACGCAACGCCCTGGAAGTCGGCTACCGCGCCGTTGATACCGCCCAGATCTACGAAAACGAAGCCGAAGTTGGCCAGGCCATTGCCGAGTCCGGCGTCCCTCGCGACCAACTGTTCGTCACCACCAAAATCTGGATCGACAAGCTGTCTGCCGACCAATTGATCCCCAGCCTGAAAGCCAGCCTGGAGAAACTGCGCACCGACCATGTAGACCTGACCTTGATCCACTGGCCTTCGCCACAAGGCGCTGTGCCTTTAAAAGAATCGCTCCAAGCCTTGCTGCAAGCACGCGAGCAAGGTCTGACCCGTCAGATCGGCGTGTCCAACTTCAACATCGCCCTGCTGGACGAAGCCATCAACGCCATTGGCGCAGAAAACATCGCCACCAACCAGGTAGAAATCAGCCCCTACCTGCAAAATGCCAAGTTAGCAGCCTTCGCTCGGGAGAAAGGCGTGCATCTGACATCCTACATGACCTTGGCTTACGGCAAAGCGGTGCAGGACTCGGTATTGCAGGAGATCGCAGCTAAACATGGAGCGACTGCGGCCCAAGTGGCACTGGCCTGGGCGATACATCAAGGTTTTTCGGTGATACCTTCGTCAACTAAACGAGCGAATCTGGAAAGCAACCTGAAGGCTAACGAGCTGAAGCTGGATGCGGAGGATTTGCAGAAGATTGCAGAGCTGGATCGTGGGGAGCGTTTGGTTGATCCGGAAGGGTTGGCGCCGGTTTGGGATTGAGGTCAACACAAATGGACGGCTAGACCCGCTGAAAAAAGCGGGCCAAGCCTGATTCGAAAAATATCTGCATAGAACGCTAGAAACATGCCCCTTTTTGGGGCATTTTCTTTTCCATCCCTCAGAAAACACACCACATTTCTCGCCAAGCCTTTGCTGTTAGCCCCTGCCTGAGTCAAGACAAACAGATACTAAGGCCTCTTCCACCCAATAGGCTATGATTTACAAACCATGCCAAACGGATAAGAACTGAGCAAAACCTACCAGAGAATAAAGATCATTACTCCAGAGCCATGAGTCAGCCACATCTTGTAGAAATAAACCAATATTCGTTTTCACCAGCGGCTTTGGCGGACATAAGAAATAACGCTTATGCCGTCGGTAACTGGCCTTTGGTTTATATCCTCAGTGACGGAGCCAAACGCCGAGCCTATGTAGGTGAAACAAGCAGTGCGCTGACCCGTCTGAATACGCATCTGCAGCATGAGCATAAGAAAATGCTCACTACCGCCCATTTGATCAGCAGCTCACGCTTTAACAAGTCCGCTACGCTAGATATTGAATCAGCGTTGATCAAATACATGGCAGCAGATGGTTGCTTCGAATTGCTCAATGGCAATTTGGGCCTGTCCGATCACAACTATTACCAAAGAGATGAGGTCTACACTCAGATCTTTCGTGAGACGTGGGACAAACTCCGTGGCCAAGGCATCGCCAGGCATTCGTTAGAGTCGATTGATAACTCCGACGTTTTTAAATATTCCCCATACAAAGCGCTATCTTTCGACCAGCGTCAAAGCCTGGTGGAAATGATGCGCGCTCTGCTCAATGACAATCTGCGCCATCTGGTCGTTCAAGGCGGGGCGGGTACCGGAAAATCAGTTCTCGCTATTTTCCTGTTCAAGCTGATCCATACCGATGAAGCGGAACTGAATCTTCAGGAGTTTTCCGAAGAGGAAAACGAGCTACGTGAACTTCTCAGCCAGCTAAAACAGCGTTTCCCTACCCCCCGGATGGCCTTGGTAGTGCCTATGGCTTCATTCCGAGCCACCTTGAAGCGGGCATTCAAAAATGTAGCTGGTCTGCGTCCTGACATGGTGATCAGTCCGTCAAAACTGGCTCAGGAAACTTACGATATCGTTCTGGTGGACGAGTCCCATCGACTACGCAAACGAGTCAATCTGGGTTCGTACTACGGAATATTCGACAAGGTCTGCACCGATTTGGGTTTGGATAAAGACAGCTGCAGCGAAGTGGATTGGGTGACCCAACAGGCTAAAAAGGCCATTTTTTTCTACGACCCCGATCAGTCCATCAAACCATCGGATGCCAACGCGGCAGACTTTCAAAAGATCAAGCAATCACCTGACTCTAGAGTCATGACACTGACTTCTCAGTTTCGTGTCCAAGCAGGCCAGGACTATGTCGACTTCATCGACAGGCTTCTGAACATCCAGCTTGCAGCCCAAGAGCAATATCATTCAAAAAAATATGACTTTTTGCTCTTTGAAAACATCGCTGATCTTGTTCAAGTCATTGAACAGAAAAACCAAACCTACGGTTTGGCACGCCTGGTTGCCGGATATGCCTGGCCATGGCATTCGAAAAAAGACTCCAAGCTTCACGATATTGAAATAGACAATGTAAAACTGCGTTGGAATCGAACCAATACGGACTGGATTAACACAACCGGGGCAGAAGGTGAGGTTGGTTGTATTCACACCACCCAGGGATACGACCTGAATTACACCGGCATCATTTTCGGAACAGAAATTGGCTACGACGCCGCCACGGATCAGATCACGATCAACGAGAAAAACTATCTGGACCGAAACGGCAAGCAAACCATTAAAAGCACCGAGGAACTGAAGCAATACATCCTCAATATCTACAAAACCATCATGCTTCGGGGCATCAAAGGTACTTACGTCTATGCCTGCGACCCGGCGCTGCGGGCTTATCTAAAGCAACATATCCCCCGCTACCAAGCTCCCCCAACCCAGGAGTTCTTACCAGCACCAACGTTGGTGCCCTGGGTCAATGCCGTTCCCTTCTATGACCTGCAAGCCGCAGCTGGCAGCTTCAGTGAATTGCAACACGTAGAAGACAAGGAATGGATAGGCCTGCCCCAAGGGATGGAGGCGAAGCAGGATATGTTCGCTTGCCGGGTCGTGGGCGAATCCATGAACAAGATCATACCGAGCGACTCGCTCTGCCTTTTCCGTCAGGATCCAGGCGGAAGCCGAAATGGCAAGATTGTTCTGGTGGAGTGCTTGTCAGCTCAAGATAGCAACGATGGCTCAAGATTCACCGTCAAAGAGTATGAAAGCATCAAAACCCAGACGGCAGAGGGCTGGGAGCATAAAAAGATTTTATTGAAACCCCGCTCTACCCAACTTACGTTTGAAGCGATTGAAATCCATGAAGACGCCGACTATCGCTATCGGGTAGTGGGCGAATTTATAAGGGTTTTGAGCTAAACAATGCCTGTGTTTTGCCAAACACAGGCATTGATCCACGCAAGCTCAGGACGCACTAGGTTTCAAGCTGGCCACTGACCTTGCCGTGGCAGGCAGGCTGCCCAGTCGCCAAAATGCCAACACAGCAAACAGTGCGATCACGGCAGGCACTGCAGCGGCAATGAAAAGGTTGGATGTACTCCAGTTGAAACGCATCAGCTCCCCTCCAATCACCGGGCCAAAAATAGAACCGAACCGCCCTATGCCCATCGCCCACCCCATGCCTGTGGAACGTACTGAGGTCGGGTAATACACCGCTGCCAACGCATTCAAAGCGGTCTGCCCACCCAGGACACAAAAACCGGCGGCAGCAATCACCAGCCCTGCCATCGACATGGATGCCGCAACCTGGCCGATCACGGCGATCGTCAATGCAGCGCCGATAAACGTCAGCGTCAACGTGGGACCAAAACCTCGGCGATCTACACACCAGCCCAGCAAGAGATTCCCGACCATCCCCCCCAACCAGAAAAACGTCCCGGCGAGCACGGCTTGTGAGGTGGAATGCCCAGCTTCACTCATGATGACCGGCAGCCAATTTGCCAGGAAGTAGGCAGCCAGCAGATTCATGAAGTTCACGACCCAAAGCAGGATTGTTCCGGTTCCCAGGCCGTCACGAAACAAGTGCATGAAGGGCACACCCGACTGCTTTTTCTCCGGTATGGAAAAGGTACTATCCGCGGGCATGTCCAGCTGCGGATCAATGCGTGCAAGGGTCCGGCGGATTTGCTGTACCCGATTGCGCTGCATGGCCAGAAACTGCAGGGATTCCGGCATGGAAACCAACATCACAATCGCCAGCAGCAAAGGTGCTACCGCACCCGCAATAAATACAAATGACCAGCCATAAACTGGGATGACAGCCGCAGCAATGGCTCCCCCTACTGCCCCTCCCACAATAAAACCCGATGAGGTGATCATCATCAGGGTGACCCGTACCCGAGCTGGGCTGAACTCCCCAGCCAAGGCCACTGCATTGGGAATGATGGTACCCATGCTAAGTCCGGTCAGAAAACGCAGTACCAGCAACTCATTGATTGAGCTGGCATACGCTGTGGCCAACATGCACACGGATAGGCAAAACATGGAGCCGATCAGCACGGGGCGGCGACCGATCCGGTCTGCTACTGGCCCCAGGGTCAAGGCACCAATCGCCATTCCCATCAAACCCGCCCCAAACACCGGACCAAGATCTGCTTTGGCAATCCCCCATTGTTTGATGATCGCCGGTGCGACATAGCCCATTGCCTGAACATCAAAGCCATCAATAATCAAGCTGAGCATACATAGGCCAAGCACGAAATACTGCAGTCTGCCCAAGCGGCTGCGATCAATCGTGTCCACCACGTTGATAATTTTCGTAGTCATGAGAGAAGTCCTTATTGCGTCAAATGCAATGCTTCATAGGCGGCGGTGAACAAGGGGTCGCGCTGCTGCAAGTCCTCGTGGCTAACTTTGCCGGTGCGGCGCATGTAGTCATAGGCAAAAGCGACGGGATCCAGATGCATTTTGTCGGCCACGTTCTCGTACCAATCCAGGCTCAAGCTGGCCGACTGCTGGAAGCTGCTCGATGAGGTGTCCCGCGCAGCACGGAAAGCGGCAAATGCAGCCTGAATATCCCCTGGATGAGCCACCAGGCCTTGGTGCAAGGCAATCGCATCCTGCATGGCCATGCGTGTTCCAGACCCCAGCGAGAAATGCACGGTACGCAGGGCATCACCCAGCAACACCACATTGTCGTGATACCAGTTCTCGTTACTGACAATATTGGCCTCGAACCACAAGGATCGATTGCTCAGCAGCTCATTGCTGCCCAGCTCCGTGCGAAACACCTCGACGCAGAAGCGGCGGCTTTCCTCTTCACTGGCCTCGTGTAAACCTGCACGTTCCCAGGTTTCAGGATCAACCTCGACCAGGAAAGTCGACAATTCCGGGCTGTATTGGTAGCTATGGGCAATGAATACGCCATAAGGAGTGTCACGGAAAATCAGCGTGACAGGATGAAAACGCTGATGCGTGCCATACCAGGCAAACTTGTTACGGCGGCGGGTAAAACTGGGGCGAAAGTGCTCGGCCATTTGCGTGCGCACGGCACTGTTGCCACCATCCGCAGCGATCAGCACATCACACTCGGCAGCGAGCTTGCGAACATCCTCAATACGCTGTTCGTAGTGAATCTGAATGCCCTCCCGCTGACAGGCTTGCTGCAATACACGCAGCATGTCGATACGCGATGTGCGCGAAAAATGATTGCCATGCACTTGCACATGACAAGACTGATGCACGATTTCCATATAGTCGCAGCGCTCATGATGGGCGATGAACTCTTGATAGAAATCCGGGTCAGCCTTTTGCAGAAACGACAGGCCGATGTCAGAGAATACGACTCCCCAACCATAGGTCGCGCCTTCTGGGTTTTGCTCGAATACCTGGATTTCATGCGAGGGCATGTGCTTTTTGGCAAGCAAAGCGAAGTACAGGCCTGCTGGGCCAGCGCCAATAATCGTAATTTTCATGATGCGGCCTTATTCAGTGGGCGAGAGAAGGAGTCATTGCACTCACGCTGATAAGTCAGCAATGCCTCGCGAAAACTCTCTGGAACAGGAATGGATTGACGTTCAGGGCGTTGCACACAGACAGGCGTCAGCTGTGCTGTAAAGACGGGTTCCCCTTGCGTAGTGGTAGCGACGATCTGCAGAACATAGGTTCGGGTTCTGACCTCCAGCACATGAACGGCCATGTCAAACTCTTCATCCGGACGCAGCGAACGCAGGAAGTCGAATGACAAGGCGCGGGTGGGTGTCCCGAACCCCTGCTCGCTCTTGCCCTGTTGTGGCGTGGTGCCGAACAACTCGCCATAAAACAGCTCGGCCGCTGCAATGACATAGTCGGAGAACGTAGCGGTATAGACCACGCCTGCGGGGTCACACTCCCCCCAACGCACCCGGCGGCGCACTACAAGAGGACGTTGGTGAAGCACGTATTCCAATGGAGTCATAGTGGCACTCATGATTCAGGCGCCTCCCGCTCCAGCATCTGGGCAATACGTCGCTTCATGGCCGGTTTATCTACCTTGCCGACACGTGTCAGGGGGAACTCCTCCAAACTCTCTACACGCTCCGGGCACTTGTATTTCGCCAACCCTCGACCAATCAGGAATTGCGCCAACTCCTTGACGTCCGGTGCCTGATGGCCAGGACGAGGAATAATAAATACGCAGGCCTTTTCACCATAAAAAGGATCCGGCATGGCGACCAGTTTTGCATCGGACACGGCGGGATGCTGACTGACATGGGCTTCCACCTCTTCACAGCCAATTTTTTCTCCGCCCCGATTCACGTTATCGTGCAGGCGGCCTTCAAAGGAGTAGTACAAGACACCATCGATACGATGGGCTTTGACCATGTCCCCGGTGCGATAAAAGCCATCACGGGTAAAGGAGCGTTCATTAGCCTCTGGATTCGCGAAGTAGCCCGTAAGGCTGGACGGCCCACGAAAACACAGCTCGCCTACCTCACCCTCCGGTGATAACTCATCCAAAGTCGGCTTGAACAAACGGATCTCATCATCAGCACAGCCTGAACTACCCTGGGTTGCGTGGCGCACAGTATCCGGAGCATCCGCCGGAGAGCCCAGGAGCAGCCCCTCCGTAATGCCGTACAAGTTGGAACAAGGCAGGCCCAGATGCTTTTCCAGGGAGTCAGCGCGACTCATCGTGGAAAACAGCTTCAAGGACGACAGGTCATGGCTGGCGATATCTGGATAAGCCATCAGTTGTGGAGCAATCGGCCCAATCGACAAGGCATGGGTAACACGATGCTCGGCAATCAGATCCAGCATGCGCTTGATATCCACCCTGGGCATCAAGACCACCGTGGTCCCCAGTAAAACGGGCGGGATCAAGGCATAGAGCGAGCCGGCATTGTGAATTAAAGGCAGCGACCAGATAATCCGGCTATCAGCATCAATCTGATAGCGGCGACACCAGCCTGCAGAATGCCCCAAATATTCAGCATGAAAGCGCGGAATAATTTTGGGCACGCCTGTTGTTCCACCCGAGAGCTGGAAACTTAAGACGTCGGACAGCCCCAATTTGACCTGCGCCAGTTTCTGTTTGGCTTCCTCAAAAGAGACACTGGCTATCAGTTGCTGCATGTCAGGCGTGCCGGTACTCTGGCCTCGCACCAGAATCAGATGCTGTAGTGATGCGTGACGCTCCACCATGCTTTTAGCAAAAGACAACAAGTCAAAATTGGGCGAGAAATCAGCCTGCACAAAGTAGCCGCGCGCCTGGGATTGTTCCGCTAACTGACCTATCTCGATTTCCCGATGCTGAGGCAAGGAACACACCGGGACAATGCCTGCCTTGAAACACGCCAACAAGACAATCACCGTCTCTACCGTGGTACCAAGCTGAAAGATGGCACGATCACCCGGATTCAGACCCAGCTTCAGCAAAGCCGCAGCCAGTCGCTCACTGTCCTGATCCAGATCCGCAAAGCTCACGCTGCGCTCATCACTGATGAAGGCCATTCGTTCCGGGTACTGACGGGCCGTATGGCGCAAGGCATCGCCCACCGTGCTGGCAATCCATGAGCCACTGGCCAAGGCGGCCTGTGCACGTTCAGCACTGGGGTAAACAACGCCGTCGATGGGATAATTGATATTGTTCATTTGTCTCCTCCTGCCCTGACTAGCCCTGCAACGGCACCAGGCGCACGATGTCTCGGTCAAAGCGCTCGATACGGCCATGCAAACCGCCGGTGAACATGCCATACCAAAGCGCCGGTTTCAGTCCCAGGGCTTTGCGCTCAAACTCAATCGGGCCGCTGGCCTGGATAATGTCGTAATCCTTGCCCGCCAGGACCTTGCAATCTGGATGCTGCTCAGCAGAACGGATCAAGGAAGAAAACTCGTCGACTCGAGGTACAAACACACGTACCGCTGCGTTTTCTGCTTGCTCATGCTGGCCAACCAGTTGGGCTTTTTGATTCCAGACCACATCAATATCAGTCAGTAACCGCCCCTTGGCGAAGGCCTGATCCTCCAAGGCCATGGCCGCCTCCAGCGTAATCTGCGCATCCAGAGCATCCAACTGCGTCAATGGGCGCAACTTATGCGTGAACTCCACGAAATAACCATTAGGATCGCGCACATAAATCGACTCGATCACTTCATGGCGGGTTTCCACGGAAACGTCCAGGTTCTGCGCTTCCAGACGCTCTTTCCAGGCACGCAGCTCTTGAGGACCGTCCACCAGCCAGGCGGTATGAGTGGCATCTGCCTCATGATCATCGGGCAAAGGACGAGCCGCTGCGCGAGTACGCATTCCTGCTGGCTCTTGAGACCCAAGGTAGTAGAAAAACGCAATAGTGCTGCCATTGCCACTATCAAAGAAAAAATGCAGAAAATCAGGATGAGTCGTTGGCCCCCAGCCACGTGCCGAGATCACATGCACCAATGGCAAACCCAATTTGTCGCGATAGAACTCTACCGTTTCACGCAACCGCCACGTAGGGCGAGCAGTATGGTCCACACCGAGTAAGGTCAGACGGGGAAGATTACGTTCAGGCATAGCTAGCCCTCCTTATGAACAGGATGTATCTGGAATGGGATGAAATAGCGCCTGTGTGCGCTATCAGGTCAGGGCTAGTGAGGCACTAGCGTGGAAAGTGTTCAAGCAACCATTGCGCCAGCAAGCGTCCCGCCTCCAGGCGCCCCGGTTCTTCGGCCTCTGTCAACGCTCTGCCATGGTGATCACCTCGAACCCGTAAATGCTGCTTATCGGACGCCCCTAAGGCCGCCACAATGCCTTGCACATCGCTGGGGAAACAGGCCTGATCCCCGGTGTATTCAATCACCAGAACGGGCGCTGAAATATCGGGAGCCGTCTTGAGCAAAGAAGCGTTGGATGACAAGGCGGACCAGGTAGACAGCCAACTTTCCGGGGTGCACTGGCGAGCAAAGCCAACCGCTCCGTAATTCGACGCATACGGATTCGCTCCCCACAGGGACCCCGGCTTTCGATCCGAACTGTCTTGCGACAAATCGAAGCAGCGTAAGTCGGCGTCCGTGCGCCACACATTGATAATGGGGGTATGCGCGGCCAGACGACGATCCTCCTGACTGGCCTGCGCCCCCGCCTCCTTGACACGCTGACGTGCTTGTTGACGACGCGCGATCAGTTCACGAGCGTGGTGATCAATACGAGCGACACGGTCACGCTGTGCGGCGCGATAGCGTTCAATAAACTGGGCGCTATAACGGGCCTGACCCTTTTCTGCATATCCATTTTCGGGAGACAAGGGGTCCAGCATAGGATCAATAGACAGGGGATCGCTCTCATCCCGCACGCTAGGGTCAATACAGTTAAGCAATAACATCCCTTGACCGGGATGCGGGCCTATCAGCACCACCCCGTCTACCGCAGGCATATCCAGATCTGCCAGGTTCGTGGGCCGCCCGGCTGGCGTGCGCGCAATGCGCTGCTCTGCTGGCAAAGCCGATTGCTGGGCATACAGGGCATACAAGCCCGCGCCGCCCGAATTCCCCAACAAGATGATGCGTTTGAAACCCGCTGAACGCAGATATTGCAGGCCAGCGGCCACATCATGCAAAGCGAACTCGTGCTCCAGCCGCAAATCGTTGCCAACCGAGCGTGGCGATTGCGACCAGGCAGCGTAGCCAGCCCCGACGATATCGGGAATCAGATAGTGACAGGCCATGAATTCACGGGGATGCATGATGCACACCACCGTATCGGCCCCTTGCGCTGGAGCATATAAAGAGCCACCCGTGGCCGCTTGGTCGGCCGTGCGCAACACAACATTTCTCGTGATGGTGCCCGCAGGGACATCACGGGGGTTCCAGTCGGTATTCAAGAAACCGGCGGTAGGCTGAGCGGTAGAGTTGGAATGACGGTTCATAGTGCTATGTGCAGGGCACAACCCATAACATTGATTTAGGTCAATATTATTTTTATTCGACACTAACGTCAATAATTTGACTTAGGTGTTAATACTGAGTTGTGTACGCTGACAGCACTGTCAAAAACCCAAGAGTTAGTGGGACTTAGCGGCGCTCCAGACTATCCGTCAGTTTTTCCATGGCGTCGCGCATCTGTGCCATCGCCAGATCTATTTCCTGATTATTATTGGCAGTCTCCGAGCCGGCATCAGTACGGCTCAACATCCGCAGGCCAAAGGATGCAATCAGTTCAGCAATAGGCTCTGTGGGCTTGCCCGCCCGGCTATCAAACCACCAGGCGCACCAGTTACACATGCCAATTATGGAAAACGCGGCGATATCCGCATCTACTGTCCTGAACATTCCCTCTGCAATACCGCGCTCAATCACCGCCACAAAACCTCTACGCACCGCACGGCGCGAGGCTTGCGCCTCCTTGCGTAGTTCTTCCGGCAAGCTGCTTTCACTGCGCTCTGCCACTCGAAACTGCAAGGGATGCTGAAGCACCAGCCCGGCATGATGCAAAATCAGCTGCCGCAAGGCTTCATCCGGGGAAAGGTCTTCTTGCTGAATGACCTCTGCAATCAAGTCCCCTGCCCGCTTGGTGACGGCTGTCGTCAAACTCTCCAGCATCGCTTCCTTGCTGCGAAAGTAGTAATACAGCGCCGTTCGCGTCATGCCAACTGCATCAGCAATATCATTGAAGTTCGTGCCTCCAAAGCCCTTTTCAATGAACAACAAAGAGGCCGCATCCAAAATGGCCTGGCGCTGAATATCACTGCGTGTCGGGCGAGACTTCGCCATGGTCTTTTTCATCGTTTTTATGCTTAAGGTCAGTACACGATCTGTATTATTACTGGTCGCTGTGCAAGATGGGGACTTGGCAGCACCACAGTAACTCCGGAGATGTCCACAGAACTCAGGGTTCACGTCGCTGCGTGCTGAAGACATCGGGTTTCCATTTATTGACACTATTGTCAATGAATTCATAATTTCGTCAAACCCCGGTGTTCTTCTTAGGGTAGGCTCAAACATGCCCATCTCCCCTTCGCTCCGGCTCAACGAGCGCTTTCTTGAACTCTACGTTCAGGACCTTCCAGCCGCCCAGGCAGCCATTTCACGGCGGTATTGTTCTTATCGAGTTCGC
This sequence comes from Alcaligenes faecalis, assembly GCF_002443155.1. NCBI lineage: Bacteria > Pseudomonadati > Pseudomonadota > Betaproteobacteria > Burkholderiales > Alcaligenaceae > Alcaligenes > Alcaligenes faecalis. Next base: position 211,160 of record NZ_CP023667.1, on the reverse strand, counting down.
CACGCCACGACCGACACAACGTCCCCCATCGTGCTGCATAGCGCCGTATCGGGTGCCGTCACGCTATCCACCTTGACGTTTGGGCGCGACATCGAGATCGAGCCGGAAGATCTGGACTCTTGCCTCTTGATCACGACAACGATGAAAGGCCACACCGAACTGGCGACACACCACACACGATATGGCGGCGGGCCGGGAACAACCGCTTTAAGTGTTGCGGCCGATCAGCCACGCTTTCACTACACCCCTGCTGGAGAGGTTCTTAAGGTCCAGTTGGATTCTCGGCGTGTGTCTGCAGTGTGCTGGCGTCTGATGCAACGCCAAGGCCAGCAAGCCTTGCGATTCAACACTCAAATGACGGACCCAGAGGCACTACGGCGCTGGTTGATGTTGCTCGACTTTGTGGTGAGCACTTTGAATGACAGCGATATGGCCTTGCGCACATCACTGGCGCCCAGCATAGAGGAAATGCTGACGCTGACATTGCTGGACATACAGGCGCATAACTACTCCGATGCCTTGCGCTCGCCCATCACCAACATCACCCCAAAACAACTACGCCTGGCGATCGACTTCATGGAAGCCCATTTTGAGCAGGCTTTGACCCTGGCCCAAATTGCGGACGAGGCCAATTGCAGTATTCGCTCGCTTTCACGCGCTTTCCAGCAGTTTCGACAAACTACGCCCATGCAGCACCTGAACGAACTACGTCTACAGAAAGTCCACGAAGAGCTGCTCAACACCGCCAGCTCTACCCAATCCATTGCAGCCCTGGCTCTGCAACATGGTTTCAGCCACCTGAGCTCTTTTAATCAACAATACCGGCGCCGTTACGCAGAAAGCCCATCGCAAACCCGCGCACGGGCTCACGATGGGACTGTGTAGTACAAGAGACGGATTTAAGAAATCTTGTACATCCCGCCATCGACGGCCAGAGCCTGCCCCGTCACAAAAGCACCATCATCGCTAGTCAAGAAGAGAATAGGGCCGACGATATCTTCAGGTGTCGCAAAACGCTTGATCGCCTGTTGCTGCCACACGCTGCGGGCCATTTCTTCTGGCAGACCTCGGGTGCCAGGAGTTTGTGTCAACGCCGGCAAAATCGCGTTAACGGTAATACCGTCTTCCGCCAATTCATTCGACAAGCCTCGTACAAAACCGATCACTCCCATCTTGGCCGCCATGTAGTGGCTTAGACCCGCCAGCGGAGTACCAATCGAGTTCGAGGAAAAATTCACAAACCGCCCCCACTGGTTCTTGCGCATCAAAGGCACAAACGCCTTGGCCGAATGAAAATGCGAATCCAGGTTCACACGCAAGGTACGTGACCAGAGCTCAAAATCCAGCTCATCAAAGGTCGCAAAGGGATAGATACCGGCATTGTTCACCACAATGTCCGCCCGGCCGTATCGTTGTTCGACAGCTTGCGCAAAACCCGCCCAAGCCTTGGGATCACTGACGTCCCCCGTCAAAACCAGTGGATCACCACCAATCATGGCTTGAGTTTCCGTTGGAGTTTCAAGATCGATCAAAACCAATTGCGCACCACGCTCAGCCAAGCGGACACCAACTTCACGTCCAATACCTCGCCCAGCGCCCGTTACTACTGCTACCCGTCCTTCATGGGTGTTATTCATGATGTCTCCTTTCATTTAAATAATGGAAATACAGCCTGGATCACTTAGAGCGGGAACGCTGCCCGAATCCAGAAAGCATGACCCTGCGGCCCATTGCGAACCGCCATTTCCTGTTGCCACTTTGCCGTCACAAACCAGCCCTTGCTGCTGGCGTACTTGATGCTAGGCCCCACAGCAAACGCCCGATGACGGCTGCCACTGATCGTCTGCCCGCCCTGCTTGTCATCTGTTGTCTGAACGGTGGCATAGCCACCGACACCCAGAGCCCATTCAGGCGAAACCGACCATCCCAATGAATAGTCTGCGTACAACTCATTGCCGGACGTATAAGCGGTGCTGCGGTTTTTTTGATTGAACAGGTAGCCAACTTTGACGTCTGCATTCAAGCCTTTAGGATCCACCCAGCTAGCTGCCACGACTGGCCCGTAAGACCAGTAATTACGTCCGATATTGGCGAGATTGCTTTTGCTGTAGCCCCCGGTGGGTGCAAATACATCCAGCGCCCCAATGACATGAAAACGCTCGCTAAAGTGCCAACCAATGCCAGACGACAAAGTAATGTCACCCAGCCCCGTTCTGGTCTGGCTTCTACCCGCAGCGGAAACATGCAGGTTCACCAAAGGAACAATGGCACTGAGCAATACATCACCACCCAGAGCCTTCTGAGGCGTGACCCAGACAAAGCGGCTAACCAGCGCATTGGCCTTCAAGCTGAAATCCGGTGGTGATGCATCTTGCCCATCATTGCCACGCACTTTGTTCGCCGAATACACCTGCCCGTAGAACAGGCTGTAAAAACCGGGCGGCGGCAATACACCCGTCAAAAAGTTCTCGGCTCCAAAGGGATAAACCGAACCGCCACCCTCAGTCGCCCCTGCCAAGGGGCTGTTCAAAGCAAGCAGCAAGGCAGTCACACTGGTCGCTGCAGACCGACCCAGGAATAAAGACATGGGAATCTCCTTTGCGCCACGGCTAGCGCTGCGCCCCAAAAATCCCCAAAGCCCCAGGCTGAAGATCCACAATCACACTCTTGGTCAGCGTGTAATGGTTCAGCACCTCATGCGCAAATTCCCGCCCAAAGCCACTTTGCTTGTAGCCGCCAATCGGCATGCCACCCAGGAAGTTGTAGTAGCGGTTCACCCAAACGGTGCCGGTTTCCAGCTCGCACGCCATGCGGTGCGCCCGTGCCAAATTGGACGTCCAAACACCTCCACCCAGACCATAAATCGAGGCATTGGCCAGGCGCATTACCTCGTCGTCATCTTTCCAGGTCAACACGCTGGTCACGGGCCCAAAGATCTCTTCCTGCGCAATCTTCATGGTGTTCTTCACATCCGTGAATACGGTGGGCTGCACAAACAAGCCCTTCTCAAAACCCGGTACATGGGCACGACCACCCCCACATAAAACCGACGCACCTTCACGTGGGCCTTCCTGTAAATAGCCCATGATCTTGTCCATTTGCATTTGCGACGCCTGCGGACCCAGTTGGGTGTCCGGCGACTGCGGGTCCCCAATACGAATACCGGCAAGAATCCGCTGGAGCTTTTCAAGAAACTCATCGCGAACCTTCTCATGCACGAACAGACGCGAGCCTGCCAGGCACACCTCCCCTTTGTTCAGAATGGTGGACATGGCAGCACCTTCAGCTGCTGCATCCAGGTCTGCATCTTCACAGACAATATTCGCGGACTTGCCACCCAGCTCCATTGTCTGGGGGATGATATTGGTCGAGGCGTACTGCATCAGCTTTCTGGCCGTAGGGCGGGAGCCCGTAAAACCGACCTTGCGCACACGAGGATCCGTCACCAGCGTCTCGCCCAAATCAGGGCCGTAGCCCGTCACAATATTGAGCACACCGGGAGGCAGCAGATCAGCCATCTCTCTGGCAAACTCCAGCACCGACAAACACACGATTTCAGAAGGTTTAAGCACCACCGTGTTGCCAGCCGCCAAGGCAGGAGCGATCTTGGTGGCCAGCATGATCATGGGCACATTCCAGGGAATGATTTGCACCACCACGCCTAAGGGCTCGCGATGGATGATGCCGATAGAGTCTGTACCCAGGGAGGAAGTGTGATGTACCGCTTCCCCGTGCAACTGCCAGGGCGTGCCGGAGAAAATCGCAAACTGCTCGATCGCCATGGGCATGTCGAAGTGCGTGGATTCGCTGATCGGTTTGCCGTTGTTAAGCGTATCCATCAGTGCGAAATGGTGTGCCCGCGCCTTCAAGCGACGGGTGATCTCGTAAAGAATTTCCTGACGTGCCGCAGGCGGTGTACGAGACCAGGATGGGAAAGCACGGGCAGCCGCATCAACCGCCCGCTTGGCATCAGCGGCATTACCTGCAGCAATATGCGCCAGAGTTTCCCCTGTAGCCGGGTTGCCTAACGGTATGGTTTTGCCACTATCACCCGCGACCCAGGTGCCATCAATGAAATGGCCATATTCAGGAAGAAAACCCGCGGTGGTCGAATCGAGGGATGAGTTGGGGTTTGTCATCAAAACGTCTCCTTGTAGTCAATCATTCGCTCGTCTTGTCTGCGAGCCTGACTACAAGTTAGACGCCTACCGGGCAATGGCTCTACCATCCTGCGGCCAGGGGTGGCGGATTTTTGCCAGATTAAGCAAAAAAAAGCAGACGACACGTCTACGGGCATGTCGTCTGCTTGCCTTCTACTACAGTGAACCGTTTAGAAGCGTGTGCGTATACCCACACCAAACGTATCGCCACGCGACAAATCAGTCAGTTTGTCGCTGTAATACGCAGCATAGACATCCGTACGTTTAGAAAGCTCGTAGTCGTAGCCCAAGGCCCAGCTGTTGCGCTTGACCTCACTGGCCCCACTACTACGCGTATGGCCATACGAAGCCAGCACCTTGCCGCCGCCCATGGGGACAGACACGCCAAACTGCCCGCCCTTCATCGTGATATCGCCACTGGTAATCGTATTTTTCACGTACTGAAACTGAGCAAAAACCTTGGCAAAGTCAAAGTCGTAAGCCATACCCAACTGTGTCGCCCGCTGATGACGAAAGCCCGCAACAATGTTGTCCAAGTCGTCAGCCTGATTATCAAACTTGACCTGCTGATACGCTAATGTCGCAGAGAAAGCCCCATTGAAATACAGCGCATTACCACCCCATTTATTGGAGCCGGATTTGTTGGCCTCGTTGCTGAAACCATAGATCAGGTTTGCCGTGAGGCCATTGAAATCAGGCGTGGTGTACTTGACTGCGTTGCTCCAACCCGAATCGCCCAATACACCCTGACCTTGCATCCCTAAATAAGTGTGGAACACTGATGGAGAAAAGGTATAGGAATCACCAAAGGGGTTAAACAGAATGGTGGAGACGAAATAAGGCGTAGTCAGCCGCCCCAACGTCAAGGTACCTGCATCATCACTTTGCAAGCCTACATAGGCACTACGCGAGAACATGGGGTCGCCATTGAACCGACCCGCTTGACCTGTCTCTGGCCGGAAGAACCCTTCCATGGCAAACACGGCGCGCACACCGTTGGACAACTCCTCCTGGCCTTTCAAGCCCCAGTAAGAGGTTGTCATCCCTCCCCCACCTACCGTCCCTTCCCGCTTGTTGCCTCCTACAGGCTTGTGTACTCCCGTCCAGGCATCCACCAGACCGTACAGCTGCACATTGGATTGAGCGTGGGCAGTTGACCCTATTCCCAGCAAAGCGGCCAGCAGCCCGCCTGCCAATATCGGCATCTTTAGAACCATTGTGTCTCCGTTATCGTTTTCAGTATTGTGGTGATCCCCCTTCCCTTTTTCTAAGGGGGAGCCCTGACTGGGTGTCATCCACTTCATCAGTACAAACAGGCAAAGCGAACAACCCCAGTTTTTCTAGGGGCTTTTAATTTTTACTGTCACTTACAAGTGGTTTGGGAAGATGCGGGTGATAAGGGTTATTGCAGTTTGTGCGCTGATTGTCCTTATGGGGGATGGATTTTTCTTCTGTGGCATCGTGTGCTTACACAAGCGGCACGTCTTAGGAGAAGACTTGTACGGAGAGTGGACAGCACTGACTAAGCACAGTTGTAGAGACGACGAATGCGATGAGGCTCTACATCATAAAAGGGGGACGATCGACATTCGCTAGACTTGTTTTTGCGAAGAACCTGTCTAACGGAAGCAATGCCGATGTCCCCAATCGATTCTATCCTAGGGATCCCTGGGCTGGTGGTCCAGGCTGTCAAACGAACAAAGGATATTCATGTATGGGCGCGGCCGCGTAAGCGGCCCGCCTGCTTGCATTGCGCAGGCAACCAAGTGCGCATCAAGGCGACTCATCAACGCACGCTCAAGCACACGCGACAGGGCAATAAGCTGGTCGTGCTGCACCTGCGCGTTCCCAAGTACCACTGCACCGACTGCAACCGGTATTTTCGCCACCGTTTCGCCGGGATTCTGCCCCGGCTACGTTCGACCGAGACGTATCGGTTGGAGGTCTTTGAGGCCCACGAGGGTGGCGTGAGTCAGCGCAAGCTGACCCATACGCACCGCGTCGGTAGTGCGACGGTGGAGCGCTGGTATCAGTCGTTCATCAAGCGACGCGTGTCGGAGCTCTCTGGGCGCAGCTGCCCGCAGGTGCTTGGGATTGATGAACACTTCTTCACTCGCAAACGCGGTTACGCCACCACGCTGGTCGACCTGAAGAATCACAAAGTATTCGATGTCGTGTTGGGCCGCTCAGAGGCGAGTTTGCGCAGCTATTTGAAACGCTTGCCGGGTAAGGAGAATGTGCGGGTGATCGTGATGGATCTGTCCGAGACGTATCGCCGGATCGCTCAGCAGTACTTCCCCAATGCCATCATCGTGGCTGACCGTTTCCATGTCGTGCGCCTGGTGAACCAGCACTTCCTGAAGCTGTGGCAGCAGTATGACCCCCAGGGCCGCAAGAACCGGGGGTTGCTCAGCCTGATGCGCCGTCACCATTGGAAGCTGACCGCCATGCAGAAGGAGAATCTGCATCAGTACTTGGCTCAGGAGCCGGTGCTGCGGGCGCTGTACTTCGCCAAGCAGCAGTTAAATGGATTCTTGGTGATGAAGAGCTTGAAAAGAAAGAGGGCTCAAAAGATGATGCCCCAATTCCTGGCGTTGATTGAGCAGTTTGAGCAGAGCCCGGCCAGGGCGCTGGCCGCCACATTAAAATCATGGCTCGAACCCATCGTCAGGATGTGGCGATTCACCAAGTCCAACGGCATTACTGAAGGCTTCCACACCAAGATGGAAATGCTCTCACGCCGTGCGTATGGGTTCAGGAACTTTGAGAATTACCGCATGAGAGTCTTGGCTCAGTGCGGGTGGAGCGGTGTGATCAACCGTGTCTAGTGAATGCGCATCCCCCGCTTATGGGGTAGAGCCAGTCTTGGCTCAGTGCGGGTGGAGCGGTGTGATCAACCGTGTCTAGTGAATGCGCATCCCCCGCTTATGGGGTAGAGCCGAGGTTCCCGGATGCGGGATTTGTATTGCGGAATCTTCTAGTTACTTAAGCAGGAAGAAGATTGTTGATGGTGCCCGGGGCCGGAATCGAACCGGCACGCCTTGCGGCGGGGGATTTTGAGTCCCCTGCGTCTACCAATTTCACCACCCGGGCTAGGTATGGCAACCTGGGAATCCAGGCTTGGAAGGAAAGATTGTTATTATACGCAGATTCCTGGGGGTTTTGGCAAGTGCCACAGCAATTTTTTTAAATTTAGCCTGGTACTGAAAACATTCCCGCCTAAAGTCCGTCTGAAGCTCAGTTTTCCGCCTGCTTTGTCACAACTGCTTAAGCATTAACGGACGGTTCTCGGCAGGCAGGAACCCACACCACTTTTGGCCATACTCAAACCTGGATTCCAAATAAGACACAGGCCAGGTACACCGTCCTGGCCTGCTCAATCTTTTTGTTCTAAGTATGGGGTCCTTAGTCCCCTGCCACAGCCTGCCCGTTACGAATCCATTCTCTCCAGATCGCAACCAACAAGGCCATCAGGACCGGGCCGATAAACAAGCCCACGATGCCCATTGTTTGCACACCGCCAACCAAACCAAAGAACGTAGGCAGGAACGGCAGTTTCACCGGGCCACCGACCAAACGTGGTCGGAGGGTTTTATCAACGATGAACAGTTCGATAGCGCCCCACAGGAACAAGCTCACGCCAGCCACCAGGTGACCAGAGCCTATTAAATACAAGGACACCATCGTGAATGACAGGGGAGCACCACCAGGGATCAACGCCATAAAGCCGGTGATCACACCCAAGAGCACGGGCGATGGAACTCCTGCAATCCAATAGGCAATACCCAAAACCACGCCCTCACCCAAGGCGATCAAGCCCATCCCGGTAACGGTGGAGTTAACAGTAGCAGGCACAACCCGGGAGAAACGCTGCCAGCGGCCTGGCAAAACTCGCTCGCCAACAATATCCAATTGCACCAACAGCCTGTCGCCATCTTTAAAGATGAAGAACAGCGTGATCAGCATGAACAACACGGTCAGCAGCAGGTGAAAAACGTTGCCGGTAGCGGACAGGACCATGCGATAAATATTACCCAGGTGCTGGCCGCTAACCATCTCGACCAGCTCGCCCAGCGCGTGGGGCTCGCCTAAATAGACTTGCCAATACTCGGTCAAGCGCTCGCCCATCAGGGGCATGGCTTTGATCCATTCCGGAGTAGGAGTGCCGTAGCGGTTGGCGGCCAGCGCCCAGGTAATGAAGCTGCTTGCTTCCTGGATCGCAAAGGACAGAGCCAGGGACAAAGGCACAACCAGGACCACGATGACGACCAGCAAGGCCAATGTGGCCGCCAGTGCGGTGCGGCCATTGCAGCGTACGACCAGCCGTTTATATAAGGGCCAACCGGCCAGGCCTATGATCAGCGCGGCCAGAACAGGGACCAGAAATCCCTTTAAAAAGTAGACGCCTGCGGCCAGCAATAGCAGCAATAGCCAGCGAGCGATTAGAAATGCGGGTAAGACGGGTTGCATAAACGGTGGAGACCCTCTTGTCTATTGGTCTGGGCATGGGTCGGTGCCCGAAAGTTTTTTGACGATAGCATGATCACAGCCCGAGGAATACCCGTTTCTTACAAGAAGCTGAGCGAGGCGTTTGATACGGCAAACCCGCTTTAAGCAAACCCGGTCTTTCTGCTCAAACCAGAATTGACATCGCACTGATCTATTCGGCGTTGGAGCTAAGCCAAGGCCCTAAGGCTCAGCTACATGATCTGCATCGCCCACCAAGTATCCTCCTCGTGCAACTAAAGGCCTAGAAAAAAGTTATCTCCAACGCCTGCCAGCCAAGTTTGTATGTCCACGGCAACTCTCAGGCCTTTCTTGCTGCTCAGCTCAACACGCTAGAGCTCCCCTTTCCCCCTCTCCCAGTCCTTCTACTTTGCGGACCTGACTGCAGTTCAGGCGCGATCTGCTGCTTCTTTTTTTCTTTAAACCCTCCCAATCAATCATCCACAGGTAAACCCCAGTTTTTTTAATTTTTCACATACGTAAAATATTTTTCTCACACAGGAAATTTAGAAATGAAAAAACCATCTTGGATTGTTAGTCCCGAAGACGCCGTTGCGTACTCTCCCGCCAACCACACGGGCACCGTGAATCGTCGCCTGATCAGTCAGGCCAATGTCGGTGCCAAGCATGTGGAGGTGCTTTTGGGTGTGATTGAAAAGAACCAGGGCGCTCTTCCCCATGCGCATCCTGGAATCGAGCAGGTCTGTTATCTGCTCAGCGGCACTGCCGATGTGGAGGTTGATGGCGAACGCGGTCAGATGAAAGCAGGCGAGTGCTGTTATCTCCCCCCTGACAAAAAGCACGTTTTCACCGTCACCAGCGATGAACCCGCTCAGCTGCTGGTGATTTACTCGCCGCCCTACGAAGAACACCCCGATCGGGTTATCCGCTGATCCACGTGCTTGCTGGTTTGGGCTAGCGCGCCCTGCCTTCCACCCTGAGGAGACCGCCATGAATTTCAAAAAAAACAATCTTTTGCTTTCGCTACGTTCACGCTGCAAGGCCGTACTGGCATGTGGCGCTGCCATGCTGCTGATGGGGGGCAATGCCTGGGCTCAGTATCCGGAACGAGCCATTACCTTGATCGTGCCTTTTCCGGCTGGCTCAGGCACCGATGCCGTCGGTCGGATCTTTGCGGAAGAGATGGGCAAGCGGGTAGGCCAGACCATCATTGTTGAAAACCGCCCAGGTGCGAATGCCACGATTGCAGCCAACTACGTAAAACGGGCCGCCCCTGATGGCTACACCCTGTTCATCACCACCAATACGTCGCATTCTGCTGCGCCGTGGTTGATGAAAAATGTGCCCTACGACCCGATCAAGGATTTCACGCCCATTGCCCGTGGTGGCAACCTGCCCTTTATTCTGGTGACGAATCCCGATCGTCCCTACCAAACCGTTGAGCAACTGCTGCAATACGCCAAAGCCAACCCCGGTCAGATTACTTACGCCTCTGGCAACAGCACCGGCATTGTGGCAGGCGGCACTCTGGATCTGCAGGCAGGCATGAAAGCGCTGCATGTTCCGTACAAAGGCACCCCGCAAGCGCTGACCGACCTGACTGCCGGGCAAGTGGACTTCATGTTTACCGATGTCACCTCTGGGCTGGCTTTTATCAATAGTGGTCGCCTGAAAGCCCTGGCCGTGTCCACCGCCAAACGCAGCGCCTTGCTGCCCGATCTGCCCGCCATGGAAGAAGCTGGCCTGTCTGACTTTGACATTACTTCCTGGAATGGATTTTTCGGCCCGGCGGGGATGGACCCGGAGCGCGTGCAGCTGCTCAACCGCACAATCAATGAAATTGTTCAGGACGAAGCCGTGCGCCAGAAGCTGGCCCAGCTAGGTTTTGATGCCTTTAGTGGCCCGCCCGAGGAGTTCGCCCAGTTTGTTCAAGAACAGTACGTGCTGTGGGGAAAACTGATTAATGACGCCAATCTCGGCCCTCAGTAATTGCGTGGACACCAACCATGACTGAACACAAGAAGGACAATGTGGGTCCATTGAGCGGTATCCGTATTCTGGATTTAAGCTCGGTGGTGATGGGGCCCTTTGCCACGCAGATTCTGGCCGATCTGGGGGCTGACGTGATCAAGGTGGAGTCCCCCAGTGGAGACACCATGCGAGCAGTCGGCCCCATGCGCAACGCGGCTATGGGCGCCCTGTTTCTCCATCTGAACCGCAATAAACGATCTGTGGTTCTGGATTTGAAAACCCCGGCCGGTCAAGAGGCCTGCCTGCAGCTGATCCGGGAATCCGATGTGCTGCTCTACAACCTGCGCCCGGCTGCCATGGCACGCCTGGGCCTGGATTACGAGCGCGTCGCCGCTGCTAACCCGGCTATTGTGTATGTCGGCGCCTATGGCTTCGGGGAAGATGGCCCCTACGCCGGACGTCCTGCCTACGATGACCTGATCCAGGGCATGACGGGGCTAGGCCATCTCTACCAGCAGCAATCCGGTGATGTACCTCGCTATACGCCGTTGACCCTATGTGATCGCACAGTAGGTCTGCATGTGGCCGTAGCGGTACTGGCTGGTGTCATTGAGGCACGCCAAAGTGGCCAAGGCCAGGCCATTGAAATCCCCATGTTCGAAGCAATGGCGCATTTTGTGCTGGGCGATCATCTGGGCGGCCACTCTTTTGAGCCTGCACTGGGTCCCACCGGCTATGCCCGCCTGCTGGCTAAAGAGCGCAAGCCCTATCAAACCAGTGACGGTTTTCTGGTGCTGTTGATCTACAACGACAAGCATTGGACCAATTTCTTCTCCCTGATTGGTCAACCCGAACTGCAACAGGACCCACGTTTCAGCTCGCACTCGGCCCGCGCCATTCATATCGGCGAGGTCTATGACTTTGTGGCCTCACAGATCAAGCAAAAAGACACGGCTTATTGGCTCCACGCCTTGCGTCAGGTCGACATCCCGGCCGCCCCCTTGTACTCCATCGAACAACTGATCGATGACGAGCACCTACAAGCGGTAAAGCATCTACAGCATATGGATCACCCGACCGAGGGCCCTATCTGGACCCCCTCTCCCTTGGGCAAGTACTCCCGCACACCTCTAAGCATTCGACGCCATGCACCGAGTCTGGGAGAACACACCGCCCAGGTTCTGGCCGAGCTGGGCTACAGCGAGCAAGACATACAGGCCATGCTGGCCAGCGTTCACCCCTCACCCCGAGAACAGATTGTATGAATATCGAATTAAGCGAAGATCAACGCGCCTTGGTGCAGGCTATTGAGTCAGTTTGCCAACAGTTTGATGACGAGTACTGGCTGGCCCGTGACCAGGATGGAGTCTATCCCCATGACTTTCATAAAGCTTTGGCGGACGGGGGATGGTTAGGCATTGCCATGCCAGAACAATACGGTGGGGCGGGCCTGGGCATGATGGAAGCCGCCTTGATGATGCACACCATCTCCCGTACAGGCGCCGGGTTTTCAGGCGCCTCTGCCGTGCATATGAATATTTTTGGTCTGAATCCGGTCGTGGTGTTTGGCAACGATGAGCAACGCGCCCGCTTTCTGCTACCGTTAATTCAAGGCAAAGACAAAGCCTGCTTCGGTGTCACCGAACCCAACTCCGGACTGGATACCAGCAAGCTGGAAACCCGTGCTGTTTTGCAGGGTGACCATTATCAGGTGCATGGTCGCAAGATCTGGATTTCCACGGCTCAAGTTGCCAACAAAATCCTGATACTGGCTCGCACGACCGCGCTATCAGAAGTCAAAAAGCCAACGGACGGCCTATCTCTGTTCTATACAGACCTGGATCGCAGCACCATCGAAGTGCGTCATATCGACAAGATGGGACGCCATGCGGTGGATTCGAACATGCTATTTATCGACGGGCTGCGTATTCCTGTCGAAGATCGTATTGGCGAAGAAGGCAAAGGCTTTAGCTATCTGTTGCACGGGCTAAATCCCGAGCGAATTCTGATCGCCTCCGAGGCCATTGGGCTAGGCAGAGCCGCCCTGGAGAAAGCCACCATCTACGCCAAGGAACGGCATGTGTTCGGGCGGCCGATCGGACAAAATCAAGGGATACAACACCCGCTGGCTCAGGCCTGGATGCAACTGGAAGCCGCCGACTTGGTCACTTTGAAGGCTGCGGCTTTATACGATGCTGGCAAGCCCTGTGGGGAGTACGCCAACGCCGCTAAATACCTGGCCGCCGAAGCCGGTTTTCAGTCTTGTCAGACCGCCATTCAGACCCTGGGAGGCATGGGTTACGCCAAGGAATACCATGTAGAGCGCTATCTGCGCGAAAGCTTTATTCCGCGTCTGGCTCCTGTCAGCCCGCAATTAATCATGTGCTATATAGCGGAAAAAGTGCTGGGGCTGCCCAAGTCCTATTGAGCCGCCTTCTAGTCCTCTTCAATAAAACGGCAAGCGACACGCAGGCGCTCCGCGTAACTTTGCAGGTTCTGTTCAATACGATAAACAGGACCTGCAATCGAAATGGCGTAACTGCCGCCTGACAGCCGGATCGGCCACGCAATACCGCCCACATCCGACATGGACTCGCCCATATTGCCATACCAACCGCGCTGCGCAGAGGTTTCCAAGTCAGCATTCAAACTGTCCAGGCTGGTCAGAGTCTTGTTCGTAAAGGCTTCCAAAGGCCCATCACCCAAAAGCTGGGCGCGCTCTTCCAGCGTCATCTGGGACAACAACGCTTTACCGATAGAGTTGGCATGAACGTGGCGCTGAGTTCCTGCCACCGCCACATAGCGGATGGGATGTGGGGAAGAAATCACCTCTACATAGACCACTTTCTTATCCAGATCCAGCTTGCCAAACACAACGGTTTCCTGCGTAGTGTTACGCAGCTCTTCCAGGCTGGGGCGTACTTTTTCCAGAATCGGGTCTGCTTGAGAAATACGCTGGGCCATCGCCAGTAAACGACCTGTCGGGTAATAACCTTGCCGACGCCCCGTCTCGTAGATATAACCCTGCCGAGACAACGTGCGCAGCAAAGCCAGGCAGCTGGATACAGGCGCATCCAGCAATCGAGCCATTTCAGAAAGCGCTAAAGGGCGTGTCTCTCGAGCAAACAGTTCGATGATCTCGATAACACGCAGAGCAGTTTTGACATTGCTCTCGGCTGGTTTGGTGCTCATGCTCAGGGTGCCACCGGCAATGCACGCTTATGCGCCGAAGCATGGAAAGTCTTGATGATGATCTGCGTGGCTTCATCATCAATGGCCTTGCCTTCCAGAAAATCATCAATCTGGTCGTAGCTGATGCCAAAGGCATCTTCATCCGGCTTCAAGGGGCTGAGGCTTTCCAGATCGGCGGTGGGAACTTTGAACACCAAGGCGTCAGCGGCACCCATCGCACTAGCCATGGCACGCACACGGCGTTTGTTCAAGCCCGCCAAGGGGGTGATGTCGGCAGCGCCGTCACCAAATTTAGTGAAGAAACCCATCAAGGCTTCGGCAGCGTGGTCTGTACCGACCACCAAACCACCATTCGCACCAGCAATCGCGTACTGAGCCACCATGCGCTGACGGGCTTTGATATTGCCCATCAGAAAATCCTGTTGTGCCGCGTCGCGGAATTTCAGGCCAGAGGCCAGCAATTGCTCCAGCATGGCATCCGATGCAGGTTTCACGTTCACGACCAAGGTCTGATCGGGATTGATGACCTTCAGGCCACCTTGGGCATCTTTCTCGTCAGCCTGCTCACCGTAAGGCAAACGCACGGCGATAAATTGCGCTTGATGGCCTTGCTCACGTGCCTGCTCTACAGCACGCTGAGAGAGACACCCTGCCGCCAGGGAGTCCACGCCCCCGCTGATCCCCAGGACCAGGCTACGGCAGCTGGTGCGCAGCAGATAGTCACTTAGAAAGCGGACGCGGCGTTCGATCTCCTGCTGAACATCGAAATGATCCGTGATCCCCAATTCCGCACGGATACTGGCTTGCAAAGCGCGTTGATCATCAGTCATGGCGCAGGCTCTCTAACAAAGTGAACAATAGTTCGATTGTAAAGGACTGGAGGAACTGTGCCAGACGGTATAGGCATCTCCAGTTATTTAATGCGCCAACAAAATGGCCTGAGCCTGAAAACTCAACACAACAGCAAGGTATGGACTATTGTTCCTCTAGAGCCGCCCAAGCCCCTGGCCCCAGGGGCTTGGGCGGCGGTTCTACGAAGATCAGTACTACTCAGCCCCTACACTCGAAACCCATAAAAAAACCCCACCTGCCAAAACAGATGGGGTTTCATCAGCTAAAAGCTAAATCAGCTTAGCGATCCAGTTGCGACACATCACGCACAGCGCCACGGTCGGCCGACGTCGCCAAAGCGGCATAGGCTTTCAGGGCTTGCGACACAACGCGCTCGCGGTTCACTGGCTTCCAGGCCTTGGAGCCACGCGATTCCATTTCGGCACGGCGTGCGGCCAGTTCTTCATCGCTGATGGCCAAGTGGATACGACGGTTAGGGATGTCGATCTCGATGGTGTCACCATCTTGCACCAGGGCGATATTGCCACCCTCAGCCGCTTCAGGCGAAGCGTGACCGATCACCAGACCGGACGAGCCACCGGAGAAACGACCATCGGTGAACAAGGCCGAGCTTTTGCCCAGACCCATGGATTTCAGGTAGGAGGTGGGGTACAGCATTTCCTGCATACCAGGGCCGCCTTTGGGGCCTTCGTAGCGAATGATAACCACATCACCTGCCTTGACCACGCCGTCCAGAATGGCAGCAACGGAATCGTCCTGGCTTTCGTAAACACGAGCCGTTCCGGTAAAGGTCAGAATGCTTTCATCCACGCCAGCGGTTTTCACGATACAACCGTTGATGGCCAGGTTACCGTACAACACGGCCAAGCCGCCGTCTTGCGAATAAGCATTAGCCTTGTCACGGATACAGCCTTTAGTGCGATCTGTGTCCAGTTCCTGGTAGTAACGGTCCTGGCTGAAGGCCACTTGGGTCGGAATGCCGCCGGGAGAGGCACGGAAGAAATCGCTAATGGCTTTGACGTTGTCGCCCTTGACGTCCCAACGCTTGATGGCTTCACGCAAGGTGCCACTATGTACGTTGCCCACATCCAGATTCAACAAGTCGGCACGGGCCAGTTCAGCCAGAATGGCCATGATGCCGCCCGCACGGTGCACGTCTTCCATGTGGAATTCGGGGGTGGCGGGAGCCACTTTACACAGGCAAGGGACCCGGCGCGAAATCTTGTCGATATCGGCCATCGTAAATTCCACACCGGCTTCCTGGGCAGCAGCCAGCAAGTGCAGCACGGTGTTGGTAGAGCCGCCCATTGCCACGTCCAGAGTCATGGCGTTTTCAAAGGCCTGATAGGTAGCGATGTTACGTGGCAAAACGGATTCGTCGTCTTGCTCGTAGTAGCGTTTGGCCAGATCCACGATCAGGCTGCCAGCGCGCTCAAACAAGCCTTGGCGGCGAGCGTGGGTGGCAACAATGGTGCCGTTGCCAGGCAGGGACAGGCCCAGCGCCTCGGTCAGGCAGTTCATGGAGTTGGCGGTAAACATGCCCGAACAGGAGCCACAGGTAGGACAAGCGCTGCGCTCAACGGCTTCAGCCTGTTCATCAGTCACGTTAGGGTCAGCGGCTTGAATCATGGCGTCCACCAGATCCAGCTTCTGCACCACCGTCTTGCCGTCTGGCGAGTAGACCTTGCCCGCTTCCATCGGTCCACCCGACACAAACACCACAGGGATGTTCAGGCGCATGGCGGCCATCAGCATACCGGGGGTGATCTTGTCGCAGTTGGAGATACACACCATGGCGTCGGCACAGTGGGCGTTGACCATGTATTCCACCGAGTCGGCGATCAGTTCGCGCGAAGGCAGGGAATACAGCATGCCGCCGTGACCCATCGCAATACCGTCGTCCACCGCAATGGTGTTGAACTCTTTCGCCACACCGCCGACCGCTTCAATTTGACGGGCAACCAGCTGGCCCATGTCTTTCAGGTGTACGTGACCCGGTACGAATTGCGTAAAGGAGTTCACCACCGCAATGATCGGTTTGGAGAAATCCTCGTCTTTCATACCGGTGGCGCGCCACAGGGCACGCGCGCCGGCCATATTCCGACCGTGGGTCGAGGTACGGGAGCGATATTGGGGCATGACTACTCTCTGAACAGGAAAATTATGTAAAGATACCTATCATAAACGTCCCAAGGCGCTTTGTGCGCGTCAAGGTCGGGCTGGCGTCTTATAGTAGGGCGGCTACCGATCTGGCACCCAGAATCCTTTGCAGCAAAACCCCTTATTTAACAGGAGATCTATTATGCCGCAGGCCGTGCCTGACCTTTCCAACCTGCTTAGACAGGACATCCGCTTTCTGGGCAAGGCCCTGGGAGAGGTGATTCGTGACAGCGAAGGAAAGGCGACCTTCACGCTGATTGAAGCCCTGCGCCGGGCGGCTGTCAGTTTCAGACGTGAACACGATCCGCAGCAAGCTCGGATTCTGGAAAAAGACATTCCCAAGCTGAACGATGCGCAGGCCCGTTCCGTGGCCCGTGCCTTTGCCTACTTTCTACACCTGTCCAATATTGCCGAGGACCGCGACCAGAACCGTCGCCGCGAAGAGCAAGATCCCGAAAAGCTGCTGGGCAGCCTGCAACATGCCATTCAAACCTTGATGGACCAGGGCCTGAGCGCCAAGAAAATTCGTCGTTATCTGCAAGAAGCTTGTGTGATGCCGGTGCTGACGGCTCACCCTACCGAGGTTCAGCGCCAAAGTACGCTGGCTGTGCATATGGCCATTGCCGATGAGCTGAATGGCCTGGATCACAAAGCCAGCGCCACGCAATCAGCCCGCACCCAGGAAAAACTGACCGGTCTGGTGTCCCTGCTGTGGCAAACCCGCATGCTGCGTGATCACAAGCTGACCGTCATGGACGAGATCGACAACGCCCTGGCCTATTACGGTTCCACCTTCCTGCCCACGATTCCGCAGCTGTACCACGACCTGGACCGTTTGCTGGAACCGGGCAAAAAAAGCCTGCTGGATCAGAAAACCCGCTCCCTGCCCGCCTTTTTGCGCATGGGTAGCTGGATTGGCGGCGATCGCGACGGCAACCCCAATGTGGGCCCTGAAACGGTTGAACAAGCGGTGCTGCGCCAGTCGACACGCGCGCTGCAACACTATCTGGAGCAGATTCGTCTGCTGGGTACGGAAATCTCCGTGTCCGACGCACTGAACCGCGTCAGCAAAGACCTGGCGGCCTTGTCGGCCAGCAGCCAAGACCCGTCGCCACACCGTGTAGACGAACCTTATCGCCGCAGCTTTATTCATCTGTACGCCCGTATGGCGGCCACAGCGCAGAACCTGCTGGGCCGCGATCTGGCCGATCGCCCCACTTACGCCGCCCCACCCTACGCAAACCCGCAAGAATTCAAGGCTGATCTGCAAATCATTGCCGACTCTCTGGCTGAAAACAAAGGCGGCGCCATTGCCGGCCTGCGTTTGAACGAATTGATTCAAGCCGTGGAGGTTTTTGGCTTCCATCTGGCCACTTTAGACCTGCGCCAAAGCTCGGACGTGCATGAGCGCGTGCTGGACGAGCTGTTCCGCGTGGCAGGCACGCTTTACAAGGACGAGCCCGTCAATTACCGCCAGTTGTCCGAAGAAGACCGCATCACCTTGCTGCGCTCGGAGCTGCGTCACCATCGCCCCCTGGTTTCACCCTGGTATCGCTACTCGGAAGAAACCGAGAAAGAGCTGTCCATTCTGCGCAAAGCCGCCGAATGCCGTCGCCGCTTTGGTGCGCGTGCGCTGGAACAAACCATTGTGTCGCACACCGAAACCCTCAGCGACTTGCTGGAAGTGCTGGTGCTGCAACAGGAAACCGGTCTGATCGTGCCCAACTCAAACGAGCCGGAGCATCAAGGTCTGATGGTTGTGCCATTGTTCGAGACCATTCCTGACTTGGAACGTGGCCCGCAAATCATGCAGGAATGGCTGGACATGCCTGAAATCCGCCAGCGTGTGCGTCACGCTCAGGACAGCGTACAGGAAGTGATGCTGGGCTATTCGGACAGTAACAAGGACGGTGGCTATCTGACCTCCAACTGGACGCTGTACCGTGCCGAGCGTGAATTTGCGCAGGTGTTCTCACGCCGCAAAGTACGTCTGCGTCTGTTCCACGGGCGTGGCGGTTCGGTAGGCCGAGGCGGTGGCTCCAGTTTCGACGCGATTCTGGCGCAACCTCCAGGCACCGTGAACGGCCAGATTCGTCTGACCGAGCAAGGCGAGATGATTCAAGGCCGCTACAAGGATGCGGACGTGGGTCGTTGGCATCTGGAGCTGTTTGTGGCTGCCACACTGGAAGCCAGCCTGGGTTCACGCAAAGGCTCGTCCAATGACGACGAGCACCTGGCCGCGTACGGCGACGCCATGGCCTGGATGTCCGAGCAGGCCCATCAAAGCTATCGCCAGTTGGTCTACGGTACGCCGAACTTTGATCAGTACTTCTTCCAGTCCACGCCTATCAAGGAAATTGCTGGCCTGAATATCGGCTCGCGCCCATCGTCGCGCAAGGCCACGCAAAGCATTGAAGACCTGCGCGCCATCCCCTGGAGTTTCTCCTGGGCGCAATGCCGCCTGCCTATTCCGGGCTGGTACGGCATGGGCACGGCCTTGAATCGCTACCTGGAGTCGGGACTGCCCAATGATGGCCTGAACCGCAGCAAGCGCTTGGCTCAACTGCAAACCATGGCGCGTGACTGGGCCTTCTTCCGCACCCTGCTGTCCAATATGGAACAGGTGCTGGCCAAGACTGACCTGGATATCGGCCTGAAATACGCCGGTTTGGTCGAGGACGCGGAGCTGCGCGAAAGCATCTTCACGCAAATTCGTGACGAGTTCGAACTGACACACCAGTTGTTCCGTGAAATCACCGGCCACGAGCTGCTGGCGCACGATCAGGCATTGCAAGATGCTCTGGCCGAACGTTTTGCCTATATCGACCCGCTGAATCACTTGCAGGTGGAACTGCTGCGCCGCCATCGCCGTCAGGGTGAAAAGGCCAACAAGCCCACACGCAGCGGTGTAAACAAGCAGCACGTGATTCACCTGACGATCAACGGTATTGCAGCCGGCCTGCGTAACTCGGGCTAAAGCGAAACCATGGAAACTGGCCCTATTAATTACTTTTATAAATAAGCTAATTTCCAAAAGAAGTTAAGGCGTACAATAAGCCATTACTACGCTTTCTGAAAAAGGCGTGATCCCCGCCGGGGTCACGCCATCTGGCTTATGGCGCTTGCAATCATCCTGGGAATTCTGACTGGCCTGTCGCTGGGTTTGACTGGCGCGGGTGGCGGTATTTTGGCCGTACCCGCACTGGTGCTGGGCATGGGCTACAGCATGACGGCGGCCACGCCAGTCGCCTTGCTGGCTGTAGGTGCCGCGGCCCTGGTCGGTGCACTGGATGGTTTGTACAAACATATCGTGCGCTATAGAGCTGCCATGTTCATGGCGGTAACGGGTGCCTTGGTGACGTCACTGGGCGTGCGCATCAGCCACGCTTTGCCAGAAAAAGTGCTGGTGACTCTGTTTGTCGCCATCATGTTGTGGATTGCCACCAAGATGCTGCGCCGTCCGGCGGCAACGGCACATGCTCATACGCCCTGTTGTCTGAATCCGGAAACCGGCCGCCTGCGCTGGACGCCAGTAGGCACCGCCACCCTGGCTTCAATTGGTGCCGTAGCAGGTTTGTTTTCAGGCATGTTGGGCGTGGGCGGCGGCTTTCTGATCGTGCCTGCCTTGAAACGTTTCAGCGACCTGTCCATGCACAGCATTGTGGCCACCTCCTTGATGCTGATCGCTCTGATTTCCCTGAGCGCGTCGGCCATGAGTCTGGCACACGGGGCGGAGATCCCCCTTAGCGGCTGGGTATTTGTGGCCTCGGCCATGGGCGGAATGGTGATAGGCCGACAACTGGCCCCTCATATTCCGCCTGTGCGCTTGCAACAGGGTTTCAGCATTCTGACCGCTATTGTGGCCCTGTCCATGCTGGCGCGTACCTATCTGTTTTAAGCCGCGATTCGATACGCGCGCTCAAGCAACAACGGATACATGGCTTTGAGCCAAGCGCTGCACTTGGCTCAAAACTGCACATACTTTACTCGCAGATACTGCCACCACCGTCTTGTGGATTCAGGCGGTAATCGCTGAAAGTGCCGCCCTCACGCGGGCGCACTGCGACAATGCGCTGAACAATATGGTCCGGGTCAGCCCGGAAACCATGCTCATAGGCAACGATATCGAAGTCTGCGCACCAGCGCAGCAGCTCACCCGGCTGCAACAGGAAGTCCGGATTACGCGGCGTGTTGTATTGCTCGTTGCCCACCCCAAAGGTTTCGTACACCAGCACCCCGCCTGGCTCCAGGCTCTCCAGCAAGGTCGGCATCAAGGGACGCCACAGATACTTGGTCACCACCAGGGCATTGAACTGGCGCCCGGCAAAAGGCCAGGGCCCGTTTTCAATATCAGCCTGGATGATTTCCCCGTAAGGCGAGGTCGCTGCCACGGCTTCCGGATCCCGATCTACACCGATCACAGTATTGCCGCGCTCGGCCAACCAGCGGGCATTGCGCCCCCGACCACAGGCCACATCCAGGACCGTGCCCGGACTAGGAATCAAATGGGCCCATGCCTGTAACCAGGCGCTGGCCTGTCCCCTGTCGTTCATCCCTACCCCTTTGCTAAGCAGACAAAACGCCCATGGTAACGCAGCATCAGCCAAGCTCAAGCACGGCACTGGCCTGGGCTACAATTGGCCCCGGTTCCACGCTATTTTTTTGAGGGTGTATGAAAATTCTGCTGCAAAAACCCATATTGCTGATGGCCGTTCTGTGCCTGCCTTTATGGTTTGTCTACGGCAACTTCATCCTGGCCGCTGTCACCTCCATCCTGATCGGGATGCTGGTAGGCATGATCCGCACCCTGCACCAAGTGACCCAGGCCAAGAAAGCCAGCGCCAAGAGCGCCGCCCCGGCTTCTTCCGAGACACCTAACGACAAGCCCAACTGACGCCATGAACGTATTGTCCGCCCCTGCCCTGCCACACGGTTTGCCTCCCCTGTCCCAGGAGCTGAAAAAACACGTAGGGCAAGTTAACGATTACTTGTTGGACCGCATTGAAGATGAAGGTGGGTTCCTGCCTTTCGACCAATGGATGCACCATGCGTTGTACGCCCCCCATCTGGGCTACTACACGGGCGGCAGCACCAAGTTTGGCAGCAATCAGCCCACGGGCGACTTTACGACCGCACCCGAACTCTCTCCCCTGTTTGCTCAGACCCTGAGCCGTCAGGTCATGGAGGTGCTGGAAGGCAGTCAATCCCTGTCCATTCTGGAGTTTGGTGCAGGTAGCGGCGCTTTGGCCGAAGCGCTGATTACAGAGTTGCGCAAGCAAGGTATCGAGCCGCAGTACTCGATTCTGGAAGTGTCACCTGACCTGCGTGCACGTCAGCAGGAGCGTCTGGCCCCCCTGGAGGCCCAAGTGCAGTGGCTGGACAGCGCACCACACAGCTTCAAGGGTTGCGTGGTGGCCAATGAGGTGCTGGATGCCATGCCTGCCAGCCTGTTCACCTTTGATGTGGAAGGCAAGGTGCTGGAGGTGGGTGTCATTGCAGCAGACGACAGTACCGCACAGGGCCTGCCAGCGCCTTTCTACCTGGCTACCCGTCCCGCTCCGGAGCATCTGGCTACGCTAGTGGCCGAACGCGTTCAAGCCCAGCCTTTTTACCTGTCGGAAATCAATCTGCAAGCCGAAGCCTGGGTACGCAGCATGGGCACTTGGTTGAAGCAAGGCGCAGCCATTCTGATCGACTACGGTTTTCCGCAGCGTGAGTACTACCATCCGCAACGCGACAAAGGCACCTTGATGTGCCACTTCCGTCACTTTGCTCACGCCGAGCCGCTGGTACTGGCTGGCTTGCAGGACATCACCGCTCACGTGGACTTCACTGCCATGGCGGATGCCGCTCTGGAGGCCGGTTTGGATGTGCTGGGCTATACCAGTCAAGCACGCTTCCTGATGAATTGCGGCATTACCAATTTCCTGGCTTCGCCGCCTGAAGATCCATCGCCTGCGGTACAACAGCAATGGGCGCAGACCATGAGTGCTGCCAACAAGCTGCTGTCTGAAGCCGAAATGGGGGAACTGTTCAAAGTGCTGATTATTGGGCGCAATATTGCTGCCCCTGTACTGGGCACGATGAGCGGAGATCGACGGGAGCGTCTGTAAAGCGGCCTTGGGGAACTTCCTGAGGGCATTTCCTTCAAGAGTCTAAGCAGAGATAAGCAAACGGCAGGGTATAAACCTTGCCGTTTTCGCGTGAAGCAGCCGCGCCAGAACACTCCCCCGAGACATCGCCCCCTAGACGAACACACACTCAGCGGAAAAAAATAAGCGGCCTATTAGCCGCTTATTTTCTGAGTATGCACTCCAGGCTGCTCACACATAAACTAAACAGACTGCTCCAAAGCAGCCAACCTGGCCGCGCGCACCGCTCCACGAATCTTGCTTGGCTCGGCCTTGTACTGCGCGGCAACGGCTCCGGCATCCACACTGGCCATCACCTTGCGCAGAAAGTCCCATTCCAGCTCCGGTACCCCCTGCAGGCAGGCTGCTGCACTGATCAGCTGAATAAAGCGCTCTGGCTTGCGCAAGACATCCAAAGACTCCATGACCTGCAAGGCAGACTCCACATCGGCACGAGGCTGCAGCAAGGCAGGGCTGGCCAACAACACCGGCAAAAGACGGGCCTGGTCGCGCCATTCAGAGGGTGCACGAATCTGTTCGGCCACCTGTCCTGGGGTGTCCGAAATATGGCACAGAACGGCAAAGCAGCTTGCCAGATCCAGACGCCTGTCTTTGGCGATCTGCACCTGCTGACCCACCTGATCGTTGTAGTTCAAGCCGGGCATAACACGCTCTAACGCGCCGACCTCCCGCAGTACCTCGAACATGCGAGCGGGCTGCTGGGCAGATAAACCTTTCGCTATTTCCAGATAGATGCGTTCGGGCACCAGCTCGTCCACTTCGCCCTGCTCGACCAGCTCACGCGCCAAGGCCCAGGTATCGTCGGCCACGGTGAATTCGGTAAAGCGGGCAGCAAACCGTGCCAGCCGCAGCAAACGCACAGGGTCTTCGCTAAACGCAGTACCCACGTGACGAAACAGGCGAGCCTGTAAATCCGCCAGGCCATTCAAGGGATCGTGCAGATTCCCCGCCGCATCCACGGCCATGGCATTAATGGTCAGATCACGGCGACGCAAATCGTCCGCCAGGCTCACGTCTGTGCCGGTATAAAAGGTAAAGCCCTTGTAGCCACGGCCAGACTTGCGCTCGGTCCGAGCCAGCGCAAACTCTTCTTTGCTATGAGGATTCAGAAAGACGGGAAAGTCACCGCCCACAGGTACAAAACCTCGGGCGGCCAAATCTTCGGGCCGGGCACCCACCACCACCCAGTCCTTGTCGCCCGCCGGCATACCCAGCAGGGCGTCACGCACCGCACCGCCCACCACATAGACCTGCAAGCCTTCCAGAACAGGATCTGGCGGCCCCATCAGGGCCGCCAAGGCTGCTCGCTGTCTGTCATCAAGCATGGACTGACTCATCAAGGCGAAATCGTACCCAAACGCCCTTTCAGGGACTGCGGCTGGCCGCTGAACATCATGGCGTAATAGGTGGCATTGGAGAGCACGTTTTTCACGTACAAGCGTGTTTCGGTAAAGGGGATGGTCTCGGCAAAAATGGCCCCTTCCACCGAGGTATTCAAGCGCGCACGCCACTGACGAGGACGGCCTGGCCCTGCGTTATAGCCTGCCGACGCCAGCACCTGCGAGCCATCCAGCTGACCCAGAACCATGTTCAGGTAGTTGGTGCCCAGCACTGTGTTCACCTCGAACTCGTTGACTCGCGAAGGCGAGAAATCGCGCATATCGATCTTGTTGGCTACCCACTTGGCGGTGGCAGGCATCAGCTGCATCAAGCCTGACGCCCCGACGCCCGAACGCGCATCGGTAATAAAGCGCGATTCCTGACGGATCAGGCCATAGACCCAGGCCGGGTCAAGATTGATGGACTTGGCCTGCTCGGTCACGCGACCTTCAAAAGGAGCGATAAAGCGCTGGCTGAAGTCGATTTCATTCTTGGTCAGCAAGGACGTATTCACGACTCGGTCGTAAATGTGCTGCTCGCGCGCGAACTCGGCCGCTGCACGCAGCTGTCTGTCGTTCATGCCACGCAAAGCATAATTCCACTCGGGTACGGCTTCCGGACGCCAGCCCAGCTTGAACAGCTCCACCGCGCGCAGCAGGCCCGCGTTGGTACGAGCATCCTGCATGTCCAACGGCGTCAAAGGTTGTGGTTGAGGAGGCAAAGAAGGCGTCAGGCCCAATTCTTCCGTGGCCAGCTGACCGTAGAAGTTCAGATCACCCACAATAGACTGGAACTTGGCTCGCGCCTGATCTTTATGACCTAAGGCATCGTGTGCACGTCCCGACCAGTAGACCCAAACCGGCTCGGCCTTTTGTGCATCGTTCATCTTGTCGATGGCGGCAGAGACATGCTTCCAGTCAATGGTAGCTTGCCGCAACTCAGCGCGCACTTGCCAGGCATTGTTGTAATCCGTCATGGGGGTACGACCAGAGCGGCGATACCATTTAGCCGCGTCGTCTTCCACCCGCAAGGCACTGATCAAACCAAATTGCCCCCAAACCCAATTCAGGTTTTCCTGGGGGATCTTGCCAGCCCAGGTACGGTCTATATAGGCCGCTGCGGCATCACGCTGACCACGGCCCAGACGGGACAAGGCCAAGGACACCAACTCCGGATTGACCGAGCTGTTGTTCACGTTCCGATCCAGCCACTTCTGTGGCGAGGCCATCAAAGCGGTGTAGTCCTTCATTTGTGGCGCAGTAAAGATAATCGCAGCCAGACGGCGAGCCTGGGATGTACGGTTATTTTCCAGAGCGTCACGCATCAGGTCACGGACCTGGTTCTTGCTGACCACTTTACGGGCGTACAACTGGTCCAATGCCGACCAGCAAGCCTGACTGGGCGAGAAGGACGCCAGCAGGTCCTGCACATCCACAGGCTGTCCGGCCACATTCTGGGCCGACGCCACCGCGCACTTCACGGCCGACGTGGGGGCATTGACCGGGGACAGCTCGCGCACCAGGGCGTAGTTGCCGGTACGAGCAGCCGCCACAATCCAGTCGGACTTCAGGCGATTTTCCAGGTATTCGTCTTGATTGCCGCTCAGGAACAAACGAACTTGTTCATCAGGCACAGGCGTGGTCGTATCCTGCAAAATCCGGCGCAAGCGCCAGTATTCGGCGTAAGAACCCAGAACAGGATCATTGGCGGCAACCGGAGCCAAGGCATCGAGCGCCGTCCAACGCTTGGCCTGCATGGCATCACGGGCGTCAATCAAAGCCTGACGGGCCGTTGGCGGCACAGGCGGGACTCGATCCCACCGACGCACGGCCTCTTTGGCAGGCTGCAACACAACAGCTTGCTTGGCAACGACAGGATCCGGGGAATGGGTCTGGGCTTGCGGCGACTGCGACCCCGCACAGCCGACCAAACCCAGTGCAAACACCATCAAAGCGCTCAAGGACGGGCGAGGAAGCGCGGACGCCATGCCCCAAGCTGGTGTTTTCTGGTACTTTAGCTGGTTGATACCCATAGTGACGGCCTTTAGAAAATCACCCATGATTCAGAACGTAGAGCATAACGCAGCCGCGCTGCGCACGCGACTAAAAGACCTGCGTGCAGGACAGCCCTCCATCGACATCAACCGGGGCGCCTTGCTGATCCGGGGCCGTCTGTTCACCTGGCTGGCCACCAACCGCAGCCGCCTGCGTGAGCAAGGCCGTACCGAACCCACCACCATTGCCGCTTTCTGGCCTATGGCCCAGGAACCGGACCTGCGTCCATTGCTGGTTCAATGGGTGGAAGAAGAAGGCATCAATGTCTGTCTGCCCGTTGCCAAAGAGGCCGATGCCCCGTTGAGTTTTGTCGAGTGGACACCCGACACCGACATGGAAAAGGGACGCTACGGCATCGAAATCCCGGTTTCCACCAAAACCATGCAACCGGACATTGTCCTGGTCCCCACCCTGGGCTACACCAGGCAGGGTGATCGCCTGGGGTATGGCAAGGGTTACTACGACCGGACCTTGGCGGCGCTGAAAGAACAAAACCACGCGTTTACCAGCATTGGTATTGCCTGGGCTGTGGGCGACTTGTCGGGCCAATCCTACCAGCCTGCCCCGCACGATCAACGTCTGGACAGTATTCTGACTGATAAAGGCTGGGCTGTGCCCGCCCCGGAACTATAAGTAACCCGCTACCACAAACTGTTTAATCGAGAACTCTGTTTACAAAGCAGTCGAACAAACCGGAAAAGGTAAAGGCCATATAGCCGCCCCATAAAAAAACCCGCCAAGACCTCTGGCGGGTTTTTTATTGAACCTCTGAGAGCCTAGCGCCAGGTCAGATTCGGCAAAATAGCCATGCTCGCGTCTGCCCCGTTCAGGGTGTACATATGGATGCCGGGAGCACCACCATCCAACAGGTCCTGACACAAGCGCGCCACCACATCGATACCAAAAGCGCGAATCGATGCGCGATCATCACCGAAGTCGGCCAGACGCAAACGAATCCAGCGCGGCACTTCTGCCCCACACATGGTCGAGAAACGCAGCAACTGGGATGAGTTGGTAATAGGCATGATGCCTGGCGTGATCGGAATTGTGACTCCTTGCGCCTGGGCCCGTTCAACAAAGCTGAAGTAGGAGTCCGGGTTGAAGAAGTACTGCGTGATCGCGCCATGCGCCCCTGCGTTGACCTTGTTCACAAAGTGACCCAGGTCGTCCCCAAAACCCGTCGCCTGGGGGTGCATTTCTGGGTAGGCGGCCACTTCGATATGAAATTGCTCACCGTAGTTTTCACGAATGAAAGCCACCAGATCGCTGGCATAGCGCAGCTCGCCCGCATCGCCGCCCATACCCGAGGGCAAGTCACCGCGCAGGGCCACGATACGTCGTATGCCCTGGTCGCGGTAATTGTCCAGCATCTCTTTAAGCTGCGCGGGTGCCGTACCAATGCACGACAAGTGCGGTGCGACATCAAAGCCCAGTTTTTGCAGCAGTGCCACCGCATCGACCGTGCCCGCACGGGTGGAGCCACCGGCTCCGAACGTCATGCTGACATAGGCGGGGTTCAAGCCCATCAGGGTCTTGGCGGTGCGCACCAGTTTTTCCTGCGCCGCGATGTCTCGCGGCGGGAAAAACTCCAGGCTCAAGGTTTGCTTGTTGCTCATTTCATTAACAGTCCCGACAGCAGCCCGGAAACCAGACTGTAGACGATCGCCCCGATCACGGCCCACCAGAAGCCTTCAACCTGGAAGCCTTTGAGGATGGAGCCCGCAAACCAGAACACCAAGGCGTTAAGTACCAGAAGGAACAAGCCCAGGGTCACAATGGTGATGGGCAAGGTCAGCACAATCAGCAAAGGTTTGACCAGGGTATTGAGCAAGCCCAGTACCAGCGCAGCTATCAGGGCCGAGCCAAACGACGCCACGGTAATACCGGGCAGAATGTAGGCAACAACCAGCAGGGCAACAGCATTCAGGATCCAGACAAGTAGCAAAGTCATGATAGGGCTCCAAGAATAGGCGTCCGAAGACGCCGGTGCGTTTTAGTAGCGGTAGTGCTCGGCCTTGAAAGGACCTTGCACAGGTACGTTGATGTAATCCGCCTGTGCCTGAGACAAGGTCGACAAGTTCACACCCAATTTCTTCAAGTGCAAGCGAGCGACTTTTTCGTCCAAATGCTTGGGCAGTACATATACTTTACCCGTTTCGTAGTTCTCGCCACGAGTGAACAGTTCAATTTGTGCAATGGTCTGGTTTGTGAACGAAGCCGACATCACAAAAGAGGGGTGGCCAGTCGCACAACCCAGGTTCACCAGTCGTCCCTTGGCCAACAGGATGATGCGCTTGCCATCAGGGAAAATGATGTGATCAACCTGAGGCTTGATCTCTTCCCACTCCAGATCTTCCACCGAGGCCACATCGATTTCATTGTCGAAGTGACCAATATTGCACACGATGGCCTGATCTTTCATGCGTTCCATGTGCGAGCGGTCGATCACGTGGTAGTTACCAGTGGCGGTCACGAAGATGTCAGCCTTGTCAGCAGCTTCTTCCATGGTCACAACGCGGTAGCCTTCCATCGAGGCTTGCAGGGCGCAGATGGGGTCAATTTCGGTAACCCAAACCTGGGCGCGCAACGCGGCCAGCGCTTGTGCGCAACCTTTACCCACGTCACCGAAACCGCAAACCACGGCAATCTTGCCGGCAACCATCACGTCGGTCGCGCGCTTGATACCGTCCACCAGGGACTCGCGGCAGCCGTACAGGTTGTCGAACTTGGACTTGGTCACCGAGTCGTTCACGTTGATGGCGGGGAAAGCCAGCTCGCCTTTCTTGGCCATCTGGTACAGGCGGTGCACGCCGGTGGTGGTCTCTTCGGTCACACCCTTGATCTGGGCCAGACGGGTGGAGTACCAGGTCTTGTCGTTTTGCAGACGGGCGCGGATCGAAGCGAACATGACACGCTCTTCTTCGCTGCCGGGATTGTCCAGAACGGACAGGTCTTTTTCAGCACGGGCACCCAAATGCAGCAACAGGGTTGCGTCGCCACCGTCGTCCAGAATCATGTTGGCCTGTTCGCCGGGCCAATCGAAAATGTCGTGGGCGTATTGCCAGTACTCTTCCAGGGTTTCGCCCTTGACGGCGAACACAGGTACGCCAGAGGCAGCAATAGCAGCGGCAGCGTGGTCTTGAGTGGAGAAGATGTTGCACGATGCCCAGCGCACTTCAGCGCCCAGGGCCGTCAGGGTTTCAACCAGAACCCCGGTTTGAATCGTCATGTGCAAACTGCCGGCAATGCGCGCGCCCTTCAGGGGCTGGGAGGCAGCAAATTCCTCGCGGGTGGCCATCAGGCCAGGCATTTCGGTCTCGGCAATGGTCAGCTCGCGGCGGCCCCATTCAGCCAAGGAAATATCGGCAATTTTGTAATCGGTAAAAGTCACAGTCGGGCTCCGTTATACGGCACGCAGACTGCAGGGAGAGTAAATGAATTCTCACCAGCAGCCCGCCATGCAGGTCGTGGTGAGCGTCGTTCTCCAAGGTGGATACCACCTATCCATGCCCCGAGCCTGGCAAGACTAGCGTCTTGTCGCAACGCCCCTCGAGGATGGCAAATTAATGTGGGTGATTGTACCCGTTTGGATCGTCTTGGGAAGACGGCTCCAGGGGTAAAAATCATAATTTCTTCTTGCGAGTCGGGCCGGGGCCTGCCTCTTGCAGCGTTGCGGGCAACCCGATTCTCCGGTCCCGGCAACGCTGTATCACTGCGGCAAAGCGCCGCCCGCAAGCGGCCTTTCACACTGCTTAGATAGCCTGACGCAAAGCCTGGGCCTTGTCCGTGGCTTCCCAGCTGAACTCGGGCTCGCTGCGGCCAAAGTGACCGTAGGCAGCGGTCTTGGTGTAGATGGGACGCTGCAGATCCAGCATTTCGATGATGCCGCGTGGGCGCAGATCGAAATGTTGGCGCACCAGCTTGGCGATCTCGGTATCCGGAATCACGCCGGTGCCTTCGGTGTAGATGGTGATGTTGATAGGCTCGGCCACACCAATGGCGTAGCTCAACTGCACCTGACACTGACGGGCCAGTCCGGCAGCCACAATGTTCTTGGCCACATAACGCGCCGCGTAGGCAGCGGAACGGTCCACTTTGGAGGGGTCCTTGCCGGAGAAAGCACCACCGCCGTGAGGGCATGCGCCACCGTAGGTATCCACAATGATCTTGCGGCCAGTCAGACCGCAATCACCTTGAGGACCACCAATCACGAACTTGCCGGTGGGGTTCACCAGGAAGCGGGTTTTTTCGGTCAGCAGATCCGAAGGGAAGCATGGACGAATGATGTGTTCGATCACGGCTTCGTGAATGTCTTTCTGGGACATTTCAGGAGCGTGCTGAGTGGACAGCACCACGGTGTCCACTTCGGTAGGACGGCCATCCACGTAGCGGAAGGTCACCTGGGATTTGGCGTCAGGGCGCAACCAGGGCAGACGGCCATCTTTGCGCAGTTCGCTCTGGCGCTGCACCAGACGGTGGGCGTACCAGATAGGAGCCGGCATCAGATCAGGGGTTTCGTCGCACGCGTAGCCAAACATCAGGC
This sequence comes from Alcaligenes faecalis, assembly GCF_002443155.1. Lineage (NCBI taxonomy): Bacteria > Pseudomonadati > Pseudomonadota > Betaproteobacteria > Burkholderiales > Alcaligenaceae > Alcaligenes > Alcaligenes faecalis. The sequence continues at coordinate 180,229 of NZ_CP023667.1, read as the reverse complement.
CCTGGTCGCCAGCACCCTGGTTCAGCAGCTCTTCAGGGCTGCGGTCCACGCCTTGGGCGATATCGGGCGATTGCTTGTCGTAGGCCACCAGAACGGCGCAAGACTTGTAATCGATGCCGTAGTCGCCATTGTCATAGCCAATGCGCTTGATGGTGTCACGGGCAACCTGGATGTAATCCACGTTGGCGTGCGTGGTGATCTCGCCAGCCAGCACAACCAGACCGGTATTGCACAAGGTCTCGGCAGCAACACGCGCCTGAGGGTCTTGCTCGAAAATAGCGTCCAGGATGGCGTCGGAGATCTGGTCGGCAACCTTGTCGGGGTGGCCTTCAGAGACGGATTCGGAGGTAAAGAGAAAGTCGTTGTTGTTCACAGCGTAGCTTCCTTTAATAAGGGCTGATAATCAGCACGAGGTTGAACAAACTGCGTTGCACCTCGAAGCCAGCGATGTGGATACGATAGACGGGGCGCGACGCTTTAGCGGTTTATAGTGGGCAGCTTGCCGCCCGATCGCTCCGCAAGTTGTCGTTTAACTCAGCGATACAATCCATTTTAAGCGAAAATACGTATTTATTTCAGCAAAACTTCACATTAAAGGATTGCCTGGCCCATGCTAGTGGCTCTTTTGCGCTTGATGGCTCGCCTGCCTTTACCCGTCCTGCATGGTCTGGGTAGAACAATAGGCCGACTGATTTACGCCTTTCCCGGACGCTATCGCCGCCGTCTGCAAAACCACTGTCGCCAGGCAGGCTACGATTCTCCTGCTTTCTTTCGGCAAGCCGCCGGAGAAACAGGCGCCATGATTGTGGAAACCCCGCGCGTCTGGCTGCATCCACAAGCCTGCCTGGACCGCTGCACGATCGACAATCTGCCTATGGTTCAGGAAACACTGGCCGAAGGTCGCGGCATACTTTATCTGACTCCGCATCTAGGCTGTTTTGAAATGATTGCGCGCTATTTTTCCGGCGTGGATCCAATGACCGTCCTGTTCCGTCCGCCCCGTCAGGCATTTCTGGAACCCTTGATGGTGGAGTCACGCGATTTACCGGGCCTGCATGCCGTACCGGCCAATATTAAAGGTGTCCGTGAACTGGTGCGCGCGTTTCGCCGTGGTGAATCAGCAGGCATGTTGCCCGATCAGGTCCCCAGTGGTGGTGATGGCGTATGGGCACCGTTTTTTGGCCGCCCTGCGCTGACCATGACGCTGGCTGGCAAGCTGGCTCGTCAATCTAATGTGCCTGTGATTGTGACGGCTGCCGAGCGCCTGCCCAAGGGGCGCGGATGGCACATTCACACTTCGCGCCTGCCCGAGCCCTTGCCCCAAGACCCGACAGAGCTGGCCACCCTGATCAACGAGTCCATGGAAAACTTGATACGCCGTTTCCCCACCCAATACCTGTGGGGCTACAACCGCTACAAGGTCCCCCACGACGCGCCCCCTTTGCCTGGCGATACCACCCCATGAGTTTTAATTCTTACCCGCTGCTCAAATCTGTTTTCACCTACTTTGGCCGTGCCTCCGTACGCACGCGTCAGCGTTGGGGGACCGCGCTGGGCGGGCTGGTGCATCGCTTCGCCTCCCGCCGCCGTCACATTGTGCGTACCAATCTGGGCCTGTGCTTCCCTGACACGCCAGAAAGTACGCGCCGTGAATGGGAAAAACAGCACTTTCGCCTGCTGGCCCAATCCTATCTGGATCGGGGCCTGCTCTGGTTTGGCCTGCCCAGCACCATTCTGAACACGCTGCACCTGACGGGCGAAGAACACATTACCCAGGCCCTGGAACAGGGCCGCAAGGTCATGCTGCTGGTGCCTCACTTTCTGGGTATGGATGCGGCGGGCACCCGCCTGTCCATGTCCATCTCGCCCTTGGTGGCTTTTTACACTCCGCAACGCGACCCCCATGTAGATCGCCTGATGTACGAAGGCCGTAGCCGCTTTTCCTCGGTCCCGCTGATTTCCCGCAAGGATGGTATCCGTGGTCTGATGCGCGCGCTGCAAAAAGGCCAGCCGATTTATTACCTGCCTGATATGGACTTCGGCACCAAGGGCTCGGCCTTTGTGCCCTTTTTCAATGTTCCGGCCGCCACCCTGCTGTCCACTGCCCAGATTGCCCGCAATCAGGATGCACTGGTCATTCCCGTGATTTCCCGCTTGGATGCCCAGACCGGCCACTACCATATTCAGGTGCTGGAACCCATGTCCGACTTCCCCGGCGAAGGTACTCTGGAAGAGGCCACCGAGCGTATGAATGCCCTGATCGAAAAATATGTGCGCGAGGACCCGCCGCAGTATTATTGGGTACATCGACGCTTCAAAACCCGACCTGAAGGTCAACCCGGCATCTACTAGACCCATCATGCACAGTCCCACCGCCCCCCAGCCCGTTTCCTCCCTTTGGCGTTTCAGCAAAATGCACGGAGCGGGCAATGACTTTGTCATGCTGGATGGTGTGACGCAGCACATCGAACTGACACCTGAACGAGCCCGCGCCCTGGCCGATCGCCACTTCGGGATTGGCGCTGACCAGATCTTGCTGGTCGAGGCCGCCACCGAAGCAGGGGCCGATTTCCGCTATCGCATCTTCAATGCGGACGGCAGTGAGGTGGAACATTGCGGCAACGGCGCACGTTGTTTTGTGCGCTTCGTGCATGAGCAAGGCCTGTCCTCGGCCAACCCTTTGCGGGCGCAAATCCGCACCGGCATCATCAGCCTGAATGACGACCCGCAACGCGGCGTGGATGTCATGATGGGCACCACCCGCTTTGCGCCTGCCGATGTGGGTTTTGACAATAAGGGCCTGGAAACGCGCGCCCAAGGCGAAGACACGCTGTGGCTCTTGCCAGTGCCCGATCAAGCCGCCCCCGTCGCCCTGTCACTGGTCTCGATTTCCAATCCCCATGCCGTGCAGGTCGTGGACGATGTGAAACAGGCCCCGGTTGCCACGGTAGGCCCCTTCATCGAATCCCACCCCCGTTTTGCCCACAAAGTGAACGCGGGTTTCATGCAAGTTATTGATCCCCACCACATCAAGCTGCGCGTCTACGAGCGCGGAGCCGGTGAAACCCTGGCCTGCGGTACAGGCGCGTGTGCGGCTGTGGTGGCGGGAATACGCCGGGGATTGCTCCAAAGCCCGGTTGTCGTTGATACTCGTGGAGGCAGTCTGCGCATTGAATGGGACGGACAGGCGCTACGCATGAGCGGCCCGGCCCAAACTGTCTTTACCGGACAAGTCGATATCGATGCACTGTGTGCATCCTTAGCCAGAAAGGAAACCTTCTAGACATGGATACCCCCAACAGCCTTAGCGCCGTGGAAGTGGCCCAGTTTTTGAAAGCCAACCCTGATTTCTTCGACGCGCACGCCGACGTTTTTTCCAAACTGATGGTGCCGCACCCGCACCAAAGTCGCGCCATTTCCCTGGGCGAGCGCCAGATCATGCTGCTGCGCGAGCGCGGCAAGAAAACCGAGCGCCAACTAGCCACACTGGTCGCTAATGCTCGTGGCAATGAAAAGATCTCGCGCCAACTACATCAATGGAACTGCCAGATGCTGGCCGAGTCCGATCCCGGCGCCCTCCCCGCTCTTATCTGCAGCAGCCTGGAACGCATTTTTGAAATGCCCGTTGTCCGCCTGCACTGCTGGAATCCGGACGAAGTGCTGGCTGACGACGCCCTGGTCAGCTGGGCCTACACCTTGATCAATCCCTATTGCGGCGTCCGACGCGAACAGGAGTTCCTGGCCGATTTGCAGCAAGACGCGCAATCGGTGGCCATTGTGCCCTTGATGTTCCCCGAGTCGAACACCCTGTTTGGCTTGCTGGTTCTGGGCTCGCCCGAAGCCACACGCTTTACCGCCGATATGGGTACGGACTTTCTGGAAGGCATTGGTGAGTTGTGCAGCGCCGCCCTGCAGCGCTTGCACAAGCCCAGCAGCGTTGATCAAAGCGAATGTCCGGCCTGAAGAAACCAGACCGCCCCCCTTCCGGGGACAGGCCCCACAAGCAGCCAGCCGCCCCCCAGGCCCTGAGCCCGGCCATGCAAAGCTGGCTGCATCAACTAAGCCATGAAAAACGCTATTCGGAACACACGCTCAGTGCGTACCGCAATGATCTGCGCCATTTGCTGGCGCAGTACCCAGGCACAGACCCCGACACACTGACTCAGAGCCAGTTACGACAAGCCGCCGTCCGTTTGCATGCACAGGGCCTGGCACCGCGCAGCCTGGCCCGTATTCTGGCGGCCTGGCGTGGCTACTATCAATCGCGCACCAAAGCACTGGGCTGGCCCTTGAACCCGGCTGCCAGCCTGAAGGCACCCAAGATAGGCCGTCCCCTGCCCAAGGCCTTGTCCGTAGACCAGACCCAGCAATTACTGGACCGCCCAACCGCCCCTATTCAGGACGACCCGGTCAGCTGGCGCAATCAGGCCATGTTTGAGTTGTTTTATTCCAGCGGGCTGCGTTTGGCCGAGCTGGTTAGCCTGGACACGCACTATCACCAGGACACGCAATACCAGTCCAAAAGCTGGTTACTGCTGGATGATCGTGAGCTGGTGGTCAGTGGCAAAGGCGGCAAGACACGCCGCCTGCCTGTAGGTGAAAAAGCCCTGCATGCCTTGCAGCAATGGCTGGAAAAACGCCCCGCTTTGGCATCGCTGACGACTAGCGCCGATGCCAGTGCAGCACTGTTTCTGGGAGCCCGTGGGGCTCGCATTCATCCGCGAATGGTGCAGCAAGAGCTGGAAAACTACGCCCGTGCCAGCGGCCTGCCGGTGCATGTGCACCCGCACAGCTTGCGCCACAGCTTTGCCAGCCATTTGCTGCAGTCGGCTCAAGATTTACGGGCGGTGCAGGAACTACTGGGCCACACCAATATTTCCACGACCCAGATTTATACCCGTCTGGACTTCCAGCATCTGGCCCAGGCTTACGATCAGGCCCATCCTCGGGCACAACGCAAGAACCGGGCCAGTGACAAGCCGGATGAATGAATCAGGGCTGCAAAGCCTTGATCAATTGATCGGTATTCGAGCGCATCATGCCCAAATAGGTATCCACGCCTGACCCAGGCACACCCAAGGCATCGGAATACAGAGTGCCGCCTACCTTCGCGCCAGTTTCCCGAGCCACTTGCTCAACCAGCTTCGCGCTGACCGTGTTTTCTACAAAAATGGCCTGAATCTGCTCGCTGCGTGCTTGCTGAATAATCGTTGCAATATCGCGTGCCGAAGGCTCCGCCTGGCTGGAGACACCGACCAAGGGGATGAAACGGATGTCGTAAGCCTTGCCCATATAAGAGAAAGCATCGTGCGAGGTAATGACCTTGCGCTTTTCTACCGGCACGGCTTGCAGGCGGGTTTTGATGGAATCGTCCAGTTCCTGAAGGCGCTGCGCATAATCCTTGGCGCGGCGCTGGTAGTACTCGGCATTGGCCGGGTCAACCTGCTCCAGACCTTTACTGATATTACGAACATAGATCTGCGCCAGGCCCAGGCTTTGCCATGCATGCGGATCCTGACTGCCATGCTGATGGCTGTGGGCGTGGCCACTGTGATCTTTCTCATCCACGTGTTGATGATCATGCGCAGGCTCATGGTCGTGATCGTGATCGTGATCGTGATCGTGATCGTGATCGTGGCCAGCATGGTCGTGCTGCCCGCCCTCAAAAGCCAAGGGCGTAATGCCTTCTGTCGCTACAATCTGCGGTCCCTTGTAGCCTGCTGCCTGCTGCAAGCGCGGCAGCCAGGACTCAAATTCCAGACCGTTAATCACCAGCAACTGCGCGCTGGCCAAGGTCTTCGCATCGCTGGGACGCGGCTCAAACGAATGGGCATCCCCATTGGCAGGCACGATCGTGCTGGCCATGACCTTGTCGCCACCAATCTCCTTGACCATATCGTTCAGGATCGAGAAGCTGCTGACCACGCGCAGGGGCTCGGCCTGTACCGACAAACTGGCTGCCAGCAAGCCCAAGGCCAATACAGTGCGGCCTGAATAAATGTCTCGCATTTTCATCAATCGTGCTCCAGGAGAGAGGCCATGCGCCGACGCCGTGCACGCCATTGGGAATAGGCACGCAGCAAACCGCCTTGGGGGCCAAGGGTGATAGAAAGAAAATAAAACGCGCCGGCCGCCAGAATGATCGCGGGCGAAGCAGGCACGTTGTAGTAATACGAGAACAGCAGCCCCAGATAGGCGCTGATCATGCCCAGCAAGGCCGCCACCAGCATTTGCCGGCCTACGGAATACACCCAGAACCGGGCCGAGGCGGCGGGCAGCATCATGATCCCCACCACCATCAAGGTCCCCAGAACCTGGAAGCCAGCCACCAGCGTAATGACCAGCATGAACAAGAACAGCATGTGAACCACGGAGCCACGCCCCCCTTGGGTGCGCAGAAAGATCGGGTCCATGCACTCCAGCACCAGTGGCCGAAACACCAGGGCCAGAATAATCAGCGTGACCGTCGTGCTGCTGGTCACCAGCAGCAAGGAGGCATCATCCAGCCCCAGCACGGTGCCAAACAGCACATGGATCAAATCCATATTCGAGCCACGCAGCGACACCAGCAGCACCCCCAGCCCCAGGGACACCAGATAGAAGGCCGCAAAACTGGCGTCCTCCCGTTGCGGTGTCAGGCGAGCCACCAGACCGGCCAGCAAGGCTACGACCAGGCCGGTAATCATACCGCCTATGGCCATCGCGCTTAAAGACAGGCCCGCCGTCAGGAAACCCACCGCCACACCGGGCAAAATGGCATGCGCCATCGCATCGCCCATCAGGCTCATGCGGCGCAGTACCAGAAACACACCCAAAGGCCCGGCCGCTGCGGCCAGGGCAAACGAACCGGCCAGCGCGCGCTTCATGAAACCAAAGTCCATGAAAGGGCCAAACAGCACATCGACCAGGGAAATCATAGATAGTCCCCCGCGCACAAATGGCGAGCCAGATGCAGGTTCTCCGGCGTCAGCACCGCCTCGGTCTCACCCCAGCCCACCACCTGCCCGGCAAGCAGCACGGTTTGCGGAAAACAGCTACGCACCATATCCAGATCATGCAACACGGCCATCACGGTACGGCCCTGTTTGTGCCAGTCCAGAATCAGGTTCATCAATTCATCCGAGGTTGCGCGGTCTACCGCGGCAAAAGGCTCGTCCAGCAAAAGGATCTGGGCATCTTGCATGATCATGCGGGCGAACAAGGCGCGCTGTAACTGACCGCCCGACAAGGTGCCAATGGAACGACGCGCAAAGTCGGCCAAACCCACCTGCTCCAGCGCATGACCAATGCGTTCGTGCTCGGCTTTGGGGAAACCACCCCAGGCACCCACACGCTTCCAGGCTCCCATGGCCACCAGATCATGCACCGTCACCGGAAAACTTTTGTCCAGATCGCCCATCTGCGGCAACAAGGCCAGCTGATTCAGAAAACCGCTGTCGACAGCAATGCGCCCTTTCAGGGGGTTGATCTGCCCGGTCAGCCCTTTGAGCAAGGTGGATTTACCAGCACCGTTAGGCCCGACGATAGCCGTCAAGGAGCCTCGGTTAAAACAGCCGCTAATATCACGCAGAGCGATTTTGTCTTTCCAGCCCAGCGCGACATGCTCGAGTTCGATCAAGGTTTGATGTGAACTCATGCCCTTACCACGCGCCCAATGCCCAGGCGGTCAGTAGCCACAGGGCTCCTGCCACGCACAAAGCGCCCAGTACGCGCTGTCCGGCCGAGGCCAGCAAGAGCGAACGACGAGGTGCCGGACTACGGAAAGTCGAGGGAAATTGAGGACAGGACATGAAACAGGGATAATGCGGCTAGATTGGGAATAATTTAATTTTCCAAAGATGTTATAACATAACAAACAACCCATCAAGCGCCATGCCTGTACATATTCTTACGCCCAACGCCATTGAAGATCAGCTTGCTACCGCTGAACAGCTTTGTCTGGAACGCGGTAAACGGCTGACTTCAATTCGCCGCCAGGTGCTGGAAATCCTGATTCAGGCCCAGCGCAGTTTGCGCGCCTACGAACTGCTGGATCTGGTTCGCGAGTTCCAGCCCGGCGCCAAGCCCCCTACCGTTTACCGTGCTCTGGACTTTCTGACTGAAGAAGGTCTGATTCACCGCCTGGATGCCGTCAATGCCTGGACGGCCTGTGTGGATGCCGGTGGCCACCCCCACGACTTGCTGATTGTCTGCACCCAGTGCGGTACCGTGGTGGAGCTGTGCGCTCCGGACCTGAGCCAGCGGCTGGCTGACTGTGTGCGCGGAGCCGGCTTTGCCCTGTCCGGTCACGAGACCGAGTTGCGTGGCCTGTGCCAGCGTTGCGTTGCCGCTAAAAACGAGCGAAAACCCTTATCTGCCCCCTAAAACGTGGCATTTTGCCTCCAATCGGTATATATTCCCCGATCTATTGGCAAACCTCTGTGAATTTTTACAGATCACCGTTTGCCCAACAGGCAAGGCTGTGATGTAATCGCACGTTGTTTTCGTGCGGAGCAGATGGGTGCAGGAAGCCGCGGTTGGTGCCGTGCCTTGTACCTTTCGCCCGCCACTGCGAGGCATGTTTATGAACGCGGCATCAGATCTGAACAACATGGTTCCAGTCACTGTTCTGACTGGTTTTTTGGGCGCTGGCAAAACCACGCTGCTCAAGCGCATCCTGAGCGAATATCACGGTCGACGTATTGCCGTCATCGAAAACGAGTTCGGGCCTGAAGGCATCGACAACGAATTGTTGGTGCAAGACTCCGAAGAAGAAATCGTCGAGCTGAGCAACGGTTGCGTGTGCTGCACCGTGCGCGGTGACCTGATGCGCACCCTGAACGATTTGCGCGTTCGCCGCCAGGCGGGCGAACTGAAGTTCGAGCGCGTCATCATCGAGACCACCGGCATGGCTAACCCCGGCCCGGTCTGCCAGACCTTCTTCATGGACGATGATATTGCCGACTACTATCGGCTGGACGCGGTCATCACGGTAGTGGATGCCAAACACGGCATGGCCACGCTGGACCAGCAAGAAGAAGCCCAGAAACAGGTTGGTTTTGCGGACCGTTTGCTGATCTCCAAAAAAGATCTGGTCAATGATGTGGATTACGAGGCCCTGCGCGCCCGTCTGATCCGCATCAACCCGCGAGCCACGATTACGCCGGTTCACTTCGGTGAAACCGACATCAAGGATTTGCTGGAAGTCAGCGGTTTCAACCTGAATTCCATTTTGGACATTGATCCGCAATTCTTGGCAGAGCAACACCCCGATGCAGCGGACGAGCATGATCACCACCACGATCATGCCCACGGTGAAGAAGGCGATTGCGGTCCTGACTGCGGGCACGACCACCACCATCATCACCACGAGCACGCCGCTCACAATGACGAGATCGGGGCTTTCGTGTTCCGTTCGGATCGACCTTTCGACCCCGAACGGCTGGAAGACTTCCTGTCGGGCATTGTTCAGGTATTTGGACCAGATCTGATGCGCTACAAGGGCATTTTGTATCTGAAGGGCATCAATCGCCGTATGCTGTTCCAAGGCGTACACATGATGATGAGCGCCGAGCCCGGCAATGCCTGGCTGGCCAAAGATAAAAAAGGCACCAAGCTGGTCTTTATTGGCCGCAAGCTGCCCCAAGACATATTCACCCAGGGCCTGGAGAATTGCCTGGTTTGAATTAATAATTATTCAGTAAATGCGGAGCGATTGCGCGTGACGACAGTTACAGGCTCCCAGACGTCAACAAGAGGTAAGCATCATGGCAACTAAGTCACATGACAGTACTACAACCCTGCTGACCGAGCAGGAGCTTTTGGCGATGCCTGAGTCAGACTACATGAACGCCGCCCAGCTGGAGTTTTTCAAGCATCGTTTGCGCCAGCTTGAGCAGGAAATTCTGGCCAACGCCGGTGCCACGACGGAAAACCTGCGTGAAACCCAGTTCGTTCCTGACCCGGCTGACCGTGCCACGATCGAAGAAGAACACGCTCTGGAGCTGCGCACCCGCGATCGCGAACGCAAGCTGCTCAAGAAAGTGCAACAGTCCATCGCCCTGATCGATTCGGGCGAATACGGCTGGTGTGAGGAAACCGGCGAGCCCATCGGCCTGCCCCGTTTGCTGGCACGTCCTACGGCCAACCTGTCTCTGGAAGCCCAGGAACGTCGCGAGAAGCGTCAAAAGATGTTTGGGGATTGATAGGCGGCAACGCCCCTCACCCTGATAAAAAGCCCGCCCGATCATTCTGGCGGGCTTTTTTTTGCCATTTAGTCCAGCCACACCAGCCTCTATCAACACAGCAGCGTGCCCTCCTTCACCCCCGTTCAGCGCAGCAACCTAGCGCCCGGTAAAAACTTCCTGCTGTCATGCGCTTGAAATTTTCTGCCCGGCCCCCAGATGGGAACCTTAAAGGAAGGAAATCATGGAACAATTTCACGCCACTACTATTGTCTGTGTACGCCGCGGAGATCAGGTCGCCATTGGCGGCGATGGTCAGGTCACCCTGGGCAATATTGTCATCAAGGGCACGGCCCGCAAGATTCGCCGTTTGTACAACGACAGCATCCTGGCCGGCTTTGCCGGTGCGACGGCCGACGCCTTCACCTTGCAAGAACGCTTTGAAGCAAAGCTGGAAAAGCACCAGGGCAACCTGCTGCGCGCCGCCGTCGAACTGACGCGCGACTGGCGCACCGACCGCGTTCTGCGCCGTCTGGAAGCCATGCTGCTGGTGGCGGACAAGGAACACACGCTGGTGCTCACTGGCAATGGCGACGTGCTCGAACCCGAGCATGGCCTGGCTGCCATCGGTTCGGGCGGCTCCTATGCCCAGTCAGCCGCCATGGCCTTGCTGCAAAACACCGATATGGCTCCTGCCGACATCGTTAAAAAGTCTCTGGAGATCGCAGGTGACCTGTGCATCTACACCAACCAGAACCATATCGTCGAAACACTCTGACAGCCGGATACCCCACCATGTCTACACCTAATATGACTCCCGGAGAGATCGTCTCCGAACTGGACAAGCATATCGTTGGCCAGGGCAAGGCCAAGCGCTCCGTGGCCGTGGCCCTGCGCAATCGCTGGCGCCGCCAGCAGGTTGCCGAGCCCCTGCGCAGCGAGATCGTGCCCAAGAACATTCTGATGATCGGACCCACCGGCGTGGGTAAAACCGAAATCGCCCGTCGTCTGGCCAAGCTGGCCAATGCGCCTTTTATCAAAGTTGAAGCCACCAAGTTCACGGAAGTGGGCTATGTGGGCCGCGACGTTGAAACCATCATCCGCGACCTGGTGGATATTTCGGTCAAGCAAACTCGCGAAGTCGAAATGCGCCGTGTGCGCACCCAGGCCGAGGAAGCCGCTGAAGACCGCATTCTGGACGTACTGGTGCCGCCCTCGCGCGATGCCCACGGTCAGCCCCAGCGTGAGGACAACTCGGCACGCCAGGTGTTCCGCAAGCGTCTGCGTGAAGGCAAGCTGGACGATACCGAGATTGAAATCGAGATGGCTCAGGCCATGCCTCGCATGGAAATCATGGCCCCTCCCGGCATGGAAGAGATGACCGAGCAATTGCGCGGCATGTTCTCCGGTCTGGGCCAGGAAAAAACCAAGGCTCGCAAGCTGACGGTCAAGGAAGCCTTCAAGCAACTGACCGAGGAAGAAGCGGCCCGTCGCGTCAATGAAGACGACTTGCGTACCGCTGCAGTGGCCAACGCCGAGCAGAACGGTATCGTGTTCCTGGACGAGATCGACAAGATCACTGCGCGTGGCGAAAGCCAGGGCAGCGGCGGCGATGTGTCCCGCCAAGGTGTGCAGCGTGACCTGCTGCCACTGGTAGAAGGCACCACCGTCACGACCAAATACGGTGTGGTGCGTACCGACCACATCCTGTTTATTGCCTCGGGCGCGTTCCATCTGTCCCGCCCCTCGGATCTGATCCCTGAACTGCAAGGCCGCTTCCCTATCCGTGTGGAACTGGAATCGCTGAGCGCCCAGGATTTCGTGCAGATCCTGTCGACCACGGACGCTTCCCTGACCAAGCAATACGCCGCCTTGCTGGGCACCGAAGACGTGCAACTGGACTTCCGTCCCGACGGCATCCAGCGTCTGGCCGAGCTGGCCTTCGATGTCAACGAGCGTACCGAAAACATTGGTGCCCGTCGCCTGTACACCGTCATGGAAAAACTGCTGGAAGAGCTGTCCTACAGCGCCGGCAGCCACGGTGAGCAAAATGTGGTCATTGACGCTGACTACGTGAACAAGCAGCTGCAGGAAACCGCAGCCAGCCAGGATCTGGCACGCTACGTGCTGTAAGACATCCGCTTGTCGCTGTAATAGAAAAGGGGCAGATTCTTCTGCCCCTTTTTCTTACTGCAACCCTGCGCCCGCAGAGCGCTGCGCCTATTTGCTGATCTTGGTGACCACGTAATCACCGCCATCACGTTTGGCAGTGAACTTTACCTTGTCACCCGGCTTGATATTGGCCAGCAAGGCGGGATCAATTTTGTACACCAATGTCATGGCGGGCAGCTCCAGGTCGCTGATCTCACCATGCTTGATGGTAATTTTGCCGGCCTCGGCGTCCAGACGGCGTACTTCACCCGAGGCACTGGCTTCCTGAGCCTGGGCAACCACGACATACGCCGAGCCCGCTACCACACCCAATGTTCCCAGTGCCAAGGCTGCGCCTCGTTTCGTCCACGTCATTTTTACCTCCTGCAAATTGGGCAGAGCCAGACAATTAGCTCATAATGCCTACTTTCGGACGCCTGATGCGTCTGTTTCCGATCAAGCATAACGCTAAACCTTTGCAAAAGCATGAGCGAATTTATTAAAGGGTATGTGCTGCGTCCAGCCACCCCCGCAGACATTCCGGCCGTTCTGGGCCTGATGCGCGATATGGCCGCCTTTGAAAAACTGGAGCATATTTTCAAGGCTAGCGCCGAGTCGCTGCGCAACAGCTTCTTCTCCGATGAGCCCAGCGCCTACTGCCTGGTGATCACGCCAGAAGACCAGCCCGACGCACCAATTTCTTACATTATGTGGTTTTACAACTACTCCAGCTTTCTGGATCGCCGCGGCATCTATCTGGAGGATTTGTATATAGACCCGGCCCATCGCAAGCACGGTCTGGGCGCTGCTGTCTTGCGCCATCTGGCCCAGATGGCTGTCGCCCAAGGCTGTGGTCGCCTGGAGTGGGTAGTACTGGACTGGAACCGGAACGCCATCGACTTTTACAAGCACCAAGGCGCTCAAGTGCTGGAAGACTGGCGTGTGGTGCGTGTTACTGGCGATGCCCTGGCCAACCTGGCCCAAGGCACCCCTAGCCCTGCCGAAATTTAAGGCCCCTCATGTCCACACGACTTTCCATTATCAGCACCCGCACCGGCGACGATGGGACAACAGGTTTGGGCGACGGCAGCCGCCTGCCCAAAACCGCTCCCCTGATCCACGCCCTGGGCGACGTGGATGAGCTGAACAGCCATATTGGTGTCTTGCGCAGCATGGCGCTGCCAGAAGATGTCGATAGCCTGCTGTCCGATATCCAGCACGACTTGTTCGATATGGGAGCTGAACTGTGCATTCCTGGCCATCAGGTCATAGGTAGTGCCCATGTAGAGCGTCTGGATCAGGCGATTCGCCACTACAACGAGCCTTTGGGCATACTCAAAGAGTTCATTTTGCCGGGCGGCAGCCCGGCAGCCGCACAAGCCCATGTGCTGCGCTGTGTGGCACGTCGTGCGGAACGTAGTGTTGTTGCTGTGCCCTCTGAGGCATTGCCACAGGACAGTCCGCGCTTGTACCTGAACCGCCTGTCGGATTTATTGTTTGTGTTGGCGCGTACCTTGAACCGCCATGCTGGCCGCTCTGACGTACTGTGGGAGCCCAAACGCAACGAGGCTGACAAGGACTGATCGCCCCGTCGCGACTGCGACTGCGACTGCGACTGCGACTATAAGAATAGGGCCCTGCATTAGCAGGCCCTATTCCTTTTCAGGCTAGATCAATGCGAGTGGTATCCGCAAATTTCAGCACAGGCTCGTCCGTGGGGTCTTCGTAGACCTGCCACTTCAAGGACTGGCTGCCCACCTGAATATCCACAGTTGCCAGGGTGTTTTCCGCGTCGCTGTCCTTAGGGTCACAGCGCCAGATCGGAAATTCCGCATGGTGCTGATCCGCCAGGACCGTCAAAGGATCAAGTGCAGCACCTGCTTGTGCCAGCAACTGATCCCCACGCTCCTGCCGCAGCTCGGAAGACCGGGTAATACGCTGTTCAAAGCCTTGCATGGACGGATGTACCGCATGATTGGCGTGCAGATGGTTCTGCTCAATGGTCTGCACAGAAACGGCCTCGGCACTAAATTCCACACTCAGCAAGCGCGGATCGCCACGCTGCGCCAGACTCAAATGGAAAGCGCCGGAACGGGGATGATCCTGCAGGATACCCACCGCCTGATCCAGATCGGGCTGATCCAGCATGGCACGGGTCAGAACCATGCGCGGCACCCCTGCGGTCACATGACGGGCGCGCACATTATTGACGGTCATGGCCAAGCCTGCCTGTGTCACCGCAAAGCTGTGACCTGGCAAGGAGGCGGGGTACAGGAAGGAGACAAAGGACATGCCGCTGTCGGGGATGAATTTGGCCACCCCGCAGTAACCGGCAAACCCTGGATCACCATCTTCGTTATGCACCAGGCGAGGTTCGCCCTGGGCCGGCATTTGTACGGTGGTGCAACCATCGGGAGCCATGGCCCACAGGTCGCCACGGCAATTCCACAAAAACACTTCTTCGAATGGGAGCTCCAGACCTAATGCCAGGCCCTGGAGCTCGGTCCATATTCGGGGGAAATAGCGCTCGGTGTACTGGGCCAGCTGGCTGGCTACAGCCGTCCCTTTTGATTGCATGATGCCTTGCCATGCTGCTGAACTCAGCAAATAGGCATGCACTGCAGGGGCTCCGAAACGTCCCAAAGAATGGCCAATTTCTTTGGGACCACCACTTAACTCCAGATAGGACAACTTAGCCATTGCGTCTATTTCCAGTAGGCACCGGACTGGTGCAATTGATTTTCAAGCAACTCGATACCGCTTACCGCACGACTGCCCGCCTTGGCCAGAACCTGCTCCAGCAAAACCTCCACCAGCGCCTGTGCAGCAACCAGAGAAGGAAAGAAAGACGGACTGTCGGTTCCAAACAATAATGTGGCATCAGCCTGCTGCGCAATAGGGGCAAGCAAGCTATCGCAAATCGCCAGAATTTGTGCATCTGCCTGCCGGGCCGCCTGATGCGCCAGTACGGCTTCCTGCGAATAGGGCGCAAAACCGAACAAGACCAGCACATCGCCCTTTTGCAAGGCACGCAAATCCATATCCAGGGTCCCCGACTCCCCACGTAGCAAGGCAATGGAAGGCCGGAACAAACGGTACTGGTAATGAAAGGAAAAAGCAGGCGCAAAAGAAGCCCGAAACCCGGCAACAAAAACCCGTTTCGCCTTGGCAAGCAAGCTGATAGCCTGGGGCAGCCGCGCTTCGTTCACCTCGCGCAACAGCGCCAGATTATCCATTTGCGCGGTCAAGGCCTGCGCCAGCCGATCTTCCTTGTTCCGATTACGAACCACCGCCCGCGCCTGATCGGCATAGCGGCGGGCCCCCTGGCCATGCAGAGCCTGGGTGAACACGGCCTTGAATTCTGCCCAACCGCCAAAGCCCAAAGACTGTGCAAAACGCAGCAAGGTTGCAGGCTGTACCTGTGCCTGGGCTGCCAACTGACGCATGGACAGCAAGGGCACCTGATCGGCATGATCAAGCACATAGCGTGCGCTTTGCTGGAACTGGGGCGACATGGCGGCAAACGCCGCTTGAATGCGCTCAGTCAAGGTGCTCAGGGAGTTCATGGCCAATACGCTCAAAAAGGGGACACCAAGTATATATCGGTCGCAAATGCTGCCAAGGCGCAACAGTGCAGCCTTTATCCACCCATACCGATCATTCAATGATGATTTATTTGTTGAAAGTATTATTATATATTCAACATACGTTGAAAATTCATTGGGACTACTTTCTGGATCTGCGCCATGACACATGTTTTTCATCGCAACCCCAAGCAAACGCTGCCCTATGCCGTCAAAGGCGATGGCATCCGCATCGTGGACAAGGAAGGCAAATCGTATATAGACGCCAGTGGGGGTGCGGCCGTGTCCTGCCTGGGCCATAGCCACCCAGCCGTCATCACGGCCATCAAGCAGCAGCTGGACCAGATTGCCTACGCCCACACCTCTTTCTTCAGCAGCCAGGCTGCCGAGGATCTGGCGGATTTTCTCAGCAGCCGATCCCCAGGGGATCTGAATCACGTCTACTTTCTATCCGGCGGTTCTGAAGCTGTGGAAGCCAGTCTGAAACTGGCTCGGCAATACTTTGTGGAAATTGGCCAGCCCGAGCGTCATATTTTCATCGCCCGCCGCCAGAGCTATCACGGCAATACACTGGGCGCTTTGGCCATTGGGGGGAATGAATGGCGTCGCAAGCCCTTCCTGCCCCTACTGGCTCCAACCCAGCACGTTTCCCCCTGCTATCCCTACCGCGACCAACGCAGCGATGAAAGCGCCGAGCAATATGCGGACCGTCTGGCCCAGGAGCTGGACGACATGATTCAAAGTCTGGGCTCCCAGAATGTCGCCGCTTTTGTTGGCGAGACCGTGGTGGGCGCCACCGCCGGCGCCTTGGCCCCAGTAGGCGACTACTGGAAGAAAATCCGCCAGGTCTGCGACAAGCATGGCGTGCTGCTGATTCTGGACGAGGTCATGTCCGGCATGGGACGCACCGGCTATCTGTTCGCCTGCGAAGAGGACGGCGTAGTGCCGGACATCATGGCCATAGCCAAAGGTCTGGGCGCAGGCTATCAGCCTATCGGCGCGATGCTGGCCAGTGACCGGATTTATCAGGCCATCCTGAATGGCTCAGGCTTCTTCCAGCACGGGCATACCTATATGGGGCATGCCACGGCCTGCGCCGGTGCTCTGGCCGTACAACAAGTGATTGAGCAAGACCAGCTGCTGAAAAACGTTCGTCAGCGCGGCGAACAACTGCGGCGGGAACTGCATCAGGCCTTGGACAGCCACCCCAATGTGGGCGATATACGCGGCCGTGGCCTGTTTGTCGGGATCGAGCTGGTGCAAGACAAGGCCAGCAAGCAAGCGCTGGACCCAGGCCTGAAAACTCATGCCAAGATCAAGCAATATGCGTTTTCCCAGGGCCTGATGCTCTACCCTATGGGTGGCACGATAGATGGGGTGCATGGCGATCATATTTTGCTGGCGCCACCTTTTATCTGCACCGAGTCCGACATTCAGGAAATCGTGAAACGTCTGACGCAGACCATAGAGCACATCCTGCCTCGTTAAATCCCATGTTGCAGAGCGTTGAGCAGGCAGCCCGCCCGGGTCTTGGCCACTGCAGAACGCTCTGCCGACCGCCCTGCGGCAAGCCCGCCGCAAGAAGCACCGCCAGCTATACCTAAAGGAGAACCATGGCCCGCCTACCTTATGCTGACTTGAACGCCCCCGAGGCTGCCCCGTTGGTAGAACAGATCATTGCAGAGCGTGGCAGCGTATTGCACCTGTACCAGATGCTGCTGCACAGCCCACCCATTGCGAAAGGCTGGCTAAATCACCTGACCGGCATACGCCACAACAGCAGCCTGCCAGGTGATCTGCGTGAGCTGGTCATCATGCGTGTCGCCTTGCTGAACCGCGCCCCATACGAGGCCGACCAACATGCCCCTATCGCGCTGGCAGAGGGCCTGAGCCAGGCCCAACTGGATGCCCTGCCTGACTGGCAGGACTCGGAGGCATTCACGCCCATCCAGCGGGCTGTACTGGCGTACACCGATGCCATGACCCTGAATGTGCAAGTGGAACCCGCTGTTTTTCAGGACGTACGCCAGTATTTCGATGAGCGACTGACGGTAGAGCTGACCGCCACTATCGCTACCTACAATATGGTGTCGCGTTTTCTGGAAGCCTTGCACATCCATTCCGACGACTCGCGCTAAAACGGCACCCTGAGTACATCCGTCCTGCTGCCTCCCAAGCGCCCCGCCAGAAACTCCACAAACAAGCGCAGCTTGGGGGGCAGATGGCGGGTAGGCGGATACAAGGCCCACAAGGCACCGCAATATTGAGTGCGGAACTCCCAATCGGCCAGCACGCGCACAATACGCCCTTCCTGCTCGGGCTCCTTGGCCACAAAGCAAGGCAGGCTGCCTATCCCCAAGCCCCGTTCCACCGCGTCCAGACGCACGCCCGTATGGTTGGCCGCGTAGCGTCCGCTAACCGACACATTCAACACCCGCCCGCCTTTATTGAACCGCCAGCGTGAATCGCTGGGTGCCTCGCCCAGATAGATGCAGCTGTGTTCGCGCAACTGCTGGGGATGCACGGGCAAACTGTGCTCGGCCAGATAGTCCGGACTGGCGTACAGACCATGTCGAATATCAGTCAGATGACGCCCCATCAAACCGGGCGGCGGCTGATCGGTAATCCGTATCGCCAGATCCAGCTGATCGTCGATCAGGTCTGCATAGCGATCATCCAGATTCATCAGCACGTTCACCTTGGGGTGCGCCGCCAGGAAATCCGGCATGTGCGGATGAATCAGGAAATGCCCGACTGCTTTGGGGACACTCAAACGAATCTGCCCCTCTGGCTCGGTCTGGAACTGCCCCGAAATCTCCATCGCCGCCTGGGCACAAGACAGCATGTCACGGGCATGCTCATAAATCGCCTGACCACTATCACTTAAGCGCAGTTTGCGTGTCGTGCGCTGCAGGACGCGCGTTCCCAGACCTTTCTCCAGACGCGCAATGGAACGGCTGACCGCCGACGGGGTATAGCCAAGCTGGCGAGAGGCTTCAGAAAAGCTGCCTGTCTCCACCACTTTGACAAAAACCACCATATCGCTCATCAGGGAAGTGAGATTACTTGTGCTCATAGGGAATAAATTATTTCAATGAATTGCAATTATCAGGACTGCTCACAATGCCTACAATGCCTTAAAACCAACCTACAGGTAATAAAATGCAAGATAAATTATATTTGACTAGCAATAGCCTTACCTGCATAGCGGAAATCCTGGAGTGTTATCACTCTGAAAATGAACGCTATGCTGTCAGGCTGGATAAAACCTTATTTCACCCTCAAGGCGGTGGCCAACCTTGTGACAAAGGCACGATAAATGGGCACGAGGTTCTGCATGTGGCACAAAACCGCGACGGCCATGTACTGCACTACCTGCATGTACGCCTGCCTCTGGGCCCCGCAGAACTGCATATCGACCGCGACCATAGACTGGAACATGCCCGGCTGCACACCGCTGGTCACATGATCGGCCATCTGGTTGAGCGCATTGGCTGGCAGGCCGTAAAGGCACATCATTGGCGTGGCGAGTCGCGTGTCGTCTTCCGTAACCCCAAAAACGCCCTCCCACCCTTCCTGGATGATTTATCGAACCGCTGTGCCGAACAGATCCCGCTGGCCCAGCCTATTTCCATCAGTTTTCAGGAAGGCCGACGTCAGGTTGCCATTGGCGGCCTGGGGCAATATGCATGTGGCGGCACCCATGTTGAAAACACATCCGAATTAAATGGATTGAAAATAGTCCGCATCAAAAACAAAAAAGATGAATTGAGCGTTCATTATGAAATGATGGATTAATAAATAATAAAAATTAAGGCAGTTTATTAGTTATAGCTATTATCGGAAAAGAAAAACAATTCTTCTAAAACCCCAAGGGAAGTGAGATATGTATTTAGAGACCGAACGATTGCGGACTGAGCATATGCAGTCCCTGCTAAATGGCGAACTCCTGGCCATTCGCCTGTCCCAGTTCATTGATGCGCCCACCTCACAAAAGCTGGGCAAGCAAATCATTGATAAAGGCTTTGATCGCTATGTGAATGCCCCCAGCATCGGCCGTATAGGCATGGCTTTTTACGAAGCCGAAAACCAGCCCGAACGCATGGCCTCTTACTTCGAGGGGGTTTTTGACAATATCGACGAGCTGCGTCACCGCTGCGCTCCCTACCTGTCCCCGATTGATGTACTGCGCTGCACGCTGGACGAGGTCTGGCCCGCCGGAGCCACGCTGGAGACGCTGTATGGCAAAAAAATGTATGTGGGTTTGTCGCGTGTGGTGCAGCCCGATGTGCACTTTCTGGCGCATCACGACATTTTGGCCAAAGACGCCCCCGGTAATTATCAGGCCATCAGTCTGCAAGGACAGCTGGCCGCCAATGTTTATTTAAAAATGCCTGAGCAAGGAGGTGAACTGCAGATCTGGCAAACCGAACTGAGTCCTGAGGAGTTTGATCAGATGCGGGGCGACAGCTACGGCATTCAACCTGACTTGCTGGGCGCCCCCGAAGTACAGATACGCCCCGGTCCGGGCGATCTGATTATTTTCAATTCTCGCAAAATGCATGCCGTCACCCCCGGCAAGGGCGATTTGCGCTTGAGCCTGTCTTGCTTTGTGGGATATCGCGGCCCGGCCATGCCGCTGACCTTTTGGAGTTAATGTGTTGCAAACCTATTGGCCGGAGTTCGCTACTCTGGCTTTGATACATGTTTTGGCCGTTATTGCCCCTGGGCCTGACTTTGCTGTCACCATCCGCCAAAGTGTGCGGCTGGGCCGCCAGGCCGGGATTGCCACTGCCATTGGCATTGGCGCAGGAATCTCCGTTCATGTGATCTATACCTTGATGGGCGTGGGCGCCTTGCTGCACTCCACCCCCTGGCTGATGAGCGTGGCCGAAGTCCTGGGCGGCGCATACCTGCTGTATATAGGCTGGGGATTTTTACGACAGGCCCATACCCCCATGGAAGTCAGTCTGGCCGAGTCCGGCAATGGCAAGCCCGCCGCTGTCAGTGTGCGTCAGTCCCTGACGCTGGGCTTCATGACCAACGCCACCAATCCTAAAGCCACGCTGTTCTTTCTGGCGGTGTTTACCACCGTGGTCAGCGCCAGCACGCCCTTGACGACCCAGATGCTCTACGGCGTGTGGATGTGTCTGGTCAACGCGGGCTGGTTTGTAATTGTCAGCCTGATCTTTACCAATCCCGGCGTACGCCAACGATTCTTGCGCATGGGAACCTGGTTTGAACGGATCACAGGCATCTTGCTGCTGGGCTTTTCAGTGCGTCTGCTGGTGCATGCAGGACAGCGCATCCTGCTCTAGGTCTGCTCCTGAGCCCCACCAAGGTCTGAGTGCTCTAACGCCTTGGTGATGCCCATCTACATCACAAAAAAAATCCCGCCCTTCAGAAAAGGGCGGGATTTTTTGCACTTAGATCATGGACTCACCCGTCTTGCGGGCTCTGCGCCAATCGCGGATCAGGTTGCCAACCAGCAAGGCCAGGATAATGGCCGACATGACAGGCCAAACCATAAAGTAAATCGTCATAAGCATAAGATTCTCCTTTGGGTTTTTCTATCGTGAGTTCAAGCACGGGCCGAAGCCGGCTCGCCTTTCACTTCACGCTGTTTCTTGCCCGGTACGGGAGTTTCGTCGTAGTGGAAGGACTGCACGCGCTCGGCCAGTACGGAAAAATCAAAACGTTCCTGACTACGCAAACTGATGGCCACACAAACCACAGCGCTAACGCCGTAAGCCGTCAAGGATCCCAGCAAGACAATGTATTCACGCAGGAAACCAATGAAGTTGGGCAGCAAGATGGCCGTGGCGATCACACCGATCGCAATCGCAATACGGCTGCGGAAAAATGCGAATGCCATCAAACCGGCAACCACGCCACCACCAATCGATGCGATCACTTCATAGAACACCGCCACCACACCTTCGATAGGAATCAGCTCAAAGCGTACGATCGTAAACAGCACAACGGCACACAGCACCGACCAGCTAAAGGCCTTGTTGGTGACACGGTCCCAGTAAAAACTGACGATGACTGGGAACACAATCGCACCCCACAAGGCACCTACAAACACCAGCATCACCAGAATATCCAGGCGCAGGCTGGCGAAGATCACCCCCACCATCGTGGCAACCACCATGGTGATACGGCCCCACCACAACATGCGAGCTGGTTTTGGACGACCACGGGCAATGTTCTTGGCATAGATGTCAGTCATCATAATGGCCGACAGTGCAGCCAGGTCCGAGTCCGCCGTGGAGGACAGGGAGCCCACCACCAGGATGAAGAACAAGGCGATGCCAAATGGCGGCAAGTAAGTGGACGCCATCTGCGGGATGATGTTGTTCATGTTCCCGTCCACTGGCTGCAGACCGGTGAACAGCGCCAGCAGACCCAGCATGCCCAGACCAATCACCACGGCGCCATAGCCAATGGTGGCGGTCAGGAACGTGGGTTTGATCAAGTCTTCACGCACGGCAAACAGGCGCTGCGCAATGGTCTGGTTACCAATCGCGTAAGCCAGCACGGCCACAAAGTACGGCGCACCTTGCTCCAGAATGGCCTTGGTCGAGTAGAAGTTGGCTTGTTCGGAATCCAGACGCCACCAGTTGGCCTGAATCATCTCTGTGCCGCCGGCGTTAAAGAAGATCAGTGGAATAATGACCACGGCCGACAAGATCATGGCGACCAGCTGGGCAAAGTCCGTCATCACCGACGCACGGAAACCCGACCACAGGGTATAAGACAGCACACCCAGACCGGCAATCAACACACCTTGAATAAATGTCAGAGGGCTAAGGATCGAGACCAACGCACCCGCGGCGGTGAAGTTCACCATCAGGCTGATACCACTGCCCACCACGTTGGAAATCGCCATAATCATCTGGCTGGAGGAGCCGTGCCGTGCATGCAGCACCTCGGCCAATGTGTGTGCCTGCGGGGCCAGCTGGCGAAAACGCCTGCCAAAGGGGTAGATGAACAGAATCATCAAGGCACCCCATAGCCCGTAATGCAAAGGGCCCGATAGCCCGTATTTAAAACCTGAGGTTGCGCTGGCATAAAACGACGCCGCCCATACCCAGGTGGCGATCATGCTGGCTGCTGACAAGCCAAACCCCACCGCACTGTTGGATACCATGTATCCATCCACGTTTTCTTTCTTTTGACCGATCATGAGCGACATCAGGAAGGTCGCGCCATAAAAGCCGACCAGCAACAATATGGCCGTTGTAGTTGAAAGCGTAAAAAACTCCGCCTCTTGCATGTCTTTCCCTTTCTCTTCTGCGCGATGGCTGCTTGCAAAACAACCCTCACTCGCATGCGTGCCGATTCCGCAGTAACGCGCTGGGCGGCACCGGTCCCAGGACCAGAACCGAAACACCTGAACCGAACGCGCGCACGAGCGCCTTCGCCCTTGGCGAGAGCCAAAGCGAAAAAAAAGCAAGACACAGCGCAAAGTGCCTCACATTACGGCGAGTCTGCGGGCCTTACAGCAAATAAACATGGCCAGAGACAAACCGCTCTGTTGCAGGCCGATGTCATGTGAGACAGTCGGCTGGTTGCTCCGCGACCCAAGGGTCGGGCAAGGTGTTTCGGGCTAAAGCCGGGTTGTTGTGCAACAACCTGTTGAAGAACGGACCGCCATTTTTTTATGCAATTTTGTCGCACCTGAACGGCCTGTTCGAGAAGCTGATTCAATGAACCAGAGCGATCAATTATACATATTTAAAATTTTAGGGTCTATATCATGCTGTTTCAGCATCGAGAAAGAGCTTTCAAGCCTTTTCCGAATCATTCATAGACCTCGTCCATGCTAAGGCTGACACGCGCCAGTTCCTGGCAGGCAACGGACACTTTGCCTACAAAAGCGTAGCCTTCCCCCCGCACCGCGCGTATGGGCAACTCCTCTCCCATCGCGGTTATTTTACGTTTCAAGCGACTGATCAAAACGTCCACAGAACGGGCAGTTGCCTCCCGTCCCTCCTCCAGTGGAAACAGACGGTCGCGCTCCACAGTTTGGGGACTGACGGCAAAGAGAACCTGCACAATACGCCGCTCGCCACGGGTCAGCATGACCGAGTGGCCTCTGGGGGTAAGCATGGTCCAACCGTTCTCCATCAAGTCCCATAATTGCAGCTCCGGCTCCAGCTCTTTTTTTTGAGACACAGGCCCGGCTTTGGCAGGTTCCGCAAGAACGGTTTGCAAACTTCGCTGCAAGGCATAGCCGCGACGTCGCAGCGCCTGCACGCAGGCCACCACTTCCACCGGCAAGGCGTCCTGATCAAAGCAGGCATCAGCCCCGGCAAGTAGCAAATGCCCTCGCTCCAGGCCGGCCATTTTGTCGCGTCGCACAACCAGGACGCCCGCAGCTGGAAAATCCATGCGTAAACGATTGATATGCAAAAAAACGTTGTCTGCCTGACACATCAAGGCAAACACCCTCTCGGCACTGGTCGAATGCGCCAGGGACAAGCACTGCTCCATCGTCTCTACCGTCTGAACCTTCACCCCCCACTGCTCCGACTCCAAAGCGATCTGCTGCAAACTAGCCTTATCGTCATACAACAGAAAAATCTGTTCTACCGTCATAGTTCTCACCCTTGCTGGCCCCATTAGGCACTTTATGTTTTTTTACCCTTGGACCTGCCGTAACAAACGCTGTGCCGCTGCGTCGTCAGGCATGGAGAGGTAAATCATCCCCTGCTTCAAGGGTTCGCCAATTCGGGCGACCTGTGCCACCTGATCTTCCATGACCAAAACCAGCAAGGCTCCCACATTACCAGAGCTGACCTCGGCCAACTTGCGCGCCCCTAAGGAATTCAACTGAAATCGAACCAGATGCTGGCCTTGCTCGGTACGCAAGGAGGCCACGCGCGTCAAATCGCTGCCCTTGCTGGTAGTCCCTGCATCACTGCCAATCGCAATACCGTTTTCCACGGTGTTGCCGGTGCCCGAGCGTGCACCCAGAGCAATTGCTTCCTTGCCTGTGGCTTCCGACTCCAGTCCCGCTGCCAACGCTGCCTCGCCGCTGGAGGTCGCTTGCGGCCCTATGGCGGTGGAGTCTGTCCCGCTGGCCACCGAATCTGCCTTGGTGGAGCTGCCGTGGAAATACTTGATGCCATCGCCTGAATTCAAGACTCCATACAAGACTTTGCCCGAGACAGCCTTGGTACTGGAGGCGCTCACGGCGGCATCGGCCAGACCCGAAATCTTGTTGTTATTCACATTCACGGCACGCAGGCTGCTATTGCCGGTCGCCGTCAGGCTGACGGTAGTGACGCCACCCGAGTTGACGGAGCCCACCGCCGAGGCCGATTTTGCCGCGATGTTTCCATCAATAATGGCACTGGGCGCCGTCAAACCTCCCGTAAACGTACCTGCCCCGGCGGACACACTTCCTGCCGTCAATTGGTTGGTAATCGTGGCGGTATTCGCCTGCAAATTACCTTGCACCGTGGCCACTTTGACCAGGCCCGAAGCCGTCACGGAGTCCACGTTGAGATCAGGATTCAGGGCAACGGCAACAGTCCCGCCCGTCTGGGTCAGAGCGATGTTGTTTCCCAAAGTCAGGGAGAAAGCCCCGCCAGGAATCACGTGAAAGGGAGCGGCTCCATCTACAGCCAATTCCCAGCCATCAGTAATCTGTGCCATGGCAGGTTGCGTCACGACACCCGCACTCAGCAAGGCCAGCGCCACCGTCCGCAAACGCAATCCCTGCAACCATTCCAGCACCGTCTGGCTGGCGCAAGCGCCCCCTGAACTGCGTTTGCCGCGTGCCTTGGTGTTTTCCGCAACTGCCACAAATGTTGCAGTTTGCTCGTTCCAAACCGACTTGTAGATTCTGTTCATGGTCTCTTCGCTTACAAAAAAAATTAGCCATTAGCCTTTCCGGATCACCCTTCTCCCGCGCTGACGTAACAGAGTTTTCAGGCGCAACAAATCCCCTCACCACGTCACGGTGATAATTTGAATTTGTTGTTCAGGAAAGCCTTACCGAACCCTCATTCCTATTCGGATCGTTTTATTTTCTTACCGTTTTTTAATAATTACTTTTGAATTTCTACAGAAGCCATTTGAATCACTGCAAAACAACATTTTATTAAATTACTTATTTCATTTTCGTTTTAAATATTAGTACCGTTGCGCTGTCTGTAAACCGACGGAGACAGGCCGCTGTACTGACGAAAGGCGGTGGCAAAGTTGGCCGGATTCACCTACCCGGACTCCACCGCCACATTGGTTACAGCCATATCCGTTTGTCTGAGCAGGTGCATGGCATAGCGCATTCGACTGGAGCGCACAAAGTCATGCACTGTCAAGCCGAAACCGCCCTTGAAGAGCTCATTAAGACGGCGTCCTGTGGTCCCGAACATCTCCGCCAGGCTTTCGGCCGTCAAGCAATCCGACAGGTTGTCCCGCACATATTGCTGGACCGCATCCACCAGGAGATGCTGCAAAGATGGCCTGGTAAATCGGCCCCACTCCCTAGCCTGGCTGACATCCTCTCTATCTGACTCCACTTCTTTCAATCCCAGATGCAAACGAATTCGCTCCACCACTAATTGCATATTTGTTTGGTAGGCAATGAAATCGCGAGCTCCGCTACGCAGGGCCATAAGCTGACTATCCGCACAGGGCACCGTTGACATGAACACCACCGGGATAGAGGCTGTTTGGGGATTGGAACGCAACATTCGCATAAACGTATCACCCCGCAATCGGGGCAAGTGGTACTCACTCAACACACAATCGGGTAGCAAGGACTGGCAGCGCGCCAGCCCCTGCTGGGCATCCAGCGCAAAGCTGATACGGGCGAAACTGGTGCGTAACAAAACTAATAAATCCGCTACCCCTGCAGGTTCTGGAGCAATAAACAAAATATGTGCTTCAGACGAGACACACATAAGCGATCCACCTATGAAGACAGACCAATTTGTGTAGTTTCAAGCTGACGGTAATTCTAATAATTAATTTCGCTTATACATTAACGCTCCAATTTTCCTACACTCCATATTTCTATTTATTTCCATAATAAAAGTTACATTATTTCAAATCATTTCCTTTTAAACCCATTAAACGTCGTCCCAAACCGCAATAAACCGAAAATCTGGCTTTATTACATTCAAATATTTGTCTTTTGTTTCAATTCGGTAAATGAAGCTTCCAAACAATACGAAAATACACAAATAAAAACCCCGCCGCAGCGGGGTTCATCATGTAAAGCAGGGTAAAACCCAAGGATCATTCGTTTCTGGCATAGCCCGCTCGAGCCAGAACGCCCAATGGGCCGATCTGGCGTACCAGGTCGATTTGCTCGGGAGTGCGCACATAAATGCAGCCAGCATACGACAGTGCATTGACTGAAATCCCATCGACCAACTCCACACTGCGTGGCACCACCAACAACCAACCCTGGCCGGCCAACATATTATGGGCTGCCAACAGGCCATCCTCTCCAGGGGCCAGTCGCAATTCATTGCAGGCTCGGCGGTAAGAACTTAAAAGACTGTCACTCAAGGCCACAGGGTCGGACGTATCCACCAAACGAACAAAGCAATGCTCGAAGGCCAGCGCGGGATGGTGATGCACACTGCCCGCCGCTGCCTGCGCAGGCAGCTTGTCCTGATAAAGGGCCAGCGAACCATTGCGGTCTGCTTGCGGAATCCACTGCGTATGTTTGTGGCGCTGGCTGGCCCCTGCCGGGCCTCCCCCGTTATAAAAGCCCAGGCCGCCTTGCAGTGTCAGAAAGTCGGCCAGAATCCGGAAATCAATATCGCGTAGCGGGCTGAGCTGTTCGGAGAACACCTTGTCAGCCAGAACCAGATGCAGATCACAGACAGCAAACTTGTTCAGCACAATATTGTGCGTGCTGCTGGCATCAGCCACCGTCAAGGCAGGGGCCGGCGGCAAGAAAGGATTGAAGTTGGGGTCGCGCGGTCCACCTGGAATCGAGACGCTGGCGGCATCCTTGGCCGCCAGAGTGGATACCCAACGCACAAAAAATGTCAGCCCTTGATCCTGCATCAGCTCTTCCTGAGCTTGCACGGGCAACAAGTCACCGCTGGCCAGCGCGGCCTGGCTTAGTTGGTCCAGGCGTTGCAAAATTTCCTTGCTCACGTCGTCTCGCTCCTCATTTGAAGTTGTATAGTGACGCCTTATTGTAGGCAAGAGACGCGAATAAACGCGCATTGCTGCCTAGTCCGAATTTTCCACCATCCCTATCAGGAGTACTCCATGTCCGGTATCCGCCGTATTACCAGCCCACTGCCACTGCCCTTCTCGCGTGCCACCATGGCTGGCGGCTTTCTGTTCTTGTCCGGCCAGATTCCTTACGACGCCCAAGGTGAAGTGGTGCGCGGTTCCATCCAGGATCAGACCCACGCCGTGTTTGATCGCCTGATCGAAGGCCTGGCTCTGGCTGACGCCACCCTGGCTGATGTCGTCAAAGCCACGGTCTGGCTGTCGGATATGGCCTTGTTTGCCGACTTCAACAAAGTCTATGCCGAGCGCTTTGGTGACACCCTGCCTACCCGCTCGCTGGTTGAAGCCAAGCTGGCCAAGAACGTGGACGTAGAAATCGAAGTGCAGGCCTGGCTGGGCGATCGCGCCTAAGCCGCCTTGAGGCCGACGGGCCGTCACACAAATTAACGCTACCCAGCCCCGGCTATGGCACACTGAATTTCCCTAGTCCAAGGAGAATTCTGATGCGTTTTTTTTCTTCGGCCCGTCACACTTTGCTGGCTTGTTCTATCTTAGGCCTGGGCATCAGCAGCACCGCCTACGCAGCCAATACTGAAAAAACCGCAGAGCCGACTGCGATCAAACGCTTTCTGGGCAACTCGGACATGCCATTCTCCCGCGCCGTACAGGCCGGGGACTTTTTGTTCCTGTCCGGACAGATTCCATTGAACGAGAAAGGCGAGATCGTACGCAGCAGCATTGAGGATCAGACCAATGCCGCACTGGACCGGATTGAAGAGACTCTGAAACTGGCAGGCGCAGACTTCAGCCATGTCGTCAAAGCCACGGTCTACCTGTCTGATATTGCCTTGTACGACCAGTTCAACAAAACCTATAAAGAACGGCTGGGCAGCAACTTCCCGGCGCGCTCTCTGGTACAAGCCAAACTGGTAGATGGTGTGGACGTGGAAATCGACGTTCAAGCCTGGACAGGCGCTAACACCAGCCCCGCCAAGCATTGATGCAGGCCACTTACTATAGGCAATTCGATATAAGCAGCACGCTTACAGCCTGGCTGCCTTGTATGGCACACTAGCACCCTTAGCCCGATTTTCACCCGCGCCAGGCCCGCCGCCTGGCGTTTTCGTGCCTTTACGGAAACTCTCATGATCTACGCGATTACTGCCCTTTTCGCCTTTCAGTTACTAGGCGAAATTCTGGTGCAGACTCTGTCCTTGCCACTGCCAGGCCCTTTGGCAGGCATGCTGCTTCTGACTGCTGCCTTGCTGATTCGCGGCGGCGTGCCCAGCTCTTTGGAGAGCACGGCCAGTGTCATGCTGCAAAACCTGATGCTGCTGTTCATCCCCGCTGTCACCGGCGTGATGTTGTATTTTGATCGGGTGGCCGATGAATGGCAGCCCTTTCTGATTGCCACCTTGGGCGGCACCGTCATTACCATGGTGGTCACCGCCCTGGTGCTCAATCGTCTGCTTAAAAACCGCCAGGAAGAAGAATAATGACGGACGGACTTTTTCAAATCTGGGTCTTTCTGGCCAGTTCCCCCCTGCTGTGGCTGACCCTGACCTGCTCGGTCTACGCAGGTTCGGTCTGGATGTATCGCAAGTCGGGCAGCAGCCCCTTTTTGCTGCCGATTCTGGTCTCGGTCATTGTGATTGTGTCCCTGCTCTTGCTGACCCGCACACCGTACCCCGTCTATTTTGAAGGGGCCAAGTTCATTCAC
Source organism: Alcaligenes faecalis (assembly GCF_002443155.1). NCBI lineage: Bacteria > Pseudomonadati > Pseudomonadota > Betaproteobacteria > Burkholderiales > Alcaligenaceae > Alcaligenes > Alcaligenes faecalis. The sequence goes on along the minus strand of NZ_CP023667.1, from coordinate 150,395 downwards.
TTTCTGATTGGACCGGCCACGGTTGCCCTGGCGGTGCCGCTCTATAGCCAGCTGCGTCAGTTGCGCAAGATCTGGAAGCCGCTGACCATTGCCTTGCTGATTGGCTCGGTTACCGCTATTTTCAGTACGGTGCTGATTGCCTGGGCCTTGGGTGGCTCGGCTGAAACCATCATGTCGGTCGCGCCACGCTCGGCTACCATGCCGATTGCCATGGCTTTGGCAGAGCAATTTAACGGGCAGCCTTCCCTGGCCGCGGTGGCGGTTGCCATTACCGGGATTGCGGGCACCATCATGGCGCGCCCTCTGCTGAACTTGCTGCGTATTGATCGCCCCGAAGCGCGGGGCTTTGCGGTGGGAGTAACGGCGCACGCCATTGGCACCGCCCGTGCCTTGCAGGTTCATGAAACGATTGGAGCCTTCTCCGCCATAGGCCTGAGCCTGAACGGGATCATGACCGCAGTGCTGGTGCCCTTTGTTCCGATTGTGCTGCGCTGGTTAGGCGTGGCCTGACAAGGCAGGACAGGCTGGCTCTAGCGCCACTCGTCACGATAGACGAAGCGGGGCATCTGCCAATTGCGGTGCAGAGCCAGCATACGGAAACTCAAGCCGATAATCATGGGGCCCAGCAGGGTTACATACGGGTGCCAATCCAGGTGCTGGGCACCCAGATACAAAGCACCGGTCAGCATGGAAACGCTGGCATACATCTCCTTGCGCAGCAGCAAGGGGATGTCATTACACAAGATGTCGCGCAAGACGCCACCGGCACAGCCGGTAATCATGCCGCTGAGCAGCACCACTGTAATGGGCAACTTCATCTCCAGCGCAATCTGACAGCCAATCACAGTAAAGACCACCAGCCCCATGGCATCGAGCAGCAGGAACAGACTGTGCAAGCGCCGCATGATAGGGGCGATCAAAGCCGTCAGAATGGCCGCACCCGCCGTGATCCACAGGTATTCAGGATGCTGCACCCAGGTCAGCGGGTAATGCCCCAGGAGCACGTCCCGCACCGAGCCGCCGCCCAGGGCAGTGACGCAGGCGATGGTACAGACGCCCACCCAGTCCATATCGCGACGGCCAGCGGCCAGCGCCGCAGTCATGGCTTCTGCGGTGATGGCAATAATGTAGAGAACAAGTAAGAGCATGATATTTTTCAAGCATCAAGCTGTTGAATAAGGCCCCGATAACAACGCAGCATCAGCAAGCCAGGCACAGCAATAAAGACGGTACAAATAAAAAAGCCCGGCCAGCCCAGGGATTCGACCAGCACAGGCGTCAAGGGCCCGGCCAGATAGGTGCGTCCCACTGCCGACAAGGCCGACAGCAACGCAAATTGAGTGGCGGAATAAGTTCGATTGCACAAGGCCATCAACAAAGCGACAAAAGCCGCTGTACCCAAGCCACCACACAGGTTTTCCAGACCGACCACACTGCCCATCAGCCACATGGATGGCGAAGTTTCAATCGCAATCAGCCAGTAACCCAGGTTGGAGACGGCCTGCAAAACACCAAAAATCATCAAGGCACGATACAAACCCAGGCGAGCCATGATCGCCCCGCCCATCAAGGCTCCAACTACGGTGGCGGCCAGGCCGAACACCTTGTTGATCGTGCCGACCTCGGACAAGGTAAAACCGGCAGCCCGAATCAGAAAGGTGGTGGACAAGGCTCCCGCAAAGGCATCGCCCAGCTTGTAGAGCACGATCAGCGCCAGAATACTCCAGGCACCGGGGCGCGAGAAAAAATCTGCCAACGGCGCTACCACCGCCTCAGACAAGCTGCGCGGTGGGCGGCTTTGCTCCTGTGGGTCCGGTGAAATCAAGGTCACCAGTGCGCACAGCGCCATGAAGCCACCCATCAGGAAATAGGTGTTGGACCAGCCCAGCCAGCGGTCGGCCAGAATCAGGGCCAAACCACCAGACACAATCATGGCAATGCGATAACCCATGACCTTGACCGCCGCCCCTGCCGCCCGTTCCTGCGCTTGCAGCACATCAGTGCAATACGCATCAAAGGCAATGTCCTGCGTGGCCGACAAAAAGGCTACCCACACGGCCAGCAAGGCCAGCGCAGTCAAATTCACGGAAGGAGAAAACAGACCCATGGCCGCAATCGAGGCGGCCAGCAGCAATTGGGTGACCAGTATCCAGCCGCGTCTACGCCCCATAAAAGGCGGCGCATAGCGATCAATCAGGGGGGCCCACAGAAATTTCAGCGTATAAGCCGAGCCAACCAGGGTCAGGAAACCGATCTCGGTCAGCGAAACATTTTCAACGGTTGCCCAGGCCTGCAAAGTGCCTGAAACCAGGGCCAGAGGCAGGCCGCTGGCGAACCCCAGAATCAGCAAAGGCAAGACTCGGGGACTGGTATAGACACGTGACACGTCAGGCCTTATTAGCGCTAAGCAGCAAGAAAATGGGGAGACTCGAAACGATACATGGCCAAGGTACTGCGCCAGCCCGGCAAAAAGCGCACCGTGTCGCGACCATTGAATGCCGCACGATCAAGAATACGTACGCCCACCGCCTGGGCCAGATCCTGAAAGTCTTTCATGGTGCACAAATGGATGTTGGGCGTGTTGTACCACTGATAAGGCATTTCGCCCGTGACCGGCATGCGTCCGCGCAAGATGCTCCAGCCATGTGGCCAATAACCGAAGTTAGGAAACGAGACGATACCATACCGCGCCACTCGCGCCATCTCGCGCAGGATGTGCTCGGTATGGTGCATGGACTGCAGGGTTTTGGACAGGACGACGGTATCAAATTGCTGGTCGCTGAACAGCGCCAGGCCTTTTTCCAAGTCCTGTTGAATGACATTGACGCCACGGCGCACCGAAGCGATCACGAACTGATCATTCAGCTCCACACCCGTGCCGACAACCCGGCGTGTATCACGCAGGTGCGCCAGCAAGGTGCCATCGTTACAGCCCAGATCCAGCACACGCGAACCTGGCTCAATCCACTGCGCAATGCGCAGCAAATCCGGTCTTAACATGGCGTCATCCACCTGTGTTTGCAGCTTAGTCATTCTGCCAGCACCCCTGTAGTACGCGTGCGCGCAGGCAAGCCCAAATTAGTGGCGATCTGGTCATAGTATCCCTGCACAACGGCATGGTAACGAGGGTCTTCCAGCAAGAAAGCGTCGTGCCCGTGCGGCGCATCGATTTCGGCATAGGTTACCTGACGCTGGTTGCGCAGCAAGGCCTGCACGATTTCGCGCGAACGCTCGGGCGAGAAACGCCAGTCTGTCGTGAAGGACACCAACAGGAATTTGGCCTGCACCTTTTCCAGCGCCTTGACCAGATCCCCCTGGTACTGACGCGAAGGATCAAAGTAATCCAGCGCACGGGTGATGATCAGGTAGGTATTGGCGTCAAAATAACGCGAGAACTTCTCGCCTTGATAACGCAAATAGGATTCGACCTCGAATTCCACCCCGTAGTTGTAGTGGTACTCACCGCCTTGGGCTGGGGCGCGCTGATTGCGGCCAAACTTTTCCGCCATGACAGTATCGGACAGGTAGGTGATATGGCCCACCATGCGAGCCACGCCCAGGCCAGCCTTGGGGACCACGCCGTGCTCGTAATAATTACCACCGTGAAACTGCGGGTCGGACAAAATGGCGCTGCGGGCCACTTCGTTGAAAGCAATGTTCTGGGCCGACAGACGCGGGGTACTGGCAATGACCACGCAGTTTTCCACGCGCTCCGGGCAGCTGATGGCCCAGCTCAGGGCCTGCATGCCCCCCAAGGAACCGCCCATGACGGCCGCAAACTTGCGGATACCAAAGTAATCAGCCAGACGGGCCTGGGCACGCACCCAGTCTTCTACCGTCAGAACGGGAAACTCGGAACCCCAGGGTTTGCCAGTGGCGGGATTGATGCTGGACGGGCCGGTAGAGCCAAAGCAGGAGCCGATATTGTTGACGCCAATAACAAAGAAGCGATCGGTATCCACCGCTTTGCCGGGGCCGACCATATTGTCCCACCAGCCAGTGCTTTTGGGATCGTCGTCGTAATAACCGGCAACGTGGTGCGAGGCATTGAGCGCATGGCACACCAATACCGCATTGCTGCGTTCTTCGTTAAGGGTGCCGTAGGTTTCGACTGCCAGCTCGTAGCTGGGCAGCACTTGCCCGCTGCGCAGATGCAGGGGTTCGTCAAAGGCGATGAGTTCGGCTTGTACAGGGCCCACGGAACCTTCGGGGATCAAACCGCAGGATGGGCTAAGGGCGCCAGCGTCGGCGCTAGGGACGGAATCAGTGGCCATCAGGACCTCTTTAGCTGGATTTATGGAGCGCCCGCAAGCGGATCAGGCAAATCGGCGCAAAACGTATAAGACAAAATTCTAGCATCGCTGCGGCGCGGCGTCCAAATCGACCAGCCGGGATCGATTCAGAACTCTGGGCAAAGGTAACGTCAGAAAAAATACAATGCTTTGATTTACATCATTATTTTCGTGCACATCTGTCTGCCAGCTAAGCTAAATTTGAGTACATTGGCCCGACGTCTACCACGAATGCATGAGGAATGGCTTTACCGTGACGCATCTAACTTCACGCGAGCAGTCCTGCCTGAACTGGGCTGCCCATGGCAAGACCAGCTGGGAAATCAGCATCATCCTGGGCATTACTGAACGCACGATCAACTTTCACTTCCAGAACGCCTACGCCAAGCTTGGAGTCTATAGCCGCCAAGCTGCCATTACCCTGGCCCTGCAACAGCACCTGATCAGTGGCGATCCGGCTAGCGAGCTAAGCCGTCAAAGAAAACCTTCGCCTGAGCCGCGTCCGGGGCCTTCCCGGAATCCGTCATAACAAAGCCCTGCACCAGCCAGCCCGGCTCCATGCGTATCATGGCCTCCAGGCGCAAGGCCACGCCGCCCACATCACGCGTCATGAAAAAGACCTGGCCTGGTGGAGGAAGTTGTATCTGGCTTTGCTCGCTGACCTGTCCATCCGGTATGAATTTCCCGCGCAGGGACTCATGCAGCGCTTCATACAGCCGTTGGCGGGCAGCCTCGTCCTGTTGCAGTTCCGTGGGCAAAATCACGTGGCCCACGGTATAGCTTTGCCCGCCGGCCGTGGCAGTAGTCAGGTAAAAATCCAGTTGATGCTGCTCGAAATCCAACATTCGGTGGCTGGTGGTGGGCTTGCCAGGCAACATGGCCGACAAGCCGGTTTGCTCAAGCTGGACCTTGCGCCAGTTAAACTCCGGACTGCAGGCAGCCAAGGTCAAGAAGGCCACCAGTATCGCGATAATGCGCCTGATCATCATGGTGCTAATCCCATATCCCGTTTCATGCTTTTCATCGGCTGGCTGAACAGCCGCCTTATACTCGCCCTGCCCGATACGCCTTTTGGCGCAACTTAACAAAGCAAGTGTGGTCGGACTACTATTTATAGACGGGGCCAGGCCCCTTTGAACAGTCCCGTATCTTGCACCCGATTTCGAAAGTGGGAAACACCACCATGAACACCAGCCACGAACGCCGCCTTGCCCTGCAACAGAATCCCGAGATTTTGAAAGGGATCTTGCGTGGCATCGAAAAAGAAGGACTGCGCGTCGATGCGCTGGGCCAATTGGCAAACACTCCCCACCCGCAAGCTATCGGGTCGGCCCTGACCAACGGCCACATCACCACCGACTACGCCGAAGCCCTGCTGGAGCTGATTACCGAGCCACGAGCCCGGGTCGAGGACGTGTTGCAGGAGTTAAGCGACATCCATACCTTTGTAGCCAGCAAGCTGGACCAGGAAATTATCTGGAACCAGTCCATGCCCGCGCTCCTGCCCGCCGAAAAGGACATTGCCATTGCCTGGTACGGCAAGTCCAACACCGGCATGCTCAAGCATGTGTACCGCCGTGGCCTGGCCGAGCGCTATGGCAAACCCATGCAATGTATCGCCGGCGTGCACTACAACTTTTCCCTGCCGGATGGCATCTGGCCCTTGTTGAATGTCTGTGGCGACAATCTGCAAGACCAGCGCTCCAACGGGTATCTGGCGCTGATCCGCAACTTCACGCGCTACTCCTGGCTGCTGATGTACCTGTTTGGTGCCTCGCCCGTGCTGGATGCGAACTTCCTGCAAGGTCGCAACAACAATCTGGACAAGATCGACGAGGACACGCTGACCATGCCCTGGGCGACCAGTCTGCGCATGAGCGATCTGGGCTATCACAACAAGGAAGCCCAGGCCGAGCTTCAGCTTTGCTACAACGACCTGGACACCTTTGTGATGCGCATGTATCACGCTGCCGTGACCTCTTGGCCGGACTACGAAAAGCTGGGTACCCACCGCGATGGCGAGTGGATTCAGCTCAACACCCATATTCTGCAGATTGAAAACGAGTACTACTCCAGCATTCGTCCCAAGCGCACGACGCAGCGTAGCGAACGCCCGGCTACCGCCCTGGCTCAGCGCGGTGTGGAATATATCGAAGTACGCTGCCTGGATATCGACCCTGAGTCGCCCACCGGTATCTCCGAGCAAACCTGCCGCTTCCTGGATACGTTCCTGCTGTTCTGTACCATACAAGACAGCCCCTTCTTCCCGGACGGTGGCTACTGCCAGGACAGCAAGAACAACTTTGCAACCGTTGTGCGCGAAGGCCGCCGCCCCGGCCTGATGCTGACCAATCAGCAAAAACAAAGCGTCAAGCTGCAGGACTGGGGCCACGAGATCCTGGAATCTCTGCTGCCTTACGCACACATGCTGGATCAGGCCCTGAATACCCAAGGTCACACCGAAGCCGTGCAAGCCCAAATCCGCAAGCTGGAGAACCCCGAGCTGACGCCGTCAGCCCAGCTGCTGAGCCGCTTGCGCGACACGGGTTTGAGCTTTCACGACTACGCCTTGCAACGCAGCCGCGAACATCATGAAACCTTGTTGGCCCACCCTTTGCCTGCCGACAAGCAAGCTGCTTTCGAACAACAGGCCAAAGATTCTCTGCAAGCCCAAATTGATATCGAGGCCCAGGATCAGGAGTCCTTTGAAGACTACGTACAGCGCTACGAGCGCAACCTGATTCCACCTGAAGTGGAAAACAGCTAAACGACTCCACTAAAAAGCCGCTCTCAAGAGCGGCTTTTTTTTGCTGCCTGCACACCCACGCGACCTCCGAGCTCCTTCGAACAGCACAAAAGCAAGCTCTGCTTTTCCCCTTTTCTTGAAATGGCTTTCCGACTATTTCAAAAAATAATTGTTATGTTATAACATCTCGAAAATTAACAAACCGGAAGATGAGATGCGTTTCCAACCCCGTCCCCTGCCACTCGCCCTGGCTCTGCTTTTGTGCGCCTCTGCCCAAGCCAATGAAATTGAAGAACCTGTCCCTGAACTGGCCCCTATCCGAATCTCCGCCAGCCCCCTGGCCTTGCAACAAACCGAGCTGGCCACGGCCAGCACGGTCCTGCAAGGCCCCAAACTGGATTTGCGCCGCAGCAGCACCTTGGGTGAGTTGCTGGACGGTGAAGTCGGCATCCATGTAGACAGCTTTGGTAGCGGTGCCAGCCGCCCCGTCATCCGCGGCCAAACCGCACCCCGCGTTAAAGTCCTGAGCGATGGCGCAGAGGTCATGGACGCATCGGCCATCTCGCCCGACCACACCATCACGGTCGACACCTGGCAAGCTGATCGCATTGAAGTGCTGCGCGGCCCATCGGCCCTGCTGTATGGTGGCGGCGCCATTGGTGGCGTGGTCAACGTACTGGATCGCAAGATCCCAACCGCCATCCCCGAAAAGGGGTTTGAAGGCTCGGTACGCGCCCAAGGCTCCACGGCTGATCGCGGCAGGATCGGCGCGGTGGAAATGACGGCGGGTGAAGGCAATATCGCCTTGCACGTAGAAGGTGCCTCCCACCGCAGCCGTGACTATCGTGTCCCGAACTGGACCGACAGCCGCGTCAAGGACTCGGACTCCAGCACAGACACGGGCAGCATCGGCCTGTCCTTTATTGGCGACCGTGGCTACATTGGTGCCGCCTACTCGTATCGTGAAGGCAGCTATGGTCTGCCCGGTCACAGCCACGAATACGAGGACTGCCACCCGCACGGCGCCACCCTGCATTGCGGCGGCCACAGTCACGACCATGACCACGATCATGGGCACAGCCACGATCACGGTCATGAGCACGAGCACTCCGCCACCGCTCATCTGCGTACCCAACGTTTCGATATACGAGGCGAACTGCGCGATCCCTTGCCCGGTTTCCAGCGCGCTCGCCTGCGTGCGGGTGCGACCAACTACCAGCACGTAGAAAAAGATGGCGATATTGCTGGCACCCGCTTTACCAATCGAGGTTATGACACCCGCCTGGAGCTGGAACACAATCCATGGGGGCCGTTTGAAGGGGTCATCGGCCTGCAAACCAGCCAGTCTGATTTTGCGTCCCGCGACGGCACGGAAAACTTCATCCCTCCTACCCGCACCCGCAGTCAAGGCTTGTTCCTTCTGGAGAGCGTGAACTGGGACGACTGGCGTCTGGAACTGGGCGCTCGTCAGGAATGGCAAACCGTCACACCCGACTCGCAAACTCTGGAGCGCCGCAAAGGCACGGCCACCTCCTTCTCTTTGGGCACCGTCTGGGACTTTGCGCCTGAGTACGCGGCCAGCCTGTCCGTATCCCGCTCGCAGCGTCTGCCCACGGCGCAGGAGCTGTTTGCCAAAGGCGTGCACTTTGCCACACTCAGCTATGAACGCGGCGATCCGAATCTGGACCGGGAAACCAGCCATACGGTTGATCTGGGCCTGCAAAAACACCTGGGTGATCTGCGCTTTGATCTGCGCACCTTCTACACCCGCAGCTCGAACTACATTTATGGTCGCAGCCTGGACCGCCACGAAGACTTCCAGCTGATTCAATACAGCCAGGACAAAGCCCAGTTCTGGGGCCTGGAAGCGGAAGCCTCCTACCCCGTCACGTCCTGGGCCTCGCTGAGCGTCTATGGCGATCTGGTGCGCGGTAAACTGCAAGACCCCGGCCGCAACCTGCCACGCATGCCCGCCGCCCGCCTGGGTATTCGCACAGATCTGAACTGGCAGAACTGGTCCGGTTTTGTGGGATACACCCACACCTTCGGCCAGGAGCGCGTGGCAGAGCATGAAGAGAGCTCGCCGTCTTACGGTTTGCTCAGCATGGGTTTAAGCTACCGCCTGCATATGGACCAGAACACCTACACCCTGTACCTGAGAGGAAATAACTTGCTGAACAAGTTGGCTTACCGCCATACCTCCTTTATTGCCCGTCAGGCCCCGCTGATGGGGCGCAACATCCTGGCCGGGATACAGGTGGAATTTTGAGCAAGACCGCCATACACACGGGTAGCCGTCTCTACCAGATCGTGGCCGACATGCAGGGCGACCGTCCCTGGGGCAACTTTCTGGATGCCGGCACCGGCAAGGGCTCGCTGCGCTGGTTGCTGACGCTGGACACAGAACGCTGGACAGCCATTACCGCCTCCCCCGGTATGGCCGAACAGGTGACCCGTGAGCTGGGCGATCAGAAACGTCCCGAGGACCGTCTGCTGGTGGGCAACTGGAGCGATCCGGAGTTTTTGCAGGGCGAACGCTTTGATACGGTTCTGGCGGACTATCTGCTCGGTGCCATAGACGGCTTTGCCCCCTACACCCAGGACCAACTGTTCAGCCGCCTGCGGCCACTGACCGACCAGCGCCTCTACATTATTGGTCTGGAGCCCTACGTGCCCTATAGCAGCACGGATCCGGCGGGCAAACTGATTGTGGAAATAGGCCGTTTGCGCGATGCCTGCCTGCTGCTGGCAGGCGAGCGACCGTACCGCGAGTACCCGATGGACTGGGTACTACGCCACCTGCGGCAGTCCGGCTATCGCTGTGTGGATGCGCAACGCTTTGGCATTCGTTACGGCGACAGCTTTATCCACGGTCAGCTGGATATGTGTGACGGGCGCTTGCGCCGCCTGAAGGACCGCAACCTGGCAATGGCCTTGTCCGAGCATGTTCAGGCCTTGCGCCAACAAGCCCTGGCCTTGAATCAGACCTTGGGAGGGCTGCGCCATGGCCATGACTATGTGATTTGTGCCGAAGCTATTTAAAACCAGAAAGCTGCACAGGAAAAAGATAAAGGGGCCGATAAGGCCCCTTTATCTTTTCAGAATCCCACTGATCTACACCTTGTCATAGCAGGAACCTGGAGCCACCGTCTGGTTCCATATCCTTGTCGGATGTTGCCCCGCTTGAGTCAGGCATCATTCCGGGAGATAAACCTGAACACATTCTGTCCTCACACTCGAACAAAGGCAGGACACAAAAATACAAATTAACACCGCCCACTTCGTCCCAGGTCAAATGATCGAAATCAATAATTAGCCAACTTCACTTCAGCAAGCCCAGAGCAGAACGTTTGACAAACAACAGGCGCAAAAAAAGCAGCCATAGGCTGCCTGCATTGCGACGCTTTATAACTGGAAATTCAAACCAGGCCTTGAAAAACTGCCCCAAAGAGCCGTATAAACAAGGAATTCTGGCGCGTCCGACAGGAATCGAACCTGTATCGAGGGCTTCGGAAACCCTAATTCTATCCATTGAACTACGGACGCCAAGCTCGCTATTGTAGCGCGAGTTTGGAGTTTTTTTCAGTATCTATCCGGCAATTATGACTGTGCCAAATCAAGAGTCAGATACAAGAGCGACACACTCCGCTATAATCCATGGTTGCGCGATCTGGGTCGGTGGCTTGGTAGACACGTCCTTGCGCACACCCATTAGGTAGGCGCAAGCCTTTATTGGTGGCCTTTAAAGGCCCTCCCGTCATTTCTTGTACGAACTCGCAGGATCCGATAATGAGCAACACGGAACAAAAAACCGAAGAACACAACGAGGGTCACTCAGCCATGATCAAAACCCCTAAACAATTGCTTGTGACCGTGGCTCTGGCTTTCTTGGTGCCCATCGCGATTATTGTCATGCTGGTCAGCCTGGTTACCTCCACCATGGGTGCAGGTGCTGGCTCCGCCGCCCTTTCCCCTGAAGCCATTGCTGCCCGCATCCAGCCTGTGGCCGGCTTCAAACTGGTTGACGCCAATGCCGTCAAAGAACTGAAGACGGGTCAGCAAGTGTACGAAACCACCTGTACCGCCTGTCACGGCGCCGGTGTGGCCGGTGCGCCCAAATTTGGCGACAAGGGTGCCTGGGGCGAGCTGATCAATCTGGGTCAGGACGAACTGGTCAAGAACGCTATTCACGGTATCCGTGCCATGCCAGCCAAGGGTGGTAACCCTTCGCTGGACGATATCGAAGTGGCTCGTGCCGTTGCTTACATGGCTAACGCTGCTGGCGCTGACTTCAAGGAACCCGAAGCGCCTGCACCAGAAGGTGAAGAAGCCGACGCCAAGCCTGAAGCGACTGCTGCCGCCGACACCAAACCTGCCGAAGCGCCTGCGGCTGAGGCTCCTAAAGCCACGGAAACCGCTGCCGCTGACGACAGCAAGGTCGACCCAGCTGGTATCAAGCTGTACGACACCATCTGCTTTGCCTGTCACGCTGCCGGTGTAGCTGGTGCGCCCAAGTTTGGCGATCAAGCTGCCTGGAAGCCATATATCGAATCCGGTATGGACACTATGGTTCAAAAGGCCATCCACGGTGTAGGCGCCATGCCTCCACGCGGTGGCTCGCAAGCCTCTGACGACGAAATCCGTGCTGCCATTCAGCACATGGTCAACGCCGCCAAGTAAGCATTGCTCCAAGGCTCTGGCACTGTACAGAGCCTGCGAATACAAAAAGCCCGATGAATATTCATCGGGCTTTTTCTTTGTCCAAGGCTGTTTGCAGATGACTGAGGCAGGAACTGCCCCCTACAATCGAACCCTCGGATCACTGCACTCCGCCGCCATCAAACAGTTGCGGGCACTTACCATGACACGCCTTCCTTCCCCTGCTCGTCTGGCCGTTACGGGCATCCTGTCGGCCCTGGCCGTTTTGATCTTGCCGTCGGCCCAGGCCTTCGCCAATGAGTCGGCAACGGCAGCCACTCAGAACGCAGCACAGGCCACTAGCGTCCTGAATCGGGATAGTCTGGACAAAGCCATGCACACGCTGCTGCAAGCCACCATGGACAGGGATCTGAAAACGATTCTGCAGTTTCAGTCACCACGAAAGATCCAGAAAATGTCACAAGCGATGGGCAAGGACTATACAGAGACCATTGCCGAACTGATCCGGCTGGGCCGCTCTATGGATGAGCATCAGCCCGTACAGATTCTGTCTGGCCACTACGACGTGAATACCGCACAGTTCGGTAAAACCAGCACTGGTCGCGACTACGCCGTACTGAACTACAGCCGTACCTTCAAGAAAGACGGCAAAACCTTTGAGCTTAGCTATCCCACATTGGCCAGCGTAGATGGCAAGACGATTTTCATCATCCCGCTCAGTGAAGATGCGCTGCTACCCGAGCTGGTTGAGCTGTATCCGGATCTAGCCTCGGTGAAAATACCTGCGGCGAAAACACAAAAGTAATAGTCTGCTCTCCTTGAGCCCTAAGCCCGGCCCCAGCTTCCATCTATTTAGCACCTGGTTCAGGCTGCCTTTTAGAGGCAGGTAGGGCCCGCCATGGACTTGGCACAAAGAACTATCAGCCCCCCCCAACAGCCCCCGTCTGCCAGTAAAAAAGCCTGAGTCCGGTGTCATCCCGGACTCAGGCCTACTCATAGCCTTGTTGGCTGATCTACCCCTAGAACACGCTTTAAAGCCTCATAAAGCGCCCAGGAGAGCAATCTGAGACGTCTTTTACTGCGCCTTGCACTGCGCCAAGGCCGTCAGGGACATGCCCAATTGCACACGGCGTTGCAGCCAAGGGCTGGCGCGGTAGCGCATATCACCCGTGACGGCTTGCAGCGTGTTCAGCACATCCAGCAAATCCCGCGAGCCGACGGCATCACCCATGGACAGCGGGCCATTGTGCGGGTAACCCAGCCCCAGACGCACCGCAGCGTCGATGTCAGACGGTGTCGCAATCTGCTGCTGAGCGATATCGCTGGCGATGTTCACAATGGTGGCCACCAAACGCTGGGCCACAAAACCGGCGGAATCCTCAATCACGCTGACAGCCGTACCATCGCTGGCCAGCATGGCCCAGGCCTGGTCGCGCCATTCGGGTGTGGTTGCAGCCGAGCACATCAGTACACGGCGGCGGCCTTTTTCCAGACCGAACAAGGTATCCAGCGCCACGGTACGGGCAGGATCCAGGCCATGCAGGGACACCAAAGTCGCCACGTCTTCACCGTAAGGCGTCAACAGAATCAGCGCATCAGCCGGTGGCTGGTCGCCCTCCACCACTTTCACACCCAGCTCGTTCAGCAATTGCAGCGCGCGAGCCTGACCTTGCTCGTGGTAAGGCGAGACCCATACGGGTGCAAAAGAAGTCACGGCAGGAACGGCAGGCTCTTGAGGAAGCTGTTTCTTGCCATCTTCATACTTGTAGAAGCCTTCACCATTCTTGCGACCAAACAGCTTGCCCGCGTGGCGTACCGCCGTGATGGGCGAAGGACGGAAGCGAGGCTCGTCGTAAAACTGACGGTAAATGGATTCCATCACCGGGTGAGACACATCCAGCGCGGTCAGATCCAGCAGTTCGAAAGGGCCCATGCGGAAACCGGCCTGCTCGCGCATGATGGCGTCGATCTGGTAGAAAGGAGCCACGCATTCCTGGGCGATTTTCAGGCCCTCGATGTTCATGCCGCGACCAGCGTGATTCACGATAAAGCCAGGCATGTCCTTGGCTCGCACGGGCGTATGGCCCATATCGCGCGACACTTGCATCAGGGCATCACCCACTTCAGGCGAGGTGCGCAGGCCATCAATCACCTCAACCACTTTCATCAGGGGCACGGGGTTAAAGAAGTGATAACCAGCCACACGCTCGGGGTGGCGGCAGGCTTGGGCAATGGCGGTAATGGACAGCGAAGAGGTATTGGAGGCCAGCACGCAATCGGCCGACACAATCTCTTCCAACTGCTGCAGCAAGCCTTGCTTGACGTCCAGGCGCTCCACAATGGCTTCCACTACCAGATCAGCAGGGGCCAAGGCTTGCAGGTCGCTGGCGGTTTGCAGGCACGCTTTGGCCGCGTCCACCTGTTCAGCCGTCATGCGGCCTTTTTCTTGCAGACGGCTCCAAACGGCATGCACGTCGGCCAAAGCAGCCTTGACCGAGTCCGCATTCAGGTCATACAGCAAGACCTGCTTGCCAGCCTGGGCAGCAATCTGGGCAATGCCCCGTCCCATAGCACCTGCGCCAACAATAGCGATGGTTTGTATCTGTTTCATGATTCACAACCTGATCGAAAAGCAATAAAAATTAAGCCTATGCAGCGGAGCCGGACACCAAGGCCTCGACTTCGTCGGACGACAGCTCCAGCACTCGCGCCAGGACCTCGCGGGTGTGTTCACCCAAACGCGGGGGCGCACTGCGATACTGCACCGGCGTAGCCGACAAACGCAAAGGGCTGGCCACCGAAGGCAGCCTGCCACCCTGCCCGGTCGGCAAGTCCAGGCGCAAACCACGCGCCAACACCTGCGGGTCCTGATAAACCTGTTCCATCGTATTGATGGGCCCGGCTGGAATACCCACGGCTTCCAACGCCTGCAACCAGCTATCACGCGTCCGGCTCAACATGACCTGCGCCAGCAGGGGCACCAGTTCGTCCCTGTGCATGACGCGTCCGGCATTGCGCGCAAAACGGGGATCATCCGCCCACTCGGGGTGACCCAGTTCCTGCGCAAAACTGCGAAATTGGGCATCGTTACCCACCGCCACAATCAAATGCCCGTCACTGGCCTCAAAGACCTGATAGGGCACCAGATTCTGATGTGCATTACCGGGCCGCTGTGGCGCCTGCCCGGTACACAAGTAATTCATGTTCTGATTGGCCATCATGGCCACCTGGCAATCCAGCAAGGCAATATCCAGATGCTGGCCCAGGCCACTACGATGGCGTTCCACCACCGCGGCCAGTACGGCCACCGTGGCGTACATGCCGGTCATGACATCGGCCACGGCCACCCCCGCTTTTTGCGGTTCGCCTCTTGGCTCACCAGTCAGTGACATCAAGCCACCCAGCCCCTGGATCATGAAGTCATATCCTGGACGACTTGCATAGGGGCCAGTCTGCCCAAATCCGGTAATCGAACAATAAATCAGGGCCGGGTTGATGGCTCGCAGGCTTTCATAATCCAGCCCGTACTTTTTCAGACCACCAACCTTGAAGTTTTCCACCAGGATATCGCAGCGACTGACCAGTTGACGCACCACATCTGCGCCTTGTGCAGTGCCTATATCCAGGGTGATGGATTCTTTATTGCGGTTAGCGGCCCCAAAATAGGCCGCATCTTCCGTGTCCGCTCTGTGACCATCCTGCAGATAAGGCGGCCCCCAGCCCCGGGTGTCATCTCCCGCACCGGGACGTTCGACCTTGATGACTTCCGCACCCAGATCAGCCAGGTTTTGAGTACACCAGGGCCCGGCCAGCACGCGCGTCAAGTCCAGAACACGCAATCCCGCCAAGGGCGTTTTTCGTTCAGTCGTGGTCATAGCAAACAAAAATCCTTCAAGTCGCTTATTGTGCACTACGTCTTCTTAGTCCGGTCTACGGACAGAAAAAAGTGCTCAAACCATGGTCATTTTCGGGCCCGGAGGAATTTGTGCGGCGCACCAAGCCGGGCGACGATAAACCGTCCTAGAATAGGTGACGATAGATTATCAGCGGCAGATCTTCCTTGCAGGACCCCGCCCCTTCAAGAGGCAGGGCACTTCTTTCGATAACAGGAGACCGACCTTATGCCATCGGCATTAACGCAGCAGCTTTATCAATCTATGACCCTGCCTGTAATGGCAGCGCCCATGTTTATTGTTTCGAACCCCGCCCTGGTGATTGCGCAATGCGCCAGCGGCATTATCGGTTCCGTCCCCGCCTTGAACGCCCGCCCCCAGGAAAAGCTCAAGGATTGGCTGGACGAGATCGACGACACCCTGGCCGAACTGCGCGAGCGCCACCCCGAGCGCCGCATCGCCCCCTATGCCATCAACCACATCATCCACCAGTCCAACGACCGCCTGGAGCAGGATCTGCGGGTATGCGCCGACCACAAGGTGCCGCTGGTAATTACCAGCCTGCGTGCCCCGCAGGACATCGTGCCGCATGTGCACGCCTGGGGCGGCAAGGTTTTCCACGATGTGACCACCTTGCGTCACGCCGAAAAAGCCCTGGAAGCCGGTGTGGATGGGCTGATCGTGGTGGCAGCCGGTGCAGGTGGTCACGCCGGTACCTTGAGCCCCTTTGTACTGGTCAACGAAATTCGTCAGATTTTTGATGGCCCGATTGCCCTGTCCGGCGCCATGAGCCGGGGTCGCGACATTCTGGCCGCCCAAGCCATGGGGGCCGACATGGCCTACATCGGCACCCGCTTCATTGCCAGTACCGAAGCCAATGCCTCGGACGATTACAAGAACATGATCGTCAAGGGCCGTGCTGCCGATATCGTCTACACGCCGCTGTTTACCGGCATCCCTGGCAACTACCTGAAGGACAGTATCCGCGCTGCCGGCCTGGACCCGGACAAGCTGGATGCGGAAAAAACGGCCGATACCGCCTTTGGTTCGGGCATGAGCAAAGCCTGGCGCGACATCTGGGGCGCTGGCCAAGGCATTGGTGGCATTGATTCGGTAGAACCTACTGCCGACATCGTGGCCCGTCTGCACCGCGAATATCAGGAAGCCAAGGCAGCACTGCTGGCCTCCCCTTTCGCCTGAACAGGAGCACGCCATGATACGGACTCATGACGCGGGCCATTGGCTGGAAGTCATTCTGGATCGTCCGGAACGACGCAATGCCTTGACCGGCCCCATGTACGAAGAACTGGCCGACATCATCGACCAGGCCGATCAGAATCAGAAATATCGTGCCCTGATTCTGACCGGCGCGGGCGAGCATTTCTGTGCCGGCAACGACATCTCGGAGCTGTCCAATGTGCGCAACAACGACATGCCGCCGCCGATCAAATTCCTGCGCAGTCTGGTCAAAGCCGACATCCCGCTGATCGTGGCCGTAGAAGGCCACGCTGTGGGTATCGGCGTGACCTTGCTGCTGCATGCAGACTTTGTGTACGCGGCCCGTGACGCGCGCTTGCGCATGCCTTTCACGGCCCTGGGCCTGTGCCCGGAGGGCGCATCCAGCCACCTGCTGGCCCAGTACGTGGGGCCACGCCGTGCCAACGAATGGCTGCTGCTGTCACAAGCCTTCAGTGCCGAGCAGGCCATGGAAGACGGCCTGCTCACTGAACTGACCGACCACGGCAACAGCCTGGAAGCCGCCCGTGCCTGCGCTCACGCGCTGTCCGAGCAGCCTCCCATTGCCTTGCGCACCAGCAAGCGTCTGCTACGTGAGCCCCAGCGCGAAGTTTTGCTGGAGGTTCTGGAGCGCGAGCGCAAGCTTTTTTCCAAACTGCTTGAAGGCGAAGAAGCTCTGCAAATTCTGGGCCAAATGAGCCAGAACCGCAGCGGCAAATAGCCGTTCATCAGGCCTGATTTCTGCGCAAACCCGCATGTGCAGCGATCTTGCCACAGTGCACCCCGTTCAGGGGGGTGATAAGGGGCCTGTGAGAGCAGGTCCCTAATTTTTTTTACCGTATTCGCAAAAATTTCTTGCGTGCAAAAAAAAAATCGCTGTATTTTATTTTTTGCGCTGCAACAAATGCACCGCTTTAACACGTTCTTTGCGGATACGCCCATGACACACTCCTGTCCCCCCAAGCCCAAGGCTTGTACCTCCCCGCTAATGAACACGACGCCTGCGGCGTCGGATTTATCGCACACATCAAAGGCCAGGCGAGCCACGCCATCATCACCCAAGGCCTCAAAATCCTGGAAAACCTTGATCACCGCGGCGCTGTAGGCGCAGACCCCTTGATGGGCGACGGTGCAGGCATTCTGATCCAGATCCCCGACCAGTTGTACCGCGAAGAAATGGCCGCCCAGGGCGTGACCCTGCCGCCCCCTGGCGAGTACGGCGTGGCCATGGTGTTCCTGCCCAAGGAAACCGCCTCCCGCCTGGCCTGTGAGCAGGAGCTGGAGCGTGCGGTACGTGCCGAAGGCCAGCACATGCTGGGCTGGCGCGACGTGCCTGTGGACAGCACCATGCCCATGTCGCCCACCGTCAAGGCCAACGAGCCGGTGATT
The DNA here is from genome assembly GCF_002443155.1 of Alcaligenes faecalis. NCBI lineage: Bacteria > Pseudomonadati > Pseudomonadota > Betaproteobacteria > Burkholderiales > Alcaligenaceae > Alcaligenes > Alcaligenes faecalis. Next base: position 132,180 of record NZ_CP023667.1, on the reverse strand, counting down.
CGCCAGCTGTTCATTGGCCGCGGCCCGGATGTGATGGTGCCCGACGCGCTGGAGCGCAAGCTGTACGTCATCCGCAAGACCGCCAGCCACGCCATCTACCGCATGGCATTGGCCCACGGCCAGGAATACTTTGTGACCTCGGCCTCGGTGCGCACCATCGTCTACAAGGGCTTGCTGCTGGCTGACCAGGTTGGCCGCTACTACCGCGATCTGGCCGACCCTCGCGCCTGTTCCGCCCTGGCTCTGGTGCACCAGCGCTTTTCCACCAACACCTTCCCTGCCTGGCCACTGGCCCACCCGTACCGCCTGATCGCCCACAACGGCGAGATCAACACGGTACAGGGCAACTTCAACTGGCTGCGTGCCCGTGAAGGCGCCATGGAATCAGCCGTGCTGGGCTCGGACCTGCAAAAGCTCTACCCCATCGTGTACGAAGGCCAGTCCGACACGGCCACCTTCGACAACTGTCTGGAACTGCTGGTGATGGCCGGCTATTCCCTGCCGCACGCCATGATGATCATGATGCCGGAGGCCTGGGAACAGCACGCCGAGATGGACGAGAGCCGTCGCGCCTTCTACGAGTACTACGCAGCCCAGATGGAGCCTTGGGATGGCCCCGCCGCCATCGCCTTTACCGATGGCCTGCAAATCGGTGCGCTGCTGGACCGCAACGGCCTGCGTCCGGCCCGCTACGTCATCACCGACGACGACATGATTGTGCTGGCCTCTGAAGCCGGTACTCTGCCCATCCCCGAGCACCGCATCGTCAAAAAATGGCGTCTGCAACCGGGCAAGATGTTGCTGATCGACCTGGAACAGGGCCGCATCATTGACGATGCCGAGATCAAGTCCCAGCTGGCCAACACCCATCCCTACAAGCAGTGGATTGAACGCCTGCGCTTGCGCCTGGACTCCCTGCCCAGCGTGCCCGGTGTACGTCCCCAATTGGCCAGCCGCGACCTGCTGGATCAGCAACAAGCTTTTGGCTGGACCCAGGAAGACATCAAGGTCGTGCTGCAGCCCATGGCCAGCAAGGGTGAAGAAGCCACTGGCTCCATGGGTAATGACGCGCCGTTGGCCGTGCTGTCCGACAAGTCCAAGCCCTTCTACAACTACTTCCGCCAGCTGTTTGCTCAGGTTACCAACCCGCCTATCGACCCGATTCGCGAACAGATGGTGATGTCGCTGGTGTCCTTTATTGGCCCCAAGCCTAATCTGCTGGACATCAATAACGTCAACCCGCCACTGCGTCTGGAAGTCTCCCAGCCCGTGCTGAGCCCGTCTGACATGAACCAGATCCGGCGCATTGAAGCGGCCAGCAATGGCAAGTTCCGCAGCCAGGAGCTGGACATCGTCTACCCCAGCGCCTGGGGTCCGGAAGGCATTGAGGCCAGCGTGGCCGCCCTGTGCGCCCGTGCGGCGGATGCCGTGCGCGATGGCTACAACATCCTGATCCTGACAGATCGCCGTTGTGACGCCGAGCATGTGGCCATCCCTGCCCTGCTGGCGACCTCGGCCATTCACCAGCACCTGATCCGCATCGGCCTGCGTACCCGCACGGGTCTGGTTGTGGAAACCGGCTCGGCCCGTGAAGTGCATCACTTCGCCCTGCTGGGTGCATATGGTGCCGAAGCCATGCACCCCTGGCTGGCTTTTGAAAGCCTGCAGCAGCTGGCCCAGGACCCGATCAACCAGATCGACGCGTCCCAGGCCGAGGGCTACTACATCAAGGCCATCAACAAGGGCTTGTACAAGGTCATGTCCAAAATGGGCATCTCCACCTACATGTCCTACACCGGCGCGCAGATTTTCGAGACCATCGGCCTGTCGCGCTCGCTGGTGGACAAGTACTTTGTGGGCACCTCCTGTCCGGTAGAAGGGATTGATATCTTCACCGTGGCTGAAGAAGCGCTGCGTCAGCATCGCGCCGCCTACAGCAAAGATCCTGTACTGGAAAATCATCTGGAAGCTGGTGGCGAATACGCAGTACGCGTGCGCGGCGAAGCCCATATGTGGACGGCCGACTCCATCGCCAAGCTGCAACACGCTACCCGCAGCCAGAACTACAGCACCTACAAGGAATACGCCCAGCTCATCAACGAGCAAAGCCGCCGTCATATGACCCTGCGCGGTTTGTTCGAGCTGCGTCTGGACCCGGCCCGGGCTATTCCCCTGGAAGAAGTAGAACCGGCCAGCGAGATCGTCAAACGCTTTGCAACCGGCGCCATGTCGCTGGGTTCGATTTCCACCGAAGCCCATGCCGTACTGGCCGTGGCCATGAACCGGATTGGCGGCAAGTCCAATACCGGCGAAGGTGGCGAGGACGAGTTGCGCTATCAGCACGAAATGCAGCACGGTAAAAGTGGCATCCGCCAGGGTGATACCTTGGCCAGCGTCCTGGGCCAGGACCGCGTGTTTGCCGACATTGATCTGCAAGAGAACGATTCGCTGCGCTCGCGCATCAAGCAGGTAGCGTCCGGCCGCTTTGGTGTGTCGGCCCAGTATCTGTGCAGTGCCGATCAAATCCAGATCAAGATGGCACAAGGAGCCAAACCCGGCGAAGGCGGCCAGCTGCCCGGCCATAAAGTGTCCGAGTACATCGCCAAGCTACGTTACTCCGTCCCCGGTGTGGGCCTGATTTCGCCCCCGCCCCACCACGACATTTACTCCATCGAAGATTTGGCCCAGCTGATTCACGACCTGAAAAACGTGAACCCGCAGGCGGATATCTCGGTGAAGCTGGTGTCCAAAGTGGGTGTAGGCACTGTGGCTGCCGGTGTTGCCAAAGCCAAGGCCGATCACATTGTGATTGCCGGCCACGACGGTGGTACGGGTGCTTCGCCCCTGTCCTCCATCAAGCACGCCGGTACGCCGTGGGAACTGGGCCTGGCTGAAACTCAGCAGACCCTGTTGCTGAACCGTTTGCGCAGCCGCATTCGTGTGCAGGCTGACGGTCAGATGAAGACCGGCCGCGATGTGGTGATCGGCGCCTTGCTGGGTGCGGATGAATTTGGCTTTGCCACCGCCCCGCTGGTCGTGGAAGGCTGCATCATGATGCGCAAATGCCATCTGAACACCTGCCCGGTTGGCGTTGCCACTCAAGACCCCGTGCTGCGCCGCAAGTTCAAGGGCAAGCCCGAGCACGTGGTGAACTACTTCTTCTTCGTTGCCGAAGAAGTGCGTGAACTGATGGCCAAGCTGGGCGTGCGGCACTTTGACGATCTGATTGGTCGCAGCGACTGGCTGGATATGCGCAGTGGTATCGAACACTGGAAAGCACAAGGTCTGGACTTCTCCCGCCTGCTGCACAAAGTGGAAAACGAAGAGTCCCCACGTCAGATCGCTACGCAGGATCATGACCTGGAACACACACTGGATCGCCAACTGATCGAGCGCAGCGCCGTCACCCTGAATCAGGGCACCCCACTGTCCTTCATCACCCCCGTACGCAACCGCAACCGCAGCGTCGGTGCCATGCTCTCGGGCGTATTCACCAAGAAATACGGCCATCAAGGTTTGCCTGACGACAGCCTGCACATTCAATGCAAAGGCACGGCGGGCCAGAGCTTTGGCGCTTTCCTGGCACAGGGCATCACCCTGGATCTGGTGGGCGAAGCCAATGACTACGTGGGCAAAGGCTTGTCCGGCGGCCGCATTATCGTGCGCTCGCCCAACGACTTCCGTGGCTACGGCCCGGACCACATCATCGTGGGTAATACCGTGCTTTACGGTGCTCTGTCGGGTGCAGCCTACTTCAACGGCGTCGCTGGCGAGCGTTTTGCCGTGCGTAACTCCGGTGCCAGCGCAGTTGTAGAAGGCGTAGGCGACCACGGTTGCGAATACATGACGGGCGGCACCGTCGTCGTTCTGGGCGAAGTGGGCCGCAACTTTGCAGCCGGCATGTCCGGTGGCGTGGCCTACGTGTGGGACCCGCAACGTCGCCTGCAACTGCGCTGCAACCCCGGCATGGTGGATCTGGAGCCCGTTTTGAGCAAGGCCGAGCAAGAGATGAACAGCAGCATGGCGCAATGGCACAGCCGTAGCGCCCAGGGCGAACGTCAGACCGACGATGCCATCTTGCAAACTCTGGTCCAGGAACACTTCAAGGCCACGGGCAGCTTCCAGGCCCGCGAGCTTTTGAAAGACTGGGACAGCGCCCGCGCACAATTCGTCAAGGTCATTCCACGCGAGTACCGCCGTGCATTGAGCGAATTGTGGCAAGGTCCGCAAGCGAGCAAAGCCGCGCCCAAAAGCAGTAAAACCCGCCGTTCGGCTTCGGCCTGAACCCTTCCCATCACCATCAGGAAACGACACATCATGGGAAAGACGACTGGATTTCTTGAGTTTCAACGTCTGCAAGAAGCCGTAGAAGCTCCTTTAAAGCGGGTCAAGCACTGGAAAGAGTTTGTCCAGGTATTGAACGACGAACAGGCAGGCCAACAGGCTGCCCGCTGCATGGACTGCGGCATCCCCTTCTGCCACAACGGCTGCCCGGTCAACAACATCATCCCCGACTGGAATGATCTGGTTTACCGCCAGCAGTGGAAAGAAGCGCTGGACGTGCTGCACTCCACCAACAACTTTCCGGAAATCACCGGCCGTATCTGCCCCGCTCCTTGCGAGGCAGCCTGTACCCTGAACATCGATCGCGCACCCGTGGGGATCAAATCCATCGAGCACGCCATCATCGACAAAGGCTGGGCAGAAGGTTGGGTTGTGCCACAAGTGCCTACCCATAAAACCGGCAAACGTGTGGCCGTCATCGGCTCCGGCCCTGCCGGACTGGCCAGCGCCCAGCAATTGGCACGCGTCGGCCACGACGTCACCGTGTACGAGAAAAGCGACCGCATTGGTGGCCTGATGCGCTACGGCATCCCCGACTTCAAGCTGGACAAGCACCTGCTGGATCGCCGTATCGCCCAAATGCAGGCCGAGGGCGTGCAGTTTTGCCCCTCTACCTACATAGGCCAAGCACAAGACCAAGCCGCCCAGGAACCGGGGCTGACTGTGCTGTCCCCTACCGATCTTGAGCAACAGTTCGACGCCATCATCCTGGCTGGCGGCTCCGAAACCCCACGCCTGCTGGACGCCCCCGGCAGCCAACTGCAAGGTGTACATCCCGCCATGGACTTCTTGCGCATCCAGAACCAGCAAGTTGCCGGTTCGCGAGGCACTCCCGCCATCAGCGCTCAAGGCAAGCATGTCGTAGTGATTGGCGGCGGTGATACCGGCTCGGACTGCGTGGGCACCAGCACACGCCAAGGCGCAAAATCAGTCACGCAGTTTGAACTGATGCCCCGCCCGCCCGAGCAGGAAAACACGGAGCTGACCTGGCCTTACTGGCCTATAAAACTGCGCACCTCGTCCTCGCACGAAGAAGGCTGCGAGCGCGACTGGGCGATCAACACCATAGAGTTGGAAGGCAAGAACGGCCAAGTCAAAGAACTGCGCGCCGTGCGCGTGGAATGGAAAACCGACCCAGCAACAGGCCGCATGAGCATGACCCCCATCGCCGGCTCTGAAATGACCTTCCCCGCCGACCTGGTCCTGCTGGCCATGGGCTTCACCGCCCCCGTACGCCAAGTGCTGGACGCCTTCGCCGTAGACGCCGACCAGCGCGGCAACGTCGCCGCCAACACAGACGACTACCAAACCAACCGCGCCAAAGTCTTTGCAGCCGGAGACATGCGACGCGGCCAGTCCCTGATCGTCTGGGCCATCCGCGAAGGCCGCCAGTGTGCCCGTTCCGTAGACGAGTTCCTGATGGGGAGTTCGACACTGCCCCGCTAAGTCCTCTTGGCAGCACCAGTGAGCAAACAGCCAGCCGCGATAATCGGCTGGCTGTTTGTCTTTGTATTGGCTATTGGTGGTCGGTTGTTGGTTGTTGGTTGTTGGTTGTTGGTTGCCACCATTCTGAAGCCCTTGCTGGCTTGAGGCTGGGTTGGAGCATTCAGGAGGCTTGCCGCCGTCTGGGGCTGTTGTAGGGATGCAAGCACCTTGCTGTTTGAGTTCAACGCTTGTGGTTTGTCCGGGGGACAAACCACTGAACGAGTTCAAGGTGCGCCCTACAACAGACCCAGACAAGGGCACCGGTGCGCAGCACCGGCAAGCTTCCGCTCCGACCCAGCCTCAAGCCAGCAAGGGCTGCCGCAAAGAAGCCACTCCCCACCTAAAACCCACAAATCCCACCCCATAAGCCTTTGATTTAATTTCTCTTTCCAAAACACCCTAGGGTTTTCCCCTAAAAACCACAGGCTAATCCAACCTCTAGGGTTTACCCTTGCTTTCCGACTAGGGAAAACCCTATAATGAGGGCTCGTAACTTAGACCTTCACCTTAAAGGGAAAGCAAATGTCTACCATGACCACTTACTCGCACTACATCCACTGGAGTGATGCTGTTGAGCGTGGGGTAATGCAGCATGCCCTGGAAAATGGTGAATCCGTGTCTTTAACTGCACTGACCAAAGCAGCGGCCAAACAAGTTTCCAAAGCCGCAAACGTGGTGTTCAAGTACATGGTCGAACTGACCCGTGCCTTGAACGAAGCCCGCATCCGCGATTCCCGCATGTCGGCCAGCTACTGGTAAGCCACGCATCACCGTCGTAACGCTCAAGCAAAACACCGCTTGATGTTGAAAAGCCTGCTGATTTAGCAGGCTTTTGTTTTTTCTACGTTTGCCAAACCAATATTTTTGATAACACACGTTAACGCTCAGCCAAAGGCTTTAGCAGCCCACTGCGCGTAAGCGCCTCACAGCTTCCCCCTTCAAGATCGAAACAGGTCGTGGCAAAGAAAGCTCTTCTTCTTGTCGACGCAAGACATGAAAAAGGCCAGCAAATGCTGGCCTACTGACCTACGGTCTCTCAAAACATAGTCTAAGAACAAATCGTCCTCGGACGATGCAAACCGCTTAAGACTTGTTCAACAAGTTCTTCAGCATATCCAGCCGCTGCTTGGGACTTAACGCTGCCTGCGCCGGATCTTCCTGCGCACCTGGGTCTTCGATCTTCATCTCATCAATAAAGCGCGACCGCTCCCGCACCAGATTTTCACGTGCACGTCTGCGCTTCTTGCACCAGCTCAAACGCAAGCTGCGTTGCGCACGCGTAATACCCACGTACATCAGACGCCGTTCTTCCTGAATACGTTGAGCCAGAATATCGGCCTCTTTATCCGGGTCTATATCCTCGTCATCGCGCCCGATGTGCGGCAGCAAACCTTCCTCCACCCCCACCAGGAACACATGCGGATATTCCAGCCCCTTGGAGGCATGAAGCGTGGACAATTTGACCGCATCCGGGTCTTCGTCCTCGCCACGCTCCAGCATGGTGATCAGGGCAACTCGCTGCACCAGATCGTTCAAACTAAGCTCATCGTCTGCCGCTTTGGACTTCAGCCAGGTAATCAGCTCCAGCACGTTTTCCCAACGGGTCTGCGCGGGACGTTCGTCGAACATATCGTAAAGATAGCGCTCGTAATCAATCGCCCGCAGCAGCTCGTCCAGCAATTCGCTGACAGCCGTTTCGTGCCCTTCCTGCTCGCTCTCTACCCGGTCCGCCCTTTGCTGGATACGGCCAATGAACTGCGCAAAGACACTTAAGGGCTCCAGCTGTCTTTCCGGTAAACGATCCGTCAAAGCGATTTGCGAGACAGCGGAATATAAAGACAGCTTTTGCTCTGCCGCGAATTGCCCCAGCACCTGCAAGGTCGCCTGCCCAATTCCTCGCCTGGGTGTCGTCGCTGCACGGATGAAAGCTGGATCGTCATCCTCGTTAGCAACGATCCGCAGGTAAGACAAAATGTCGCGAATCTCGGCCTTGTCAAAGAAGCTTTGCCCACCAGAGATCGTGTAGGGAATGCGCAAATTACGCAGAGCCTGCTCAAAGATACGGGCCTGATGGTTGCCACGGTACAGCACCGCAAAATCACGCCACTCGGCCTGACGCTCGAAGCGCTCTGCCGAGATACGCATGGCTACCGAATCGGCCTCGTTCTGCTCGTCGTCCGTCACGTGGACCTGGATAGGTTCACCAAAACCCAGATCAGACCAGAGCTTTTTACCAAACACGACAGGATTATTGCCAATGACATTATTGGCGGCCTGCAAGATGCGCTGCACCGAGCGATAGTTCTGCTCCAGCTTCACAACTTTCAGATCTGGATAGTCCGTCGGAAGTTGCGCCAGATTCTCCACGGTGGCGCCACGCCAAGCGTAAATGGCCTGATCGTCGTCCCCCACCACGGTAAACATATTGCGCTGACCGGTCAGGGAACGCACCAGCCGGTACTGACACAGGTTGGTGTCCTGATACTCGTCCACCAGCAAATACTGCACCCGACGCTGCCAGCGCTCGCGTACTTCCTGATTCTCTTCCATCAATTGCGCAGGCAGGCGGATCAGATCATCAAAGTCCACCGACTGATAGGCAATCAAGGTGGCGGCATAGTCACGATAAATACGGGCCGCCTCGATCTGGCTGGGCGAATTTGCGGCACGTTCCGCCTCATCCGGCCCCATCAAGGCGTTCTTCCACAAGGAAATTTCCTGCTGAACGGACTTCAGGCGACCTTTATCCGTGGTGGCCAGCAGCTCCTGGATAATTGCCAGCGCATCGTTGGAATCCAGAATGGAAAAGCGCGGCTTCAAGCCTACATGCTGGGCTTCCTCGCGCAACATACGCAGGCCCAGAGAATGAAAAGTGCTGACAGTCAGCCCTCGCAGCAACTTGGGGTCTACCAAGGCGCGAATCCGCTCGTTCATTTCACGCGCCGCTTTATTGGTGAAGGTCAGCGCGACCACTTGCCGGCCCGTGTACCCACACTCACGCAGCAAATAAGCGATTTTCTGCGTGATCACCCGTGTTTTGCCACTGCCCGCTCCGGCCAGCACCAGGCAAGGCCCATCCATATACAACACAGCCTGACGCTGCATGGCGTTCAGGTCGGTGGGGACGGTATGGCCTGGTGTAGTGACGGAGGTGGACATGGTGAAATCAGTGAATACTAGGCAAGAAAACGAGGTTCAAAGCCAAACAGCATGCAAAACTAAAAGTGGCATCCCGGCCAAGCCGAGTATGGTTTGATGACAAGCGAAAGGCCAACACAGAGATACAGCGAAAACGAGGCACAAGAGCATGACAGCGGCAGGGCAACAACATCGCGCCACAGCTTCATCGCTTCCTGCCTCTTGGCTCATAGCTGCATAGCTGCATAGCGGACAAGGATACACCCTGCTGTACCCGAGATGCTCCTACTGTTTCCGTCCGCTCATGTGCCTGGAGAATCTTAAATTTCGAGAGGATCGACCTCAATCGTAATGCGCACTTTATGCTGCTTGGCCAACTGTGCGACCTGTGGCCCCCAACAGCGCACAAAGGCCTGCAAGGCCGGGCGATGAGCACTTTCCAGCAACAGCTGAGCACGCTCCACTTTGGCGACGCGCAAAACGCGTAAAGGCACAGGATCGTACAGGAAAACCTGATCCGCACCCGGAAATTCGTTCGGATACTCTTCAGGCAAGCGTCGTGCCTGCGTCAGCAGGCGTATCGCGTCGGCCAGTTGCGGCGCTTCGGCCGACAAGAGCACTTGATAGGCAAACGGCGGCAAGCCCACCGATTCGCGTTCGTTCAAGGCGCTTTGGGCAAAACCGATGTAATCGTGCTTGATCAGACTTTGATAAACCGCCTGCTCCGGATAGCCGGTCTGGATGATGACATCCGCCCCTTCGGTATGGCGACCTGCGCGGCCTGCCACCTGCATCAGCTGAGCAAACAGACGCTCGGGTGCACGGAAATCATGGGCGAACAAGGTGGCATCGGCATTGAGCACACCGACGACGCTCAAGCGCGTGAAGTCATGACCTTTGGCCACCATCTGGGTGCCCACCATGATGTCCACTTCGCCTGCATGAACCTGCTCGAACAATTGCTGCGCACTGCCCTTCAAACGGGTGCTGTCCGCATCAATACGCACCAGGCGGGCATTCGGAAAACGCTCGCCCAGAAACTCTTCAATACGCTGGGTACCCCGGCCCATGGGCTGCAAGTCCTGATCGCCACAATCTGGGCAAGCGCGCGGCACGGGGGCCTGATAGCCGCAGTGGTGGCACTGCAGATTGTGCTTGAAGCCGTTTTGCCTATGCAGCACGGTGTACACCGTACAACGCGGGCATTGGGACAACCAGCCGCAAGAGGCACAATGCAACACAGGCGCATAGCCACGCCGGTTGATGAACACCAGCGACTGCTCGCCACGGTCCAGACACGCTTCCAGCGCATCCAGCAACTGAGGAGAAAAACCCGACTCCAGGCGCAAATGGCGGGTATCGACCAGACGCACTCGCGGCAAGGAAACCTCTCGCGCACGCTTGGGCAGGCTCAACAGGCTATAGCGCCCTTGCCGAGCATGATTCCAACTTTCCAGTGAGGGGGTGGCTGAACCCAGCACCACCGGCACTTTCAGATCGTAGCCACGCCACACAGCCAGGTCCCGAGCAGAGTAACGCAAGCCATCTTGCTGCTTGTAAGAAGCGTCGTGCTCCTCGTCCACAATAATCAGGCCCAGCTCGGGCATGGGGGTAAAAATGGACAGCCGTGTTCCCAGCAGAATGCGCGCCTGACCACTATTGACGCGCAACCAGGAACGCAAACGTTCGCCTTCGGACAAGCCGCTATGCAGGACGGCCAGCACATCGCCCGGCAGGACGCGCGCCAAACGGGCACGCAGGACCTGCTCGAACTGAGGCGTCAGATTGATTTCGGGCACCATGAACAGGACTTGCCGACCAGCGGCCAGCACTTGTTCCAGCACCCGCATATAGACTTCGGTTTTCCCGCTACCCGTTACGCCATGCAGCAATAGGCAGCTACCGGGTTTGGCCGCCACAATGCCATCTACCGCAGCCTGTTGTTCGGCATTGAGCACGGGCAGGACATCGCTGTCCACCGGCTCCACCTTCTTTTCCTTGCGCTTGGCCATACGCAGTACAGGACCACCTGCGGAACGCTTGCCCAGATAGGCAGAAGGTTTACGCAAGGGCCCCGGCAAGGACGGCATCATGACCTCGCCCAACGGACGGTGGTAATAGGTGGACGCAAAGCGCGCCATCCGTAACCAGTCCTCCGGGAAGGGAGGCAAGTCATCCAGCAGTTGGTCAATCGCTTTGACCTGCTCGGGCGGGTAGGAAGGTTGTTCCGGCAAGGCGACCACCACCCCTATCATCTGCCGCCGACCAAAATGCACAATGACACGCTGCCCGACCAGGACAGGTTCGTGGTGCTGATAATCAAACACCCCATCCAGGGGGACGTCCAACGCCACATGCAGCCAGAAAGGTCCGGTGCTTGCCGATGCAGAAATAGCGTCAGGAGTGGCGGTCATGGATGGTGGTTCAAAAAAGGGCTGGCCTGGCTGAAAGCCTGATAAGTCAAGAGCTTAGCGGCCTGTGGATAACTTTGGGGAAAATGGCATGAACAAAAAATACAAAGAAGCAAGCACAGATACAATTTAATTTTCAATATCTCTGAAATAAGGATAAAACGCAGAGAAATCAACTAATTAAAACTGGGTATTGAAATTAAACCTTAAATATAAAGACCTCAAACCCAGCCCCATCTGTGTGCATAACTTTGCGCACAAGCTGCGTCAGCCCGTGCGCAAAGGCTGTCAAACGCTGTGGTGACGACGGCTGTAGGAATGCACTTCATCGACCAGAATGCCCACGGCTTCCGGATCGGTGAAACGCGAAATACCGTGGCCGAAGTTGAACACGTGACCGCCCTGACCCACCGGGCCAAAGTCGTCGATAACGCGACGGGCTTCACGACGGATGGCTTCTTCGCCACCGAACATGGTCATGGGGTCCAGATTGCCTTGCAGGGCCAGCTTGTCTCCGATACGAGCGCGCGCACGGGACAAATTTACGGTCCAGTCCACACCCATGGCATCAGCGCCACAACCAGCAATATCTTCCAGCCACATGCCGCCGCCTTTGGTAAAGACGATGGCAGGAACGCGCTTGCCGTCATGCTCGCGGATCAGGCCATCAACCACTTTACGGGTGTAGGCCAGGGAGAACTCCTGGAACAGGGAGTCGGACAAGACACCACCCCAGCTGTCGAACAGCATCACAGCCTGTGCACCGGCACGGATCTGATTGTTCAGGTAGTCGCAGGTGGTTTGGGCGTTGATTTCCAGCATGCGGTGCATCAGGTCCGGACGCTGATACATCATGCTTTTCACCAGACGGTAGTCGTCCGAGCCCTGACCTTCAACCATGTAGCAGGCGATGGTCCAGGGGCTGCCGGCAAAGCCGATCAGCGGTACTTTGCCGTCCAGCTCCTTGCGGATCAGCGAGACAGCGTCGAACACGTATTGCAGCTTGGACATGTCCGGCGCTTCCAGCGCCATGACATCGGCTTCGTTACGTACAGGACGGGCAAAACGCGGGCCTTCACCAGCAACGAAATCCAGACCCAGACCCATGGCGTGTGGCACGGTCAGGATGTCCGAGAACAGAATGGCGGCATCCAGATCGAAACGACGCAGGGGTTGCAGGGTTACTTCGCAGGCAAACTCGGGATTCTGAGCCAGTTGCATGAAAGAGCCAGCCTGAGCACGGGTGGCATTGTATTCAGGCAAATAACGCCCGGCCTGACGCATCAGCCAGATGGGGGTGTAAGGCACAGGTTCGCGCAACAGCGAGCGCAGGAAGACATCGTTTTTTAATTGAGGTAAAGACACGGCAATCCCTATTGAAAAATGCCTGTTAATTTTAACCATCGTGTTCGTCGTCTGGGTTTGACGCGGATCGAAAGCGTGCTGCATCGATATGGTGTTTGCGCATCAGTGCCCAGAAAGCACGCCGGTGCTTTTGCGCGGAGCGGGCCGCCATGGCGATATTGCCGCTATGGCGATCAAGGGCGGCATGGATATAAGCCTGCTCGAAGCGGGCCACTATCCGTCCCTTGGCTACTTTGAAAGACTCCTGGCTGCTGGCGTAGCGCGAGGCTACCGCAGCGGCATAGGCTTCCAGCGTTGTCCCTTCCTGTTGCAAGATCGTTTGCGACAGACGCTGCTCCGTTGGGCCGGGGTGCAGGACCAGATCCTGGTTTTCCTGCACCCTATAGTGTATCCGACCCGGCAGCCCCGGTTCATTCAAAGCGTGGGAAGAGGTCTGCAAACGCTGACGATTGATGCGGGCACGCAAATCGTCCAGGCATAAAGGCTCGCGTACGTAATCGGCCAGGCCCAGTTCCAGAAGATCGGTCAGGGCGGCGGCCTTGATGGCAGCACGCACCAGACCAAAGACCGGCACCGGCAAATGGCCCTGGGCCGCCGACAAGGCCCGACGCACCTGGATCAGGGTGGAGGCTTCAACGGGAATCAGACAAGCGTCAAACCGCAGCAGCAAGGCAGCCGAACGGCGCAAAAACAAATAGTCCTGATCGGGATGGGGAGGCGGCGGAGCCTGCAAGGCTTGCAGCTGCAGACGCTCGCATGGCGGAATAATGGCCAGCAAATTCGGGGCCCACGTGGGCTGAGTATGCAACAGGGCACAATCGAGATGTAGACGCATGAGACTGTCCTTGAGAAGCCGGGCGGACCACATTGGCCGCCCCAATCACGAGCTTCTAGGATAGAAATCCGACCTGTTTGCGATAAGTCGGAGTTGCGTCTACGTAGCTGTACTTAATCGCCCAGAATGCGGCTGCGACGCCACTCACTGGGCGACACGCCATAGCGTCGGCGAAAGGCGTGGCTGAACACGGCCGCATCGGAAAAACCCATTTGCCAGGCCAGCTCACTGATCTGCCGGCCTGGTTTGCCATCCACCAATAATTGACAGGCGCGCTCCAGGCGGGCGGCCATGATGTAATCGGCAGGCGCTTGCCCGCATAGCTCGAACAGCTTGTAGAGATAACGGCGTGAAATGCGAAATTGCAGTGCCAGGGCCTGTGCATTCAAGCCGGTATCACCCAGGTGATCCTGCACGTATTGCTGAATTTGCAACAGCTGCCCGCGCCGCACCTCGTCCAGGGCCGACTCGGTCGTCACCGGACGGCCGTCGGCCAGGCTCAGGGCCATCATGCGAATCACGGTTTGGGACAGTTCGCTCAAGGCCGAGGGCGACAGGTGCCCGCGCTCCTGCAAGCCCAGACGCAGCATGTCCATGGCAATCCGGGCCGGGCCCGTAGTGGCCGAAAAAGACCGGGCCACGGCATCGCTCAGCCAGGGCAGCCAAGGCAGCAAACGCTCTTCCTCGAACTGCAAGACCAGAAAATGGGATTGATCCTGCACGGCCACCTCGTAAGGACGGGTGGTGTCATAAATACCCCACTCCCCGGCGTGCAAAATGCCACTGCGATTATCCTGCTGAATCTGGCTGCTGCCACTGATTTGCAAGGTGACCTTGTACAACGCCTGCTCGGAACGGCTGGCCAGAGCCTGGGTACGGCGCACGCGCTGCGCGCTGGTACACAGCTCCATGACATCGACCGAGCCCATGCGGTCGGTGGCTGCCCGGTTGGAGAAACCACGACGCGAGTCCGGCTGGACCTCCAACGGCACAAAGTACGCGCACACCACTTCCTGCCAAGCAGCCAGGCTCTTGAAAGAAGCAGAGGGAGTGCGCAATAACATAGACATTGCCTGGGGGCCCTTTCGGCCAACTCGATTGATCGGGGTAAGGGGCAGAGTACGCCCCCTTTCTTATAGCCCTAAAAAATTCAAGCGTCTACGGTCGTTAACCCGCTGTATCAGCGCTCCATGGAGCCATACAGGTAAGGAGCAGGTTCCAGACCCATGCTGTTCATCTTGACGGTTAACTCCGTACGCGCCTTGAGCACATCATCAAAACGGTGACGGCGTGACGCTCCCACCTCGGCGGAGGTAAAGGGTCGGTAATCAGGTGTTATTTCTTCAGGGCTGAACTTGGCCACAATCCAGTTCAGCACACGAGCCAGATCTGCATTATCCAGCTGCGACTGCGAGGCACCGGGCACCCGAATCATATAGTCCCGTCCCGCCGGCAAGCGGGTAAACAAGCCAATGGACTGGTTGAAATTGGGGATTCCACGATGGGTCAGGCCCTGGCCATCGTAGCGATGGCAGCCTGCGCATTGCAGCATATAGTCTTTAAAAGCCTGGGAACTTTGCAGGTAATCGCCCGTTCCGGCCATCTCTTCTTGGGCATGGGCCCAAGGCGTAAACGCCAGGAATACGGCGCCCAAACAGGCCAGGCGCAAAGATGTCCACACAGTGTTGCCTCCTTGAGTGACCGGACGCCATCCAGGCCGCCCGACACCTTGTTCAAACCCTTAAGTTTGCCAAGACGGGAAAGAACCGACGTCCCAGGGACCGTTCTTCCCGCAACCCTGGCAGCCCATCGGGCCTTTTTTAGTTTTTAGCCAAGCCAACCAGTACCGATGTCGTGCAATGGAAGGTGCTGTTCTCGTTCGCCATGCACCAGTTCACGTCATTGTGCAGGAAGAACTCGTAACCAGGACGCTCTCGGGTCTGCGTGTTGCACTGGCAGCGGCCACACGCGGTCTTGCCGCAGCAGTCGTGGTAGCTGATCAGGTAGTCCTTGCCATCATGCGGGTTATGGCAAGTGCCAATCCACGAGATGGGCGAGGGCGTCGAGCCCGGCGGGCAGGTGGTAGTTGTGCCGCCGCAGCAAGAGCACAGGAACCCGTCCACCGCGCAATGACGCCAGTAGTCGCAGGAGTTCACTTCGTCTTCATTCGCCAGATCGGGATTCAGACTGATGTGATCGGCACCACTGCTGCTGCCACCACCACCGGCAGCACGAGCCACAGGCAATACGGGCAACACAAAGGCCGAACCGACCATTAATTTGCCCACCGAGCGCAGCACGCTGCGACGCGAAGTCTTGTGGGCCACCGAACGGGAGAGGCTCTCCCCAAATTTATCCAGCCAACGCATTGACGTTCTCCTTTCGTGATACCTGCACTTGCTTCATGCCCGAGTCACCGGCCAAGTATTCTTGCGCCGAGGCCACGCCCAGGTCTTTGGCGGTAAACAGGCTTTCCAGCTGTTCACGCGAATTGACCAGACCCTTGCCGCGCACCACACCGTTCTCGTCGATCAGGACGGCGTAAGGCAGTTTGCTGATCTGAAAGCCCATGCCCAGTTGCGTGGACAGGACGTAGGGGAAGGCGTCCAGCTGTGCTTTCTGGTAGAAAGCCAGGTGCTCGGGCATCTCGCCATCACTGGCCAGCACAATATCAACCCACTGACCTTCCGAGCCCTGGATGGACTTCAGAATCGGCAAGAGTTTCTTGCACACCGGGCAGGTGGGCGACATGAAGAAAATCAACTGGCTGCGCGGGCCAGCCACCCCCACGGTAACGGCACGACCACGCAGGTCCTGCAGTTCCATGACGGGCGCGGCATCACCCACTTGCGGGCCTTTGTCCATGGTCAGGGCACCCATGGGGGCAACCCGTTCATACAACACGCCAATCTGGCGCGACAGGGCAAGCACAACCAGCACCAGGGCCAGTACGATTACCCATAAAATGACGTTGGAAATCATTAAAGCGGTCATTTAGGTCTCCTAAGAATTCTGCATTTTCTGGAATTTCAGATGGGATTCGATCAGCTGGTTGGCTGCGTAGTACAGGCCCAGCAAGGCCAATGTGGCACCAAAGAAGGTCAAACCGTCCACCCAGACCAGTTCACGGGCGCTGTTAATAGCCCAGTCACCACTGGCCACGGCCAGCGCAGCCAGCAAGGCATTGCGAGCCACCAGCCACCAGGACAGACCACCGGAGGATTCACCCAACCCGGAGCAGCCGCAATCCACATCGCGGCGGCCACGCAGCAGGTTCATCACAATGCCACTGGTGGCGACCAACAAGACGCACAGGGCCAGCACTGCTCCCAGCGAACGACTGGCTGGCCACAGCAGCAAAGGCGCACTCAAGGCCTCGGCAGCCACAAACAGCACACTGAACGGTCGTAACAACACTTCCGGCAACAATCGATAACCGCCAACGGCTGCCTCGAACAGGCTGAAGTGACGCAGTTTATCCAGCGCCCCCAGTCCCATCAGCACGGCCAAGCAAGCCAGGCTGGCATAGGTCAGGACCGGGTCCATATCAGACACCTCCAGTTGGGTGGAACTGAACTTGCAAGGAGGCTTCGGCGGCGCCTTCAATGGTGCGGAGCAACTTGGGTTCAGGCTGGCTAATGTCGTAGACATTCACATTGCCACCGTCCAGGGTCAGCATCAGATTGCGTTGCTGATCAATGGTCATGGACAAGGCATCACGTCCGGGCACGCGGGCTACGCGTTTCTTGGTCTTGGTGTCCATGACCCAGATCTCGGCAGCAGGGAACTTGTGAGTGCCTTCCTTGCCATCGGGATGCATGAACACGTACATGCGACCGCTGGCGCGATGCAGACCCACCAGGTTGTAGCCACCGGGCACCCAGTTCTTGGCCTTGTCCTCGTCGTTCAGCAAGGACCAGGGGCCGTCCACCTTGACCTCATCACCGCTGAAATCCGCACTGTAGACATTGCCGTAGTAGGACACGAAGTGAGCCTTGTCCTTGTCCAGGGCGGGAGCGATAAAGATCGGATCGTCCTTCACGGAGAACATCTGCTTGCTGCGCGACTGGCTGGCGACCTTGCCGTCTTCGCCCAGATTGATGCTCAACAAGCCACCATCACCACAAATGGTCATGAAGCTGCGGGGGCGATTGGGCTGGGGAATCACGCTCCAGCAACCGGCGGCAGCGGTAACGTCTTCCACATAGTCGCCCTTGGCCACGTCCACGATCCCGATGGAGGTCGCTGGCGAGGCGTTTTGCAGCACGATGAATTTGCCGTCAGTGGTCTGACGGAACATGCCATCGTAGTTCAGGCCCTGAACACGCTTGGGCGGCAGGGAAATTTCTTTCTCAAAGGTCAGCTTGTCGGCGTCCCAGACTTCCACCACGTCCGAGCGCTTACCGCGAGTGACGCGCTCGTGGTAGGTCGTCATGGTGTAGATTTTCTTGCCGTCGTTGGACAACTGCACGTGGCCGTTGAACGCGGTAGGCACCATGCCCAGAAATTTGCCGTTGGTGTAGTCGTAGACATGCACGCGGCTTTCGGTCAGGTGGTTGAACACCGAGTCCATGACATAGATACGGTTTGCCTGGGGGGCAGACACGCTATGGCCACCGGTCAGGACCTCCAGCGGTTTGTCCTGGGCTTGCACACCACCGGTCAGAACCATCAGCCCCAACATGGCGGCGGCGGTCGTTAATGTAAATTTAGACTTCATTGGATGTCTCTCCTCATGAGCGTTCACGCTGTCAGAACGCATAGGCATAACGGAATTGCAGGCCGCGCATGCGCGGGCCATTCTCGACTTTCAAATCATGGATGTACTGCAATTGCACCTGGTGGGCATCGGTCAGCTGATGGGTAATTTCGGCAGCCAGTTGATGGTTACGCGCCCGCGTCACCGTGGTTTCGCCATTGACCTTTTCGCGACCGCCAGTTTCGTAGCGGTAGCGCAGACCCACATAGGTCTTTTCAGTCAGGTTGGTTGAAACCAGGGCCATCAGGCGGATTGCCGTGTCTTTTTTCAGGGTCTGGCCGTAGTAGTTCTTGTTATTGCCAAAGAACTCGAACTCCGCCACGCCTTCCACAAAGGAGGATTCGCCAAAGCCTTTCACAATCGCGAAGTCCTGCACGGTGCTCCAGCGATTCTTGCCGGCAGACACATCGGCCTGCGAGCCGTGGTAGCGGCCTGTCGGTGCTGTAATGAAGGGCTCCCAGGCAAACCAGAAGCGGTTGTCCGGATCGTTGTGCAGCCAGACGGCGGCACCGGCGGTCACATCACCGATCCCCGTCATGCGATCCCGGTCTGCCCCCGGGACATCCAGCGTGTTGCGAAAACCGGGCACGATCAGCTCGTACTGCACCGTTTTGCCGGCCAGCTCGCGATAGTGCATCTGGCGGTAAATCATGCCTTGCACATTAAGCTTGGGGCTGTCGCCAATACGCGAACCCTGATCATAAAAACCATGCGACTTCAGGCCCATCATATAGACGGCCAAAACATTGGTACCCACCGGAGCAGGTATCCAATCCCGAGCACTGGGGTCGCCCGCAAAGGCAGCCCCGGCACTGACGCCGCTCAAGGCCAAGGCCAGAGCGGTCCGCTGCAAAATTGCATACATTATTGTTGTCTCCTCGAAGAAGGCGCGAACGATATCGTTATTGTGTTCGCGCCTGTATCCCTGGCTAGGCTGCCGGGTAGGCCATGCAGACCGATTTGGTCTCCAGGTAAGCCTCTACCGCAGCGCGCCCGTGCTCCCGACCCAGGCCAGACTGCTTGTAGCCACCAAAGGGCATGCTGGGGTCCAGCATGTTGTGGGTGTTGACCCACACCGTGCCCGCCTTGATACCAGCGCTCAGGCGCTGTACGCGGGCCAGGTCCTGACTCCAGACGCTGGCACCCAGGCCAAAGTCTGTATCGTTGGCCAATGCCAATGCCTGCGCCTCGGTTTCAAACGGGGTCGCAACCACCACAGGGCCAAAGATTTCTTCGCGCATGATGCGGGCATCGGGGGCCACGTCGGCAAACACGGTGGGGCGTACAAAGTAGCCCTGCTCGGGGCGTGCGCCCTCGCCTGCCAACATGCGGCCACCTTGCTGGCGACCCACATCAATGTAGTTCTGTACACGCTGCTGATGGCGTGCCGAGATCAGCGGAGCAATCTGGGTAGATTGTTCAAAGCCCGAACCCAGTGTCATGGAGGAAGCCAGATCGGCCACGCCCTGCACCACGCGCTCGTAAATGCCTTTTTGGACAAACAGACGCGAACCAGCGGTACACACCTGGCCCTGGTTAAAGAAGATGGCGTTGGCCGCACCTTGAATGGCCATGTCCACATCGCAATCATCCATGATGACCACGGGCGACTTGCCGCCCAGTTCCAGGGACATGCGCTTCATATCGTTGATGGCTTGATGACCAATCAACTTGCCCACTTCCGTAGAGCCAGTAAAGGAAATCTTGTTCACGTCTGGGTGAGCCGTCAAAGCGGCACCCGTGCTTTCGCCACGGCCAGTGATCACGTTGATCACACCAGCGGGGAAACCGGCTTCCAGAGCCAGCTCGGCCAGACGGATGGCGGTCAGCGGAGTCTCTTCAGCAGGCTTCAGAACCACGGTGCAACCCGCTGCCATGGCAGGGGCGATTTTCCACACGGCCATCAGCAGCGGGAAGTTCCAGGGCACGATGGCGCCGACCACACCCACGGGTTCCTGACGTGTGTAAGCGTGGTAATTGATGCCGGGAGGAAAAGCGATAGAGGGCGACAGCAGTTCACCGCTGATCTTGGTTGCCCAGCCAGCCATGTAACGCAGCCATTGCGCGCTGGCGGCTACTTCCAGACCGTAGGAGAAGAACAGCAGTTTGCCGTTGTTCAGGGTTTCCAGACGCGCCAGCTCGTCGGCATTGGCTTCGACCAGATCGGCCAAGCGCAACAGCAGGCGCTCGCGCTGGGCGGGCAGCATCTTGCCCCACTCACCCTGCTCCAACGCCTGGCGGGCGGCACGAACAGCCAGATCTACGCCTTGAGCACCGGCTTCGGGCTGGTGCGCAATCACCTGTCCCGTTGCGGGATCGTAGACGGGAATGGTGGGTCCTTGAGAATCACTGACGGCTTTGCCGTCAATAATCATGTGTTCGCGAATCGCGTTGCGCTCGGGTTGTACGTCCTGCCCCATAGTCTGTCTCCACACGGAATAGTTGATTCTTAACGAATCCAGTATAGGGACGAGGACAAGCCCGGACTTGTGATTCTGTGCACGGGGGCTTGTTGATTTGGGTACGGAGTGAGCCCTGACCTGCGTTAGAACAAATCCAGCTGGGCGGGCATGCTGAGCTGAAAGTCGCCCACACCGGTCAAATGCACGCGGCGTTCAAAATCCAGCAAGCTGGCTTTGCGATGCAAACCGGAGCTAAAGCCGGTCAACATGCCATTGGCACCTTGCACGCGGTGGCAAGGCACGATGATGCTGATGGGATTCAGGCCGCAGGCCTGGCCTACGGCGCGAACGGCTTTGGGGCGGCCCAAGTGCTCAGCCATCTGGCCATAGGTCCAGGTTTGACCATAAGGAATGGTCTGCAAGGCCTGCCAGACCTGTTGCTGAAATTCGGTGCCTTGCAGGCTGAAAGGTAGATCGAACTGTTGCAGCTTGCCGGCAAAATACGCATCCAACTGAGCTTGAACGGGCTCGGCCAAAGCAGGTTCCGGGATCAACCCGGCCAATTGCTCGGGTGCCAGGCCATGTACGGTCTCTTCCTCGAAGTCCAGACGCAGCAAAGCGCCTTGGGCATCTACTAACAGACGCATCGCCCCTAAAGGCGTATCAAAGCAGGCAGTACGCAGCCCAACATAGGCAAACATGGCAATCCCGATCCGAGAGCAGAATGTTTGATCATACTGCGCGCCTCCAGCCAGTTCAAAAACGCTGGCAACACCCAGGCAGCTTGGGCTTTCGCGTCAAAGACAAACGACAAGCTCCAGATTACGCACGGCAGTTTGTTGAACGGGATATCCCGAGCAAGCTTCATGCTTCCATTAAGCGTCTGGCACTCAATAGTTAGTAGTTGGCTCCGACTTTTGCATCTCCCCACACCCACCGCTAACGGTTAAGTGCGACGACCCACACGCAAACCTCGCCCCCCTCAAGCCCCTCAGGCCGCTACAGCAGCCGAAAGAACCACATACTGCCAGGCCCCAGAAGGAAGAAGGGCCCGTATTAATAGTTATTGTGAGCCCGTCTGGGCCGGGGGGCCGTCCTCTGGGCGATTCAGGCTTCTTGCCGCAGGCGGGCTTGCTATTCGGGGTTCAAGCGTCCTGTTGTTTGAGCGAAATGCTTGTGCCTTGTCCAATGGGATGGACGCCCCTACCCGCACCGGCATCCTATGTGCCAAAGTGGGCGTATCACCAACCACTTGAACCGAGCGAGGCGTCCATCATGAAGATTACGACACTAGGTATCGATCTGGCAAAGCAAGTCTTTCAACTGCACGGCGTCGATGAACAAGGCAAAACCGTGTTAAGAAAACAGCTCAAACGCGACCAGATGGCCACGTTCTTCGCCACCTTACCGGTCTGCCTGATTGGCATGGAAGCATGTGGAAGTGCGCATCATTGGGCCCGTAAATTAGAATCGTTCGGGCATACCGTACGCTTGATTGCCCCTCAGTTTGTTAAACCCTACGTTAAAACCAACAAGAACGATGCTGCTGATGCCGAAGCCATCTGCGAGGCAGTGGCTCGGCCTAACATGCGGTTTGTACCGATCAAAAATATCGAACAACAGTCCGTCTTGGCCTTGCACCGGGCTCGACAAGGGTTCGTACGGGCACGGACCGCACAGGCCAATCAGATCCGCGGATTACTGGCTGAGTTCGGGCTGATCGTCCCACAGGGAATCTCTCACCTGCATACACGTGTCCCTGCGCTACTCGAGCAGGCGAATCAGGAGCTGACGGGCTCATTTCGATTACTCATACTCCGGCTCCTGGATCACTTAAAAGAGCTGGATAAACAGGTCCATGAGTTGGAGCGGCAGATTAAAGCCTGGCATAAGGCCAATGAAGCGAGCTGCCGACTTGAGAAAGTTGCGGGCATTGGCCCGATCACCGCCAGTGCCTTGGTTGCCACGATCGGCGATGCCAAAAACTTCACCAATGGCCGACAGTTAGCGGCGTGGCTAGGCTTAGTGCCCAAGCAGCACTCCAGTGGTGGCAAGTCCGTGCTCCTGGGAATCAGCAAACGAGGAGATCAATATCTACGTACCTTGTTAATTCATGGCGCTCGAGCGGTGATCTATCGTGCACGGCAAGCCGCAGAGCCCACCGGTTGGCTACAACGACTCTTGCAGCGATCTCACGCTAACGTAGCGGCTGTTGCATTAGCCAACAAAAATGCCCGTATCGTCTGGGCGTTACTGGCCAATCAACGAACCTTCCAGCCTGACTACACGCCTGACGGCTCATAGTCAGGCTGGACTGAGCTTCCCCTTAAAAGCCACTATTAACCCTTCTCCCGATTGCTCAGGCAAACACGACATGATGGCAAGATAGGTCAGACCGTGGTTGGTTAAACCCGATGTCCCCCAGGCACTAAGCAGTGCGCTTGTCCGATTGAGGCACCAACCAGCAGAACCCATCAGGGACCGCCGCTGACGCGGCAATCAAGTCCGGATGTACGGGTGCAATCTCGACCCACTGTCCAACATGAAGTGAGTGCTTGGCAAAACAGGGGCGTCCATGTACGGGGGACAAGGCACTTTCGCGAGTTCAGGGCGCGCCCGAATAGCAAGCCTGACCAGGGTACCGGTGCGCAGCACCGGCAAGGAGCCAAGCCCGGAGGACGGCCCCCCGGCCAAGACCGGCGTTTCCACGAAGCACGATCCAAACATGCAGGCTCTCTGCGCTCCTTGTCTCACAAACCTCCTGCTCTGCACACAAGCAGCGCCACTCCCAACGCTCAGGCAACCGAAAAAGAAGAAGAAGCGCAAACAAAAAACCGGGTAAATAACGCCGGGGCCCCCCAGACCTTACTTACCCGGCAAATCCAACAAATGCAGCAGTTACTCAAGAACAGCAAGGTTTAAACGGTCTGTACACCCTTTACGGACAAGTCCAGACCCACTCGACGCACCACAGCCTCGAACTCGGCGCGGCTGATGTGATCCAGCGCCGTGGCCGGATCGCGCGTGGCATCACAAGCGACGATGCCACGGCGCATATAGGAATACTTGCGCAGCGCCAAGGCCACCAGCGGCTGAAACTCGTAACGGATCAAGGAGCAGTAACGGTCAAACACGCGCGCGGCTTCTTCCTGCTCGCCCTGACGATGCAAGGCATATACCTTCAGCAGAATTTCCGGGAAGGAGAAGCCGGTGACCACGCCATCGGCCCCCCGTTGCAGCTCTTCCAGAAAATGCATGCCACCCAGGCCACTCAAGATCGGCAAGGCATCGCCCGACAAACCACGCACGGCAGTAATTTTCTGACCAACGGGCGGATCTTCAGAGTTCAAAATGGACACACCCGCCTCGCCTTTCAGGCGCACGGCCAAGGCGGGGCTGATGCGGGCGGCAAACAGTTCCGGGAAATCGTGAATCACCACCGGAATACGGATCGCCTGCACGATCTGACGGTAATAGGACACCTGCATCTCGTCATCTGCCCCGGCCAAGGGGGCGACAAAGATCGCATCCGCGCCCAAGTCCTCGGCACTGCGAGCCTGCTCCACTGCGGCTGCCGTACCCAAGGCACGCACGCCCACCCACACCGGCACCGCACCGCGCACCGCGGCCACCACCGTTTCAATGACACGCCGACGCTCAAAGGTACTGAGCTTGTGCAGCTCCCCCATCACCCCCAAAATCGCCAGTCCGTGAATACCGGCTTCCAGCTGGAAATTCACCAGACTGACCAGGCTTTGCAAATCCAGCTCGCCACCCGCTTTGAAAGGAGTGGGGCAAATGGAAAAGACACCTTTATTTTTCATAGTTACGCTTAGGCTCAACGAGGAATAACAAACGGCTTTTGCATACGCGAAATCATGCGTACCAAGGGCCATAGAAGAAGGAAATAAATCAGCGCGGCAGCCACCAGCGGTGTCTGGCTATAGGTCTCGCCCTGCATGATCTGGGCTGAACGCAGCAGCTCTGGCAAAGCCACGGCCGAGGCAATCGAGGTCTGCTTGATGGCTTCCAGCGTGTTGCTGGCCAGATCCGGAATCACATTGCGCACCCCCTGAGGCACGACCACATAAGCCATGGCCTGACGGGCGTTCAAGCCAGTCGAGCGCGCTGCCTCGTTCTGACCAGGGGACACCGACTCCAGCCCGGCGCGGAAGATCTCCGCGAAGTAGCCACTGCTGTTCAGGACCAGCGCCAGCACCGTGGCTGAAAACTCATTCAGGGGCAGGCCCAGGAATGGCAAGCCGTAGTAAATGAAGATCAGCAACACCAAAGGCGGGAAGGCACGGAAGAAATCCACGTACAGCAGGATCAGCCGATTCAGCCAGCGATGCTGCTGATAATGCAGGCAGGCAATGATCAGACCCAGCAGGGCCGCCAGCGGCACAATGATGAGGGCGAGCTTGACCGTCAGCCACAGGCCCTGCATCAGCAGCGGCCAGCTGGCGGCAATAATCGTCGGGTTCAGAAAAGTATCGATCAGTTCCATAGCGCATCACTCCTACGACTTGATCGCATAGCGCCGTTCCAGCACCCTCGTCAGATGAACGAAGGGGAAGAAAATCAGGCAGAACAAAATGGCCCCGGCCGTAAAGGCAGTGGGGTTGGCGATGTTGGACTGGATATTGCTGGACACGTTGAGCAGCTCGGGCACGGCAATGACTGAGCCCAGCGTGGTGCCTTTGGTAATCCCGATGGCGCGATTGGTCAGCGGTGGAATCGCCAGGCGCACGGCTTGCGGCAGGATGATGGCAAACAGCGTCTGGCTGAAACCCATGCCGGTGGAGCGGCCCGCTTCCCACTGCCCCGTGGGCACCGCAGCAATGCCGGACCAGAAGATTTCTTCAGCAAAGGCAGACAGCACCAAGCTCAAGGCCAGAAGGGTGGCAGGAACGGGTTCAATCACAATGCCCAGGGACGGCAGAGCAAAGAACACCAGCACAATAATGACCAGCTGCGGAATCGCACGGAATACGTCCACATACAGCGTCATCAGAATATTGACGGGACGCCAGCCATAGCAGCGCAGCACGGCCAAGCCCAGACCCAGGACGGTGCCCAGAATCACGGTCATCACAGCCATTTGCAGCGTGACCCAAAAGCCCTGCATGATCTCGGGCAGATGGGGGCTGATCAGCGTCCAGTTAAAGAAGTAATAAACGATCTGATCCATGGCCGACCTCAGTTCATGCGGCTCAGAAAATCCTGAATACGCTTGTGACGCGGCTTACACAGAATTTCATCAGGGCTGCCCTGGTCCAGAATCACGCCCTGGTCCATGAACACAATGCGGTCCCCCACTTCGCGGGCAAACTGCATTTCATGCGTGACAATCACCATGGTCATGCCGGCATCGCGGGTACGCTTCATCACGTTCAGCACTTCACCGACCAGCTCCGGATCCAGGCCCGAGGTCGGCTCGTCAAACAGCATGACTTTGGGTTCCAGCGCCAGGGCGCGGGCAATGCCCACACGCTGCTGCTGGCCACCGGACAACTGGCTGGGATAGTGCTCGATACGTTCGGCCAGGCCCACTTGTTCCAGATGGTGACGGGCCAGTTCTTCGGCCTGCGCCTTGGGTACTTTTTTCACCTTGCGCAGCGCCAGCATCACATTGCCCAGCGCCGTCATGTGCGGGTACAGGTGTATGCCCTGAAACACCATGCCTATGTTCTGACGCACCTGGTTCAGGTCGGTACGCGGACAGGTCACATCGCTGTCTGCCACCACAATCGTGCCGCTGGTGGGAGTTTCCAGGCGGTTGATGCAGCGCAGGCAGGTGCTTTTACCCGAACCCGAACCGCCAATCATCACAACGACTTCACCGGTGTTGACGCTCAGGTCTATGCCTTTAAGAATTTCGGCCTGCCCAAACGATTTGCGCAAGCCCTGGATGCGGACAATTTCACTCATGGTCGCTCCTTGACCGCCTGCCAGTCGGGCAGGCGGGGACCGGCCCCTAGAGGGCCATATAGCTAGAGAAACAGCGCAAAGGCGCTTTTAAGGACGGGAGCAGTCGGGGGTGTGCTCAGTGGGCTCGTAGCCAGAAAAGTCAGGCGCGCCATAGCCGGGGAAAACGACTGTCATGGCCGTACCGGCATTCGGTTCCGTACCAAACCATTTCACATGCAGCTTGGACAGCGAGCCATCCTGCTTCATGCATTCCAGCACTTCATCCACGCGGTTACGCAAGGCCGTGTCATCCTTACGAAAGGCAAAGGCGTAATTGGCCTCGGTCGTCATGTCGTACACCGGGGCCAGTGCGGGAGTTTTCGTGGCGATATAGCGGGCCAGAGGGGTCTCGGACATATTGGCAAAGGCACGACCTATGGCCACGGCCTGCACGGCATCCGTGTTCTTGTTGAAGCGCTGAATCTTGTAGCCGTACTTTTCCTGGTTTTCTTGCAACCAGCGATCCGAAAAACTGCCGTTATTGAC
This sequence comes from Alcaligenes faecalis, assembly GCF_002443155.1. NCBI lineage: Bacteria > Pseudomonadati > Pseudomonadota > Betaproteobacteria > Burkholderiales > Alcaligenaceae > Alcaligenes > Alcaligenes faecalis. Next base: position 104,985 of record NZ_CP023667.1, on the reverse strand, counting down.
GGCAATTGTCTTGTCCTTCAGGTCTTCCAGTGAATTGACGATGGCGCCCTTTTTAGCCAGAAAACTCAGGCCACCGGCCATGTACGGCTCAGCAAACAGCATTTGCTGGGCACGCTCCTGCGTGGTGTTGGTGGGTGCGGCCACCATGTCGTAGCGACTGGAAAACAGGCCTGCAAAAATGGCGGAAAACGGGGTGTCGATGACCTCGGCACCGTCATAGCCCATGCGCTGGGCCACTTCCTGAGTCAGGTCGTTGGAAAAGCCATCCATCTTGCCGTCGGTGCCACGCATGAAAAACGGCACCAGGCCCACATCCGCAGCCACTTTGAACATCTTGCCCTTGTTGGGATTGTCCGCATGAGCCGGCAGGCTCAAGGCCAGGCCAGCGGCCACGGCAGCCAGCATCAAGCCAGCTTTACGTCCCAGACGGGCACGTCCTAAATGAGCAACGCTGTGTTTGCGAGAAACAGCCGCAGCCAACGCGGCGATTGTGTTTACGCCTTGCATAAGGTCTCCTTGCCATCATTTTCTGTTTGTAGTGCTTTAATTCTAGGGGTGGCAAAACCTTGATGTCATATGCTTTTTTATTAACTCTTCATAACACAGCGTTAAGCGAATTTCCGTGTCCCCTGTACACGGCGGACTCCACGAACACAGCCTGTTTTTCCGCCGGTCCGCCCTAAGGGTAAGTCCCCCCTTTGAAAAGGCAGTCAAGCGAAGGCGCAGCGCGGGAGGCGGTATTGGTGAGTCACTCAGGCCCAGCCTGCCCGCATGCCTCGGGAGGCCGTGGAAATCACTACTTCCATGAAGTCGTGTGCCAACTGCGATACCGGCACCACATTGGAATGCAGCATGTGCAAGGGCATGGTGGTGCGGGGATTGATGGGGCGTACCACTACATCCGGCCAGACCCGGCCGGCCACAGCCAGTTCGTCCACAATCGCAATCCCGGCTCCGGCCTGCACCATGGCACAGGCAATGTGCGTCAAACGCACTTCCACCGCCAGTTGCGGCACGCCAGGACGGTTACCAAATAACTGCTGCACCATCTGGCCATAAGGGGTGTCATTGCCATAACCAATCAGGTCCAGCCCTTCCAGATCGCTGGCGTCCAGCTCCTGCTTGTCGGCCAGAGGATGACTGGCTGGCAAGACCGCCACCAGATGGTTTTCGTAAATGGACTGGGCATGCAGGCTGGGATGCGTCAGCGGCACAATCGCGACACCCACTTCCGCCTGTTGCGTGACCAAAGCCTGCACCAGATCACTGGAGATCAGCGTGCGTACGTACACCTTCACATCCGGAAAGGCCTGGCGAAAACGCGTCACCGCCATGGGGATCAAGGTCTGTCCCAAACTGGGGCTGACGGCAATGTGCAAGCTGCCGTGGCGCTTTTCGATCAGGTCGGTCGCCACCTCGTTAACCCGCTGCACACTGTTATGGACTTGCTCCACTTCCTGATAGAGCCGACGCGCCTCCGGCGTGGGGTACAGACGCCCCTTGATGCGCTCGAACAGCACCAGACCAATGCGCGATTCCGTATAGGAAAGCAGGCGGCTGATGGCCGGTTGCGACACGTTCAGCAACTGCGCCGCCTTGCTGATGGAACCGGTCAGCATGATCGCGCGAAAAACCTCGATTTGACGAAGATTGAGCAGCATCCCTTAACGTAGCCTTATGTTTCGAGCACAAATAAGCATAAGACATTTTGATTTGCCTATGTTTCAATTTTTTCAAGCTGCCATCTCGCTGCGCTCTGATCGCAACGGGCCCAAAGAGCGGCTTCATAACTACGACACGGAGACAAAATCATGCAAACCCTGCTTGCACGCACCCTTGCGGTGCTGGGCTTGGGACTGGCCGCCGCTGCGCCCACCGCCCACGCCGCTGACAACGTTCACCTGATGCTGGACTTCATTCCCACCGGCGACTATGCCCCGTATTACTCGGGCATTGCCCACGGGATTTACGAGAAACACGGCATAGACCTGAAGATCACCCGCGGCACAGGTTCGGGCGACACCGTTCTGAAGGTAGCCGGTGGCGCCGCCGATATTGGTCTGGCCGACATTTCCGCCATTCTGACCTCGCGCCAGAACAGCCAGACTCCCATCAAGGCCATTGCGTCCACCTTCTCGCACTCGGCCCATTCCCTGTTTGTGCTCAAGGACTCGGGTATCACCAACTTCTCCGGCCTGGAGGGCAAGAAAATTGCCGTCTCGCCCGGTAACAGCCACAAGCTTTACTTCCCCATGGTGGCACGCAAAGCCAATACCGATCCCGACAAGATTCAGTGGGTGACGGTAGACGGTTCCTCCATGGCTCCCTTGCTGATCAACGGCAAAGTGGACGCCGCTCCTTTCCTGGCCACCAACTACTACTACCAGAACAAGCAGGCCAAGCGTTTTGGCAAGGAAATCGTGGTGCTGCCCTTTAGCGATCAGGGTTTCAACATCTACGCCCTGTCCGTTTTCACCACGGACAAGACGCTGGCCGAACGCCCACAGATGGTGCAGAACTTTCTGAACGCCACCATCGAAGCCTGGGACGCCGCCCGCAAGGACCCGGACACGGCTTGCCAGGCCCACGTCAAGGCCAATCCGGAAATCGATCTGGATGACTGCATGGGCAACCTGAACGCGGTGCTGGGCTACATCTACACCGATTTCAGCGCCGAGCATGGGGTGGGCAGCCTGGAAGAAGGCCGCATGAAAACCACCTACGAGGCGGTTGCAGAAGCGCAGAGCCTGGACCCTGCCTGGGACTATCACCAAGCCTACGACACCCAGTTCATCGTCAAGGCCAACGGCACAGCCAAGCCCTAAGTTGAGTTGATTTTTGCGCGCGCACTGGCTTGGCCCAGGCGGGTCAGCGCGCGGCTAGGAGCGCATTGTGATACGCATTCAAGACGTGAACCTGATCTACGGTCGCAATACCGAGCGTGAGACTCAGGCACTGAAACAAATCAATCTGGACATTCAGGACAACGAAATCATTGCCATCGTCGGCGCGTCGGGCTGTGGGAAATCCACCCTGCTGCGCCTGATTGCAGGCTTGCTGATGCCCACAAACGGCACCGTCAGCATTGATGATGAAATCGTTGCCCACCCTCGCCAAGACACCGGCATTGTGTTCCAGGCCCCGACCCTGGTGCCCTGGGCCAATATTCTGGACAACACCCTCTTGCCATCCAGCATCATGGGTCGTCTGGACGATCAGGCCCGCAGCCGCGCCACGCGTCTGCTGACCACCGCCGGTCTGGGCAATTTCCTGCACCACCACCCCAAGCAATTATCCGGTGGCATGCAGCAACGCGTGGCCATTTGCCGCGCACTGGTTCACAACCCCAAAGTGGTGCTGATGGATGAGCCGTTCGGCGCCCTGGACGCGCTGACCCGCGAAACCATGACGCTGGAACTGCTGCGCCTTTGGTACGAAGACCCCAAAACCATTGTGTTTGTGACGCACTCGATTTCCGAAGCCGTCATGCTGGGTCACCGCATTGTGGTGATGTCGCCGCGTCCCGGCCAGATTACCGAAACTCTGGATGTAAACCTGCCCCGCGAACGCGACTTTTCTCTGGTGGGCACGCCGGAATTTACGCGCTGTGCCGCCGCCGTCCGTGAACTTATTTTCCAACACGAGGTGGCTTGATGAGCGAGCAAACTCAAACCCTGGCCGCCGCGCCCGTGCGCAAGCGACGATTGCGCCTGCGCGATTTCAATGAAATTACCATCCCGGCCATCACCCTGATTGCCGTGGTCATTCTGTGGGAACTGGCCAGCCGCCTGTTTGATATTCCTGAATACCTGGTGCCCGCCCCCTCGCGCATCTGGGCCGATTCCATGCAAATGAAAGAGGCCATGCTGATGCACACGCTGGTGTCCACGCGCACCATCATGCTGGGCTTTTTGCTGTCCATCGTGATCAGCTTTCCGCTGGCCGTGCTGATTACCTACTCGCGCTTTTTCGAGCAGGCCATCTACCCGCTGCTGATTCTGACTCAGTCCATTCCCAAGGTGGCCCTGGCTCCGATTCTTGTCATTATCTTTGGACCTACCGAGCTGCCACGCGTCGTCGTCACCTTTCTGGTCGCGTTTTTCCCGCTGGTCATCTCCATGACCGCTGGCCTTCTGGCTGCTCCACCCGAGTTGATCGAGCTGGTCCGCGCCTGCCGTGCCACCCGTTTGCAAGAGTTCTTCCGTATCCGCCTGCCCTTTGCCGTGCCCTTTATTTTCTCGGGCCTGAAAGTGGCTATCACCTTGTCCGTGGTCGGCGCGGTGGTCGGTGAGTTTGTGGCGGCCGACCAAGGTCTGGGCTACTTGATCACCACCTCTACGGCCTTCTTCAAGACACCGGTTGCCTTTGGCGCCATGGCGATCTTGTCGGTGCTAGGCATTGTGTTCTTCCAGGTGATCTCTGCCGCCGAACGCATCCTGTTCCCTTGGGCGATCAAGGACAATCGGAGCTGATCATGACATCACCTTATACCGTCATCCGCGGGGGCCTGGTGCTGGCCCACGCTCACGCCAAAGCCGAGCTTTTGGACATTCTGATCAAGAATGGCGAGATCGAAACCATGGGCCCGCCCGGCCTGCCCGCACCTGCTGATGCCACAGTAGTGCAAGCGGATGACCAATTGCTGCATCCCGGCCTGATCAATGCGCATACCCACGGCCACGGCACCTATGCCAAGGCCATGGGGGATCGCTGGTCGCTGGAACTGTTACTGACGGCGGGCCCCTGGATCAATGGCGACCGCCATCTGGAAGACAAGTACCTGAGCACTCAGCTGAACGCGGCAGAAATGCTGCTGAAAGGCTGTACCGCCAGCTACGACCTGTACTCTGAAGTCCCCGTGCCCACGGCAGAAGGCATGAATGCCGTCGCCCAGGCCTATGTGGATGCCGGTATGCGAGCCACGGTCGCCCCCATGATGGCGGACCTGTCCTTTTACCAATCCGTCCCCGGCCTGATCGATGCCCTGCCGGAAGAACTGCAGAAGTTTGTAGCGCAACTGGCACCACAATCCTTCCGGGCCACGCTATCGGGTCTGACGGACTTTCTGGACCAGCAGCGCAACCCCGAGCGCATTCGCGTGGCACTGGCCCCGACCATTCCCATGTTGTGTTCGGACGAGTTCCTGCAAACCTGCGGTGAAATCAGTGCGGAGCGCAATATCGGCCTGCACAGCCACGTTGGCGAGTCCTATGTGCAAGCCCTGACCGGCATGAAACGTTATGGCACCACCATTGTTCAGCATCTGGACAAGCTGGGCCTGATCTCGCCCCGTTTCACCCTGGCGCACGCCATCTGGCTGGACGAGCGCGACCTGGACATTCTGGCGGTGCGCGGAGCCATGGTGGCCCACAACCCCGGCAGCAATATGCGTTTAGGTAATGGGATTGCCGATGTGAACTCCATGCTGGAGCGCGGCATTACCGTGGGCCTGGGCACGGACGGCTCGAACAGTGGCGATAACCAGAACATGTACGAAGCCATGCGTCTGGCCTCCTTCTCGTCCAAGGTTCGCGGCCCCGATACCGAACGCTGGGTCACCACCGAACAAGCGCTGTACGCGGCCACCGAAGGCAGCGCCCGCTGCCTGGGCATGGGCGAACAACTGGGACGTCTGGAACCGGGTCGCAAGGCCGACATCGTGTTTCTGGATCTGGCCCATATCAACTGGATTCCGCATAACAACACGGTCAACCAGCTAGTACACCTGGAAGACGGTCTGGCGCTACGCCATGTCATGGTCGACGGCCAGTTTGCCGTGTGCGACCGACAGTTAACGCAAGTGAATATGCCGCGCCTGCGTCAGCAAGTGGAGCAGGCCCAGGAACGCATCACACGCAATACCTACGACAAGCGCCACATCACAGAAAAACTGGCCAAAGCCGTAGGTTCGTTCTGCCTGTGCCTGGGCCACGACCGCTATCACGTGCAGCGCTGGGCGCACCCCAAACAAAACTTAACATGACGTTATGTTTTACCGATAAATAGGCATACGACATTCATGACTGGATTTGCTTCAATCATGGAAACGAACACGATTACGGACACGCGACATGCGCGGGTCCGAGCCATCCAAGGAGGAAGATAATGAGCGACTTCGATCTGGTAGTACGAGGAAATATTGTTGAGCGCGACCGCATCATCACTGACGGCTGGTTGGCCGTGCGTGAAGGCCGAGTAGCGGCCCGTGGCGTTGGCGCGGCTCCTTCGGCCCGTGAGCATGTGGATGCACGTGGCATGTGGGTAATGCCCGGCGTGCTGGACGGTCAGGTGCACTCCGGCAGCCAGGCCAATCAGGAAGGTCTGGGCTGGGCCTCGCGTGCGGCCGCCGCCGGTGGCGTGACCACCATGGTGGAAATGCCTTACGACGATCCCGAACCTGTTGCTTCCCGCCCGCAGCTGGAAGACAAGATTGCTCGCATTGAAAGCGATTGCCACGTGGACGTGGCCTGCTACGGCACTTTGAACGATCAGCATGGTCTGGAAGCCGCGGCTGGCCTGATTGAAGGCGGCGTTTGCGGTTTCAAATTCTCTACCTTTGAAGCCAGCCCCAACCGTTTCCCGCGCGTGGAAGAAGACATTCTGATGGAAGCCTTCCGCCTGATCGCCCCCTCCGGCTTGGCCTGCGGTGTGCACAACCAGGATCAGGAACTGACACGCAAGAACATCAAGCGCATGGTCGAAGCCGGTGACACGGGCTGGGACGCATTCTTGCGCGCCCATACCCCCTTGATCGAAAACCTGGCCACCAGCGCCATTTATGAGATCGGTGCCCAGACCGGCGCCCGTGCCCACGCCGTGCACGTGTCCCTGTCGCGCGGTTTTGAAATCTGCAATATGTACCGTCAGGCAGGCCACAAGGCCTCGATTGAAACCTGCGTGCAGTACCTGATGCTGAACCACGAAGAGCACACCCGCCGTTTCGGTGCCAAGACCAAGCACTACCCACCCATTCGCCCCAAGGCGGAAATGGATCTGCTCTGGACCCACATCGCCAACGACGAATGTACCTTCGTGTCCTCCGACCACGTCAGCTGGGGCCTGGAGCGCAAGCAGTTTGACAATGTGTTCCAGAACTCCTCCGGTGGTCCTGGACTGGAAACGCTGCTGCCCGCCTTCTGGACAGGCTGCGCCGAGCACGGCATTTCCCCCACCATGGTCGTCAAGCAACTGTGCTGGGGCCCTGCCCAACACTTCCTGCTGGAACACCGCAAGGGTTCGCTGAATGTAGGTGCAGATGCCGACATCGTGATCGTCAAACCCGAAACCTACCGCTTTGACCCGTCCACCAGCCTGTCCGCCGTGACCTGGAGCTCCTTCGAGGACCGTGAATTCCAGGTACGTGTGGAAGCCACCTATGTGCGCGGCCAACTGGCCTGGGACGGCAAAACCGTGCGTAACGCGGCGGGCGACGGTCAGTTCATCCGTCCGCACAAAGCAGGCGAACTGTCATGAGTCTGGCCATGCCCTTGTTGAATCAGGAGCGCCTGTGGCGCAGCACCCAGGAGCTGGCCGCGTTCACGCTGCCCGACCAGCCCTGGACACGCCGCGCCTTCTCCGATCTGTTTCTGCAATCGCGTCAGTGGTTGCTGCAACAGTTCGAGGAAGCGGGCCTGACCGTACGCATGGACGCCGCAGGCAATCTGATCGGTCGCCGCGAAGGGCGCAAGCCCGGCCTGGCACCGATTACCACCGGCTCGCACTGCGACACCGTGATGTATGGCGGACGCTACGACGGCATCATCGGCGTGCTGGCCGGGCTGGAAGTGGCCCGTTGCCTGAACGAGCAGAACATCCAGCTGGACCATCCTTTTGAAGTAGTAGATTTTCTGTCTGAGGAACCTAGCGACTATGGCGTGTCCTGCGTAGGCAGCCGTGCCATGGGCGGGGTCCTGTCAGACGCCATGCTGGCCGAACGCAATCCACAGGGCGAAACGTTGGCGCAAGGCATTGCCCGCATCGGCGGCCGCCCCCAGGAGCTGGCCCAGGCCCGTCGTGCGCCCGGTGATACCGCCGCCTTTGTCGAGTTGCATATCGAACAAGGGCCGGTACTGGAATCACGCGATCTGCCTATCGGCGTGGTCAGCAATATTGTGGGTATTTGCCGCCACCGCATCATCATCACGGGTCGCCCGGACCATGCAGGCACCACACCCATGGACATACGCCGTGATGCCCTGGTCGGTGCCAGCCTGATCATCAGTGAAGTGGACCGCAAGGCCCGCCGTGCACTGGGGGGACCAGACTATCTGGTCGCCACCATTGGCAACCTGAACCTGACGCCCAACGCGTCCAATGCTGTACCCGGACGGGTGGAGATGATGGTAGAGGTACGCAGCGACCGTCAGGAGCTGATGCAGAACTTCACCGAGGAACTGCTGGCCCAGCTGCGCCCGGAAATCGAGGCCATGGGCCTGGGTCTGGAGGCGGCGCAAGTCAGCCTGGCCAAGCCCACGGACTGCACGCCCGAGGTGATGAGCATCATCGAGCAGGCTGCCAGCGCTTTGGGATACCCGAGCATGGTGATGCCAAGCGGCGCCGGTCATGATGCGGTTTACATGGCACCCAGCGGCCCCATGGGCATGATCTTCATTCCTTGCCTGAATGGTCGCAGCCATTGCCCCGAAGAATCCATTACTTCCGAGCAGCTTCTGGACGGTACGCGGGTTCTGTATCAGACCGTTGTCATGTTAGACCAGAGGAACTGACATGGACTGGTCCTGTGATCAGCTCAGCGAACGCGAACGCTACCGCTTGTTGGTCAACACTGTGTTGCCGCGCCCCATTGCCCTGGTCACGACCTGTGACCAGCAGGGGCGCGTGAACACGGCCCCGTTCAGCTTTTTCAATGTGATGGGTTCAGAGCCTGCCGTGCTGGCACTGGGCCTGGAAAACGATGCACACTCTGCCGATGGCCTGAAGGACACCACCCGCAATATTCTGGCCACCGGCCAGTTTGTGGTGAACCTGATCAGCGCCAAGATGGCACGCGCCATGAATATCTGCGGCATTGCTTACCCGACCGGGCAGGCCGAACATCTGCAAGCGGGCCTGGATCTGGCCCCCAGCGTGCAGGTGCAGCCGCCCCGTATCGCCCAATGCCCAGTGCAGTTTGAATGCCGCTTGCACACTGCGCTGGACCTGGGCCCGCTACGCCATATCGTCATTGGCGAAATCCTGCATTTGCACTGCGACGACACCATCCTGACGCCTGAAGGGCGCATCGATATTGATGCTTACGACCCTATCGGGCGCATGCATGGCTCTGACTGGTATGTCGGCCTGCAAGGCCGCTTTCAGTCAGAAAAATTAAGCCACCAAAACGGGCTACCGCCCACCCAAACATAAAAACATCATGAACCCTCGCCCTCATATCTACGTTCTGAACCCCAATTCCAGCCAGATCGTAACGGATGGCCTGGACCGTGCTGTCCAGCCCTTGCGTCTGGCCGATGGCCCAGCTATTTCCTGCCTGCGCCTGCCTCAAGGCCCGGCGGGTGTACAAAGCCAAACCGATATTGACACCCTGATTCCCCATCTGCGCGCCCAGGCCCTGAGTGTTAAAGAAGACGCCGCGGCTTATGTAGTGGCCTGCTTCAGCGACCCCGGCCTGTACACCTTGCGCGAAGTGGTGGATGTGCCCGTATTGGGTATTGCCGAAACCGGAGTGCTGACCGCCTTGTCACTGGGCCAGCGCTTTGGCGTACTGTCCATTTTGCAGGCTTCCATTCCGCGTCACCTGCGCTACTTTGGCGCAATGGGTGTGACAGACCGTCTGGCAGCCGATCTGGCCATCAATATGGGCGTGTCGGAACTGGCTGACGAGAAAAAAACCCTGCAACGCCTGACAGAAGTTGGCCAGCGCTTGCGCGATGAGCACGGTGCCGATGTTGTAGTGCTGGGTTGTGCCGGCATGGCCAATCAGCGCGAGGCGCTGGAACAGGCTTTGGGCATTACTGTCGTGGAGCCCACGCAGGCGACCGTTGCGGTGGCCTTGGGCCGTTGCTTATTAGGCTGGTAAGCCTTGATGAACGCCCCTCTGCAATCCGGCTGCCTGGCAACCGCACAGCGGCTGCTTCAGGCTCGCCAAGAGAACCGCCCCATCGAGGACTGGCCCGAATCGCTGCGCCCTGCGTCTTTTGATCAGGCCTATCGTGTTCAGGCTGCGCAAATGGAAACCTTGGGCCCCATAGGCGGCTGGAAAGTCGGCGCGGCCAATAGCGTGGCCCCGCCTACCTGCGCCCCCCTGCCCCAGCGTTTTCGTTACGCCAGCCCGGAGGCTCCCGCCGGTAAGGACCTGTCCTTGCGTGGCATGGAAGTGGAAATCGGCCTGATTCTGGGTCAGGACTTGCCACCCGGTCAGGCCCCCTATTCCATGCAGCAAATCTGGCAGGCGATCAGCCAGGTTTGTGTGGCGGTAGAGATTGTGGAATCGCGTTTTGCGCAGCGTGACGCCGTTGGCCGTCTATCCACCTTGGCCGATCTGGCCAGCCACGGAGCGCTGGTCCATCAAGCACAAGGTATCGCCGCGCAAGACATGGCATTGCTACAGCCTGAATGGGCGCGCCTGCAAGTGGGACAGCAAACCTTGCTGCAAGGCCCAAACCAGAATCCAGCGGGCGAGCTGACACGGCTGCTGATCTGGCTGGCCAATCAGGGCAGTCACCATCTTGGCGGGCTGCAAAAGGGTCAGGTCATCATTACTGGCACTTGCCTGCCCATGCTGTATGCCGCTCCCGGCGACCGGATTCAAGCCGCCATTCAAGGGATCGGTGAACTGGAGTTTGTCTGCGCATAAGAGCACAACGCCAGCGCACGGCAGTGGGCTGGCTGATCTTTTATGCGAGGAGAAGCAAGCGGCGAGGAGAAGCAAGCGGATGGGGTTGACGCACTTGCCCGTCTACACAGACCCGTCGGGTTTAAAAAAACTCGTCCAAAAGGCAGAAGAAAGCGATGCGCTCGGCATCCATTTCCACGCCGTACAGGGCAAAGAGCCAATCGCCAGATCAATCTCGCCCGAACTCAAGCCGCTTTCCAGCGCTTCCCAGCCCAGATTCTTGATGACCAGACGAATACCCGGCGCGTGTTTGGCGACAAAATTGTTCAGCCCCGGCAGAAAAACCAGTTGGCCGATATCCGTCATGTGAACTTTGAAGACGCGCGTAGACTGGGCAGGGTTAAAGCCCTGGGTTTGCGTCAAGGCAATGCCCACTTCTTCCAGCAAGGGTTGCAGCTTTTCGCGCAGCGCAATGGCGATCTGCGTGGGCGCGACGCCATAGCGCGCTCGTACGAACAAGGGATCGCCCAAAGCCTGTCGCCACCGCTGCACCATCAAGGAAATGGCCGACTGGCTGATCCCGATACGCAGCGCCGCCTGGCTCAGGTTCTGGCATTCGCAGATCAGGCAGAAAGCATGCAGCTCGGCCAGCGTCCAGTTATATGTTTTATAAATATCAGATAGCACGCTGACACCACCTCAAGTCGTTTCTTGCTCTCTATTATGTGTATTGGAAATAGTACAACGGCAAGATAAATTGCCACTACGCCACAACAAAATCAGGAGGGATGTCCCATGAGTAACAACGAAATCACCTGGTCCAATGGTCAATGGAGCGACACCAGCGCGCCCTTGATTGGTGCCACGGACCATGCTTTCTGGATGGCCACAACCGTTTTTGACGGTGCCCGTTCCATTCAGGGCCATACTCCGGATCTGGACCTGCACTGTGAGCGCCTGAACCGATCGGCCATCACCTTGGGCATGGAGCCGGTGATGACGCCCCAGCAAACTGTAGAACTGGTGCACGAAGGCCTGAAAAAGCTGTCCCACAGCACGGATTACTACATCAAGCTGCTGTATTTCGCGCCCGGCGGTTTCATCCAGCCCGATCCAGCCACCAGCCAGTTAGCCATTCATATTTTTGAATCCCCCATGCCGGACGACAGCGGCTTTAGCGCCACTTTCAGTGAATTCCTGCGCCCGGACCCCTCCATGGCACCTACCGATGCCAAGGCTTCCTGCCTGTACCCCAATACCCAGCGCATCTTGCGCGAGGCCAGTGCACGCGGTTTTGACAACGCCATCGTGCTGGACTCCAAAGGCAAGATCGCCGAATTTGCTGTTGCCAATCTGTGGATTGTGCGGGACGGCGTAGTGCTGACACCCGAGCTGAACGGCACCTTTCTGAACGGCATTACCCGCCGACGTGTCATGCAACTGCTGCGCGACGATGGCATTGAAGTGCGTGAAGCCAGCCTGACACCACAAGACGTGCTGGATGCGGACGAAGTCTTCAGTACCGGCAACTACGGCAAGGTTCTGCACTGCAATCGCATTGACGATCGCCACTACGCGCACGGCCCGATTGAAACCCGCGCCCACGAGCTGTACATGGCCTACACCAAGCGCAACTAAGTCTCGCAAAATTGCCAGAAGGCGATCAGCATGACTGGATGTGGGCCGTATGCCCAATAGAAAAACGGCTCATTATTGAGCCGTTTTTTCTACCTCACACTTCAGGCGACGCTGCGCTATTGTCTTGCGCCAGGTCTGGCGCTTGCCCGCTATCCTGCTGCGCTTGCGCCTGCTTCATCTGATTCAGCAGGCTATGCAGCATCTCTGTCGACAAGCCGTGCAGCACCAGTCGGTAGCCTGCTCGCAAGGTCGACATGGGCACCAGAGGGTGGCCATTGTTCACCAGAATCAGATGCTCGGGCGCCTGCAAAATCTTGGCGGCGTAAATCCCGATCGTCTCGTCCAGCTGCAAGGAATTGGCTGCACGCCAGAAGTCGTTATCGGTCAGCAGCAGCTGGTACAAGGGCGTGAACAGTTCAATGGCGCTTTGCAGGTCCATCTTGTTCAGCAGGCCTTGCGGCATATCGTCCAGCGCCAGGGGCACGGGCTGAATCATGGAGAAGTCCACCCGCTCCGGTGGGCCGATTTCCTGATTATTGTCCCGCAAGGTTTGATTGAGCCGGATCACGAAATTGAACAGATTCAAATCGTGCTTCACAAAGGTGTGATCGCGCAATTCGTCGATGTTCATGGGCGTCAGCGGCGTGGTCGGCACCTTGGTGGGCGAGTTGGCGGCAATAAAAGCCAGCACCTGTGAACCCAGATGAAAGTGACGCAGAATCAGCCAGTTGGCCTGGGGCGAAACAAAGCGCTTCAGGCCCCACACCAGAATGCGATGCAACAGGCCCGAGTGCGACCATTTACGCGGCAAAAAGGTTTTAACAATCTGAATCAGCACAATCATCAAGCGTGCCAGTGGCCGCAAGAACGGCAGCAAATACTGGCGTGACGAAGAGCTGGAATCGGCCAGCCAGGCCTGCTTCACTTCATCAGGCAAAGGCGTGCTGCGATCCAGATACAGGGCCCGCCAGGGATTGGGGTCCTGCGGGTCATGCGGCTTGCTTAAAAAATCCGGGATTTGATCCATGACTTAAAACTCTTTCGCGTATTGGAACTGCATCAGGTACAGGGCGGCGGTACGGCGTGCGGTTTCAATAATAATCTGCTCGGCGCGGCCTGTTTCGTCGCAATCCAGAGCCAGCTCCACCGCCACCAGCCAACGGGCCAGGTGATGCTCGTCGTTCATGCCGTGATAGTGCAGGAAACGGTACATATTCGGTTCCAGCGACAGCGAGGATTTCAACAGGGGCAGCAAGGCGGGCACAATGCGCTGGCCGGTGCCTTCGATAATATAAATGGCGCCCAGCAAGCCAATCGGGTCCTGGCTGGCCGCCAGAGCATGCAGGTAGGAGTTCAGGGCCTGACCGCCAGGATTACGGCTCAGTTGCTCGATCTCGGTCGCGGTGCCACCTGCATGTTGATAATCCTCGAACAGAATCTTGAAGTCGTCCTGTTCTTCGCCCGCGTGCAGACGTATCAGCTCGGCCAGCGGTGCGTAGGCGGGCGACAGGGAGTCGCAGGCTTCGCGCATCCACTTGGCCCCTTCGCGCACTTGGGGAATCCAGTCTGCCATCCACTTTTGATAGTCCTGTATGCGAATCGAGCCATCGTGCAGGCTGCGCAACAAAGGGGTGCGCCACACCTGGGAGCGATAGTCGTGCCAGATGGGAGCCAATTGCGTCAGCAGATCACGCAAGCCTTGCGGGGCAGTGGCGGGGTCATGCGGGGGAGCAATATCCACCTGATCGGAGGACGCAGCGACCGTTTGCTTGGCAGACGGGTAGGACACGGCGGGGGCCGGTGCATCGCAGGCTTCCACTTCCAGCAGCATATAGGCCGTCATGAAGCGGCCCGACTCGGGCACGTAGCACAGGACCTGCTCGCCCGGCGTCAAGGTCCGGTCACGCATGAACTCGGCCAGCATGATCAGAATGGATGCCGCGCCCGTATTGCCGCGCCAGCGCAGATTGCTGTACCAACGCTCGGCGGGAATGCCCAGGCCAGCCTGTTCCAGCAGATCGGCCACCACGGGGATGAATTTTTCGGACGAGTAATGGCACAGGAAGTGGCTGATGCGCTCGGGGTCGACCCAGCCATCGCGCACCAGTTTCACGTACTCGTGAATACCGATGTCGAACAAGTGCGGCAGCAGGCGAATGTCCTGGCGCAAGGACAAGGCACCGGCCTGCTCGGCGTCGGCCCAGGAGTCGTAATCCAGGTGGCTGCGGGTGGAATCGCGTGCCGCACCTAGCTGCATGCAAACGGGGTAGTCACCGGAGAAGGATTTCTGATGAATCCAGCGCAGGCGCAAACGCACACCGGGCTGCGTAGTGGGCAGCACCTGATCCTGGTGGCTGAGCAAGGCCGCACCCGCGCCATCGGACAGCATCCAGCGCAAGAAATGCGCATCAAAGTCTGCCTGATAATCCTGCGATGCAAACCGCGAACGACGGAACAGGCGCGAAGGCATTTCACTGGCTACGGCCATGCCATGACGATGCGCTCCAAGCTCAATACCTTGGGCCACCGTCTGCAAAGCCGTGACACCCGCAGCGCAAATCCCGTGTACGGAATGCACTTCCAGCGGGGGAGCCGCCAGTTCACCCTGAATCGCGTTGGCAAAACCGGGCATCAGCAAATCCCCACCCGACGAGCCGCTGGCCAGCAGACCGATATCGCCCATGTCCAAACCCGCCTGCTCCAGGCAACTGCGGATGGCATTGGCGGCCATGGCCGTATTGCTCCAGCGCGTACTGCCATCTTCACCAATGGCGTAGTAGCGCTGCTGAATGCCGTTCTCGGCCAGAATGCGCTGCTTGATACGCCCCGAAATACGATTCAAGGGGGCAATAAAGTTATCCATGGCGGTGTTATCGACCGGCTCACCGGGCATGAACCATTGGGCCTGATGGATAACAACGTGCTCAAAGGCCACGGGCATAGAAATACTCCTGATTACACGGAATCACGCCGACGCTCCGTCTGGCCCACGGCGTTCAAGGATTGACTGCGGTAGCGGGGCACAAACAGGCCCAGCACAAAAACACGCAGCATATAAGGCACCAGCCCCCCTTCGTTCAAGGCGTCCGGGGTGCGGGCTCGGTATTCGGTGTCGTGCAGCCGGGTCAGCTCGGACCAGTGCGCGCGAGAATGTTCATGGTGAGCCACATGCAGGCCAATATTAAAAAGCAAGGGATTGACCAGGCCCTCGAAATTGCGGGCATAGGCCAGTTGCTCGCCATGTCGGCCCTCATGACTGCCGTCGGCATGAGCATGTTGCAGATAATTCGTAGTCAGCAGCCAGTGCAAACCGTGCAGCTGCGGCAGGATGACGTACAAGAAACCTTTCACCGGGTCCAGCGCCAGGGCCAGCGTCCAGCTAGCCAGCCACACACCATACTGCGCCATGCAATAGGCCCAGACGCCCGGCCAATGCCGGCGCAAGCTGCCCAGCCATCCAAAAATCGTGGGGTACAGCGCAGGCACGGCCTCAAAGGGGTGCATCAGCCAGCCCAGCGTGTCGTTGGTGTCACCCCGCCAGAAACGGTAGGTGCGGGCCACGTCTTTCTCACCATGTTTATAGCGATGGTGATTACGCCCATGCGCAGGCCAGAACACGCAAGCGGGATGGCCTTGTACCATGGTCAGCCAGAAATCCGTCAAGCGATTGGGGAGACGCCCCCGCCACATGCGCAGGTGATGATGGTTGTGGTTGATGACGCCTATGCCCAGCGTCAGGAACAGCAGCAAGCCGTACAGAATCCAGGAGAAACCGCCACGCCACAGCGCGACCACCAGCACAGGATAGGCAATCAGGTACAGCAGGCTTTGCCAATCGCGCGGCTGGCGCAAACGCCACGCAGCGCTCATCCCCGCGCCTCCTCGGGGCGATCAGGCAAACGGGTGCCAAACAGGCGATCCATGAAGCTGAACTGAAAACCGTAATTCCCGTTGTAGTGCGCGTGATGGCGCTGGTGACGACGGCTGGCTGCCAGCCAGTTGCGGCTGGAGACCATGGGGAAAAAGTCGTAATTGGAATGGCCGATGCTGTTGAAAAACAGGCTGAACAGAGGCACGGACAAGAGCGACCAGAAACTGAAGTCATGCACGACCATGGGCAGCAAGATCACATTGCCTAGCATGATCGACTCCAGCGGGTGAAAGCTGTAGGTGGAAAACGGTGTCACCACCACGGAAGAATGGTGCGGGCCGTGATAGCGGCGCAACCAGCGAGTATGCAAGAGACGATGATTGATCCAGAAGTGCACATCGTTCCAGATCACCAGAGCCAGAATTTCCAGGGCAATACGGGTCGCGCTGGCATCGGGCGTCAAATGCGCCCAGCCCAGCTGCAAGAATCCCCAGGGGAAAATCATGCCTGTGCCGAAAATAAGGATGGCCGTAGCGGACTGCTTCAGTTCCCGACGCAACTGGCCGGGACGCAAAGGGCGCGTGTCCAGAGGGCGTCCCCAACCCAAGGCAGGAAACAGCCAATGTGTCAGCGCCAAGGTGCCCAGTGCGAACAGCACGTAAATACCGCCGAAGAACAATAAGCCCACGCCCATCACCTGCCAGACGCTCAAGGCCTGAAAAGCCTGCCCCATTCCACTCTCTACGTAACAAAGTGCGCTAATGCTAGCGCGCTCAGGAAGATTACGTTTGTTAATTTGGTTACTAATTGCTCACATTCGTCCAGCCCGCCCCAGCAATACAGTTTTGCACTGGCAGGGGCTAATCATGGCGGGATTTGGCCCCTATCCTTGAAGGCATGCGTTTTTTAAGCGGAACCTGTGCCATGAAAAAAGTCGCCAGCATCCTGAATCCCTGTCCGTCCCTGGGGGGCGACGATGGTCTGGCGGCGCGTACTTTGTTCAGCCATCAGGATCACGCAGACCGGCACAGCCCCTTTTTACGTCTGAATTACGCCGCTCCCACCCACTACTCACCCCACAGTCGACGACGCAAAGTGCATGGTTCTGCCCAACGTGGCTTTGAAACCGTCACCCTGGTGTATCAGGGCGAGCTTGAATATCGCGACTCTACCGGCCAGAGCGGCATTCTGGAGCCCGGCGATGTGCACTGGCTAAGTGCAGCCTCCGGTCTCTTGTATCAGGCCCGTCATTCCGAGCAATTCGCCCGCCAGGGCGGTCCATGGGAAATGGTGCAGTTATGGGTAAATCTGCCTGCCCGTGCAAAATCCCGGGCTCCTAGCCAGCAGCATTTGTCCAAGACGCAGATTCCCGTTCGTGCCCTGCCAGAAGAATCCGGCACGATTCGTGTCATAGCGGGTCAGTATCAGGAACAGCCTGGCGCTGCCCATCACCACAGCCCGCTGCTTTTGTGGGACATACAGATCAAAGCCGGACATCAAGCCTGCTTCCAGGTGCCTGAGGGCTGGAACAGCAGCTTGCTGGTGCTCAATGGTGCCGTACAGGTGAACCAGCAAACCCTGGCCCGCCCAAGCCAGGTCGTATTGCTGGAACAGGAAGGGCAGCACATTGCACTGGAGGCCCACAACGACACCCGCTTGCTCTTGCTGGGCGGCGAGCCCATCAATGAACCCGTCCAGGCCTACGGCCCTTTTGTGATGAATACACAACAGGAAATTACCCAGGCTCTGGCCGACTTTGATCAGGGCCGATTTGGCTGCCTGGGATGAATATCCCCTCTATGCCCGCACGGGGCTCTTTCACGAGCGGCCAGGCTTGACGCTTGCTGCCGGCATGCAGAACTTGATCTGGCACTTGCCTTGAACTTGCCCGCATACGATATACTGACCCGTCACAGACTTCCCTTAGACACTATGAGACGCTGGTTCGTCGTCGTCTTACTTCTGATCCTTCCCCTGCAGGCTTACAGCTCTCACTACCACGCCACTGTGCAAGGTGGTCAGTCCGCTTTATTCGTTCAACACGAATCCCATGCGGCCGAGCCTGCGGAACACCGTGTCAAACCCGGGAGCCATCCTTTGCAGCAGCTCAGCGCCATTCTGGCGCACACGCCCATGCAACAGTACGCCGATCACGCAGACACACCTTTGCCCTGCCCGGTTCAGTCTTTTTGGCTGCATGCCTGGCCCTCGGCTTGCCCGCCTTATTCCCTGCCCGCTATTTGTTGCGAATTCGCCCCGGAGCACCGCCCGCCCCGCGTCTGATCCCTGACGCGCTGCAGCGCCCTGCCTCTTTGCTTTTTTGCACTTATTTATCTGTCTAACAGGACAACATCATGGAATGGCTACTCGATCCCAGCATCTGGGTCGGCTTATTAACTCTGGTGGTGCTGGAGATTGTTCTCGGCATCGACAACCTGATCTTTATCGCGATTCTGGCCGATAAACTCCCTCCGCATCAGCGCGACCGTGCTCGTCTGATCGGCCTGTCTCTGGCGCTGATCATGCGCCTGGGTCTGCTGACTATCGTCTCCTGGCTGGTCACCCTGACCACGCCGCTATTCTCCATCGGACCGCTGAGCTTCTCGGGCCGCGACCTGATCCTGCTGCTGGGCGGCTTGTTCCTGCTGTTCAAGGCCACCAGCGAACTGCATGAGCGTCTGGAAGGCGGCGACCATCACTCCAGCACCAACAAGGCCTATGCCAGCTTTGGCGTGGTGGTAGCCCAAATTGTGGTGCTGGACGCCGTGTTCTCGCTGGATGCCGTCATTACTGCCGTGGGTATGGTGGATCAACTGCCCGTCATGATGGCAGCCGTCATTATCTCGATTGCGCTGATGATCTGGGCCTCCAAGCCACTGACCACCTTCGTGAACAACCACCCCACCGTGGTGGTGCTGTGCCTGAGCTTCCTGCTGATGATTGGTCTGACACTGACCGCCGAAGGCCTGGGCTTCAAGATTCCCAAGGGCTATCTGTACGCGGCCATTGGCTTCTCCATCCTGATCGAGTTCTTCAACCAGATTGCCCGCCGCAGCCTGCAGCGTTCACAATCGCGCCGACCTTTGCGTGACCGTACGGCCGAAGCCGTGCTGCGCATGCTGAGCAACCGCAAGAATGAGGACAAGGACGACAGCAGCAGTGATGGTCAGCTGGAACTGGACGAGCAGGCTTTCCGCACCGAAGAACGCAATATGGTCAGCGGTGTGCTCAGCCTGGCAGAACGCCCTATCCGTTCCCTGATGACCCCTCGTCAGGAAATTACCTGGCTCAACATCGAGGATTCCACCGACACCTTGCGCCAGCAATTGCGCTCTACCCCGCACAGTTTCTTGCCTGTGTGTCAGGGCGATCTGGACCAGGTGGTGGGTGTAGCGCGTGCCAAGGACTTGCTGGCGGATCTGGACGACCACCCCGAGGTGAAGTCATGGCCCGACCTGCGCGAACCCATCATCGTGCACGAGCACACCGATGTGCTCAGCGCCATTGCCATGCTCAAGCAGTCCAATGGCCAGTTTGTGCTGGTTACCGACGAGTACGGTGCGATTGAAGGCTTGCTGACGCCTATCGACATTCTGGAAGCCATTGCCGGTGAGTTCCCCGACGAGGACGAACAGCCCGCCATTCAGCAGATTGGCCCCAATCTGTGGCAGGTAGACGGCAGCATAGATTTGCTCCTGCTGGCCCAGGCGGTGGAGGCGGACGATCTGCTTCTGAAGGACAGCAGCTTTAACTCCGTGGCCGGCTTCTTGCTGGAACGTCTGGACTCCCTGCCCAAAGTGGGTACAGTTGTTGAAGCAGACGGCTTGCGCTTCGAGATTACCGAAGTCAGCCAGCGTCGTATTGCAACGGTACACGTCAGCCGCTTGCAGGAACCTGAGCAGCCACAAGAGTAAAAGAAAAGGCCCGCGTCACAGCGGGCCTTTTTCAATCAGGCTCGGCTTAAAAGAGCGATTCCACCCGGCAAGCGCATCACCGCCACGCCGTATAACTGCTGCAAAATGTCCAGCACCTCGGGCAAGTTGTCCAGGTTGACGGCAAAGCTGACCAGGACAGACCCCAAGCTTGCGTCACGCAGGATCAGATGCCCTGCCCAATAGCGGTTCAGCTCGGCCAGCACCCGCGACAAAGGCTGCTCATGAAAAGTCAGACGGCCCTGACGCCAGGACGGGAAATCCTCCGCCGCCACCGTCTGTACCGAACTGATGGCATGGCGTCCATACACCAGTTGCTCCCCGGCACCCAAACGATAGCCTTGCCCACCAAAATCCACCTGAGCACTGCCGGACAAACAAGTAACTTCGGTTTTGCCGTCCAGATAGCGAATATTGGTACGGCCATTAAAGGTCTGAATGGAGCCAGCGCCGGCAAACACCGTACAGACCGAGGCCGAGCGCTCGGACTGGCGCACCTCCACTTCGCCATCGAGCAGAGCCACAATGCGGCCCAGATGCGGGTCGTCGCTGACATTCAGGCGACTGCGTGTATTCATATCCAGCCAGACATGGTCCAGCAACTGCACGCGCCGCAGCTCACCGGCCCCCGTGCGGTAGTCGGCGCGCAAATCGGCCAGCGAAGGCCATAGCTGCATGGGGGGTTTGGCGACCAGATACACACCGCCGCCCACCAGCAAACCGCCCAGCAAGGCACGGCGCACAGGCTGGTGGCCGCGCTTTTTCATCAACTTGGCTTCGCGCAGCCACTCTTCACGATCTTGGGGCATGGCATCCCACATTTCGCGCGCGTGCGCAAAAGCGGAGGCGTGCGAAGGACTGCGCCCACACCAGCGGCGCAGTTCCCGGGCCTGACGAGAGGTCAGCGAGGACGTTTTCAGGCGGCTGACCCAGGCTCGTGCCTCCTTGTGCAAGGTGTCTTCATCCAGATTCAAGGCATTAGCAGGGTTCATCAACAATCAATTCAAAAAGCACTACACAAGGACTGACAATCGCAATCCAAAACGTTTTATCCAACCGTTTAAACGGATAAAAGCTGATCTTCAAGAGCAAACATAAATTGTCGGAAACTGCAGGCCCTATCGTCAAGCGACAGGCAGTCATAAAGGGTAAAGACCGGGGTTAACAGCACTGCATCAACTGCTGGCGCAGCCAGGCATGGGCTGGATCAAGGTGGCGACGGCTATGCCAGACTTGCTGAAAGGATACCGAGGGAACCGGCAGCGGCGGCTGGAAAAACACCAGTTCAGCCTGCTCGCGCAGATGCTCGGCACTGCGGCTGGAAACCGTCAAAATCAGATCCGTACCCGCCAATACCTGAGCAGCAGCACTCCAATGCGGCAAGGACAGCACGATCTGCCGTTTAAGTCCGCGCCGGTTCAAGACATTGTCGACCTCGCTTTCCCCACCCGGACGCATGGCCAGCAGCACATGCGGACGCTGCAACCACTCCTCCAGAGCAGGAGCCTGCCCCTTGGCCAGACTGGCCCGATCCGCAATACAGATCAGATGTTCTTCAAACAAGGTCTGCGCTTGCAAACTGGCCGGAATTTCCGAGAACACGCCCAGGGCCAGATCAATCTCGCCATCACGCAGCTGGGCCAACATGGCTTCCCGGCTGGCCTGGCTAACCGCCAGGCGAATCCCTGGAGCCTCACGACGCAGACAACGCATCAAAGGAGGCAAAACGATTTGTGCACCATAGTCCGACATGGCAAGACGAAACTCGCGCTGTTCGCTGGCCGGATCAAACCCGCCTGTATCCAACAGGCCATTTAGCTGCTGCAAAGCCTGTTCCAGAGGGCGCTGCAATTGCAAGGCCAGCGCGGTCAGCTCCAGCCGGGAGCCGCGGCGTATCAGCAAGGGATCGTTGAACACCTGGCGCAAATGCGCCAAGGCGTGGCTTACGGCAGGCTGGCTTTTGTGCAGGCGCAAGGCGGCCCGCGTCACATGCTGTTCGGTCAACAAGGCATGCAGGCTCAACATCAAATTCAGGTCTATACGGCGTAGCTCATCCATAGAACGAATAATGACTGTGCACACTATTAATTTCAATAAGAATCGCGAATAGTGCAAGATAGAGCTTTGATTCTTATGGAGATGCGCTCATGCCCGGTACCGCTTTGTTCAGTATGTTGGTAGCTGTCTTTGCCGGCTCGGCCGTGCCATTTCAAGCCGCCAGCAATGCCGTTCTGGGTAAAGTCCTGGGGCATCCGCTCTGGGCCACGCTGGTCTCGCTCTGTATCAGTGCGGCCCTGGTGCTGCCAACAATCTGGCTGATGCGCGCCCCCGCTCCCCTGACCGCGCAACTGGCGCACGCCCCCTGGTGGGTATGGACGGGGGGGATTGGCGGCGTCATTTACATCAGCGCCGCCCTGATTCTGACGCCACACATGGGCGCGGCCAGTTTTATTGTTTGTGTCGTAGCCGGTCAAATGCTCAGTTCCATGCTGATCGACCACTACGGCTTGATGGGCCTGACCCCGCGCCCTGTACATATGGGACGCATCGCGGGCGTGCTGCTGATTTTGGTCGGCATGGGCTTGGTGCAATGGTTTACCCCTTCCGTGCCTGCGGCGGCTGAAAACAAAAACGCCACTGCGGATGGCAGTGGCGCTCAGAAAAACAGTCCGGCTATCGCTCAAAGCGCAGGCGCTGACAGCAACACCCGCTCTTGATGTCGCTTAAGCGGACGCCTCGGTAGATTTGGAGCGGAACTGGCTGCACCACCAGAACCCGGCCGACAAGGCCGCCGCACACAACATGCCCAAGGCCAACAACAAGCCGCTGTCGAACAGCAGCGGGGCCACCACCCCGGACACGGTGGCAAACAAGAGCATTTGCCAGGCACTTTGTACCGAGGAGGCCAGGCCGCGCATGGTGGGGAAGGTGCCCAAGGTCACCACCGTCATGCCCGGCAAAGCCATGGACATGCCAAAGGCGTACACAAAAATCGGCATCACGGCCCATGGCACTTCAGCCTGGAACAGCAAGTTGTATACGGTGTTGAACGTCGCGCCAGCCAGCATAAGGGACAGGCCCAGACGAATCATGCGTGCCGGAGCCAGCTTCTCGGCAAAGCGGGCATTCAGGATGGAGCCACCCAGCATACCGCCAATGAAGGGCAGGAACAGCCAGGCAAAGGCGGTTTCTGTCAGGCCCAGCACACCAATTACAAAGCTGGCCGCGGACGAAATGTACAAGGCAAAGCCGCCAAACGCACAGGCAATGGCAGAGATCGCCAGCACGAAGCGGCCATTGCTCAAGGCGCGTGCATAATTGGCCAGAATCACCCACAGTTTCAAGGGCTGGCGTGAAGCCACGGGCAAGGTTTCAGGCAGTTGCCGCCAGCACAGCGCGATCAGGCCGACGCTCAGCACGGTCAGCATCCAGAACACAGAACGCCAACCCGAATAGCTGCTTAAATAGCCTCCCATTACCGGAGCGAGCGCGGGCGCCAAACTGAACACCATGGTGATGTGGGCAAACAAGCGCTGGGCCTGCACCCCTTGCACACAGTCGCGCGCCAGGGCCTGACCGACGACCCGCCCTGCACCAGCCGAACAGCCCTGGATCAAACGAAAAAACAACAGCCAGGAAAAGCTGGGGGCCAGCGCCGAGCCCACGGACCCGATCAGGAACAGGATCAGGGAGGCCAGAATCACGGGACGTCGCCCGAAACTGTCGGACAACATGCCCCAGAACAGGCTCATGAAGGCAAAACCAAACAGATACAGACTTAAAGTCTGCTGAACCATTGACTGGTCAACGGAAAATTCAACACCGATACGGTGAAATGACGGCAGATAGGCATCGGTAGCAAAAGGCCCCAGCATCGCCAACGCCGCCAACACCAAGGTCAGCTTGCGGTAATTCATAGATAGCTTTGGAAAACAGGGAGGGCGCCAGAATCGGCGCAGGGATAGGGGCATGGTACCCCTTAACCGGACCGTACGGACACGTCCGCACAGGGCATAGTGTATCAAACGATATAAACCGGATCGACGCAGCCCGTTTCCGTTCGGTCCAATCCGGTAGCAAACGAGTTAAAACGAATCAGCGTCGGCCCGGCGATGGCGTCCCGAAAGCCTCGCGGCTGGTCTGCCCGAAACCGCTTTGGTGCAGCAGACTGCGCTCAATAAAGCGGCTGACCTGGGAGCGCACTTCCGGCAACCAGGGGCCCTGGTCAAACACTTGCGGGAACTTCATGCTGAACCAGGCATAGAGGCTGATCTGCTTGCTCAGCAATTCGGCATCTTCCAGACGAGAGGGACTGGCGGATTTCAACCAGGACGGCGCCGGTGGCAA
Source organism: Alcaligenes faecalis (assembly GCF_002443155.1). Taxonomy (NCBI): domain Bacteria; kingdom Pseudomonadati; phylum Pseudomonadota; class Betaproteobacteria; order Burkholderiales; family Alcaligenaceae; genus Alcaligenes; species Alcaligenes faecalis. The sequence continues at coordinate 80,402 of NZ_CP023667.1, read as the reverse complement.
GGCCATGGGGCGTTGCGCCACGTAGGCTGACAGGCAACGCTTGAAGTAATCCAGCTCCGTATCCTTGTCCACGGACACCGGCGCACAGGCAAAGGTGAACTTCTCACGCAACTCCAGCTTGGGGGCCAGACGGTCTACACAAAAGCCCAACTCGATGGCGTCTTTCAAGCCCGCTGTCTGGAACAAGGGGCTATCAGAAGCCACTTTCTGCGCAAAGTACTGGAGCACCGCGCCAATATTGTTGTTATCCAATAAGGACGCCAGCGCCTGCACGTGCTCGGGGCTGGGTGCAATGGGCAAGCGCAAATCCACACTGGGAGCATCGCTCTGCAATTGGGTACGGATATGGTTCAAGTCCTGCTTGTCCATCGCTCCCACATAGCCTTTGGGGTACAGACCGTAGCGGCCTGCCCGTCCGGCAATCTGGCGTACTTCAGTGGCGTTCAGGGCGCGCATGGAGCGGCCGTCGAACTTGTGAACCGTAGAGAACAAAACGCGGCGAATCGGCAGGTTCAAGCCCATGCCAATCGCATCGGTGGCCACCAGCACATCGGCCTCGCCTTGAGAAAAGCGCTCGGACTCGGTGCGGCGTACTTCCGGAGCCAGCGCGCCGTAAATGGTGGCGACTTTCCAGCCTTGGGCACGGTAGCGGGCACTGAGCGTCAGTACGTCCTTACGGGTAAAGGCCACCACCGCGTCGCCTTTGGAAACACCCTGAGCTTCACGCTGACGATCTTTGCGCCCCCGCCACGGCGCTTCATGTCGCCCTTGCTTGCCTGTTGCTCGTGGCGGCTCCACTGGGTAAGGCATGACCTCCAGGGGAGTTTTACGTTCGGTAAATTCCAGCTCCATGGTCTCCTCCATGGAGCGCACCAGACGCTCGCACGGACGCAAGACCGAAGCATCACCACAGACAAACAGGGTACGGGCCGGAACACCGACCAAGGCTGCCGTCCAGGCCCAGCCACGCTGCTCGTCTTGCAGCATTTGAATCTCGTCCAGGACGGCCACACGCACTTCCATCGTGGGGTCCATCATCTCGACCGTGCAGGCGGTGTGCTGGGCACCGGGCACCATCACGCGCTCTTCGCCCGTCACCAAATTGCAAGGGATACCAGCATTCATCAGGCGGTCACGCACTTCCATGGCCAGCAGTCGCAGCGGGGCCAGATACACGCCCGATCGGGCTTCCATCAAAGCTTCCAGGGCCTCATGCGTCTTGCCCGAGTTGGTCGGGCCCAAACGGAACACCAGATGGCGGCGAATGCCTCGGGCCAGGCTGAACATTTCCGGGAAATCGCCCAGGCGCATCAGATCTTGAGCGCGCTGCTGCTCCACACTTTCCAGGATGCGACGCACCGGGCCATTGAGCAGACGTTTTTCAAAGTCCCCGGCCTCGATTTCCTTTTGCTCGATACCCTCTTCCAGAGCCATGCGCAAGGCTTTGGCCAACTCCAGAAAGGACGAGCCATCAATCAGAGGGCGCTGGGTTTGCAAAAACGCATCCAGCGAATCTTCCAGACGCTGGGACAGACGGTTTTGAGCTGCCGTGTTGAACAAGACCGAAACACGAGCAGGCAATCGATCCAGCTCCGAGCCGGTACGCGGCAAAGGCACGGCGGCCTGCATACGAACATTGGCGCGCCAGTGCTGACGCTCGCCCGCTACGGGCACATTCACCGCCAGCCACAAATCCTTGTGCCACCACAGGCGCAGTGGATCTTCCGGGTCAATTTCGTAATCGCACTCTTCTTGCTTCTTGATCTGGTTCAGCACTTGTTGCTGACGCCATTGCGTGCGGGCGCGGTCAGCCGCTCGCTGGTACTGCGCACGCTCACGATTGCTCAAGGTGCTGGCGTGTTGCTCGCGCCATTGCTCAATCTGGTTCTGGTCAATGGCCACCAGCAAATCCGGATGATGGGCAACACGGTCACGGCCGCCACGCACTTCCAGCTTGGTACTGGGCAAACGGCGATCGGCAAGCCACAGCTCGTACTCCTGCCGGGTAATACCCAGCAAGGCCATGGTCTCTTCCGAGCCTATGCACTCCTGCTCCCAGGCCCAACGCTGCTGGCGTTGCTCGCGCTGACGTTCCTGACGTTGTGCCTGGGCTTGCAGCAGAAACTCCTGCTGCTCGGCATCCAGCTTGAATTCCTGAGTCAAGACAGCGGCGCTGGCATTGCGGCCATACACGGTCATGAACCAGTGGGCAGGCTCACCGGCTTGCAGGCCCTCAAAGGCCTCCAGGGTGATGCGCTGCGGCTCGCAACCTTGCTCTTGCAGCCAGGCTGTCAAACGCTCCTGGGCTTGATCGAACTTGCGCTGCTTGTCGGTTTTTTCTTTTTGGCGCGCTTGTTCACGTTCTTTCTGAGCCTGTTCCCAGCGCTGACTACGTTGCTCGCGGTCACGCTGTTCGGCCTGCAACTGCCATAGATAGGTTTGTGCCAGGGGCAAGGACTGCCAGGCCTGCACCAAAGCCTGCAAGCGCGGGCCGCGTTCGGCGTCGGGCCAGTTCTCGCTTAAGGGCAAGGACTGGGAGGCAATCGCTCCGGCCAATTGACCGCGCTGTTCAAGCAGTTGCTCGCGCAGGGCTTCATAAACATCCGCCTCCAGCTTGTCTGCACTCATTTGATAGAGCAGACGCAGGGTACGAATCACAACCTCAGGCACCCCTTGGGACTCCAGGCGCTGGTCCGCATCCTTCAAGCCCAGTTCGGCAGCGATGATCTGATTGAAAAAAGCGGCATCCTGCGGCAAGCGCCAGGCTTTCAGCCATACGCGCCGTATGCCTGCCCGGTCCTGAAAACGCGCCTTCTTGGCGACCTGACGAGCCACACCTTCCAGACGCGGATAATCCAGCCATTGGGGATGGAGCAGCAAGCCCGCTTGAGTGGGGACGGGAGAATCGGAAACAGACGAAGCGCGACGCGCAGCCATAGGGCGGGGACCTGAAAATACGGGAAGAAGAGAACGAGAAAGGCAGAAAAGCCGGTTCAAGCAAGCATGAGCAGCATTATACGGGTCTGCTCGGGGACGTTCAGAGGATACAGGCAATCACCGTGCTGCACGTCTTTGTGGGCAAGAAGACACAGGACTACTCAGCCAACCATTCCAGACAAGCTTGCGGCAAAGCGGCCAAACCGGACTGACTGTGATTACAGCCCGGCACGATGCGAAAACGCGGCTCACCACCTTGTTGCTGCGCCAAAGCCTGCGCCAGTTCGCGGGTGCCATCCACCATGCGGCGCTTTTGCAAACGCAGACGACGCAGCTCGCGCTTGTCCTCAGGCATGGCTTCTTCTGCCGGGCCCAGGCTTTGCTCGAACTCGCCAACGGAGAACTGTACGGGCATCGTCAAGGCAGCTTTAGGCAAGGGTTGAGCCAGCAATCGAGCCAGATAGCCCTCCCCCCACCAGACCGAGGGGCTGGACACCACCAGCGCATCGAACAATTCCGGCTGCTGATACAGCAGTTGCAAGGCAAACAGGCCTCCCAGGGAATGGCCGCAGAGCAAACGCCGCTGCGCATTCAAGGGCGCTTGTGCGTAGGCCCAGGGCAAGAACACGTCCTGCATCATGGCCAGAAAATCCGGCGCGTGACCTGCTTCTCCATTCAGCGCAGGCGTGAAGTCCTGATCGCGCCAGACTTCACCGCCATAACCTATCCCCAGCACGGCACAGGCTTGTGGAGTCTGCTTTTCACAGGTGGCCAGCACCGCTTCAAATTGCGGTAGATCAAGCACACACAGCAATGGCCAGCCATCCGCAGGCGCTGGCGTGTCCGGCCAGGCCAAAGTCAGACGATACTGTCGGCCCAAAGGGGAAAGAAAATCCAGATGTTCAAGCTGCATAAAAGAATCGCGGTAAGGACGCCAAAGGCCAAGGTCTACAAGCACGAACAGCCTGCCGAAAGCAGACTGCTTTTAGAGTTAACAGACCCTAGCCAATGAACTATACTTTCTTTCTATGTAAACGGTTATCATTCAGACACTTAATGTCCACATCCGCTGTTCCGGCCCCTGCTCTGGCCGACTATCAACACATCCTCAGACGTCGCTGGCTCCTGGTAGGTGCGCTGGTTCTTGTGATTTTGGCCTCGATTGTGGCCGACTTCATGTTGGGACCGTCGGGCCTTAACCTGGGAGAACTGAGCCACGCTCTGTTCAACCCGGAACAGTCCGACCCAACCACCCGCGTCATCGTCTGGGAAATCCGCCTGCCTTATGCCCTGATGGCCATGGCCATTGGTTTGGCGCTAGGCCTGTCCGGCGCGGAAATGCAGACTATCCTGAACAACCCACTGGCCAGCCCCTTTACCTTGGGGATTTCCTCGGCAGCGGCGTTTGGCGCGTCCCTGGCCATTGTGCTGGACCTGTCGATTCCCGGCATTCCGCAAGCCTGGACCATTGCCGCCAACGCCTTTATTTTCGCCCTGCTGTCCGCCATGCTGCTGGACGCGGTCGCCCGCTGGGGCGCCATGAGCACCGCCAATCTGGTGCTGTTTGGCATTGCGCTGGTGTTCTCCTTCAATGCACTGGTTTCGCTGGTACAGTTTGTGGCCAGCGCCGAAGCCCTGCAAGGGCTGGTGTTCTGGACCATGGGCAGCCTGTCGCGCTCGTCCTGGGGCAAGGTCGGCATCATGCTGGCGGTCTTTGCGCTGATTCTGCCGCTTTCCCTGCGCGATACCTGGAAACTGACCGCGCTGCGCCTGGGTGAAGACCGTGCGACCAGCTTTGGTATCAATGTCTCGCGCCTGCGTCTGGTGTCCTTGCTGCGCATCAGCTTGCTGGCCGCGCTGGCCGTCTCCTTTGTGGGCACGATTGGCTTTGTGGGCCTGATTGCACCGCATATTGCCCGCCGCCTGTTTGGTGAAGACCACCGTTTCTACCTGCCCGGCAGTGCGCTGGTCGGTGGGGTGATTCTGTCGCTGGCCTCGATTGCCTCGAAAAACATTGTGCCGGGCATCATCATCCCGGTCGGCATTGTCACCTCGCTGGTGGGTGTGCCCTTCTTCCTGGGCGTTGTGCTGCGCCGCCAAATAAAGTGAACCATGCTTGAAGTCCACGACCTGAGCCTGTCTTACGGCAAACGCGAAATCCTGTCCAAGCTGACCATCGAGCCTTTGCAGCCAGGTCAGCTGGTGGCTTTGCTGGGCCCCAACGGCAGCGGCAAATCCACCCTGCTCAAGTCCCTGGCAGGGTTGCTCAAGCCCACCACCGGCAAGATCTTGCTGGACGGCCAGGAGCTGAGCGGCGTCAGTTTCGAGCAGCGCGCCCAAAAAGTGGTGTACCTGCCCCAGTCCCTGCCCGCCTCAGTCCATCTGCGTGTGTTTGAATCCGTGCTGGTGGCGGCCAATGCCTCGGCCCCCGGCGGCCGTGCCCGCGATGTGGACCATGAGCACATCATGCACATCCTGCAACGCCTGGGCATTGCGCACTTGTCCATGCACTATCTGGACCAGCTCTCGGGCGGCCAGAAACAGCTGGTGGGCCTGGCACAAGCCCTGATACGCAAGCCCACTTTGCTGCTGCTGGATGAACCCTTGTCTGCCCTGGACCTGAACTATCAATTCCACGTGATGGATTTGCTGGCCCAGGAAACGCACGACAATAATCTGATCACCCTGATCGTGCTGCATGACCTGAACGTGGCCCTGCGCCACAGCGACTATGCGCTGATGATTGAAGGCGGCGGTCTGCTGGCGCAAGGGGAACCGTCCAAAGTCATTACCCCCACCTCGCTGGCCCAGGCTTATGGCGTACGCGCCCGCGTGGAAAGTTGCTCGCAAGGCACCTTGCAAATCATTATCGACGGGCTGCAAGAGCCTGTGCTGTGACCTTCGGAGAACCCATGAACATCCTGCGCCACCTGCTGTTGTCGCTGACCTTGCTCTTGCCTTTGGGTGTGCAAGCCCAGCCCATCGAAGTTACCGATGCCATGGGTCGTACCGTCACCCTGCCCGGCCCGGCCAAACGCATTGTGCTGACCCAGGCGCGACATTTTCCAGTGCTGGCTTTGGTGCATCCCGAGCCTGCCAACCTGATTGCAGGCTGGTCGGACGAGTTCAAAACATCTTTCTCCAACGAATACGAAACCTATCTGAAGCGCTACCCGCAACTGGCCAAAATCCCCGTTGTAGGTCGCCATACGGCAGACACCTTCTCGGTTGAGCAAGCTCTGGCCCTGCGCCCCGACCTGGTGGTACTGACTGCCGCCTTTGCGGGCCTGACTCCCGGTCAGGACACGCGCGACTCGGCCCTGATCCAGCGCCTGACTGCCGCCAAAGTGCCAGTCATCGTGATCGACTTCTTTGTGAACCCCTTGGAAAACACCGTGCCCAGCCTGCGCGCATTGGGTTACGCCGTGGGCGAGAAAGAACGCACCGACGAATTCATTCAGTTCTACGAAGAACACATGCAAGGCGTGGCCCAGCGACTGGCCGATCTCCCCAAGGAAGATCACCCGCCTGTGTTCGTGCACGCCCATGCAGGCAGCACAGACTGCTGCAACTCTCCCGGTGCAGGCACCTTCAACGACATGATCCGTTATGCAGGCGGTCACAATATTGGCGCGGACGTTCTGAAAAGCTCCACCGGCAAGCTGAACTTTGAGTACATCCACTCCCGCGCCCCTGTGGTCTATGTGGCCACGGGCACAGGCGCAGGCAAGCGCACCACCTCCGGTGGATTGGCCATTGGCACAGGCGTCAGCGAAGAACAGGCCCGTAAAAGCTTGCAAGCCATTATCGATGGCAACCGCCTGCAAGCCTTGCCAGCCGTGCGCAGCGGCAATAGCCACGGCATCTGGCACGCCTTCAACGACTCGCCTTTGCACATGATTTTCATTGAGGCCTTGGCAACCTGGATTCACCCGGATCGTTTTGAAGGGGTCTCGGCCTTGAAAACGCTGGAAGAGGTGAACCAGCGCTTTCTGACCGTGCCCATGGAAGGCACCTACATGATTGATCTGAAGCCCGCCTCCTAAGCCTTCATGTCTCGTCTGATTCCACTGGAACTACCGCCTGCGGGCGGCCATCCCCATCACGTCTTGCTGCGCCTGCCGGACGGAAAGCCTGCACAAGGCCCTCTGCCTTTGCTGTGCCTGCTTGATGGTCAGTGGACCTTGCCCCTGCTGGAAGAAAGCGGCCACCCCGCCTTGCAGCACTGCGCGATTCTGTCGCTGGGCTATCAAGGCGATCGCGATCAGATCACCCGTTATCGCGCCCTGGACTACACCCCGCCCGGCCCGGACGGCGGCCTATGGGAAGATCCGCGCATTGCCAAGTGGCAAGCCGGTGGCGCACCCGCCATGGTCGAACAAGTGCGCATGGCTCTGGCCTTGGCCCAACGAGTAGAACCCGCGCTGACCCGTTCGCGCATCAGCCTGTACGGCCATTCCTACGCCGGTCTGTTCGTGCTGTATGCCCTTAGCCAGCACAGCCTGCCCATCCAGCACTACCTGTGCGCCAGCCCGTCCTTGTGGTGGCGCGATCCCCTGATCTGGACTTTGCTGGAGCAGTTGGGCAAGCCGGTACAGGTGGATATTCTGGCCGGTGCCTCCGAGGCCTGGTATCCGCTTAGCGCTCAGGCAGCAGGACCGGAAGGACGCAAAAATGGTGTGCCTACCCTGCCCACCATGCAAAAACTGCAAGCACACTTGCAAGCTCAAGGCATGCAGGCCAATCTGCATGTGCTGCCCGGAGCCGGTCACGGCCATGTGCTGGCACAAGCCACCCTGCGCGCCCTGGAACTGGCCTGCGGCGCGGCTTAGGCGCTTTTTTCCTGCGCGCACTCTGCGTCTTTTCCCTTCATATCCAAGTTTTCCCGCCCTAGGGTAACTCCCCCCATTCGTCCTCTTGTTTTAGGCCTCAACATCTTTTAGTCTGTATTTATATGCAAGTGCATAGAAATCAAAAAAAGAGATTGGAGACGAATATGAAGGTAGCGGTATTAGGTGGCGGGCACGGTTGTTACGCAGCAGCGGCAGACTTGAGCGAACAGGGTCACGAAGTACGTTTGTGGCGTCGCGACACGGCTCAGCTGCAGCCCTTGCTGGACCGTCCAGTCATGACACTGAAAGACGAAGCAGGCGAGCGTGACATCCCCATTGCCAAAGTCTGCGCGGATATTGGCGAGGCGATCGCCGGTGCCGACCTGGTACTGATTCCTTCGCCCGCCATTGCACAAACCGATATTGCCCGCGTCATGGCCCCCCACCTGACCGACGGCCAGGTCGTATTCCTGCCACCGGGCACCTTTGGCTCCTTCATCATGAGCGAGATCGTGCGTGGCACCGGCAACAAGGCCGATGTCAGCTGGGCGGAAACCGGCACCCTGCCCTGGCTGGCCCGCAAGCATGGCGATACCGTCATCAACATCACCACTCGCGCCACCCGCCTGCCTACCGGCGTGTACCCCGCGCGCAATACCGACCACGCCCTGGAGGTGATTGGCAAAGTGTTCCCCAGCGTGGAGCGCTGCGAAGATGCCCTGTCCGGTGCCCTGATGAATGCCGGCCCCATCATCCACCCACCACTGATCATGATGAACGCAGGCCCGCTGGAACACTTCCCGGCCTGGGATATTCATAACGAAGGCACTCAGCCCTCGGTACGTGCCGTGACCACGCAATTGGACAACGAGCGCATGCGCATTCGTGAAGCGCTGGGCTACGGTGCCCCGCACTTCCCCCTGTCCGACCACTACGAAAACGACCAGTGGATGTATGGCGACCGTTCTTCGCACGCCAAGCTGGTGAAAAGCGGCGACTGGCGCGAGAAGATCGACTTGCACGAACACCGCTACATGCGTGAAGACACCATGCTGGGTCTGGCCTTCTTCGCTTCCGTCGCCGACTGGGCCGGCGTAGACGCCCCCGTCACCAAAGGCTTGCTGGCCATTGCCGGTGCCATCGTGGGAGAAGACCTGCGCCAGGGCCAACGCACACTGGCCAGCCTGGGTCTGGACACGATGAGCCGCGAGCAACTGCAAGAGATGCTGCAAGCCGGGAGAGCCTGATGAACGCGCCCGCCCCGATCAAACGTATCGTTGCGGTGGGCGCAGGTCGCATGGGGCGGGGCATCGCCCTGGCCTATGCGCTGCGCGGCCAAGCCGTGACCTTACTGGATTTCAAACCCCGTCAGCCTGCTGATAGCGCTCGTCTGGAAGCCGAAATACGCCAGGAATTGCGTGCCACGCTGGAACAGCTGGCCGACCTGGGCATGTTCGCCGCCGAACAGATCGACGGCTATCTGGCCTGCATCGGCGTCGCCCCCTTGAGCGAAGCCGCGCAAGTGCTGGGCCAGGCCGATCTGATTTACGAAGGCGTGCCCGAAACACGGGAAGCCAAGACTGACGCCTTGGGCCGTATCGGTGAACTGGCTCAGCCCGATGCACTGATCGCCTCCACCACCTCCACCATGCTGGCCTCGGATCTGGCCCCCATGCTGAGCCATCCCGAGCGTTTCCTGAACGCGCACTGGCTCAACCCGGCCTTCCTCATCCCCCTGGTTGAAATCAGCGCCCACCCCGGCACCAGCGAGCAGACCTTGAGCCGTCTGCAAAGCAATCTGGAGTCCATCGGCAAAGTGCCCGTGGTCTGTGGCTGCCATCCCGGTTTCATCGTTCCGCGTCTGCAAACCCTGATCATGAACGAGGCTGCTCGCATGGTGGAGGAAGGCGTGGCCAGTGCGGCTGATATTGATAAAGCCACCCGCTACGGCCTGGGTTTCCGCTTTGCCAGCATCGGCGTACTGGAGTTCATCGACTATGGCGGCAACGACATTCTGTATCACGCCGGACAGTATCTGTCGCAGAACCTGGACCCGGAACGCTACGCCGTACCCGACATCATCACCCGTTATATGGAAAGTGGACGCAACGGTCTGCGCAGCGGACAGGGCTTTCACGAATACCCGGTGGACCAGCAACAGGCATACCGCCGCGATGTGCTGGCCCGCGTACTGGGAATGCTGGATCACATCGGCCTGGCCCCCGCCCGCGCCGAACACCTTGCCAAGGAGACACAGGAATGAAAAAAGACTCCCACGCTGCGCCTTCGGCTTGCTGCCCTCCAAGAGGGCGCTTTTCATCTTGGGGCGGCCCGACGATGAAAACAACCGCTGCGTTGCTGTTTGCCCTGATGAGCTGTCACGGTCTGAGCCAGGCTCAGGAAGTCCCCACCCTGCGGGTAGGCTGGACCATTCCGGGTGAGGAAGCCAAGTATCTGATGGCCAAGCGCCCCGAGCTGTTCCCGCAGTTGGGCAAGAAATATCAAATCCAGTGGACCCAGTTCCAGGGCACCTCGCCCATGGTGCAGGCTATGCGCGCTGGCGTTCTGGAGTGCTCCACCATGGCCCCCATGTCGCTGGCCAATGGCGCGATTGAAAGCGGTCTGGAAGCCTATATCGTGGCCCAGCACGTGCACTCAGACGATGATCACTTCTCTGTTTACTGGGCCGTGAAGGAAGACAGCCCGATCAAAACCGCGGCGGACCTGAAAGGCAAGGTCATTGGCACCAATGCCTATGGTGCCGGGGTGTACTTCGACATGCTGTTGTGGCTGCGTCAGAACGGCATTGACCCGGACAAGGACGTGAAAATCGTTGAAACGGGCTTTCCGCCTGCCGCCGACGCCATTCGCAGTGGCCGCATTGATGCCGGTCCCATGGCCCAGCCCTTTGCCCTGCTGAACGAAAAGAAAGGCGGCTTGCGAAAGCTGTTCTCCCTGTCCGAAGTGGCCAGCCCATCCGTACAGATTTTCGAAGCCTGCAGCAAATCCTATAGCGACGCCAACCCCGAAGTGGTGCGCGCCTATGTGCAGGACTTGAAGACCGCCATGGGCATGCTCAGCAAAGACCCATCGCTGGCCGTGGAAGTCACCGCCCAAATCACCCGTGCGCCCAAGGACTTGCTGGCCCAGTACCTGTTCACCGACAAGGACTTTGCCCGCGTCCCGGACATGCAGCCCAACCTGGAATCCATCCAGGGCACTTACGACCGCTATCACAAGGCTGGTTTCCTGAAAAAAGCCTTGAACGTGCAGGACTTCTACCGGGCTGATTTACGCGAGGCAACACCATGATTGAACTGGATGGTGTCGGTAAAACCTTTAACACCCGGCACGGCCGCAGCCATACGGCCCTGCAAGACATCGCCCTGAGCATTCCGGCAGGGCGATTTGTCTCTATTCTGGGACCCAGCGGCTGCGGTAAAAGCACCCTGCTCTATATGTTAGGGGGCTTTGAGTCCTGCTCCAGCGGCCAGATCCGCGTCAAGGGCAAGCCCATTACCGGCCCAGGTCCAGACCGGGGCCCGGTGTTTCAGGAGTACGCCCTGTTTCCCTGGAAAACCGTGCTGGGAAACGTAGCCTACGGCATGCGCGAACAAGGCATGCCCAAGGACCAGGCCGAGCAGCGCGCCAGCGAGTGGCTGGACAAGGTCAAGCTGGGGCCTTACGCCTCCTTCTATCCGCGTGAGCTGTCCGGCGGCATGCGTCAGCGCGCGGCCATTGCCCGCACCCTGGCCTATGAGCCGGACATCCTGCTGATGGACGAGCCCTTCGGGGCGCTCGATGCGCATACGCGCGTCACCCTGCAAACGGAACTGCTCAGCTTGTGGGAGCAGTTGCGCAATACCGTGGTATTTGTGACGCACGGCGTGGACGAGGCCGTCTTCCTGTCCGATACCGTGATTGTCATGACCGGCTCGCCCGGCCGCATCAAGGAGGTGGTTGAGATTGACTTGCCCCGCCCCCGCGTCCGTAGCGAGCTGCTGCGCAATCCCGTCTATCAGGAAACCATTATTCGTCTGGAGCAATCCTTGATGGCGGAGGCCCACCCATGACGCCACAGCACTGGTATGAACATCGCTGGGCCTCTTTGGTCATGGCGGCCATTCTGGTGCTGCTGGCCTGGGCAGGGCTGGCCCGTTGGGTGGGGCTGGATTCCTTTCCCAGCCCCTGGGCAGCCCTGCAGGAGTTGCCCGCCCTGATCAGTGACCCGATGGCCTGGTCGGCCATCCTGCAGTCGGTAGGCCGCATGTTTGCCGGGTATGCCCTGGCGCTGGTCGTAGCCGTGCCGCTGGGTCTGGCCATGGGTCGCAGCCGTCTGGTCTATACCGCCTTCTATCCCTTGGTGGCCCTGGCCTACCCCATGCCTAAAGCGGCCTTGATGCCGATCCTGATGCTGTGGTTCGGTCTGGGGGATTTCTCCAAGATTCTGGTCATTGCGCTGGGGGTATCCCTGCCGTTGCTCTATCACAGCTATCACGGCGCAACCCGTATCGAGCCCAAGCTGATCTGGGTGGCCCAGTCCATGGGCATGGGTCCACTGGCCCGTCTAGGCAAGATTGTGCTGCCCGCCTCCTTGCCGGAAGTCATGATTGGCTGCCGCGTCGGGGTGGTCATGGCCCTGATCGTGATGGTGTCCTCCGAGATGATTGCGCGTCAGGAAGGCATAGGCAATCTGCTGTTCACCTCCATGGATATGGCGCAGTACTCCACGGTGTATGCAGTCATCATGCTGCTGGCCGTGCTGGGCATTGCCTGCGATGCGCTGTTCGAGTTTGTCCGCAAACGCTGCACGCACTGGCATGACTCTACCCAGAGCCTGATGGACAAAGGATGACGCTATGACCACCAAAACCTTAGCCTCACCGGGACAAGCTATGCGTTCTACTCAAACCCGCCCGGCCAAACGCCGTGATTGGTCGGGCCTGTCTTTGTGCATCAGTCCAGCCCTGATGCTGATCGTCTGGGAGCTGTGCACCCGCTCGGGCTGGGTCAGCCCGCAGTTGTTGCCGGCCCCCTCTTCCATTTTGATGCGTGTACTGGAACTGGCCGGTCAGGCGGACTTCTGGCAGAACCTGGGCATCACCGTCTACCGCCTGCTAAGCGGCTTGCTGATTGCCTGTGTGGCCGGTGTCGCCCTGGCGCTGATTGCACAACTGACACGCTGGAGCTCGTTTCTGCTGGATGCCCTGATCCGCCTGCTGGCCCCTATCCCCAAGATCGCCCTTTACCCGGCACTGATCCTGATCATGGGGTTTGAAAGCTCATCGAAAATCGCTCTTGTGGTCTCGGATGCAATTTTCCCTGTGCTGATGGCCAGCTGGGTGGCGGCGCAAACCGTGGACCGCAAGCTGATCTGGTCGGCACGTGCTGCGGGCACCTCCCGCAGTGTCTGCCTGTGGAAAATCATTTTGCCCGCCATCAGCCCGACCGTGCTGGCCGGTGTCCGGGTGGCCGGCGTGATTGCCTGCGTGGTGGTTTTTCTGGCCGAGATGATTGCCTCCACCGACGGTCTGGGCCATATGCTGACCGCCGCCGCACGCAGCTACCGCACGATTGATATGTTTGTACCCTTGGTCTGGATCTGTGTGCTGGGCTTCGCACTGAACCTGACGATTGCCGCTTTGCAGCGCAAAGTGGATCATACGAACTGAGACTGAACCAACCACTTGCCCGGTCAATGGCAGCGCTGACCGGGCTTTCGCAGGCTCACTCAATCACTCTGAGCGAGTAGCCTGCTTTTTTTCTGCATCAAGGAAGCCGCTTCACTATGGCCAGCCGTCCTCTGACCGACGCCTATACCGGGCACGATACGTTTATTCCCTATCTGCTCAATCGCAGTACCTCGGCCTTAAATGCTGACTTTCAGACCTTGCTGCGCAGCCATGAACTAACCCTGCTGCATTGGCGCGTACTGGCTTTTCTGAACGAAACCGATGGCCTGGGCGTCAGCACCCTGGCGCAATATACCGACGTGGATCAAACCACCTTGTCGCGCGCCCTGGTGGTGATGGAAAACGCAGGCCACCTGTCCCGCCAGCCCGACCCTCTGGACCAGCGCCGTGTACTGATCCATCTGCATGAGCAAGGTCGGCAACACTTTCTGCGCGTCCTGCCCGCCGCTCTGGACATTCATCACCGTGCCATTCAGGGCTTTTCGGCTGAAGAACTGACCCAACTGCGCCAGTTTCTGAACCGCATTCGCGCCAATATCAATGGGGATGCCCGCTAAGCGCTCTCCCTCTGCGTTCCTGCAAAGCGTCCACATGGCCGCTTTCTCAAGCTGATCAGCCCCAAATCGGGGCCTGTCGGCCCTGATTATCCATGCTTGAAATGGACACCCAAAGGCAATGAGCCTTTATTTACATCAGGAAAGGCCATAAAATGATAATGATTAACATTTAGTAGCGCAGCCTCCTGCCTGAAATGTCTTCCCAGGCGAACTTGGCTCTCTTACGGAAACAAGCTCTCGTGACTCTCTCCCCTACCCGTGCTGGACGTCGCCAGCTCTTGCTAGCTGCCGCGGCCAGCCCTTTGCTATTTGGCGTTCCCCGCCTGCTTCGCGCCCAAGACGGTCCCCTGAAAATTGCCCTGCTGACATCCTTGTCCGGCCCCTTCGCCTCCTTGGGCGAAAGCATGCGCGCCGGTCTGGAGTTGATGCTGCAACAATGCAATTACGAAATGGGTGGGCGCAAGGTGCAGTTGCTGGTCGAGGACGATCACGGCAAGCCGGACGAAGCCATCCGTAAAGTGCGCAAGCTGATCGAGCGCGACAAGATCGACATTTTGGGCGGCGTCATCAGCGCCAATATCGCACTGGCCATTCGTGACATCGTGCACGATGCGCAACTGCCTACCTTTATTTCCAACGCCGCTGCCAATGGCCTGGCACGTGAAGCCGCCAGCCCCTACGTGTTTCGCCCCACCAAAACCAGCTGGATGCTGGGCCACACCGGCGCTTTGTGGACTTTCGAGCATATCGAAAAATCCGGTGGTATCACGCTGGGTTCGGACTACACCGCAGGCCGCGAATACATCGACGACTTTGCCAATACCTATCAGGAACAAGGCGGCACGCTGGGCGAGCGCATCTGGACACCCCTGGGTACGCCCGACTTCGCGCCCATCCTGATGAATCTGGCTGCCAGCAACCCCAAGTTTGTCTACACCTTCCTGGCCGGTGCCGACGCCGTTCGTTTCCACCAGCAAATGCAGGACTACCAGTTGCACGGCAAGATCCAGATCGTGGGCCCCGGCGCCCTGTTTGATCAGGAAGACGTGATTACCGCTGTAGGCGAAGCCGCTTTGGGCGGTGTCAGCACCTTCCACCAATCGCCTGGCGCTCCGGCTGCCCAGGACTTTGTTGCCGCCTACCAGGCCAGTCGTGGCCGCTTGCCCGGCGAGGCCAGCACCTCCGGTTACGTAACCGGCCAGGTCATCAAGGCCGGTCTGGATGCGGTCAAGGGGGATCTGTCCAACAAGGCCGCCTTCAAGCAAGCCCTGCTGGACAAGCCCATCAACACGGCCTTTGGCCCCATGGCTTTTGACCCGCGCAATAACCAGTCCATTCTGGATATTTACGTCAACCGGGTGGAAAAAGACGCCCAAGGTCGCCCCTTTAACACCGTGGTTCACACTTACCAGCGTATCCAGGACCCCGGCCCGCGTTCTTGAGCTCCACCTTGTCTTATTTCCTGCTTCAAATCCTCAATGCCCTGTCCTTCTCAGCCCTGCTGATGTTGGCGGGGCTGGGGCTGTCTTTAGTGCTCAGCCTGATGAACTTCATCAACCTGACACACGGTTCTTTTTTCCTGTTGGGCGGCTATATCAGCGTCCAGTGGCTGGCATCCGGCGCGCCCTGGTGGCTGGCCTTCCCCGCCGCTTTTGCGCTGTGCGGGCTGATGGGCTTGTTGCTGGACCGCTTCCCCTTTCGCCAGTTCTACCAGCGCACCCACTTGATGCAGGTGCTGCTGACCTATGGTCTGTCCGTCATTCTGGCGGACCTGATGCGCTGGGGCTTCAGTGCCGACACACTCTCGCCCATGCTGCCGCAAGTGCTGCGTGGCGGCGTGTGGATCATGGGCCTGCCCTTCCCCACCTATCGTCTGTTCCTGATCGTCACCGGCCTGACGCTGGCCTTGCTGTTCTGGTTTCTGCTGGATCGCACCCTGTGGGGCGCGGCCATTCGCGCTTGCGTGCAGGACGCCCAGATTGTCGAAACCCTGGGCTTGAACTCGCGTCGCCTGTTTGCCATCGGCATGGCGCTGGCCGCCGGTCTGGCCGGTTTGGGTGGAGCCTTGGGCGCAGGCATGCTGTCGGTCTACCCCGGCCTGGATGAAGAAATCCTCTTGCTGGCCTTGCTGGTGGTGGTCATTGGCGGCTTGAACTCGGTACGCGGCACCTTGCTGTGTGCACTGATTCTGGGTTTCGTCACCACCTTTGCCCGCGTCTGGGTCCCGGCCTTTGCCAATGCCGCTACCCTGGCCGTCATGCTGGGCCTTCTGCTTTGCTGGCCCAATGGCTTGAGCAAATCCGCTACGCGTCAGGTTTAAATGAACAAGCTCAACACCTGCCTGCTGCGCACTGGACTTTGGCCCGCTCTGGCCTGCCTGGTCCTGCTCAGCAGCTATTTCTGGGGCGACGCCTTCTTGTGGCGCTTTGGCACCGAAGCCCTGCTGATCGGTTGCGCTGTCCTTAGCATCAATCTCTTGATTGGTTACGGCGGCCTCGTGTCCCTGGGTCACGGTGCCGTCTTTGGCTTTGCCGCCTACGCCACCGCTGTCAGCAGCCAGTACTGGGGCGCGTCCCTGCCACTGATGTTGCTGGTGGGCATTGTGGCGGGGACCTTGCTGTCCATTTTGATGGCGCTGATCAGCCTGCGCAGTTCCGAACTGTTTTTCATGGTGGCAACGCTGGTTGCCGGTCAGTTGATCTGGGAAGTGGCGTTTCGCTGGCGTGACGTCACCGGCGGTGCAGACGGCCTGCGCGGTTTCCCGCGCCTGAGCCTGGGTGACCTGCCCCTGAGCGCTCCCTACACCCTGATGATTCTGGCCCTGGTGCTGGCGGTGATCTGCTGGTTGCTGCTGCGCTCCTTTAGCCGCGCCCCGATCGGGCTGGCCTTGACCGGCCTGCGTGACCAGCCCTTGCGCATGGCTGCCCTGGGTTATCAGGCATGGCGCATTCGCCTCTACACCTTCATGATTGCAGGTGCGGTAGCCGGTGCAGCTGGCGGCCTGTATCCCTTTGCGAACCAGTACGTCAGCCCGCAACAAGTGCATTGGAGCTTCTCGGCCACACTCATCATCATGGGCGTGATCGGTGGCATACGCACCTGGCGCGGGGCGTTCATCGGCGCTACGTTTTATCTGTTTGCCCAGACCTACCTCAGCTCCTACACGGATCGTTGGCAGTTGCTGGTGGGTTTGATCTTTGTGCTGACGGTTCTGTTCATGCCCAACGGTCTGGCTGAGCGGCGCAAGAGGTCCTCATGAGCGTGTTACTAAGCACTCGCGAACTGGCCTTGCATGTGGGGGGCCTGGATATCCTGACGGATGTCAGTCTGGAGCTGCGTGCGGGCGAAACCCTGGGGCTGATTGGACCCAATGGGGCAGGCAAAACCACGCTGTTCAATATCATCAGCGGTTTGGCCACGCCCTCCAGCGGCCAGGTCTTGCTGGAAGGCAAGAACCTGCGCAGCCTGGGGCCCATTGAGCGCGCCAAGCAAGGTCTGGTACGCAGCTTTCAGACCAGCCGCATCTTTCCTGAACTGAGCCTGCTGCAAAATCTGGCCCTGGCCGTGCGCATCAAAAAAGATTGCGGCTACCACTGGTGGGGCCGCAAGTCTGCCCGCAATGCCAGTCAACAAGCGGCCGAAGCATTGCTGGAACACAGCGCCCTGGCCGGTCGCGGCCATTTGCTGGCCCGCTCCCTGTCTTATGGCGAGCAACGCATCCTGGATTTGCTGATTGCCCTGGCGCAGGAACCCCGAGTCCTCTTGCTGGACGAGCCAACCGCTGGCCTGTCCGAATCCGAATCCCGTGAAGTCATGGCGCTGGTCCATGCCATGCGCGGCCAATGCGCCGTGCTGCTGATCAGCCACGACATTGATATTGTTTTTCAGGAATGCGACCGGATCGCCGTGCTGTCGTCCGGCACCTTGCTGACCTGCGATACCCCGGACGCCGTGCGCCAGCACGCTGGCGCGCGCCAGGCCTACCTGGGTGAACTGGCTTTGGAGACAGCATGAGCACAGCGCTGAACATATTGGGCCTGCATGCACGCTACGATCGGGCCGACATTCTGCAAGAAATTTCGCTGGATATTCCCGGCGGCCAGAGCGTGGCCCTGCTGGGCCGCAACGGCGCCGGAAAAACCAGCCTGCTGCACTGCCTGTTCAATATGGGCCCGCAGTGGAGTGGGCAAATCAATGTGCATGGACAAAATATTGCGGGCTGGCCTACCCACAAAATCGCCTTTCTAGGCATGGCGCTGGTGCCACAAGGCCGGGGCCGATTTCCCACACTGACCGTGCAGGAAAGCCTGCGCCTGGCCGGGCTGGCCCGCCGTCCACGCTCGGATGATCGCTGGACGCTGAACAGCATTTATGAATCCATGCCGCGTCTGTACGAGCGCCGCCAGTCCTCCTGCTCCGCCTTGAGTGGTGGCGAACGGCAATTGCTGGCGCTGGCCCGCGCCCTGCTGACACAGTCCTCCATTATTGTTCTGGACGAACCCAGCGAAGGCCTGGCCCCCATGACCATTCAGGACACCTTGCTACCGCAGCTGCAAACGCTGAACGAGCAGGGCATTACCGTGCTGATTGCCGAACAGAATTTAAGCCTGGCCCTGCAATTGGCGGATCGAGCCTTGTTGCTGGGCAATGGTCAGCTGGTTTACGACGGCCCTGCCGAGCAGTTACGCCAGGACGCCGCCCTTTTGCAACGCCATTTGGGACTTTGACATGCTGGCTGTGTACAGCTTGTCGCTTCCCCTGCCTGCAGGTATGGAATCCTGGTTACGAAGCCAGATCCCGGACAGCACCCTGGCCGTGATTGCCCGCCGCAAACGTCAGTCAGATCAGCACTTAAGCCTGCTGGCCCATGGTGCCCTGCGCCATTTTCTGGCGCCCTTGCTGGGCTGCACGCCCCGCGCCGTCCCGGTGACAACGCTGGAACACGGCAAGCCAGTTCTGGATCTGGACGACACCGACCTGCACTTTAGCCTGTCGCACAGCGGCGAGCGTGTACTCATTGGAATTGCCGACCAAATCATAGGCGTGGACATAGAAGCCATGCGCCTGCCCGTCAAACCGGGGCTGGTCGAACATTGCAGTGTGCCGTCCGAACGCAGTTGGTTAAAATGCGATCTGGATTTTTATGCACTGTGGTGTGGAAAAGAAGCGGCCCTGAAGCATGCGGGCACGGGTTTTCATATTCAGCCTCAAGAATTATCCTTGGACGGTCACCCAGATCACGGATGCACCGTACAATCCCCCCATCCCATCTTGCAAGATTTGGTGGTGCACAGTCACCGGCCGGTGGAAAACTATGCCGCCGCAGTCTGTTTGGACACTTCCTTTGCTCCATGGACAGTCAGTTTTCTGGACAGTATTCAACTGCCTGACGTCAAGCTGACCTACCATGAGTAATTCTGACAAGCCTACTTATTTATGTAATAGTTCTCATTACCATGATGAAATCTATTCCTGTTGAACAAATTTGGCCTGACGCCTTTGCCCAACGCTATCGCGATGCCGGACACTGGCAAGGGGAAACGTTTGGTGCCTTGCTGCGCACGCGCGCGCAAAACCATCCAGAACGTGAAGCCGTTGTTGGCGGCAACCAGCGCTGGACCTATGGCGCGCTGGACCAGTACGCCAGCCAGGTCGCAGCGGGGCTGCTGCAAGCCGGTTTGCGCAAGGGCGACCGGGTGCTGGTGCACCTGCCCAATATCCCTGAATTTGTCAGCGTGATCTTTGGCCTGTTCCGTGCCGGTCTGTTGCCCGTGTACGTCTTGCCAGCGCACCGCATTACCGAAGTCGAGCACTTTGCCAATACCGCCCAGGCTCGCGCCTATATCGGTGTGGATACGCATGCCGGTTTTGATTACCTGCCTTTGGTACGCGAGCTGCGTGAACGCTGCCCGCATGTCGAGCAGGTCTACATCGTGGGCGATGCGCAGGAATACACCTCGCTTGCCCAGCTGCAAAGCAGTGCAGCCAATGTGGACGTGCCCGAGTCGGCTGCCCAGCCTTCCGAAGTGGCTTTCCTGCAAATCTCGGGTGGCAGCACCGGCTTGTCCAAGCTGATCCCCCGCACGCACGACGATTACATCTACACCTTGCGCGAAAGCGCCAAGATTGCCGGTCTGGACGAGCACAGCGTGTTCCTGGGCGCCTTGCCCATTGCGCACAACTTCCCCATGAGCTCGCCCGGTTTTCTGGGTGCGCTGTATGCCGGTGCCAAAGTGGTGCTCAGCCCTGCCCCCAGCCCGGACGTTTGCTTTGAACTGATCGAGCGCGAAGGCGTAACCGACACTAGTCTGGTTCCCCCGCTG
Organism: Alcaligenes faecalis; assembly: GCF_002443155.1. NCBI lineage: Bacteria > Pseudomonadati > Pseudomonadota > Betaproteobacteria > Burkholderiales > Alcaligenaceae > Alcaligenes > Alcaligenes faecalis. The sequence continues at coordinate 60,060 of NZ_CP023667.1, read as the reverse complement.
CTGATGCTGTGGATGGATGCAGCCACCAAGACCAATGCCAATCTGGAATCGCTGAAAGTGATCCAGGTGGGCGGTGCCAAACTGAACGCCGAAGCGGCCAAGCGCGTGCGACCCACTCTGGGCGTCACCTTGCAACAAGTGTTCGGCATGGCCGAAGGCCTGGTGAACTACACCCGCCTGGACGACCCCGAGGACATCATCATCAACACCCAGGGCCGCCCTATCAGCCCGGACGATGAAATCCTGATCGTGGACGACAACGGCAATCCGGTGGCCCCTGGTGAAACCGGCTATCTGCTGACACGTGGCCCCTACACAATCCGCGCCTATCACAACAACCCGTCGGCCAATGCCCGCTCCTTTACCGAGGACGGCTTTTACCGCACAGGCGACGTGGTACGCATGACACCCGAAGGCTACTTGATGGTTCAGGGCCGTGCCACTGACCATATCAACCGCGCTGGCGAGAAAATTTCCGCCGAGGAAATTGAAGACCATCTGCTGGCCCACCCGCAGGTCTTTGATGCTGCGGTGGTGTCGGTGCCCGACGAGTTCCTGGGCGAGCGCAGCTGCGCCTTCATCATTCCCAAGGATGACAAGCCACGCGCGATTGAACTGAAGAAATGGATACGCAGCCGTGGTCTGGCCGACTTCAAGGTACCGGACCAAATCGTGTTTGTGGATCGTTTCATGGAAACGGCGGCCTTGAAGATCAGCCGCAAGGAACTGCGCGCCCAGTTGCGCGAGCAATTAGAAAACACAACGCAAGAATAATCATGAGTACTGCACTTACCCTGGAACGCATGCGGCAAGACATTGCCGCCATGCTGCATGAAGACCCGCAGGACATTCTGGACGACGACAACCTGATCGATCTGGGCCTGGATTCCATGCGTGTCATGACACTGGCCACCCGCTGGCGCGAAGCCGGCGCTCCTATCGAGTTTTCCGAAATGGCCTCGGTCGTCACTCTGGGCCAATGGTGGTCGCTGATCGAGCGTGCCCAACAAAACGGCCGCTGATTTTCTTACTGCAACACGCTTATGTTTAGCTCCCCTTCCGAACTGCCATTGCGCCCCCTGACCGAAGCACAAGAAGGTCTGTGGTACGCCCAGCGTTTGGACCCGCTCAACCCGATTTTCAACACCGGGCATTGCACCCATATCCACTCGGCGCTGGACACTGCCCTGTTTGCGCAAGCCATCAATCTGACGCTGGCCGAAGCCGATGCCTTGACCTTGCGCATGGTGGACACACCCGATGGCCCGGCCCAGTACCTGCGTCCGCAAGAGCCAATTCAGCTGGAAATTGTGGACCTGTCTGCCCATGCAGACGGTGCCGAACAGGCCCAAACCCAGTTGATGGCCGACCTGCGCACACCGCTGGACCCGACCGTTGCGCCACTGGCACGGCACATTCTGTTTGTGCTGGGGCCCAAGCACCATCTCTGGTATCAGCGTATCCATCACCTGGCCGCCGACGGCTATGGCATGGCGCTGATCGAGACGCGCGTGGTCAAGCTCTACAAGGCCTTGCTAAGCGGCCGTGAAGATCATGGGCATGAGCTGGAATCGTTCGCCCTCTTGCAGGATGACGACCAAAACTATCGGGAGAGCGAGCGCCGCAGCAAGGACAGACAGTTCTGGCTGGACACCTTGAGCGATGCAGAGCCCGCCCAAAGCCTGAGCGAATCCCAGGCCTTGAGCGACCATCATTTCCTGCTGGCACGCAGCGCCGTCACGCCCGAGCTGACAGCCAGCCTGCAAGCATTGGCACAAAGCAGCGACATCAGCTGGCCAGACATTCTGACAGGTCTGACTGCCGCCTATGTGCGCCGTCACACTCGCCAGGACGAATGCACGGTAGGCGTGCCCTGGATGGGCCGTCTGGGCCATATCAGCGCCCGTATCGTCTCCACCGTGATGAACGTGGCTCCGCTGCGCTTGCATATCGACGAGTCCCAGCCTTTGAATCAGTACCTGATTCAGGTTTCCAAGGCTCTGCGTCAAGCGCGTCGTCATGGACGCTACCGCAGTGAGCAACTGCGCCGTGATCTGGGCTTGCTGGGCGGCATGCGTCGTCTGCACGGGCCCATCATCAACGTGCTGCCTTTCGATGCCCCCTACGAACAAGCGGGTCTGACCGCCAGCCAGACCGTGCTGTGCGCTGGCCCCGTGGAAGACTTGAACTTCACCTTCCGCGCTCAGCCCGATGCCGGTGGCCTGCGCCTGGAAGTGGAAGCCAACCCGCGTCTGTACACCGAAGAGCAGATTCAAACCCATCTGGTCCGTCTGGAGCAGTTCCTGCTGCGTGCTTTGCAGGCTGAAACCCTGTCTGCCGTGCCGACCTTGACGGATGCCGAACACCACCACTGGATTGAGACCGTCAACCAGACCGCCCACCCGGTTCCTGAAACAACGCTGTGGGCACTGATCCACGCCCAGTTGCAGGCTCACCCGGAACAAAGCGGCCTGGAATTTGAAGGCAAGAAGCTCAGCTACGCCCAGATCGACGAGCAAACCGCCAATCTGGCCGCGCAACTGCGTCTGGCCGGTGTGCAGACCGGCGATATCGTCGCCGTGGCCCTGCCCCGCTCGCTGGAGCTGGTGCTGTCCTTGCTGGCCATTCATCGTGCCGGTGCCGCCTACTTGCCACTGGATCTGGACCAGCCTGCCGATCGCCTGAACACCATCTTGCAGGCTGCTCAACCGCGCCTGCTGGTCGGCCAGCCCGATTGCACGCTGAACGCCACCCTGCTGGTTCCTCAGCCTGAACAAGCTTGCAGTGCAAAAACCTGGACCGCCGCAGGTCCGCACGATCCCTCTTACCTGATCTACACCTCCGGCTCTACCGGCACACCCAAAGGCGTGCTGGTCAACCACGACGCCATCGTCAACCGTCTGGTGTGGATGCAAACCCATTACGGCATTGGTGCCGGTGATCGCATCTTGCAAAAGACCCCGGCCACCTTTGACGTGTCGGTGTGGGAGTTCTTCCTGCCCTTCCTGTCGGGTGCGACCCTGGTCGTGGCCCCGCCACAAGCGCACCGCGATCCGGCCCATATTGCCCGCTTGATGCGCGAACAGAGCATCACGGTGCTGCACTTTGTGCCCTCCATGCTCAGCGCCTTCCTGGATGAGCCTGCCGCTCGTGGACTGGCGCCGCGTCTAGTGTTTTGTAGCGGAGAAGAGCTGTCGGCCGCTACCCGCGACCGCTTCCACTCCCTGCTGAACGCCGAGCTACACAATCTGTACGGCCCTACCGAAGCCGCCGTGGACGTGTCCTACTGGCCTGCTTCGCGCGACGACAAATCCCAGCCTGTGCCTATCGGTTTCCCCGTATGGAACACCGCTCTGTACATTCTGGACGAGCAATTGCAGCCCGTGCCGCCCGGTGTGGCCGGTCATCTGTATCTGGCTGGCCGTCAGCTGGCGCAAGGCTACTGGGGCCGCCCGGATCTGACAGAAGAACGTTTCGTGCCCGATCCTTATGCCCTGCATGGCGACCGCATGTACGCCACCGGCGATGTGGCCCGCTGGCGTGAGGATGGCGCGGTTATTTTCCTGGGCCGCTCCGATCACCAGATCAAGCTGCGTGGCCAACGTATCGAGCTGGGTGAGATCGAAGCTTTGCTGGCGCGCCACCCCGATGTGGCCCACGTAGCCGTGATTGCCCGTGAAGACATACCCGGTCAGATGGCGATTGTGGCTTACTGGGTGCCGCAAGCAGGCAGCCAGTGCACGGACAACACACTGGCCGCTTATGTAGGCGAGCACTTGCCGTCCTACATGGTGCCCAGCGCATGGATCAGCCTGGATGCCTTGCCGGTGACGGCCAACGGCAAGCTGGATCGCAAGGCCCTGCCCGTCCCTGCCTTGCAGGCACGTTCGGCTGGCTTGCCGCTGGAAGGAGCCACTCAACACCAAATCGCCGCGGCCTTCGCCACCGTGCTGGAAAGCAGCGAGGCGTTTTACGCCGACGACGACTTCTTCGCCCTGGGCGGACACTCCTTGCTGGCCGCCAAGCTGGCCTTGCTGCTGCGTGAAGCGCGCGGTCAGGCCGTGTCGATTGGCACTATTTTTGAATACCCCACCATTGCCCGCCTGGCCAAGCATCTGGATCAGGCAGGCAGTGCAGCCGCGGACGGTTTTGGTCCCATCATCACCTTGCGTCCGGCACCGAGCGATCAGCCTGCACTGTTCGTGATTCACCCGGCCGGTGGCCTGTCCTGGTGCTATGGCGCGCTGGCGCGTCACCTTCCTCCAGGCCGTGCTGTCTATGGTTTGCAAGCCAGCGTGCTGTCTGACGCCTCGCTGGGTCTGGATGGCAACCTGGACGCCATGGCCAAAGTTTATGTGGATCGTATCGAGCAAGTTCAGCCGCACGGCCCCTACCATCTGGCAGGCTGGTCCGTGGGCGGCATTATTGCTCAGGCCATGGCCGTAGAGCTGCGCCGTCGCGGTCAACTAGTGGGCATGTTGTCCTTGCTGGACGCCTACCCCAGCGATGCGTGGCGTAATGAACCGCCTCCCGAGCCCAACGCCATCTACAAGGCCCTGCTGCATATCGCAGGCCATGACCCGGACAGCTTGCCCGACGTTTCCCTGACCCGTCAGGGCGTGGTGGACTTCCTCAAGCGCAGCGGTCACCCGCTGGCCGAGTTGCCCGACACACGTCTGGACAGCGTATTCCAGGTGGTGGAGAACAATAACCGTCTGGTGCGTCTGTACGAGCATCACGCCTATGACGGCCCCATGCTGTACTTCCGTGCGGCGCTGGACCACGCAGGCAAACAATTGCATCCCGATTTGTGGAAGCCCTATGCAGGGCAGCTGGACGTGCATGACATTGCCTCCTTGCACGCTCATTTGACCGGTACTGAAGCCGTGGCCATCATGGCCCCGCTGATGGAATCGGCCATGGCTTTTGCCGAACAGGCACAAGCCCAACCTGAACTCGATGTATAAGCCATGTCTGTAAGACGTTTCTTTCTGGATATCTCGCCACTAATCGAAAGTCGGGCATTCCGCTTTGCCTACTTCGCTCGGGCCGCCACGGTGCTGGTCACCGGCATGTTAATGGTGGCTGCCAGCGTGCAGCTTTATGATCTGACCAAATCCAGTGTGGCCGTTGCCTTCCTGAACGTGTCCATGGCCACCCCCATGGTGCTGGCACTGATTGCCGGCGGTGTCTTGTCGGACCGCATGGACAGGCGCAGCCTGATGGTCTGGTCGCGCAGTGTCTACATCATCAGCGTGGTGCTGTTCCTGCTCAATACGCTCTTGCCCAACCCCCAGGTCTGGCTGATTTATGTCGCTGCGGCCATTGGTGGCGCAGCAGGCGGGATCAGCGTTCCGGCCATGATGTCGGCCACCCCGGCGCTGGTCGGTCGTGACAAGCTGGCCGCTGCGGCTGCGCTGTCCGGTCTGGCCATGCAATTGGGCGGCATTATCGGCCCCGCACTGGCAGGCGTACTGATTGCAGGCCCTGGCCTGGTGTTCTGCTACGTGATCGTGCTGTGCGGTGTCATCGTCACCCCTTTGCTCTTGCGTGCTCTGCCGCCCTTGCCTCCGCAAGCCGGCAAGCAGCCACAGAAAAATGCCTTCCAGTCCCTGCGCGATGGGCTGACCTTTGTCGCCAGCCACCCCTTGCTGCGCGCCCTGCTGCTGATTGATCTGGCCGCCCTGATTCTGGCGACGCCTCTGGCTTTGATGCCCGAATGGGGCGACACCATTTTGAAGATGGGTGCCACCGCCACCGGCTATCTCTACGCCGCTCCGGCCGTCGGTGCCACGCTGGCTGCCCTGTCCAGCGGCTGGTGCCGCCAAGTGTCCCGCCCCGGCGCCGCCATTGTGCTTGCCGTGCTGATCTGGGGCCTGGCGGTTGCGGCCCTGTCCCTGCAAACCACGCTGTGGTGGGCGCTGATCTGCCTGGCCATCATGGGCGCTGCCGACACCATCTCCAAAATCATGCGCATGGCGCTGGTTCAGCACCACACCCCCGATTACCTGCTGGGACGTGTTTCCAGCCTGTGGATGACGCAATATTCCCTGGGCCAGGCCCTGGGCAACATGCAAATGGGTTATCTGTCCCGCCTGCTTGGCCCGGCCGTCGCCGTGGCCGTCGGTGGCCTGGCCTGCGCCGCTGTCGCCTGTGGTTTCGGCGTGTTCAACCAAGGCCTGCGTTCGGCCAGCAAACAGGATGGCCCACCCAATGCCTGACATCTCGATTTTGTTCTACCCACGCCTGCTGCACGCCTGTAGAAAGATCTCCTACATGGACCGTCTTGTCGACCGAACCTTTATTTAGGATTAAAAGATGCTAATCAATGTCAATTGCATTCGCCGTACCCCCGCTGCACTGCTGCGCAAGGCCGGCCTGAGCGCAGCCGTCCTGTCCCTGTCTCTGGCCAACGCTTTTGCTGCGCCCGCCTTTGACCAGCCTGATGCTGACTTTCGCGGTTCGCTCAATGCCGCTGGTGTAGTTTATGCAGGCACCGAGGCTCAACTGGCTGGCCGTGGTTTTACACCCGGCCAGGAAGTGATCCTGCTGCAAAACGGCCACACTCTGACACCTCAAGCGCTGGTCGCTGACAAAGAAGGCAATCTGAGCACCACCGTTGCCATTCCTGCCGAAGCCGCCGTTGGCGTGCACCCCGTGGTCATGCAGGTCAGCAAGCCCTCTACCGCCGGCATCTTCAACCTGAAGGTTTCTCCTAAAGTTGAACTGAGCGGCCAGGACAAATTTGAACTGCAATCCCAGCACCTGGTGCCCGGCTTGTACCAAAGCGCTTACAGCCCCAAGAACAAAGTGCTGTTCGTGACTTCCGCCGTGGGCCGCCCGCCGGTCAAGCAATCGCAGCTGGTCAAAGTTAACCCCAAGACCCTGGCTGTTGAAGCCAGCGTGACACCCGCCGCCCAAAAAGGCCGTGATGATGGCCAGGTTCAAGCCGTTTACGGCGTGGACGTGGACGACAAGCAAGGCAATGTCTGGGTTACCAACACCCGCAGCAGCTCTGTGGCTGTGTACAGCCAAAAAGACCTGAAACTGGTCAAGCAATTTGAAGACGGCGTGGTCAGCCACCCACGTGATGTCGTTGTGGACGAGAAAGCCGACCGTGCCTACGTATCCTCGCCCGGTGCTGACACCCTGGCCGTGTTCGATACCAAAAAGCTGACTCAGCTGGACCCGATTGAACTGCAATCGAAAACCCGCAACAAACCCGGCACCATGAGCCTGGTTCTGGATGCTGAAAAAGACCGTCTGTACACCGTCAGCGCCAGCACCAACGAGCTGATCATTGTTGACCTGAAAAACGACAATGCCCAAACCGTGTTCCCCGTACCTGGCGCACGTGGTCTGGCTGGCGTGTCGGTAGACAGCAAGAATGATCAGGTCTACATCACCGCCCAGGGCAGCGACAACCTGCTGATCCTGAACGCCAAAGACGGCTCCGTTCAGCACGACATCAAGATCGGCGCTGGCGCTCTGAACGTGGTGTTCGATCCCAAGACATCCCTGGCTTACGTGGCCTCGCGCGGTGCTGGCACCGTGACCGCCGTGAACGGCAAGGGCGAAATTGTTGCCAACCTGGACGGTGGCAGCTTCCCCAACCACGTTTCCCTGGATGGCGAAGGCAATGCCTACGTGGTCAACAAATCCAAAGGCAAGGATGACCAGACCGCTGACCGCATCACGCGTCTTCACCTGAAGTAATCGCCCGACGCGCCCCTTTCAAAAAAAGGGGCGCAACGGCAAAACCCCTGCCCTTAAAAAGGACTCCTATGAACAGCCGTATCGACGATCAAGTCCGCCCTGCCGCCATTGAAGAATGGTTACAGCATTACCGGGTCGACAGCAGCGTATTTGCCTCTCCCACCGTCAGTTTGATGGCACACGGCACGGCACTGGAGCGGCATACCAATAATGCCCAGGGGCAACTGCTGGACGATGCCCGAACCTTGCTGTCGCAAGCCGCACAACAAGGTCTGGACGCGCCCCTGTTAGTGGGCGTGATCCCCTTTAACCCGTCCCGCGAAGCCTATTTGCGTGTGCCCAAGGAATACCGACGCGACCCCGTCTTGCTGCGTCCGGTCCAGCGTCCGCCGCTGGCCAAGTCCGGCAACAGCATTGCCAGCCAAAGCCTGCTGCCCGATGGCGAAGGCTATGAAGAAAGCGTCAGCCGCATCCTGGCCACGATGCGCGAACAGAACATTTCCAAAACCGTGATGGCCCGTACCGTGACCATCACGCTGAACGAAGCCCTGGACCGTCGGACTGTGTTGAGCAATATGCTCCACAGCAATCCGGCTGGCTATACCTACGCCCTGCCCCTGCCGAGCGGCCCGGCGCACGATCCCGACCTGTTTTTTGGAGCCAGCCCCGAACTGCTGGTGCGCCGCCAAGGCAACCTGGTGACCGTCAACCCGCTGGCAGGTACGGCCCCACGCTTTGCCGATCCGCAACGCGATCAGGCCAGCGCCGAAACCTTGATGGCGTCCAGCAAAGACCTGCGTGAACATGCCTACGTCATTCAGGACGTGGTGCGTATCCTTTCCCAGTTCTGCGACTCCATGGAAGTACCTGATGGCCCCAGCCTGACCAGCACCGCCAACCTGTGGCACCTGTCCACCCGTATCAGCGGCCGTTTGCGTAACCCTTCCGTCAGCTCTTTGGAGCTGGCGCTGGCCATGCACCCCACGCCAGCTGTCTGCGGCCTGCCCACCCAGCCCGCCATGCAGGCCATCGAAGCCACCGAAGTCTTTGATCGCGGCTACTTTGCGGGCGCGATCGGCTGGAACGACCACGAAGGCAACGGCGAATGGGCCGTGGCCATCCGTTGCGGCCACTACACCCAGCAAGGCCTGACCTTATCGGCTGGCGCCGGCATTGTGGACGGCTCCGTCCCTGCCCTGGAGCGCCAGGAGACCGGCAATAAACTCATGACCCTGATTAACTCACTGGGTCTGGCACAAGACATAACCCTTTAACGGAGACACGATTCATGACCATTCACGCCTTGCCTAGTTACGAGCTGCCTCAAACCCCCGTAGCCAACCGCGTCAATTGGCGTCCACAGGCAAATCGTGCCGCCCTGCTCATTCACGACATGCAGACCTACTTTCTGCAGAAATACGATATGAGCCAGGCCCCTATCCCCATGCTGATCGAACGCATCGCCGCCCTGCGCGACGTGTGCCACAAGCTGGGAATTCCCGTGTTCTACACCGCCCAGCCCACCGAGCAGCCCGAGAAAGACCGTGCTCTGCTGAACGACTTCTGGGGCCCAGGCCTGACCGCCACCGAATTTCACACCCAGCAAGCTGTCGTGCCCGAGCTGACACCGGCCGAGCAGGACATCATGCTGACCAAATGGCGCTACAGCGCCTTCCAGCGCTCCGACCTGCGTGAGCAACTGCGCAATCTGGGCCGAGACCAGCTGATCATCACCGGCGTTTACGCCCACATCGGCTGCATGACCACTGCCCTGGAAGCCTTCATGCAAGACGTACAGCCCTTCCTGGCCATTGACGGCGTTGCCGACTTCTCGCTGGAAGAACACCACATGGCCATCCGCCACGTCTCTCAACGCTGCGGCGTCAGCCTGACCTGCGCCGAAATCCAGGACAGCCTGCAAAGCTAAACAGGAAGCACACATGAGCACTAGCGCACAAGAATTTGCAGGTGAATGCATCGCCGTCACGGGCGCAGCCCGTGGCATTGGCGCTGCCGTCACCCACCTACTGCTGGAGCGAGGCGCCAGCGTCATCGCCCTGGACCTGGACGTAGAAGGCCTGACCCAACTGAGTCAGTCCGAATACAGTGATCGGGTTTCCTGCCATCTGGTCGACATCAGCCAGGCCGATGCCGTTGATGCAGCGCTGGCCCAAGGGCAGGAAAAACTGGGCCCCATTCATCGTTTGGCCTGTGTCGCGGGCGTCCTGCAAATGGGCCGCATCACCGAGCTGAGCAACGAACAATGGGATCGCACCTTTGCCATCAACACCACCGGCGTCTTTAACGTCTGCCGCAACGTGGCCAAAGGCATGATCGAGCGCAAACAAGGTGCTATCGTCAACGTCAGCTCCAACTCCGCTGCCACCCCACGCATCGCCATGGGCGCCTACGCCGCCTCCAAAGCCGCCGTCACCCAACTGAGCCGCTGCCTGGGCCTGGAACTGGCCCCACACGGCATCCGGGTGAACATCATCTCCCCCGGCTCCACCGACACCCCCATGCAACAAGCCATGTGGGCACAAGGCAGCTCGCGCGAAACCGTCATCGCGGGCTCCGGCGAGAACTACCGCCTGGGCATCCCCCTGCAAAAAATCGCCACCCCCGAAGAAATCGCCGAAGCCGTGCTGTTCCTGCTCTCGGACCGCGCCAGCCACATCACCCTGTCCGACCTGCGCGTGGACGGCGGTGCCACACTGGACCAAGGCTAAACAGCCAGACGCAAAAAAGGGCGGAAATTCCGCCCTTTTTTATTGTCCATCGGATCGAGTCTTATGAACTAGATCGAACAACTGCAGCGTTCCAAACGCCCCAACCAACAACCGTTGAAAGCAGGCCCACTCAAGAGCACTGCCACCATGCTGTTCGGGTCGGGGCAGGCTCAGGCGGGGCGGATCAGAGTGCTTGCCGCGGGCATGAGATTGCGTAGGGATGCAAGGGGCCTGCTGTTTGAGCCGGGCGTTTGTACTTGGTCCGGGGGACCAAGTACCCGGCGAGTTCAGGCCCCGCCCGTAGCAATCTTATGCCAAGGGTACTGGTGCGCAGCACCAGCAAGCGCTCAGCCCCGCCTGAGCCTGCCCCGATCCGAACAGCCCCCCGGTCCAGCCTCCTGAGCCCGCCTAAAGCCCGTCCCTCACAGCCTAAGTCCAGCTACCGCTACTTCTTGTCCTCGACCGGAGCCTCACCCTGCTCAATCCCGAACAAATGCTCCAGCCCCAAGGCCAAAGCATCCCTCCAAGCCACAAAATCATGCGCCGTCGCGCTTTCCACGTAACGCACGTCATACCCCCGCGCCCGCAGCACATCATCCAAATGACGATTAGCCTGCACCAGGCTGACATCCCGACTGGAACCTGAAGACTCGAACACCCCGGCGCTCATATAAATCTTCACCGGCACAGCTTCTGAGTCCGCCATCTGCCGCGTCAGCCACTGCCCACGAGCATCACCCGTCGGAGCCCACCAGAACGACCCCGACATGCTCAAGACATTGCCAAACCACTGCGGCAAACGCCACGCAGCATTCATGGCGGCCAAACCGCCATAACTGGAACCACCAATCGCCGTCTTGTCCGCCGTCGACTGCACACCCTGGGCATTCAACCAAGGCATGAGCTCCTTGTCCAAAAACTTGATATAAGCCTCATTCGGCGGCAACTCCCGCGCCCGTTCCGCCATGCCCGGATTGTCCACCAGGACCAGCCACATAGGCTCCACCCGTCCTTGGGCAATCAAGGTATCCAGCATGGCAGGCGCGCGCGCCAAATCCCGATAGTCGCGACCATCGAACAAAATCAAGGTGTGATCAATTTCCTGAGCCCGGGTGCCAGCAGGCTGATAAATCTGCACCTGCCGCTCCACACCCAAAGCCTCGCTGGGCAAGCGTTCCGTACGCCATTGCCCCTGCCCCAACTGCTGCGGCTCCAGCGCCACCACCTCGGCCGGTGCCTGCGTCAAACGCAAGACCGACTCACCATCAAACAGATCCTTGCTGTTCTCCGGCAAAGCATTGGGATTATGAGGATCGCGCTGCAAGGCCGCCCGCAGCACGTCACGCGCCATGCTCTGGCCTACATAAGGCACATCCGGCGCCATGCGATAGGCAAAGCGAGCATCACGCGGCAAATCGTAGGTGATGTACCAGATATCGGACTCGCCCAAACGATGCATGCGATCGGTATAAGAGAACGGCCCGCCATGCAGACGGACCTCGTTCCGGGCACCGCGCCAGACAAACGTGACGCGATCATGCGTATTGCTATAGCGCTCCACCAAGGGAGAACCCACACGCTGCACATAGTCCCAGAAACCGCGAGCCGGTTCGCCAGCGCGCAAACGCATGCTCCACTGACGGATCACATCACCTTGCAAAGGCTCGGCCTGAGCAGGCGTTTGAGGAGCCGTGACCGATTTCACCTGCCACTGATACTCACCCTGCCCCAACACCCGCAAGCGATACTCGCCCGCCGTGCTGGCAATAAAACCAAAAGGACCGCCCTGCGCAGGTGCATCCGCCCAATGACGAATCACCTTGCCATCCGGGCCGAACAGTTCCAGCGCCACATCACCACTATGCTGCCAACTGCCTTGCACCAGATCGTCCTGTTGCAAGCTCAGTATTCGTTCATGATGTTCGTGCGCCTGAACTTCACCCTGGGCCGAAGGCAGCGTAGCCGCCCAAGCCGACCCAACCATTCCCACCATCAATACAGCAACAACAGGTGCGCGCAACATACATCCTCCTAAATGCCGGTTTGCCGCAGGACAATCCCAGTACCAAGAGGCAGTATACGATCAAAAATAATCGGCGCACCCCTTGGTTGGCGCGAGTCCGCGCCTTTTATCACCCCAGACGGAAAGCCTGAGTCAAGCGATCCAGCTCTTGCACCTGGTCCTGCAACTCACTGGAAGTGTGAGCCACCTGGTTCACCATCTCCGCGTTTTGCTGGGTAGCCGAATCCAGCTGCCCCACGGCCACATTGATTTGCTCGATCCCAATGGTTTGTTCGCGAGTAGATGCCGCAATCTCGTGAACAATCGTCATCACTTGCGAGCTGCCGGTAACCATCTCATCGATCACCTCCCCCACCTGCCCCATCAACTGCACACCTTCGCGGGTGCTGGTGGAAGACGCTTCCACCAATTGAGCAATCTCCTGGGCAGAAGCCGTCGTGCGCTGCGCCAGGGCCCGCACTTCACCGGCCACCACCGCAAAACCTCGACCCTGCTCACCGGCTCGTGCGGCTTCCACAGCGGCGTTCAGAGCCAGAATATTGGTCTGGAACGCAATCGAGTTAATGACCGTGGTGATATCCGCTACCTTGCCGCTGGTGTCGCGAATTGCCCCCATGCGGTCCACCAGCTCACTGACCATCTGGCCACCATGCTGAGCGGTTTTCTGCACCTGACTGGAGACTTCCTCAGCACGCATGGCGTTTTCTTCGCTCATGCGCACCGTGCCGGTCATCTCTTCCATGGCCGATGCTGTTTCCTGCAAGGCCACCGCCTGCTGAGTGGTGCGGCTGGACAGCTCCAGATTGCCCACAGACAGTTGCGAGGTATCATCCGCAATCACGCCACTGCTGTGCTGCAAGGTGCGCATGACTTCATTCAATTTCACTCGCATTTGCTCGATGGACGCCATCACGCTATTGTCCGGAATTGAACGCAAGGAATGAGCAACCCGCAAATCACCACCGGCAATCGCTTTAGCCGCGCCATGCAAGATCGTGGGCTCGGCCCCCAGTTCGGCAAAAATCTGGCGCGCCAGAAACACGGTAACGGCCGACACCAACACAATAATCAGCAAAAACACCATCGAGGAGCTAAGCAGGCTGCTCAGAAAACGGTCCTTGATATTGTCGATATACACGCCGGAAGTCAGCACCCAATCCCACTGGGCCACGCCTTTTCCGAAAGCCAGTTTGGGCGCATTGCTCTTGTCGGTCAGCTTGGGCCAGTGGTATTCCAGGAAACCTTCACCCCCATTGCGGCCGATACGGCTCATCTCTGCAAAAGGGTAGACCCCGTTGATATCGACCACGGCACTGACGTTCTGGCCGTCCAGCTCCGGGCGGCTGGGGTTCATGATGGACACCACATCGGTAGATAACACCGACACATAACCTTCCTGTCCAAAGCGGATACTGCCGATGCGTTGCAGCGCCTGCTTTTGCGCCTCTTCCTTGCTAAGGACGCCCTTGCTAACCAGTTGCTGGTAGTCCTGCGTAATATTCACTGCGATATTGACGATGTGCTGCAAACTGCTTTTTCGCTCCTCCATCTGTGCCTGATAGAGCTGATAGTTCACAAACGCAAAAACCGCCACCAACGCCATCAAACACAAGATTAATGGCAACCACAACTTCTGTTTCAAACCCAAACGCATCATATTCCCCGAGCAACGCTGAAAAGACAGGTCCCAGGTACGCAAAAACCGACCGCTGAAAAGCGGTCGGCCTGCTTAGGAAGGCCCCATCGAACAAGCTGGGTAACGGCTTCAGGCTTGAATACTTAACTAAAGTTACATATCAAAATGAGGAGATGCTAAGGCGGCTTATAAAACACTGCCGCTCAAGCGTCGGGACGCATCATGACCTTGCCCAAAAGAAGGCTCGCTACTGGCCAGTGTCAGCAAGAACCCATCCTCGGACATCAGCTCGGACGTCAGGCGACCTTGGTAGTGACCCAGCTCCAGATTCAGCGCCAGATCACGCTGCTCCAGACTGTCCACGCCCTTGATGACCAGTTCAAAACCCTGCTCGCTGAGCAGGTGGCAGGCCGTTTCCAGCAAGGCCTTGAACGTGGCCTCACGGCAGGCACGCTGAATGACCTCGGCCTCCAGCTTGACGCCACGAATCGGCCAGCCACGCAAACGGTTGAGCTTGTTGTTTTCAATATCGGTGCTGGTCAGCCAGACCTGGATGTCCTGCTCTTTCAGGAACTGCAAAGCCTGGATCAGCTCCGGCGTTTCTTCCAGCTCCTCGTCGCAGAACAAATCCAGCTCGATGCAGCAAGGCTGCAGCTCGAACTGGCGCAACATGCTGGGCATGCGCTTGTAGATGGGCAGCAACATGTCGATGGGCAATTTCAAGCCAATATGACTGGCTCGCAGCGAATACTCCTGCCACCAGCGTCGCACATCTGTCATCAAGGTACGCAACATCCACTCGCACAAAGCCTGGCGGTGGATGGAATCAGACATATGGCGCAAGACCAGATCCGAGGACAATCGAAGGCCGGTGGGCGAGGTCCAGAACACTTGAGCATCCACACCGCTGTACTGGCCTGTGCTGGTCGCCACCCGCAATTGATATGAAAAAGACAATGCTTCGCTGGCCTGGGGATCGAGCACATCCAGCGTTTCCAGAGCGCGCAAGAGCTCCAGCGGTGTGGGCTGGCTCACTTCCTGCTCGTCGCGAGGCGCATAGAACTCCATGATCTCGCTGTCTTGCGGCTCTTGCTGGGCAATCAGTTTGCCCGTAAAGGTGTAGCCCCAGCCATGCACGGATTTGATGGGCAAGGCCACACCTGCCTGGCTGGCTTTGCGGCGCAAACGGCTGATCAGGGAATCCACAGCACGGCTGTCGCTGGCGGCCAGGCCTTTGTCGCGCATCAGGTCCTCACGGCTGAAGCGAGCATCCGCATGACGGACAAAGGCATCCATTAACTGACGCTCGCTATGCGTCAGCTCCAGGCCCACGCCATTGGGAGCGACGAGCGTCCAGCCCTTGTCGCGCAAGATCCATTCCTGTTGACCGGCCGGCTCCTGCACCTCTTCCAGAGCCTGGGCAACGCTCACGGCAGCATACACATTACGACGGCGCACGGCATGGCACCAGGCCATCAGCTCGGGAACTTGCACATCCAGTGCCAAACACGCATCGGCACCGGTCAGCAGCAACTGGACACGGGCGCTGGCAGACAGACCAGACTGAACGGCCACAATGCCCAGGGAGCCAAAATCATTGCGCAGCTTGGCTACCATCAAAGGGACGTAGCCCGTCTCGACCGGAAACAGCAACAGGTCGGCCTGACTCAACCGCTCCTCAGCCACCTTTTCCAGGGATCTGACAACGCTTGTCTTGGTACCGAAAACCCGCAATTGCTCCTGCCAGTAGTGCAAGCCTTCGTCTTCTTCCAAAACAATCAACACGCAGCGTGCATGTTCCATAAGCGCCTACTATTTAATTATTGCCAGTCCTGCGATGGACCCAGCGCGTGCCGACAATACTATTTTTTATCAATAGTTGGAATTATCACTTCTAGAATACAGAGCACAAAGTAAAGAATGGTCAAATGTGGCGTTTGAAATTTTTTGTCTTCAAAATAACGTCAGCCTTACCCTCTGAACCATCTCGGGATTATTTCCCAATACCAATTCTTTTAAAATTCTGCCCCACAAATAATTATAGTTTTCATAACACTTGAACATAAAAAACCCGCTCGAAAGCGGGTTGTTCTAGCTCAAGACCAGCGGGAATACTTACTGGGCAGCGGACTCCAGGCGGGACTGCAGCTGGGCGGCGGGCAACCAGCCATCAGCACGGCTGCCATCGGCGAAGTAAATAGCTGGTGTACCCTGAATGCGCAGCTTTTGGCCAACAGCCAGGATTTGATCCAAGGGATGCTCACACGAGGCTTTTCCGGGTCTGGCACCACCTCCCATCCAATCACTCAGGGTTTTGGCCGGATTCTGGGCACACCAGATGTCCTCGGCTTTACGACGGCTATCCGGGCCCAGGATGGGAAACATCAGGCTATAAACCGTCACATTGTCGATCTCCTGCAGCGTAGTGTGCAGACGTTTGCAATAGCCACAATTGGGATCTTCAAAAACCACCATTTGACGACTGCCATCGCCTTTCACCAACTTAATGGCTTTATCCAGAGGCAGGTCATTTAGTGAAACACGGTTGAGTTCCTGCATGCGCTGCTCGGTCAGGTCGACACGCGTCTTGCTATCGAGCAAAGAGCCCTGCATCACGAAGCTGGCCTGCGGGTCGGTATACAGCAAGGTGCCGCCTACTTCCACTTCCAGCAAATTGGGAAAGGGTGTGGCACGAATGCCCTCAACCGTCACGCCTGGAAAAGCCGCCTCAAAGGCCTGGCGCGTGGTCTCGTAACGGGTGTCTATTTTGGCGGGGCTGGCGGCCTGTGCCAGGCTGCACAGCGACAAGAGCGCCAGAGCCAATACAGAACGAAGATGCAACATCATGACGTACTTCCTTTGCTAATCGACAAGACTCTAGCAGCCTTAAAACAAGAGAGCGCCGGGGCTGATGCCGGCAGCATGCGCAATCAGGCGGCGCTTGACCCAGGGCAAGCGGTCCACCACTTGCATGCCAGCATTGCGCAGCATGGAAGCCGGTGCTCCCGGTGCCGCAAACAGGCGGTACAAGCCATCTGTGGCGGCCCGCATGGCTGCAATGGGTTCGGCGCGGGCACGCTTGTAGCGATTGAGCACACGCATATCGCCCACCGAATAATGCGGCCCACGCTCAGACAAGACCTTGATCAGGGCTTCGATATCACCCAAACCCAGATTCAAGCCCTGACCCGCCAAAGGATGTACACGATGCGCCGCATCGCCCACCAACGCCACGCCTGGCGACACCAGGCCGCTGCGTTCAAAGGTCAAGGGGAAACCGTGTACGGGGCTGCGCAAACTGAGCGGCCCCAAACGACCATTGGATAAAGAAAGCAAGCTGTTTTGCAGATACTGCGCCTGCTCATCCGACGGCATGGCCAGCACCTTGTCGGCCTGCGCTTGCGGCACGGACCAGACCATGGAGACTTGCGCTTTGCCATCCACATCCGGCATAGGCAACAGGGCAAGAATCGAATCACCCGTGAACCACTGCAAGGCAACTTGCTGGTGCGGGCGTTCTACGTTGAAGTGGGCCACCAGGCCGGCATCCCCGTACTCGCGCCCCTGATGCTCAATGCCGGCCGCAGAACGCAAGCCGGAACGGGCACCATCCGCCCCCACGAACAAATCAGCGCTGATGCGCTTTTGCCCGGCTGTGACGATGGTATTGCCTTCCAGACGCTCAAAGCGGTCTTCAATCCAGGGCACTCCAAATACTTGCAGTGCCTGATACAGCGCCTGCTCCATCTGACCGGACTCCACGATCCAGGCCAAATAATCCTGAGCATCCTGCCAGGCATGCAGATTCAGACAACCACCGCCATCACCATGTACTTCCATGGCCTGCACCGGCGAAATACGCTGGGACGACATCAGGTTCCAGGCACCCAGCTGCGCCAAAAACCGCTGACTGGCAACCGAGACGGCATAGACACGGGGATGATATTGCCCGGCCTCCAGCTGCATAGACTTGTACGCGGGGGACAAGATGCTGACATCAAACCCGGCCTTGCGTAAACCCAGGGCGCTGGCCATACCGGCCAAGGCCCCGCCACATACCACAATCCGTTCGTTCTTCATCGTGCGCTCGGTGCTCCTGCCTGACGTGGCCACAGCAACCACATTTGTCCCTGCTGCTTCATGCGCCCGGCCTGTGCACCGGCCTGATCGCCCGTGCCCCAGTACAAGTCAGTACGTGCCGGCCCCTTGATGGCCGCGCCCGTGTCCTGGGCAAAGACCAGTCGCTGCAAAGGCTGGTTGGTTGCAGGCTGCGAGGTAGCCAGATACACCGGCGTCCCCAAAGGTACATAAGTAGGGTCAATGGCAACGGAGCGCAGGCCAATCAAAGGAATGCCATAAGCCCCTTTAGGGCCCAGCTCCGGATCCACAATGGCCTCTTCACGGAAGAAAACCATGGCGGTATTTACATTCATCATTTCCTGAACACGATGCGGATTGCGCTTGGCCCAGGCCTTGATGTTTTGCATGGAGGTTTGTGCCAGTGGCATCTCGCCCTGCTTGGCCAGCCATTGGCCTATCGAGGCGTACGGGCGACCATTATGGTCGGCATAGGCCAGACGCACGGCGCTGCCATCAGGCAGCACGGCACGGCCCGAGCCTTGAATTTGCAAGAAGAAACCTTCTACCGGATCTTCCGCGTACACAATCACGGGCGGCTGGCGCTCAGGCTTGGCCATGATCTGCTCGCGAGTGTCGTAAGGCACAATGCGCTTGCCCTCCTGCTTGCCACGAATCCGCTTGCCGGCCAGCTCGGGGTACAAGCCGCCCAGATCAATCGTCAGCAAATCATCCGGCGCGGCGAACAGCGGCCACTGATAGCCGGCGCTACGAGTACGTGAGGCTTTGAGCAAAGGCTCGTAATAGCCCGTGACGGTGTTTTGAGCCACCGCGCCCTGAGCTGTCAGCAAGCGCCAGGGCTGCAACTGCTGTTGCAGGAAATTACGTACGGCCGCCGTATCTTTGGTGTCAGCGTTCAAACCTGCGGAGGCAGCGGCCTGACATACAGGCTGCCAGGCACGAGGATTGGCACGTGCAGGCATGGCCAGCGACCCGCTAACCGGGCGCATCAAGCCCTTGCAGTTATTGATGAAGCCTTTCCAGACATGATCCAGCGAATCGGCTTGCCAACCCGGCAAGGTAGACCAGTTCACCGCCTGATAGCGGCCTGCCAGCGCTCGTGCCGGGGTTTCCGGCAATGCTGACAGGGAAGGCACCCGCAAGGGCTGCAACGCTATATCAGGACCACCCTCTGTTGTCCCCGGAGCTGTTGACGAAGACCCCTGATCCACCGGCGTCGTGGAACAGGCACTCAAGGCCAGCAGTACGGCTGGCACGCAATAAATTAGCTTCATGACTGGGTTTGGCCCTTAGTGCAAGGTACGGGGGGAGGAAAGGATGAACTCCTGAATGGCGACCTCAAAGGGCACACCATTTTCACCAACACATTGATAGCTGCCGCGCATGGTGCCAAAAGGCGTGTTCAAGGGGCAGCCACTGGTGTACTCAAAGGTCTCGCCTGGAGCCAGCACCGGCTGCTGTCCCACAACCCCCAGGCCACGCACTTCCTGAACCTGCTGATTGTCATCCGTAATGATCCAGTGACGACTGATGATCTGTGCCGTCTGCTGTCCATTGTTGGTAATCCGTACGGTATAGGCAAAAACGTATTGATTGCTATCGGGCTCGGATTGCTCAGGCAGGTACTGGGGCGTGATCTGCACCTCAATATCGTCAGGCTTCATAATGGATTCCAGGTTACGGCTGTACAAATACGGGGCGCTGCACAGCCCCCCGCTTGAAACTATAATGATGACATATGGCCACGATTTTCGTGATGTCTAATCTTTACGGCACCTATTATGTCCCAAGCCAGCTCCACACGTATCGCTCCCAGTATTTTATCGGCTGACTTCGCCCGTCTGGGTGAAGAAGTCCGCAATGTAGTTGCCGCCGGCGCCGACTGGGTTCACTGCGACATCATGGACAACCACTTTGTACCGAACCTGACTTTCGGCCCCATGGTCTGTGCCGCCCTGCGCCCCCACACCACCGCTCCTATCGACGTACACCTAATGGTAGAGCCTGTGGACGCACTGATTCCCGAATTTGCCAAAGCCGGTGCCGATTACATCAGTTTCCACCCCGAAGCCTCGCGCCACGTGGATCGCACCCTGTCACTGATCCGTGACCACGGCTGTAAGGCCGGCCTGGTGTTCAACCCGGCCACCCCGCTGAACTGGATGGATCACTTGATGGACAAGCTGGACCTGGTCCTGCTGATGTCCGTGAACCCCGGCTTTGGTGGCCAGGCCTTCATTCCCAGTTCCATGGACAAGTTGCGCCAGGCTCGCGCCCGCATTGATGCCTGGACCGCAGAAGGCGGCCAGCCCATTCTGCTGCAAATTGATGGTGGCGTGAAAGTGGACAATATCGGCGCCATTCGTGCTGCCGGTGCCGATACCTTTGTGGCCGGTTCGGCTATTTTTGGCCAGCCCGACTACGCCCAGGTCATCCGCGACATGCGCGCGCAGATCGCTCTGGCTGAAAAAGCCTGAGCCCTGCGTCCGGCCTACTCACAGGCAGGCTGCCAGCGACTACTTGCTGTGCCCTCTACTGCAACGTCGTATTGCGGCTATAACTACCTTGCCGCACCGGATTGTCCGGGCGACGACGCTCCACGAACAAGGCATTGCCCTGCACGCGCTTGGCCTGTGCCTTGGCAGAGCTGGCCAGCTCTGCAATCAAAGAGCCCGAATACAATTCGGGCTCATCTACTGTGACCACACCTAGAGACAGGCTCACTAGCGGGTGAAACACCAGCACGCCTTGACGGTTTTCAGCCAGATAACCGCCAGCCTGCCGGTGCTCCAGACGGTATAAAGACTCCAGTTCTTTTTCCAGCTCGTCCAGAATGCTTTGGCAGCGCTCGGCCCAGTCCGGGCTGGTGAACACCAAAATAAAATCGTCTCCACCCACATGGCCTACAAAGTCCATGCGCGCGACGGCATATCGGGTAAAGAGCTCCGCCATGGAGCGCAACAACTCATCCCCTTTGCGGTAGCCGTACAAGTCGTTATAGGGTTTGAAGTGATCCAGATCCGCATAGCACACCGCGAAGTTCTGACGATTACGCAGCAAGCCATCAATATGCTCATCAATGGGCACATTGCCCGGCAATTGCGTGAGCGGATTGGCATAACGGGCCGTCATGATCTGAATCTGCGTAATTTCACGCATCAGCTCCACACTGGAGCCCAGGCCCAGGTATTCGCCGGCGCCGGTAATGATGAAACCGTCGCTAAGTGCATCCCCCGCCCCCTGCGTCATCAGGGTGCCCAACTCCAGCAAGCTGGTATCGCAGTCCACAATCAATGGCGGGGTTTCAATAAACAGGGAACATGGCTTGTTGCCATAAAGTTCGCGGTGATAAGGACGAGCCAACTGATCATAAAGCTGACTACGGCGCAAAATCCCCGTCGGCCTGTCTCCTCGCAATAAAGCCACCGCACTCAAATCAGGGTGGCTTTGAAATAGCTCATAAACACGATTCGTCGGGGTGTTATCCGGAACAGCCGGTGCTGCACGCAACAAGCGCCGCACACTCATGGAATCCCGGCCCTGAACCTGCCGTTGCGAGCGGCTCGTAGAAGGACCAAACAGCGCAGCCTGGGCCGCTTCCAGCTGTGGTGGAGGGTTGGGTTGGGGGCGACACAATAAATACCCCTGCCCACAGGACACGCCCAAATAGCGCAAGGTACGTAATTCGGCCCCCGTTTCAATACCCTCGGCAATCACGGTCGATTGGGCATGGCTGGCGATATCGCAAATAGAGCGCACCAATTGCTGCTTGAGCACATCGGTATCAATATCGCGCACAAAGTATTTATCGATCTTGACGTATTCAGGTCGCAGTTCCGACCACAAGCGCAGCGAGGCATACCCCTCGCCCAAATCATCAATCGCAAATTGCAGGCCTTCCTGGCGGTAAAGCTCGATAGCCTGATTTAAATAGTCGTAACTGTCGGTGCGCTCGGACTCGGTCAGCTCGACCACCACACGACTCCAGTCAATGCCATCGAGTTGCGGCATGCCAGTACGCGGATCAATCCGGGCCGAAGGCAGCATGCGCATCACCACATCCGGACTGGAGTTCAAAAACAATTTGCCCGCCAAACCCTGCTGATTGAAACTGCTGACCAGGGTATGGCAACACAGCTCTTCCAGATCCCATAAACGCCCGCACTGCCGAGCAGCGTCAAACAAGGCCAATGGCGAATAAAAGCTGGTGTCCTTTGGTCCCCGAATCAACCCCTCGTAACCCAGAATCAAGCCAGACTGCAAATCCACAATAGGCTGAAAGACGGGCGTGACTTGTTTTTCTACGAGAATCTGATGAAATGTCTCGAGCATCATTCTTCCGCTCCTAGTGCCTTTCTGAACAGACTATCAAAAGCCAATCTTGTACCAAAATACGGTTTGCTCACTAAATTGATAAGCCCGCGTGCAGTAAGGAGCTTTAACATGATGAATCAAACGAAATGAAAAACCCGATGTTCGGAAAACTTTTTCTGCTCGACCTTAACAGGAATTTGACAATATTTTGTCACAAGATCGCTACAAAAAGATGAATATTTTCTCTGTACTGTTCGATTTGGATGGCACCCTTCTGGACACCATTCCTGATCTGGCCTCTGCCTGCAATGCCATGCGTCTTGATCTCGGTCTGCCGGTGCTTCCAGAGGAGCGTATCGCCACTTTCGTGGGCAAAGGCTCGGAAAATCTGGTGCGACGCGCCCTGACCGACCTGCCCAATCCTCCTGCCGATTACACCCAAGCATTGGAATCATTTTATTACCATTACCAATTATGTAATGGCCAACACAGCCGCCTGTATCCCGGTGTACTAGAAGGATTGGATGACTTTAAAAGCCAGGGTTTACGCCTGGCAGTGGTCACCAACAAGCCCGAACAATTTGCGCGCCCCTTGCTGGAACAAACTGGTTTAAGCCCCTATTTCGAGCTGATTGTGGGCGGCGATACCTGTCCGCGCAAAAAACCCGACCCCATGCCTTTTCTGTACGCCTGCGAGCAAATGAAGCAGGCTCCTGAACAGGCTCTGGTCATTGGGGACTCCATGAATGACGCCCAGGCAGCCCGTGCCGCACAAATCCCCATACTGTTGGTTCCTTACGGCTATAACGAAGGCAAGGATGTGCAAAGCCTGGATTCCGATGGTATAGTTGCCTCTATTGCCGACGCGGCCACTTGGCTGCGCAATAAACGCAACACCATATCTACGTCATAAAATTCATGTCTACTCGCACTTACGCAACCACAATCTACGGCGCTTATTGGCGCTGGTGGCGTTCGTGTATCGGGTAGATATAACCTTGAAGTCTGGCGTCCCTGCAAAGTAGTACACAGCGGACCGCCTCCAGGAAAATAAGCCCGGTAATCAAAACGACCGGGCTTTTTTTGTTTCTGTCCGGCTCGTCGTACCCACTGACCCTCGAGATCCCAATGACAGAAATAGAATTCAATGCCCTAGCAGCAGAAGGCTTCAACCGCATTCCCCTGATTGCGGAAACCTATGCCGACCTGGATACGCCCCTGTCGATTTATCTGAAACTGGCGCACAACGGCCCCGAAGGTGGACGTTACAGCTGCCTGATGGAATCGGTTGTGGGCGGCGAGCAGTTCGGTCGCTACTCCTTTATTGGCCTGCCTGCCCGTACCGTGATCCGCAGCTATGGCCGCCACACCCAAGTGCTGCACGATGGCAAGATTGTCGAAACAGCCGAAGGCGATCCGCTGGAATTCATCGAACAGTTCCAGGCGCGTTTCAAAGTCGCCCTGCGTCCTGGCATGCCCCGCTTTGCAGGTGGCTTGGCTGGTTACTTTGGCTACGACACGGTGCGCCACATCGAACCGTCCCTGGGCATGAACCGCAAACCCTTCCCTTCCGACCAGGAAGAAGGCGTACCGGACATCATGCTGCTGCAAGTGGACGAGCTGGTGATTGTGGATAATCTGGCAGGCCGCACTTACCTGCTGGTCTACGCCGATCCCGCCCAGCCCGAAGCCTACGTACTGGCCAAGCGCCGTCTGAAAGATCTGCGCGAAAAACTGCGCTCGCCCGTAGTGATCCCTTACGCCTACGCCAGCATGCAAACCGAATGCGAACGTGACTTCGACAAAGAGGATTACCTGAAGGCCGTGGCCCGCGCCAAGGACTACATTGCAGCCGGTGATCTGATGCAAGTGCAGATCGGCCAGGTCATCACCAAGCCTTTCCGCGACTCGCCCCTGTCCCTGTACCGTGCCCTGCGTTCCTTGAACCCATCGCCTTACATGTACTTCTGGAACTTCGACGACTTCCAGGTCGTGGGTGCATCGCCAGAAATTCTGGTACGACAGGAAGAACACCGTCAGGATGGCCGCAACATGGAGCGCGTCACCATTCGCCCACTGGCCGGCACCCGCAAACGCGGCGCCACGCCTGAAGCCGATGCCGCACTGGCCGCCGAACTGAAGTCCGATCCAAAAGAACGCGCTGAACACCTGATGCTGATTGACCTGGCTCGCAACGATATTGGTCGCATCGCCAAAACCGGCACGGTACAAGTGACGGACACCATGGCAATCGAACGCTACTCGCATGTTCAGCACCTGGTCTCCAACGTCTGCGGCGAACTGCAAGACGGCATGAGCCAAATGGACGTGCTGCGCGCTTCCTTCCCGGCGGGCACCCTGACCGGCGCCCCCAAGGTACGCGCCATGGAAGTCATTGATGAGCTGGAACCCGTACGTCGTGGTGTGTACGGTGGTGCGGCTGGCTACCTGAGCTACTCGGGCGAAATGGACCTGGCTATTGCCATTCGCACCGGCGTCATCAAGGACGGCATGCTCTATGTGCAAGCCGCCGCCGGCATCGTGGCCGACTCCGATCCCGAAAAAGAATGGCAAGAGACCGAAGCCAAGGCACGTGCGGTGATCCGCGCTGCCGAACAAGTGCAATTCGGTCTGGACGAACCCATTTAATCGCCTGACTGCCATTCTTTTTCTGCCGGAGAATTCCCATGCTGTTCATGCTCGATAACTATGACTCGTTTACCTACAACCTGGTCCAGTACTTTGGAGAACTGGGTCAGGAAGTAGTGGTACGACGCAACGATCAAGTCACCCTTGAAGAGATTGAAGCCCTGAATCCCAGCCATCTGTGCGTCTCGCCCGGCCCCAAGTCCCCTGCGGATGCGGGCCTGTCGGTTGCACTGATCCAGCACTTTGCCGGCAAGCTACCGATTCTGGGCGTCTGCCTGGGTCATCAAGCGATCGGACATGCTTTTGGTGCACGCATTATTCGTGCGCAGCAAATCATGCATGGGAAAGTCTCCCCGATTACCCACCAGGGCACGGACGTATTCAGCAACTTGCCCTCCCCCTTTAACGTCACCCGCTACCACTCCCTGGCCATCGAGCGCGACAGCCTGCCCGATTGCCTGGAAGTGACTGCACAAACTGAAGACGGCGAGATCATGGGTGTCCGTCACCGTGAATTGCCTATTTATGGCGTGCAGTTTCACCCAGAGTCGGTGCTAAGCGAGCATGGCCACGCCTTACTGAAGAACTTTCTGGACCTTTAAATCATGAACACCATCACTCCTACCGAAGCACTGGTGCGCTGTATCGAACACCGGGAAATCTTCCACGACGAAATGCTGCATTTGATGCGCATGCTGATGCGCGGCGAAATGTCGCCCCAGATCGCAGCCGCCTTGCTGATGGGCCTGCGCGTGAAAAAAGAAAGCGTCGGTGAAATTTCTGCCGCCGCCCAGGTAATGCGCGAATTTGCCACCCCCGTCATTACGCCTAACCCGGACGAACTGCTGGATATGTGCGGTACAGGTGGCGACGGCTCCAATACCTTCAATATCTCCACCGCTTCCATGTTTGTGGCTGCCTCCGTAGGGGTGAAAGTAGCCAAGCACGGCAACCGCAGTGCGTCTTCCTCGTCCGGCAGTGCAGACGTGCTGGAAGCCCTGGGCGTCAACCTGACCTTCTCGCCTGAGCAAGTGGCACAAAGTATTGCTGAAACCAATATCGGCTTCATGTTCGCCCCCGCTCACCATGGTGCGATGAAAAACGTCGCCGCCGTCCGCAAAGAGCTGGGCGTGCGCACTATTTTCAATATTCTGGGCCCCCTGACCAACCCGGCCGGAGCAACCAACCAGCTGATGGGCGTCTTTCACCCCGACCTGGTGGGGATTCAGGTCCGTGTGATGCAACGCCTGGGGGCCAAGCACGTGCTGATCGTGCACGGCAAGGACGGCATGGATGAAGCGTCTCTGGGTGCCGCCACCCTGGTGGGCGAACTGAAAGACGGCCAGGTGCGTGAATACGAAATTCACCCCGAAGACTTTGGTATGGCCATGACCTCCAATCGCAGCATTCGCGTCTCCAGCAAAGAAGAATCTGCCGTCATGATTATGGAAGCCCTCAATAACCAAGAGGGTACGGCTCGTGATATCGTGGGCCTCAATGCTGGTTTGGCCATTTATGCCGCCAACCACGCCGACTCCATTGAACAAGGCCTGCGCATGGCTTTTGAGGCCATTGCCAACGGTGCCGCCCGCGAAAAACTCGAACAATTCCGCGCTTATACAAGGAAGTTAAATCCATGAACGACATTCTGGCCAAGATCCTCGACACCAAAAGAGCTGAAGTCGTCACCGCCCGCCAACTGCGCAGCGAGTCCGACCTGCTGCGCGAAGCGAAGAACCGGAACGACCTGCGCGGCTTTGCCAGCGCGATTGAAGACAAGATTGCTCAAGGCAAGCCTGCCATTATTGCGGAAGTCAAAAAGGCATCCCCGTCCAAGGGTGTGATCCGCGCCGACTTCAACCCCACGGAAATTGCTTCCAGCTACGCCGCCCACGGTGCGGCCTGCCTGTCAGTCCTGACCGATATTCAGTATTTCCAGGGTTCCTACGATCACCTGCGTCAGGCCCGTGCCGTATGCGCGTTGCCCGTACTGCGCAAAGATTTCATCATTGACCCCTACCAGATCATCCATGCCCGTGCCATGGGTGCCGACTGCATCTTGCTGATCGTTGCCGCGCTGGAGCAGGATCAACTGATGGAATACGAAGAAATGGCCCACGAACTGGGCATGGACGTGCTGGTTGAAGTGCATGACCGCGCCGAGCTGGACATTGCCTTGCAAATGAAGACCAGCCTGCTGGGCATCAATAACCGCAATCTGCGCACCTTTGAAACCAGCACCCAGAACACCCTGGACCTGCTGCCCTTTATCCCCAGCGAAAAACGCGTTGTCACTGAAAGCGGTATCCATACTATTGAAGATGTGGCCCTGATGCGTGAGAACCAGGTGCAAGCCTTCCTGGTGGGTGAAGCTTTCATGCGTGAGCCTGATCCGGGCGTCGCCCTGCAAAACCTGTTCTTCGGTCAGCCTGCATGAGCAGCACCGCTTGCCCCCTGTGCGCCTTGAAGCCCGATCAATGGCTATGGTCGGGCGCAGGGCTACAGGTACTGGCTGTCACAGACAGCCCATTTCCTGGCTATACGCGAGTGATCTGGCAAGAGCACGTGGCTGAAATGACAGATTTGTCGGAGGAACAGCGGCAATACATCATGGCGGCGGTCTACGTGGTCGAACAGACTCAACGTGAGCAGTTGGGGGTCACCAAGATCAATCTGGCCCAATTCGGGAATCAGGTGCCGCATCTGCATTGGCACATCATCCCTCGCTGGAAGGACGACCCGTTCTTTCCGGATTCAGCCTGGTCGCCCGCCCCCACACGCACAGAAGAACAAAAGCAAGGCTGGGCTTCCCACGAAGAACGCCTGCTTGAGCAAGTCAGCCAGTATCAGCAGGCACTGTGTAGTGCGCTAAAAGCACGATTCAAGCACTAAACCCGCTATTCAAGTCCTGCTATTCAAGAAATACCCGCTGGCCTGTAAAAAGTCAGCGGGTATTTTTTTGCCTCCCGGAAAAGAGACGGCGCACTGTAACAGACAAGTACACCGCTTATCCGTGAAGCCCGCTACAGTGCGACTCCACCGGCAGGAGCCAAGCTGCTGTTGTGCTACTTGCACGCAACCCACATAAACAGCTTGCTTGCATAGCATGGCCATAGCCAACTCTTTACACCTGGCAGCACGACCACCTCGACTTCACAAATCTCCACCTACGAACGATCAGGGTAAGGAGTGCCCAACGACTTCTTTCCGACAAAATCCTTGATCTTGTCACTTCGAGCACAAAATTAACCTAGATCAAGCCTGGGCAACAATCGCCTAGCCCCATCAAAAACCACCATATATAGTGGCGTGAATCCTAAAAATCACTATATATAGGCTTTGGTGAAAAACATGGCTACCCAGGAAACCGCAACGCGTCCAGCTGCTCAGCTGGACATCATCCGCTCCATTACCGAATATCTGGACCGCCAGGACTGGCGCGTCCAGGCCAATGCCAACCAGGGCTACTCGCTGGGCGGACTGATTCTGAACAGCTCGGGCAAGATGATTGCCAACTACTGGCTCAGCCATGTGTACCCCGAAGCCATCGGTCAGGCACACCGTCAGGCTGACCTGCACATCCACGATCTGGACATGCTCTCTGGTTACTGCGCCGGCTGGTCCTTGCGCACTTTCCTGAATGAAGGGCTCAATGGCGTACCCGGAAAAATCGAATCCGGCCCACCGCGGCATCTAAGCAGTGCAGTTGGCCAGGTCGTCAATTTTCTGGGCACCCTGCAAAACGAATGGGCTGGCGCCCAGGCTTTCAGCTCCTTTGATACCTATATGGCACCCTTCATCCGCAAGGACGACCTGAGCTACAAGCAGGTGCGCCAATGCGTGCAGGAGCTGATCTACAACCTGAACGTACCCTCACGCTGGGGTACGCAGACGCCCTTTACCAATCTGACCTTTGACTGGATATGCCCGGAAGACCTGCGCGAGCAAGTGCCGCAAATCGGTGGCGTAGAAATGCCGTTTTGCTACGGGGATCTGCAAGCCGAAATGGACATGATCAACCAGGCCTATATCGAAGTCATGAGCGAGGGCGATGCCCGTGGCCGTGCCTTCACCTTCCCGATCCCCACCTACAACATCACTCGGGATTTTGACTGGCACAGCCCGAATGCCGAACGCCTGTTTGCCATGACGGCCAAATATGGCCTGCCCTACTTCCAGAACTTCATTAATTCCGAGCTGGAACCCAATATGATCCGCTCCATGTGCTGCCGCCTGCAGCTGGATCTGCGCGAGCTACTCAAACGCGGTAATGGCTTGTTTGGCTCTGCCGAGCAAACCGGCTCCCTGGGAGTCGTCACCCTGAACTGCGCCCGCCTGGGGTATCTGTATCAAGGCAATGAAACCGGTCTGTTTGCCCGTTTGGATGAGCTGCTGGAAATGGGCCGCGACAGCCTTGAAATCAAGCGTACCGTGATTCAGCAACATATGGACCAAGGGCTGTTTCCCTACACGCGCCGCTATCTGGGCACCTTGCGCAATCACTTCTCCACGCTGGGAGTTAACGGCATTAACGAGATGATCCGCAACTTTACCCAGGACAAGCAGAATCTTTGCACGCCGTGGGGACACCGCTTTGCCTTGCGTTTGCTGGATCACATTCGGGAGCGCATGGTGGAATTTCAGGAAAGTACCGGCCACCTGTACAACCTGGAAGCCACCCCTGCCGAGGGCACCACTTATCGCTTTGCCAAAGAAGATCGCGCCCGCTGGCCTGACATTTTGCAAGCAGGGACCGAGCAGATGCCCTACTACACCAATTCCTCACAGCTGCCGGTGGGCTTTACCGAAGATCCTTTCGAAGCGCTGGAGCGACAAGACGAGCTGCAAGGCAAATATACCGGCGGCACCGTGCTGCACCTGTACATGACCGAAGCCCTGTCCAGCACCGACGCCTGCCGCAATCTGGTGCAACGAGCCTTGAACCGTTTTTCCTTGCCTTACATCACCGTCACGCCCACTTTTTCCATCTGCCCTAAACACGGCTATCTGTCTGGAAAACATGAGTTTTGTCCACATTGCGATAGTGAACTGCTGGCCAACAAGATAGCTCAGGCCAGGGTCGAAACTGACGCTCAAAACGACGCGGGCGCGGAAGCCTCAATGCCATCGCAGGCAACAACACCGACACCGACACCGACACCGACACCGACACCGACAGCAGTCCATTAAAGCCGATCTCTTCAAACAGATCTCTTTTATCCAGATTGACTACACCCAATCCACTTAGCGCAGCTGAAACCAGGCTTTTTGTTTTCCTCAGCGTTTATCTACAACCCGCCTTTTGGCACACAACTAGCTAGTCACATCCGCTTAGCGTGACGGCCCTTTTATCCAGGGAGTTATTCATGAACACCAACACCATCACTCTTCAAGATTCCGAACGCCAACCTTGCGAAATCTGGACACGCGTCATGGGCTACCACCGTCCCATGTCGTCCTTCAATATTGGCAAGCAAGGCGAGTTCCACGAGCGACGCTACTTCACCGAAGCCAGCGCCTCTGTAAGCAACACTGCCCCAACCCTGTAAACATCCACTTAAGTGTCATGACTTACGCCACGCGCCGTCTATATCCAGCCATGCCTCCACGCAAAGTGGCCTTGAAAGTGGGCGGCTGTGCCCCTTTCTCAGCCACGGATTACCCCGGCCAATTAGCCGCTGTCATCTTTGTGCAGGGCTGCCCCTGGCGCTGTGGCTACTGTCATAATCCTCACCTGCAAGAACGCACGCCAGACAGTGCTATTGATTGGAACGCCTTGCTGGACTTTCTGAATCGTCGAGTCGGCCTGTTGGACGCCGTCGTCTTTAGCGGCGGCGAGCCCACACTGGACCCAGCCCTGGGTTCCGCCATACGCGCGGTGCGCAGGCTGGGCTTCAAAATTGGTTTACACACGGCAGGCACACATCCGGCCAGACTGTTGGAGATTCTGCCGTGGGTGGACTGGATAGGCCTGGATATCAAGGCAGAGTTCAGCCATTACGACGCCATTACTCAACGCAGCAATAGTGCGGCCGCGCCTTTACGCAGCTTGCAACTATTGCTGAACGAGGACGTTCTGTTTGAATGTCGCAGCACCATTCATCCCCAACTGCATAGTCCCGCCTCGGTACAGGCTTTGGGGCAACACTTGCATGAGCTGGGCGTCCAGCGCTATGCCGTGCAGATTTTCCGCACACAAGGCTGTGATGATGATTTCCTGAATGAAACTGGGCAGGCTTTGCAGGCCTACCCAGGAACGGAAGTTTTGGAAAACCTCCAGAAGCTGTTTCCACACTTTGAAGTGCGGCGCTCTTAACTGTCTCAGGAAGAGGCTGGCGTACGTATCGGGCGACGCAGCACATCCTGCAAAGCCGCTTTCCCCTGTTTGAGCACGGCACGCGGATGCAGAATGTCGGGGTCCAAGGCGTCCAGGGTGTTTTTCACCATCAAGCCCAATTCGGTATCGCCCTCAATCGACAAACGTCGATTAAAGAACAAGGTATCCGGGTCTTCCTGCCGCTGCAAAAGCTGATAAAAAGCCCAAAGATCTGCTTTCAGAATCAGATCCGGACTCTGCGCGCGCGCAGACAAAGGGTAAAAAGCGCCCTGACGCCAGGTATAGTCAAACGCCAAACCAGCATCCGCCACCTGTATGCGTAAAGCCCGGCCCTCCAGCCGTTCGGCAATATCAGCCGGCAAGTGTGGGCGCATCAGCACGTTCAAGCCCGTACAAAACAGACGGGAGCCCGGCCAAGGGGGTAGACGGCTTAGAACACCCGCCACAACAGCGGGTAAACGGGGAGTCGTTATTTCATTCACTTTTGTATCCCTCCCTTAAAAACGCTCTGACACCGGCGACACCCATTCCAAACCGGGCCGACCATGCCAGAAACCGTTGCAGGCTTTAGCGGGCAGTAAAGGCAGCATATCCTCGTGGGCATCTATTGCCTGAATACGCCCCTCAATCACGTCGTTAAACAAATGCACGACCGCGTCCATATGTTGAGATTGCGGGCTCAGGCGCAGCATATTCACGCCCAAGTCGCGCAAATCCTGCACCTGCTCCAACAAGGTATATACCCAGGCAGATTGAGTCTGAATACCGTTGATCGTCAGAAAACCCTGCCCTTCACGGGTTTCCAGTAACAGCCCGTCGGGATAGTCCATGCATACATATTGGCAGTTATCCTTGGGCAAGTTGCGGTTACGCGCCGCAAAGCAACGGGCCGAGAAGGCCAGGGGCAAGCGCCCGAAGGCGAAGACCTCGGTTTCCAAACCGGCAGGTCTGTCCTGCTGCAACTGCGCCAATCCCGCACGGCCCATTTCCAAAGGCATCACCCAGCGCACAGCGCCTTGAGAGGCGATCAAATCCAGCACTGGCCCGTTATAAACATTCAAAAAAGGACCGGCAACAAAGTCTCGGCCCTGCATCAAACGTACTGCCCCCATATCGTTGGCTTCGACCAGATAATCAGCCTGCTCGGTGACCTTGCGTAGTGTATTCACGTCCCGCCCGGACTCCAGCAAGACTTGGCTGGACAGAACCGGCACTTTGCCGGCCTGGGCCAGCATCTGAGCGATATCCAGCCAATCATCCAGTCGTAGTTCGTGACGGCGTGAACATACGGTCTCGCCCAGATACACCACATCTACCGGCCAATCGCAGGCCGACTCATAAAACTGCATGGTGGCGACGCGGGACCAGTAGTACTGCAAGGGGCCTAAGGATAATTTCATGTTTGAGCCTCCCATGCTCTACTTCCAGGGCCGAGAATAGGCACCCAGCGTATGTTGCTGCCCTTCGGCCAACTTGTTCAAAGCCCCCATCCAGGCCGGATGGACTGAATAACGGGCTGGCGTGGATTTGGCCGAATCAATGGCTTGCCGCCAAACCTGGGTAACTTGAGCCACATAAGCCGGGCTGCGCTGTCGGCCTTCAATCTTGATTGCGCTGACACCCGCAGCCAACAGTTGTGGCAACAAGGACAAGGTGTTCAGGCTGGTAGGCTCTTCCAGGGCGTAATAGTTCTCGCCCGCCACATCAAAACGCCCTTTGCATAAAGTGGGGTAAGCCGCGTTTTCGCCATCCTGATAGCGGTCGATCAACACACCATTCAGACGCGACTCCAGGCCCTGATCAGTCTGCTCCCAACGCACATGCCCGGCGGGAGAACAGACACCATGTGTATTGGGCGACTCGCCTGTGGCATAGGATGACAAGGCACAGCGGCCCTCCACCATTACGCACAAACTGCCAAAACCAAACACTTCTACTTGAACAGGGACCTGCTCACAGACCTGCTCCACTTGGGCCATGGACAAGACGCGCGGCAAGACCACACGCTGAATGCCAAAGTTCTGGTGGTAATACTTGATGGCTTCCGGATTGGTGGCTGAACCTTGCACCGACAAGTGCAAGCGCAGATTGGGATGTGCCTGGCTGGCATACGCCATCAAGCCAGGATCTGCCATGATGACCGCATCGACTTGGGCCTCTGCGGCTCGGTCCACCGCGTCGCGCCACTGCTGCCAGGCATTGGGTTGCGGGTAGGTATTGAGAGCCAGCAAAACCTTGCGGCCGCGCTGATGCGCGTAATCAATCCCTTGTGCAATCGCCTGCGCATCAAAATTAAGCCCGGCGAAGTTCCGGGCGTTGGTGGCATCCCGGAACCCCAGGTAAACACTATCGGCGCCGTTATCAATCGCCGCTTTCAAGGCAGGCAAGCTGCCCGCGGGGCAAACCAGTTCCATCTGCGGGTTATCGGACGCGGCTAAAGCCGTGGACGCTGTATTCATGACACTCCCCGATCAGCAATCTGGCCAGGGCGGATCCTGGCTCGACAAGACCACCACTATGCCTGCTCTGAAATTAAGGGGCCTTAACGCATATCAAATTCTTTCCACCTCCTGACCCGTGGCAAACAAGTCCCACTTTGCCTGCGCCATAGGCGGGCAGAATGGTACACAATGCCTTCCAAGCCTTTCGTGCTGGAGTCTTGATGACACAAACTGAGATCATGCTGGATACTCGCGGCCTGCCCGCACCGGAACCTTTGGAGCATTGCCTGGAAGCACTGGCCGAACTGGCTCCCACCCAAGCCTTGCTCATGTGGCTGGATCGAGAGCCCTTCCCTTTGTATGAAATCCTGCGACGCAGTGGTTTCAAATATCACGGCACACACCAGGAAAACGGCTTTCAGCTCATCATCCGCAGGAACTAAGTCTATGCAACGCGCTTTATCGCTGGATCAGTCGCCCTCTTTGTCACTGACCCTGCCCCTGTTTGCGAACGTCCCATTTTTTGGACTGCTGGCCGCCATATTGGCGCTCTATAGCGGACCGGAATTATTCAACTCCCGCTGGCACCCGACTACCTTGGCCTTGACTCATGCCTGGACCTTGGGAATTGTGGGTAGCGCCATGTTTGCCTCTTTGGCGCATATTCTGGCGGTGGCCTGTAATGTGCCTATTCAGGTATCACGCGGTCGGGCCCTCGTTTTTTGGTGCTTGCTCAGCGCCGGCACACTGTTGCTGATGACAGGCTTTCTTAGCTGGCAAAGCTGGGTATACACGCTGGCCGGCGCTTGTCTGGCCATGGCTCTAGGGGGCTATCTGCTGACTGTCATGCTGGCCTTGTGGCGCTCTCGGCGCGACGTCTTTCGCGGCGCCAAAGAGATTGTTGCTCCTATTCGCCTGGCCTTGCTGGGTCTGCTGCTGACCGTCTCAACGGGGCTTGC
The DNA here is from genome assembly GCF_002443155.1 of Alcaligenes faecalis. Taxonomy (NCBI): domain Bacteria; kingdom Pseudomonadati; phylum Pseudomonadota; class Betaproteobacteria; order Burkholderiales; family Alcaligenaceae; genus Alcaligenes; species Alcaligenes faecalis. Next base: position 25,158 of record NZ_CP023667.1, on the reverse strand, counting down.
CATGCTGGTTGCTCTGGCAAGCGAACAAGCTGTCGCCAATCTGCTGAACCTGCACGTGATGATGGGTTTGGCCGCTTGGGCAGGCTTGCTGCTGATTGCCATGTCGTTCCAGCTGCTGCCTATTTTTCAGATCACCGAACTCTATCCGGCGCCCCTGGTACGTTGGCTACCTTGGGTTGTAGGGGCATTGTTGATCGCACAATGGGGCCTGGCCTCTTTGCCCGGCTCCTGGCTACCTGTGCGCGATCTGGTCATCTACCTGATATTTTTAAGCTACGGCTTATGGGCAGTGATTACCTGGGCGCGACTCTGGAAACGCAAACGTCCAACAGCAGGAGCCAGCACCCTGTTCTGGTATAGCTCTTTAAGCAGCCTGTTGATTGCGGTCCTTTTAAACTTCTGGACCCATAATCCCGCCGCCTCCAACGCAGAGCTGGCCATAGGAGTCTTGCTGATTATGGGAGCCTTGGGCTCCGTCGTCTGTGGAATGCTCTATACCATCGTGCCTTTTCTGCTTTGGCGCGAGGCCCAGGAGCAGGTCAGCATGGATACGGACAATACCGAGCACACGCGTGCCCTCTTGCGCCTTATCCCCAAGACTGCCAACTACATCCCCGCATCCACCGCCCGCGCGCATTGGGCTTTGCATAGCCTGAGCCTGATACTTTGGACAGGCGCAAGCTTGGGTATCGAATCTTTCGCGTGGTTGGCAGCCCCTGCCTTGCTGCTGTCCTTTGCGACCCTGTCGTGGAATCTATGGACAGCCTGGCAGCGTTATCGCCATAGCCTGCGCGCTATCCACGCATATCAGGCAGAGCACCATATTGCCGCAAAGCCGCACTGTCCAGAATCGTAAAATTACGCCGCTGAACCCGAATCAGATCCCGGTCCATCAAATCACGCAAGGTACGTGACAAGTGCTCCGGGGTCAGATTCAGGCGGGAGGCAATGACGGACTTGCCAACATCAATCCTGAAGGGGACACCCTCTTCGCCCGGCCACTCCTGCAAAAGGTAATTCACCAGACGTTGCACCCCATTTTGCAGCGTATAGGCCTCCAACTCGCCCATCAAGCGATACAGCCGCTCGCTTAAACCAGCCAGCATCAGGCGGGCAACATCACTGCCCTTCTCCAGCTGTTCCATCAAAGTGTCTCTGTTGATATGCAAAAGCAGAGAATCCACCAAAGTCTGGGCCGTCACGATGTAATTACGGCCCATGAACATCAATGCCTCACCAAAGCCTTCCCCTGGCCCGACCAAACGCACAACGCGCTCGGAACCCGTGGACGAGACAAAGACCAGTTTCACGCGGCCATAAACCAGCATGTGAAAGCCCAAACAAGGGTCACCGCTGTGGAATAAAGTCGTCCCGCGCAAGGCGTGCACTTCCTGAGTACCTTTGGCGATAGGCTCCAACTGGTCTGGAGGCAGCTCCTTGAATATAGGTAGATGAGCCAACTGAGCCTGTATGCGTTTCCAGCGTCCAGGTCCTTCCCCCTGCACGAGCCTGGTGTCCGACAAATCATCATTGCTTGCCTGCGAGGCCGTGTCTTGAGCCGCCATATCTTTTCCATAAGCCAAATAGAACCATAGCTAGACTGACACACTCCCTTCCCTCTTGTTCAGATTAGCTCGGCGCCTGATTGACGCACGTCAAACAGATAAATAGAGGAGGTGAAGAGGAGGTAGAAAGTCAGTCAGAACTGCTAGTTCAGCATGACTTAAGGACAGATCCAAGCAAGAAGCGGTCAAAATTGACCATGTTGCAGGTAGGGAATATGAAGGGGTGAATGTTCACCTGAAGCGATGTTCCAGGAGATCAGGCCTGCATGCCATCAGGGCGTGCCGCTGGCCTGTGCGTTGGCGACGCATAAAACAAAACCCCCGCAAGCGGTGCGCTTGCGGGGGTTTTGAGGAATAAGAGCTTGACGATGACCTACTTTCACAGACGTCCGTCCACTATCATCGGCGCAAAGGCGTTTCACAATCCTGTTCGGGATGGGAAGGTGTGGGACCACCTCGCTATGGTCGTCAAGCGTAACTGGTTGCCGAGTCGTCTTTTTAAGGGACGCCCCAGCCAATTGGAAGAAGCACACCACTAGCGATCAGTACGGATCAGCTAGCAGCGGTTACGAAGGTGTCGAGCGCGGGTTGCGCTGCACTTCAATATTACGTTCTGTGGTCAACAACTTAACTCACTACAACCTCAAGGGTTATAGGATCAAGCCACACGGGCAATTAGTACTGGTTAGCTACATGCATTACTGCACTTCCACACCCAGCCTATCAACGTCCTGGTCTCGGACGACCCTACAGGGAGGTCAAGCCTCCGGGATATCTAATCTTCAGACGAGTTTCCCGCTTAGATGCCTTCAGCGGTTATCTCTTCCGTACGTAGCTACTCGGCAATGCCATTGGCATGACAACCGATACACCAGTGGTACGTCCACTCCGGTCCTCTCGTACTAGGAGCAGGCTCCGTCAAATATCCAACGCCCACGGCAGATAGGGACCAAACTGTCTCACGACGTTTTAAACCCAGCTCACGTACCTCTTTAAATGGCGAACAGCCATACCCTTGGGACCGGCTACAGCCCCAGGATGAGATGAGCCGACATCGAGGTGCCAAACACCGCCGTCGATATGAACTCTTGGGCGGTATCAGCCTGTTATCCCCAGAGTACCTTTTATCCGTTGAGCGATGGCCCTTCCATACAGAACCACCGGATCACTATGTCCTACTTTCGTACCTGTTCGACTTGTCAGTCTCACAGTCAAGCACGCTTATGCCATTGCACTATCAAGACGATTTCCGACCGTCTCTAGCGTACCTTCGAACTCCTCCGTTACACTTTAGGAGGAGACCGCCCCAGTCAAACTGCCCACCATGCACGGTCCCCGATCCCGATAAGGGACCTAGGTTAGAACCGCAAACAGACCAGGGTGGTATTTCAAGGATGACTCCACGCGATCTGGCGACCACGCTTCAACGTCTCCCACCTATCCTACACAGGCCGGTTCACAATCCAATGCAAAGCTACAGTAAAGGTTCATGGGGTCTTTCCGTCTAGCCGCGGGGAGATTGCATCATCACAACCATGTCAACTTCGCTGAGTCTCAGGAGGAGACAGTGTGGCCATCGTTACGCCATTCGTGCAGGTCGGAACTTACCCGACAAGGAATTTCGCTACCTTAGGACCGTTATAGTTACGGCCGCCGTTTACCGGGGCTTCGATCAAGAGCTTGCACCCCATCACTTAACCTTCCGGCACCGGGCAGGCGTCACACCCTATACGTCCACTTTCGTGTTTGCAGAGTGCTGTGTTTTTAGTAAACAGTCGCAGCCACCGATTCACTGCGGCCTCTTCATGCTTTGTGCGCAGGCACATCACACTAATGAGGCATACCTTCTCCCGAAGTTACGGTATTAATTTGCCGAGTTCCTTCTCCTGAGTTCTCTCAAGCGCCTTGGAATATTCATCCCGTCCACCTGTGTCGGTTTGCGGTACGGTCTCGTAGAGCTGAAGCTTAGAGGCTTTTCTTGGAACTGCTTCCAGTTAGTTTAGAGCCGAAGCTCTATCCAGTCACACCCTTGAATTACGCACCCGGATTTGCCTAAGTGCCTTCTATGATGCGCCAACGGGGACATCCAACACCCCGATAACATTCTGCAATCCGTCCCCCCATCGCACTCTACGACGGTGCGGGAATATTAACCCGCTTCCCATCAGCTACGCATCTCTGCCTCGCCTTAGGGGCCGACTCACCCTGCGCCGATGAACGTTGCGCAGGAAACCTTGGACTTACGGCGAGGGGGCTTTTCACCCCCTTTATCGCTACTCATGTCAGCATTCTCACTTCCGATACCTCCAGCATTCCTCACGGAACACCTTCACAGGCTTACGGAACGCTCTCCTACCATGTGTACATAGTACACATCCGCAGCTTCGGTCTATGGCTTAGCCCCGTTACATCTTCCGCGCAGGACGACTCGATCAGTGAGCTATTACGCTTTCTTTAAAGGATGGCTGCTTCTAAGCCAACCTCCTGACTGTCTATGCCTTCCCACTTCGTTTCCCACTTAGCCATAGTTAGGGACCTTAGCTGGCGGTCTGGGTTGTTTCCCTCTTGAGTCCGGACGTTAGCACCCGGTGCTCTGTCTCCCGTACTGTACTTGCCGGTATTCGGAGTTTGCCATGGGTTGGTAAGTCGCTGTGACCCCCTAGCCATAACAGTGCTCTACCCCCGGCAGTAATATACGAGGCACTACCTAAATAGTTTTCGGAGAGAACCAGCTATCTCCAGGCTTGTTTAGCCTTTCACTCCGATCCACAGCTCATCCCCTAATTTTTCAACATTAGTGGGTTCGGTCCTCCAGCACGTGTTACCGTGCCTTCAACCTGGCCATGGATAGATCGCCTGGTTTCGGGTCTACACCCAGCGACTGAATCGCCCTATTCGGACTCGCTTTCGCTACGCCTCCCCTATTCGGTTAAGCTTGCCACTGAATGTAAGTCGCTGACCCATTATACAAAAGGTACGCAGTCACACCACGAAGGTGCTCCTACTGTTTGTATGCATACGATTTCAGGATCTATTTCACTCCCCTTCCGGGGTTCTTTTCGCCTTTCCCTCACGGTACTGGTTCACTATCGGTCGATCACGAGTATTTAGCCTTGGAGGATGGTCCCCCCATATTCAGACAGGATTTCACGTGTCCCGCCCTACTTGTTCGATGCTTAGTTCCACGTACTGAATTTCGCCTACAGGGCTATCACCTGCTACGGCTGGACTTTCCATTCCATTCGACTATTCACTACGCTAAAACATCCAGGCTGGTCCGGTTTCGCTCGCCACTACTTCCGGAATCTCGGTTGATTTCTTTTCCTCGAGTTACTGAGATGGTTCAGTTCACTCGGTTCGCCTCCACATGCCTATGTATTGAGCATGGGATACCGTATTACTACGGTGGGTTTCCCCATTCGGACATCTACGGATCAAAGCTTGTTTGCCAGCTCCCCGTAGCTTTTCGCAGGCTACCGCGTCCTTCATCGCCTGTGATCGCCAAGGCATCCATCATATGCACTTATTCGCTTGATCCTATAACGCTTGATGCTGTTATAGGAATATGAGTATACGTTGTTGCCGTTCATCAATCCTTAGCTGTTATCCAATCCGAAGATCGAACAACGTCTATATTTTTGAGAACTTTCGTTGAACATAATTTGTTCTGTTGCAATCACAACCCGTGTATTGTCATCACAAGGCGACTAATCGCTTTGCGTTTATTAGACAACACACCTTCGTTGTGCTTCTTCCTAATTGTTAAAGAGCAATTCGTGGGTTGCATAACCCAACGAGCAGTATTCTTTAAAAAGAACACTCTTCGTTGAATCTAGCGCCAGGTCAACCGTTGTTGCCCTGTGCCCTATACTCTGTCATGAACCTTGCTGTATCGACAACCAACCACAAAAGCGGTGGTGGAGGATGACGGGATCGAACCGACGACCCCCTGCTTGCAAAGCAGGTGCTCTCCCAGCTGAGCTAATCCCCCGAGGTAATCGTTGGTGGGTCAAGTTGGAATCGAACCAACGACCCCCGCCTTATCAAGACGGTGCTCTAACCGACTGAGCTACTGACCCATCTATCACCAGTGGGCGATACCTTCAATGGTCATGACATTAACTAACAGCCAATAAGTGTGGACGCTTTCGCTTTGCGAGCCATTCGCTCTAAAAGGAGGTGATCCAGCCGCACCTTCCGATACGGCTACCTTGTTACGACTTCACCCCAGTCATGAATCCCACCGTGGTAAGCGCCCTCCTTACGGTTAGGCTACCTACTTCTGGTGAAACCCACTCCCATGGTGTGACGGGCGGTGTGTACAAGACCCGGGAACGTATTCACCGCGACATTCTGATCCGCGATTACTAGCGATTCCGACTTCACGCAGTCGAGTTGCAGACTGCGATCCGGACTACGATCGGGTTTCTGAGATTGGCTCCCCCTCGCGGGTTGGCGACCCTCTGTCCCGACCATTGTATGACGTGTGAAGCCCTACCCATAAGGGCCATGAGGACTTGACGTCATCCCCACCTTCCTCCGGTTTGTCACCGGCAGTCTCATTAGAGTGCTCTTGCGTAGCAACTAATGACAAGGGTTGCGCTCGTTGCGGGACTTAACCCAACATCTCACGACACGAGCTGACGACAGCCATGCAGCACCTGTGTTCCGGTTCTCTTGCGAGCACGGCCAAATCTCTTCGGCTTTCCAGACATGTCAAGGGTAGGTAAGGTTTTTCGCGTTGCATCGAATTAATCCACATCATCCACCGCTTGTGCGGGTCCCCGTCAATTCCTTTGAGTTTTAATCTTGCGACCGTACTCCCCAGGCGGTCAACTTCACGCGTTAGCTGCGCTACTAAGGCCTAACGGCCCCAACAGCTAGTTGACATCGTTTAGGGCGTGGACTACCAGGGTATCTAATCCTGTTTGCTCCCCACGCTTTCGTGTCTGAGCGTCAGTATTATCCCAGGGGGCTGCCTTCGCCATCGGTATTCCTCCACATATCTACGCATTTCACTGCTACACGTGGAATTCTACCCCCCTCTGACATACTCTAGCTCGGCAGTTAAAAATGCAGTTCCAAGGTTGAGCCCTGGGATTTCACATCTTTCTTTCCGAACCGCCTACACACGCTTTACGCCCAGTAATTCCGATTAACGCTTGCACCCTACGTATTACCGCGGCTGCTGGCACGTAGTTAGCCGGTGCTTATTCTGCAGATACCGTCAGCAGTATCTCGTATTAGGAGATACCTTTTCTTCTCTGCCAAAAGTACTTTACAACCCGAAGGCCTTCATCATACACGCGGGATGGCTGGATCAGGGTTTCCCCCATTGTCCAAAATTCCCCACTGCTGCCTCCCGTAGGAGTCTGGGCCGTGTCTCAGTCCCAGTGTGGCTGGTCGTCCTCTCAAACCAGCTACGGATCGTTGCCTTGGTGAGCCTTTACCCCACCAACTAGCTAATCCGATATCGGCCGCTCCAATAGTGAGAGGTCTTGCGATCCCCCCCTTTCCCCCGTAGGGCGTATGCGGTATTAGCCACTCTTTCGAGTAGTTATCCCCCGCTACTGGGCACGTTCCGATATATTACTCACCCGTCCGCCACTCGCCGCCAAGAGAGCAAGCTCTCTCGCGCTGCCGTTCGACTTGCATGTGTAAAGCATCCCGCTAGCGTTCAATCTGAGCCAGGATCAAACTCTTCAGTTTAATCTCTGTGGTTGTCCCGTCTTGCGACGAGACCGATTGTGTCTCAAAGAAAAATTCAGAGTTACACAAGGTAATTCTTCATCTTTCGTTTGTGAGCACTTGATACAAACTTGTGGCGATCCCCGAAGGGTTCGACTCGCTCATTCCAAGCGCCCACACTTATCGGCTGTTAATTGTTAAAGAGCAGTGACAGTTGCCTGTCATTCCACTGACCAACCCGGCTGGCTCGTCGCGTTTAGCGCTTCGTGCCTTGCTGTGTTAGCAGCAGAGAAACGAGATTATGAAGCAGATCAGGCAGTGTGTCAAGCGTTTTTTTTGAAGAAGCTAGAAAGTTTTAAAACCGTCCAACTCATCCCGCTTAAACCAGAACTTTCGTTCCGTCCCACCTGGCGAACAATCAACCCAAAAGGCCAACCATCCCACTTCACAAACAAGGGTAAATCTTCAAATCCGTTTCAACCTTCGAAACCGCTTAAAAACTTAACGTTGCGTTCTCTGGAGCAGAACCTAGAACTTTAACACAGAATTTTCTGATTTGTCAAGCTCTGGGTTTTACACCGTGTCAGTTACCTGACTCAGTCATTCAAGCTTCGGTGCGGGCCTCTTGGCCAAGGCGGTGAATCTTGTCTAACTGCTCTCTGTAGCGCTTTGAGGGAAAACCCTGTGTGTGCTGCAGCGAGAAAAGAACTATAGCACGATGATTTTCGACTTGGCAAGTTTTTTACCTGAACATTTCATGTAAAAGAGGTAGCTTACAGTGATTTTTTGCTTAGACCATTGTTATATATAAACAATTTAAAATGAAACTAAATGATACTTACTTGCCTGCCATTCATGTATAGCTGGATCGGCACCAGAACTGACAGGCGAAACACTGAGGAGTCACAGCGTAGAACAGGGGGATTCTGGGCTTTTTCTCTCCGGCTCTGCGTCGATTCTCTTGTTTCGCACTGCATTCCCCTGCTCAAAAGTGTTTTCGCAGACAGACAGACAGACAGACAGACAGACAGACAGACAGACAGAAAAGATAAGAATGCGGTTGAAATCCTGGGGAAGGCTACACAAAGACCCGGCTATCACCATAGGCCGCTAATCTAGAACCTGGTCTACAACACTCTATATATAGACCGCCGGTCATCCCTCTATATATAGAGGCATAACAATCGCCCTACTTTTGATCGACAACCCCCTCTCTATATAGAGAGACCCCATCCAAGCAGATAGGTAAGCCACATCTCCCCTATTACAATAGGCGGACAAATAACTCTGTATGCAGACTATGGCCCGCTCATCTTCTCAAGCCCCTGCGGCACAGCTCAGCCTGATTGGCGAAGAAATACTCTCCGGCAATCTCCTGACCGAGAACATCCTGACGCAAGCTGCCCGCCTTCCCAGCGACTGGCGTGCCACATTGGATCGCCCGGAACTGCAAGACATACTGGCAACTCTAGCCAAGTGGTTGGACAAGGAGTGCCAGGATGGTGCCTCTATTTACCCGGCCACCCCTTTCCGCGCACTGGAACTGCTGCCATTGCAGAAAGTCAGCGTAGTGATTCTGGGCCAGGACCCTTATCACGGTCCCAATCAAGCACAGGGCCTGTCATTTTCTGTGCCTGACACCTGCCCGGCCCCGCCCAGTCTGCGCAACATCTTTAAAGAGCTGGAACTGGAATATCCCGACACAGCGTTACCCAGCAGTCATGATCTGAGCAACTGGGGCCGACAAGGTGTCTTGCTGTTGAATACATCACTAACTGTAGAAGATGGTTTGCCTGCCTCTCACGCCAAGAAAGGTTGGGAACAGATTACTGACTCCCTGCTGATGAACCTGGCTCAGCAAACTACACGCCCTATTGTTTATATGTTGTGGGGTGCGCACGCTCAGGCCAAAGAGGCTTTGATTCGGCAGCACTCCCAGCAGCCCCATCTGATTTTGAAGGCCAATCACCCATCCCCCCTGGCTGCACGCCGCCCCCCTGTGCCCTTTATTGGTTGCGGCCATTTCCAGCAAGCCAATGAGTGGCTCAAAGAGCAAGGCGCCGCCCCCATACAATGGTTTGCCACCGGCGCCTGACCATCCGTTCCCCTTACCTGACCCAGAACCATGCCTTTAAGCCCTGCCAATCCAGAATTAAGCTCTCAAGAGCAACATGCTCTTTGGTCGAACGAACTGCTCGAACAGTATGCCTGGCAGTTCCAGGGGGAAACGCCATTTGCCGTCCCTTCGAGCAGCCTGCCCTTGCTGGATGAGTTATTCAAGTTTGTGAACGAGACCATCAAGGACTCTTTTGACCGCTCTTTATTCTGCTGGACTGATCTCAAGCAAGACAGCAAAGGCCTGACAGCCTGGTATTTGGGCGTCGAAGATTACGACGAAGTTCTGGAGCCTTATATAGAGAGTCTTTCTGCCAAGGCCCTGGCCCAGAGTGATACGGTGGGAAGCCCGCCATCCAAGTAAACAACCAAACTGCCATTGATAGCATGATCAAAGAGCCGTTAAAGGCTCTTTGGTCTTCTACCCGCCCTGGAACCTGAAGTCAAAACAGACAGGCGTGAATCGACAGTGCTTGAAATCCTGGCAGGCATAAAAAACCCGGCGCCAAGGCCGGGTTCTTCAAATATAAAAGCCAAGTCTTACAAAGACCCGTACTCTTATTGTTAAGGTTGCACCCCTGCAGCGTGTGCCTGCTGGTCTGCGTGATAGGACGAGCGCACCATAGCACCAACGGCGGCATGGGTAAAGCCCATTGCATAGGCTTCACGCTCAAACATCAAGAACTCGTCAGGCGTCACGTAACGCATTACGGGCAAGTGATGCCCGGACGGTTGCAGATACTGGCCAATGGTCAACATATCAATATCGTGAGCACGCATATCGCGCATCACTTCCAGAATCTCTTCGTTGGTCTCACCCAAGCCAACCATCAAACCGGATTTGGTTGGAATGTTTGGATGCAGCTTCTTGAACTCTTGCAGCAGTTTCAAGGAGTGGTGGTAGTCCGAACCCGGACGCGCCTGCTTGTACAAGCGAGGCACCGTTTCCAGGTTGTGGTTCATCACATCAGGAGGGCAGGCATTCAGGATGCCCAACGCACGGTCCAGACGTGCACGGAAGTCCGGCACCAGCACTTCAATGGTCGTAGTGGGCGAATGCTCACGCACCTGACGAATACATTCCACAAAGTGGGCAGCGCCACCATCACGCAGGTCGTCACGGTCTACGGAGGTAATCACCACGTAGGACAACTTCATGGCACCAATGGCCTTGGCCAGGTTGGCGGGCTCGTTCTCGTCCAGCGGATCGGGACGCCCGTGGCCCACGTCACAGAATGGGCAACGGCGTGTGCACTTGTCGCCCATGATCATGAAGGTTGCCGTGCCCTTACCAAAGCATTCCCCAATATTGGGACAGGAGGCTTCTTCACACACCGAGAACAGCTTGTGCTCGCGCAGTGTTTCCTTGATCTCGTAGAAACGGGAGTTCGGCGCGGCCGCCTTCACCCGAATCCAATCAGGTTTTTTCAAACGCTCTGCCTGCACGACCTTAATGGGAATGCGCGAGGTCTTGGCCTCGGCCTTCTGCTTTTGCGTTGCGTCGTATTCGACAACGCGAGGGCGCACAGTAGGTTTGGAATCGACGGACGTATCTGTAGGGGTGGTCATAGGCGTCTAAATAGAAAAACAGCGTGCGGGCAGCATCACTAAACGATGGGCGCAGTGGTCAATTGTAGCCCCTTCGCTTTACAAGCGCCTAGAACAAGGGCGATAGTTTGTACCAGACCCCTCTAATATAGAGGTCGACCTAACGATGCCGCAACACCCGAAAATAAAACCTGCACATACTATAAGTACGGAGACTTGCATGTCACAAGAGCACCCCGCCGATCCCGTCCTGCTGGAACAGCATCAGGGACTGGCCCGCATCACCTTGAACCGGCCCGCCAAGTACAACGCCCTGTCTGAAGAAGTGTTGGACTCTTTACAACACATTCTGGACAAGCTGGCCCAGGACCCCAGCTTGCAGTGCGTCATTATCCAGGCGGAAGGCAAGGCCTTTTGTGCCGGACACGATCTGAAACAGATGCGCTCCAAGCCCGAACACGACTACTACCGGGATCTGTTCAGCCGCTGCAGCCGCGTCATGCAAGGTGTGCTGGCCTTGCCCGTGCCGGTGATTGCTCGTGTGCAAGGTTTGGCCACTGCAGCGGGCTGTCAACTGGTTGCTACCTGCGATATGGCTGTCGCCACCGAGTCCACTCGCTTTGCGGTTTCCGGCATTAACGTTGGCCTGTTCTGCTCCACCCCCGCTGTTGCCCTGTCTCGCTGCGTGCCGCCCAAGGCCGCCATGGAAATGTTGATGACGGGCGAATTTATCAGCGCCCAACGTGCTCAAGAGCTGGGGTTAATCAATTACGCCGTAGCCGAAGACCAGCTGGATCAAACCGTACAGAAACTGGCCGACAGCATCATGGCCAAGAGTCCGGTTGCCGTCCGTGCAGGCAAGGCCATGTTCTACCGCCAGCGCAGCCTGGCTATTGAACAAGCCTACGACTACGCCGGCCAGGTCATGGCTGACAATATGATGAGCAACGATGCCTGCGAAGGTATAGACGCCTTTATCGAAAAACGCGCGCCGCAATGGAGCGGAAGCTGAGGCCGCCCTTGACAAATAAATAACAATATAAAGATGAGCGCCGCCCCATGCGGCGCTTTATCGCTGCGCTATTTAAGCTGCCGCTGCCTGTAGGCGCAGAGCTATAGCTTGAGATAGATAATTAGACAAATACTGTGCAACCTCGTCCATGGGGACCACGACGCCTTGCGAACGCACATCCGTCGTTTGCAGCCCTTCATAGCCACAGGGATTGATACCGCTAAATGGGCTTAGATCCATACCTATATTCAAGGCCAGACCATGGTAAGAGCGGCCATTGCGAATCTTGATCCCCAATGCGGAAATCTTGGCCAACTCCTGGCTTGCCACCCCTTGCGGTACATAGACACCCGGTGCCCCTGGCTTGCAGCAAGCCCCTTCGACACCAAAATGCGTCAGACAGGCAATAACAGCCTCTTCCAAAAGGCGTACGTATTCTTTGACGTACAGGCCTACCCGGCGCAGATCAAACAGGCAGTACACCATTAACTGCCCAGGGCCGTGATAGGTAATCTGCCCGCCCCGGTCGGTTTGCACCACGGGGATGCCACCGGGGTTCAGCAGATGTTCCGGCTTGCCAGCCTGTCCTTGCGTGTAGACAGGCGTGTGCTCGACAAGCCAGATTTCATCAGCAGTCTCTGGCCCGCGCTGCTCGGTAAAGTCGCGCATTGCCTGCCAGATGGGTTCATAGGCGCTAGGCCGCTCAAACCACTTGATACGAACTGAGTCGGACATGAACGCCTGATCCCTGCTTTACATCACCACACGCACCAGATGATGCGCATGCAGAGCACGATAAAGATTATCCAACTGCTCACGCGAGACGGCGCGCACCGTGAAAGTCAGGCCCGTGTAGTTGCCTGCCTTGCTGGGACGCACCTCAATGGTGGCAGCGTCAAAACCTGGATCGTGTTCCAGCACGATGGCCAGCAATTCGTCTTGCAGGGTTTCGTGAGTCTGGCCCATGACTTTGATAGGAAAGTCGCTGGGGTATTCGATCAACGATTCTTCGGGGGAAATGGTCATGCTTGCTCCGCAGCCTTGATGGCCTTGTCATAGCCTTCACGTAATTTGGCAAAGACAGGGCCGGGTCGTCCGTCACCGACGGGCTGACCGTTAAATACAACGATGGGCAGCACCTCTTTGGTAGCTGACGTCATCATGATCTCGTCGGCAGTGTCGACCTCTTCACGAGAGATCTGACGCGCCTGAAAAGCGATGCCCGCCTGGGCGGCAAGCTCTTCCATCAAACTGTAGCGAATCCCTTCCAGGATCAAATTGTTGCGCATGGGTGCCAGCAAAGTGCCGTCGCGCACAATCCAGATGTTGCAGGAGGCCCCTTCGGTCAGAAAACCGTCTCTGAACTGAATGACCTCATCCACGCCGGCTTCAACCGCCTGCTGCTTGGCCAACACATTGCCCAGCAGAGAAACGGATTTTATATCGCAACGCAGCCAGCGTTCATCTTCAATAGCCACTGCCTTCAAACCGGTTTCGCGTTCTTGCTGCACACGCTTGAAGGGCGAGACCATGATGAAGATGCTGGGCGGCACATTGCTGGGGAAGGCATGGTCGCGCTTGGCAACACCGCGTGTCACCTGAATGTAGACCATGCAGTCGGCGCCCCGGCCCGAACGGGCCAGCATATCCAGCACCAGCTTTTCCCACTCACGTCGAGTGAAAGGATTGGTGATGCCCACCTTGGCCAGACTGCGCTCCAAGCGCCCCAGGTGTCCATCTATACGGAAAGGTTTCCCGTGATAAGCAGGCACGACATCATAAATGCCGTCGCCAAAGATGAAGCCACGATCCAGTACCGAGATCTTCGCTTCGCCCAAGCGCACGAAATCGCCGTTCAAATAAACAATGCTGTCGGGGTCAATGCCTGCAATCATAGGTTTCAGCCTCGCACCAAGGAATTACTCAAACATCAAGCGCACTTTGTCAGCCATACGACCGAAAAAGCCTGCCTCGGGCACATCTTGCAGCACCAGCAAAGGCTGTTCTGCCAATACTTTGCCATCCAAGGACAAAGTCAGTGTACCGACCTTGTCACCCTTGCTCAACGGAGCCAGCAAGGGCTGGGTATAGTTGGCGACAGGCTTGATTTCCGAAGACTTGCCGCGCGGAACCGTCAGCCACAAGGCTCCTTCTGTACCCAGGCCTACATTCTCGACCTCACCTTCCCAAACACGGGCGGTAACAGCAGGATTGCTGGCGTCGTACAACTTCACGGTTTCGAAGTTCTGGAAGCTCCAGTTCAGAAGCTTCAGGCTGTTTTCTGTACGAGCGGCGTCATTTGCCGTGCCCACCACAACCGACACTACGCGACGGCCATCGCGCAAGGCGGTCGACACCAGGCAATAACCGGCCGATTGGGTGTGGCCGGTTTTCAGACCATCAACCGTGTTATCCAGCCACAGCAGGCGGTTACGGTTGGGCTGCTTGATATTGTTATAGGTGTACTCTTTCTGGCTGTAGTAGTGCAGGTACTGAGGAAAGCGGGCAACCAGCGCAGCGGACAACACGCCCAGATCACGCACCGAAGTCAGATGCTCGGGATCGGGCAAGCCGGTGGAGTTCTTGAAATGCGTAGCCGTCAAACCCAGCTTGGCGGCCTCTTCGTTCATCAAGGCAGCAAAAGCATCTTCACTACCGGCAACGGCTTCGGCCAGAGCAACAGAGGCGTCATTACCCGATTGCACGATCACGCCTTGCAGCAGATCATTCACCGCCACTTGAGAGTTGACCTTCACAAACATGCGCGAACCTTCGGTGCGCCATGCCTTATCCGAAATCACAACGGTCTGATCCAGCTTCAGGCGACCGGATTCCAGAGCATCAAAGACCAGATAGGCCGTCATCAGCTTGGTCAGGGAGGCAGGCTCGACCTGTTCGTTCAGCCCTTCTGCCGCGATGATCTGGCCACTATTAACGTCCATGGACAACCAGGCACGGGCCGTCAGGCTAGGTGCGGGTACAACGGACAAATCACCTGGCAAGGCAGGCGTCTGAGCGCCAAGCACTTGAGCCGATTCTGTCGGGGCAGGAGTTTGAGTTTGTGCCTGAGCCACCATAGGCAGCGCCAGGGCAAGAGCCACCACACAACGAGAGAGGACTGGAGATGCAAATTTTTGAATAGAAGTCATGGAAAAAATCGATTGCTTTGACAGTGGCGGAAAGAACCCATTATGGCAGAGCCATCTGGGCCTGTGAGGGGCAAGGCCCCTGAGTCTGAACAGGAAAACGCAACGATTTGAAAGCAAAACCCGGCTTAGGTTCCAAGCCCGGCCAAATGACGGCTAACCAGCTCGCGCAGCTGGATCAGCTTGCCATGAAAAAAGTGGCCAGCCTCGGGCAGCACGACCATGGGCAACTGATGCTCACGCGCAAAGTCCATGCCTTCCGACAGGGGAACAACATCGTCGGTTTCACCGTGTACTAATAAAGTGTCGACAGGAGGGCTTACATCCCGGAAGCGAAAGCGGTTGACCGCGGTGCCGGTCAGGATGAACGCACCGGGCAAAGGCGCCTGCGCTTCTTGCAGGCTGGCATACACTTGGGCAGCGACCGCGGTGCCAAATGAAAAACCGGCCAACATGGATGGGCCGGAACTCCACTGCGGGAAATGCGATGGGAATTGCTCAATAAGGGCCAGCATATCGGCGGTTTCGCCACGGCTGCTGTCGAACTCCCCAGCAGACTTTCCGACACCCCGGAAATCGGGGCGTACTGCCAGCAAACCATGTTGTGTGGCGCTGCGCGACAAGGTGGTCACGACTTTGTTATTACGTGCTCCACCATGCAAAGGATGAGGATGCAGCAGCAAGGCCCAACCCTTGGGCTCGCCTGCTGGCCAGTCCAGAGCACAGTCAATAACACCGGCCTGGCCGGAAAATTGGATTGTATCTACGCGTTCAGACATGCTCAGATCAAATATCACATAAGATTACGTTTAACTCATCCAGTGTACCGGATTGTCATGAATACCTCTTCTGCATTCACCCTACCCAGCCCTCGCGACATGATGGCAGAGCTGCGTACGCGCTTGCCCCATTTTCCCCAGATACGCTGGGTGGATTCGACCGAATCGACCAACGCGGATTTGCTCGCCCTGGCCCGCCAGGAATCCGGGCCGCGTGTGCGTCCCTGGCTGTTGGGCGCTCATCTGCAAAGCCGTGGCCGTGGACGTGCTGGCCGCACCTGGGAAAACAGCGTTGGTGCAAACCTGATGTTTTCCTGTGCCTTCGATATTTTTCTGCCGGCACGACAACTGCCTACGCTCTCGCCGCTGTCCGGTCTGGCAACAACAGAAGCGCTGCGCCAGTTTCTGGAACCCGCCGTACGTAATCGTCTGGCCATGAAATGGCCGAACGACGTGCTGTGGGATCAGGCCAAGCTATCGGGCATTCTGGTTGAAGCAACACGCGCCAGCGCTGCACCCAGTTCCAGTGACCATCATGTCGTGATTATTGGCATAGGCCTGAATCTGCGCGATGCGACAACCATCAGCCAAAATACACAACGCGCCATTGCGGACTGGAGCAGCATTGCGGAACACTCCCAGCAAGCAAGCCTGGCACGATGTTCGGACATTGTGGCCAAGGTTGCCCAAAGTCTGTACCTAAGCCTGAACCATGTTACGGCCCAGGGCTTCGCGGATCTGCCCACACGCTACGCGCAAGTTGATGCACTGATAGGCCAGCAAGTCCATATCATCGACAACGGCCAGGTCCTGCACACCGGCATTGTGACGGGCATCAATACCTCGGGGCAATTATTGTTGCGCCACCCCGATGGTTCCGAACGAGCGGTCACGGTGGGCGAAGTTTCCGTTCGCGCCCAACGCTGATCGCTATACTGCACTCTTTTCAGCTCTGACGACCCGGCATGACCCTGCTTATCGACTCTGGCAATACCCGCATCAAATTAGGGTGGTGTCATCCTTTAACCGGCGCGCGCGAAAGCCAGCCGGTTAGCGTGCATGCGGACCAATTGGATCAATTGGCAGTTTGGCTGGAAGCAGGCCAGGCCCCCTTGCAAGAATTCGCCAATCAAAAAGGTGTGCAAGCGCTAGGGGTGAATGTGGCAGGTCCCCAGGTGCAAAAACAAATTGATGCCGCTGTCAGCCGTCTGGGTTTGGGTCCGGTACGCTGGTTGCAGGCACAAGAGCAAGTTTTTGGGCTGCACAACGATTATGAGCAGGCCAGCCAACTGGGCGCCGACCGCTGGGCTTCCCTATTAGGGCTGAGCGATCTGCTGGCCCAGGAATACCCGGCCGAACAAGGGGCCTTGCTGATCAGCTTTGGTACTGCCACAACGATTGATTTGCTGGGGCCTGCGCAAAACGAGGTACGTCACTTTTTGGGCGGTTCCATCTTGCCCGGCCCCAGCTTGATGCTGGCTTCGCTCAAGCAAAATACGGCGCAGCTTCCCGAGGCACATGGACAAACAGCGGCGTTCCCGCGCAATACTCAAGCGGCTATCAGTACAGGGGTGGCCGCGGCGCAGGCTGGGGCGGTATTGCGGCAATGGGAAAAAGGCCGTCAACATCTTGGACATGGCCCATTAGTGTTTCTGGCCGGCGGTGGCCGCGCTCTGGCGCAGCAAGAACTGTTAGAACAATTAAGTCACCATTGCCGCCTGCTCAATATAGAGGTACCCCAGCTGCAGGAACTGGAAACGCCTGCTTTGCGTGGCTTGGCGCTGTTTGCCGCCCATTTGTAAGCCCGAATGGGTTTCACAACGGGCTTTCAGCGTCAGACAAGTGGGGAGACCCTTAGATACGATTGGCATTAAAACGGATGAACTTAAACTCCCCTACCCGTACAATCTTGGGTTGAACTGTATTTTTCAGGGCATCTGCGATGCGACTGCTTTTCATACTGATCCTGGTGGCAAACGTCGCCCTTCTAGCTTTTGGACAAGGCTTTTTCGGCACACCTCCCAGTGAACAAGGGCGTGAGCCTCGGCAGTTTTCGCAGCGAAACCAGGATGCCATTCAACTTGGAACTCCGGCTCATCCCGCGCCAGCTTCACCTTGATCCTCGATTGACGACACTATGAAACCTATACGCAAAGCTGTTTTCCCCGTCGCCGGTCTAGGCACACGTTTTCTGCCGGCCACCAAGGCCATGCCCAAGGAAATGTTGCCAATCGTCGACAAACCACTAATTCAGTACGCTGTCGAAGAAGCGGTTGCCGCCGGAGTCACAGAGTTGATCTTTATTACAGGCCGCAACAAACGGGCCATTGAAGATCACTTTGACAGCATCCCGGAACTGGAGCACGAGCTGGAAGGCAAGAACAAGCTGGAATTGCTGGACGCCGTTCAGAACATCATCCCCAGCCATGTGAGCTGTATTTACACCCGCCAGCCACGCGCGCTGGGTCTGGGCCATGCCGTGCTGTGCGCTGCCCCCATCGTGGGCAATGAGCCCTTCCTGGTCCTGCTGGCGGACGACCTGATCGACGCCACCACGCCGGTATCCCGGCAACTGGTCGAGGCAGCTCATCAATACAACGGCAGTATTGTGGCGACACAAAATGTAAATAGAAATGAAACAAATAAATATGGAATTGTTTCGGGTAATTTAGTCGATTCCAAAGCCACCCGGCTAAATGGAATTGTTGAAAAGCCAGCACCCGAAGTAGCTCCCTCTACACAAGCCGTTGTAGGGCGTTATGTATTGGAGGCAGAAATATTTGACCACCTGCGACGCACTCAAGCGGGGGTAGGTGGAGAGATTCAATTAACGGATGGAATTGCCAGTCTTTTGGAAAGTCGTGCGGTATATGCATATGAATATGAAGGCACGCGTTACGACTGTGGTAGCAAGTCCGGTTTCTTTCATGCTACGCTTGAATTTGGTCGTAAATACCACGGACTTTAACGAGGGGCGCAGAGGGGTCCGTTGCGATAACAAGCTTGGTTGTAATTGTTGATCAAACACTGCCTGAAAACCACGCAAAGGGTCGATTTAGCTTGACTTACAGGTTAAATACCCCCTACGATTGGCGGTGCAGGATTTCAAGTTCGTCGAAGTTTGTTCAATACGGTATTGTTTCTAATACTCATTGCCCTGATTTTTACATCTTGACAATCTTTTTTGAGCAGATTGCTCGTCATTTTTAGGGAATGCAGGAAATGCAAACAGAAACCGGTATCGTGAAATGGTTCAATAACGAAAAAGGCTACGGCTTTATCTCCCCCGACAACGGTGGCAAAGATCTTTTCGTTCACCATTCCGACATCTTGGGCACGGGCTTTAAATCCTTGGAAGAAAACCAGCGCGTTTCGTACGTGTCGGCTGAAGGCCAAAAGGGTCCACAAGCTAAGAGCATCCAAAAACTGTAAATCGATTTCGATCAGTTTTTAGATCTCAAAAAAGCCCGCTTAATGCGGGCTTTTTTTATTCAACTTGATTCAAATCAAGGCAAGCTGTCCTCAATTCACCACAAATTCAAAAACACGTAAAAATAAATACTTATTAGCTAATAAACAGCTCGGTATTTAATCGCGAATTTGTGCCAATCCAGAAAGTACGCGCTGCACTGCGCCTTCATGCATCTGAACCCAATGCAGACCCGCGTCAGCCATCTTGTGATGGCGTGCTGGATCATCCACCAGCTCCAATGCCTGTTGCAGCGCCACGGCTGGCGTAGCGGCACGTATCGCGGCACCTGCCTGCATGGCATCTTGCATGGCTTGGGCAAAATTATGAGTATGCGGGCCCACAATCACAGGGACACCAACTGCACAGGCTTCGATGAAATTCTGGCCGCCCAGGGGCTGGAAGCTGCCCGCAACAATGGCCACGCGCGCCAGGCCGTAGTACCAGTGCATTTCGCCAATGGTATCTCCCAGAAGCACATCGACCTCTCGACAGGCTTGAATCGCACTCGTGCTGGTATCGCCCTGCTTTAACAGTTCGCTACGTCGCACTGAACGTAAACCTAGCTGATTCAAATAATCTGCCGCTTCCTCAAAACGCTCGGGGTGACGCGGAATAACGACAAACAAGACCGGACTGTGCAGCTCGCTGCCGTGTTCACGTTCGCGGCGCAAATAGTGGGCAATCGCATCCATGAAATCGGCATGTTCGGTCTCGCGGGTACTGGCAATCACCACCACACGTCGTCCCAGATCACTGGCAAAACCACGACCACGGGCAATCTTGTCCTGCGGCAAGACCACATCAAACTTCAAGTTCCCAGATACGCGCACGCCTTGTGCTCCTGCCAGCTCCAGACGCTGCGCATCGGCCAGGCTTTGAGCGTAAATCAGCTTGAAGGAGCGGTATGCCTCGCGCATGACCGAACCCGCCTTCAAGCTGGTGCGCAACGCACTTTCCGAGAACCGGGCACTGGCCAACATCATGGGCACACCTTGTCGGCGTGCGGCAGCCAGCAGATTGGGCCACACTTCGCGTTCAATCAACACCCCGGCACATGGACGGTAATGCGCAAAAAAACGTCGTACAGAGCCGGGAAAGTCGTAAGGCAGCCATTGCTGCAGCAACTGTCCGCTTGCGATCTCGGCGGCAAATGCACTTGCCCCCTCTGCTCGGCCCGTAACGGTCATATGCGTCAGCAGGACCGTTTCGCCCTGGTCCAGCAAGGCACGGATCAAAGGCTGGGCCGCACGTGTCTCACCCAAGCTGACTGCGTGCACCCATACCGGCGCTTTGCTGGGTACCGGCAGGGCACCATAAAAACCAAAGCGCGGGCCCGATAACACCTGCCACTCGCCACCCGCTCGGCGGGCACGCAAGCCCATCCAGGCCATCAAGGCTGGAGCCAGAATACGAATGGAGGCGGTATAGAAAAATCGGTTCACCCGCTTAGCCTCGGTGCGAAACCAGCAGCGGCCAAGCCAGGCTTGGCACTACCAGGAGGAAATATAGGAAACGATGCCAGGCAGCAAAAAGCCTGTATTCAAGCGGGGCCGCAGGCCCCTTGGCATCGCGTATTGTAAGCACAAAGCCGACTGACAAAAAAACGAATTGGCACCCAGGCTCAAACTAGTTCTTTTGCGAGTCCAGCAAGCCGGCCTCTGGCGCCGTCGTCCGTCCCAATGCCTGATCGATGGCACAGAGCACCGTCTCTGCCGAAGGAGGGTGCCCGCGCTCGCCCAGGCTGGCGGTATAGGCGGAGCCTTCCAAGGGAGTACGTACGGGGGTCGAGGCTTTATAGATACCAATGGTGGGCCGCCCCAGGCCGGCCGACAAATGCGTCAACCCGCTATCGAGCCCAACCATCACCTGCGCGCCGGCCAATTGCAGGGCAATAGGCGTCAAATCCATTCGTGGCAGCACTTGCGCCTGGCTACGCCCGGCAATCAGGGCCTCGGCACGCTCGGACTCGGCAGGGCTGCCAGCCAACAGCCGCAGCGCCATGCCCTCAGCTTGCAGGCGGTCAAAGACCTGCTGCCAGTTCTCCGGCTCCCAGAGCTTATCGTCGCGGCTGGCCGAAGGCATGATGATGGCGTAAGGATCCTCATCCTTGGGGGCTTGCGCGGCCAAACCCTGCAAACCAAAATCAGGAGCGCCTTCAAACTGATAACCAAAGGCAGAAGCGGCCAAGCTGCGCTGGCGGAAAACAGCAGGCTGCCAGAAACCGACGCGATGACGCACATCGTAAAACAGCGAGGCCAGCGGTTCACGCGCGGACTTCCAGTCCAGTCCATGACGACGGCCTTTAGTCTGCCGCACCAGCCAGATGGATTTCATCAGCGCCTGCATGTCCAACACCACATCGTATTGGCGCGATTGCAGTTGCTCGCGCAAGGCGGCGCGCTCCTGGCGTGTCTGGGCAGACCACCATTGCTTGCGCCAGCGTCGATGCGCCACCGGAATCACTTCATTTACTGCCGGGTGCCAGCCTGGAATCTGAGCAAAGCTCTCTTCTACGAGCCAATCAATTTGTGCACCGGGCACATGGCGTGCAATGTCCGAGATTGCTGGCAGCATATGTACCAGATCTCCCAAAGAGGACGTACGCACAATCAGTATCTTGCAAGTCATGGGCGAATTATAGTGGTGGGCGCGTTCAATCAAACAAAGATACGGAAAAATATCCGTCAGCTCTACTTCTGACCGCCAATAGCGATCAGGCATAATAAGACTGCCTATTTTCTGGACCGGAAACATGATTGATCTCAAACAGATCGAAGCCTTTGTGTGGGTTGCCGAGCTTGGCGGTTTCCGGGCGGCTGCCGAAAAACTCAACACGACCCAACCGTCTATTTCTCAGCGCATCGCCGGACTGGAATCCAGTCTGGAACTGCGCCTGTTTGATCGGGGCGCCCGGGGCATCAAACTGACTGACAAAGGCCAGGAACTACTGTCACACGCACAGCGCATGCTGGACTTGCGCACCGAGATGCTGCGCGCGGCCAAAGAGCAAAACGCCATTCGCGGCCTGCTGCGCCTGGGGGTTGCTGAAACCATTGTGCAAACCTGGTTGCATGAACTGATCGACAAGCTGCATCAGGAATACCCCTCCCTGGTCATTGAAATCCACGTGGACACAACGAGCGTACTGCGCCAGCAACTGGCCAGTTTCCAGATTGACATGGCCATGATTGTGGGCGTGGGCCAAGACCCCAAAGAGCAGTGCATTCGACTTTGTGCTTATCAGTTAGGCTGGGTCGCCAGCCCCGAATTGAAGCTGCACGGCCGAAAAGTCAGTGTTTCAGAGCTAGGGGTTTACCCTGTAATTACCTATCCCTCGGGTAGTGTTCCTTACCTGGCCACACGCGAAGCGCTGCTGCGTGCCGGCGTCAAATCTCCCCGTATTTTTGGCAGTGCATCCCTGAGCACAATCGTGCAAATGACGCGCCACGCAATGGGTCCAAGCGTACTTGCACCGGACGTCATAAAAGACGAGCTTTCCGAGGGAAAACTGCGTCTTTTGAAGGTTGATCAGCCACTGCCAGCGATCGAATTTTTTGCCTGTTGGATGGACTCGCCGGACAGTCATATTGCCCGCGTCGTCGCCGATCATGCGCAAGCGATCGCCCAACAATACGTGCAGTCCGATAAGTAATCTTTATGGCCTTGGATTCAAACATACGATTGGACACACATTATCCGATCGGTTGCAATCCGATGCTGTGATCAACCCCCTTTTGTGCGAGTGGTCATTCATGAACCTGCAAACCCTGCCTGTGCTGGCGCCCGAGGCCGAAAAATGCCGCGAGCTGATCCGTCAAGAAACCCATACTGGTCCTACTGCAGGACTAGCGGCAGGCTACGTGCAGGCCAACCTGATGATCCTCCCCAAAGACTGGGCCGATGAGTTCTTGCTGTTTTGCCAGCGCAACCCCAAACCCTGCCCTTTATTGGCAGTGACCGAACCGGGTCAATTCCAGGTTCCAACCTTGGGGGGCTCGATTGATCTGCGCACGGACTTCCCTCGTTACCGTGTCTGGCAGAACGGCGAGCTCAACGCCGAGCCGCTGAACATCGAAGATGTCTGGCGCGATGATCTGGTGTCCTTTCTGATTGGCTGCTCCTTCTCCTTTGAAGAAGCGCTGCTGGCCGACGGAATTGATGTGCGCCATATCAGCGCGGGTGTGAATGTGCCCATGTATCGCAGCTCGATCCAGACCCAGGGTACACAGCGCCTGTCTGGCCCCCTGGTGGTGTCGATGCGCCCCATGCGTGCGGCCGATGCCATCCGTGCCATTCAGATCACCTCGCGCTTTCCGTCCGTGCACGGTGCCCCGGTCCATATCGGCGACCCGTCCCTGATTGGAATCAGCGACCTGCAACAACCCGACTATGGCGATGCAGTGCCAGTCGGCCCCGACGAATTACCCGTTTTCTGGGCTTGCGGCGTCACCCCTCAAGCCGTTGCTGCCCAGGCCAAGCCGCAGTTTTGTATCACACATGCCCCTGGCCATATGTTGATTACCGATCTGCCCAACACACGGCTGGCCGCGCTGTAAGCAAGATTTGACCGGCACCCCCGGTCGCCCCTTTGGTTTCAATATGCAGCCCCTGCAAACAGGGAGCGCACTCTATCAACCATACAGCTGGACCGCTATTAGGAGCACCTTATGAAAAAAATCGTACTGACCTCCCTGGCTTTAGGCTCGCTGGCCCTGGGCTCTGCCGCCATGGCCCAGGAACTGCCCAAGACTTCCCTGAAAGTTGTCGGTGGCTTGAGCAACCTGACCGCCTACCAGAACACCGAGCAGCCCTTCTGGGCCAAGAAAGTGCCTGAGCTGTCCGGTGGCCAGATCACCGCTGATATCAAGGGCTTTAACGACATGGGCCTGAAAGGTCCTGAAATCATGCGCTTGATCGGTCAGGGCGTGATTCCCTTTGGTACGGCTACCCTGGCTTACTTCGCCAGCGACAACTCCATTAACGAAGCCATCGACCTGGCTGGCCTGGCTCCCGATATCGAAATGGCCAAGAAGCTGACCGACGCCTTCACCCCTGCTTACGAACAGTTCTACGCCAAAAACAACGTCAAGGTACTGGGCTTTTCCACCTACCCGGCCCAGGTTCTGTTTTGCAACGGCAACTTCAACGGCCTGAGCGATCTGAAAGGCAAGAAAGTGCGTACCAGCAGCCGTACACAGGCTGAATTCGTTCAGGCTCTGGGCGGCAACAGCGTAACCATCCCATTCGGTGAAGTGGTTCCTGCCCTGCAAAACGGTGTGGTCGATTGCGCCATTACCGGCTCCATGTCCGGCTACTCGGCCAAGTGGTACGAAGTCAGCTCCAAGCTGTACGAAATGCCCATCAACTGGAACCAGCAGATTCACGCAGCCAACCTGGGCACCTGGAACAAGCTGGACCCCAAAGTTCAGGAATTCCTGGCCAGCAACATCAAGGCCATGACCGAAGAGATCTGGGCGGCCGCTGCCAAGGAAACGCAAGAAGGCTATGACTGCAACACTGGCGCCGACACTTGCACGCAGCCTCTGAAAGGCAAGATGACTCTGGTCAAGCCTACAGACGCTGACCGCGAACTGCTGAAGAAAGTCATGAGCGAAACCGTGGTGCCCAAGTGGGCCGATCGCAGCTCCGCTGACACTGTGGCGGCATTTAACGCCAGCCTGAGCCCGATCCTGGGCTTTGAAGCCAAGAAGTAATCTGACTTGATGTCACTGCCAACTGACGCTACCCCTCGCGTCAGTTGGTGGCCCAGCACCTGGGCCCACCCTGTCTCCAGGGCCTACTCGTCCATTTATAAGCCCCCTGAACCCTATAC